>CAVQLW010000006.1:0-314215 GCA_963713485.1 Candidatus Dormiibacterota bacterium
GGAGACCATCCGCGGTTTTGCGGAGATCCTCGACGGCAAGCACGACGAGCTGCCGGAGGACGCCTTCTACATGTGCGGCACCATCGACGAGGCGGTGGCGCGTGGCGCCGCCTCGAAGGAGGCCCCCGCTCCGGCGGCCGCGGCCGAGACCAAGGACGCCGCGACCGAGGGCGGTGAGCCCGCGAAGGAATAACCGGCATGGCGAAGCTCCAGGTCGAACTCGTCACCGCTGAAGGACGCGTGCTGAGCGAGGAAGCCGACTTCGTGCTCGCCCCCGGCATCGAGGGCGACCTCGGGGTGCTCCCGCACCACATCCCGCTGCTCACCCCGCTGCGCAACGGCGAGGTCCTCGTGCGCAACGACGACACCGAGCATGTGCTCTTCGTGTCGGGGGGCTTCCTGGAGATCCTGCCCGACAAGGTCACGATCCTGGCTGACGCCGCGGAGCGTGCCGAGGACATCGACGAGGCACGAGCCGAGGAGGCGCGCAGGCGCGCGCAGGAGCTGCTGAGCCAGGAGGCGAGCAACGCCGACGCCGCGTCCGCCCTCGAGCGGGCGACCCTCCGTCTCCGTGTGGCCGAGGTCCGGCGCCGCCGCCACGGGCATCCGCCGGCGCAGTGACGTCGCCCCCCGGGCTCGACCTCGAGGCGCTCGAGCGCTACCTCGGGCCCAGAATCGGGGGGTTCGCCGGTCCGCTCGCGGCTGAGGTGATCCCGGGCGGCCGGTCCAACCTCACGTACGTCGTCGACGACGGCGCGCGGCGCTTGGTGGTCCGGCGCCCGCCCCTCGCGCACGTCCTGCCGACCGCGCACGACATGGGAAGGGAGTTCCGTGTGCTCGCGGCGCTCAATGGCACCGGCATCCCCGTGCCCCACGTCATCGCGAGCTGCGAGGACGAGTCGGTGATCGGCGCGCGGTTCTACGTCATGGAGTGGATCGACGGCCACGTGGTGCGCGACCGGTTGCCCGAGGCGTTCCCGGATTCGCGCGAGGCGCGGCGCTCCATGTCGGCGGCGCTGGTGGACACGCTGCTGCAGCTGCATCGCGTCGACCCGGATGCGGTGGGGCTTGCGGATTTCGGCCATCCCGAGGGATTCCTCGGGCGCCAGGTGCGACGCTGGTGGCAGCAGTGGGAGGCGTCGAAGACGCGCGAGCTGCCGAGCATCGAGGCGCTGCACCGCCGCCTCGAGGAGACGGTGCCGGTGCAGTCCGCGGCGGGGATCGTCCACGGTGACTACCGCCTCGACAACGTCATCTACGCGCCCGCCGATCCCGGGCGGATCGTCGCGGTGATCGACTGGGAGATGTGCACGATCGGCGACCCGCTGTGCGACCTGGGGCTGCTCTGCGTGTACTGGGCCGACGACGCGTCGGAAGCCGCGTCGCACACGCTGCACGGACGGTCCATCACTGTCGAGGACGGGTTCTACAAGCGTGCCGACATCGTGCGCGAGTACGCGGCGGGGACCGAGCGCGACCTGTCGGCGCTCGACTGGTACATCGCGCTTGGAGCCTACAAGCTCGCGATCATCGCCGAGGGCATCACCGCGCGCTTCCTCATGGGCATGACGGTCGGCGAGGGATTCGAGACGATGGGGGAGATGGTGCCGGCGATCGTCGAGGGCGGCCTCGACACGCTGGCGCGCCGGCATTCGAACGGAGGAGGCTGAGCATGGACTTCACCGAGACACCGCGACTGCGCGAGCTGCGCGAGAAGGTCTGGGACTTCGTGGACGGGCGCGTCCGCCCTGCCGAACCCGAGTACTGGGAAGGGTTTTCGGCTGAGACGATCCCGCAGCGGATCTCGCCGGTGATGGAGGAGTTGAAGGCGGAGGCGCGGCGGCGCGGGCTCTGGAACCTCTTCCTGCCCGACAAGCGGTTCGGCGCGGGTCTGACCAACCTCGAGTACGGGTCGCTCGCGGAGATCATGGGGTGGAGCGCCATCGCGTCGGAGACGATGAACTGCTCGGCCCCGGACACCGGCAACATGGAGGTGCTCGTGCAGTTCGGCACGCCCGAGCAGCAGGACACGTGGTTGAAGCCGCTCCTTGCCGGGGCACGATCCGGTCGTGCATCGGGATGACCGAGCCCGCGGTGGCCAGCTCGGACCCCACCCAGCTCGCCACGCGCATCGACCGTGACGGCAATGATTATGTCATCAATGGCCGCAAGTGGTTCACGAGCGGCGCGGCGCATCCCAATGCGAAGGTCATCCTGCTCATCGGCGTCACCCACCCCGAGGCGGAGCGCCATCAGCGGCACACCATGGTGCTCGTGCCGATGGATGCGCCCGGGGTCACGATCGTCCGGCAGCTCAAGGTCTACGGGTTCGACGACCCGGGGAGCCACTGCGAGGTGCTGCTCGAGAACGTGCGGGTGCCGCAGAGCAACCGCATCGGCGACGAGGGGACCGCGTTCATGATCGCGCAGGCTCGGCTCGGTCCCGGACGCCTGCACCACTGCATGCGGCTCATCGGCGCCGCCGAGCACGCGCTCTCGCTGATGTGCGACCGCGCCAAGTCGCGCACCGCGTTCGGCAAGCGCCTCGCGGAGCAGGGCGTGGTGCGTGAGCAGATCGCGAGGTCGCGCATCGAGATCGAGCAGGCCCGGCTGCTGTGTCAGAAGGCGGCGTGGCTGCTCGACACGCAGGGCAGCCTCGGCGCGCGGTTCGAGATCTCCGCGATCAAGGTGGTCGCTCCCAACGTCGCCGCAGCGGTCATCGACCGCGCCATCCAGGTGCACGGCGGGGCCGGCGTGTCGCAGGACCTGCCGCTCACCCAGATGTACGCGTACGCGCGGTCGGCACGGTTCATGGACGGCCCCGACGAGGTCCATCTTTCGATCATCGGCCGTGAGGAGTTGAAGCGCGAAGAGGGGAGATCCTGAGCCGCTCGCGGCGTTGACGAGCCGGGCTTCGAGTTGTGCGGATCGGGACCTTCGGCACTGATGCTCACGTCCGCGCGTGCTCACGATGAAGCGACGATGAAGCGGATGGGCTTGGCGGAGCTCGCGACGACGGACGAGGTCGCCCGGTGGATGTGTGAGGCCTTCGGCGCACTCGGAACCCTTCGCCGGGCGGATGCGGCGAAGGGAATCGAGCGCCGTTTCGGGCGGGCGTTCGTCCACCGGAACGCCAACGGGAACCAGGTGATCGACAGCACCGTCCTGAGGGCGTTCCGGCAGTCGAGTGGCGACGCGGTGTGGGATCGATGCGCCCTCGCCTGGAGCCATCGGCCTGTACGCACCGAGGTCCGGTCGAGGCGTCCGTCTACGCGTCGCGCTTGACGAGGAGCACCGCCGCGGCGGCGAGCGCCGCGAAGGCGTAGGCAGCGAAGAGGCCGAGCCCAACCCACGGCGCCAGCGTGTGCGCCTGCGGAACGATGCTCATGATCGCCCCACCGGCGTTGCCGGGCAGGTACGGCTTGATGGTGTTCGACAGACTCGCGGGGAGGATGAACGTGATCACCGGCAGGACGAAGATGATCACGGTCAAGCTCGTGACCGCGGCCGCGGTGCTCCGGAAGATACCGCCGAGTTCGATGCCCAGGAGTTCCGGCAATCGTGAGATAGAGGGCCGCCCCGAGCACGGCACGCGCGACGCCGCTGTGTCCGAAGCTGATCTGCACGTGGGTGCCAGACAGGATCGCCTGCGTGGTGAAGAACGCGACCAGCATGGCCGGTACGGTCACCGCCAGTGCGATGACGAAGTACACGATGGCCTTGCCCCACAGGACGGGGAGCCGCCGCGGGACGGCGGCAAACGTCGAGCTGATCAGTCCCGTCGAGAACTCGCTCGTCATCATCAGGACGCCGAGCACACCGATCACCATGACGCTGAGGTTTGCGCCCACGAGACTCACATTCAGCGGCTGGAACGTGGCTTTGTCGATGGCGGTCATCGTGCCCCACTGCGCGACGACGAGCATGGCGGCGGCCAGCGCCAGCCCGATCGTGAGGCCGGCCGTCACCAGCAGCGTGTAGCGCGTGGACCGCAGCGAACGGAATTTGGTCCATTCCGAGACGATGACTTTCATCTGGGTCACGCGCCCTCCGCTCGGCGTCCGCGGGAGGCTCATCGGTGCGATCGATACGGTGCTCATGCTGCTGCTCCTGCGGCGCCGGCGACGCCGATGTGGATCGACGGGTTGCGGTACTCCACCTCGTCGTGGGTGAGCTCCATGAAGGCGTCCTCGAGCGACGCGGTCTGGGGGGTGAGCTCGGAGAGGACGATGCCGTTCAGCGCGGCGATGCGTCCGATCTGCTCCGCCGTGAGTCCTTCGACGTCCAGCAGGCCCGGCGCGTCACTCGAGATGGTCGCGTTGTGGGGGGCGAGGCACCGGCGCAGGTCGTTCGCCTGCGGCGAGCGCACTCGGACGACGTCGTTCGACAACTCGCGAACGAACGCACCGATGCTGATGTCGCGGATCAGCCGTCCCCTCCCGATGATGATCAGGTGGTCGGCGGTGAGAGCCATCTCGCTCATCAGATGCGACGACAGGAAGACAGTGCGCCCTTCAGCGGCAAGCGTCTTCAAGAGCCCACGCATCCAGTGGATCCCGTCCGGGTCGAGCCCGTTGATCGGCTCGTCGAGGATGAGCGTCGCGGGATCGCCGAGCAGTGCGGAGGCGATGCCGAGGCGCTGGCCCATGCCGAGAGAGAACTGGCCGACCCGCTTCTTCGCCACGTCCTGCAGGCCGACGAAGTCCACCAGCTCGTTCACGCGCGCTCGCGATATCCCCTGCGTCTGCGCCTGCGCGAGAAGGTGATCGTAGGCCGAGCGGCCCGGATGGACGGCCCGTGCCTCGAGCAACACGCCGATATCGTGCAGCGGCGCCCTGCGTGCCGAGTAGCGCTCGCCGTTGACCGTCGCGGACCCGCGGGTGGGGGCGTGCAGCCCGAGGATCAGGCGCATGGTCGTCGACTTGCCGGAGCCGTTGGGCCCGAGAAACCCGGTGACCATCCCGGGCTTCACTGTGAATGTCAGGCCGTCGACCGCAGTCTTCGCGCCATACCGCTTGGTGAGGTTGTCCACCACGATCATGAGAGGCTCCTTTGAAGGTTGTCGAGGCTGTGCGGAGCCCGGCCGAAGCCGGGCTCCCGCATGGCGCCGTGTCGACGGCTTGAACTACGCGGCAACCACCGCATCGACCGGATGGGCGGCGTCTGCGCGGAGGTCGGAGGTCGCGCCGGCGCCAAAGGCAGAGGGGCTGAACCCCTTGAACGTGAGCCACAGGCCGAGGAATGCCTCCCAGATGATTTCCGGGACGGTCATCAGGCTCTGCCCGGTGGACTGTGCCGCGAAGACGCCGAAGAGCACCGCGATGCCCGACGCGGCAAGCAGCGGACCACCGATGACCCCGAAGAGCGCCATACGGCGCGACACGAGGCCGGACCGGTACATGAGCCAGCCGAGCATCAGCCCAGTCCCGATCCCGTCGACGAAGCCGGGCCCCAGGAGGAATGTCCAATTCTTGATGGCGATGAGCGACTTGCCGACCACGACGAGCGTGCCAGCGTCCGCGGCCGCAGCATGCTGCCGCATCGTCACGATCGCGAGGACGCTGAGGAGGCCGACCAGGATGAAGGTGCACTCCACGAGCCGAGCGGTGACGTAGCCAAGAGCGATGGCTTCGTTCTGCCGCTTGAGCAGCGGGAACAGCACGACGGCGCAGCCGATGTTGGTGATGATCAGGAAGAGCTCGAGGAACGCACCCAGGAATACCCGGGTGTCCGCGCCGGCACCGGTGATGTAGTGGGGATCGGTGAGCACCGGTCCGTACGCGAAGACCGCTCCAATCGATGTGACGAACGTGAGGATGAACAGCACTCCGACGACGAGCGCGATCTTTCTTGTCGGGTTCACCTTGACTTCTCCTCTTGAACGGGTTGTTGCCGTTGTGGTTGTTGGATTCATCTGAAGCTCCTTGTGGTTCATGAGGTCATCGATTCGATGACCACCGGCGGCGGCCGGCCGACGAAGGTGACCTCGACGCGTCGGGTTGGAAGCTCCTCGTTCATACTGGCGAGCGTGAGGGAGCTGCCCCGAGCGGGACATCGTCAGGATTGATGATTCGACGCGTAGTCGCTGTCGTCACGAGCACTCAGGCGGCGTGACGGCTCGTACCCCGGATGGCCAGACCTAGGATCCGATCGGGCAACCTGCCGGCGGAGGCGACGACATTTGTCGGCCGCCGACGCGAGCTGGGTGAGATCCGAACGAAGCTCACGACAGCGCGCCTGGTCAGCCTGGTCGGTCCAGGGGGCGTGGGCAAGACGCGGCTCTGCATTCGCGCGGCAACGGACCTCGCGCGGGGCTTCGAGGACGGAGCCTGGCTGGTCGAGCTTGGCGAGGTCAGCGAAGCGGCCCTCGTGCCCGACGCCGTGCTCGGGGCACTTGACCTCAGGGACCAGGCGTCGGCGACGCCGATGGAGATTCTGGTCGCGCACCTGCGAACGAGGCGGCTCCTGCTCCTCCTCGACAACTGTGAGCACCTGCTCGAGGCAGCCGCTCAGCTGGTGAACGAGATCCTCCGCGCGGCACCGGACGTGCGCGTGATCACCACCACCCGGGAGCCGCTTCAGGTGCCCGGTGAGTACGTGGTTCCCGTCCCTCCGCTCGAGCTGCCGTTGACGGATGGCGCAGCACCGCTCGCCCAGCTCCGGCAGAACGAGGCGATCATGCTGTTCACCGAGCGGGCGGCCGCTGCATCGGGTGCCTTCGAACTCAGCACGTCGAACCAGGCCGCAGTCGTCGCCGTGTGCCGGCGGCTCGACGGCGTGCCCCTTGCGATCGAGCTTGCCGCGGTCAGGACCCGCGTCCTGAGCGTGGAGCAGATCCTCCACCGATTGAGCGACCGGTTCGCCTTGCTCACCGGAGGCGGCCGCGCTGCGCTCCCGCGGCATCAAACGCTCCGCACGGCCATCGACTGGAGCTACGACCAGTTGACGGAGGCTGAGCAGGTCCTGCTCCGGCGTCTCTGCGTTTTCGCCGCGCGATTCACCCTGGAGGATGTCGAGGGGGTCTGCGAATCAGACGCCCTCACCGGAACCGGCGCACTGGATCTGCTCGCATCGCTCGTCGACAAGTCACTGGTCACCACCGAGGACGTCAGGGGCACCGTCTGCTACCGGCTCCACGAGACGATGCGTGAGTACGCCCGCCTGAAACTGCGCGAGGCTGACGAGGAGGATGTCCTTCAGGATCGTTGCGTCGAGCACTATCGCCTGACGTGTCTGCGTTCGGCTGACGAGGCTCGATACCACCTCGTCGAGTGGCTCGCGTGGGCCGATGTGGAAATTGACAACCTGCGAGCAGTGCTCCATCAGTGCGTCAGTCGAGGGGACCTGGCTCGCGGGCTCGATATCGCCTCCTCGCTGCGTTACTACTGGATCACGCACGGAACGACCGAGGCTGTGCGCTGGCTGGACCTGACGTTGCCTGCCGGCGACGCGACGGCGCTCACACTGGTGCGGGCCTACTACCTCCGCGGTTGGTTGAGCATGCTGCAGGGCGATCCCGCCGCCGGCAGGCCATGGATCGCACGAGCGGTCGACATCGCTCGAGAGGCAGGAGCTCGGGGGCTGCTGTCCGAATCCCTGTCGATCGCCGCCTCCACCGCGACGGTGGCAGGCGATCCTGCAGCGGCTCAGCGTCACCTGGATGAGGCCGAGGCGATGACGTCACAACTGGACGATTTCCCCGCGACGATCGAGTTGCTGCTGTCGCAGTCCATCCATGCGATCTTCACGGGCGAACTGGAGACCACCAAAGCCCTTTCTCATGGAAGGAGTCACGCTGAGCCGAGCGGCTGGTGACCTCTATCAACTCGAAAACATGTTCCGCAATCTCGGAGTCGCGGGCATGATGTCCGGCGAACTGCAGGCGGCAAACGAATGGTTCAGTGAGGCGTTGAGGGTGGCACGGCTTGTCGATAACCGGCTCGGCCAGTATTGGGGCCTTGCGGCTGCGGGCTGGTATGCGGCCCACAGCGGTCGCGCGCGAGCGGCCGCACAGCTGCTCGGTGCAGCAGACGTGCTGTGCACGCAGACCGGCTCCGCGCTCGGAGGACCGACGATTCCGATCGTGGCGGGAGCCAGGCAGCTGGCGATGGACGCACTGGGCGCAGGAGTCTTCGATGCTGAGTTCAAGGCGGGCCAACACCTGAGCCGCGAGATGGCCTTGCGACTCGCACTCGGCGAAGCCGCTCCGATGGACGACCCTCTTCCTACAAGCGTCCGGGCCGGGGCGCTCGCCAAGCGCGAGGTTGAGGTCGCTCAGCTTGTCGCACAAGGGCTCAGCAACAAACAGATCGGGGCGCGACTCTTCATCTCCGAGGCGACCGTCGCCAGCCACATGCGTCACATCATGGACAAGCTCGGGGTCAGCTCACGCTCGCAGATCGCGGCCTTGATGGCGCCACGGGAGTGATCACCGAGGTTGCGCTCCAGCCCGATGCACCTGCACCGGCGTTCGCGCCGGTGGTCCTGGCATGACGTTTCGCGCAGACCCACGTGTGGATGCCTACATCAGGCAACTCCCTGACTGGCAGCGCAGGATCTGCGGCGAGGTGCGCGCCCTCGTGCATTCAGTTGACCCTGAGGTCACTGAGACCATCAAGCGCACCACGCAGCCGTACTTTGTGTTGCAGGGCAACATCTGCGCGCTCCTCGCCGCCAGGGACCACGTCAACGTCTTTCTCTATGACGGCGGGATCGTGCCGGATCCCCACGGGATCATCACCGCCGGCCACGGTAACAAGACGGCGCGCACGGTATCGGTGCGCGAAGGCGAGACCCTGAATGCCGCGGCGTTGGCCGCCATGTTCAAGCAGATCATCGCCAACAACCGAGCCGGTGGCTGGCGACGGCTCAAGGCGTATCAGTAGCAGACACGGCTCTGGGGCCGTCAAGGCGCTGGATGTCCCCGGTACGCCGGCAGTACCATCTGCCGACCAGGGGTAGTCCGGTCTGAGCACCGATATCGCCACGATTCATGGAGGGACGCACATGCGGACGCATTCGATGTCGGGGCGGTCTCGGGCAACGCATCCTCGGGATCGCGGGGTTGGTGGCGAGTGTCTCCGCGGTGACCGGGGGCGGCCTGACGGCGGCCGCCGCCAGCAATGCAAGCATCCAGGGCTCGATCAGCGCTGTCGCGGTGCCGGGGGGCGTCCACATCGAGCAGCTGTCAGCGGGCTCCGACGGGAAGTTGTGGTTCGTGACACCGCAGTCGCAGCTTGGCGCGATCAGCGCGAGCGGTCAGGCCACGCTCACCGGCGTTGTGCTGCCGCACGGCAACGTTCCGGCGGTGATCGCCGGCGCCGGTCCGGAGGGCGTCTGGTCGTACGGCAACAACGACACCGCGACCTTCAGCCGCGGCGTCTGCGTGCTGACCCTGGTGACCCCGGACGACACCGTCCACCCGGTCACCCTGCCGTCCGTCGCGGCGCAGAGCTTCTGCGGCGGTGCCGCCGTCGACACGAGCGGCAACCTGTGGGCGTCGCTCAGCGACCAGTGCGGCACCGGCACGTGCGGGCAGCGGGTGTCATTCGTCGTGAAGGTCACTCCTGCAGGGGCGGTGACGCTGCTGCCGCCCCCAGGACCGGGTAAGAGATCAGGCCCCGTCACGCTCGCGAGCGATGGCGCCATCTGGGCGCTCGGCGGCTACCCGAGCCAGGTGCTCGGCCGCTACACGGCGTCCGGGGCCACAACAGGAATCGAGGTTCCCCCCGGCGCGCTCACCGGCCTGCTGGCTCGGCCCGACGGCACCTTCTGGGGATGGAAGGTGATCTTCTGCTCGGGACAGAACCCGCCGTTCTGCCTCCGGGTGTCCCAATTCAGCGCGGGTGGGACCAGCAGGCTGGTCTTCATCTTCCCCGTCGGCATCAGCCTGTCCAGCGCCGATCAGCTTGCGGTCGATGCCGGAGGCGCGCTGTGGGAGGCGGGAGCCGAGCGCAGCGGACCGAGCCGGTTCTTCCGGATGAACGGCGATGGCACCGTCGATCGCAGCGCCGCGTTCCCCACCGCCGGCGGCTCGATGCTCCATGACGACGGCACGCTCGCGCTCACCGGCGCGGGGACGATGTGGTCATCCGCCGAGACAGGCTCGGGCGCGGAGTATGTCGTCCGCTTCCAGCCGCTGTAGATCCGCCGGCTGATCGGGCGGCAGGACACCGCCCGATGTCGCGTCCGCACGCCGCGAAGTCGCACGTCCTGCACAGGGCGCCGCCCGCCGGCGGATCACCCCGCGCCCGCCGTGCAAGACGCTGCTGCGCGACGGTTCCGACGAGCATCTGCGAGAGTTCGGTGAGTTCGAGCGCGATCGGGTTCGGAGAGCGTCGCGAGCAGCTGAGCAATGCCGCGAGCTCGCGAACGCCGGACGCGCCTGGCAAGCGTGGCTCCGTGCGGAGTCAGCGTCACCGAACGTGACCGGCCATCCCGGCCGCGCACTCTCGCCACATATCCGCCATCGACGAGGCGATCGACGAGACGAACGGTTCCCGAGTGAGTGAGGCCGACGACGCCGCTGAGGTACTGGACGGATTCCCCCGGGCAGAAGTCGAGGAGTGCGACCAGCGCCGAAGCAGAGGCCGCGTCCAACCCCGCAGCGGCGCACATCGCCTCCTGCATGGCATCGGCGACGCCCGTGGCGAGCGCCGCGACGAGATTCGCCAGGCGCGCATCGGGCGGCGGTTCACGCGGTGGCACGGGCCGGACCATCATTATATGATCGGATCATACATCCGACCCGGCGCACGAGCCGCACACGGAGAGCACAGGTATGCAGGGCACATTTGTCGCCGAGAAGCAGATCACCATCAACGCGTCCGTTGACGCCGTCTGGAGGACGCTCACCGACCCGGCGCTGGTGAGGGAGTACATGCACGGGACGAACCTCGAGACCAGCTGGGAGCCGGGCAGCCCGATCACCTGGAAGGGCGAGTGGCAGGGGAGGAGCTACGAGGACAAGGGCACCGTGCTCGACGTCGAACCGAACAAGCTGCTGCGCGTCACGCATTGGAGCCCGATGGGTGGCAGCGACGACAGGCCCGAGAACTACCACACGGTGACGTACGAGCTCGAACCCCGTGGACGTGAGACGGTGCTCACGCTCACGCAGGACAACAATCCGAGCCAGGCGGACGCGGATGCGATGGCCGAGAAGAACTGGGGTCCGGTCCTCGAAGGGCTCGGGGCGGTTGCCGAGAAGTCAATGCGAGGGGAGTGATCCTCGGGTGCGCGCCCGGCGTGATCCCCGCCTGCGCGGATTCACACCCGCCGGCGGCCCCAGCGGCCCTCAGTAGCCGGTCGCGCCGTCGATGCGTTCGCGGAGCAGGTCCGCGTGGCCGTTGTGGCGCGAGTACTCCTCGATCATGTGGTTGAGGATCCATCGCATCGAGACCTCCCGGCCGGTGCGCTGCAGGCCGGTCGCCTCGAGCGCGCGACGCGACACGATCTCGTCAGCGCGCGTGCACTCGTCACGCCAGGTCGCGAACGCCTCGTCGACGTCGGCGGTGTCGACGTTGTCGAAATCGCCGTCCTCATCGTCCTTCGTGCAGTAGATCTCCTCGACCTCCTCGCCGGCGAGCGTTCGCCGGAACCAGCCGCGCTCGACCTCCGCCATGTGACGGACGAGGCCGAGCAGCGACAGAGTCGACGGCGCAGCCGACCGCGTGCGCAGCTGGTCCGCGTCGAGACCCTCGCACTTCCGCTCGAGGGTCTCGCGCTGCCACTCGAGGAAGGCGAGCAGCGTCGACCGCTCGTCGTCGTTTCGAGGAATGTCGACGTACTGCACGAATGTCTGCCCCGGGCTACGCGATGGTGACCTTGGGGTTCAGGTACACGTCCTGGATCGCGTTCAGCAGCTGAACCCCGTCGCGCATCGGCTTCTGAAAGGCTTTGCGGCCGCTGATCAATCCCGTCCCGCCGGCGCGCTTGTTGATCACCGCCGTGCGCACCGCCGCGGCGAGGTCGCCCGCGCCGATGGATTCGCCGCCGGAGTTGATCAGCCCGACGCGTCCCGCGTAGCAGTTGAGCACCTGGTAGCGGCAGAGATCGATCGGATGATCGGACGTCAGCTTCGTGTACACCGTGTCGGCGGTCTTGCCGAAGTTGAGCGCCACGAAGCCGCCGTTGGTGGTCGGCAGCTTCTGCTTGATGATGTCGGCCTCGATCGTGACGCCGAGGTGGTTGGCCTGGCCGGTGAGGTCGGCGGCGACGGCGTAGTCGATGCCGTCCTTCTTGAAGGCGCCGTTGCGCAGGTAGCACCAGAGCACCGTCGCCATGCCGAGCTCGTGCGCCTGCGCGAACGCGACCGACACCTCCTGCAGCTGACGGTCCGCCTCGTCCGAGCCGAAGTAGATGGTGGCGCCCACGGCCACCGCGCCGAGGTTCCACGCTTCCTTGACGGTGCCGAACATGATCTGGTCGAACTTGTTCGGATAGGTCAGCAGCTCGTTGTGGTTGATCTTGACGATGAACGGGATGCGGTGCGCCCAGCGCCGTGAGACCGCGCCGAGGACGCCGAACGTGGAGGCGACCGCGTTGCAGCCCCCCTCGACCGCGAGCTCGACGATCTTCTCGGGGTCGAAGTACTCGGGGTTCGGCGCGAAGGAGGCACCCGCCGAGTGCTCGATGCCCTGGTCGACCGGGAGGATCGACAGGTAGCCGGTGCCGGAGAGGCGTCCGTGCTCGTACATGCTCGCCAGGTTGCGAAGCACCCGGTTGGAGCGGTCGCTACCGGTCCAGGTGCGATCGAGGAAGTCAGGTCCCGGGAGGTGCAGCGTTGCGCTCGGCACGCCCTCGCAGCGGTGGTCGAGGAGGGTGGAGGCCTGATCCCCGAGCAGCTGCTCGAAGGTGTCAGTGGAGGGAAGCGTTGCGGTTGCCATGGTTTCTCCCGGTGACTTCTCGGCGATCCGTCTGGATTGCCTGCACCTAATCTACCCCGTCAGCCGCCGGCGTCCGCCGTCGAGTACGGTAGAAGGCGATGGAACTGCTGCGCATCCGTGGGGGCCGGCGCCTCGAGGGGCGTGTGGCGATCTCGGGGAGCAAGAACGCGTCCCTCCCCGTGATGGCCGCCGCGCTGCTCACCGACCAGCCCGTCGAGCTCGGCAACGTTCCCGACATCGAGGACATCTCGACCATGGCGACGATGCTCGAGCACGTGGGCGTCACCGTCGAGCACCCCAACCGGCACACCTGGCGCCTCTGTGCCGCCGACCTGCGCACCACCCTGGTGGACGCCGGTCTGAGCCGGCGGATGCGCGGCTCCTTCCTGCTGCTCGGCGCGCTCCTCGCGCGCGCCGGCGAGGCGAGCATCGCCAAGCCCGGCGGTGACGACATCGGGATGCGCCGTGTCGAGCAGCATCTCGAGGGCCTCCGCCTCATGGGCGCGGAGGTCGAGGAGCGCGAGGATTCGTACGTCGCCAGGGCGCGGCGGCTGCACGGGGCCCGCATCGACCTCGACATGCCGACCGTCACCGGCACCGAGAACCTCATGATGGCCGCCGTCCTCGCCGAGGGCATCACCGTCATCAGCAACGCCGCGCGCGAGCCCCACGTGTACGACCTCGCGCGCTGCCTCGTCGGGATGGGCGCGCACGTCACCGGCGTGGGCACCGAGCTGATCGTCGTCGAGGGCACCGGCGGTCTGCTGCACGGGACCACCCACGACATCACCGCCGATTACATCGAGGCGGGCACGTACATGATCGCCGCGGCCGCGACGCGCGGCGACCTGGTCGTCGACCAGATGCGCCCGACCGACGTCCGCTTCCTGCTGAGCAAGCTGCGCGCCGCCGGCTGCGACATCGTCGAGGGCGCCCACCACGTGCAGGTGCGCTCCACGCATCTGCGCAGCGTCGACATGACGACGTGGCCGCACCCCGGCTTCGCCACCGACATGCAACCGCAGTTCTGCGCCCTGATGACCCAGGCGACGGGCGTCAGCGTCATCAGTGAGGCGCTCTACGAGAACCGCTTCCGCCACGTCGCGGCGCTGCAGCAGATGGGCGCGAGGATCGGGGTCGACGGGCGGAGCGCGGTGATCACGGGCCCGTCCACGCTCCGCGGGACGCGGATGAGCATCCCCGACATCCGCAGCGGCGCCGCGCTCGTCATCGCCGGCCTGTGCGCCGAGGGGACGACCGAGCTCGACAACGTCTTCCATCTCGAGCGCGGCTACGACGACCTCGAGGCGAAGCTCGCCAAGGTCGGCGCCGACGTCGAGCTGATCACCTCCGGCGAGCCGGGAACCGAGGTGCGCGACCTCACCGGTGTGATCGGGGACTGAGGGCGGCGGCACGATGCTGGGCAAGAAGGTCGGCATCGACCTCGGGACGACGACCACGCGGATCATCGTCAAGGGGGAGGGGATGGTCGGCAGCGAGCCGACCGCGGTGGCGATCCGCGGCGGTGAGTTCCAGGCGGCCCTCTTTGGAACCAGCGCGGTCGAGGCGGCCGCCGCGGACCGCGAGTTCCGGCTGAGCCGCCCGATCGCCGGCGGGGAGATCACCGACCCCGTCTCGGCGCGCTGGCTCGTCAACCACGCCCTGATCCGCGCCGCCGGACGCCAGCGCATCTTCAAGCCGGACGTCGTCATCGCGGTGATGTCGGCGCTTCCGGGCGGGCAGCGCCGGGCGCTCCTCGAGGCGGCGGCGCTCGCCGGCGCGCGCACCGCGTACCTGCTCGACGCCCCGCTCGCCGCAGCGATGGGGGCGGGGATCCGCCTCAGCGGCCCCAACGGCCACATGGTCATCGACATCGGGGCGGGCAAGACCGACATCGCCGCGCTCGCCCTCGAGGGGACGGTGAGCGGACGCTGCCTCCCCGGCCACGGCGGGGCGCGTCTCCACCAGGCGGTGGCCGACCACGTCCGCGCGGAGCACGGTGCGACGCTCGACGCGGCGACGGTCGAGGACGTCATCGCCTCGCTCGCGCGGGTCGGGGCGCACGAGGAGCGCCGCCTCGAGGTCAAAGCCGGGACCGGCGACGCGGAGCGAACGCTCACGATCACCTCCACGGAGCTGGCGCCGTGCCTCGACGCCCACGTGCGGCCGATCCTCGCCGGCGTCGAGGCGGTCCTCGCGGACACCCCCGCGCGGTTGATCACCGACATCGAGCGCGAGGGGGTGATCCTGTGCGGGGGCGGCGGGCGCCTCGAGGGCCTCGACCGCGCGATCGCCACCGCGACCGGGTTCGAGGTGCATCGCGACAGCCAGCCGCAGCTCTGCGCCGTCCGCGGGACGGGCTACGCGCTCGACAACCTCGACGTCCTCAAGCGCGCGCTGATGTATATCCGCTGAGCGCCTCGTCACGCGGCACGACGCGGACGTGCCGCTTCTTGATCAGGCCCTCTGCTCGAGATCCGGCGATCGCGCCGCTCCGGTACGAACTCGATGACCACACGGCGGATGATCCCCGCGAGGACGACGACGTTCGCCGGATCCACGATGACGACCTCGTCCACGACCGCCACGCTCTTGAGGTTGCGCGGGAAGCGAGGGCTGACGAGGATGGCGTAGGGCGCCTCCGCCAGCTTCGCCGCCGCCTTGATCTGGGTGATGAAGCCGGCGTTCCAGCGCTGCACGTCCTTGCATTTGTAGATGACGTGACCCGCCACGGTGAGGTCGCCATCGGTGTCGAACCTCACCGTCTGGAGGATCTCCGCTCCCCGGCGCCCCGGGCGGGTCCAGGTGATCTGATCGTCGGGGAAGGCCTTGATCAGGCGGAGGGAGACCTCCACCTCGCTGAACTCGCCGTGCTCGCCGGGATTGAGGCCCTGCGCTCGCTTCGCCTCCCGGAGCTGCCGTTTCAGCGCGGCAAGCTCTCTCGTACGCTCGTGGGTCGCCGCCTTCACCTGCTCGGCGGCGCGGTTGCTCAGCAGACGCTGTCCGCAGAACGGGCACGGTGTCGCACCCCTCGAAGGCCGACCCCTGGGAACGCCAGCCATGAGCTACCGCCCACCTCCTGGCGCCACGCCGGCGCCGATCTACCTCAGGTTGGCTTCGGGGAGCGCCCGGGGCCTAGGGCCGTTCGTCATAAGGTTCGGCCGGCTCAGAGGGTCGCCTCGATCCCGGCGAGCACATCGTCGACGCGGATCTGATCCATGGTGGCGGGGCTCGGTGGCATCTCCTCGAACCGGGGAGGGGCGAGCGCCTGCACCACCCGGTGCGCAGCCCCGTAGGCGCCGCGCCGGGCGCCGTCGGTGGGTCCGAAGAGCCCGACCGTCGGGGTGCCCATCGCCGCGGCGAGCTGGAGCAGGGGCGTATCGCTCCCCACGAGCAGGTCGCAGCGGGCGACCACCCCGGCAAGCGTCGAGAGATCGATCTCGCCGACGAGATCGGTGGCGTCGGCGCGGAGATCGAGCTTGGTCCGCTCCGCGGCGTAGCGATCGTTCGGCGACCCGACCAGGAGGATGCCGGCCCCGTGGCGCTGGGCCAGCTGGTTGGCGAGGTGCGCCCAGCGCTCCGGATCCCAGGCCGTCGCCGAGGACGCGGCGCCGTTCTCGGCGAAGCCGGTGCCGGGCGCGATCGCCACGAGCAGGCGCCCGTCCGCCAGCCCGGTGCCGTGGAGCACGCGCTCGGCGCGCCGGCGCGCCTCGGGCCCGGGCTCGAACACCGGGGTGTGCAGCTCCTGATGGATGCCAGCGACCTGGGCCAGCCGCAGCCAGGTCAGGGCTCGATTCTCCGTCCGCCCCGCGGTGACGCGGCCGGTGAGCAGCAGGTTGCGGAGGCCCCCGCCGACGCCGTTGCGCTCCCCGATCCCGGCGAAGTACGCGGCCAGCGTGGGCAGGGTGCTCGATGAGCAGATGAAGACCGCGTCCAGGCGCTGCCTGCGGAGCGTCAGCCAGAGGCGGAGGCCGCCGTGGTGCTTGCCCACCAGCGCGGCGAGCGGGATGACCTGGTCGACCGGGGGGATGCCGTCGGCGAGCTCGACCGCCGTGGACGGGCAGACGAGGGTGATCCGGGTGGTCGGGAACCCCGCGCGCAGCGTCCGCAGCAGCGGGGTCGACTGCAGGGTCTCCGCAACCCCGCCGGTGACGACGACCGCGATGTCCACCACCGCACGGTATAGCGTGTCTCGCCTGGGACGCGGTGTTTTCACGCGGGACGCGCATTCCCCGCGGCGGTGCAACCATATGGGCTGGATGAGTGCCTCGCTCGCCGGCCGCGATCTCCTGAGCATCGCCGACCTCAGCAACGACGAGATCATCGCCGTCCTCGACCTGGCCGACGCGGCCAAGTCCGGGCGCGACCTCGGCCGTCCGCTGGAGGGCCGGTCGATGGCGCTCATCTTCCAGCGCCCGAGCAACCGCACCCGGGTGTCGTTCGAGGTCGCGATCCACCGTCTCGGCGGTCACCCGATCGCGCTGTTCAATCCCGAGGTGCAGCTTGGGGAGCGCGAGTTGGCGGCGGACATCAGCCGCATCCTCGACCGGTACGCGGACGGGATCGTCGCGCGTCTCGTGTCGCACCGGGATCTGGTGACGATCGCTGGAGCGGCGTCGGCGCCGGTGATCAACGCGCTCACCGACGTCGAGCACCCGTGTCAGGTCCTCGCGGACTGCATGACGGTGCGGGAGGTCACGGGGCGGCTTGCCGGCGCCACGGTTGCGTACATCGGCGACGGCAACAACGTGTGCACGTCGTGGATCTACGCGGCCGCGCGGCTCGGGGTGCACCTGCATGTCGTGTGCCCACCGGGGTACGAGCCGTCTCCCGCCGTCCTGCATCGGGCGGCGGGGTTTCGCGCACCGAGCACGCTGTTCGAGATCGGGCACCAGGCGGCCACGGCGCTCGAGAGCGCCGACATCATCTACACCGACGTCTGGACGAGCATGGGTCAGGAGACCGAGCAGCAGCGCCGCCGCGAGGATTTCGCGGGGCTGCAGGTGAACGACACGCTCCTGGCGGGCGCGCCGCCCGGAGTCCGCGTGATGCACTGCCTGCCGGCGCATCGCGGTGAGGAGATCACCGACTCGGTCATCGACGGTCCGCAGTCGATCGTCTTCGAGCAGGCCGAGAACCGCCTGTGGGTGCAGCAGGCGCTGCTCGCGCTCATCTACGCGCGTGACGACGTCGGAGGTCGCCGCGTGAGCGACCTGCTGCGCAACGCGCACTTCTTCCTGCAGAGCCTCAGCTGGCGTGACGCGCTCGACGTCCTGGTGGTCGCGTTCCTGCTCTACCAGCTCCTGAAGCTCATCCGCGGCACCCAGGCGGTGCAGCTGCTGCTCGGTCTGGGCGTCATCTTCGTGGTGGGATGGGCGGCGCAGCTGCTCCATCTCCGCCTGCTCGAGTTCATCTTCAGCAACGGGACGCAGGCGATCGTCATCGCGGCGATCGTCCTCTTCCAGCCGGAGCTGCGCCGCGCGCTCGACCAGGTGGGAAGGCTCGGCACCGTGCGCACCCTGCTGGGGCGCCATCCCGAGGTGCAGCTCGGGCGCATCGTCGACGAGACGCTCCGCGCCGCCGGGTCGCTCGCCGAGCGCAAGGTCGGCGCCCTGATCGTCTTCGAGCGTGAGACCGGCCTCGAGAACCTCGCCGCGACCGGCGTGCACATCAACGGCGAGGTCACGGCCGAGATGCTGGCGACGATCTTCATCCCCGGATCGCCGCTGCACGACGGCGCGGTGATCATCCGCGAGAACCGGCTGGTCGCGGCGGGGTGCGTGCTCCCGCTCGCCGAGACGCTCCCCGGCGTCGGGCGGATGGGAACGCGCCACCGCGCCGCGCTCGGGCTCACGATGCAGAGCGACGCGGTGGTGCTCATCGTCAGCGAGGAGACGGGCCTCATCAGCGTCGCCCACGACGGGAAGATCTACCGCGGCCTCGACCAGCCGAAGCTCCACGAGATGGTGATCA
This sequence comes from Candidatus Dormiibacterota bacterium, assembly GCA_963713485.1. Lineage (GTDB taxonomy): Bacteria > Chloroflexota > Dormibacteria > Aeolococcales > Aeolococcaceae > Palsa-851. The sequence continues at coordinate 18,861 of CAVQLW010000006.1, forward strand.
CGCTCCTCGCCAAGGAGGGCAGGATCCGGTCGCGTGGCGATGCTCCGGCCGCTCTCCAGGGTCGGGACGCTGCGAACGCTGGGACGCCGTTCGCACCCATGACGATTCCCGGCTTCATCAAGCGGAACTGGCGGCTCAAGGTGGGCAGCGTCCTGATCGCGTTCGTCACATGGGTCGGTGTCGTCTACGCGGGCAACCCTCCGACCACGCGCGTCCTGTCCGTGCCCGTGCAGAACCCGCAGAGCATCCCCTCCGGGTTCGTCCTCGTGAACAAGCTGGGGAACGTCCAGGTGCGGGTCGGCGGCGACCAGAACACGCTGACGTCGCTCACGCCCTCGGCGCTCACCGCCACGGTGGACTGGGCCGCGGCCACGCACGCCGGGACGTACACGATCCCGCTGACCATCACCAAGACGGATTCACGGATCGAGCTGATCGATCCGCCGACGAAGGTCCTCGTCGACCTCGACACGCTCGTCTCGGTGTCGGTGCCGGTCACGATCGTCGTCACCAAGCCGCCACCGGTCGGGTATCGCCCCGGCGCGCAGCAGGCGACGCCGTCCACAGTGGCGATCGACGGGCCGCAGCACGAGTTGATCGGCGTGCAGGCTCGCGTGACCGTCGATCTCAGCAACCAGAAAGCGAACTTCCAGGCCGACCTCAGGGTCTTCGCATACAACGCGAGCGGAACGCGCCTCAACAACGTCGGCCCCGTGCCCGGCGGAAGTCAGCGTCAGCATCGCGATCGAGGCGGACGTCACCTCGCGAACGGTCGCCGTCGTTCCGCCCACCGAGGGCAACACGTCGCTGGGCCACTACCTCGTCGGTATCTTCTGCAACCCGCCGACGGTGGTGCTCACGGGCCCCCAGGATCTGCTCAACACGCTGAAATCGGTGACGACCACGAGCATCTTCCTCAACGGAATCACCGGTGTCTACCAGGAGACGGTGACCGTCCTGCCACCGCGCAGGCGTGACGGCGTCACCCCCAAGGTCATCGTGACCGTCGAGGTGGCGGCACTGCCGACGCCACCGCCGACACCCACGCCCGACCCCGACTCCCCCCGCGTAACGCGATCCTGTCGTCGCCGTTCCAGAGAGGTCCCATGTGCGGCATCATCGGCTACGCCGGCCCCCGTCCCGCGGCGCCAATCCTGCTCGACAGCCTGCGCCGGCTCGAGTACCGCGGCTACAACTCCGCCGGTATCGCGATCATCGACGCGTCCGGTGACGTCTGCACCGTCAAGAACACGAACAAGGTCGCCGACCTCGCCCTCCAGGTCGAGGCGGAGGGCACCCCGTCCGGCACGGTGGGCATCGGCCATACCCGATGGGCGACGCACGGCCGCCCCTCGGTCGAGAACGCGCATCCGCACCAGGACTGCACCGGGCGGATCCACGTCATCCACAACGGCATCGTCGAGAACTACCGCGAGCTGCGCGCCGAGCTCATGGCGCGCGGTCACGAGTTCCTCAGCGAGACCGACACGGAGGTCGTCCCCCATCTCATCGAGGACCAGTTCCACGGCGACCTCGCGGCCGCGGTGCGCGGCGCGCTCAACCGCATGCACGGCGCGTGCGCGCTCGTCGTGATCTCCGCCGACCAGCCCGATCGGGTCGTGGGCGCTCGCGTCAACGCGCCGCTCGTCGTCGGGCTCGGACGGGGCGAGGTCTTCGTGAGCAGTGACATCACCGCGCTCATCCCGTACACCAAGCGCATCGCGCTGCTCGGTGAGGGCGAGATCGTCACCGCGACACCGGACGGGATCACCGTGCAGCAGCTCGACGGCACCGCGGTCGAGGCGCGCATCGTGACCGTCGACTGGGAGGCGGAGCAGGCGCAGAAGAACGGGTATCCGCATTTCCTGCTCAAGGAGATCTTCGAACAGCCCGAGGCGGTGCGCAACGCGCTCCGCGGGCGGATCGACGAGCTGGGAATGGTCGTCCTGCCCGAGCTGGGGCTCGAGGACGGGGCGCTCGAGACCGTGCGCGAGGTGGTGCTCATCGCGTGCGGGTCGGCGTGGTATGCGGCGATGGTGACCGGCTACGCGATCGAGCACCTCGCCAAGGTGCGCTGCAAGGTCGAGGCCGCAAGCGAGTTCCGCTACGGCGAGGCGCTCGTCGACGAGCATTCGCTGGTCATCGCCGTGTCGCAGTCCGGCGAGACGGCGGACACGCTTGCGGCGGTACGCCAGGCGCATCGAGCCGGCGCGCGGGTCATCGCCATCACCAACGTCGTCGGGAGCGCGCTCGCGCTCGAGGCGGACGGCGCCCTGTACATGCAGGCGGGACCCGAGATCTCGGTGGCGGGAACGAAGACGTTCATGACGCAGATGGTGTGCGGGCTGCTCATCGCGATGCGCCTCGGTGACGCGCGCGGGACGCTCGACGTCGCCGAACACCAGCGGCTCGTCGCGGAGCTGCAGGGTATTCCGGACCTGGTCACGAAGACCCTGGAGCTCGAGCCGGCGCTGATCGATCTCGGACAGCGCTTCGCGCACGCGCACAGCGCGATGTACATCGGGCGCGGGATCAACTTCCCGATCGCGATGGAGGGCGCGCTCAAGCTCAAGGAGATCTCCTACGTGCACGCCGAGGGATACGCCGCCGGTGAGCTCAAGCACGGGCCCATCGCGCTGCTCGAACCCGAGGTGCCGGTCGTCGCCATCGCGACGCGGTCGGCGACGCTGCCGAAGATGGTGAGCAACGTGCAGGAGGTGCACTCACGCGACGCCCCTGTGATCGCGATCGTCACCGAGGGGGAGGATCCGTTCGACGCCGGCTTTGCGACCACCATCCCCGTCCCCGCGTGCTCGGAGGTGTTCTCGCCGCTGCTCAACGTCGTCCCGCTGCAGCTGTTCGCGTATCACGTCGCGGTGCAGCGAGGGTGCGACGTCGACCAGCCGCGCAACCTCGCGAAATCGGTGACTGTGGAATAGTCGTCGTATGACGATGGTCGTGGGGGTCGACGTGACGGTGGTGGACCGCATCGCGGCCGCGCTGCGGCGCCATCCGCGGTTTGCGCAGAAGATCTACACCGAGGGCGAGCAGCGGTACAGCGCCGGCAAGGCGGAGCGATGGGCAAGCCGCTGGGCCGCAAAGGAAGCGGTGCGCAAGCTGTGCTCGTCCGCCGGGGAGGCGATGCCCGCGTACCGCGACATCGAGGTCGTCCGTCGCCGCGGCGGACCGCCGCGTGTCCACATTCGCGGTGAGGAGACGCCGATCGCGCTGTCGCTGACGCATGACGGAGGGCTCGCCATCGCGGTGGCGGTGAGTTGTGGCTCGAGACGCCGCGCGCTGCCCGAGGCGCCCCCTGGGCTGCGCCTCGCGGACCGTCCCGACGACGGTCACAAGGGCACCTTCGGGCGCGTGCTGGTCGTCGCGGGTTCGAGCGGCTTCACCGGAGCGCCACGGCTCGCAGCGTTGGGCGCCGCCCGGGGAGGAGCCGGCCTCGTCGAGCTCTGCGTTCCCGCGGCGATCCACCCGATCGTCGCAGCCGGCTGTCTCGAGATCATGCCGACGCCGCTTCCGGATGCCGGGACCGGGGCGCTGCATCCCGATGGGTTGGCGCTCGCACGGGAGCGGGCCGCGGCTGCCGACGCGCTCGTGATCGGCCCCGGGCTGGGGCGTTCGTCCGACACCGCCGCGGCGCTCCTCGAACTGCTGCAAGGCCTGCGGATTCCCGCGGTCGTGGACGCGGATGCGCTCAATATCGCCGCGGCGTCGGGATTCGACTGGCACGCGTGCTCGTCGACCGTCGTGCTGACCCCGCATCCGGCGGAGATGGCCCGCCTCGCCGGCGTCGACACCGCTGCGGTGCAGGCGGATCGAGCCGGCACCGCCGAGCGTTTCTCACAGCGGTATGGCGTGGTCGTCGTGCTGAAGGGCGCGGAAACGGTCGTTGCCGCAACGGGAATGCCGACGCATGTCGATCGTCATCGCGTCGTGGCGCTCGCAACCGGCGGCACCGGCGACGTGCTCGCCGGACTCATCGGTTCGATGCTCGCCCAGGGGCTCGCTCCCGGCGATGCGGCCGTGGCCGGGGTCACCATCCACGCGCAGGCCGGGCTCATGGTGCAGGCCCGTCGCGGCCGCGCGGGGGGACTCGCTTCAGACGTCGTCGAGGCGCTGCCGGCGGCGCAGGAGCTGCTCCGCCAGGCGCTCGAGGCTAGTTCCCGTAGATGAACCCCATGATGCTGCTGCTCGTGTTGCTGATGACTCGATAGTCGACGACATTCCAGCCTGCGAAGTTCATCTCCGACACCTTGAACGATCCTGCGGGCACGCCCTCGGCCGGTCCCACCGCCTCGACGTAGGCGACGTGACCGAGAGAGCTGACGCCGTCGATCCCGGGCCGGAACACCACGATCGCGCCCGGCACGGGAAGCGTGCCTTCCTTGTATCCCATGGCCGCGGCGGCCGCGTACCAGTCCTTCGCGTTGCCGAGCCACGGCACGCAGCGCCGCGTGGCGACGTACCACGTGCAGTACCCGTACGCGAAGTGATTGCCGCACGGCCCGGCGCCGACGTGCGGCCCGGCCTCGAGAAACGCGATCTGGTTGTCGATGTTCGCGATCTCCGCGGCCACCTGACGCGCCGGTCCGCGCAGACCGGAGAACACGCTGTTGCGCTGCTCGACGATGAGCAGCAGCTGATCGCTCTGCGCCGCAAGCTGGCCTTCGACCGAGCCCGCCTGTGTGACGTCACGTGTGATCGTGGCCTGCTCGGTGTTGATCGCCTTGTCGGCGGCGGCGAGACGCCGCACCAGGTCGAGCACCTGCTGCGAAACCTGGTTCGCGGCCTTGAGCTCGTCCATCGCCTGGTTGAACGACTGGGCGCTCAGCACCGCGGCGAGCACCTGATCGGCGCCGCTCGTCTCGTACGTCGCGCGCGTGATCCCGGCGAGCTGCTGCTTGTCCTGGGCGACCGTCGCATCGTTGCTCTTGAGCTGATCGTTCAGCGAGAGCAACGTCGCGTTGAGATGGCTCAACTCGGCTCGTTCCGCCAGCACCTTCGTCTGCTGGGCGTTGAACGCCGCTTCCGCCGCACTCACCGAACCACCCGCAGAGCTCAAGCTTGGCTGCATCGCGGCGAGCTCTGCGATGAGTTGCGCGCGCCGCGCCTGCAACGCTGCGATGGCAGAGCTCGGCGGATGCGAGCTGTTCGCCTGGCTACCTGGGATGGTTCCGAGTCCGGTGGCCAGAAGGGTGATGACGCCTGCCACGGTCAGGGCCACCTTCCGGCTCCACGTCAAAATACGTGTCCTCCGTGTGTTCTGCCGCCGGCTGCCCAACGGGGCACCGGTCGGTGCGTCCCCAGGGCGCACCATACGCACCTCGATGGTCCGTACGCAAGTGACGAAGGTCCCGATGCAATTCGGGACCCTGGGCGCGGCAACCGTACCGTGGCCACCGGGTCCGTATATTGCGGACGTGTGACGGTGGCTCGAGACCGGCCGGCGGAGCGGCAGTTCGACGAGGGCGGCCCGACCCTGCTCGACCTCGGTGAGGCCGAGCTGCTCCGGGCGCTGACCGGGATCGCGAGGGAGTTTGCACCCGGCCTCGTGCTCGGCGCCGGCGACGACGCGGCGATCTGGGCTCCCGAGGCGGGATGCGAGGTGGCGATCAGCCAGGACGCCGTCGTCGAGGGGGTCGACTTCCGCCGCCCTTGGATCACCCCACGCAGGCTCGGAGCTCGCGCGCTGGCGATCGCGCTCTCCGATCTCGCCGGGATGGGGGCCAGGCCGGCCTGGTGCGCGGCGACGCTGTGCGCGCCGCCGAGCACCTGCGCCGAGGACGTGATCGAGATCCAGCGCGGGCTGTGCGCGGCGGCGGCCGCCGCGGGGTGCGTGGTTGCCGGCGGCGACGTGAGCGCCATCGCCGGGCCGCTCGTGATCGACGTATCGGTGGGCGGCGTGCTCGCACCCGGAGCGGCGCTGCGCCGGGATCGCGGCGCCCCCGGCGACGCCGTGATCGTCACCGGCATGCTCGGCAGGGCGGCCGCCGGTCTTCGCCTCCTGCTCGATGGCGGCGACGACCTGTCCGTTCAGGAACAGGCCTGGGTGGAGGCGCAGCGCTCGCCGGCCGCGCGGATCGCCGAGGGACTGCGCCTGGTGTCCGCCGGGGTGCGCTGTGGTGGCGACATCAGCGACGGACTGCTGGTGGAGCTGGAGCGGATCACCGACATGTCCGGGTGCGCCGCGGAGATCTGGCTTGATCGCGTCCCGGTCGAGGCGGCGCTCGTGTCGGACTTCGGCGCTGCCTGGCCCGAGCTGGCGATCGGCGGCGGCGAGGACTTCGAGCTCGTGGCGACCGTTCCCGAGGCCGCGCTCGGGGCGCTCCTCGCGGGCTGGCCGTCCGATCTCGCGCCGCTGGCGGTGGCGGGTCGCCTGCGAAGCGGCTCCGGGGTGACCGTCCTCGATCGCGAGGGCGGGGCTGTGATCGAGACCCCGCGCACCACCTCGCGGCACTTCGCGTGACCGGCGCCGGCCGCACCGAGCGGTGCGCGAGCGAGGCGGACACGCTGGCGCTCGGCGAGCGCATCGGCACCCACGTCCTCGCCGGTGACCTCATCGTGCTCAGCGGCGAGCTGGGTGCGGGCAAGACCGTGCTGGTGCGCGGCATCGCGACCGGTATGGGCGTCGACCCCGCGGCGGTTCGCAGCCCGACGTTCGTCCTGCACCACGTGTACCGAGCCGGGGAGCACGTGCTCCACCACATCGACCTGTACCGCCTCGGGCCGGGCGCGGACATCCGCCTCCTCGACATCGACGAGATGCTCGCCGCGGGTGGCGTGGTGGTCGTGGAGTGGGGGGAGCACGCGCGGCTCCACGAGGCCACCGAGGTGAGCATCGCCCTCGAGATCCTCGACGACGGCGCACGCGAGATCCGGCTGCTCGCCGGCGCTCCGCAGCGGTTCCGGCTCGCCTGGGTCCGCGAGGGATCGTCGTGAGCGTCCTGGCAATCGACACCGCGTCGAGATCGCGGGTGGTGTGCGTGCTGGCGTCGCCGCAGGGCGAGCTCATCGAGGCCGAGGTCATCCGGGGTCAGCCGGTCGGCACCTCGCTGCCCCGCATGCTGATGCGGATGCTCGATTCGGTGGACCGCGCGGTGGTCGTGGTCACGGGACCGGGTACGTACACCGGGGTTCGCGCGGGCATGGCCGGAGCCCTCGGCGTCGCCGACGCACGACGGCTGCCGCTCCACGGGCTCGGCTCCCTCGAGGTCGCGGGGAGCTGGGACGCCGGCGACCTGGGAGACGACACCTGGGTGATCGCGGATGCGGGCCGCGGCGCCCTGTACGTCGCTCGCCGCCACGCGCCGGCGACCGCGCACCGGATACGGCTCGAGGAGTTCGACCCGGGAGGGGCGGCGGTGGTGAGCAGCGAGGCGCTGCCGATCGCGGGCCTCGTGGTCATCGACCCCGCTGTGGCGCTGGCGCGTGCGGTCACCCTCGCGCTGTCCCGGCCCGCGCTCCGGCGCGAAGGGCTCACCGCCGCGTACGTCGACGCCGCCTCAGGGACGGGCTGACCTAGAGCCACCCGTGGCGTTCGGCCGTTCGCACGGCTTCGATCCGGTTGCGCGCGCCGGTCTTCTGGATGGCCGACGACAGGTAGTTGCGCACGGTGCCCTGGGAGAGGAACAGCGCCTGCGCGATGCTCGCGATGTTCGCGCCGCCGGACGCTGCATGGAGCACGTCGCGTTCGCGCGGCGTCAGCGGGCTCGAGCCGTCGCTCAAGGCTGCGGCTGCGAGGGCGGTGTCGATGACGCGCTCGCCCGCGACCGCGCGCCGGATCGATACCGCGAGCTGGTCCGCGGGCCCGTCCTTCACGACGAACCCGGACGCGCCGGCCTCCATCGCGCGGCGCAGGTATCCGGGGCGCCCGAACGTGGTGAGGATGATGATCACGCAGCCCGGCAGCGCGCGGTGCAGCTGGGCAGCGGCCTCGAGGCCGTCGATCCCCGGCATCTCGATGTCGAGCAGCGCGACGTCGGGGCGCGCCGTGAGCGCTGCCGCGACCACCTCGTCGCCACGCGGAACCTGGGCGACCACCTCGAGATCCCCTTCGAGGTCGAGCAGCGTCGCGAGCGCGCCCCGGACCATGCCCTGGTCCTCGGCGATGAGGATGCGGATCATCCGGCGCCCTTGGGCACATACGCCTCGAGGCGGAAGCCGCCGCGTTCGGCCGGTCCTGCCTGCAGGCGTCCGCCCGCGGCGCCCACGCGCTCGCGGAGCCCGTGCAGCCCGGTCCCGCCGGCGCTCGCGACACCACCCACGCCGTCATCGAGGATCACGACCGTGAACCCGCCGTTGCTCGCCTCGAGCGAGATGTCGCAGCGATGCGCATGACTGTGGCGGAGCACGTTGGTGACTCCCTCGCGCACGGTCCACGCGAGCAGGCTGTCCACGGGCGCCGGGGGCACGACGCTGTCGCGCGTGACGGCGAAGGCGATGCCCGCGGCGTCGAGAACGTCGCGCGCACCCTGCAGCTCGTCGGCGAGCGAGCGCTGCCGGTACCCCGTGATCATCGAGCGCACCTCGGCGAGCGACTCACGCGCGACGGACTCGACGTCTCCCATCGCATCGGCGGCGGCGTCCGGGTCGCTGCGCATGAGGCGACGCGCCACCTGTGCCTTGAGCGCGATCACCGACAAGCTATGGCCAAGGATGTCATGAACGTCGCGTGAGATACGAAGGCGTTCATCGGAGATGGCAAGGCGCGCGACCTCGGCGCGAGCGGTGCGGAGCTCGATGACCGTCGCGATGAGACGCCGGAACGCGAGCATCGTGAACCCGAGCGCGACGGTGAGGAAGGTGATGAAACCCAGGTCGGCCCAGGCATAGCCGAGCAGCGCGCCGCTGACGACCATGTAGGCTCCGAGCGCGAGCAGCACCGGAACGAGGTGGCGCCAGCGCAGCGTCCATCCGGCGGCGACACCGCAGTACACGAGGAGTCCCGTCCACTGGCCCCGGAACACCAGGGTGAGCGTGATCCCCATGGCGAACAGCGCAACGAGCGGCAGGAGGCCCACGCCGGTCGCGACGCGCGGCACGAGCGTGAGGCAAAGCCACATCGCCACGAGGTACATCGCGGCGAACGCGACCAGGCAGACCCAGGCGATGACCGCCTTTGCCGGCGAGTATCCGGCGCCGAGGATGTCCGCGATCGGATAGCCGAGAAACACGAGCCAGATCGCCGCCCACGCGAGGCGGGCGATCGCGGGGATCGGCCACATGAGGTTGTCGGGCGCGCCGATCCTCCCGGTCAGCGGCGGATCGTCGGCCATGCTCACGATGCTATGCCAGCCTCACACGGTCCGAAGCGACAGCCGGCGGGAGACGGCGACCGCGAGGAGCGCCGCGCCCGCGAACCACGCCAGGAGGACGAGCCCGTCGGTGAGCGCCGGCCCCGCACCACGCGCGATGTGCCAGCCGAGCTGGGCGAGGTGGTACGAGGGAAGGGTGTCGGCAACGGTGCGCAGCGCTGACGGCAGGATCTGCACCGGCATCCAGAGGCCGCCGAGGGCGGCGAGGACAAGGTAGAGGACCATCGTGAGCCCCTGTGCCCCGTCGCCGTCGGCGACCGTGCCCACGAAGACGCCGATCGCGGCGAAGGGGAGGCAGCCGGCACCGATCAGCAGGACGAGGACCGGCCACTCCCAGAGGGGCAGGGTCACGCCCTTGACGGCGGCCGCGGTGATGAACGTGAGGACGATCGCGGGCAGGCTGAGCGCCATCGCCGCGATGAGTCGCGCGGCGAGGATCCGAGCGGGGGAGAGCGGGGTGAGGCGGAGCTGGCGCACCCAGCCGATCTGGCGATCGATGGCGAGGCGCGGGCCCGAGGCCATGAGCACGCCGCCCATCGCGCCGAACGTCGCCATCGCGACCATGATCTCGACGGTCGGCGCAAGCCCCTCGGAGGAGTCGGCGGTGGCGCCGAAGACCGTGGAGAAGAGCAGGTAGGCGGCGACCGGCCACCCGACCACGAGCAGCAGGAAGCGGCGGTCGCGGAGCGAGCGTCGAAGCTCGAGGCTGAGATAGGCGAGCATGTGTCGTCGGCTCCTTGTCAGGCAGCGATGCTGTCGGTGATCGCGATGAATGCGTCTTCGAGGGCCACGCCGGACACCTCGATGTCGTGTGCGTCGGGTCGCGCCGCGAGCAGCGCGCGCAGCGCGGTGTCGGTGTCACGGCAGCGCAGCTCCACACGGTCGCCGCGCAGCGTCACCGACACCACGCCGGGGAGTGCGTCGAGGCCGGTGACGCCCGGGGTTCCGATCGAGCAGCGGATGACTCGCAACCCCACGGAATCCTTGATGGCAGACGGCGTTCCATCCGCGACCACACGGCCGCGGGCCATCATCACGACCCGGTCTGCGGCGACATCCGCCTCGTCCAGGTAGTGCGTCGAGAAGAGGATCGTGCGGCCGCGGTCGGTGAATCCCCGCATCGCGTGCCAGAAGGCGCGCCGCGTCTCGACGTCCATCGCCGCGGTGGGCTCGTCGAGGACGAGCAGGCGGGGGTCGCCGATCAGCGCCATGGCGAGACGCAGGCGTTGCGACTGGCCGCCGGACAGGCGGTCGACCATGCGCCGCTCGATGCCGCGCAGCTGGGCGACCTCCACCACCTCGTCGACCTCGAGCGGGGCGTCGTAGAGGCGCCGCGCCATGCTGAGCAGCTCGACGACCTGGACGCCGGGCATCATCCCGCCGTCCTGGAGCATCGCGCCGACCATGCCGCGAGCGGTCGCGGCCCCGGGCGCGGCGCCGAGGACGTGGATGCTGCCGGAGTCGGGCGGCATGAGGCCGAGGAGCATCGAGATCGTGGTCGTCTTGCCCGCTCCGTTCGGCCCCAGCAGCGCGAGCGTCTGGCCGGCTTCGATGGTGAGGCTCAGGCTGTCGACCGCGAGGACCGGGCCGAAGCTGCGGCTCACCGCCTCGAGCACGACGGCTGCGGCGCCGTCCTGGGAGCCCGGTTGACCGGTGGTGGGGTGGTGTTGTGCCATGTGCCACAGCGTGCACGGCGCACGGCCGGCGCCGGTAGTGAAGCCGGTCAGCAACCCGCGATGACATCCGTCACGGGTCGCGTTCACCGTGCCGAGATGGCGCGGTTATGATGCGAAGACCGCCACCACAAGTCTGCTGCAGGGTGCTCATGCAAGTCGTCCCTCGCCTCTCGGTCGAGCCGATGCGTTACGAGGACATCGCGGCCGTCCAGGCCATCGAGCGTCAGGTCTTCGCGTCGCCGTGGCCGAAGAACGCGTACGCCAGCGAGCTGTCGCAGAACCGGCAGGCGTCGTACATCGTGCTGCGCCAGGACGGGTCGCTGGTCGGCTACGCGGGCCTGTGGCGGGTCGCGCTCGAGGCGCACGTCACGACCATCGGGGTCCGCGCGGGCGACCACTCCAAGGGGTACGGCACCGTCCTCTTCGCCGCGCTCGTGCAGCGCGCGTACGCGCTCGGCGCGCGGTGGATCACGCTCGAAGTGCGCGACACCAACGACCACGCGATCCGTCTCTACGAGCGCTTCGGGTTCAAGGCGATCGGACGCCGTCGCGGGTACTACACGGACAACGGCGAGGACGCGGTGATCATGTGGAGCGACAGCATCCACGCGCCCGAGTTCAAGCGCCGATTCCTCAAGATTCTCAACGGTATCGACGTGGCCGGTGTGGGCGGTGCGCCTCCGACGGAGTACCCGTCCGCCTGAACCTCCTCGCCATCGAGACCTCCTGCGACGAGACCGCCGCCGCGGTGCTCACCGACGGGCGCGTCGTGCGCTCGTCCGTTGTGTCCTCGCAGATCGCGCTGCACGCCGCGTACGGCGGAGTCGTCCCCGAGCTTGCGGCGCGCGCGCACCTCGAGGGTCTCGCGACGGTCGTCGACGCGGCGCTCGCGCCGGTCCCGGGGGGCTGGGACGGCATCGACGCGGTGGCCGTCACACGCGGCCCGGGGCTCGCCGGCTGTCTCATCGTCGGCACGATGTACGCGTCGTGTGCGGCGCTCGGGCGCGGCCTGCCGCTGGTCGGGGTCTCGCACCTCGCCGGCCACGTCTACAGCGCATGGCTCGCCGACCCCGACCTCGAGCCGCCCTACCTCGCACTGCTCGTGAGCGGCGGCCACACCGAGTGCGTCGTGCTTCAGGAGCACGGGGTCGCCGAGCGTCTTGCCGCGACGAGGGATGACGCGGCCGGGGAGGCGTTCGACAAGGTCGCCAGGCTGCTGGGGCTCGAGTATCCGGGCGGCCCCGCCATCCAGCGGGTCGCCGCGGGCGGCGATCCGACCCGCTTCCCGCTGCCACGGACGCGGATCGACGGTGCCTTCTCGTTCAGCGGATTGAAGACCGCGGTGCGATACGTGGTTCGCGACCTCGGCGCCGCGGCGTTGACCCGGGCAGGAACGCCGCGCGACCCACGGGTGGTCGCGGACATCGCCGCGAGCTTTCAGGCAGCCGCGGTCGACCAGCTCGTCGTCGGCCTCGCGGCGGCGGCCGACCGGTGCGGAGCGACCGCGGTCGCCGTCGTCGGCGGCGTCGCCGCCAACCGTGCGCTCCGCGAGGCGGTGACGGCAAGGTTCGCCGGACTTCGGGTGGTGGTGCCGCCACTCGATCTCTGCACCGACAACGCGGCGATGATCGCAGCCGCCGGCTGGCACCGCCTGCGCATCTCCGGACCCGACACGCCGGGGTTCGACGTCGATCCCTCGCTGGCGGAGTGCGCGTAGTGTCCGCCGACGTGAGCGCTGACACCGTCCCGGCGCACCGTTCGGAGACGGCCGAGCGATACCTCGAGGCGATCTACTACATCGAGCACGAGGGCGAGGTGCCGCGGCCCGGACGGCTCGCGGAGTGGCTGGGCGTCAGCGCACCGACCGTGACCGTGTCGCTGCAGCGGCTGGCCCGCGACGGCTGGATCCACATCGCCGGGGACCGCTCGGTGGAATTGAGCGATGCCGGCGCGGAGGCCGCCGCGACGATCGTGCGCCGCCATCGCATCGTGGAACGGTGGCTCACCGACGTGCTCGGCCTGGACTGGGCGACCGCGGACCTCGAGGCTGCCGCGCTGACCCACGGGATGTCGGCGATCGTGCTCGACCGGCTCGACGAGCTGCTCGGCCGCCCGGCGACGTGCCCGCACGGCAACGTCATCCCGGGGCGGACGCCACCCGAGGGTGGCCGGCTGGTTCGATTGATCGAGCTCGCCGACGGTGAGGAGGCGCGCGTGGCCCGGATCTCGGAGGTCGCCGAGCACGAGGGGCCGCAGCTGCTCCACATCCTCGATCAGCGCGGCCTCGTGCCGGGAACCACGGTCGGGGTGGTCGCTCGCTCACCCGGCACCTGGCGGCTTCGCGCCGCCGGCGAGGAGATGAGCGTCGACCTGGCGACCGCGCGGGCCATCTGGGTTGAAGCTCCTGTGCGCTTAGGTTAGGTTAAGCTAACCCGCTTCGCCGAAGCGCCAACCCGTCCTGTCCGAAGGGACCGCATCCCGTGGTCGGAAGCCTGCTGATCTTTGCCAGAGAGGGACTCGAGGGCACCCTCATCTGCTCGATCCTGCTGACCTACCTCGCCTCGGCGGGCCGTCGCGACCTCTTCCGCTACGTGTTCCTCGGCGCAGGCGTGGCGGTCGTGCTGGCCACGGCCGGCGGCGTGCTGCTCTGGGTCGTCAGCCGCGACGCGTTCATCGACTCGACCGCGCAGGCCTGGTTCGAGACCGGCGTCTTCGCGGTGGCGGTGTCCGTGCTCACCTACATGACCTTCTGGATGCGCCGGCACAGCCGCAACATGGGACGGGAGCTGCGCGAGAAGGTCTCCGACGCCGTGAGCGGAGGTTCCGGCATCGCGCTCGGCCTCATCGCGTTCGTGACCGTCGGACGCGAGGCGGTCGAAACCGTGATCTTCCTGCTGGCCATCGCATACCAGAGCTCGCCGCTGCAGCTCGTCATCGGCGCGGTCATCGGCCTCGCGATCGCCCTCTCGGTGAGCTACGCGATGTTCCGGGTGGGCCTTCGCCTCAACCTCGGGCGGTTCTTCGCGATCGTGGGCAGCCTCCTCATGGTGGTCGCCGCCGGCCTCCTCGCCGACGGAGTCCAGAACCTGCAGGAGCTGCGCGTCCTGCCCGGCGCCTCGTGGACCCTGTGGAACATGAGCGGCACCCTGCCCGATGACACCGGGATCGGCGACGTGCTCCACGGGCTGGTCGGCTACAGCGCCGCCCCGACCGCGCTCCAGGCCGTGATCTGGGCGTGCTTCCTCGGTGTTGGCCTCGTGCTCTTCCTGCGTCCGGGCAAGCGCCGCGCCGGCCCCCCGCCCGCGCCAGCGCAGGCCGTGTGACGCCGCTCTGAGGGCCGGCGCGCTCGGGCTTGCACGGCTGGCACTCGGTTCGGTAGAGTGTTAGCAGTCACCCACCCAGAGTGCTAAGAACCCCAGGAGGTCCCCAGCGTGTCCCTCAAGCTTCGTCCCCTTGCCGATCGCGTCGTCGTCAAACCCGTTGAGCGCGATGAGATGACCAAGAGCGGCATCGTTCTGCCGGACACCGCCAAGGAGAAGCCCCAGGAGGGCATCATCGAGGCAGTCGGCAACGGCCGCTACAACGAGCAGACCGGAGTCCGCATCGCCCTCGACGTCAAGGTTGGCGACCGTGTGATGTACGCGAAGTACGCCGGCAGCGAGGTCAAGATCGACGACACCGAGTACCTCATCCTCGGGGAGAAGGACATCCTCGCGGTCGTCGAGAAGAACGGCAAGAAGGGCTAGGCGCGAGAGGTGCCTGCAAAGCAGCTTCAATTCGACGCGCCTGCGCGCGCAGCGCTGCAGCGTGGCGCCGCGGTGGTCGCCGACACCGTTGCGGTGACCCTCGGCCCGCGCGGCCGGACGGTCGTGCTGGACAAGAAGTTCGGCCCGCCGCTCATCAGCAATGACGGCGTGACCATCGCTCGCGAGGTCGAGCTCGAGGACAACTTCGAGAACATGGGCGCGCAGCTGCTCAAGGAAGTGGCGATCAAGACCAACGACGTCGCCGGTGACGGCACCACGACGGCAACGGTCCTCGCCCGGGCGATGCTCGACGAGGGGCTGCGCAATCTCTCGGCGGGCGCCCCTCCCAACGAGCTCCGCCGCGGGATGCTGGCCGCCTGCGATGCGGTGGTCGCATCGATCCGCGCCCGGTCGCATCCGGTGAAGGGCGGTGACGACATCCTTCGCGTCGCCACCATCAGCTCCGGGGACACGACGATCGGCAGAATGATCGCCGACGCGTTCGACAAGGTCGGCAAGGAAGGTGTCGTGTCCGTCGAGGACGGCACCGGGATCGAGACCGAGGTCGACGTCGTCGAAGGCATGCAGTTCGATCGCGGCTACATCTCCGCACACCTGGTGACCGACCTGCAGAACATGGAGTCGGTGCTGAACGACGCGCGAGTTCTTGTCACCGATGCCAAGATCTCGTCGGTCCCGGATCTGCTGCCCAGCCTCGAGCTCGTCATGCGCGCGGGCCGCCCGCTGCTCATCGTCGCCGAGGACGTGCAGGCTGAGGCGCTCGCCACGCTGGTGGTGAACCGCGCCCGCGGCACGTTCAGCGCGATGGCGGTGAAGGCTCCGGCATTCGGCGAGCGGCGTGACGCGATCCTGCAGGATCTCGCCGTGCTCACCGGCGCGACCGTCATCAGCGAGAAGACGGGGCTCCGGCTCGACGCCGTGCGCGACGAGCACCTCGGTGTCGCGGGCCGGGTGACCGTGACCAAGGACGACACGACGATCGTTCGCGGTGGCGGCACCAAGGCAGCCATCGACGCCCGCTGCGCCGAGATCCGCCAGCAGATGGAGGAGACGACCTCCGACTGGGATCGGGAGAAGCTCCAGGAACGCCTGGCGCGGTTGACCGGCGGCGTGGCGGTGATCAAGGTCGGCGCCGCAACCGAGGTCGAGATGAAGGAGCGCAAGGCCCGCGTCGAGGACGCGCTCGCCGCGACGCGCGCCGCGATCGAGGAAGGAGTCGTCGTGGGCGGCGGCGTGTCGCTCCTGCGCGCGATTCCCGCCGTGGAGGCGCTCAAGCTCGAGGGCACCGAGCGGATCGGCGCCCACATCGTGGCCCGGGCGCTGCGCGAACCGCTTCGCGTGATCGCCGCCAACGCCGGGCTCGAAGGGCAGGTCGTGGTGAACCACGTCGCGCTCGCCAAGGGCGACGAGGGCTTCGATGCCACGAGCGAGACCTACTGCGATCTCACCAAGGCAGGTGTCATCGATCCAACCAAGGTCGTGGTGTCCGCGCTCGTCAATGCGGTGTCGATCGCGACGATCGTGCTCAGCACGGAGGCCCTGATCGCCGACGCGCCCGAGAGGGAAGAGGGTGCTCCGGCGGGCGGCCACTCCCACGGCGGGGGCGGCGGCATGGACGACGACGACATGGACTACTAGCGGCGCATCGCATCAGGGCGCGTGACGTGGGCGGGTGTCGTACCGTTCCCATGATCATGCAGCCATCTCCAGCCATGCCCGCGTACCGCTGACATGTGCGGTATCGCGGGGTTCTGGGGCGCGCCGGACAGCGCGCTCCTCGCGGCGATGACCCAATCGCTGCGCCATCGGGGTCCTGACGACGACGGCCACTACGAGGACGGCACGGCGTCGCTCGGGTTTCGCCGTCTCAGCATCATCGACCTCGAGCACGGCAACCAGCCGATGTCGATGGACGATGGGCGACTCCAGATCGTCTACAACGGCGAGGTCTACAACTTCCGCGAGCTGCGCAGGGAGCTGGAGGCCGCCGGCCACGCGTTCCACACCACCTCGGACACCGAGGTCGTGCTGCATTCGTATGCGGAATGGGGCACCGACTGCTTCCGCCGTTTCAACGGGATGTGGGGACTCGCCATCCTCGACGAGCGCGGCACAGCCGCGAAGCTCGTCCTCGCGCGCGATCACTTCGGCATCAAGCCGCTCTTCTACGCGCGGCACCGTGGACGCGTGCTCTTCGCGTCGGAGATCAAGGCGATCCTGCAGGACGAGACCTTTCCTCGCGAGGTCGACGAGCAGCAGATGTACGAGTACCTTCGGTTCGGGCTGTTCGACCACAACGATGGAACCTTCTTTCGCGGTGTGCGCCAGGTGCCGGCGGCCGCGTTCGCCGTCATCGAGGGCGGTGCGCTGTCGGAGACCACGTACTGGACGCCGCGCCTCTCGGAGGACGGCGACGCGAGCCCCGAGGCATTCCGTGCCGCGTTCGAGCGAGCGGTGCAGCGCCGGCTCGTCGCGGACGTGCCGGTCGGCATCTGCCTGAGCGGCGGCCTCAACTCCTCGTCGATCTGCACCGTGATGGCGCAGCAGCTCCGCGACCACGTCGCCGATACCGAGTCCCTCGGTGACCGCCTCAAGACGTTCTCCGCGGTGTTTCCCGGCGATCGCATCGACGAGAGCGACTACATCCGCAGCGTCCTCGACACGACCGGCGCCGCCAACAGCACCGTCGAACCGACCGACCAGGATTTCATTCGCGAGCTCGAGGCGTGGGTGTGGCACATGGAGGAGCCGATGGTGTCGTCGGCGCCGTTCGCGATGTGGATGGTGATGCGGCTCGCGAGGCGGCAGGTGACGGTGACGCTCGACGGGCAGGCCGGCGACGAGCTGCTCGCCGGGTACGACCACTACCCCTATGTGTTCCTTCGCCAGCTGCTGCGCGAGCGCCGCTTTGCCGAGTTCGCGCGCGAGGCGTGGCTGCTCCGGGACATCGTCGGGCCGCTCGTCCGGCGCCGGCTCCGCGAGCGCGGGCAGCGCGTCGATGTCGCGGCGATGCTGTCGCCGTCGTTCGTCCGCGGGCGGCGCGCGCCCGACGATGATCGAGTGGCGGACGACCTCAAACGCCGGCTGCTCCAGGACTTCCGCACGTACAGCCTGCCGCCGCTGCTGCGGTACGAGGATCGCGCGTCGATGGCGCACTCGCTGGAGGCGCGGCTGCCGTTCCTCGACCAGGAGCTCGTCGACTACGTCCTCACGCTGCCGCGGACCGCGATCATCCACAACGGCTGGACGCGCGCGATCGTCCGCAGCGCGCTCCACGGCGTCCTGCCGAAGAAGGTGGAGCACCGCCGCAAGAAGATCGGGTTCACCACGCCTGAGTTCCGCTGGTACCGGCGCCAGCGCGCGGTGCTGCAGAGCCTGATGCGGTCGCCGTCGTTCCGGGCCAGGCCGTACTGGAAGGCCGCCGCCGTCGCCGAGGGCTTCCGCCGCGCCTGTGCCGGTGAGGTCGAGGAGTCGATGTTCTTCTGGCGAGCGGTCAATGCCGAGGTCTGGCTCCGCGTGTACATCGACGGCACCACGCGTGCCCTCGACGAGCAGAGCTACCAGGGCGGCTTCGTCGCCAGGGGCGACCGGGCGGCCGCGGCGAGGGTGACCGACGGGGCGCGGCTGCTCGCGGGCGCGCGGCTCAACTGGGGCCGCCACCTGTTCCTCGAGGAGCACGGCCGCATCTGGGCGCGATTCCCGCTCCGATCGGCGCTGCTGAGCCCGGGCAGCGACATCGCCCAGGCGCTCTCCGACAGCCTCGAACGGCTGCGCGCCGAGGGCGTGGCCGTCGAGGACGGCGACGCCCTGCTGGTGAGCTCGAAGGCGCTCGCGATCTGCCAGGGGCGGTCGTATCCCATCGCGGACATGCGGCCGTCGCGCGCGGCCCGATGGCTGTCCCGCTTCGTGACTCACACGCCGACGGGGATCGGCCTCGCGCACCCGACCACCATGCAGCTCGCCCTGGACGAGGCCGGCATGCCCCGGATCCTGCTCGCGGCGGCCGTCGCCGCGGTCACGCGTCCGCTGGGGATGAAGGGCACCTTCTACCGGATCGCCGGCAACGACGTCAACGCCATCGACGGGCCGTCCAAGCTCAACCTCCCGCCGTACGACCGATGGGCGACGAAGGCCCCGACCGACACGTCCGGTGAGGCCACGCGGATCGCAGACGAGATCCGCAGGCGGACCGGACGGCGGGTCGGGGTCGCCGTCATCGACGCCAACGACATGGCCGCCGAGGTGTTCGCGGCGACCGGGGTCGATGCGGAGTCGGTCCTCGCCGTGCTCGCCGACAATCCGCTCGGCCAGTCCGACGAGCAGACACCGTTCTGCCTCGTGCGCAGGGTCCGCCTCGCGGACGCGGCCGCGGCGCCCGCGGAGCCGGTGCCGGTCGGCGCGTGAGCGCCACCATCCCTGCCGGCCTGCTGCGCTGGGCCGAGGTCGACGTCGATGTGCTCGCGGACAACGCGCGGCTCATGCACGCGCTGGTCGAGCCGGCGCAGGTCATGGCGATGGTGAAGTCCAACGGGTACGGCCACGGACTCGAGATCGCCGCCCGCGCGGCACTCGACGGGGGCGCGACCTGGCTGGGCGTGTACACGCCGCAGGAGGCGCTCGCTCTCCGTGGCGCCGGCGTTGTGGCGCGCATCCTCGTCCTCGGCTGGAGCCCGCCGGCGACGCATCGGGACCTCATCGACGCCGGTGTCGACGTCACCGTCTTCGATGTCGAGGCGGTGCAGTCGCTCGCCTCCGCGGCTGCCGCGGCCGGGGCCACGGCGCGTGCGCACGTCAAGATCGACACGGGACTGCACCGGCTCGGCGCCCTGCCCGAGGCGGTGGATTCGATCGCCGCGGCGCTCCGAGCGGCGGGTCGCCACGTCGAGGTCGCCGGGCTGTTCACGCATTACGCCGACGCCGGCCTCGACCCGGCGTTCACCCACGAGCAGCATGCCCGCTTCCTCGAGGCCGTCGACGTGATCCGCCCCGTCGCCCGCGAGGCGCTCCTCCACACGTCGGGCAGCGCCGCGATCATCGCGCACCCCTCCATGCACCTCGACCTGGTGCGCGTGGGCATCGCCTTCTACGGGTATCCGCCGGTGCCGACGCCGGCGCCGCTGCGCATCGGCATGCACGTCTTCGCGCGCGTCGCGCAGGTGAGGTCGGTGCCGAAGGGCGAGTCGGTCGGGTACGGGCGCACGTGGCGGGCTGATGCGACACGTCGCATCGCGACCGTGGCCATCGGGTACGGCCAGGGGCTGCCGCGGCTGCTCTCGAGCCGGGGGCAGATGGCGATCCGCGGCCGGCGATGCCCGATCGTCGGCCGGGTGAGCATGGACCAGGTGACGATTGACGTCACCGACCTCGACGACGTGAGGGTGGGCGACGCCGCCATGTTCATCGGCGAGCGCCACGGCGTCCGCATCGGAGCAGACGAGGTCGGTGATCTCGCGGGCACGCAGTCGTACGAGATCCTCTGCGGGATCGCGGAGGGGATCCCGCGGATTCCTGGGGTCGCACCCGCTGCGCTACCGTGAGCACGTGAGCCGCCAGGTGCGCATCGCCGTCGCCCAGTACGAACCGCGAGTAGGCGAGGTCGACGCGAACCGCGAGCGCGCGGTGCACTGGGCCGGCACGGCGGCGACCGAGGGTGCGGAGCTGATCGTGCTGCCCGAGCTCGCCTCGAGCGGCTACGTGTTCAGCAGCGAGGACGAGGCCGCGGAGTCGGCCGAGGACCCGGACGAGGGGCGGACGGTTCGCGCGCTCCGCGAGGTCTGCGCGACGCACGGATGCCACATCGTGGCGGGGCTCAACGAGCGCGACGGCGACTGCAGGCACAACAGCGCCGTGCTGGTCGGTCCCTCGGGGCGTCTCGCGACCTACCGGAAGCTGCACCTGTACAACGACGAGCAGACGTGGTTCCAGCCCGGCGACGGGTTGCCCGTCGTCGACCTGCCCTTCGGACGTGTCGGCATCATCATCTGCTTCGACCTCTGGTTCCCCGAGGCGGCTCGCGCGCTCGCGCTCGCGGGCGCCGACATCATCGCGGTGCCGACCAACTGGGTCGCGTCCTTCAAGCGCACGGTCTACGACGATCGCGGGTACTGCCAGGGTGATTACGTCGCCATGGTCACCGCCGCGCAGAACGGCGTGGTGATGGCGTGCGCGGACCGCATCGGCATCGAGCGCGGTGTCCACTTCCTCGGCGCCTCGATCATCGTCGGCGCCGACGGCTGGCCAGTCGCCGGGCCGGCGAGCCCCGACCGTGAAGAGTTGCTGTTCGCCGACATCGATATCGATGCGGTCGAGCGCGCGAGGCGTCGCACACCGCGGAACCACCTGCTCACCGACCGTCGGCCGGATGCGTATCGCGCGTCCGCCGGGCGCCCGGCGCCCGCGACCAGGGCGCACGCCTGAGCGCGACGATCGGCGCATCAGCGCTGCTCGAAGGCCTGAACCCCCCGCAGCGCGAGGCCGTCGAGGCTCCCGACGGACCCCTGCTCATCTTCGCCGGGGCGGGGAGCGGCAAGACCCGCGTGCTCACGCACCGGATCGCGTACGTGATCGCGACCCGGCGGGTGCGACCCGACGAGATCTGCGCTGTCACGTTCACGAACAAGGCCGCGCGGGAGATGCGCTCGCGCGTCGAGCACCTCATCGGCGACAGCATCAAGGGCATGTGGCTCGGCACGTTCCACTCTCTCGGCGCGCGGCTGCTGCGCCGTGAGGGTGATGCGATCGGGATCCCCCCGTCGTTCACGATCTACGACGAGTCCGACCGGCTCGGGGCGCTCCGCAACGCGATCCGCGCCGAGGGTATCGACGAGAAGCGGTTGACGCCGAACCGCGTCGCCCATGCGATCAGCGCCGCCAAGAACGAGTTGATCGACGCACGCGACTTCCAGGCTCGTGCGAACGGATCACTCGAGGAACAGATCGCGCGCATCTACTGGGCGTACGAGACCGAGCTCGACGCCGCCTCGGCACTCGACTTCGACGACCTGCTCCTGCGCGCGGTGGTGTTGCTGCGCGACGTCGAGTCCGTTCGCGAGTACTACCAGGATCGTTTCCTGCATCTGTTCGTCGACGAGTACCAGGACACCAATCGCGCCCAGTACGAGCTCGTGAAGCTAATTGCTGCGAAACATCGCAACGTGACGGTTGTGGGGGACGACGACCAGGCGGTGTACGGCTTCAGGGGAGCCGACGTGCGCAACATCCTCTCCTTCGAGAAGGACTTCCCTGACGCGAAAACCGTGACACTGGAACAGAATTACCGCTCCACGCAACCGATCCTCGACATCGCGCACGCGGTGATCAAGCACAACGAGGAGCGCGCCGCAAAGCGGCTCTGGACCGAGCAGAGCATCGGGGAACCGGTCCGTCTCATCTCGGTGTACGACGAGCGCGAGGAGGCGCTCGCGGTCGGCGCGGAGATCGAGAACCTCATCGGCCGCGAGGGTGTGTCGCTCTCCGAATGCGCGGTGCTCTACCGCACCAACGCCCAGTCGCGCGCGTTCGAGGAGGTGTTCCTCCGGCGTGGCATCCCGTACCAGCTTGTCGGCGGCCTCCGCTTCTACGACCGCCGCGAGGTGAAGGACGTGCTCGCGTATCTGCGCCTCTGCGTCAACCCGCGCGACGCGGTGTCGTTCGGGCGCGTGGTGAACACGCCGCGGCGGAAGATCGGGGACCGCAGCGTCGCCGAGCTCGAGAAGCTGGCGCGCAAGAAGGGGATCTCACCGCTCGAGGCCGCGCAGCATCTCGACGAGGGGGGTGCGCTCGGGGCGGCGGCGATGACCGCGCTGCGGGGCTTCGCGGCGCTCATGGAGCGGTTGAGCGCCGACGCCCAGCGCGTGCCGCTTCCCGTGCTCCTCGAGCGCGTCCTCGACGAGACGGGCTACCGGGAGATGGTCCAGGACGGCACCCAGGAGGGCGCGGAGCGGTGGGCCAACGTCCTCGAGCTCGCCGGGCTCGCCGGCGAGTACGGCGACGTGCCGCCGCCCGACGGGCTCGTCCAGTTCCTCGAGAACGTCGCGCTCGTCAGCGACGTCGACACGATGCGTGACAACGCCCCGGGGGTCACGCTCATCACGCTGCACCAGGTGAAGGGGCTCGAGTTCGGGTGCGTCTTCATCGCGGGCATGGAGGAGGGGCTGCTGCCGCACTCGCGGGCGCTCGAGGAGGGCGACGCGGGGATCGCCGAGGAGCGCCGGCTCACGTACGTGGGCATCACGCGCGCACGGCGACGCCTGTATCTCCTGCACGCCTTCCGGCGCCATCTCTACGGGACGCCGCAGCTCGCCGAGGCGTCGCGGTTCCTCGGCGAGATTCCCGGCGAGATGCTCGAGGTTCCGCTGCGACCCGGCGCCCCGAACCTCGGGGACATCCGCGCGTCCGGCACCGTGCGGCGCGCGGTCGTGGGTCACGCCACACGACCCAACCCGGTGGCCCTCGCGCCGCAGCGCTTCAGCGAGGGGATGCGCATCGGTCATCAGAAGTACGGTGAGGGGACGGTGCTCAAGAGCACGATGACCAGGGCGGGCGAGGAGCTGGTCATCCGCTTCGACGACCACGGTGTGAAGATCTTCGCCGTGGCCGACGCGACGCTCTGGCCGGTGGCCGGGTCATGACCACAGCACCGCGCGCGGCGTCCTCCGCGGCGGCGAGCGAGCGAGCGCAGGCGCTCCGCGCCGAGCTCGAGCACCACTCGCGCCAGTACCACGTGCTCGACGCGCCGGAGATCACCGACGCCGAGTACGACCGTCTCTTCCGCGAGCTCGTGGACCTCGAAGCCGCGTACCCCGAGCTGCAGACCCCGGACTCGCCGACGCAGCGTGTGGGTGGCGAGCCCGCCGCGAACTTCACGAAGGTGCAGCACCGAAGGCCGATGCTGAGCCTCAACAACGCGTTCGGGCACGACGAGGTGCGCGAGTTCGGGGTGCGCGTCGAGCGGGCGATCGGCACGGTGGGCGGCTACGTGTGCGAGCTGAAGATCGACGGGCTCGCGATGTCGCTGCTCTATGCGGACGGACGCTTCGTGCGCGCGGCGACCCGCGGCAACGGCGTCGAAGGTGAGGACGTGACCGCGAACGTGCGCACGATCCGGTCGGTGCCGATGACCCTCGCGCCGGTGGACGGCGGCCTCCCCGACGAGCTCGAGGTCCGCGGCGAGGTGTATCTCCCGAAGGCCGCGTTCGCGGCGACCAACGCGCGGCTCGAGGAGGCCGGGCAAGGCCGTCTACGCGAATCCGCGCAATGCGGCGGCGGGCGCGGTGCGCCAGCTCGACCCCACGGTGACCGCTGCGCGCGGCCTGCAGACCTTCATGTATCAGATCGATCCGTCGGGCGCCGCGCGCAGCCAGGCGGAGGTGCTCGACACCCTCGAACGGCTCGGCTTCCGGGTCAATCCGCATCGCCGTGTTGCCGCGTCGATCGACGAGGTCCTCGGCTTTCTCGACGAGTGGTCGGAGCGGCGCCATCAGCTCGAGTACGACACCGACGGCGTCGTCATCAAGGTGGCATCGCTCGCCGAACAGGCGGAGCTCGGGACGATCTCGCGCGCGCCGCGATGGGCGATCGCGTACAAGTTCCCGCCGGAGGAACGCGAGACGCAGGTGCTCGACATCCACGTGCAGGTGGGGCGCACCGGAGCCGTGACGCCCGTCGCCGTGCTCGAGCCGACGCAGCTCGCGGGGTCGACCGTCCGGCGTTGCACGCTGCACAACGAGGACGAGGTCGCGCGCAAGGACGTGCGCATCGGCGACACCGTGATCCTGCACAAGGCGGGCGACGTCATCCCCGAGATCGTGCGAGTCGTCCTCGACAAGCGTCCTCCGAAAGCGACCCGGTGGCAGATGCCCGAGCACTGTCCGGCGTGCGAATCACTCCTCGTCCGCGAGGAGGGCGAGGTGGTGCGCCGCTGCCTCAACCCGCTGTGCCCCGCCCAGCGCCGGGAGCTGCTGCTCCACTTCGCGGCGCGCAGCGCCATGTACATCGAGGGGCTCGGCCCGGCGATCATCGATCAGCTGCTCGACCTCGGATACGTCAGCGAGCCGGCGGACCTCTTCCGGGTCACGCCGGAGCAGCTGCTGACGCTCGACGGATTCGCCGAGCGTTCCGCGGCGAAGCTCGTCGAGGCGATCGCCGCGCGGCGGCACGTGCCGCTGGCGCGGTTCGTGAACGCGCTCGGCATCCGGCACGTCGGCGAGCACACCGCGGAGGCGCTCGCGACGCACTTCGGCAGCATCGACGCCCTCGCCGCGGCGGGCGAGGAGGAGCTGCTGGCGGTGGAGGGCATCGGGTCGGTCGTCGCCACGCACGTCGCCGCCTGGTTCGCGTCCGCCGAGGGCCGCGCGGTCCTCGAGCACCTTCGCGCGGCGGGCGTGGAGCCCGAGCGGGCGGCGGGCGGCGGCGGTCCCTGGAGCGGGCAGACGTGGGTGCTGACCGGGAGCCTCGACTCGCTGAGCCGGCCCGACGCCGAGGCGCGCATCCGTGCGCTGGGCGGCAATCCCAGCTCGAGCGTCAGCCGCAAGACGCACACCGTGGTCACGGGCGCAGGGCCGGGGAGCAAGCTCGAGAAGGCCCAGCGCCTCGGGGTGCGCGTGCTCGACGAGGCGCAGTTCCTCGCCGAGCTTGCGGGCGCAGAGGGTCACTCCTGAGCCGCGATACAGTGGCCGGGATGCTCCCCACCCGGCGCGCGGAACGCCTCCTCGATGATCCCCCGCTGCTCAAGGCCAGGCTCAAAGCCTCGCCGAGCGGCCCCGGCGTGTACGTCATGCGCGGCGCGGATGCGCGCGTGATCTACGTCGGCAAGGCGGCGAACGTGCGCAACCGTCTGCGCTCGTGGTTCACCGGCGTCGACACCCTGCAGGCGCGCACCCACCAGCTCATCGGCAGCGTGTTCGACTTCGAGGTCATCGCGTGTCAGAGCGAGCACGAGGCGCTCGTCCTCGAGAACACGCTGATCAAACAGCACCGCCCGCGGTTCAACGTCCGTCTCAAGGACGACAAGAGCTACCTCTATCTCAAGATTCCGCGTCCGGGCGTGCATGACGCCGTCGCGCCGGGGACGGCGCGCGAGGAGGTGCGCAAACCGCGGGGAAAGGGCGCCGAGGGCGCGACTCTCTTCCCGCGTCCGTATTACACGCGCAAGGTGATCCGCGACGGCGCTCGGTACTTCGGTCCCTACACGAGCGCGCAGTCGCTGCGCACGACGGTTCGCTCGCTGCGCACGATCTTCCCGTTCCGCACCTGCAGCGACGAGATCTTCCGGCGCGGGCGCGTCTGCCTCGACTACCACATCAAGCGCTGCTCGGGGCCGTGCGAGGGACGCATCGGCGCCGACGAGTACGCGGCGATCCTCGAACAGGTCCAGGAGTTCATGGAGGGGCGCTCGGATTCACTCCACGACGAGCTCCGCGACCAGATGGACTCCGCCGCCGATCGCCGTGACTACGAGCTCGCCGCCCGCTACCGTGACCGGCTGCGCGCGATCGAGCGTCTCAGCGAGCGTCAGACGGTGCTTCGCGGTGCGCGGTCGGACGAGGACTGCATCGCGGTCGCGGTCGAGGCGGGTCGCGCGATGGCGTCGGTGCTCACGATCCGTCAGGGACGGGTGATGGCGATGGAGACCCACGAGCTCGAGGAAGTCACCGGTCTCGACGCCGCTGCGTGCCTCGCCGGCTTTCTGCCCCAGTATTACGCGAGCGTGACCTCCATCCCGCGACGCCTGCTCGTGTCCGACGACATCGAGGGGCGCGACGTGCTCGAGCAGTTCCTCACGGATCAGCGCGGCGGACCCGTGGAGGTGCGCGTTCCGCAGCGGGGCGACGCCCGCAGGCTCATCGCGCAGGCCGCGGAGACCGCGCTCGTCGCGCTGCGCCAGCAGCGCATCGTGGACGACTACGACTCGGCGAAGACCGAGGCCCTGCTCGACGACCTCGCGACACGGCTGCAACTTCCGGGCCCACCACGGCGCATCGAGTGCTACGACATCAGCAACACGATGGGCACGAACTCGGTGGGATCGATGGTGGTGTTCGAGGAGGGACGTCCGGCGCCCGCGAGCTACCGCCATTTCGGGATCAAGACCGTCGAGGGCTCCAACGATTTCGCCTCGATCGAGGAGACGCTTCGCCGGCGGTTCCGCCGCCTCGGGCCGCATATCGACGGCGCCGATGAGGACGTGCCGGTGCTCGACCCGGCGGGCGCCAACGGCTCCGACGAGCGTCCGCGGCGCTCCCCTCGCCGTGGCGCCGATGACGCGGACGTGAGCTTCTCGGTGCTGCCGGACCTCGTTCTCATCGACGGCGGGAAGGGCCAGCTCGGTGCCGCCGTCCATGCGCTGCGCGAGGCGGGGCTGCAGAACGTGCCGGTGTTCGGCCTCGCCAAACGCAACGAGGAGCTGTTCAAGCCGGGCCGCGCCCGTCCGATCATCCTCGAGCGCGACAGCCCGACGCTGTTCCTCGTGCAGCGGGTGCGCGACGAGGCGCACCGCTTCGCGATCACCCGTCACCGGGCGCGTCGCGGCAGGGCTGCCCTGCGATCCAAGCTCGACGTGGTCCCCGGTCTCGGGCCGGTGCGCCGCCGCGCGCTGCTCCGGCAGTTCGGCAGCGTCGACGCCATCCGTGACGCTCCGCTCGAGCAGCTCACCAGCGTCGTCCCGCGGCCGGTGGCGCTCCGCGTGAAGGAGCTCCTGTGAGCGGCGCGGCGGGTCTCTGGGTGATCACCGGCCTGAGCGGGGCGGGCAAGGCGACCGCGCTCGCGGCCCTCGAGCGCAGCGGGGTCGACTGCGTCGACAACCTCGCGGTGGACATGCTGGAGGCGTACAGCGCGCTGCCGCGACCGCGAGCGGCCGCGGTGGTGGTCGATGCGCGCCAGCACGCGGCGCTGGAGCGGTTCGCGGCGCCGCGAGGCGTTCGCGTCGTCTTCCTCGACGCGCGCGACGACGTGCTCGTGCTGCGACTCGCGGCGACGACGCGTCCGCACCCGTGCGCGGAGCTCGGCCGCGGCAGGGAGGCGGTCGCCGCCGAGCGCGCGCTCCTCGCTCCCATGCGCGCCGCGGCCGATGTCGTGATCGACACCTCCGAGCTGCGAGCCGAGGAGCTCGCGGAGCGCGTCGCCGCCATCGTGATCGGCAGTCAGGATTCGCCGCGACGCGATCAACGTGTCGCTCTCGTCCTTCGGCTTCAAGTACGGGCTGCCGCTCGATGCCGAATGGGTGGTCGACGCCCGCGTCGTGCGCAACCCCTTCTGGGTCCCCGACCTGCGGCCGCGCACGGGCCTCGACGCCGCCGTGCGCGCCTACGTCCTCGAGGATCCGGTGGCCGGCGCGCTCATCGACCGCGTGCACGGCCTCCTGACCTGGTCGGTGGGGCACTACGGTGAGCGGGGCCGGGAGTTCCTGCATTTCGCGGCCGGGTGCACCGGTGGCCGCCACCGCTCCGTGGTGGTGGTGGAGGCGCTGAGCGCGCGCCTCCGCGAGGACGGGCTCGCGGTGACCGTCCGTCACCGTGACGTGGACAGGCCGGACCCTCGATAGCGATCGTCCGTGGACACCGCGCAGTCCTTCACGCACCGGGTCGTCGCCGAGCTCGCTCCGCACACGCCGCTCCTGCCGTGCTGCCGGCGAGCGTTCATCGAAGGCATGGCCCTGGTGACGACGACGCCAGGGGTGATCTGCACCACCCGGCGGGTCGCGGTGCGCGCCGCGATCAAGACGCTGCACGCCGACGGGATCCCCGCCCATGTCGCCCGGATTGATGCGGCGCGCCGCACCCAGTACGTGCTCGTCGGCATCGACACGCCGGCGGTCGATGCCCCGTCGGCGCGCACGTGCTGCACGCGAAACCGCCTGCGCGGCGCGTTTCTCAGCGCCGGGCGGCTGGTCCGGCCGGACGGCGAGCCGTATCTCGAGATCGGCTGCGCCGGCGAGGCCGGCGCCGCACAGCTCGCCGCGGACTTCGGCGTGCTCGGGGTGAGCGCGAGGACCCGCCGCCGCAGAGGCCGCTGGGTGGTCACGGTCCGGTCGGGGCCCGCGGTCGGCGCGGCGCTGAGCTCGATCGGTGCTCAGGCGGGCCGTCTGACCTTCGAGTCGGGACGCGTCATCCGCGAGGTGCGGAGCGGGGTCAACCGCCGGCTCAACGCGGAAACCGCGAACCTGCGACGGACCGCGGCAGCGGGAGTCCGCCAGCTCGAATCGATCGCAATCCTCGAGGCAGACCCCGATCGCTGGCAGGCATTGCCCCCGGCGCTGCGGGAGGCGGCCGCGCTCCGAGCACGCCACCCGGACGACGACCTCGCACGACTGGCCGCGCGCGCGGGGTGCAGCCGCCCCGCGATGGCCGGCCGCCTCCACCGCCTCGTAGCCGCCGCCGACGAGTGCGGTGTTAGGGTGGAAGCACAACAAACATAAAAGCAACGATTCCTGGAGGTTCTCCCGCATGGCAGTTAGAGTTGGTATCAACGGCTTCGGCCGGATCGGCCGCAACGTGCTGCGTGCTGCCAGGGAACGCTCTCCGGGTCTCGAGATCGTCGCCGTCAACGACATCACCACCGCAGAGGAGCTCGCCCATCTGCTCAAGTACGACAGCGTGTTCGGGCGCTACCCCGGGACAGTTGCTGCCGATACTGACAGCATCACCGTGGACGGACGCCCGATCAAGGTGCTCGCCGAGCGCGACCCGCACCGCCTCCCCTGGCGCGACCTCGGCGTCGACGTCGTCGTCGAGTCCACGGGGCTCTTCAACGACGGTGAGAAGGCGAGAGGTCACCTCGAGGCCGGCGCGCGCAAGGTCGTGATCACGGCCCCGGCGAAGCACGAGGACATCACCGTCTGCATCGGTGTGAACGACTCCGCGTACAACCCCGCCGAGCACCACATCATCTCGAATGCCTCGTGCACGACCAACTGCCTCGCCCCGGTCGCGAAGGTGCTCAACGACGCGTTCGGCATCGAGACCGGGTTCATGACGACGGTGCACGCCTACACCAAGGACCAGGTCATCCTCGACGCGCCCCACAAGGACAAGCGGCGCGGGCGCGCGGCCGCGCTGTCGATCATCCCGACCACGACCGGCGCCGCCAAGGCGGTGTCGCTCGTGCTCCCCGAGCTCGCCGGCAAGTTCAACGGCATGGCGCTGCGCGTGCCGACTCCCGACGTGAGCCTCGTGGACCTCACCGCGACCCTCACGCGGAGCGCGACCGCCGAGGACGTGAACGCGGAGATGCGTGAAGCGGCGAGCGGAAAGCTGGAAGGCATCCTCGCGGTGAGCGACGAGCCGCTCGTCTCGATGGACTTCCTCCACGACTCGCACTCGTCGATCCTCGATGCGCCGCTGACGATGGCGCTCGGCGATCACACCGTGAAGGTGCTGTCCTGGTACGACAACGAGTGGGGCTACTCCTGCCGCGTCGTCGACCTGGTCGATCTGATCGTGTCGCGACTCTAGGTGGATCGATGGGAACGCTGACCAAGGCGACCATCGACGACATCGACGTCCACGGAAAGCGGGTCCTCCTCCGCGAGGACCTCAACGTGCCGATGCGCGACGGCAGCATCGTCGACGATCGCAGGATCAGGGCCGCGATCCCGACCATCGAGGCGCTGCGCTCGCGCAGCGCGCGCGTGATCGTGGTGACCCACCTCGGCCGGCCCAAGGGGCGGATCGACGACGGCGCCCGTCTCGGCCCCGTGGCCGCCAGGCTGAGCGAGCTGCTCGGCGCGGATGTCCGGCTCGCCTCCGACGTCGTCGGTGACAGCGCCCAGAGCATGGTGGCGTCGCTGCGCGACGGCGACGTCGGCATGCTCGAGAACGTGCGGTTCGAGCCTGGCGAGGAGGCCAACGACCCGGCGTTCGCCGCGCAGCTCGCGGCCTTCGGGGACGTCTACGTGAACGACGCCTTCGGCACCGCGCACCGCGCGCACGCGTCGACGGAGGGCGTCGCGCATCTCCTGCCGGCGGTGGCGGGAAAGCTGATGGCCCGCGAGCTCGAGATGCTCGGCGGAGTGCTCGATGACGCGCGGGCGCCGGTCGTGGCGATCGTCGGCGGCGCGAAGATCTCCACCAAGGTCGGCGTGCTCGATCACCTCCTCGACCGCGTCGACGTGCTCTGGGTGGCGGGTGCCATGGCGTGCACGTTCTACCGGGCGCTCGGTGAGAGCACGGGCACCTCGCTGGTGGAGGAGGAGCACGTCGCGACCGCGAAGCGGCTGCTCGACGCGGCGCCGGGACGGCGGGCCGACCTCCGGCTGCCGGTCGACGCGGTGATCGCCGAGCAGGCCGTCGACGGCGCGCCGACACAGGTGGTCGCCTGGAAGGCCATCCCCGACGGGTGGATGGTCGTCGACGCGGGTCCCGACACGGTGGCGAGCATCACCGCCGACTGCGCGAGCGCCGGCACGATCATCTGGAACGGCCCGCTCGGCATCTACGAGATCCCGGCGTTCGCCGCGGGAACACGCGAGGTGGCCCTCGCGGTCGGGGCGTCGAAAGCGACGTCGGTCATCGGCGGCGGTGACCTCGCGGCAGCCGTCCAGAAGGCCGGAGTTGCTGACAAGATCGGCTTTATCAGCACCGGCGGCGGCGCGACCATCGAGTTCCTCGAGGGCCGGGTCCTCCCCGGCGTGGCAGCCTTGCGCGACCGCGAGGTCGCGCGCCGTTGACCGGCGGATCCATGGGATCGGCCGGTTCCCCGTTCATGGTGGCGGGGAACTGGAAGATGAACACGACCGTCGACGAGGGCGTGGCCCTGGCCCGCGCGGTGCGTGCCGCGGTCGAGCCCGCGCGCGGCGTCGAGGTGGCGGTGCTGCCGCCGTTCACCCATCTCTGGGCGGTGCGATCCGCGCTCGAGGGATCGGAGGTGCTGCTCGGCGCGCAGGACGTGTTCTGGGAGGAGTCCGGCGCCTATACCGGTGAGATCTCGCCGCTCATGCTGGCCGGCCTCTGCGACCTGGCGCTCGTCGGCCACTCGGAGCGCCGCCATATCTTTGGTGAGCGTGACGACGAGGTCGGCCGGAAGTTCGCGGCAGCGATCGGTCACGGCCTGCGGGTCATCCTGGCGGTGGGGGAGACCGGTGACGAACGCGATGCCGGGCAGACGTTTGCGGTGGTCGACCGCCAGCTCGACGCGGTCTTCGCGGGGCTGCCCGAGCCGCCGGCCGGCGGCTCGTACGTGATCGCGTACGAACCGGTGTGGGCGATCGGCACGGGCCGGACCGCGACTCCCGCGCAGGCGCAGGAGGTCACGTCGCACATCAAGGCGCACCTCCTCTCGACGATGCCCGCCGCGCCGCGGGTGCTCTACGGCGGCAGCGTGACGCCGGCGAACGCGGCGTCGCTCTTTGCGGAGCCCGATATCGACGGCGCGCTCGTCGGCGGCGTGAGCCTGCGTGCCCCGGAGTTCGCCGCGATCGTCACGGCAGCCGTGGAGACACCGGCCGCGCGCCTGTGAGCCGGCGCATCAGCTCGAGATGAGCGGTGTGCGGCCGTTCGTCCTCGTCGTGTGCGACGGGTGGGGATACACCGACGACCCGTTCGGCAACGCGATCGCCGCCGCCCGGACCCCCGAGCTCGATGCGCTCGAGGCGCGCTGGCCGCACACGCTCGTGGAGGCGAGCGGTGAGGCGGTGGGCCTCCCACCGGGTCAGCAGGGCAACTCGGAGGTGGGTCATCTCACCATCGGCGCCGGACGGCTTGTGCTGCAGCCGCTCTCGCGCATCACCCGCGCGATCGCGGACGGGACGTTCTTCGACAACCCCGCCCTGTGCTCGCTGGTCGATCGCGCCCGTGATGGCGGTGGTGCGCTGCACTGCCTCGGTCTCATCTCCCCGGGGGGCGTCCACAGTCACCAGGATCACGCGGTCGCGCTCGCCGAGCTGGCGCGCCGCCGGGGTCTGACCTCGGTGTGGTTTCACGCGTTTCTCGACGGTCGTGATGAACCACCAACCAGCGCAGCGGGCTTCGTGGGGAGGTTCCTCGACGATCTCGAGCGCGCCGGCGTCGGTGCGGTCGCATCGGTCGGCGGCAGGTATTACGGCATGGACCGGGACAAGCGGTGGGATCGGGTCGAGCGCGCGTACGACGTCATCGCCGGGACCGGCGGGAGCACCGCGCACGACGCCGTGGCGTACATCGAGGGGCAGTACGCGGAAGGCGTGACCGACGAGTTCGTCGTCCCCGCCTCGATCCTTCATGGAGGCGCCCGGGTGCGCATCGACGACGGCGACTCCATCGTCTTCTTCAACTTCCGCCCGGACCGCGCGCGGGAGATGAGCCACGCGCTGGTCGACGCCGATTTCAACGGGTTTGCGCGCTCGCGTGTCCTGCGCGGCGTGGAGCTCGCGACCTTCACCGAGTACGAACGAGACCTGCGCGCCGAGGTCGCGTTCCCCCGCGAGGATGTCGTCCACACGCTTGCGGAGGAGGTGAGCCTGGCGGGGCTGCGTCAGTTCCACGTCGCCGAGACCGAGAAGTACGCGCACGTCACGTACTTCATCAACGGCGGGCGTGAGCGCACGTTCGAAGGCGAGGAGCGTCTGCTGGTGCCGTCGCCGCGCGCGGCGACGTACGACACCGTGCCGGAGATGAGCGCGGCGGGGGTCGCGGATGCGGTGATCGCTCATGTCGAAGCGGGCAACGACGCGCTGATCGTCGCCAACTTCGCCAATGCCGACATGGTCGGGCACACCGGCGTCTTCGACGCGACGGTGCGCGCGGTCGAATGCGTTGACACCTGCCTTGGGCGCATCGCGCGCGCGGTCGACGACGCCGGTGGCGGACTGCTCATCACCGCCGACCACGGCAACGCCGAGTACAAGATCGATCGCCGGGACGGGTCGATCCTCACTGCGCACACGACGAGCCCGGTCCCGGTGGTCATCTGCGGCGCGGGGTCGGGATCGCTGCGCAGCGGCGGCGGGTTGCGCGATATCGCGCCGACGGTGCTGGATGCCATGGGGTTGCCCGTGCCCCCCGAGATGACGGGCAGCTCGCTGCGCGGCACCTGACCGGCCGGCACCGGCTCAGGGTGTGGGGCTCGGCGGGCTGAAGGGAACCGGTTCGATCTGATCCACGGGGTGCGGCCCGCTCTGCCATCCCTGCGCCGCTCCGATGCTCAACCGGCAGGCGCCGCCGGTGACCGGATCGCAGGGCACCGGCTCCGTGTGGACGGTGACACCGTCGCTCCAGCTCACGGTGATCGTCATCGTGAACGTCTCAGCCGCGGTGATGGTCTCGCCGGCGGACACCGACCCGTATGCGTGGCTCACCGCGCAGGGGTCGGTCCAGCGCTGCGTCGAGGGATCGTAGCCGGGGACCCTCGCGGGTCCGGCCTCGACCGGTCCGGGGGCGATCGTGCTGAGCCCGTCTCCCCACGCCCACGTCACCGGTCCGGGCGTGACGACGACGTCGTAGAGCAGGAAGACGACATAGCCGCCATCGATCGTCTCGGTGAGCGCGTGGAAGGGCTCCGGTGCCGCGGGGACGGTGGACAGCGTCCAGACGCAGGTCGGGATGTGGACGAAGGTCCGCGACGTCTGGTCCGATCCGGGCAGCGTCTCGACGCTGCCGATCGTCCACGACTGGGAGAGGCGCGCGACGAGCGTCGGGCCGGTGGGAAACGGCGGGGTCTGCAGGACCGACTGCGGCGGCGCCGGCGCCGGCGCTTCGCCCGCGATGAGCGGTGCGCCGAAGGTGAACTGCGCCCCCTGGCAGCTCCCGCCGTAGGGCGGCACCGGCCGCGCATCGACCCAGGTGCCGAGCACGTGGAGGTACGCGGTGACGCTGATCACCTGGCCGGCGATGTTGGCTGCGGTGGCGGCGCTGCCCGGCCCGGTGGCGGTCGGGTCACCCCCTGGCGGGATCGCGTTCGCCACTTCGTAGCCGAATGACGGGTCGGAGCCGTCATAGCCGCCGGCGGCGTTCTTCGTGAAATGCGGGTGGATCACGAGAAACTCGAGGATGCCGCCGACCGGGCCGGGTGCGCCGGGGCCGAGGTGGAGCACGTGCACCGCCGGGCAGGACATTCCCTGCGGGTTGGGCGCCGGAGGTGGGACGTCGAGCGGGCTGCGGCCGTCCGGTCCGGTGGGGACGAGGTCGTTCGGCGTGATCGGGAGATACGTTCCGCCGGCGCCGGCCACGAGCTTGCCGTGCGTGATGGCGGCGCTGCCATCGCTGGACGGGCCCGGAGCGGTCCCGCCGCCAGCGTTGAGTCCATCATTGGCATGAACTTGCGCGAGCGGAGCGAGCGCCGCCAGGCAGAGTCCGGCCGCGAGGACCACGAGCTGAGACTTCACCGGCCGCACCACAGCGCAGACTGTCCGTGACAGTGGCGGACACCGAGCGGACAGTCGGTCGAGCCGGCCCAGCCTCCGGCATCACGATTCCGCAAGGCGGCGGCGATACCCTGTTCTCGCATGGTTGGGCCCCACCACATGGACTCGGCGCGTCTCCGGCGCGACGTCAGCCTCGTGCTGAGGCGGCGTCTCGTCGTTTACGCGGCGTTCGGCGCGGCTGGGCTCACGGCGATGCTCACCCTGGTGGCCGCGACGACGATCCCGGGACAGAGCGCACCCGTCGTCACGCCTCCGGCCTCCCAGCCGGATCCCGTCGCGACCGCCCTGCCCGCGGTGACCCAGCCCGGGCTCGGCGCTCCGGCGCAGCGACCACAGTCCGGATTCGGAGGCCCGCCGGTCGCAGTCTCCGGGGGCTCCTGACCGGGGCTGGAAGCCGGGATCGGCGCCGAGCCTGACAGGCTCAGCGGATTGCTTCCACCGCGGATCGTGCGGCCCGGGACATCGCCGGGTTGCCGGCCGGGGTCACTCGGTCAGGAGTGTCGCGAGTCGCGAGGCGTCGATGTTGCCGCCGCTGAGGATCGCGACGGTGCGCTCGCTGGGTGCCTCGGCAGCCATCGCGGCGAACGCGAGCGCACCGGCTCCTTCGGCGACGACCTTCGCCTCCCGCGCCAGGCGGGCGACCGCGCGTCGCAGCTCGGTCTCGGGGACCACGATCCATTCGCCGATGGCCTGCCGCAGCCGCTCGAACATCAGCGGGTCGAAGGGTGCGGTGGTGCCCTCCGCGATGGTGCTCGGAGTCAGCGAGACGGCGCCGCCCGCGGCGAACGCCCGGGGCCAGCTCGGGTAGCCGTCGGACTGCACGCCGACCACGCGGACCCCGGGCTTGAGGGCCGCGAAACCCCAGGCGATCCCGGTGATCAGGCCCCCACCGCCGACCGGGACGAGCACGCGATCGACATCGGGACAGTCCGCGAGGATCTCGGGGACGATCGTGGCGTGGCCGGTGATGACGGCGTCGTCGGCGAACGGGTGGATGAACACCTCGGGATCCGATTCCCAGGCGCGGCCGGCGACCCACTCGTGGAGGCGCTCCCGCGGCATCAACACCGCCTCCGCGCCGAGGGCCCGGACGCCGTCGACCTTGATCGCCGGCGCGGCATCGTCCATCACGACGCGGCACGGAACCCGCAGCTCGTGGGCGACGAAGGCGCACGCGAGGGCGGCGTTGCCGGCGCTCACGGTCAGGAGCCCGCGCGCGACGCGGTCGCGGTCGAGCGCCAGGGCGGCGGCGAAGAAGCCACGCACCTTGAAGCTCCCTGTGGGTTGCAGCGACTCGAGCTTGAGCCAGCCGCCGCGGGTGTGTGGCACGAACGGCGTATGCCGGATATGCGGCGCGACCCGCCGTACGGCGTCCTCGATCTGCGCGGCGTCGAGCCGCTCGAGGCGGGTCACAGGTCGACGGCGGTGCCGGCCCCCGCGGCCACCGCGGCGTCATAGACGAGGCGTGCGGTCACCGCATCCTCGAAGGCGCTGCCCGTGGACTTGTACACCGTGATCTCGCCGGCGCTCTGCCGCCCCGGCCTGAGGCCCGCGAGCACCGCACCCAGCTCCTCGATCGTGCCGGGGTCGCGGCCCTGCAGCTCGTGGGCGCCCGCAGGAGGCGGGCTCTCGGCCGCGCCCTTCCACTCCACGAAGACGCTGGCGCGCTGCACCGTCTCGGCGTCGAGCTCGGGCCCGAACGTTCCACCGACGGACGTGACGTGCGTGCCGGGCGAGATCCATTCGAACCGCGTGACCGGCTCGCGCGTG
Source organism: Candidatus Dormiibacterota bacterium (assembly GCA_963713485.1). Taxonomy (GTDB): domain Bacteria; phylum Chloroflexota; class Dormibacteria; order Aeolococcales; family Aeolococcaceae; genus Palsa-851. The sequence continues at coordinate 55,732 of CAVQLW010000006.1, forward strand.
TCGGTGCAGCAGCACACGACATCGGCGCCTCGGATCGCGTCCTCGAACCCCGCGACGGCGACACAGCGCGGGTCGAGCGCCGCAAGCGCCTGTGCCCGCTCCCGATTGCGCGAGCTCACGCGGATTTCAGTGAAATCCCGCGTCAACGGCACGGTTGCCAGATGCGCGTGGCCCTGCACGCCGGCCCCGAGAATCGCGAGTGTCTTCGCATCGCCACGCGCGAGCGCGCGCACCGATATGGCAGCGCCGCCACCCGTGCGCATCGCGGTGATGTGCTCCGCGTCCATCACGCACAGCAGGGCGCCATCCCGCTCGTCGAAGAGCGTGATGACGCCCTGATGCGATGGCAGCCCCTGTTCGGCGTTGCCGGAGAAGACGGTCACGGCCTTGACAACGAACCCGCCACCCGCGACCCAGCCGGGCATGGCGCCGAGCAGGCCCGACGGCGTGCGTGCAGCGGTCCTCGGCGGCACCGACGCGCTGCCGGTGGAGTACGAGCGGAATCCCGCGTCGAGCGCGTCGAGCATCGCCGCCGGCGCGAGGAGTCCCTCGACGTCGCGCCTGCTGAGAAACAGCGCCATGACCGGCCATCTTGGCATGCTTCGTCACAATGGAGCCGATGGGAGAAGAGCAAGCGACCACCGACCCGAAGCAGACCCTTCGCGACATCGACGGCGTGATCTTCGATCTCGGCGGCGTGATGACCGAGCCACTGTTCCGCGACCACAGCCACGTGCCACCCGAGTACTTCGGCGTCGTCGCCTTCTTCCTCGGCGAGTTTCGCGACCATTACCACCTGCCGACCGGGGCCCACGATCTGCATCTCCTCGAGACCGGCAAGATCTCCGACGACGAGTTCTTCGACCGCATGTGCGCGCGGTATGTCGAGGCGGGCAACGAGCCGGTCGATCCCCGCGTCGCGCAGCAGGTCGTGTTCGGACGCGGCATGGTCGCGTGCAGCGCGATGGTGGACGCCGTCTACCAGGTGCGCGGCGCCGGGTACAGGACCGCGTTGCTGACCAACATCTCGCGCGACGGGGAGGCGATGTGGCGCGACCTCATCCCGGTCGACGAGCTGTTCGACGTCGTCATCAACTCGTCGAAGGTGGGGCTCCGCAAGCCCGATCCGGAGATCTACCGCCTCACGTGCACGCGTCTCGGCGTCGCTCCGGAGCGCTGCCTCTTCATCGACGACCTGCTCTGCAACGTCGAGGCGGCGAGCGAGCTCGGCATGGAGACGATCCAGTGTCTCGACCCCGTGGCCGTCGCGGACGAGGTGGTGCAGCGCCTGCTCGGCCACTCGGCGGCAGCTGAAGCCGGAGTGGGGAATTGACCGAAGACCGCACGGTGCGGTCCATTCCCGATGGCGCCGGACGGCTCGAGATCGCGGGGATCACCGATCGGGGACCCGTGCGCACCCAGAACCAGGACGTGTGGGACGCGAAGCTCCTCCCGGACCGCATGTCCGCGGTCCTCGCGCTCGGCGACGGCATGGGTGGCCACAGTGGCGGTCTTGAGGCCGCTGAAGCGGCCGTGAGCGCCGCCATGGATGTTCTGGCCGCTGATGGAAGCGATGGGCCGGCGCTGCTCCGGCATGCCGTCGACGAGGCGAACCACTCCGTGGGGAGGGTTCGGCAGGCGATCGGGGGAAACCCCGGAACGACGCTGGTGCTCGCCGTGATCAGCGGCTCCCACGCGTCGGTCGCCAACGTGGGCGACAGCCGCGGGTATCTCATCCGCGGCGGCGCCGCGACGCAGCTGACCGAGGATCATTCGTGGGCCGCGGGCCAGGTCAGGGCCGGTGCGCTGGCGCCCGAGGAGGCCCGGCATCACCCCAGGCGCAACCTCATCGAGCGCGCCGTGCTTGGCGATCCGGTCGAGGCGGATGTCTTCGAGGTCGACGCGCTCCCCGGTGATGTCCTGCTGCTGTGCTCGGACGGATTGTGGGAGCCACTTGCCGATGCGGTGCTGGCCGGGATCATCGCGGCGCCCGACCCGCTGGGGGTCGCGCTGACCCGCGCATGCGACGCGGCGCTCGCGGGCGGAGGCACTGACAACGTGACGATCGTCGCCGCTCGCTGGCTGCCGCAGCCATCGGGTAACGTCTGACCTCGATGGCACGTCTGTACGCGCAGTTCGGCGCCGTGGTGTTCCTCGCGTTCGGGATCGGCGGTCTCCTGACCGGCGACGCCGGGCGCTTTGTGCACCACCAACCCGGCGGCAACCTGGGGGACGTCACGCTCCACCTCACCTACGTCCGCGACATCCTCAACCTGGTGATCGCGGCCGCGCTCGGGTTCGCGGGATTCCGAGCCGGCGACACCATCTCGGCGGAGATCGTGCTCACCGCCGGGGTCGTGCTGATCCTGCTCGCCGTCCTCGGGTTCGCCAATACCGACACGCTTGCGGGGACGCGCAGCATCGCAGGGCTGCACTTCACGCTGCCGGTCAACATCTTCGACAGCATCGCCGGGGCGCTCGGCGTGCTCTGCGGCCTCGGCGGCAACCAACCCGAGCGGGCGACAACCTCCTGAGGTCGCGCCCACGAAGGCGCGGTTAGACGGGAATGCCCTGGGCGGCTCCGGCGCCGTTGACGGCTGCGTCGCTCCGATGCCGGCCGCGCGCGACGACGTGCACGGCGCCGCCCGCCATGGGCGCGGCTTTCCGCATCGCCCTGGTGGTCGCGATCGCGCCGCTTCGGGCCGCCAGTCCCGCCGCTCGGAGCTGTGCCCGTGTCCGGTCGCCGGTCTGGGGCGCTATGCAGAGGCCGATCACGGTTCCCAGCGCCGCGCCGTGCACCAGCCCTCGAAGGTAGGCCATTGCGTTCGACCTCCAGGGTGATTTCGATGTCTCAACCATCACCCTACTCCCCGGGTCCGGGTCAGGTGAGGGAGGTGGCCGACCACGGCCCGTCGGGCACGATCCGCAGCCGCTCCACGGGCCGGCCGCCGACGAGGTGCTCGGTGATGATCTCGTCGACGTCCTCGACGCGGAGGTGCCCGTACCACACCCCGTCCGGGTAGACGATCAGGATCGGTCCCTGGTGGTGCTGCTGGTTGCAGCCCATCCTCGTGGTGCGCACCCAGGTGAGCTCCTGGCGCTCGACCTCATCGCGGAGCCGCTGCAGCACGTGTTCGGACCCCTGGCCCCCGCAGTGGTGGCGGCCGACGGTGGTGCAGACGAAGACATGGAGGTTCCGATGCGCGCCGGGTTCGGTCATCAGGCTCAATGGTCGCCCACCCGGGCGCGGATGCGTCCCGGGGCCGGCATGACAAGCTCTCGGTGTGGATCTCAGCTTCGCGTTCTTCGCCGACGGCGCGGTCGTCCCTCCTGACGGCAAGGTGTACGTGCTCGGCGGCGGCTTCAGCACGCTCTCGATGGCGCAGCTGCCCGGGCGCGCGGCGTTCGCGGTGGTGGCCGGGTTCCGATTCGCCGCCGCCGACCTCGGGCAGTCCCATCAGGTCGAGGTGCGCCTCGTCGACGCGCAGGGGAAGCTCGTGATCCCCCCGGCGAACCTCCAGTTCCAGACCGCGGGCGCGACGCTCGTCCCGGGACAGGAGGTGAGCATCTCCACCGTGACCGTCCTCCAGCCCATGTTCGGCGAGCCGGGCACCTACACGGCGGAGTTCTGGACCGAGGGACGGAGGATCGGCGCGGTCAACCTCCACGTCGAGGAGCGCAAGCCGCCGCTCCCCGTGCCGGGAGACCGGCCGAACTGACCCCAGGCCGGCCGGCCAACGCCGGACGGACCTTACCGCCGAACCGGTATCGGGCCCGTATGAGTACGTAGCGTCGCTGAATGAACAGCCACGGGTGGAATCGATCTGGATTAACACACCGGCGCAGCCGGTGTGTCAGTACTCGTAGAACCCCCGTCCGCTCTTCTTCCCGAGATACCCGGCCGCGACCATCCTCCGGAGGAGCGGGGGTGGGGCGTAATCGCTGTTCGCGTACTCCTCGTACAGCAACTCGCAGACGAGGAGCGCCGTGTCAAGACCGATGTAATCGAGCAGCTGCAGCGGTCCCATCGGGTGGCCGCATCCCAGCCGCATCCCCTCGTCGATGTCCTCGCGGCTCGCGAAACCCAACTCGTAGAGACGGGCCGCGTGCGTCAGGAAGGGGATGAGCAGCAGGTTGACGATGAACCCGCCGCGATCCTGGGCGACGATGATCCGCTTGCCCAGCCGCTCCCCGAGGACGCGCGTGTCGTCGAGTGTCGCCTCGCTCGTGGCGATGCTCCGCACCACCTCGAGGAGCTTCATCACCGGCGCCGGGTTGAAGAAGTGGGTGCCGATGACCCGATCGGGCCGTCGCGTCGCACGTGCGATCTCGATGATCGGGAGCGCCGAGGTGTTGGTCGCCAGGATGGCGTCTTCCGCGACGATGTGGTCGAGCTTCTCGAAGAGCGTCTTCTTCGCCGGGAGCTGCTCGACGATCGCCTCGACGCAGAAGTCGCATTCCGCGAAGTCCTCGAGCCGGGTGGTGAAGGTGAGCAACCCGCTCACGCGCTCGACGTCCTCGTCACTGAGCTTGCCCGTCTTCCTGCCGCGCTCGAGCGAGGTGTTGACCCGTCGCTGTCCTGCCGCGAGCTCCGCGGGCCCTGCCTCGGTGACGAGGGTGCGGATCCCGTTGCGCGCGCACACCTCGGCGATCCCCGAGCCCATCAGCCCGGCGCCGATGATCCCCACGCTTCCGATCTCCATCTGCTGACGCTCCTTCGTTCGCTGATCCTGGTGCCGCCCGCGCAGTCTGCCCGAGGGCAGGATGGTCGCGCACCTATGATGGTGGCCATGGCGTCACCGGGAGCGATCGCGCTGGTCAGCGATGACCTGATGTTCGCGAGCCAGCTCACCACCACCATGCGCCGGGCGGGCGGCACCGCGGCCGTCGTCGCCGGTGATGCGGTCCCGGCGGTGGACACCGTCTTCGTCGACCTCAACGCCGCCATCGACGCACGGCTCGCGCTCATCAGCCGGCTGAGGCGCGAACGCCCCGGGCTCGACATCGTCGGGTTCTGCGGTCACGAGGAGCGTGACGTGCGCAGGCGGGCGCTGGCTTCCGGGGCAACCCGCGTGATCAACAACGGCACCCTCCAGGTGGTCGCGTTGCGTCTTTCCGGCCTGTCGTGAGCAGCGTCGCCACCGACCTCGAGGGACGCCTCCGCGCCGAGGTCGACCGCACTCGCGAGTCGGTCATCGAAACCAGGCGCGCGCTGCACCGCCATCCCGAGCTGTCCGAGCAGGAACATGACACCGCGGCGGTGCTCGCACGGCGGAGCAGCGACCTCGGCTTCACCGTCCGCACCGGCATCGGTGGCACCGGGGTCGTCGCCGACCTCGACAGCGGCCGGCCGGGACCGATGCTGATGCTGCGTGCCGACATGGATGCGCTGCCCGTGCTCGAGCGTGGCGATGGCCGCGTGGCCACCTCCGAGACCCCGGGCGTCATGCACGCGTGCGGTCACGACGGGCACATGGCGATGACCCTCGGCGCCGCCACGGCGCTGGTGGCGTTGCGGGACAGCTGGTCAGGCCGGTTGCGACTCTGCTTCCAGCCCGCCGAGGAGACGGCGAGCGGTGCTGGGCCGATGATCGACGCGGGCGCCGCCGAGGGCGTCGATCGCGTGCTCGGCATCCACCTGTGGGCGCCGCTCGAGACCGGAAGAGTTGCAGTCAAGTCTGGCGTTATCTTTGGCAGTGCCGACAGCTTCCGGGTCACGATCGCAGGGCGAGGCGGGCACGGCGGCATGCCGCACACCGCGATCGACCCCGTGGTGACGACCGCGCAGGTGATCCTCGCGATCCAGACGATCATCAGTCGCGAGACGTCGCCGTTCTCGCCGGCGGTCATCACCATCGGACGGGTCACCGCCGGCACCGCTTTCAACGTCATCGCCGACTCGGCCGAGCTGCTCGGCACGACTCGCTCGCTCGACGCGACGGAGCGCGCGCGGCTGCTCAGGCGGGTTGCGGAGGTCGCGTCGGCGGTGGCCGCGGGCAACGGTGCGGAGGCCACCTTCGAGCACACTGCCGGCTGCCCGCCCGTGGTGTGCGACGCGGACACCGCCGAGCTGGTGCGGCGTGCTGCGGCCGCGACCGTGGGTGACGACCACGTCGACCTCGCCGTGCCCATCACCGTCGGGGACGACATCGCGTGCTTCCTCGAGCGCGCGCCGGGCTGCTACTTCCTCGTCGGCGCCGGCCATCCGGAACGGGGTCCGGTGCCACCGCACCACAGCGCGTACTTCGACATCGACGAGGCAGCGCTCCCGATCGGCGTGGAGACGCTGGTGCGCGCGACCCTCGACGTGCTCGGCTGATGCAGCCATTCATCCGGTCGCGCGACGAGCGCGGCGGCTTCGAGCGGAGTCCCGACCTCACGCCGCGGAAGGCAGCGGACTCTGGCGACCCTGCTGTCGGTGGTCATGGAGATCGAGCACGCGAACAACTCGGGGTACGTGCACGGCGGGACCATCATGCGGCTGGTGGACACCGCCGCCGGCATCGCGGCGATCAAGCACTCGCGGAGACGGGTGGTCACCGCCGCCATGGACGAGATGAGCTTCCTCGCACCCGTGTACATCGGTGACCTCCTCACCGTGCGCGCTCGCGTGAACGATGCGCACCGGACCTCGATGGAGATCGGTGTGCGTGTCGACGTCGAACGGATCCCGTCCGGCGAGCGGCTCCATGTCGCCAGCGCCCATCTCGTCTATGTCGGGCTGGATCACGACGGCAAGCCGGCCGAGGTCGCGCCGGTGATCGCCGTCACCGACGAGGACCACCAGCGGCAGGCGGAGGCGCGGGTGCGCAGGGAGCAGCGCCTGGTCCGCAAGCGGGCGCTCGCCGAGGCGCACCGGACCCCGTGAGCACCCGACCCGGCCGTGTTCGCGGCTGGGCTAGGATGGAGGCGTCATGCCCGAGGTGACCGCCCCGGCGAAGGTTCGCGACGCGACCGCACAGGTCCCGACCGCCCGCCAGCACATCCGCTTCTCGTTCTATCGCGTGCGTCCGGAGTGGCGGCTTCGATCCGCCACGGAGCGCGCGGCCGATCGCGAGGAGGTGGCTGCGCTCGTGCGCGAGATCGGCGATCGCGACGGCGTGCTGATCCGCTCGTACAGCCTCGTCGGCACCCGCGGTGACGCCGATTTCCTGCTCTGGCTCGTGAGCGAGCGCGTCGACGACCTCCATGAGTTCTCGGCACGTCTCAACCACACCCGTCTGGCCGCCTATCTCGACGCGCCGTACAGCTACTTCTCGATGACCAAGCAGAGCATGTACGTCGAGAAGCACCGTCACGCGAACCAGGAGGGCCGGAGCAACCGGCTCGTGATCGCGCCGACCGGACGCCGCTATCTCTTCGTGTACCCGTTCGTGAAGACGCGCGCCTGGTACCGGCTGAGCGCCGAGGAGCGGCAGCGGCAGATGAGCGAGCACATCGCGATGGGCCACCAGTACCCCGGCGTGAAGATCAACACGACGTACTCGTTCGGCCTCGACGATCAGGAGTTCGTCGTGGCCTTCGAAAGCGACTCGGTCGCGGATTTCCTCGACCTCGTCCACGAGATGCGGGGCAGCGAGGCGTCGACGCACACGGTGCGCGACGTGCCGTCGTTCACGTGCATCGCCATGGACATCGACGAGACGCTGTCCGCCCTCGGGTAGGCCGACGCCTCAGCCGGCGAGCACCGCGCGGCGCCGCTCGGCCGCCTGCAGCGATGCGAGCATGACCTCCATCACGTGCATGACCTTGACGTCAGGCGCGTAGCGCGCAGCCCCGGCGCGGAGCTGGAGGAGGCACGAGATATTCTCGGTGACCACGATCTCCGCGCCGCTCGCGCGGATGTTGTCGAACTTGCGCCGGAGGATCGCCTCGCTGCGCTCCGGCTGACGGGCGAAATACGTTCCGGCGCCGCCGCAGCACATCGCGCGCTCCTGCAGCGGCACGACGTCGAGATGCGGGATCTGGCCGAGCAGGCGGCGCATCGCACCGCGCTCCGGCCCGTCGATCGGCAGCGAGCAGGGCTCGTCGATGGTGACGCGCCAGCGCAGCGGACCGAGGTCGCCGCGAACACCGTTGCGATCGAGGAAGTCGCTCGCCAGCGCCGTGTGATCGGCGATGTCGTGGGCTCGCGCGCCCACCTGCCGGTCGTCGCCGGCGATGCCGCCGTACTCGCGGTAGTGCTCGGTGCACGACGAACTGTCACCGATGTACGCGTCGACGTCGAGCGACGCCATCGCCGCGCTGTTCCTGACGGCCATGTCGATCATCGCGTCACGGTCGCCCAGCGTCCGGGCGGGGAGCCCGCTGCAGCCGAGCACCGGCACGGTCACCGCATAGCCGGACGCGAGCAGCACCCGCATCGTGGCGTCGGTCGCCTCGGGCGCGGTGAGGTTCGAGTAGCAGCAGACGAGCATCGCGACACTGCCGCGCACCGGTTCGGCGGGCGCAGGGAGATCGCCGGCGCGCTGGTACGCCGTGCGTTCGGGCGGCGGACCGCTGAGCTCGGCGAGCGCCCCGAGAGTTCCGAGCCATGAGAGCAGGCCGGTGCGGCGGGCGAGACCGAAGAGGCCGGTCCGCTGCGTGAATCGCCCGAACCCGTGCAGCGCCCGGAGGACGCCGGGGCGGGGGAGCACGGTGCGCAGCGCGAACGACTGGGCCCACGGGTATCCGTTCTGTGCGTGGAGCTCCTGGCGGGCGCGGCTGACGATGTGTCCGGTCGGCACCCTTGGGGCGCAGGCGGCGACGCAGTTGTCGCACGTGAGGCAGGTCGAGAGCGGGCCGTCGGCGATGTCGCGCAGCTCGAGCCGGCCCTCGATCGCGTCCCTGATGAGCGCGACGCGTCCGCGCGCCGTCTCCCACTCGACCGGGTTGACGGCGTACGCGGGGCAGGTGGCCTGGCAGAGCGAGCACTTGTTGCACTCGCTTGCCGCCTCGTAGACGTCGGCAAGGAAGCGGGGGGTCGGGACGGCGGCGCCGGCCATTGGGCGGGGATTGTAGACGAGACCGCGAACGGCTCCACGGCGGCGATGGTCCGGCGCGGGTATCCGTAGAGTCGCGATCGATGCCAGCCGACTACCACGTCGAAGCGTTCTCGGACGAGGAACGCCGCCTCCTCGAGCCGCACGTCACGAACCTGGATCGCCCCGTGTTCGCGCTCACCAACCTGCCGCAGGTGACCGCGGCAGCGCTCTTCGCCCGGTACAGCCGGAGCTCGAAGAGCCTGCGCCGCCTGCTGCTCGACGAGTTCCTCGTCGACGGCGCCGGCGGTGGAGACGCGGCGCCGGAGGCCGGGCGTGCCCGCGCGTCGGATCTCTTCGGCCGCGTCCTCGCCGAGTACGGGGATGACTCGGTGGCGCAGCTGGGCGGCGTGCATCTCGCGTGCGAGCAGGTCTCGCAGCCGCTCGCCAAGGCGATCGAATGGGGACGGCTCGCCGCGTACCTGGAGCAGTCGACCCGGTACATCCCGTACACGGACCGTCGCGACGGCCACTACCGCTACATCCGCGATCACGACATCCTGTCGTCGGCGCACGCGTCGACCTACCTCGGGGCGATGGACCGGCTCTTCGACACGTACGTCGAGCTGCGCGAGCCGCTCGGCAGGCATCTCGACGAGACGCTCCCCCCGGAGCCGGACAACAGCGCGCGCAAGCGGGCGATCCGCGCGCTCGCGCTCGATCTGATGCGCGGGTTGCTCCCGGCAGGGACGGTCAGCAATGTCGGCATGTTCGCGTCACCCCAGGCGTACGAGCAGCTCGTGCTCCGCCTGCGCGCGCACCGGCTCCCGGAGGCGCGGTGGTACGCGGAGCTCGTCGAGCGCGAGCTGCAGGTGGTGATCCCCGAGTTTCTGACCCGCCTCGACCGTCCCGACCGCGGCGGCGTCTGGGCCGACTACCTGCGCGACACGGCCGCGGCGCTGTCGAACGAGGCCGAGGCCCTGTCGCCCGAGGCGGAGTGGGGCCCGCCCGGCGTCACGCTCGTCGACTGGGATCGCGACGGCGAGGAGCGCATCATGGCCGCCGCGCTGTTCGCGCATTCCCACGCGTCCGAGGAGCGTCTCCTCGCCGCGGTGCGACCGCTCTCGGAGTCACGCCGCGCCGCGCTGTTCGCCGCGGCGGTCGGGGAGCGGGGCAACCGCCGCCACCGCCCGGGACGCGGGTTCGAGCACTGCGATTACACGTTCGAGGTCGTGTCGGACTACGGCGCGTTCCGCGATCTGCAACGCCACCGGCTGCTCACCGTGCAGTGGCAGGAGCTGACCCCGGCGCTCGGCTACGAGGTGCCCGACGCAGTCATCGAAGCGGGGCTCGCGGCACCGTGGCACGACGCCGTGCACCAGGCCGAGGACGCGTACCGCGCGATCGTGGGCTCCCTTCCCGAGCAGGCCGGCTACCTCGTGACGCTGGGTCACCGGGTGCGCTACCTCATCAAGCTCAACGCCCGTGAGGCGATGCACCTCATCGAGCTGCGCACCTCACCGCAGGGCCATCCGAGCTACCGGCGGATCTGCAAGGAGATGCTGCGCCTCATCGACGAGGTGGCCGGACACCACCTCGTGGCAGGTGCGATGCGGTTCGCCGGATCCGAGGACGTGCACCTGCCGCGATATGCGGCCGAGGCGGCACGCGCGACGAGCGCAGACCCTGGCGCATAGAACACCGCCCGCGTGCCGCGCAACGCGGAACCGCATGGCAATGTGCAGGCGATGATCCGGTTGCTCACTCGCGTCGCCGGCTGGTTCATGCGGACGTACCCGGGGCGCCTCATCGCGGCCTTCGGCTCCAGCCAGGCGGGGAACTACGCGTCCGGCGTGGCGTTCACCGCCTTCGTGAGCATGTTCCCCCTCATCCTCGGCCTGCTCGGCATCCTCGGGCTCGCGACTCGGTCCGAGAGCACGAGGGAAACGGTGCTCACGGCGATTCTCGCGTTCTTCCCGAAGGACGCGAGCGCCGACATCACCTCCGCGTTCGACGGCGTCCGTCACTACTCCGGGCTGTTCGGAGGAGTCGGGATCCTGGGGCTGCTGTGGAGCGGGAGCAGCCTCTTCACATCGATGGAGTTCTCCCTCGGAATGGTCATCGGCGCGCGGCAGCGCAGCTTCCTGCGACAGCGCGGCATGGCATTGGTGATGACGATCGTGTTCCCCACGGTGCTGGTCGCGACGATCGGCATCAATTCCCTGATCGCGTTGCCAGGCCTGGGGTTTCTCTTCGAGCCGGTCGCCGGGCTGCTGGTCTGGTTCGCGTTCATGATCGCCGTCTACCGGCTCGTGCCCAATCGCACGTACCGGGTGCGTGAGCTCTGGCCCGGCGTCCTCATCGCCGGGACCGCGATGGAGCTGCTCACCCTCCTGTGGCCGGTGTACACGGGCTTTTCTCACGACGCCTCGACGTACGGATCGGTGGTCGCGGGCTTCTTCCTCCTCGCGAGCTGGCTCTACCTCCTCGCCGAGTTCATCCTCCTCGGGGCGGTCGCCAACCGCATGCACGCCGGCGAGCCTGACGCCCGAGGGCTGCTCGGCGAGCAACCGGACAGTCGAGCACCGGTCGCGGACGGGTCTCGGAGCGATGGCGAGGTTTCGCGAACGGGGGTGTGACGTATGATGTGAGCACCATGGCAATCACCTCCCCGTCGATCGTCACGATCTCCGACACGGCCCGCGAGCAGCTCATGGGCCTGATCGCCGACCAGCCGGCCGACCGAGAGCTCGGACTGCGGGTCTTCATCCAGTCGGGCGGATGCTCCGGCTTCTCCTACGGGATGGGGCTCGATGAGAATCCTCCGCGAGAGGACGACCAGGTGGTGGACGTGAGCGGCGGCCTCAAGGTCTACGTCGACGCGTACTCCTCGCAGTACCTCCAGGGCGCCGAGATCGACTACGTCGATGAGCTGATGGGGGGTGGGTTCACCATCCACAACCCCAACGCCGTCAGGACCTGCGGCTGCGGCCACAGCTTCCAGACGTCCGACTCGGCCGGCGAAGCCCGCTCCTGCTCGCACTGACCGGGTAGCGCTCCCTCCGCCGTCACGCCGCCGGTGCGGCAGGGCTCGAGGTAGTTCGTCGCATCGTTGAGGCCGCGTCGCGATCGCGGATGGCGAGCGCGATCATGGCGCCCGCAAGGGTGAACCCCGCCGCGGAGAGGAAGGCGATACGGAACACGGTCGTGTTCCCGGCGAGCCCGGCGCTCGCGGTCTGAGACCCGATGATCGTCGCCAGCGTGGCGACGCCGACGGCCGCCGCGAGCTGGCGCTGCGCGTTGTAGAGGGCGGCGGCGCGGCCCATGTCCCGAGGCGAGACCTGGGCGAAGACGCCGGCGTTCATCGGGATCACCACGTACGCCCAGCCCACCCCGATCGCGAACATCACGCCGCGGAAGACCCAGAGGTCGCTGTTCATCACGAGCGCGAGTGCGGCGGTGGCGACGGTGACCCCCACGAGGCCTCCGCTGACGAGGCGTCGCGGCCCGATGCGCGGGTAGAGGCGGCCGACCAGCTGCGAGGACAGGAGCACGCCGACCGCCTCCGGCGCGGTGCTCGAGCCCGACGCGAGCGCGGAGAGGCCGCGACCCGTCTGCAGCCAGATCGGCGCGACGAAGAGGAGGCCCAGGAATCCGCCCGCGGCGAAGAGCGAGGCGAGGTTGGACACGCCGAAGAGGCGGTTGCGGAGGATCCTGAAATCGATCATCGGCTGGTCGGCGTGCAGCTCCAGCCAGATCAGCGCACCGATGAGGACGGCGCCTCCGATGGCCGTTCCGATGATCAGCGGCGACGTCCAGCCCTGGCTCGCCAACTCGCTGAGCGCGTAGAGGAAGAGGCCGAACCCCAGCGCCGCCAGCACGAAACCGGGGAGGTCGAAACGTTCCCCGGCTCGCTCCCGGTGCTCGGTCAGCTGCAGGGCGCTGAAGGTGATCGCCGCCACCCCGATGGGCACGTTGACGAAGAACACCCATCGCCAGGAGAGGTGATCGACGAGGGCGCCTCCGACGAGCGGGCCGAGCGCCGGAGCCATGACGGTGGGGATCACCAGGAGCCGGGCCACACGGGCGCGCTGGGCCGGCGGAAACGCCCGGTACAGCATCGCCATCCCGACCGGCGTCAGCATGCCGCCGCCGACCCCCTGGAGCACCCTGAAGACGACCAGCTCGAGGACCGACTGGGACAGTCCGCACAGCACCGATGCGACGGTGAAGAGGGAGATCGCCGCGATGAAGGTGCGCTTGGTGCCGAAACGGTCTCCGACCCACCCGGACGCGGGGATCCACACCGCGAGGCTCACGAGATAGCCGACCACCACCCCGTCGGTCGCCGCCGGGCTCACCCCGAAATTCCGCGCGATGGCGGGGAGCGCGACGTAGACGATCGTCGAATCCATGATCGTCATGAACATCGCCACCACGTAGATCGTCCCGACGACCTGCTGGGCGCTCAACCGCATCGTGCGCACCTCACCATCCTCGCGCAGGGGCCGCGTTCGGTGCGGTGCGGCGGTCGGGACACCGGGGCGGGTTTGGCTCACACCTCCCCGGGTAAGCTTCGTCGCATGGAGATCAAGGAACTCGGGCACATCGTCCTCTACGTGCGCAACATCGAGCGGTCGGCGTCCTTCTACGGCGACGTGCTCGGCTGGAAGCAGCTCAAGCCATCGGGCGACGGCACGCTGGGGCGGCTCCCGGTCGCGCTCTTCAGCAGCGGCCGCACGCATCACGAGCTGCTGCTCATCGAGGTCGGCGAGGACGCGCAGCCCCTGCCGCATGGGCGCCACATCGGTCTGTACCACTTCGGGCTCAAGGTCGGCGACACCGACGACGAGCTCCGCGCCGCGATCCGGCGCTGCCAGGACTCCGGTGTGCGCATCGTCGGCACGAGCGATCACACCGTGACGCACAGCGCGTACATCCTTGATCCGGACGGCAACGAGATCGAGCTCTACATCGACGTCGCCGGCGTGAGCTGGGATCTGGACAACGTGATCGCGCCCGTGAAAGCGCTGGTGCTCTAAGGAGTTTTCGACATGCCGGCTGTGACCGTCGACGACATCACCGCCCTTCCGCACATCCCCCAGCCGGATCCCGCCGCATCATCGATCCGGCCGGTGATCAGCGTGACCACGGCGCCGCACGGGCTCGAGGGTGAGGGGTTTCCGGTGCGCCGTGCGTTCGCGGGCACGAGCCCATCGCTCATCGATCCCTTCATCCACATGGACCAGATGGGTGCGGTCGAGTACGCCCCGGGCGAGCCGAAGGGAACGCCGTGGCATCCGCATCGCGGCTTCGAGACGGTCACGTACATGATCGACGGCACCTTCCAGCACCAGGACTCGAACGGTGGCGGCGGCCTCATCACCGACGGCGACACGCAGTGGATGACCGCCGGCGCCGGCATCCTCCACATCGAGCGTCCGCCGGACACGCTCATCGCGAGTGGCGGCCTCTTCCACGGGATCCAGCTGTGGGTCAACCTCCCCGCCGCGCAGAAGTGGGTGCCGGCCCGCTACCAGGACATCCGCGCCGGCAACGTGGCGCTCCTCACGTCGTACGACGGCGGCGCGCTCCTTCGTGTCATCGCGGGTGAGGTGGCCGGGCACAGCGGACCCGGGATCACCTACACGCCCATCTCGCTGGCGCACGTCACCGTGAGCCCCGGAGCGCGGCTCGTGCTCCCGTGGCCGCGGGACTTCAACGCGCTGGTCTACGTTCTCGCCGGCAACGGCACCGTCGGCGCCGGTGAGGCACCGGTCCGCACCGGCCAGCTGGCTGCCCTCGGAGCCGGCGACGTGGTGGTCGCCACCGGCGGCGCCGCCCAGGAGACGCGGTCGCCGAACCTCGAGCTGCTGATCCTCGGCGGCCGGCCGATCCGCGAGCCGGTGGCCCACTACGGCCCGTTCGTGATGAACACGCACGCCGAGATCGCTCAGGCGGTCGCCGACTTCCAGGCAGGCCGGATGGGCGTGGTCCCCGCCAACCACATCGGCAACTGACCGTCAGCTACAGGCCGTAGGTCTCCAGCAGGCGCAGCCAGATCTCGGCAACCGTCGGGTACGACGGCACCGCGTGCCACAGGCGGTCGATCGGGACCTCGCCGACCACCGCGACGGTGGCCGCGTGGATGAGGTCCCCGATCCCCGGCCCGGTGAGGGTGACGCCGACGACGACGCGACGGTCCTCGTCGACCACCATCCGCGCATGTCCGGTGTAGCCGTCGGCCACGATCCCGGCTCCGGCGACGTCCCCGATCTCGTAGTCGACCGCCCTGACCCGCATGCCGGCGGTGACCGCTTCCTCGTGGGTCAACCCGACGGCGGCCACCTCGGGGTCGGTGAAGATCACCTGCGGCACCGCGGCGTGGTCGGCCGTCGCGGCGAAGTACGACCACGGGGCGGGATCGCCGGAGAGCGTCCCGCGGACCCGCGCGACGATGGCATCCCCGCACGCCCGCCCCTGGTACTTGCCCATGTGCGTGAGCAGGGCGCGCCGGTTGAGGTCCCCGGCGGCGTAGAGCCAGCCGCCACCGTCGACGACGCGGCAGGAGTCGTCGACCGTGAGCCACGTCCCGGGGCGGAGCCCGACGCTCTCGAGGCCGACGGCGTCGGTGCGCGGTGACCTGCCGGTGGCGATCAGCAGCTGATCGCCGGTGACCGTGGCCCCGCCGGAGAGCTCCACCGTGACGTCGCCGTTCGCGGCGCGGGCGACCCGCTCGGTGGTTGCCTCCAGCAGGACGCGGATGCCGCGCTCCTCGAACGCCGCACGCACCGCTTCACCCGCGAAGTCCTCCGTCCTGAGGAGCAGGCGCGGCTCGCGAGCGATCAGGGTGACCTCCTCTGAGCCGAGGGTCCTCCACGCGTCGGCCATCTCGCAGGCGACCACCCCGCCGCCGATGATCACCAGCCGGCGCGGGACCTCCTTCGCACTCGTGGCCTCGTGGCTCGTCCACGCGCCGGCGGACTCGATCCCCGGGATGGGCGGGATGGTCGCCCGGCTTCCAGTGCAGACCGCGACCGCGTGCCGGGCCGTGAGCGTGAAGCCGGGTCCGCTCGGTGGCGCGACGCTGACGGCGCGTTCGCCGGCGAGGCGCCCGGTGCCCCGGGCGAGGTCGATATGTGACGACTCGAGCCACCTGACCTGGCCGGCGTCATTCCAGTGCGAGGCGAACGCATCCCGCCGCCGGAGCACCGCACGGCTGTCGAGCTGGCCCGTCACCGCCTGGCTGGCGCCGTCCACCGCACTGGCGGCGCGCAGCGCCTGCCCGCTCCGGAGCAGCGCCTTGCTCGGCATGCACGCCCAGTACGAGCAGTCTCCGCCGACGAGCTCGTTCTCGACCACGACGCACGTCAGGCCGCCCCTGACGACCCTGCCCGCCACGTTCTCGCCGGTCGAGCCGCCCCCGATGACGACGACGTCGTATTCACTGTCGCGATCGATGGCGGGCATGGCGGCGCCTCCGGGTCGGTGAAGCTGAAGCCGGCCTCGTCAGCCGGCGTGCATCGGTTCGCGGGCAGGCGGGGAGGGCGAACCCACCACGTCAAGAGGAGGGTTTTCGTCGACGGCCTCCCTGCGCCTGCGGAACAGCAGCGTCCCGCCGATCCCGGCGATCGGCAGCGAGACGGCGAGATCGATCGCCTGCAGGGTGAGGCCCGAGGCGACGGCGATGCCTGTCGGGACGCCCTCGAAGAACAGCGCCCCGGCCCACCACGCCTGCCCGGTACCGATTCCCGCGATGCCCTGGATGGGGATCGTGAGCAGCAGGGTCCGGATCGACAGCACGAACCAGGTCTGCCAGAAGCCGAGGTGGAGGCCGACCATGCTCATGAGCGCGGCGTACTGCACCGCGGTGGCCAGGCGGCAGAAGACCGTGCTTCCCACAAGGTTCGCCCAGCGCGCCCGGCTGTTGAGCACCTCGAGCTCGGCCTCGGCGCGAGCGGCGAGCGGAGCGAGCTTCGGGATGCGGCCGGCCAGCCGGGTGACGAGCGTCCGCGGGCCGGGGATGATCAGCGAGAGGAGGACGCCGATGCCCGCGAGGAAGGCCGCGCCGGCGAGGAGGATCACCGCGACCGGCTCGGCCGTGCTCGTGAAGAGCGAGGCGATCACCGCGATCAGCGCCAGGCTGACGACGTCGAGGATGCGCGCGACGATCGCGCTGCCCGAGCCTCTCGCCACCCCGACCCCGAGCCGGGTGCGGGCGACGGCGACGAACGTGACGTCGGCGGACGGCCCGGGGAGGAGCAGCCCGGCGCCCCATGACGCGGCGGTCGCACCGAGCAGCTCGCGAGGCGAGCCCTCGCGCCGTGGGAGCAGCGCTCCGAACCGCCAGGCGCGCCCGATCAGGAAGCAGGCGGCGCCGAACGCGGCCACCAGCACGGACGTGACCGAGAGGTGCACGCCCTCCCAGGCGACTGACTTGCCGAGCAGCCTCCAGGCGAGCAGCAGCACCGCGACGGTGACGACGCTGGTGATCCCCGCACGGATGAGAAGGCCGCGACGAGCGGATCCGGAGATCGACACGAGGGGATGATTGTCGCTCTTTTGTCCGCTGCGGGGTCGACTCCGCACAATGCGATGGCGATCTCCGTTGCCCAGATGGACAAGGCCGGACCATCGCAGGCGAGCTGTGGTCGAACGTTCGTGGATGCCGGTCGGCGTCGCCGTAATCCCAGTGTCTGTCGCGATTGCAGTGGCCGCTGTCTGCGTTATCCCTGTCGAATCCAGGATCGGGTGCTCGCCGGCGATGCGATTGGTGCGTTCTGTCAGGCTTGGGATCGACTGGATCGGGCTCGCGGCGACCCGCATGCCGTGAGCCCGATGGCCAGCAGGAGGGTCGTGAAGGCATAATCGTCAGTCGATAACCCTCTTGAAAGGTCTTCCCTCTGAAGGTCTCAGGGTCTCAACACTCTCAGGAGCTTCGCGCATGCGTGACCGAACGGTGATTGTGCTCGGCGCGGACGGCTATCTCGGATGGCCCCAGGCGATGCACCTGTCGAACCAGGGATACAAGGTCATCGCGGTCGACAACCTGGTGCGCCGCCGCTGGGATCTCGAGTGCGGGACGTCGTCGCTGATCCCCATCTCGACGATGGAGCGCCGTGTCGAGCGCTGGCGCGAGGACGGGCACGGGGACATCGAGTGGCGCAACGTCGACCTCACCGATGCCGAGGCCCTCACCGAGCTCATCGCCTCCACCAAGCCTGACGCCGTGGTGCATTTCGCCGAGCAGCGCTCGGCGCCCTTCTCGATGATCGACCGCGATCACGCGGTGATGACCCAGCTCAACAACGTCGCCGGGACGCTCAACCTGCTGTTCGCGATCCACGAACACGCGCCGGACTGCCACCTGGTGAAGCTCGGGACGATGGGCGAGTACGGGACCCCGAACATCGACATCGAAGAGGGGTACATCACCATCGAGCACAACGGCAGGACCGATACGCTGCCGTATCCGAAGCTCCCGGGCAGCTTCTACCACCTCTCCAAGGTGCACGACAGCCACAACATCCACTTCGTCTGCCGGGCGTGGGGCCTGCGCGCAACCGACCTCAACCAGGGAGTGGTGTACGGCTGCGCCACCGAGCAGACCGTGCTCCATCCCGACCTCGCCACACGGTTCGACTACGACGGCATCTGGGGCACGGTGCTGAATCGCTTCATCGTCCAGTCCGCGATCGGCAAGCCGCTCACCGTCTACGGCAGTGGCGGGCAGACGCGCGGCTTCCTCGACATCCGCGACACGATGGCGTGCGTTCAGCTGAGCATCGAGCATCCTGCGGAGCCCGGCGAGTTCCGTGTCTTCAATCAGTTCACCGAGCAGTTCTCGGTGCTGGAGCTCGCGGAGCACGTCCGAGACGCGCGTGCGGCGCACGGTGGCGAGACCACGATCGATCACACACCGAACCCGCGCTTCGAGAAGGACACGCACTTCTACAACGCCAAGCACCAGCATCTCGTCGATCTCGGCCTCAAGGCGCACAAGCTGCGCAACACGCTGATCGACCACGTGATCAAGACCGTCGAGGCGCACATCGACCGGGTCGACATGGCGCACGTCGGTGTCTCCGACGTCGACTGGGTGACCGGCCAGTCGCGCGCGGCAACCGGCAAGGCTCAGGTCGCGGCTCCAGCGGAGACGGTGGCGTAGCGAACGTGACGCCGGCCGAGGTCGACGTCAGCCTCACGATTCCCGCTCACAACGAGGCTGAGAACATGGGGCGCGTCATCGGGGACGTCATGGCCGTGCTCGCCGAGGGTGGCCGCACGTACGAGATCGTGCTCGTCGACGACGCCAGCCAGGACGACACCGTCGGGGCGGCGCGGACGGCGATGGGGGAGGACGCCGGCAACCTCACCGTGGTGACGCACACACAGCAACGCGGGTACGCGGTGACCGTGTGCGACGGCCTCCGCGCCTCCCGCGGGCGCGTTCTCGCGTTCATGGATGGCGATGGGCAGTTCGATCCACGAGATCTCGGCCGGCTCATCGCGGCCCTCGACCGCGCCGACCTGGTCGCCGGCATCCGAGCGCGCCGAGCCGATCCCTGGTACCGATCGTTCGTGAGCGGCGTTTACAACCTCATCGTCCGCACGGCGTTCGGCATCCGCGAGCGCGATTTCGATTGCGGGCTCAAGGTCTTCACGCGCGAGGTCTGGGAGGCCGTCACGCCCATCCGGGCACGCTCCGCCGTCTTCAATCCCGAGATCTTCTTCAAGGCGCACCGGCTCGGCTTCCGGGTGATCCAGGTCCCCGTCGAGCATCTTCCGCGGCTGGCCGGCCGCCGCTCGGGTGGGCGCCTGATCCCCGTCGCGCGCGCGGTTCGGGACGTGATCCGCCTTCGCGTGTCACTGGCGATGAGCTGGCGGCCGGAGAGCGCTCGCACCGCACGACGCTGAGCTCGTGACGTCGATGGCGCCGGGGCCGGCCACCGCGTCGAACCGTGAGCGCGGCGAATCCGCACGCCTGGTTCCGCGGGCGAGGGCGAGCCCACGTGCTCGTCGCCGTCGGATACGCGCTGCTCGCGTTCATCTGTTTCGCCCCCGCGCTCGTCGATCCGGCGCATCGCTTCATCGGCGTCGGGACCGACCCGCTCGAGAAGATGTGGTTCCTCGAATGGGCGCCGTTCGCGCTGACGCATCATCAGCCGCTGCTTGCAAGCACGGCCATCAACTACCCGAGCGGCATCAACATGATGTGGAACAACAGCACCCTGCTGCTCGGCGTCGTGCTGTCCCCGGTGACAGCGCTGTTCGGTCCGGTTGTCGCCTACAACGTCAGCATGTACGTCGCGGTCGTCGCGTCGGCGTGGTGTGGCTACTGGGCGATCAGGCGTGTGGTGGATCACACCGCGGGCAGTGTCGCCGGCGGTCTGCTCTACGGCTTCTCGCCCTACATGATGGGCCAGTCACTGGGCCACCTCACGTTGCTGGTGATGGTGTTTCCGCCGATCGTCCTGGTGTTGTTCCATGAGATCGTCGTCCTGCAACGCCGGCGCTGGTGGGTGCTCGGTTCCCTGCTCGGCGTCGCGTCGGCGGCGCAGATCTTCATCTCGGAGGAGGTCCTGGCGTCAACCGCCATCGCCGCGGCGATCGGCCTGGTCGCGGTGGCGCTGGTCAATCGCGACCAGGTGAGGGCGCGAGCTCGGGTACGTCCTGCGGGCGACCCTCGTCGGATTCGGCGTCGCGGTGGTCCTCGCCGGGTGGGCCCTCTGGTACCAGTTCACCGGACCCAATCAGGTCCATCAGACGCTGCAGGCGTTCGGGGGCTTTGTCACCGATCCGCTCGGCTTCCTGATTCCAACCGCGAATCAGCTCATCGCACCACCGTCTCTCGTGGCGATCAGCGAGCACTTTCGAGGCAACCTCGCCGAATGGGATGCGTACCTGGGGCTGCCGCTGGCCGGATCCTTGCCTGGGCGGTATGGAGGTACCGGCACTCACGCCTCATGCAGGTGGTCGCCACGACCGCCCTCGTCGTCGCGATCCTCTCCATCGGACCCTACGTCGTCATCCGCGGTCATCAGCTCCCCATCCCGTTGCCGTGGCTCGCTCACCGAGCACATACCGGTGGTGAAGAACCTGCTTCCGAACCGGTTCATGGCCGACGTGTTTCTGCTCGCAGGGGTCGCGATCGCATACGTGATCGCTCAGCTCAAACCGTTGCCGCTGACAGCGCACTGGCGCGCGGGTGTCATCGCATTGGCGGCGATCCTGCTCGCTGTTTCCCGCACTGCCCAGGCCGAGCACGCCGCTCCCGCCGGGCGCCACCGTGCTCCGAACAAGCGCGCGACGTGCTCGATGCCGGCGGCGTCGTGCTGCCGTCGCCGTTTGCGACCGCCGACGATCCGAAGGCGATGCTCGTGCAGGCGGAGAGCGACTTCGCGTTCTCGATGCCCGGCGGCTACGCCTACGCTCCCGATCTTCCACCGGTCGCCGGCGCCGTCAGCGCTCGCGCAGCTCGATGCACCCGGCTCCGTGCAGCTGCGAGCCGCGGCGCTTGCCAGTGCGAAGGGTCGAACGGAGGCGTTGAGCCTGTTGCGAGCAAGCCATGTGCAGACGATCGTCGTGCTCGCCGGTTCGGGTGGGTCGGAATTCCGGGCCTTCTGGACGGCGTTGCTCGGGCGGCCTCCGGCGGTGTACGGCGGTGTCGCGATCTGGACCGGCGTGACCGGTCCTACCGCAGGATCGTGAGGCACGACGCGGCTTCTGCCAGGCGGCGAGATCCGGCGAGGCCATGCCCGCCGCCGGAGGCGCGCCTCAGCGCGGCTGCGTGCGAAAGCTCTCCAGGGTGGTTGCCAGCCCGGCGTCGAGGCTCACCGCCGGAGTCCATCCGAGCCGGCTCGCCGCGAGCGAGGCGTCGAGCGCGCTCCGCGGCACCTCGCCGGTGGGAAGCGGTTCGTGATCCGGTTCCTCGCGATACCCGGCCAGCGCACAGAGCCGCCGGACCAGGTCGCCGATCGACGTCTCGACGCCGGTGCCGATGTTGAGCGCGCCGGTGACCGTCGAGCCAAGTCCGAGGAGGTTCGCGGCCACGATGTCGCCGACGTACGTGAAGTCGCGGGTCTGGGTGCCCTCACCGCGGATCACCGGCGGCCTTCCCCCGAGGAGCCGGTGGCTCGAGATCGCCACCACCCCCGCCTCGCCGGTGCCGTCCTGCCCAGGGCCGTAGACGTTGCCGTAGCGCAGCGCCAGCCCGTCGATGGCGCCGGCGCGGGTGAAGTGTCCGAGGTAATGCTCGATGCTGAGCTTGGCCGTGCCGTACGGCGAGCGTGGCTGCGAGGGCTCATCCTCGGGCGTGGGCAGCCGCCGAGCGGCGCCGTACAGCGCTCCGCCCGACGAGGCGACGACAACCCGCCGGCATCCCGCCGCCATGGCGGCGACGAGGACGCTCACGGTGCCGAGCACGTTGATGTGAGCGTCCATCGCCGGCTCCCGCCAGGAGCGGTTCACGCCGCCCTGCGCCGCGAGGTGGAGGACGGCGGTCGGCTTCCAGGCCTCGATCGCCGCGCGCGCCGCTTCCTCGGCGATGTCCACCGCCTCGAGCGGGACCGAGCTCGGCAGCGGTCGATACGAAGCGTGCCGCAGATCGTCGACGACGAGCACCTCGGCGCCGGCGTCGAGCAGCGCCTCCACGCTGTGGACGCCGATGAACCCGGCTCCGCCGGTCACGACGACGCGCTGCCCGCCTGCCGGGGCAGTCATCAGCCGCGGGTCAGCAGTGAGCGGACGAAGAGCGCGGTGTTGGCCGGTCGCTCCGCCATCCGGCGCATGAGGTATCCATACCACTGGACGCCGAACGGGACGTAGACGCGCACACGCTCGCCGGCGCGGACCAACCGCGCCTGCTCGTCGGGCCGGATCCCGTTGAGCATCTGGTACTCATGATCGAATCCGGTGCCGCCGATCTCGGAGACCATCCTGCCCGTCGCGGCGATCAACTTCGGGTCGTGCGTCGCCGCCATCGGCAGCGCTCCGCCCGCGATGAGGACGCCGAGGCCCCGCACGAACGCCCCGCGGACGTCATCAGCCCGCTGCCACGCGAGCGAGGCCGGCTCCTGGTATGCGCCCTTGCAGAGGCGGACGCGAGATCCCGGCACGCCGAGCGCGTGGCAGTCGGACTCGGTGCGGCGGAGCGAGGCCTGCAGCACCGCGCCGGTCGACGGGAAGTCCTCCCGAAGACGCGCGACGATGCCGAGCGTGGAATCGGTGGTGGTGTGGTCCTCCATGTCCACCGTGACGAACGTTCCCGCGGCGCGCGCCGCCTCGCAGATGAGCCGCGCGTTGTCGAGGGCCATCCCCTCGTCAAGCGCCTGGCCGAGCGCGGACAGCTTCACCGACATCTCGGCAGCCGCGGCGAGTCCCTCCCCGGCAAGGCGCTGAGCCAGCGACCGGTAGGCGTCGACGGCCGCGCTCGCCGCGGCGGCGTCGAGCGTGTCCTCACCGAGGTGATCGAGCGACACGAGCAGTCCCTTGCCGGTGAGGTCCCTGGTCGCCCGTATCGCGTCGTCGACCGTCTCGCCGGCGACGAAGCGTCGGACGACGTCACGGGTCACCGGGGCAGCGGTGATGACGCGCTTGATCCGGCGGCGTCGAGAAGCCCAGAGGAGCGTCTGGCGGAGCCCCGCGGCGAGGCTCGCACCGCCCGGTCTCGACGACGGCTGGTGCGAACCCCAGGCTGTGCTGCTCACCGCGCCGATTATGTCCCCGGCCGCTGCGCGTCTGGATCGGCGGCCCAGCGCGGTGGCCGCCGCTCGAGGAAGGCGACCATGCCCTCGCGGGCCTCGTCGGAGGCGAAGAGGCGCGCCGAGAGGTCGACCATCGTGTCCCCATGCGCGGCGATGGCCTCCCGGATCGGTGCGGTGACGAGGCGCTTCGACTCGGCGAGCCCCTGGGGCGACGCCTTGAGCAGATCGGCGGTGATCGACGCCACCGATGCGTCGACGTCGTCGGCGGCGATGGTGGCGAGGCCGATGCGGACCGCCTCTGCGCTGTCGAACGTCTCGCCGGTGAGGTAGTAGCGGGAGGCGGCGCGCGGGTCGAGGCGCGGCAGGAGCGCGACCGAGATGACCGCCGGCGCGAGCCCGAGCCGCACCTCGGTGAGCGCGAACGTGGCGCGCGGTCCGACGACGACGATGTCGCAGGCGCCGATCAACCCGATGCCGCCTGCTCGCGCGTTGCCGTCGACTCTGGCAATAACAGGTGTGGGGAGGTCGATGATCCCGCGGATCATCCCCAGCAGCACCGATGCGGCCTCGCTCATGCTGCCCGCGGCCGCTTCGGAGAGATCCGCTCCGGCACAGAACGTCGTGCCGGTGTGCGTCAGCACGATGGCACGGACCGACGCGTCATCATCGGCCGCGCGCAGCCCCGCGGTGAGCTCAGACACCAGCCGGCGTGACAGCGCGTTGCGATTGTGCGGCGAATCCAGCGTGATCGTGGCGATGCCGCCGCCGGTCTCGAGGTGGACGAGCTCGCCGTCGGTCACACGAGCACCTCCGGGAGGTCCACCGTTCGCGAGCGCAGCCATTCGCCGAGCGCCTTCGCCTGTGGATCGAACCGCGTCGAGGAGGCGACGCCCTCCCCGAGCAGTCCCTCGATGACGAAGTTCAGGGCACGGAGGTTGGGCAGGACATGGCGGTGGACCGGGAGCGCCGCCGTCTCCGGGAGAAGCTCCTTCAGGGCATCGACTGTCAGCGTGTGCGCCAGCCATCGCCACGCCTCGTCGGTACGCGCCCAGACGCCGACGTTGGCGTCGCCTCCCTTGTCGCCGCTGCGCGCGCCGGCCACGGTCCCGAGCGGCGCACGGCGGGTGGGGCCGGCCGGCAGGGGAGGAGGCAGCGTGACATGGGGTCGCGTCGCACCTGCGGCAGGTGCCCGCCGGTCGGGCGGCGTCGGCGGGATCGGGATCCGGACACCGTCCGGGAGGACCGCGACATGGTCGACCGCCTCCGCCGGCACGTAGCCGGGGCGGTACACCCCGACCGGCGAGGCGTCGCCCGGCGGGGCGGTGAGGTGAAAGCCCGGGTAGCTGGCGAGCGCCATCTCCACGGCAGGGCCGCTGAACGCCCGCCCGACCACCGCCGGGTCCTGGTCGCGAACGGCGCAGTGGAGGAACGCGCTCGCCGCCTCCTCGGTCACCGAGTTCGGCATGGTCGGTCCGTGCCAGCGTCCAGCGCATCTGGGCGGGCGGTGCGTTGGCGAGCGCCGCCGCCATCTGAGAGCGCACCAGCGCCGCCTTCGCTTCGATGTCGAGACCGCAGAGGACGAAGGTGACCTCGTTCCGGTACCCCGCCAGGGTGTTGCAGCAGACCTTGAGGGTCGCCGGAGGGGGCTCGCCGCGCACCCCGCTGACCCGGACGCGGTCACTGCCCACCTGCTCGAGCGCGATGGTGTCGAATCGGGCGACGACATCCGGCCCGAGATAGCGTGGCTCGCCGATCTCGTAGAGCAACTGGGCGGTCACGGTCTCGGTGGTGACGGCGCCTGCGGTGCCCGGGTGCTTGGTGATCACGCTCGTGCCGTCCGCCCGCACCTCGGCGATCGGGAAGCCGGGGTGGCTCACGTCGTGCTCGGTGAAGAAGCTGAAGTTGCCGCCGGTCGCCTGTGCGCCGCATTCGAGGATGTGACCGGCCACCGTCGCGCGTGCGAGGGCGTCCCAGTCATCCCGCCGCCAGCCGAAATGCGCCGCCGCCGGGCCGACCACGAGGCTCGCATCGGTCACGCGGCCGGTGACGACCACTCCCGCCCCGGCACGGAGGCACTCCGCGATGCCCCACGCACCCAGGTAGGCGTTGGCGGTCAGCGGCGTGCCCAGGTCCAGGCCGGCAGCCCTGGGGAGCAGGTCGTCGCCCTCCACGTGGGCAACCCCGACTTCGAGGCCGAGGCGCGCCGCGAGCTCGCGCAGCGCGCCGGCCAGGCCGGATGGGTTGAGGCCGCCTGCGTTGGTCACGATGGTCACGCCGCGCTCCACCGCGAGCCCGAGGCACTCCTCCATCTGTCGGAGGAACGTGCCGGCGTAGCCCCGATCGGGCCGCTCGAGCCGCTGGCGGCCGAGGATCAGCATGGTGAGCTCTGCGAGGTAGTCGCCGGTGAGGACGTCGATGTCGCCGCCCTCGAGCATCTCCCGAACGGCGGCGAACCGGTCGCCGTAGAACCCTGAGGCGTTCCCGATGCGCAGAACCGTGTCCACAAGACCGGCAAGGCTACGCCGCGCGATCACCGGAATGATGGTTCGGGTGCCAGGTCCTCGACGTCCAGCTCGGCGACGGCATTCGGGGTGGAGCGGCGATTGCGCAGCCCGTCGACGCTGAGGATGACGAGTGCCACCCAGACAAGCCCGAAGCCGGCGAGCAGCCCCGGAGACACCGGCTCGCGAACGATCAGCACGCCGATCGCGAACTGCATGACCGGCGTGAGGTACTGCATCAGCCCCATGCTCGAGAGTGGCAACCGGGTCGCCGCTGCCGCGAAGCAGAGCAGGGGAAGCGCCGTCACGGGTCCGGTGGAGACGAGGAGGAGCACGTGGGCCACGGTTGCGTCGTGCCCCACCCACGTCGCCTGGCGCGCAAACGCCAGCGCGATGAGGAGCACGAGCGCCGGGATGGTCACGACCGCGCCCTCGATGAACAGGCCCTCGGGCGGGGAGACGCGGACCCCTTTCTTGATGAAGCCGTATGTCGCGAACGAGCACGCGAGGATGAGCGCGATCCACGGCGGGCGTCCGTAGTCGATGCTGAGGACCGCCACCGCGAGCCCGCCCAGTCCCACGGCGACCCACTGCACCGTGCGCAGGCGTTCGTGGAGGATGACGACGCCGAGGATGATCGTGACGAGCGGGTTGATGAAGTACCCGAGGCTCGTCTCGACGACGTGCCCGTTGTTCACGCCCCAGATGTACACGCCCCAGTTGAGCGCGATGGCGGCTCCTGCGCCGCAGAGACGGAGCACGGTGCCGCGGTCGATCGCGCGCAGGCGGCGCATCTGACGGCGGACCGCGAGCAGGATGGCGACGACCGCGAAGCAGAACACAACACGGCACGACACGATCTCGAGCGGGCTCGCGGGCTCGAGCACCGGCCAGAAGAGCGGGAACAGCCCCCACGTCGCATACGCGAGGATGCCGAAGAGGAATCCCCGTGCGCTGTCGGGGTGACGGGTCATCGGCCTGATGATGGCAGCGGCCGGCTCCACGGGGCGGTGGCCGATCTGAGCGCGGTGGCTGTGCGGCTACCATCGACGGTCTCCGTCGGAGTCATCGAGGAAGAGGCCATGGCCGCGTTCACGCCCGCCGAGATCGAGTACCTGAACAGCCAGCGGCTCGGCCGCCTCGCGACGGTGGGCCGCGATGGCTCACCACATGTCGTGCCCGTGGCCTTCCGGTACAACCCCGAGGAGGACACGATCGACATCGGTGGGCACGACTTCGCCAAGCGCAAGAAGTTCCGCGACGTCCAGCACGACGGACGGGTGGCCTTCGTCGTGGACGACGTACTGCCGCCGTGGCGTCCCCGGGCCGTGGAGATCCGAGGCAACGCCGAGGTGCTCGAGACCGGTGGAAAGACGGTGAATGCGGACTTCGACGACGAGATGTTCAGGATTCATCCGACCCGGATCCTCAGCTGGGGGCTCGGCGAGGGCGGCTCCTGGCTGAACGCTCGCGACGTCTCGTAACCGGCGGTATCCGTCCGGTAGCGAACAGACTTTCCCGCCTCTCGCCGGTACGCTGTCGGACGTTCAGCGGGTTGCTCCGGCGAGGCGTATACCCACGCTGCCGAAGCGGCTCACAAAGGTTTCACTTGTGAGCGCTCCGGAGATTGCCGGGTTTGGAGCTGCGTTCCACCGGGGGGAGGAGGCGGCCCGCCAGGCGGACTGGGATCTGCATCTCGAGATGATCCACTCGTTGTTCGCGGTCGGGATCCAGCTGCAGGCGACCGCCGCGCTCACTGACGACGACCTGGTGGCGAATCGCCTCGGGCAGGCGATCGCCCAGCTCGACCACTGCATCGCCGGCCTTCGCGGGCATCTCGTCACCCTGGACGGCACCCAGGGCCGGCCGCTTCCGGGCGGCTGAGAGCAGCCGTCGTCGCGGCCGTCCGGATTGTCCGCGGGCGTACGGACGTGCCGGACCGGCCTGCGGCAAACTCCGTCGCATGAGCATTCAGGATGACGCTCGCGGGGCGCGATGCCTCAGGTGCGGTGACGGTCGTCTGATCCCGCTGTCGTACTCGGTGCCGATCACCGAGCGGCACGTGCTCGCCCGATCTGATCTGGCGAACCGCCCTCGGGTGAAGTGTCTCGGGTGCGGACACCGGTACCGCAGCCTATCGAGCCCCCCGGCCCGACTCCGCGCATCACGATCCGCCGGCTGAGTGCCGGTTCGTCGCGGGAGCGACGTGTCAGTAGATGAAGGCTTCGACGTCGTTCAGCGAGTACACCGTTCGCTGATCGACAACTCCGAGGCCGAGGTAGTTGCCCTCGTCGATCGTGAACGTGTGCGATCCGTGCACGGCAACGACGTATGCGACGTGCCCGTCGAAGCTGTAGCCGCCGCCGGGACCGAACACGACGATCGATCCCACACGCGGGGTCATGCCCTCAGGGCGGCCCGCGTCGGCTGCGGTCGCGGCCCACTCCCACGCGTTGCCGTTCCACGTGACGTTGCGGAGCGACGCCACGTACCACGTGCACTGACCCCACGGAAAGTGGTCGGGCAGCGGCCCGAACGCGAACGGCCGGAGCGCTCCACCGACAACCCTCACGGGGCCGGCGCCCGCGGCCGCCTCCGCTGCCGCCTGCTCCGCTTTCACCTCGGCGATCTTGTTGCGCACCGAGTGCAAATTGCGGACAAGGACCGCCGCCTTGCCGCTCAGCGAGTGCGCCTCCAGGTTGTACGCCGTCTCCTCAGTCGACTGCCGGGCCGCGAGTGTCTGCAGTGTCGAGACGACCGTGTTCGCCTGCGTCTGCTCGCGCCGTTGCTGCCCGGCGAGCGTGACGAGCTGCCGCTGCTTGGTGTGGACGTCCGTGACCAGTGTCTGCATCCGATCGCTGACCTGGCCGAGGCTGGTCAGCGTGTCGATCGCATCCACGAAGCTCCCGCTGTCGACAAGGGCGGCGGTGGCCGATGCCGTCCCGCCGCTCTCGTACATCGCAACGAGCAGTCGTGACAGCTGCTGCTGATCCGAGGCGAGGACGCCCTGGGCGACCTCCTGATTGCGCGTGGTGGTCGCCAGCTGCTTGTTGACCGAGTCGAGCTGTTGCTGGGCGCTCCCCAGCTGGTTCTGGGTCGTGTCGAGACCCTGTTGCAGCGACAGCACCTGACCGAGCGCGCTCGACGTCTGATGGTTGAGCGACGCGATCTGGTGCGCCAGGGCGTTCGCCTGCGCCTGCAGTGCTGCGATCTCCTGATCGAACCGGTCCGCGGAAGCCTGTGTCGGGATCAGGGGGGCCGCGACGACGACAAGTGCGGCCGCCGCGACGAGCAGACGGCGGGGGGAGTGCCGAGTTCAAGAAACCTGCCTTGCCAGATGGACGGGGGAGGGTCAACGATCGACGAAGGCCGGGTGACCGTACCAGGGAAGCCCATATCCGTCAATGGGGTCGGCGCCTCAAAGTACTATGCTTGACGTTATAACGGCAACCGTAGTAGTCTGCCGCCCCATGGAACACGACCTCGGCGGCCTGGGCCGCTACGCGGGCGCCGCGACCCTGATCCTTTCGAGCCTGGCCGGCGGCCCGAAGCACGGCTACGCCCTGACGCAGGACATCGAGGACTTCGCACGCGTGAGGATGCAACCCGGCACGCTCTACGGGGCCCTGACGCGACTCGAGGAGCAAGGGCTCATCGAGGCGTTGGAGGAGGAGGGACGGCGCCGTCCCTATGCGCTCACGGCAGCCGGCGGCGCCGCGCTGCGGGATCATCTGACGTCGCAGCGGCGCGTCGCCAACGTGGGCCTCCGCAGGCTGTCGACGAGCGTCGAGGCACCGTGAGCATGGATCTCGACTTCTTCTCCGTCCACGCGCGGCTCGCCCGGCGCTGGGGCTGGTGGTTCACCACGTTCGGCGTGCTGATCAGATCGTTCCCGGCGTCGGCGTTGCGCTTCCGCCGGCCGCCCCGCCGGAGCCGTAGCCGCCCGGAGGTGCCGTTGCGCCGAGTGTCGACCACGCGACCGCTCCGGACGGTGCAGCCACCGTCGGCGCGGTGCCCCAGCCGGTGAACGTCGTCGTGCTCGTGATCGAAACGCCGTTGAACGTCTCCGCGGTCACGAACGCGAGCGGTTGATGGGTCGACGTGGTGATGTCGAGATGCGCGGTCGCGGCGACACCCTGCTGTGACGCGACCGAGCCGGTGATACGGTACGCGGAGGAGCCGTCCTGCGTGGTCACATTCGCCGTCGACGCCGGCAGGAATTCGATCTCCTGCGCCTGATCGGACACGGTGATCCCGGGTTGGAGCACGGTGTACGGGCCGTCACCCTGTGAGACGGTGACCCATTTGCCCTGCAGCGCCGCGGCATTTGCCGTGGCGACCCCGAGCTGGTCCTCGACGGCCGGCGTGTTGCCTTCGAAATAGACCGTGCTGCCAACCAGGAGCAGCGTGAACTGCTCGGTCCCGTAGTTGGAAGCGACCGTGATGTCCTGGCGCCCTCCGGACGGACCGGCGTCGCCGATGATGGTCTGGGGCTGTGGTCCGGACGACTGCGAAACGTAGTGGAAGCCGGCTGCGCTGCGGGTCGTGTTCAACGCGTCGTGGTAGAGCGCACTCGCCTGCGAGTGCGGTCGGGCTGGTCGCCCCTGGCGTCGAGGACGCGCCTGACGGTGTCGACTGCGGGCTCCGCGTCGCAAATGCGACCGCGACACCGGCAGCCGCGCCGATCAGGACGGTCGCGGCGATCGCGGCAACGATCTTCAGCGGCCGTCCTGCGGACCCGGGACGGGCCGAGGGCTGGGGCGTCCAGGAGTACGCCGGCGGCGTGAAGCCGAATCCTCCGGAGGGATCGCTCCCCGGCGACGCGGAGGGCGCGGTCCAGCCGGTCGGCGGGGGCAGGCTCCACCCTGGAGGGGCATAGGAGTCCGCCGGCGGCTGAGGCTGCGCGGGCAGACCGGCCGCCCCCGTCCCGGAATCAGAAGGGTTGTCGGTCACGGATCACCATGGTGACGCACGAATCCTTTCTTTCCGCTTGCGCAGCGGCGCATCGGACGAACCGACCCAGGCGGGTAGCGTAGAGGCGTGCGTATCAACGTGTCGCCGTCCCGAGTGGCCGGCGTGCTGCTGTTTGTGGTGTGCGCAGCGGTAGCGGTTCCGCTGGCGAGCATCGAGCTTTCGTTGCTCATCACGCCGGCACAGGGCGTTCAGACCGCGGGGCAGTCGCTGCAGCTGAGCGCCGGTCCTCCGTCGCTCTCGGGTTCAGGATCCGGGACACTCGAGCTCTTCGGGCAATCGATTCCGACCACGCAGCAATTCTCGGGCCCGATCAGGCCGCGGCTGCACTGGGCGGAGGTCACCCACTACGACCAGCTGCTCCAGGCGCTCAAGCAACCCGCACACCTCGGTCAGGCGCTGCGTGATGGCTGGAGCGCGTATTTCACGCATGAGCTCGTGATCGCCATCCTCGTCGCGTTCGCCTTCAGCGTGCTGGTGCTGCTGCTGGTGCGCCGTCGGTGGCAGGTCGTCGTCGTCGGAGCGATGATCGCCGGACTCGTCACGGGCGTCACCGACGCGATGGCGATCGGCAGCGCCGCGCAGGGGCTGAACCAGCTGTCGCAGGTTCGAACGCTCGACCAGCTCGTCGGGCGGACGCCGCTGGCGGTCGACACCGAGAGCCGCACGGCACCTGCGGCTTCGTCCGGCATCGTGGTGATCGGCGACTCCACCGCCGCGGGCGCCGGAAATCCTCCTGTGCTCAACGCGACCGCTGACGACAAGGCCTGCCGGCGAAGCCTCGACAGCTACGCCGCGGACATCGCGGCCGTGAACCACAGCAGCGTCGGTAACCTCGCCTGCACCAATGCTTCGATCGTGGACGGTCTGTTCAACAGCGAATCGATCAACGGCGAGAACGTGCCGTCACAGCTCGCGACGTTGAGTGGCATGAGCGGCGTGAAGACCGTGCTCGTCAGCATCGGCGCGAACGAGATGCACTGGGCGGAATTCATGGAGCTGTGCCTCGTGTCGCCGGAATGCGATGACAGTGCTTCGACCGCGCTCTTCAGGCAGGCGCTCGACAGTTTCACGGTCGACTACTACGACCTGTTGCAGCGCCTCGCATCGCTCCCCGGCCAGCCTCGCGTCATCGTCAATGAGTACTACGACCCGCTGGCCGTGAAGCCCGAGTGCCCGAGCCAGCCTGAGCTCACCCCGGCGAAATCAGCGGTGCTGCTGCAACGGCTCACGACCTTCAACACGGTGCTCGCCGACGGCGCCGCGAGCTTCGGTTTCGAGGCCGTCGCGCCAAGCTTCGCCGGGCACGAGCTGTGCACCGCGCAACCGTTCGTCCAGGGGCTCGACGACAGCGCGCCCCTGCATCCGAATGCCGCAGGCGAGCTGGTCATCGCCCTCGCCGACGAGGAAGCCCTCCTGAATCCCGCGCCGCCCCGGCCGACGGCCACCGCGACGCCGAGCCCGTCATGATTGCCGGCACACCATGATCGGCAAGCTGCCGGGCTGGGCTCGGGTGATGGCGATCGCCCTGGTCGTCTTCGGGGTGCTGATGGCGCTCGCCGAGCTGCAGTCGCCCGACTTCGTTCTATGGACGGGCAAGCCGATCCACGCGACCGAGACCGGCAGCATCGTCACGTACAGCCTCAACGGGATCAAGTACTCCTTCGACGGCCACGACCGGGATTCGTTCGCGCCGACGGAGCCGGTCATCGTCTACGTCGATCCGCACGACCCGGCGGCCGGCGTCCTCAACAAGCCTGCCGCAAGGGTGCTCGAGGCATCACTCGTCTTCGGCCCGTTCGTCCTCGCCGCCGCTGTGATCCTCCTCGCGCCCTGGCGAGCAGCTGCGCGGGCCGCCCACGCGCGACGAGAGCAGGAACGTGGCGTCCACGGGGCCGGATATGGCGAGGGCGTGCTCCGCGACGTGGTGCGCCGGCGCGGCGGGCCGGGTACCGGATGAATGACGCCGCGTCAGGGGTGACGGAACGGCCGGACGCGGATTCCGCGTGCGGGGTGACGCTAGGGGACTGAGAGCGAGGGTGACGGGGTGTGGGAGCCGGCGCCCTCGCCGGAGATCTCGCGGAGGGTGCGGCCGCTGGCGCGGATGACGGCCCAGGTGGCGAGCAGGACGAGCACGGCGGCGAGGAGCACGATCCCGATCGCGAGGGTGGGGACGTTGATGAGCTTGAGCCCGGAGACGAGCAGGACGGCGGCGAGGGCGCCGCGCAGGAAGGCGGTGGGAGCGTAGGAGGAGACGGCGGCGCCGGCGAGGACGCCGGGGATGCTGCCGATCAGGATGGAGGCGGTGAGGCCGAACTTGAAGTCACCGAAGAGGATGTGGGCGAGGGCGGCGGCGCCGACCATGGGGATGGCCTGGGCGAGGTCGGTGCCGACCATCTGGGAGCCGCGCAGGCGAGGGTAGAGGAAGAGGAGCAGGACGATGACCAGGGTGCCCGAGCCGACCGAGGTGATGCCCACGATGAAGCCGATCGAGGCGCCGATGGCGAGGGTGGGGAGGCGCTTGACGCGGAGCGGCTCGTCCCCGCCCTGGGCCGGGGCGTTGCGATGGTCGAGGTACATCTTGAGGAGCAGGGCGGCGACGGCGAGGAGGAGGACGGAGCCGAGGGCGACGCTGATCACGGCCTCGACCCGCGAGGCGCTGCCGATGGAGCGGACGAAGACGACGCCGAGGAAGGCGGCGGGGACCGAGGCGATGGCGAGCCAGGCGGCGAGGTTCCAGCGGACCGTGCCGCGGCCGGCGTGGACGGCGGCGCCGACCGGTTTCATGATCAGCGAGGCGACCAGGTCGCTGGAGACGGCGGCGAGGGGTTGGATGCCGAAGATGAGCACGAGGATGGGGGTCATCAAGGCGCCACCCCCCATGCCGGTGAGGCCGACGGCGAAGCCGACGATCAGCCCGGCCAGCGCGACGAATAGATCGATATGCACCCGACAAGCTCCCCCAAGGTTCCTCTCCGATTGACGCTCTCGCGCAACTCTGCGGAATTTCGAAGTCCTACGTCAAGTGGCCCAATAGGAACAGTTTCATCGCATGATGAGAACAGTGGCTGGCACTGTTCAGCGAACAGTCTGGAACCGGGAGCTATGAGGCGCGATCCTCGATCTCCCAGGCGTGGTCCATGACGTGCCACGCGATGCGGCGCACCACGTATCGCAGCGGCCAGGCGCCGGCGGCGTTGCCGCCGCGCACGGCATTCGCGAGCGCGACCCGCTGCTCGGCCCATCCGGTGTCCGGCGGCAGACGCACCTCGATCTTTCGTCCGTAATTCCGCTCCGCCTCGCGGACGTGCTCGACGATCTTGTCGCGGTCGCGGCCACCTCCTCGTGGTCCTTTTCGCAACGCCGCGGGCGCGTGATCGACCACCTCGTCGAACGTACGCCAGGTGCTTTCGAGCAACCCT
This sequence comes from Candidatus Dormiibacterota bacterium, assembly GCA_963713485.1. Classification (GTDB taxonomy): domain Bacteria; phylum Chloroflexota; class Dormibacteria; order Aeolococcales; family Aeolococcaceae; genus Palsa-851. The sequence goes on from CAVQLW010000006.1 coordinate 90,291, forward strand.
GCAAGACGCCTGCGTTCCGCCGGCGACAGTGGCGCGGCGTCCCATGCTCCGGTCGCGCTCGGCGCACCGAAGTCCGTTGTCGCATCGCCGGGAATCCGCGCCACGATCTCGAACCTCCCGGGCTTGAACGCGTGCCCCCCGACCACCGCGTAGCGCGAGGCGTATGAGCGCAGCGTGTCGAGGGCCTCGTCCTCACTCTTCCCGCGCCTGCACCATCCCGGCCAGTCGATGGCGCAGGCGAACGTCCATGTCCTGCCCACCTCGAGGTAGACGCGCGCGGCCTCGGGCACCGGCCGAGTCTGCCAGCTTGTACGCCGGGCGGTGAGCTTGATGCCGGCGGTCAGACGGTGTAGACGAGGATCCTGTCGTTGTAGGTGTCGGCGATGTAGAGATTGCCGTTGGGCCCGAACGCCACGTTCTCAGGGTTGAAGAGCGACTTCGGTCCGCCACCGGTGACGTCACTCCCGTTGATCACCGCGGCCTGGCTGCCGTCCGACTCGTTGATGATCACCACGCGGTTGTTGGTGCGATCCGCGACCGCGAGCAGGCCGGCGCCGTTCGAGGCGACGCCGTACGGCTTGTTGAAGGCGTCGGTGAAGGTCGCCACCTGGGAGACGACGCTGCCGTTGCTCACCTTGAGCTCGACCACGCGGTTGTTCGTGCTGTCCGCAACGAACAGGTTGCCGGTGACCGGGTCGACGGCCACTCCGGCGGGCGTCGAGAAGTGCCCGGTTCCTGACCCGAGCGTGCCATATGTGCTGACCGCGGCTCGGGTCGACACCTTCCACGACTCCACGCGGTTGTTCTTGGTGTCGGCGATCCACGCGTAGCCGTTGCCGATGGCGATCGAGTACGGATAGTTGTCGTCCCCGAGCGCTGTGCCCAGGGCCGCGAATTTCGCGATGCCGTTGCATCCCGAGGCGATCGGCTGCAGGGCCTGGAGATCGCTCTGCTTCGTGTCGGCGATCCAGTAGTTACCGGTGCTCGAATCGACGGCGACTCCGCGCGGCCAGTTGAAGTCCCCGGTGCTGGTGAAGCCTCGCTGCCCGCACATGTTGACGATGTGGCCGGACGCGTTGAACACCACCACACGCTGGTTCACCGTATCCATGGCGATCACGTCGCCCGACGAGTCGAACGCGATGCCGCGCACCTGGTTGAAGACGGAGTTGTCGCTGTCACCGGGCGGCACGATGGGATTGGGCAGCGTGCGGTTGTACGTGTAGCCCGCGGACGAGCGCGTGAACTCCACAAGGCGGTTGCCCCACAGATCGGCGCCCCACACGTTGCCGTTGGCGTCCACGGCAACGCGCCGGAGCTGCGTGAACGTGCCGGTCTGCGAATCGTCGCCGGGCGATCCCATGTCGGCGACAAAGGTGCCGGTCGGGGTGAACTCCTGCAGGCAGTCGTCGTTCGAGTCGGCCACGTAGATCGCCTCACCGGGCGAGCCGTTGTTGATGAACGGATCGGTCCCGACGGCGACACCGTACGGGTTCTTGAACGTGCCGCCGGCGTTGCCGCTGCAGACACCGGTGGTCGAGTTCTTCGCGTGGGTTCCCCAGGTCCGGATGCAGGTGCCCGTGGAGCTGAACTCGAGGATGTTGTTGCTCTCGTAGTTGGCGACGTAGATGTTCCCCGACGCGTCCGCGGCAGCGTCACGCATGCGATTGAGCGTGCAGGATCCCTTGGACGAGATCGTGCGAACCACGCCGCCCGAGGTGTTGAACACCACGACCTGGCTCTTGGTGCCATTGGCGACATAAAGGAGCTGCCCCGCCGGCGTGGTGCTCACCGTCGCCCCGATCGGCGCGCCGCCGCCGGGGAGCTTGAACGGCGCGATGAGGCACTTGCCGTTGGTGCCGTTGAGCTTCACGATCCGGCCGTTGCCGTTGTCGGCGACATAGATATTGCCCGCGGAGTCGATGCCGACATCACGGGGCTGCTCGAACTGTGGGAATCCGGTGGGATTGGACCCGCAGGGGGCGGCGCTTCCTTCCGAGCCCACGCGCCACACCTGCGTTCCGGAGGGCGTGTACTCGGCGACCTGGTTGTTCCCCGTATCCGCGATGACGATGTTGCCGTTGGGCGCGATCTCCATCCCCGACGGGTACATCGCCGCGTGACCGGGCCCGCCGATCGTCGCTGCGTACGCAGTGCTCACGGCGGAGCCGGCCGATGGCGCCGCGCTGACCGGCAGCGCGGTGCCTGCAACCGCCGTGAGCATTCCCACCCCGAGCGGCAGCGTAAGCCGCCAGGCCAGTTTTCGTCCGCGAGCCGTCGCCCTTCCCTGATCCATATGTCCCCCTTGGCCCCCTGCTCAACGGGCGTTGGTCACCGCCCTTGATCCCGCATCGTAGCAGTGCTGGAAAGGCGCCGTGTGGACGGGTGTGCCGCGTGTCCGGGTAGCAGGTCCCCCGAGGCGTCGGACGCTCGGCGCGCCGCTGACACCAGGCATAAACCGATGCGCTACCATCCCCGGCGGCGGCTGTCGTGTGACGGGTGGGAGCGGCACGGGCAGGGGACGACCGTTTGAGCAAGGGGGTGGTGGCAATGCCGTCTCGGGTATCGCACGTGGCCTTTCGAGCAACCGCTGTTGTCGCGCTCGCGACCGCTGCAGCGCTGGCCGGCACCGCGGGGAGCAGTGCGGCGGTGCTGTCGGCGACTCCGACGATCACCATCGGCGGCAGCGCGACGGCGCAGGTGTACGCGTGGGGCGCGGCGACCATGCCGGATGGCTCGGTCCTGCTCGGCGACTACTGGAACCTGCGGATCGTCCACTACACCGCCGCGCGGCAGCCAGGCATCACCCTTCGTGTTCGCGGGCAAGGCGGGCTTCGGCGCCGGAACCAACCAGGCACCATTCGGTATCTGCGTCGACACCAGCAAAGGCAAGGATGCCGGCGACGTCTACATGACCGAGGGCAGCCTCTTCAACGTGAACATGTACAGCCCCACGGGAACTTTCATCACCAGCTGGGGCAACAACCAGGCCGCGCATCTCGTCAACTTCGACTACCCGTCGCAGTGCGCCGTCAACCCGGTGAACGGAAAGCTCTATATCTCCAACCAGTGGGGACAGAGCATGGTCATCCTCGACCCGAGCAACCCGAGCGCAGCCGCGCAGTTCATCTCTCCGCCCGCACCCAACACCTTCATCCAGCCGCGCGGGCTTGCCTTCGACAGCGCCGGCAACCTGTGGATCGCGGATCAGGGACACCACCGAATCGACATCTATGACAACGGCCTGACCCTGACCAAGCCCAAGAAGACCATCCTGCCACCCGGCGGAGTGGGCAGCACCTTCGACATGCGCGGGCTGGCCATCGACACGAGCACCAACACTGCGTTCGTGGCCAACGGGCAGAACTGCCTGGTTCAGGCGTTCAACGCCAATCCATCGAGCGCGAGCTACGGGCAGTTCATCACCAACTTCAATGGTGTCGGCAGCGGCAGCGACTGCGGCTCGGGGCCCGGTCAGTTCGAGGACGGCGCTCGCGACCTCACGGTGGACGGTAACCACGACGTGTGGGTTGCGGATCTCGGGGACTTCCGTGCCGAGGTGTTCACCGAGAGCGGCGCCTACCTGCGCTCGGTGCCGAACCCGCCAGGTCCCCCTCCCACCGGCGGCTTCAACGGACCGCGCGGCGCGGCCTTTGACTCGAGCGGCGACCTGTTCGTGACCGACACCTACAACGAGCGCATGGAGGAGTTCACGCCCAGCGGCAGCACCTACACCTTCAGCAAGGCGTGGGGCGAGCGGGGTGACACGCCGACCACCTTCAACTACCCGCGCCTCATGTGCTTCGACAAGGCCGACGGCGACCTGATTGTCGCCAACACCGACTCGAACGAGATCGTCGCCTGGAGCACGACCGCGCATGAGCAATGGGCCGGCACCGGCCTGGCCGATCCGTATGGGGTTGCATGCGGCTCGAACGGGAACATCTACGTCGCCAACAGCAACGGTCAGGACGTCGTGGTCTTCAGCAGCACGGGCGCCAAGACCGGCACCATCGGGAGCGGCCTCGGCTTCGTCCGCGGGATCTGGGTCGACACGGATGGGTCCATCTGGACGGACGTCGACGCAAGCGGGGCCGTGTACCACTTCTCCGCATCGGGCACGAAACTGTCGGAGTTCAACGTCGGCGCCTCCAACGGCGCATTCGCCATCGCGGGCGACGCCGGCTACCTGTACATCGCACTCGCCTCGAGCAATGACGTCGGGCAGTACACGCGGAGCGGAACCCTGGTGAGCACCTTCGGGGGCGCCGGGACCACGCTCGGAAAGATGCGCACCCCGCAGGGCCTGACCTTCGGACCCAATGGGAACCTCTTCGTGGTGGAGGAGAACACCGACCGGGTCAGTGAGTGGGTCGTTCCCTGAGCTCAGCGGGCCCGGTCACGGCTCGAGCCCATTCCAGCCCCAGCGTGGGGTTGGAAGGGCGGCGGCCACCCGCGAGCCGCGTGGCGAGTACGACATGACCTCGCTCACCGCCCACTCCATGTACGCGCGCAGCGCATCGCGGAATGCGGGGTCGGTGGGGAGCCCGGCGTCATCGACGGCCTCGACGAAGCACGCGACGAACCGGGTTCCGAGGTCCTCCTCAGCTCCCTGTCCCGCGTGGATCTCGAGCATCGCCGAGTGGCCGCCGCACGACCCCGAGTAGAACGGCGGTCCGCCGAACACCTCCGCCCAGTAACCCGCGAGCCGTTCGATGTGCTGCGGGTGGCCGGGGTGCGAGAACGGGTGGTTGAGCATGGGGTCGTCGAGACACCGCTGGTGGTGAGCGGTGGCGAGTGCGAGGAAGGCGTCCTCGCCGCCGGCGAACTCGAAGATCGATGGCCGGGACACAGTCCGAGAGTCTCGCGCATCCCGGTCGGGGCTCGCCGTCGTGGAGCGATGCGCTCCATCGATCAGAGGGCCGGTACCCTTGGGCTGTGACCACGGACGGGACGCGATGACCCGGTCTCCGGAGGAGGACCGCTGGGAGGTCGTCGCACGGATCGTCGAGGTCCGCTCAGCATGGCTGGCGCTGATCGGTGAGCGTCTTCGTGACCGCACGGGGCGCGAGCGCGAGTACTGGCGGGTGGAGAAGCCCGACTCCATGATCGTTGTCACTGTTCACCACGGGCGCCTGATCCTTCCGTCGCGCGCATACCGGCCGGGGGTGGGCAGGCCGACCCTCGACTTTGCGGGCGGCCGGCTCGAGGCGAGCGCTGCTCCTTCGGACGCTGCCGCGGCGATCGTCCGGCGCGAGTTCAACCTGTCGGCGCCGGACCTGTTCGAATCCCATGAGCAGCTGAATGACACCGGATGGGATGTCGACAGCTCCTCATCCAGCCAGCGGGTCTACGGAATGGTCGTCGAGCTCAACCGCGCGGTGACGCTTCCCGAAGCGGCCGTCGGCGCTTCGTATCCGGCGACGGCCGGCGGAGGACGCGAACTGTTGCGTGATCTCGTCTGCGTGCAGTGCCGGGCCGTGCTCGGGGCGTGGCTCGACCGGCAATCGTAGGAGGCAAACGCCAAGTCCGTCGCGCAGTCGTCGCGTGCCGTGTCGCCCGGAACGCGGCCGGGGCTGTCACTCAGAAGAGGGCGGAGGCAAGATCCGCTCGGTACGCCTCGACGCCTGGATCGCGTTCCCGCTCCGCCTCGATGATCCCGATGGCGATGCGCCGCAGCCGCGAACGCGACGGCTCGACGGATCCCCGCACGGCGTCGATGACCTCGCGTAGGGCGACAACGTCCGGGTGACCGTTCTGCAGCGCGGCGGGCAGGGAACCGTCGCGCGCGGCCTCGACTCTCGCGCGCAACCCGTCGCACACCGGATCCAGGGCAGCGTCCGCGAGCACGTTCTCGGCGTCGTCAAGACGACCGGCTTTCACGAACAATGCCGCGAGGGCACGCCGCGCGCCGACGTTGTCCGGCTCCGCTTCGAGAACGGCGGCGAGTGCGCGCTCGCCTTCCGGTAGCACGGTGATGACTCGCGCTCCAAGCTGGGTGAGGAACGCGTCGATGCGGGCTCGCGGCTGGAGCCCGACGAACTCGGCAGCCACCCGGCCGTCGCGAAAGCCCTTCACCGCGGGGATGCCGCTGATGCCGAAGGCCGCAGCCACCTGCTGATTGGCGTCGACGTCGAGCTTCGCGAGGGTGATGCCGCCGTGCTCGCGCACCGCCTGCTCGAGTGTCGGCGCGAGCGCGCGGCAGGGTCCGCACCACGCGGCCCAGAAGTCGACGACGACGGGCGTGTCGTACGAAGCGTCGATCACCGCGTGCTGGAACGTGCCGTCGGTGACCTCGATGATCACAGGTGTATCGCTCATTGCAGGGAGTGTTCCGCGCTCGGATCCATCCAAACCCATGAGGGGGTCTCAGATTACCGTTGCCGTCGCCGGCGCACCGGCAGCAGTGGAACGACGTTTCCCGGCTCGGTGAACAGCCGGTAGACTGAGGCCACCATGGGCTGGTTCACCGGTCACCTCCCCGAACTCATCATCGTGCTCGTCGTCGTGCTGATGATCTGGGGCCCGGGGAAATTGCCGAGCGTCGGGGGCGCGCTGGGGCGCGCGATCCGCGACTTCCGGCGCGAGAAGTCGGGGCCGCCACCAGGAACCTGATCGGCCGGTCATCGCCACGCGGGTCGTCGGTCCTCATCCTCTGACGGCGCACGCTCCGTGGCGTTCGTGCCGATCCGCCTGCGAAACCCGCCGAGCGGCCAGAATGTTACAGTATCACTGTATCTGAACATGATAAGGCGATAAGCAATTGAACGCCGCCGGGACGCCGGGCGCGAAGGGTCAGCAGCGGCGGCGGGCGCGGCAACCCACACCGCCGGAACCGCCGGTGCAGGTCAGCCCGGCGCCGACACGCAACTCGTTCCTCAAGTGGGGCAGGGTCGCCTTCATCCTCATCGCGATCTACGTCGTGATCCAGCTGCTGCTGCTGGCCGGTGGTGTGGTGTCGGCCATGTTCGGCGTCCTGCTCTACCTGGTGTTCGGCGGCCTCGTCGCGCTGGTGCTCAACCCGCTCGACCGGCTGCTCCGGCGCGCGCTTCCGCGGAGTCTCTCGGCGCTGGCGTCGTTGCTCGCCGCGATCGCGGTGATCGGTGCGCTGGCGTTCGAGATCGGAGCGCCGATCGCCGGTCAGGCGCACGCGCTCGCGGCTGACCTGCCGAAGCTGGAGCGGCCGTTCTTCCAGCTGCAGCAGGCCCTTGCCACGCACGACATCCACTTCAGCATCGGCGACGTCGCGAGCGTGCTGGGCATCCAGGTCGCGCATGCGACGACCGGAGCCGTCTTCATCAGCGCTGTCGGATTCACCGCTCGAACTCGGCATCGACCTGCTCATCACGCTCGTCGCGGCGTTCTGGCTTCTCTCCGATCACGAGCGCCTCCGTCGCGGGGTGATCACCATGCTGCCGGGACGCTGGCGAACTGAGACGGACTTCGTCATGAGCGCATTTGTCGCGGTGTTCGGTGGGTATCTCCGTGGACAGCTCGCGCTCGCGGTGCTCATCGGCTGCCTGGCCGGAATCGGCTGCTTCATCCTCGGCGTGCCTTTCCCCCTGATCGTCGGGCTCGGCGCCGGCGCGTTCGAGCTCATCCCGCTCGCGGGACCGTTCGTCGGCGCCGGCATCGGCATCCTGTTCGCGCTGACCGTGAGTCCGACGTTGACCCTGGAAACGCTGGGATTGTTCGTGGCCATCCACATCGTGGAGGGCTATCTGATCTCGCCGAGGATTCAGGAGCATTTTGTGAAGCTGCACCCGTTGGTGAGCCTCCTTGCGCTGCTGGTCGGTGTGACGGCCGCAGGGTTCCTCGGCGCGTTCTTCGCAGTGCCACTCGCGAGCCTGGTCGCCGTCATCGCTCGGGCCCACGTCGCGGATCTGCAGGCCACGCAGCCGCATCTCTTCACGCCGACGCTGGGATCGGCGGCGGCGCGGACCCGGCGGCGTGCGCTGCTGGCCGGGTATCGAGCGCATCCGGGAGCAGTGGTCGGCCGTCTGCTCCGCCGTGTCACCGGTGGCACCGATGAACGGGAGCAGGACAGCCGTCAGCCAGCACGCGCGCGTTCCTATACTCCGCGTCGTGGCGCAGACTCGTGAAGAACGCATACGGGCGGCCGATGGCCACGAGTTCACCGGCTACGTCGTCGTCCCCGAGGCCGGCAGCGGGCCGGGCATGATCGTCGTGCAGGAGATCTTCGGCCTGACCGAGTACATACAGGGCGTCTGCGCGCGCCTCGCCGCGCTCGGCTATGTCGCGCTCGCTCCCGCGTTGTACTCCCGAATCGAGCTCGATGGTGGGCTCGACGAGCGTCTGCCGGACTCGCTGCCACAGGCGTTCGCGGCGATGCAGCGCCTCGACTTCCCGCAAGCGGTGGCCGATACCGCCGATGCGCTCGAGCATCTGCGCTCGCTGCCGGAAGTGAAAGGCGAGCGTGCCGGCATCATCGGGTTCTGCCTGGGTGGTGGCGTCGCCTACCTCGTCGCGGCGGACTCGAACCCCGACGTCGCCGTCTGCTATTACGGCTCAGCCATCCCTGGCGCACTCGACCGGGCGGGCGACGTCCAGTGCCCGGTGCTGTTCGAGTTCGGTGACGCGGACACGTACATCACGCCGGAGCAACGGGATGCGGTGCGCGAGGCGTTCGGTGCGCGCCCGCACACCGAGTTTCACATTCACAGCGGTGCGAATCACGCATTCGACAACCACAACGCGGCGCAGTTCCACCACGCCGAAGCCGCCGCCCGGGCATGGGACGAGACCTCCGCGTTTCTGCGACGCGAGTTTCCCGTCTAACCCCGGCACACGAGTGACGTGCGGGTCACTCCGGCCTGAGGTTGATCCAGAGCTCCTTCTTGAAGAACGCCGCCAGCATCACCGGCCAGAACAGGACGCTGCGACACCAGAAGCTGACCACCTCACCCTTCGCGATGTCGAAGGACCGCTCCGGGCTGACCTGCCGCTTCGATCCGAGGCGAAGCGTGTGGTGCCCCGGCGCGACCCGAAATTCGACCGTGCGTCGATATGCGATCGAGCCGACCACCTTGCCGTCGATCTGGACGTCCCAGTCATGCTTGGTGAGGACCCCGCCAAATCGCCTCGTCAACCTCAGCTTCGCCGTGGCCATGCCCTGCGCATCCTAGTCCGTCGACGGCTTCGTGCTGAGAGAGCTCAGGTGTCGTGTCGGTCGTCGGAGGCTCCCGCACGCGGTATCCTCCGGACCGTGCCAGGTGAGGCGCCGAGGCCGCGGCCGGCCGGCGATCCCTGAGCGCGAGCGCCCGTGATCAGCCGCTCGCGATCGAAGAGGGCCGACACGATTCGCCACATGACGATGTCGGCGACGAGCAGGCCAAGCGCGAACGCGAGCGATACGGTGAAGCTCGGCGTGAAGACGTTGAACGACACGAGCGCGACGACCCCCAGGGCGGGAAGGCTCGCCAGCGTACTCAACTGCTGCGCGACCCGCACCTCGTTGGCGCGCGCCGAGATGGCGAGGCCAACCCAGATCGACCACCCCGCGAGCAATGGCGCGAACAGGATCTCGGCAAGGATGTGCGGACCTTGCCCGAGTGCCACAACGACCTCCGGGTTTGCGGCGAAGAGATGGGCGCTGACCTCGATGATCGCAAACACCACGTATGCGATCGCCACCGCGGGCAGGACGACGCCCAAGCGCCTTCCCGAGCAGCAGCTCCTCACGACGCACCGGGGTGGTCAACAGCGGTTCGAGCGTGCCCTGCTCCCGCTCACCGACGACCGAGTATGCGGCGAGCACCGCCGGTATCAGTACCGGCGTGATCAGCATCAGGAGGAACGTGGCGTCGACGGACTTGTCCGCCACCCCAGCGGGAACGGACGCACCGAGCCTGAAGATGATCACGATGGGCTCGATCAGGAAGATCAGCGGCAGCACCGCCATCGTCCCGATGATGAACGGGCTCCGGCGATACTCGCGAAGCTCCTTGAGCATCACGGCGAGAATGCGCCCCACGTTCACATTCATCTTCGCTGTGCCTCCGGATCCTCTTCGATCAGCTGGAGGTAGACGTCCTCGAGGGAGTGTTGGGTCTCGCCGATGGAGACGACGTCAGCGCCGGCGGTGACGAGCGCTCGAACCACACCCGGCGCGATCGCCCGGGGGTCGCCGACCTTCAGGACGTATCGAGCGGTGCCGTCGCCATGCCAGCTCTCCACACCGGTCGCCGGGGCGAAGACCGCGTCGGGCGCATCGACCGGGGCTGCGGTCTCGACGACCAGCGACCTGCTGAACATGCTCTCGCGGAGCTCGTCGGTGCGTCCGACAGAACGGAGCCTGGTGTTGAGGATGGCAACCCGGTCACAGAGCCGCTCCGCCTCCTCGAGCCGGTGGGTGGTGAGGAAGACCGTGACCCCGCGCTCGCGCAATCCATTGATGAGGTCGTGCACCTCACGGGCGGCAACCGGGTCGAGACCCGACGTGGGCTCGTCGAGGAACATCACCGCCGGATCGTTGAGCAGGGCACGGGCGAGGCCGACGCGCTGTCGCAGACCCTTTGAGAGGCTGCCGCAGAGGTCGCGTCCACGGTTCGCGAGGTTGACCAACTCGAGCGCCTGCTGAATCCGGGGCCCCGGGTTGCGCCGGCCGTAGAGGCCGGCGAAGAACTCGAGGTTCTCGATGACCGTGAGGCGGAGGTAGAGGCCGGGATTCTCGGGCATGATCGAGATGCGCTGACGGATCTCGGTCCCGTTGTCCGGCGCCAGCGGGATCCCCGCGACGATCGCGGATCCCGATGTCGGAGCGATGAGGGTGCCGAGCGTCCGGACCGTGGTCGTCTTCCCCGCGCCGTTGGGTCCGAGGAAGCCGAACACCTCGCCCGGCGCGACGCTGAACGACACGTCCTCGAATGCCATGCGATCACCAAAGCGCTTGGTGAGGTGATCGGCCACCAGTGCAGGCGGCTCAGCCGACTTCAACCCTTCCGTCTCGCGCAGCTCTCACTCACGGTCGCTCTCCAGTTTGAGCCGATGGTCTGTGCGGCCGCCGTCCTGCGCCCGCGAGTGGTCAGGCACGGCGTCGTCAGTGGCGGCGCACCGTGCGCACCGATCAGCCGAGCAGCTGCACGGCAAGGGCTTCGACCTTGCTCTCGGCTGCCGGATGCTCGCCGATCTCTCCGACCGCCACGAACGTGGAACCTTGCAGCGCGAGGAGTTGCTCTTCAGAAGCCGCAACGATGACCGCGGTGAACCACTCCGCCTTGTCGCCAACTCCTGACACGCCGGTACCCGGTTTCCCCTCGTTCTTGACCGTCTGATCCCACTGCGCCGGAGGGTAGTTCACGGCAACGGTGACCTCGACGGTTGAGCCGTATGAGGGAGAGCCGGTCGCACCGGCGTACGAACATGCCACCCCCGACGCGCCGACCGGCAGGTTGGGAGCGGCGGACGCCGGTGTCGAGAGGGTCATGCCGAGCGCTGCGCCGACCTCGCTCGGAGCCGGACAGGTCGGAGCAGCGGCCACGGCGGTCGGTGACGGGGTGGCCGTCGGGGTCGGTGTACTCGAAGGCGCGGCAGTTGCGGTGGGCGTTGGCGCTGTCGAGGTACTTGCGCCGCAGGCGGTGAGTGCCACGAACGCGAGCGCAACCACGAACCAGCGACAGTGCCTGTGGACCATTGCGACACCTGCCTCCTTAGCAGTCGAAGACCGACCAGCAGATGTCGTTCCGCAATCGCTGGTCGTCGAGAACGAGCTCGCGAATCGCCTCCGGGAGCTGGTCGCGCTGCCAGCGACACTCGAGTCGCCCCGCGCTCTCCGCGTTTCCTTCCGGCGCGGCAGCACGTGCGGCCCTGATCGCATAGGCGGCCGCACCCAGCTCGTGCGCGGCGACGTGAGCGACGGCCGCGGCCTGGCCGGCAGCGTACGCGGCATGCCGCGCGGCCCCAGTCAGATTTCGGGCCGCCCCCATCGCGTGGCCGGCCGCCGTGCGGGACTGGGTCATCGTGACCTCGCCGCGCGCCCATGCTCGTCCGAGCTCGATCGCGCGACGCGGTCGCGGGTCCTCTGGCTGAACCGCCTCGAAGAGGTCAAGGACGTGCTCCGCGCACGATGCCGCCCACTGCGCCAGGAGCCGGTGATCCGAGTCGGTGAGGGTCCCGCCGCGACGGATCGTCACGAAACGAGGATCACGGTCCTTCGGGAGGATCATTCTCACCACTCCCTTAGAAGCTCACTCACCACGCTACGATCGCCTCGTGGCGGCGGTGCTGGTGACCGGGATGTCGGGGACGGGCAAGTCAACTGCTCTCGCCGGGCTCGCGCGCAGAGGCCATCGTGTCGTGGACACGGACTATGGCGCGTATTCCGAAGTCGTGCCCCGTTCCAACGGGGATGGTGGGGAGCAGGTGTGGCGGGAGGATCGGATCGCTGCGCTGCTCGACGGGTCCGAAGAAGGAGTGCTGTTCATCTCCGGCTGTGTTTCCAACCAGGGCAAGTTCTATCCTCGCTTCGACGCCATTGTGCTTCTGACGGCTCCTGAGGATGTAATCCTCGAACGCGTGGCAAGTCGCGAGACGAACGACTTTGGCAAGCGCGATGCGGAACGGGATCGGATCCTCGATGACCTCACGAATGTCGAGCCGCTGTTGCGCGCCGGCGCCACGACGAGATCGACACGCGGGCGCCTCTCGATGATGTGGTGGACGCACTGGAGGCTATCGCCGCGAGCGTGCAGGCAGGGACCATGAAATCAGCGGGATCGAGGCGGGAGGTGAACCGCTGATCCGCACAAGGCCCGCTCTGGAGCGGGAGACGAGACTCGAACTCGCGACATCCAGCTTGGAAGGCTAGCGCTCTACCAACTGAGCTACTCCCGCGTTCAGCCAATGGTACCCGCCGGCAGCCCGTGCGCCGAACCGCTAGCCTTTGGTCCGCCGCCCGAGCGGCTGATGGTGGAGGAGGAGCGTCGATGAGCACTCCCGCAGGCGCCGCGACAGGATCGCCGTCCTGGATCGCGCGTCAACTCCGTCGCGGAATTCTCGCGGAACGAGGTTGGTGGATCGTCGTGAACCTCCTGCTGATCGTCGCCATCCTCGGGACCAACCTCATCTACGACGGCCTCAACCATGGTCCCAACCGGATCTTTCTGCGCACCCCACTCGACCAGGCGCTACCGGTGGTGCCGATCTTCGCGATCCCCTATGTCTCGCTCATTCCGTACATCGGCGTGAGTCTCCTCGCGTTCCTCTTCGTCCGCGTGCGCGTGTACCGCTCCGCGGCGATCACCATGATCATCGTCTGGTTCGTCAGCTACGCCTTCTACTTCTTTCTCCAGTCCTACATCGACCGGCCGCACATCACGGGCACCGATCCGTTCTCCGGAATGATCCGCAGCATCTACGCGAGCGATCAGCCGTACAACGACTTCCCGAGCCTGCACACGTCGCTGTCGACGATCATCGCGATCCACTGGTGGCGGCTCGACCGGCGCATCGGCATCCCCGCGGCGATCTGGACCACCCTCATCGTTGCGTCGACCGTGCTGGTCAAGCAGCACTACCTCGCCGACGTCGTCGGTGGGCTCGTGCTCGCGAGCTGCACGTCGTGGCTCGTGATGCGAGCCACTCGCGCGTCGTAGACGGTCGATGTTGCGGGCGCAGCCAGGCTGCGGTACGATCCGGGCGACCGATCCGCACGAATGATGGAGGGCAGTGACATGGCACCAGCGATTGCGCCAGCAGCGCCTCCCTCTGACGTCGTGCCCGGCGCCTTCGCCGCCTGATCGTTCACTAGAACGCAGCACGCCAACGTTTGTGCGCGTCCGCGCCATGCGGGGCTCCGGGCTCTCATCCCCCTACGGAGTCTCGATTTGTCCCACGATCTTCGCCGCCTCACCGCGCTCGGATGGAGCGGCACTCTCGAGGCGGCATTTGCTGACGCCGCCACCGGTGACAGTCATCGCGGCCTCGTGGCGCGCGTCGACGGGCGGGTGGTCACCGTCGTCACCGCATCCGGCACGCAGCGTGTGCAGCTTGCCGCGAACCTTTCCGGTGTCCCCGCGGACGGTGGCGTCACTACGGGCGACTGGCTCGTCTTGAACGATGGCGTCGGTACGCATCTGCTCCCGCGGCGCAGCGTCCTCATGCGCCGTGCCGCGGGCATCGCAACGGCGGCACAGGCGGTTGCCGCGAACATTGATCTCGTCTTCGTGACGGTCGCGCTCGGCGCGCCGTTGAAGCCACGACGCATCGAGCGGTCGCTGGCGATGGTCTGGTCGAGCGGCGCGACTCCTGTGGTGCTGCTCACCAAGTCCGACCTCAGCGCCGACGTGACCGCCGATCATCGGGCGACGCGGTCAGTCGCGGTGGGTGTCGAGGTTGTTCCCGTCAACGCGTCCGGCGATGGCGTGCATCGCGTCCGCGCGTTGCTGCCGGCGGGCTCCGTCGCCGTGCTCATCGGCCCCAGCGGGACCGGCAAGTCCACGCTCGTGAACGGTCTTGTGGGATCTAATATCCTTGAGACGCAGGAGGTGCGGGCTGACGGCAAGGGGCGGCACACGACGACCCATCGCGCCCTCGTCGAACTACCCGGTGGCGGCCTCATCATCGACACCCCTGGCACCCGCGAGCTCGGGCTCTGGGACGCAGCGGCGGGGATTGACGAGGTGTTCGGCGACCTCACGGAAATCGCCGCGCGGTGCCGGTTCCGCGATTGCCGGCACGAGCGCGAACCGGGATGTGCTGTGCGAGCGGCGGCCGAGGGTGACCCGTCGGTCCTGGAGCGGCTGCAATCACGGCGCAAGCTGGAACGCGAACAGCAGCGGATCGATGCTGCGCGTGATCTGCGGGCGCTCGCCGATCAGCGCCGGGAGTTGCGCCGGCGGGCGCGCTCCCTCCGGCAGAGCGCCCGTTGACTGGGCGAAACTCCCGACGACAGCGCACTTGAGAGGAGCAACCGCACATGGCCGACCAGATCTCGTCAATCGCCGACGTGCTGCACGACGCCGCCGAGACTCATCACATCGTCTACAAGATCGTCGACGGTGAGGATCCAGACTGGGCGTCGTGGTATGCGGACTGGCTCATCCACCACTCGCCGCTTCCGGAACTCCTCGGTACGGAACCGGTGCGCAGTGAGTTGGTCTACCTGCTCGTGCGCAGCGACAAGGAGTTCGTCGCGACCTCACCGGGTGGACGGTGGGAGGAGTACTACGCCCGGGCGTTGATCGCGGCGCTTGCCGGCCCGAAGCCCTAAGCGGGCTTGGCCGCCGGGCTCGCCGAAGGACGTTGACCGAAGTGGCCCGGGAAGTTCGGCGGCGCGAAGCTCTGGTTGCCGACGACCTCGATCGTGTCGGCGCTCAGGTGGGTCAGATCCGTCTGGGTGCCCTGGGCCACGATGAAGACGCCCGCCTTCACCGATGCGCTGGACGACGTCGCGCCACGGAAGCCCTGATACGCGGTGCCGCCGGACGTGCTCACGTATTCGAGCTGCCCGTTGCCGGTGACCAGGGTGATCGTGCCGCCGCTGACGGACTGCACGCGTCCCGAGATGCTCGGCACCTCGATGGTGATGGCGGTGGCGGCGATCGGGGAGGTCGCGGTCTTCGACGTGCCGGTGCGCGAGCCGCGAACGGCAAGGACATCACCGACCTTGATGGCTCCGAAGCTCACCTGCTTCGCCTCGCGGCTGTATTTCGTCGTCGACGACGTCGTCACCGTGAGCGTTCCGGCGAGGGTGCGAAGGGTGATTGTTGAGCCGCTCACCTTGGTCACGGTCCCGGTTTCACCGCCGCAGAACCCACTGAACGTCGCACCGAAGCCGGTGCTCGTGAACCCACCACCGCACGAGAATCCGAAGCCGCCGCGTCCGAAGGACGGGGGATGCTCAGAAGGCGCTCCGCTCGGTGTGGGGGTGCTCGCCGTGGTGCTCGCGAGCGTGACGGCCCCAGCCCGGCTGACGACGAATCCGCCGACCGCGCCCGCGACCGCGATGGCAACCGCGATCCCGACGATCCGCAGACGGCCGCGCGACTTCACAACCGTGTCCTCGGGTGGGGGTGGCGGCGGCGGCTCCCAACTCATCTGAAGTGCCAAGGATACTGCGCGAACCTGTCAAAAAGGTTACTAACGCCCCGGACGGAGCAAACGTCAAGGTGACCCGGCGAACCGCGCCTCCATGTCCGACACCCACGCGGCCAGGGTGCTGCGGTCCCCGATCCGCGGGAACAGCGGATCCCCCGCACGCAGCGATCGCCCCGGCGCGAGGCGGGTCAACTCGGACGCGGCATCGTCCGGCCACGCGCGCTCCGACGCCTCGAGCCCGAGGTCGGCGGCGAGCCGTTCGCTCGCGAAGGGGACGAACGGAGCGGACACGATCGCCTCGATGCGCGCGAGGTTGATGGCGGTGCGCAGGATGCAGGCGACCCGTCCGGTGTCGGTCTCGTGCCAGGGCGCGCAGCGGTCGAGATACTGATTGCCGAGCGTCCACAGGCTACGCAGCGCGAACGCCGCCGGCCGGAAGCGCATGGCGTCCATCTCGGTGGCGTAGGTGCTCAACGCGGCATCGAGGGATGTCGCGAGGTCGGCCTCGTCGGGTCCCCACTCGCCGCCGGACGGCACGGTGAGACCGAAGAGCTTCTCCGCCAGCTTGACCGTGCGCTGCACGAAGTTGCCGAAGATCCCGGCGAGATCCTTGTTCACCGTCAGCGCGAAGGTCTCCCAGGTGAACTCCGCGTCGTCGGACTCCGGCGCGGCGGCAAGGAGCGCGTAGCGCCAGTAGTCGGCGGGGAGCACGTCGAGCGCCGCGTCCATGAAGATGCCGCGCTTCTGGCTCGTCGAGAACTGGCCGCCCTGGTACGTGAGGTAGTTGAAGCCCTTGACGTAGTCCACGAGCTTCCAGGGCTCGCCGGACCCCATGATCGTGATCGGGAAGTTGATGGTGTGGAACGGGATGTTGTCCTTGCCGAGAAACTCGGTGTAGCGGACGTCCCTGGCGTCGTACCACCACGAGCGCCAGTCACGGCCCTCCGGTGACAGGTCCGCCCACTCCTTGGTCGCCCCGATGTACTCGATCGGCGCGTCGAACCAGACGTACCAGACCTTGTCCTCGAATCCCGGCCAGCCCACCGGGATGCCCCACTTGAGATCACGTGTGATGCTGCGGTCCTCGAGGCCCACATTGAGCCAGTTGTGCGCGATCGACGTCACGAGGATCGGCCACTCCGTGTGCGAATCGATCCATTCGCGCACGCGGTCCGCCATCACCGACTGGCGGATGAAGAGGTGCTTCGTGGCGCGCACCTCGAGCCTCGTGCTGCCCGAGATCGCGGACCGCGCGTTGATCAGGTCCGACGGCTCGAGGAGCCGCGCGCAGTTCTCGCACTGGTCGCCGTTGGCGCGCTCATACCCGCAGTGCGGGCACGTGCCGACGATGTAGCGGTCGGGAAGGAACCGCTCGTCATCGAGCGAGTAGACCTGGTTGGTGACCCGCTCCTCGAGCATGCCGTTGGCGCGCAGCCGCTCGGCGAAATGCCGGGTCAGCTCCGCGTTCTGCGGCGACGAGCTGCGCCCAAAGTGGTCGAATGACAGTCCGTACCGCCGGGACAGGTCGGCCTGGATCTCGTGCTGCTCGGCACAGTAGTCGGCGACGCTGAGCCCGGCGGCCGCGGCCGCCAGCTCCGCGGGCGTGCCGTGCTCGTCGGTCGCGCAGATGAAGAGCACGTCGTGGCCCCGGAGCCGCTGGTACCGGGCGTACACGTCCGCGGGCAGCATCGAGCCCACGAGGTTGCCGAGGTGCTTGACCCCGTTGATGTATGGGAGGGCGCTGGTGATCAGATGCCGAGCCACGGGCGCATCCTACAAGGGCGCAGACGGCGCTCCCCCTCTCGGAGCGTCGCTGTCACAAGGCTACTGACGTTTGGGGTGTTTGCGGCCATCGGTGTGCAAGCCCTCACCTGGCGTTGCATGGTCACCACCGGCGCCACATCCTCGTCGGAGTCGCGTTGCTCGGGGCCGCCCCGCCGGGCGTTGGGGCGACCGGCTGGTACGCTGCGGCCATGCGAGCGCGCGGGCCCCGGTGAAAGGGCTCATCCTCAGCGGCGGCAAGGGGACGCGGCTGCGGCCGATCACCCACACCGGCGCCAAGCAGCTCATCCCGGTCGCCAACCGCCCGATCCTCTTCTACGCGATCGACGCGCTCACCGACGCCGGCATCCGCGACATCGGCATCATCGTCGGCGACACGGCTGACGAGGTTCGCACGGCCGTCGGTGACGGATCCAGGTTCGGCGCTCGTATCACGTTCATCCCGCAGGAGGCGCCCCTCGGGCTCGCCCACGCGGTCGGCATCGCCCGCGACTTCCTTGCCGGGGACAGCTTTGTCATGTACCTCGGCGACAACCTCATCGCCCAGGGGATCGGCACGCTGATCAGCGAGTTCGAGCGCTCGAAGGCGGACACGATGATCCTGCTCGCCAGGGTTCCCGAGCCGCAGCGCTTCGGCGTGGCCGAGCTCGAGAACGGGCGCGTTGTGTCGCTCGTCGAGAAGCCCTCGGTGCCGCGGTCAGATCTGGCCCTGGTGGGCGTGTACCTCTTCTCCCCGGTGATCTTCGAGGCGATCGACGCCATCGAGCCCAGCGCGCGCGGGGAGCTGGAGATCACCGACGCCATCCAGCGCCTCATCGATACCGGCAAGCGAGTGATGCCCCACGTCATCGAGGGATGGTGGAAGGACACCGGCCGGCTCGAGGACATCCTCGAGGCGAACCGGATGATCCTCGACACCCTCGATGCCCGGTGCGAGGGCACGGTCGGTGAGGACGTGCGCCTGCACGGGAAGGTCGTGGTGGAGGAGGGCGCGACGCTGCGCAACTGTGTCGTCCGCGGACCGGCAATCGTCGGCAGGCACACGGTGATCGACAACGCGTACATCGGTCCGTTCACCTCCATCTACTACGACTGCGTCGTCCGCAACGCGGAGATCGAGAACAGCATCGTGCTCGAGGGGACGAGGATCCACGACGTCCACGGGAAGATCGACGGGTCGCTGATCGGCAAGGAATGCGAGGTCTGCACCTCGCCGTCGCGACCGACGGCGGTGCGGCTGATGCTCGGCGACCACTCCCGCGTCGAGCTCTGACGGTCGGAGCGTGCCGCACAGCGAGATCGACGGGACCCGGCGAGGGAAACGCCACTGAACTACGTCGTGCTGGGAGCTGCGGGGCAGCTCGGCGGTGACCTGATCGAGGCCGGTCGAGCCCGTGGCGACCGGATGACGGCGCTCACACGCGCCGAATGCGACATCACGAGCCGAGCCGAGGTCGAACGCGCGATCGACGCAGCTCGGGGCGCCGACGCGGTGATCAACTGCGCCGGCTGGACCCTCGTCGATGCTGCCGAGGATCACGAGGACGGAGGCGGCGGCGGTGAACGCCGCGGGCGCGGGGATCGTTGCCGCCGCCTGCGCCGCCGCCGGACTCCGGTTGTGCCACATGAGCACCGACTACGTCTTCGACGGCGAGGCGACCGAACCCATCGACGAGGCGGTCCGGCCGGCGCCTCGAACCGCATACGGGCGCACCAAGCTCCAGGGCGAGCTCGCGGTCGAGCAGCGGTGCCCCGACCACCTCATCGTTCGCACAAGCTGGCTCTTCGGTCGCCAGGGCCCCAACTTCGTGCTGACGATCCTGCAACTCGCCGCGAATCGTCCGGAGGTGCGCGTGGTCGACGATCAGCGAGGGACCCCGACCTGGACGGGGCACCTGGCGCCGGCGATCCTCCGGCTCATCGAGATCGGATCGCCGGGGACGTACCACCTCACCAACAGCGGCACCGCGACGTGGCACGAGCTGGCGGTCGCGGCGGTCGGGCGGTCAGGGATGACGACGAGCGTGGTGCCGATCACGACCGCGGAGTACCCGACCGCCGCGCGGCGCCCTCCGTACTCGGTCCTCGACAACCGGCGCTGGCGGGAGCTCGGCGAGGATCCGCTCCCCGCCTGGGAGCTCGGGCTGGCGTCGTACCTGGCAACGCTCCCGCCTGCCGCCGGTCAGGCTCCCGGCGCGTGATTCAGTCCTGCTGGGGCTTCCGAGCAGCCTGCCGGTAGAGGAGCAGCCCCCCGAGCAGGCCCGCGTTCTTGAGGAAGTGGATCAGCTGGGGACGCCGGTCCTCCGGCTTCGTGGCCGCCCAGAAGGGGTGGCCGATATAGGTGTTGACGATGACGGTGAGCGCGAGGATCCGGGCCGAGAATCTCGGCAGGATGCCGAGCGCGAACGTCGAGCCCGCGACCGCCATCGTCGTCCCATAGGCCTTCGCGATCAACGGCTCGTCGGGCAGCATCGGGACGGCGGCGGCGGCCCGGCTCGCGTACCGCTCGGCGTTGGTGAACATGGTGTAGCCGGAGTACACGAAGATTCCGGAGAGGAGGAAGCGGCTTGCGGTTCGGACGAGCATTCGCATGCCTCAGGACTCTAGGGCAGGTGGACCGGGTCGCCGGAGCCCGGCATGATCGGACACGCCTCCGGGCGCCGGTCCGGTCACCGGCCAGGGTCAGCGGGGGGTCGCCATAGGCCCCACTTTTGCGGCATAGTTCGCCGGATGGGGGTCCATCGCCCGGTGCGCGTGGCCACGTCGGACTTCACCGTCCGCGGACACCGTCTCACCTACACCGAGTTTGGCGAAGGCAAGCGCTGGGTGCTGCTCATGCCCGGTCTGCTGTTCCCCGCCGCGATGCAGAACCCGCTCGCGCTCGCGCTCGCCGAGCTCGGCGCGCACGTCCTCACCCTCGACCCGCTGGGCCACGGCCTCTCGGACCGCCCGCACTCGATGCTCGAGTACTCGATCCGCTCATACGCGACTGACGCGATCGCCCTGCTCGATCACCTCGACATCGACGAGGCGATCGTCGGCGGCACCTCGCTCGGCGCCAACGTCACGCTCGAGGTCGCCAACGTGGCACCGAATCGCGTGCGCGGCATGATCATCGAGATGCCGGTCCTCGAGAACGCGCTCGTGGCGACGGCGATCACGTTCGGCCCGATCCTGGTCGCCCTGCACTTCGGCGAGCACCTCATCCGGCCGATCGCGGCCGTGCTCCGCCGCGTCCCCCGCCGGCTCGCGCCGTTCTGGATCAACATCGCGCTCGACACCGTCCGCCAGGAGCCCGGTCCGAGCGGCGCCGTGCTCCAGGGGGTGTTCTTCAGCCATATCGCGCCCCACCGGGCCCAGCGCCAGCAGCTGCAGATGCCGGCGCTGGTCATCGGCCATCACATCGACCCGGTGCACCCACTCTCCGATGCCGGCATGCTCGTCGAGGAGCTGCCTCGGGGGCGCCTCGTCGAGGCTTCGGACATCCTCGAGCTCCGGCTGCGCCCGAAGCGGATCACGGCCGAGATCGCGGCGTTCGTCGAGGAATGCTGGTCGCCGAGGGCGGTCGCGAAACCTCGCCGGCAGGGCCGGCGCACCGCCTGACGCTCCGGCTGCCTTAGTCTGGGCCCGACCATGTCTCCAACCGATACCCCGCGCCCCCGCGTCCTGAGCGGCATCCAGCCCGACTTCAGCCTGCACCTCGGCAACTACCTCGGCGCGCTGCGCAACTGGGCCCGCGACCAGGACCGCTTCGAGAACTACTTCTGCATCGTCGACCTCCACGCGCTCACCCAGCACCCCGATCCCGAGCGCCTGCGCGCGCTCACGCTCGAGCTGGCCGCGATGTACATGGCGTGCGGTCTCGACCCGAAGCGATGCGAGATCTTCGTGCAGTCCCACGTCCCCGCTCACAGCCAGCTCTGCTGGATCCTCGAGACGCTGACGCCGATGGGATGGCTCGACCGGATGACCCAGTTCAAGGCGCGAAGCCAGGCGCAGGGCCGCGAGCGCATCAACACCGGCGTCTTCACCTACCCGGTCCTGCAGGCGGCGGACATCCTGCTGTACGACGCCGACTTCGTCCCCGTCGGGGAGGATCAGCGGCAGCACATCGAGCTCTGCCGCGATCTCGCGCAGCGGCTCAACTCGCAGCGCGGTGACGTCTTCAAGGTGCCCGAGCCCCTGATCAGCACGGTCGGCGCACGGGTGATGGGGCTCGACACGCCCGAGGAGAAGATGAGCAAGAGCATCGCCGTCGAGCGACCCGGCCATGCCGTGCTGCTCCTCGACCCACCCGAGGTGGTGCGCCGCAAGATCGCGCGCGCGACGACCGACACCGAGCCCGAGGTGCGCAGTCCCGTGGGGCCGGGGGTCGCGAACCTGCTCGAGATCTACGCGGCCCTCACCGGCGTCGGCGCCGACGCCGCCTTCCACGAGTTCGAGGGCAAGCGGTACAGCATGCTGAAGGGCGATGTGGCGGATGCGGTCGTCGAGGCGCTCGCACCCATCCAGAGCAGGTACGCGGCGCTGCGCGACGACGAGCGTGGCCTTCGCGACGTGCTGGGGGCTGCGGCGGCACGGGTGCGGGTCGTCGCCGATGCCACCTTGCGGCGCGTGCAGGAGGCGGTCGGCCTCCGCTGATCAGGCGGCGGTGGCGGCCTCGACCTCGTCGAGCATCGCCCTGATCTCCGGCTTCGCGAAGTGGTGCCGCGCCGGTTCGAGCAGGTCGATGAGCCGTCCCGCGAGGGCCGCCTTGGCGTCCATCGGGTGGAGCGAGCCCTCGACATAGGCCGCGGTCACCTCGGCCGCGGTGTCGAAGGTGATGCGCCCACCGTTCGCCGGTGAGCGATCGACCGTGAAGGGGCCACCGGCGATCCTGAAGACGAGCTTGTCGATCCAGTCGAGGATCGGATTGAACGTCACCTCACCGGGTGGGCAGAACGCCCGCCGGATCTTGTCCTTGATCTGGTCAGGAGTGTCGTGAACAAAGACCGCTGAGCCCGGGTCACTCTTGCTCATCTTCATCGCGGAGAACACGTCGCGCACCGACTCCGCGGGGACCGGCCAGACCGGTGGGCGCCGGAGGCCGAGGAGCAATGGATGATGCAGGGCGACCGGCTTCATCGGCTTGCCATTCGCACCGGCGATGGCATGCACGCGCATCTGCAGCGCCACGTCGCGTGCGATGACGTGTGCCTTGCGCTGATCCATCCCGGCGTGCGCGATATGAACACCGAGCGTGAAGATGTCGGCCGCCTGCATCGCCGGGTAGATGAGCTTGGCGAAGTCGATGCTCTCGCCCTCCTGCCGCCCCAGGATGCTGATGCTGCGCTGCATGCGGGCGAGCGTGGTGTTCTTGCTGACCTCGATGAGCGTCGCCCAGTACGTGTCGTCGTCCCGGTAGAGGTCGGACGCCAGCACGAAATCGACCGACGCGGGATCGCCGTCGACGCACAGCAGCGAAGCGCGCATCGCCTCGGTGAAATAGCCCGTCGCGATGCGCCGGATGAGCCGCCGATCGCCGCCGAGCTTGTCGTTGATCCAGGTGTGCCAGTCCGCGAGGAGGACTGAGCAGTGCACGCCGGCCTCGGTGAGATCCCGGACCTTCGACATGCTCATGATCCCGGTGCCGAGATGCGCCTTCCCCGAGATCTCGAACCCGATGTAGTGCCGGATCTCCCTGCCGGACTCGATCAGCCCCGGGAGCTCGTCAGCACCAAGCAGCTCGGCGCTGTTTCGCTCGATGAGCGCCATTCGTTCAGCGGTGGTCACGGCCGCTGAGTGTGCCAGACAGCGCTCACTCGGTGAAGCGTGACCCGCCACGGCGCCTGCTGGGCGCGTCGTTCCGTTGTCCACGTCCACCCCGGAACGGGGTGTGGAGGTGACGCGTCAGTCGTCGTGCGTGTCGTCGTACGCGACGCGATGGGGTGCGACCTCGTCGAGGAGGTCCGCCTCCCAGTCGAGCAACGCGTCGTGCAACCTGGCGGTGTTGCGCGCCTGCCAGAGCGATGCGGGAGCCGGCACGGGAAGCACACCCTCGAGCTCCTGGAGCTGCTGCCACATGGCGGCCGGGACCTGGCGATCACGCTGAAGATTGTGCAGCTCGACCCTGTCGAGAACCCGCTCGAGCCGCTGAATGTGCTCGATACGCAGCCGGCGCCGGGCCTTGGCGTCTGCGGCGCGGGCTTTCGCCGCGTCCATGTCGGTAATCGCGCCTTTGAAGCTCATTTCGATCGTTGTCTCGCTGCCTTCGCTGATGAGGTTATCCAGACTTGCATACATGTAAACGGAGCAGGGTTACGTTCGGATTACGGCCTCACCATCCTCTGGGTTCCGAATTCGACATTTCGTGGATCCGTCCCATTCGATATGGCGTGGCGTTCCACGCTGTGCAAGATCGTCACAGGCCCCGGCGCGTGGCGGTTCAGGTGGCGTCGCCGGTGCTTCCCCCTACACTCTCACCGCGCTCATGATCGATTCGGACAAGTACGCCTTCGCGAGAGTCGTCTCCCGCCGCGACCCGGCACCCGATCTGTGGATCGTCAGGATCCGCCCCGAGGCGGAGCTTCCGTACCGGCCGGGTCAGTATGTGACCGTCGGTCTGCCATCGGACGGACGGATCATCGAGCGGCCGTATTCGATCTGCTCGTCACCGATGGAAGAGGAGATCGAGCTCTTCATCGAACGTGTGCCCGACGGCGAGCTTTCGGATCCGTTGTTCTCGCTCGGTGTCGGCGGTGAGCTCATTGTTCGCCGCCGTACCAAGGGACTCTTTCTTCGCGACGCGCCACTCGACGTGCCGCAGCTCTTCGTCGCGACCGTCACGGGAATCGCGCCATTCGTGAGCCTGCTGCGCACCCTGGTCGCGCGGGCGCGCGCCGGCGAGTGGACACCGGTGCCGGTGGTGACGCTGCAGGGAGCCGCACGGTCTGAGGAGCTCGGGTACGCCGACGAGCTGACCGCGCTTGCCGCCGAGTTCGACTGGTTCAGCTATGTGCCGACGGTCAGCCGGCCCTGGGAGGACCCGGAGTGGAGCGGTGAGCGTGGCCGGGTCGAGGATGTCGTGCGCAAGTACGCGGACGAGGCCGGCATCCGGCCCGGGAACGGCGGCATCTTCCTCTGCGGCCACCCCGGGATGATCAGCGGCGCCCGCGCCATCATGCGGCGGGGCGGTTTCGACGACAAGGCGATCCGCGAAGAGCAGTACTGGCCGGACTGATGATCGCCTCGATCGACTGGGTCACCCTGCACGACAAGGTCGGCTTCTTCCTCGTGGTCGCCGCGGTCGTGGGCGCGGTCATCGCGCTGCTGGCGCTGGTCACGCCGCTCGTGGGGACCGTGCTGAAGCTGTACGCGCGCCTCCTCCTCCTGGCGGTCGCGATCCAGATCGTCCTCGGCGCCGTGGTCTATGTCATGGGGCACCGCCCGGCCCACGAGATCCACTACCTGTACGGCGCGGGGATCGCCGTCGCGCTGGGTCTCACGATCGCCGTGAGCCGGCGCACGCCCTGGCCGGTGTCCAAGCTGCCGGTCATCGCCGGCGCCATCGTCGCGGCGGTCCTCGCGGTGCTCGCGCTCACGTCGGGCTGACGGCCTCCGCTCCCGGACCGGCGAGAGCCGTCGGTGGCACGGCGCGCACGACGGTGACGCTGAAGCGCGAGCGCATGCGGATGAGGCCGGCGAGCACCGGCGCACCGAGGACCAGCACCGCGACGAGGTTGCCCGCCGCCCGGAACGCGTCGTAGACCAGCGACGTGGTCAGGTAGAACCGGCCGAAGCGTCCGAGCGCGGCCGGCAGGCTGAGCCCGGGCTGCCACCCGAATCCCGGCGTGCCGCGGTAGAAGGCGGTCCAGTCCCAGACATCGAGCAGGGCGCCATAGACGAACCCGGTGAGGACACCCACCGCGGCGAGCACCGCGACGTCTCGCCAGGTCACCGGGCCCGCGCGACGCAGGCCCGCAAAGCCGGCGACGAGACCGACGAAGCCGCAGCCGATCATCTCGTACGGCAGCCACGGGCCGATCCCGCCCGTCGCCACCGCTGACGCCAGCAGAGCGACGGAGCCGGCGAGGAACCCGTACGAGGGGCCGTACACGTATCCCGCCGCGAGGATGAGGAAGAAGACGGGGCTGAAGCCGCCGAGGCCGGTGACGAGCACGAGTCGCAGCCCCGCGTCGATTGCGGCGATCGCCGCCAGCAGTGCGAAGCGCCGCGCATCGAGACGTCGCGTCGACGCTTCGATGAAGACGAGGATGGCGACGATGCCGAGGCTGAGCGCTGCCGCGGTCGCGGCGGGTGGTGTGCCGGTTGCGGCGAACGGCCACAGAAAGAGCGCAAGGCCCGCAACCGAGATCGCCGCGAGCTTCATGCCACCGCCACCGCGGTGATCTCGCGTGCGGTGCCGGCCCCCACGGCGACGGTGCGATCGGCGACAGCCGCAGCAAGGTTCTTGTCGTGTGTGGCAAGAACCACCGCGCAGCCGGCTTTGCGCATCCGCTGGATGACGCGACTGAGCGCGTCGCGCGCGGCGTCATCCATGCCGCGTGTCGGCTCGTCGAGCAGCGCGATCCGTGGCGCGCCGGCGAGCACCGCGGCGATCGCGGCTCGCTGTCGCTCGCCGGTGCTGAGGTCGCGCGGATCGCGATCGGCGAGCATTGCAAGACCGAGGTCTGCGATGAGGTTCGTCGCGTCGTCGCCGGAGGGATCACCTCGCACCGTCCATGCGACCTCTGCAGCGACCGTCGAACGGTGGAGCAGCGCCATCGGATTCTGCGGCAGGAACGCGACTCGTCCGGCGGCGCGCTCGACACGGCCGTGGATGGGGGTGATGAGCCCTGCGATGGTGCGCAGCAGCGTCGTCTTGCCACCGCCGTTGGGGCCGACGAGTGCGACGACCTCGCCGGCGCGGCCGTCGATCGACACGCCCTCGACGACCGGGACGCGTGTTGGCCCCGTTGCAACGTCACTGAGCCGCCAGGCGGCGGGTGCGGCACTCGGTAGACGAGGCGAGAGATCCGCCGGCGAACGCCGAGAGGCCACGTCGCCGGGGACGGCCGCGCCCTCGGCGACGCGGCCGGCGAGCATCACCAGCCGCCGGCCTGCGAGTGCGGCGAGGTGATCCAGCCGATGCTCCGAGACGACGACCGCGGTGCCTCCTGCCGCGAGCGTCTCGAGCGTTGCGACGAGGGAGGCCGCGCCGTCGTCGTCGAGCTGCGACAGCGGTTCGTCGAGCACCAGGAGGCGCGGGCGCATCGCGAGGACACCGGCCAGTGCGAGCCGCTGCCGCTCCCCGCCCGAGAGCGTCGCGACGGCGCGGCCGCGGAGGTGCCCGATGCCGGTGCGTTCGAGTGCCTCGTCGAGACGGCACCGCATCAGCGCGGCAGGCATGCCGACGTTTTCCAGGCCGAACGCGACGTCGCGCTCAACGCTCGGATACACCGACTGCAGCTCGGGATCCTGGAACACGAAGCCGACGTGCCTCGCGAGGACTCGGGTGGGCGTGGTGATGACGTCGCGCCCGCAGACCGTTGCAGCGCCGCTCACCGTGCCGCCGTGGAAATGCGGCACGAGACCGTTGAAGACGCGCAGGAGCGAGGATTTCCCGCTGCCGGACGGCCCTGCGACCAGGGTGAATCCGTCAGCGATGGTGAGGTCGACGGCCACGAGCGCCGCCTCCCGCCGCTCGGGGTACCGGTACGTGAGCCCGGCGAGGCGGGCGACCGGGGTCGCGGTCATCGCCGCCACACGACGAGCGGGAGCGCGAGCACAAGGCAGCAGAGCACGCCGACGAGGTCGACCACCGGCAGGGCCACGTCGGGAAACGGGTACCAGTCGGCGATGACACCCGTGATGCGGCAGACGAGAAACAGCACTGCCGCCAGGGGAGCGAGGACCGCCACCGCGATGTCCGGCGGGCGCCACACCTGCTCGGTGTAGTGCGTGCGCGCGCCCGATCCGTAGCCGCGCGCCTCCATCGCCTCGGCGAGCGTGATCGAACCTTCGAGCGCCGTGAGGACGACCGGCACCGCGAGATCGGGCCACTCGCGCACCCGCCGCGAACGCCAGCCGCGCATGCGCTGCGCGTCGCGGATCTCGACGGTGCTGCGCGCGATGCCGGGAATGAGATTGAGCGCGGTGCCGATCGCCGCTCCTGTGCGAGCCAGCGCGGTCGGGAGCGCATCGACGAGGGCGTGCGGCTCGAGCACCAGCGACAGCGGGGCCGCGGCGAGCACCGCGGCGGCGATGCCGGCTCCGGTCGACGCGCCGAAGAGGACAGCCTCGATCGTGAGCGGCCCGCCGATCACCGGTATGCCGGAGGGCAGCACCACGAACGCGTGGTCGCCGGTGTGGCTCGCCAGCGTCGTCACCACGGTCGCGATGCATCCGGCCACGACGAGCGCGAGGAACAGCCCGCGGATCCGCACGTCCGGCCGGCGCAGCATGACCACGACGTTGAGGGCGCACAGCAGCACCAGCACCCGATAGACGGGGTTGCCACTCGCGAGCGCAATGGTCATGCCGGCGAGTGACCACGCCCCGAGTGCGCGCGGGTTCACCGCCGCCTCCGCCGGGGACCCTGCACTGCCAGGAGCCCGATGAGCCCGCCTCCGCCCACCACCGCGAGGAGCAGCCCCAGGTTGAGCGGGCTTGCGGCGCCCGCCGCGATCCCGGGTGCCTCCGTCGCGGGCGAGGGTCGGGCGGCCGGGGTTGAGGCACCCAGCACCCCGGCGGTGGCCGGCGGGGTCGCCGCCGCCGCCTTCGGGGTGGGAAGAGGCGATGGCCCCGTCGTTCGGGCCGGTGTGTTCGAGTTAGTCGCGGGTGCAGGGGTTGCCGCGGGACACGTTCCGGAGGGCGAGGGAGGTGGCGGGTCCGCACCCGCCTGCGGGTCGTAGCGGAAGCCGACGTCATCGCCCGCGGTGACGAGCACGGTCGAGGCTCCACTCGCGGAATCGGACCACGGGCCGCCGGCTCGAGCGACGAAGAACACCCAGTACGAACCGGATGCCGGCAGGCAGGCGGAGTATCGCGCCGGCTCGTCGTCGATCTGACAGATCGCGGTCCCGAGGCCTGGTCCATATGGCGCGAGCCCGGTTTCGAGACCGCTCGCCTCGAGCACGCCGAGCGCCGAGACGCTCGCGCCGTTGAAGCCGACGCAGACACGGAGCACGCGTCCATCGCCGTGCTCGACGACGAGTCCCACCCGATGTGAGAACGCCGCCTGCGCGCAGAGGGGCGCGGCCGGGCCGAGCCGCGCCACCGTCGACGTCGCGCCGATGCCGGCGGCCAGCAGCGGCACGGCGAGGGTGAGGCGCAGGATCGACCGCCGCACGGCCTGCTCAGGCCCCTCGAATCCGCTGCACGCCGAGGGCGATGCCCGCGACGATCAACGCCGCGCCCAGCGCGGCGATCACGTAGACCGCCGCGATCGGGAATCCCGCCGGCGCGGCCGGCTCGGTGGCCGCGGTGCCCGTCGATCCGCCGGCGGGCTCACTCGGGGCCGGGGCAGGCGTCGCAGCGGACGGCGTGGGGTTCGCACTGACCGCGGCGACCGCTGCGGTGGGAGAGACCGACGGCGCCGGGGCCGGCCGGCCCGTACCCGACGGTCGCGGGGTCGGGGTTGACCGTGGCGTCGATGTCGGCCGCGGGGTCGGGGTGGGGGATGGTCCCGTGAGCGTCGCCCCCGGCACGAAGCACGGCGCGCCGCACACCAGCGGGTACTGGGCGCGGTCGAGGGCGAGGGGGACCTGGGCGGTGGTGAAGGGATCGGGTGCGGGGTTGCCGGGGAAGGTGTAGCCGCCGTCCTGGTTCTGGGTGGCGAGCAGCTCCCCGAGCGGGGTGTGCCCACCGGCCGCCCAGCTCGGAGCGTCCGGGTTCTGGCCGGTGGCGAGCAGGGCCTGGAGCACCAGGGCGGTGGAGTTGGGATCGGTGCCGGCCCCCGCCTGGTAGGGGAAGCCACCGTCAGCGTCCTGCTGGGTGTGCAGCCAGGCAAGGCCGGTCGCGTCCCGGCCGTGGGTGGCGGTGGCGTCGAGGGCCATGAGCACCATCGCGGTCGAGTTGGTATCGCTGGTGTCGAAGTTGGTGGCGCTGTTGGGATCGTCCTTGACGAGCAGGTAGTCCCAGCCGCCATCACTGTCCTGGGCGTCGACGAGCAGGGTGATCGCGGCGGCGGGCACCGGCCGGCCGGCGGCGACCAGTCCCTGGACGGCGAGCGCCTGGGTGAACGCCCCCTGGACCCCGAAGGCGCCCGAGGTGCTGTCGTAGAGGCCGTCGAGGGTGGTGATCAGGTCGACGCCGCCGAAGGCGGTGGGGTCGAGCCCGGCGGCGACCACCGCCTGGATGAGCTCACCGCAGCCGCCGGCGGTGGCGCAGCCGGCCGCCGCATTGGCGGCGAGGTAGGCCATCACCGAGGGGCCGCTGCCGTGGCGCAACGCGTTCGGGTCGTACCCGGCGGCCGCGGCCGCGATCGCGTACTCCTCGCTGACCGCGGCGGTGCTCGGTCCCACCGGGATCGACCCGTCGGCCCCCGACTGCTGCGCCTCCAGGTACTCGATGGCATGCGTCGCGGCAAGGGATTCCGACGCCGGCGTCAGTCCGGGGCTGAAGACGCTCCGGGCCGGATACGGCTGCAGGTCGAGGGCGAGGGGGACCTGGGCGGTGGTGAAGGGATCGGGTGCGGGGTTGCCGGGGAAGGTGTAGCCGCCGTCCTGGTTCTGGGTGGCGAGCAGCTCCCCGAGCGGGGTGTGCCCACCGGCCGCCCAGCTCGGAGCGTCCGGGTTCTGGCCGGTGGCGAGCAGGGCCTGGAGCACCAGGGCGGTGGAGTCGGGATCGGTGCCGGCCCCCGCCTGGTAGGGGAAGCCACCGTCAGCGTCCTGCTGGGTGTGCAGCCAGGCAAGGCCGGTCGCGTCCCGGCCGTGGGTGGCGGTGGCGTCGAGGGCCATGAGCACCATCGCGGTCGAGTTGGTATCGCTGGTGTCGAAGTTGGTGGCGCTGTTGGGATCGTCCTTGACGAGCAGGTAGTCCCAGCCGCCATCACTGTCCTGGGCGTCGACGAGCAGGGTGATCGCGGCGGCGGGCACCGGCCGGCCGGCGGCGACCAGTCCCTGGACGGCGAGCGCCTGGGTGAACGCCCCCTGGACCCCGAAGGCGCCCGAGGTGCTGTCGTAGAGGCCGTCGAGGGTGGTGATCAGGTCGACGCCGCCGAAGGCGGTGGGGTCGAGCCCGGCGGCGACCACCGCCTGGATGAGCTCACCGCAGCCGCCGGCGGTGGCGCAGCCGGCCGCCGCATTGGCGGCGAGGTAGGCCATCACCGAGGGGCCGCTGCCGTGGCGCAACGCGTTCGGGTCGTACCCGGCGGCCGCGGCCGCGATCGCGTACTCCTCGCTGACCGCGGCGGTGCTCGGTCCCACCGGGATCGACCCGTCGGCCCCCGACTGCTGCGCCTCCAGGTACTCGATGGCCCTGCTGGCGGGATCGACCTGGGTCGCGGCGGCGCCGCTTCCCAGCACGACGGCGCAGAGCGACATGCCTGTCGCGGCGGCGATCGCGAGTGCGACCGGCCTCCTGAAGCTGCCCATGGCCAGTACCCCGGCGGCGGGGACTCCACCCTTGCCGGAGTTGCCTCGCCGCTTGAGGCTTCCTCCCGTCGTGCGCGGGGATGGAGGTCGACGCCTCGGGTCGGTCTCCTGGCTTGCGGATCACTGCCGACAACGGCCGCCTTCCCGGGAGATGGATCTCCCGGTGGCACGATGGCCGCCGGCTCCCCGCTCACAGTTGCGCGACAGCGCCGGACTCACACCGGCTTCCCGTCACCCGGAGCGTTATTCAGATGTGGCCGTCGAGTATGCGCCGGGCGCCGCGGGATTCGTCAAGGGGGCGGTGGGTACACTGGAGCCCATGCCCGAACCCGGTTCGCACGCGGTCGCCATCATCTCGGTGCACGCGTCGCCGCTGTCGGACCTGGGCAGCGGCGAGAACGGTGGCATGAATCTCGCGATCCGCCGTCTCTGCGAGGGACTCTCGCTCCGCGGCGTCCCCACCGACGTGTTCGTGCGCAGGGACGGTCCCGGCCCCGACGAGCAGTTGATCGCCCCGCTCAGCCGCCTGGTCCGCCTTCCCGTCGGCCCCGCGCGCGTGCTGCCGAAGGAAGACGTCCGGTCGCTCCTCGACGATTTCAGCAAGGCGACCGTTCGCCATGCCGAGTTGGAGCGTCGCCGGTACCGGGCCGTCCACGGCCACTACTGGTATGGCGGGCTCGTCGGGCGAGACCTTCGTGACGTCTGGGACATCGCCTGGATCCAGTCGTTTCACACGCTGGCGCTCACCAAGGCGCGCGCCGGGCTCCCCCTCGACGCGCTGCGGGCCCAGGCGGAGGGTGAGCTCGCCGCTCAGGCCGACCGCCTCGTTGCCGCGAGCGTCGCCGAGGCGAAGGACCTCATCCGGCTCTACCACGCATCGCGCGAACGGATCTGCGTCGCGCAGCCCGGCGTGGATCCTCGGCTGTTCGCGCCCCAGGACAGCGCCGGGCTGCGGCGGACCCTTGGACTGGAGTCGTCACGGGTGGCGCTCTTCGCCGGCCGTCTGGAGCCGTTGAAAGGCGCGCAGATCCTCCTCGACGCCGCCGCCCAGCTCCGTTCCCGGCCCGGGTTCGCCGATCTCGCCGTGGTCATCGCGGGCGATGACAGCGGCGACGGCGCGCGCCACGACGACGGTGGTGAGCGCCGCCGTCTCGAACGCCACGCAGCCCGCATCGGGCTCCGCGACCACGTCCGGTTCGTCGGCGCGGTGCCGCACGAGCAGCTCGCCGTGTTCTACGCGATGGCGGACGTCTGCGTCGTGCCGTCCAAGACCGAGAGCTTCGGGCTCGTCGCGCTCGAGGCGCAGGCACTCGGAACGCCGGTGGTCGCGGCATCGGTGGGTGGTCTCCGCGAGGTCGTCGAGGATGAGGTGACCGGCCTTCTGGTCGACGGACACGAACCGGACGACTACGCCGACGCGATCGCCGCGGTCCTTGCGGACCCGGTTCGCCGCCGCGAGATGGGCGAGGAGGCTCGGCGGCGCGCCGGACGGTTCACCTGGCAGCGCGCGGTCGACCGGCTCGCGGCCATCTACGATCGCCTCAGCGTGCGGGCGCAGCTGCCGGGAAGCCCGTGTGGCTACGACGACGATGAGGCCGGCGCGCTCATGAGCGCCGCCGGCTAGGATCCCGCCGGGCTAGGACCGCGAACCGGCGACGCGGTCGACCTCGCGGTTTCGCTGAGCGCGGAGCGTTCCGTCGCGGCCCTCGCGCAGGATGCGCACGGCGGGACCGGGGAGCTCCCCCGCTTCGAGCGCGAGGTCGATCGCCGCGACCACCGAGTCATCCACGAGGTGGTTGGGATAGAGGCACTCCGTGAACGCCTCGGCCTCGTCGATGGTGCGCTCAGCCCACACGGCGGGCAGCGCCTCGAGGTAGCGGGTGACGAAGGGGCGCAGCAGCTCCGGGTTCGGCCCGTGGGCCATCATGCCGCCGACGCCGACCGAGCCGATGTTGAATCCCCGGAGGATGGCGGCCAGCGACGCGATCGACAGCTCGCCGTCGGTGGCGCCCTTCCAGGCCTTCGGCATCGGCTTGTCCGGGTGCGCGACCCGCTCCCAGGCCTCCTCCTTCGCGGCGGCGGTCGGTCGTGCCGCAAAGCATGCGGTGCCTCGGCGGCGTCCGATGTCGGTGGGATCGCCGGCCATGGTCGCCTGGATGAGCGCGTTGCTCGCGTGGCCCTCCTCGGCCAGCTGACCGAGGATGAGCCAGCGCAGATCGGTGTCGACGCTGATGCCCGGGATGGTCTCGCGCCCGTCGAGCAGCGCCTGCACCCGCTCGATCGATTCCTCGGATGCGGCAGTGGCGACGAGGATGCGCGACCAGATCAGCTTGAGCTCGGGGCTCACCTCGGGGTTGTGCAGCTCGTCCAGCGCAACGTGGTGAAGGCGCTCGCGGGCCACCACCCGATTGCCCGGGTCGCCGTAGAGGTCGATCGCCGCGCGGGCCTGGCTCGTGACCCGCTCGACGAGGAGCGAGTCGCGCTCGGCGGGGGCGTGGCGCGCCACCAGCTCGACGAACTCACGCGCGGCCATCTCGGCGTCGCGCGTCAGGTCCCACACCGCCGCCCAGCACAGCGACCGGGAGAGCGGGTCCGCGATGTTGGAGAGGTCGGTCTTGATGGTCTCGAGCGACCGCTCGTCGAAACGGATCTTCGCGAAGGTGAGGTCGCCCTCGTTGAGCAGGACGAAGTCGGCGACGCGCTCGCCGTTCAGCTCCCCGATCGGCGTGACCTCGCCGGTGAGGTCGGTCTCGACCCGGCGGCGCAGCCGGATCACGCCCTTCGCGTCTCGGTCGTAGAGGCCGACCGCCGCCCGGTGCGCGCGCAGCGTCGGATGCTGCGGGATCGCCGACTGCTCCACGGCGAACAAGGTGTATCTGCCGTTCTGCACCGTCGTGCGGGCGCGGAACGTGTTCAGCCCCGTGGTCTGGAGCCAGTCCTGTCCCCAGCGGGTGAGGTCGCGACCGGACGCCCGGCGAAGGCAGTCGAGGAACTCCTGGAGGTCCGCGTTGCCCCACCGGTAGCGTTTGAAGTAGTCCTGCACGCCTCGCTTGAACGCGTCGTCACCGACCCATGCGACGAGCTGGCGCATCACGGACGCGCCCTTGTGGTAGGTGATGCCGTCGAAGTTCTGCCGGACCGACACGGTGTCGGGGATGTGGTCGGCGATGCGATGCGTGGTGACCAGCTGGTCCTGCCGCGCGGCGATGGTCTTGACGCTGTTGGCGAAATCGACCCAGGCGTTGGTGAACCGGGTCGACTTCTCCAGCGCGAGGTTGGCCATGTACGTCGCGAAGGTCTCGTTGAGCCAGAGGTCACCCCACCAGCGCATCGTGGTCACGTCCCCGAAGCCGTGGACGTGGGCCATCTCGTGGAGGATGGTCTCCGCCCGGCGCTGCAGCTGCGCCTCGCTCGCCTGGCCGCGATGGATGTACGCCTCGTTGAAGGTCACGCAGCCCGGGTTCTCCATCGCGCCCATGTTGAATTCGGGCACGAAGAGCTGGTTGTACTCGTCGAACGGATACGTGAGGCCGAAGTACTTCTCGAAGAAGTCCAGTCCGGCACCGGTGATCTCGAAGATCTCGGCCGCCTGGGCGTCGACCCATTCCGACATCGACTCGCGGCACCACAGCGCCATGGGGATGTCCCGATGCCGGCTCTCGACCGTGTGGTACTTCCCCGCGACGACCGCGATGAGATAGGGAGGCAGTGGCGGCGTCGTCTTGAAGTGCCAGACGTTCACGCCGTCGCGGTGCTCCGTGCGCACCACCTTCCCGTTGCCGCACACCTTCCACGCCGCCGGTGCCGACACCGTCATGGTGATGCCCGCCTTCAGGTCGGGCTGATCGAAGCAGGCCAGCACCTTGTGGGCGTCATATGGTTCGAAGTGGGTGTACACGTACACCTCACCGTCGACGGGGTCGCGGAGGCGGTGCAGCCCGACACCAGTGTGCTGGTATTCGCACTGCGCGGTGATCGACAGGCGGTTGGATCCGGCGCGCAGGCCCCGGAGCCACAGCCGGGAGCCGTCGAACCCGTGCTGCGCCTCGGTCAGGCGCTTGCCGTTGAGCGTGCACTCGTCGATGGAGCGGGCGGCGATGTTGATGAACGTCTCCGACCCCTCGTGCGCGGCATCGAAGACCACGGTCGTGACGCTCGGGAAGGTCTCCGCCGCCGGGTCGTCCGTCAGGGACAGCGAGATGTCGTAGGAGAGGTTCGAGAGCAGTGCGGCCCGGGCGCGGGCGTCGGCCTCAGTGAGATTGTCCTGGAGGGGCGCCCTGTCGAGGGCGGTCACGGTCACGAGCCGGAAGCCTACTGAACTCGCACCACGGGGACATGCGCGTCGGTATGGACGTCGCGCGGTCGTCGCCGGACCGTGGCCAGGGTCACCGCGCACGCGAGGCCCTCACCGCTGAACGGTTTGGGGCGTTCGGTCCGTCCGGACCCACGCGGCGGGCCGCTCCGATCGGCCGCAGATTGCCTGCTTCGTCCGTCGAGGGCCGTTTGTTACGATCGGAAGCGATGCTGTCGGGCTATGCGCCGATCCTCTTCTTCTTCGGCATCTGCGCGGCATTTGCGGTCCTCGCACAGCTCCTCAATGCGGTGCTCGGTCCACGCCGTCCGTCGCCGACGAAGGACCTCCCGTACGAATCCGGGATGGTGCCGAGGGAGAGCGCGCGCCGCCGCTTCTCGGTGAGCTTCTACGTCACCGCCATGCTCTTCATCATCTTCGACGTCGAATCGATCTTCCTCTTCCCGTGGGCCACGATCGTGCGCCAGCTCAAGGTCTTCGGTGTGGTCGAGATGGGGATCTTCATCGCAACGCTGCTCGTGGGACTGCTGTACGTCTGGCGAAAGGGAGCCCTCCGGTGGGACTGACGGACGACGCGATCCTCACCAATGCCGCGGCGCGGCGGCTGCTGTTCGCGGACGCGGACGCGGGCACGATCGCACTGCCCCGCACCGGTGCCGCGGAGCGAACCGCGGTGCAGAGCGGCGTGGTGACCACCACGATCGGCAAGGTCATCCAGTGGGGCCGGTACAGCTCGCTGTGGCCGGCGCTCTTCGGGCTCGCATGCTGCGCGATCGAGATGATGGCCACCGGCGCGGCGAGATACGACATGTCGCGCTTCGGGTGCGAGGTCTTCCGCGCGTCGCCGCGCCAGTCCGACCTCATGATCGTCGCCGGCCGCGTCTCCCAGAAGATGGCGCCGGTGCTCCGCCACATCTACGACCAGATGCCCGAGCCCAAGTGGGTGATCAGCATGGGCGCATGCGCGTCGAGTGGCGGCATGTTCAACAACTACGCGATCGTCCAGGGCGTCGACAAGGTGGTGCCGGTCGACGTCTACATCCCCGGCTGCCCGCCCCGGCCGGAGGGGCTTCTGGACGCCGTCATGAAGCTGCAGAAGAAGATCGCCGGGGAACTCCCCGGCTCGCTGCTCGGGTAGCAGGGTGGCCGCCGTGGGGACGCCCATGAGCGGGGCGCGAGCAGCGGACCTCCTCGAGCGGGAGCTTCCCTCCGCGGTTCGCCGCCGGGCCAGCGCCTTCGGCGAGGAGACGGTCTGGATCGACCGCGCGTCGCTCGTGGCGTCATGCACCCTGCTGCGAGACCACCCGGACGCGAGCTACACGACACCGGTCCTGATGACCGCGGTCGACTGGCCGGATCGGGAGCCCGCGGAGCCTCGGTTCGACATCGTGTACATCCTTCGCTCGCTCCAGTACAACGACACGTGCCGGCTGATCGTGCAGGTCACCGAGGACGACCCCAACGTCCCGACGCTCGAGGACGTGTTCCCCGGCATGGACTGGCACGAGCGTGAGTGCTTCGACCTGCTCGGCATCATCTTCACCGGGCACCACGACCTGAAGCGGATCCTGCTGCCGACGGACTGGGACGGCCACCCGCTTCGCAAGGATTACGCGTCCTTCGGGGAGCCGATCGCCTTCACCCACAACCTCGAGTGGGCGCTCCCGGCGCAGGAGCGGCCGCGAGACATGCCCGGGGGATCGCGATGACGGCGCTGCCGCCGCTGGGAACGCCGCCCGCGCCGCTCGACCCGCTCTCCGAGCAGTACGAGGCCGGTCGCGAGCGCCTCGGCGTCGAGGAGGGGCTCGACTCCATCGACCTCGTCGAGCTCGGCGACGGGACGATGGAGCTGAACATGGGGCCGATGCACCCGTCGACCCATGGGGTGCTCCGCCTGGTGCTCAACCTCGACGGCGAGGTCGTGCGCGAGTGCCGCCCCGACATCGGCTACCTGCACACGGGATTCGAGAAGGACTTCGAGCGGCACACCTACACGCAGTGCATCCCGTACACCGACCGGATGGACTATCTCTCGCCGCTCTTCAACAACCTCGGATTCTCTCTGGCGGTGGAGCGCCTTCTCGGCATCGAGGTGCCGCTCCGCGGGCAGTACCTGCGCGTGATCATGTGCGAGCTCTGCCGGCTCGCCAGCCACCTGCTCTGGTACGGGACGAGCGCGCTCGACCTCGGCGCGACCACCGCGTTCGTGTACGCGTGGCGCGACCGCGAGAAGATCCTCGACATCAACGAGCTGGTGAGCGGTGTGCGCATGCACACGTCGTTCATCAGGGTCGGCGGGCTGCTCGCGGACGTCCCGGACGAGTTCTACGCGATGGTGGGGGAGGTCATCAAGACGTTCCCCAAGCTGATCGACGAGCACGAGCTGCTCATCACCAAGAACCCGATCTGGCGGCAGCGCACGATCGGGTTGGGCCGGCTGACGCCCGAGGACGCGATGGCGTACGGGGCCACCGGGCCGGTGCTGCGCGGCAGCGGCGTGCCGTACGACCTCCGCAAGGCGCAGCCGTACAGCTCCTACGACCACTTCGACTTCGACGTGCCGATCGGCCGCGCCGGCGACGTGTACGACCGCTACCTGGTGCGGATGCAGGAGATGCGCGAGTCGTTGAAGATCATCACGCAGGCCTTCAACAACCTTCCCGACGGCCCGGTCAACACGACCGACCGCCGCGTCGCGCTGCCGCCGCGCAACGAGCTGAACACCAGCATGGAGTCGCTGATCCATCACTTCAAGCTGGTCACCGAGGGAATGCGCGTGCCGGCCGGTCAGGTGTACCAGGCCGTCGAATCGCCGCGCGGTGAGCTCGGTTTCTACCTGGTGAGCGACGGGACCAACCGGCCGTACCGCTGCAAGGTCCGGGCGCCATCGTTCAGCAACCTCAGCGCGCTCCCGCACATGGTGCGCGGCGAGCTGATCGCCGACGTCGTCGCTGTCATCGGATCCATCGACATCGTCCTCGGGGACGTCGACCGATGACGTTGCAGGCGGAGACGCGGGCGCAGATCGAGCGCGCCCGGGATCGGTATCCCCACGCGCGCAGCGCGATCCTGCCGGCCCTGTGGGCGGTGCAGCACGAGCTGGGGCAGATCACGCCCGAGGCGATGACCGAGGTCGCGGGCATGCTGCGGGTGCCCTCGAGCGAGGTCGAGGCGGTCTCGACGTTCTACTCGATGTACTTCCAGCGACCCCACGGCCGCCACGAGGTGATCGTCTGCATCAACGTGTCCTGTGCGCTCCGCGGCGCCGACGCCATCGTCGAGCACCTCGAGCAATCGCTCGGATGCCCCTCGGGCGAGACCACCGCCGACGGCGAGTTCACCTGGTCGAGCACCGTCGAATGCCTCGGCGGCTGCGGCGGCGCCCCGACGATGCAACTCGACCACGCGTTTGTCGAGAACCTCACGCCTGAGCGGGTCGACTCGGTACTGGGCGCGGTCCGGCAGCGGCCCGCGGGTGGCTGTCGCCGCGGGGCAGCCCTCGCCGCCGATTCCCGTGGGGGAGCGTAGGGGAGGGGCCCCCGCGGCGCCAGGACCCGCTGGGTCCACGAGGCGGCCAGACGTCTCCCGATCAGTCGCCGGTCGCCTCCCCGAAGCCGTCGGCGCGGCATCGCACGCGACGCTCTGGTAAGGGCGATAAGTAGCATGCACGCGGCTATGCGAACGCTTGCACGCGCGGAGATCGGCGGCTGATGGCTGAGTACAAGCTGCTGACGAAGGATTTCGGCGCCGAGGCGCTGCAGACCCTCAAGGGCTACGAGAAGACCGGTGGGTATCAGGGTCTCCGCGACGCGCTCAGCAAGTTCACCCCGGACGCGCTCGTCAACGAGGTGAAGACCAGCGGGATCAGGGGCCGGGGCGGCGCCGGGTTCCCGACCGGCATGAAGTGGTCGTTCCTTCCCAAGGATGTCTTCCCGCGCTACCTGTGCGTCAACGCCGATGAGTCCGAGCCCGGGTGTTTCAAGGATCGATACCTCATCGACCAGAGTCCGCACCAGCTCGTCGAAGGTGTCGTCATCGCCGCCTATGCCCTCCAGGTGAACATCGCGTTCATCTACATCCGCGGTGAGTACCGCGACCAGCGGCTGCTGCTCGAGCGCGCGGTCGAGGAGGCGCGAGCGGCTGGATACATCGGCAGGAACATCCGCGGGAGCGGCTTCGACTGCGAGGTGATCGTGCACGGCGGCGCCGGCGCGTACATCTGCGGCGAGGAGACCGCGCTCATCGATTCGCTCGAGGGGCTCCGCGGGCAGCCGCGGCTGAAGCCCCCGTTCCCCGCCATCAAGGGCCTCTATGGCCAGCCGACCGTCGTCAACAACGTCGAGACGCTGTGCAACATGCCGCACATCGTGCTGCGTGGTGGTGAGTGGTTCAAGTCGATCGGCACCGAGAAGAGCACCGGGACGCGCGTGTTCTGCTGCAGCGGGCACATCAACCGGCCGGGCAACTACGAGATGCAGCTCGGCACACCCATCCGCGAGTTGCTCGACGAGCACTGCGGCGGAATCTGGAAAGGCCGGTCGCTGAAGGCGTTCCAGCCCGGTGGGGGGTCGATGCAGGTGCTGCTGCCGGAGCATCTCGATCTCCCGCTCGACATGAACGAGGTGCAGGCGGCGGGATCGTCGCTCGGGGCGGGCGCGATGATCTTCATGGACGAGACCACGTGCCTCGTCGACGTGTCGATGCGCCTGGTCGACTTCTACCGGCACGAGTCGTGTGGCAAGTGCGTTCCGTGCCGTGAGGGCACCTACTTCGAGTCCGAGCTGATGCACCGTCTCGAGGCGGGCCGCGCGACGCTCGCCGAGCTCGGGAGCCTCACTGACATCTGCGCGAACATGGACGGCCGTTGCTTCTGCCCGCTCGGTGACACCGCGACATGGTTCGTGATGTCGGCGTACAAGGCATTTCGCGATGAGTTCGAGGCCCACTGCGGCGCCGGCCGGTGCCCGGTGAGGACGCAGGCAGCGGCGCTGGTGGCGTAGCGCGGTGGCGGAGACCGCAAGCACGCCGCCTGAGCAGCCGGACGACGGCCGCGTCGGGATCAGCATCGACGGGCGCGACGTCCGGGTCCCGAAGGGAACGCTCGTCCTCGACGCCGCAACCGAGCTTGGGATCCACATCCCGATCTACTGCGCCCATCCCAAGATGGAGCCGGTCGCGGTCTGCCGCATGTGCCTGGTCAACATCGAGAAGTTCCCCAAACCGCAGCCGGCATGCGCCACCGTGGCGAGTGACGGCATGGTGGTGCGGACCAACATCCCCGAGGTCACCAAGCTGCGCGAGGGGATGCTCGAATTCCTGCTCCTCAACCATCCGCTCGACTGTCCCGTCTGCGATCGCGGCGGGGAATGCGACCTGCAGGACTTCACGTTCCGCTACGGTCCCGGCATCTCGCGCTTCCCGATCACCGAGAAGGTGCATTTCAAGAAGGCGGTGCCGCTCTCGGAGCACATCGAGCTCGACCAGGAGCGCTGCATCCTCTGCTGGCGCTGTGTCCGCTATTACGACGAGATCACCGGTGAGCACGAGATCGTGCTCAAGCAGCGCGGGGTGCAGACGCTTGTCGCCACGTTCGATGACCAGCCGCTGCACTCGAAGTTCCAGGGCAACCTCCCGGAGATCTGCCCGGTGGGTGCGCTGACGCACCGTGAGTACCGCTTCGTGTCCCGTCCCTGGGACCTGCAGCGCACGGCGAGCGTGTGCCCGGAGTGCTCGTACGGCTGCAACATCAACGTCGACAGCCGCGACTTCGAGGTGCGCCGCTTCGCCTCACGCGACAACCCGCTCGTCGACGACATGTGGCTCTGCGACCGTGGTCGCTACAGCTTCCCGCGGTGGAACAGCTCGGAGCGGGTTCGCCGCCCGATGGTTCGCGCCGACGACGAGACGCGCGACGTGTCAGTACCCGATGCGATCACCGAGTCGGCGCGCCGCCTGCGCGAGATCGCCGACGAGTACGGCGCTGCATCGATCGGTGTGCTCGGCTCGGCGTCGAGCACGAACGAGGAGCTGTTCCTCCTCGAGCGCATCGCGCGCACCGTGATCGGCACGCCGCACGTCGATCACCAGCTCGAGGCCTTCGAAGGGATC
The DNA here is from genome assembly GCA_963713485.1 of Candidatus Dormiibacterota bacterium. Taxonomy (GTDB): domain Bacteria; phylum Chloroflexota; class Dormibacteria; order Aeolococcales; family Aeolococcaceae; genus Palsa-851. Next base: position 132,123 of record CAVQLW010000006.1, read on the forward strand.
TCGGCGTCAGAGCACGAGCTGGGGATCGCCGAGATCGAGGAGTGCGACGTGCTCGTGGTCCTCGGCACCGAGCCCGAGGAGCAGGCGCCCGTGCTCACCCTCCGGCTGTACAAGGCGGAGCGCAAGCACGGCGCCCGCGTGCTCAGGTTGAGCGCCGACGTCACCGCGGGCGACGCGGTCGCGGCGACCGGGCAGGCGGCGCGTATCGGATTGATCGCTGACGAGACCAATCGCGGGCACGCGGCGGAGATCGCCGCAGCGCTGTCGGCACATGCGTCGGTGCGACGCCTCACCATCACGCGCGGCGTCAACGGCCGCGGCGCGAAGGATCTCGGGCTGCTTCCCAACGTGGGGCCTGGCTATCGATCGGTCACGACGCCGGGCCGCAACGGGCGATCGATCCTCGAGGGGCTCGCCGCGGGCGAGCTTCGCGGATTGCTCATGCTCGGTCCGAATCCGGCGCTCGAATCGGCCGGCGATCTGCTCGAGCGAGCGCTGCGCAAGGCGGCGTGCGTGGTCGCCATCGACACGCGACCGGGCGTCGTGTCCCGCTCCGCGACGGTGCTCATCCCCGGACACGCGATCTTCGAGAAGGCCGGGAGCGTCACCAACGTCGAAGGGCGCGTGCAGCGTGTCCGTGCGGCGCTCCCGCCGGCCAGCTCGACGCCGGTCGAGACGCGGGTGCTCACCACGCTCGCGGGTGAGCTCGGCGCCGTCGGATGGGGCTCCGGCGACCCGCTCGCGGTGAATCGTCTGCTGCGTGAGGAGCTTCCCGCCTATGGCGCGGCGGCCAACGGTGGGCGGGCCCTGTTCGCCGCGGAGGCGGTGGCGTGATCGGCGGCGATTTCTGGTGGGTGCTGCTCATCAAAGCGGTGGTGCTCGTTGTCTTCCTGCTCACCGCCTTCGCGTATCTGACCCTCGCCGAACGCAAGGTGTCCGCGCGGATTCAGCTTCGCTACGGGCCCAACCGCGTCGGTCCGTTCGGGTTGCTGCAACCCGCGGCGGACGGCCTCAAGCTCTTCTTCAAGGAGAACGTCGCTCCCGCTTCTCGGGACAAGGTCCTGTACGTCATCGGCCCGAGCCTGGCGGGTGGGGCGGCGCTCCTCGCCTACGCGGTGATCCCGCTCGGCACCAACAACTTCTTCGGTTACGACTTCCACTGGGACATCGCCCACGTCAACGTCGGGTTGCTCTTCATCCTCGGCATCACCTCGCTCGGCGTGTACTCGCTCTTCCTCGGCGGGTTCGGCTCGAACAGCAAGTACTCGCTGCTCGGCGGCCTCCGGTCGTCGGCGCAGCTCATCTCATACGAGATGGCGGTGTCGTTCGCTCTCATCGGAGTCGTGATCCTGTCCGGCTCCCTCGACCTCGAGCACATCGTGGGCTCGCAGCAGGGTCTCTGGTTCATCGTGCTGCAGCCCCTCGCGTTCGTCCTCTACTTCACGGCGGCGTTCGCCGAGACCAACCGGCTCCCGTTCGACCTTCCCGAAGCCGAGACCGAGCTGATCGCCGGCTATCACACCGAGTACCCGGCGATGCGTTTCGGCCTCTACTTCCTCGGCGAGTACATCAACATGGTCACCGTCTGCTCGATCGCCACGGCGCTGTTCCTCGGCGGGTGGCTGCCGATCTTCCCGTGGCACCCGTTCGACTGGATCCCGGGACCGATCTGGTTCCTCGGCAAGGTGGCGGTGCTGCTCTTCGTGATGATCTGGGTGCGGTGGACGCTGCCCCGCCTTCGCTATGACCGGCTGATGAACTTCGGCTGGAAGGTGCTGCTCCCCCTCGGGCTGATCAACATCGTCGTCACCGGCGCGATCGTCGCGCTGCGTGCCTAGGAGTGGAGGCGATGCTGCAGTGATCAAGGAGCTGGCGAAAGGCCTCGCATTCACCCTTCGGAAGATGGGAACGCATCCGATCACGGTGCAGTGGCCCGAGGAGCAGAAACCGGTCGCGCCACGACATCGCGGCCGGCACATCCTTCACCGCTACGACAACGGTCTCGAGCGCTGCATCGGCTGCGAGCTGTGCGCCGCCGCGTGTCCGGTCGGATGCATCTACGTGCTTGCCGCGGAGAACGACCCGAAGGCGCCGGTGTCGCCAGGGGAGCGGTACGCGGAGCGCTACGAGATCAACCTGATGCGCTGCATCTACTGCGGGTACTGCGCCGAGGCGTGCCCGACCGAGGCGATCACCCTCGGGCCTCGCTTCGAGCTCGCCGACTACCGCCGCGAGCGAACGGTGGTGACCAAGGCGGAGCTCCTCGAGTCGTGGCCGGGAATGGCCCAGGCGCGCGGGCCGGCAAGCCCACGCGGCGTCGGCGCTGACCAGACCGGACGTGAAGAGCTCGAACCGGGCGTCAACCCACGTGCCGCCTGGGCGGCTCAGGAAGCCGAGCTGAGCCGGCAGACGGCGCCGGGAGCGGGAGAGCTCGGCGTCCCGGTCGACGTGCCGACGGTGAAGGAGCCGCCGCAGCGGGGGAAGGCGAGGTGACGGTCCTTTTCGCCATCGTGATCGCGCTCGCCGCGGTGAGCTCGCTCGGCGTGGTGCTGTCCCGCCAGACGATCTATTCGGCGCTGAGCCTCGTCGTCACGGTCGCGCTGCTGGGGGTGCTGTTCCTGCTGCTCAACGCGCAGTTCCTGTTCGCGGTCCAGCTGATCATCTATGCGGGCGCGGTGATGGTCCTCTTCGTCTTCATCGTCGCGCTGCTGAGCCCGGATGCCGAGGACCGGCCGCGTCTCGACGCGCGCGCCGTCATCGGCATCGCAGGCGTCCTCGTCGTGACGGTCCTCGTGTTCGTCGCCGCTCGCAACGGCATCACATACAGCACCAACGGATTCCATGCGATCGGCGTCGGCAGCTCGAGCAATCCATATCACACGTTCTCGTTCCCGCCCAACGCGGTGGACGCGGCGGGCAACGTCCAGACCGTCGCGGGCCAGCTCTTCACCAACTATCTGCTCCCCTTCGAGATCACGTCGATGCTGCTGCTCGTGGCCGCGATCGGCGCCGTGTACCTGACGCGGCGTTCGAGCTCGTGACATGCTGAATCCGAACCTCTTCCCGTACCTCCTCGGACTTGCGGCGTTCCTCTTCACCGTCGGCGCGACGGGTGTGCTCATACGGCGCAACCCGATCGTCGTCTTCATGTGCATCGAGCTGATGCTCAATGCCGCGAACGTCGCGCTCGTCGCCTACGGCCGCTTCCTCAACAGCGAGGAGGGCCAGATCTTCGCGTTCATGGTGATCGTGGTCGCCGCCGCCGAGGTCGTGGTGGGGTTGGCGCTGATCACCCAGATCTTCCGGATCGGCCGTGAGCTGGACGTCGACGACCTCAGTGAGATGAAGGATTGAGCGTCGATACCGCGTCCACGCTCGTCATCCTCGTCCTCCTCTTCCCGCTGGCCGGGGCCGCCCTCAACGGGTTGCTCGGGCCGGTGTTCGGGCGGCGCTTCGTCAACATCGTCGGCACCGTCTCGATCTTCGGGTCATTCGTGGTCGCGTGCCTGGTGCTCGCCAACGTGGTCGGGGCGGCGTCCGGGCACAGTGCCATCACCGTCCGGCTCTGGCAGTGGATCGATCTCGGTGGCGGCACGAACCTGTCGGTGGGGATGGACTTCACCCTCGATCCGCTCAGCGCCCTGATGCTGATGGTGATCACCGGGGTGGGATTCCTCATCCACGTGTACAGCGTCGGCTACATGGAGCACGACCCCGGGGTGGCTCGCTTCTTCAGCTACATGAACTTCTTCATCTTCTCGATGTTGACGCTCGTGCTGGCGGCGGACCTCGTCATCCTCATCATCGGGTGGGCCCTGGTCGCGCTCAGCAGCTACCTGCTGATCGGCTTCTGGCACGACCGGCCCAGCGCGGTGCTCGCCGCGCGCAAGGCATTCATCACCCAGGTGATCGGCGACGTCGCGCTGGTGATCGCGGCGTTCCTCATCGTGCTCAACACGCACACCCTCAGCCTGCCCAACATCTTCGCGCGCACCCAGGCATTCCCCGCGGGGGGCGCGCTCATCACGGGGATCTGCGTCCTCCTCGCGATCGGTGCCTTCGCGAAGAGCGCGCAGTTCCCGCTGCACACCTGGCTCCCCGATGCGATGGAGGGCCCGACCCCCGTCTCCGCCCTGATCCACGCGGCGACGATGGTCACCGCCGGCGTCTATCTGATCGCGCGATTCCACGTGCTGTTCAACCTCGCGCCGGTCGCCGAGGGGATCGTCGCGTGCGTGGGCATGGGCACCGCGCTGATGGCCGGCATCATCGCGCTCTCGCAGATCGACATCAAACGCGTGATCGCGTACTCGACGATGTCGCAGATCGGCCTGATGATCTACGCCGTCGGCATCGGCGCGTACAGCGCGGGGATGTTCCACTTCGCGACGCACGCCGTCTTCAAGGCCCTGCTCTTCATGGCCGCGGGCAACGTCATCCATGCGCTGCACGACGAGCAGGACATCCGTCTCATGGGCGGGCTCCATTCGCGCATGAAGTGGACGCATCTTGCGTTCGGCGCCGGGTCGCTGGCGCTCGGCGGGTTCATCTTTTTCTCCGGATGGTTCAGCAAGGAGGAGTTGCTCGGGTTCGGCACGGTCTCGGGTCCTGGTCCGGCGCCCTGGCTCCTCTATGCCGTCGGCGTCGGCATCAACGTGCTCACCGGTCTCTACGCCTTCCGGCTCTACTTCACCGTGTTCCACGGCGAGCCGCAAACCGCGCGGGGCTTCGCCGTCAAGGAGGCCGGCCGCGCGATGTTGATACCGGTGGTCATCCTTGGCGTTCTGGCCGTCGTGGTCGCGTGGCCGCTGGAGTTCCCGGTCCCCAACACCCTCCATCTGTTCAGCGACTTTCTGAGCCCTGTGTTCGCGGGGTCGACATCGCCGTTGCTACACGATCCGGGGACCGGACTCGCCCTGATCGGCCTCACGATCGGCACCGTGGCGAGCCTCTTCGGCATCGGACTGGCGCTGCGCCTCTGGTACGAGCACCGGCCCGATGCGCAGGTGGTGATCGCGCGCCTGCCACGTGTGATCCCGCTGCTCTCGTACAACAAGTTCTACTTCGACGAGATCTACGATCGGACGCTCGTCCGGCCCGTCAAGGCGGTCGCGCGAACGGCACGCCGGGTGGTCGAGCCGGACATCATGGACGGCTGGGTCGCGGGCATCGGCGATCTGATGCGCGGGTTCAGCTTCGACATGCGCATCATCCAGACGGGTTTGATCCGTGACTACGCCTCTGTGTTCACGGTGTTCGCCGTCCTCCTCGTCGTCGTGTGGGTGCTGATCGCGCGATGAGCACGCACATTCCCTGGCTGACGCTCCTGATCGTCATTCCCGCGGGTGCGGCGATCCTGCTCCAGCTCGTGCCCCGGCGGCTGACGATGGCCGTGAAGACGCTCACGATCGCCGCCACCGCGGCGGGCGCGATCATCGTCGGCCTCCTGCTCGCGTGGATGCCCGGCAACAAGGCGAGCACCGGGCCGCTGCCGCTGCACTTCGAGGAGACGCACGCCTGGCTGCCGGCGATCAATGCCAGCTACCACCTCGGCATCGACGGGGTGTCCGCGTGGCTGCTCGCGCTCAACGCCGGTGTGTTCCTGCTCGGGGCGCTCGCGATATCGCGCAAGTCCACCGACCGGCTGCGCTTCTACTGCACGCTGCTGCTGCTCACCGAGGCCGCCACGAGCGGCGTGCTCCTGTCGATCGACCTGCTGCTCTTCTACATGTTCTGGGAGGGCATGCTGGTCCCGCTCTACGTGCTCCTCAGCAACTGGGGCGGGGAGAAGCGCGGCCCGGCGACGCTGAAGTTCATCGTCTACACGGTCGCCGGCAGCCTGCTGATGCTCGTGGCGATCATCTATCTCTTCGTGCAGTCACCGGCGGGCTCGTTCGATCTCGAGACCATCCTCGCGCAGCCTGTCAGCGCGGGCTCCGTGCTCGTCATCCCGGGGATCCATCTGGCGACCTTCACGCCGAAGGAGCTCGCGTTCATCTGCTTCGGGCTCGCATTCGCGATCAAGATCCCGATCGTCCCGTTCCACACCTGGCTGCCCGACCTCTACGAGGCATGCCCGCCGGCGGTCCTGGTGTTCTTCGCCGGCATCGTGAGCAAGCTGGGCGCCTACGGCTTCATCCGCTTCGGCCTGACGCTCTTCCCGAATGAGATGCACACGTACCGGTTCGTGCTCGCCGCGCTCGCGATTCTCAGCATCATCTACGGAGCGGTGATGGCGCTCTCCGAACGCGACCTGAAACGCATCGTCGCGTATGCCAGCATCAGCCACCTCGGCTTCATCGCGCTCGGCATCTTCTCGCTGACGACCAACGGGATCAACGGCGCGGTGATCCAGATCATCAATCACGGCATCATCATCAGCGCGCTGTTCCTCATCGTCGGATACGTCGAGGCACGCACCGGGACGCGCGACCTCGGCGAGCTGAGCGGGTTGGAGCGACGCATGCCGTGGCTCTACTTCTTCTTCCTCGTCGCCACGCTGGCCGGTCTCGGCATGCCCGGCATGAACAGCTTCGTCGGCGAGTTCACGATCATGCTCGGCGCGTTCCAGCTCAACTGGATCTACGCGGTGCTCGCGGGCGGCGGCGTCATCCTCGCCTGCTGGTACATGCTCCGCCTCCATCAGGGGCTGATGCACGACCCACCCAAACCGCGCACCGAGGGTGTGCACGATTTGCGCATCGGTGAGGGGCTCCTGCTGGTGCCGCTCGTGGCGCTCATGATCTTCATCGGTCTCTGGCCGAAGCCGATCACCGACGTCTCGCGGGGGTCGGTGAGCACCTACGTCGCGATGGTGCAGCCACCCACGGACCAGGGCGCTCGGTGATGCTCATCGCGGCAAGCCCGGTCCCGCTCTCGTTCCCCGGCAACTCCGATCTCGTCGGCATCCTGCCGGAGCTCGTGCTCGGCGGAGCGTTCCTGCTCCTCATGCTGCTCGACCTCGTGATCCCCGCGTCGCGGCGGAGCTGGCTTGCGGGATTCGCGCTGCTGGGAATCGCGGGCGCCTTCGCAATCACGGTGTGGTGCTGGTTCAACGCCAACCCGGGGCGTCTCGTCTACTCGGGATCGTTCGCGTACGACCGCTTCGCGCTCTTCGTCGACGCCATCCTGCTCGTGAGCGCGGGGCTCGTGGTCATGATCAGCCCGCATTACCTCAACCGCCGCGGGCTGCATTACGGCGAGTACTACGCGCTGATCCTCGCCGCGACGCTCGGCATGATGCTGCTCGCCGGGGCCAGCAGCCTCATGGTGATCTTCCTCGCGATCGAGCTCCTGTCCCTCGCGCTGTACGTGCTGAGCGGGTTCGCGCGTCATGAGGAGCGTTCCCAGGAGGCGGCGCTGAAGTACCTGCTGCTCGGCGGTTTCGCATCAGGGTTCCTGCTCTTCGGCATGGCCCTCATCTACGGCGAGACGGGTCACACCCAGCTGGCCCAGATCGCCGCCGCGGTGCAGAGCTCGTCGAAGATCGATCCCCTCCTGCTCGCCGGTGTGCTCCTGCTCTTCGTCGGTTTCGCCTTCAAGGTCAGCGCGGCGCCGTTCCACTCGTGGACGCCGGACGTGTACCAGGGCGCGCCGACGTCGGTCACGACGTTCATGAGCGTAGCCACCAAGGTCGCGGCGTTCGCCGCGCTCGTCCGCGTGTTCACGTACACGTTCGAGGGTGCCGGCAACCACTACTACAGCAACTGGGAGCCGGTGGTCGCGCTCGTCGCCATCGCCTCGATGGTGATCGGCAACGTCGCGGCGCTGACGCAGACGAGCGTCAAACGAATGCTCGCGTACTCGGGGATCGCGCAGGCCGGATACATCCTCATCGGCGTCGCGGTCGGCGCCGTGGTCCTGCCCGGGGGGCAGGCCAGCTCCGACGGCACCATCGCGGTCCTCTACTACCTCGCGGCATACGCGGTGAGCAACATCGGTGCATTCGCGGTCATCACCATCATGGCCGGGCGCGGCGAGGATCTCGACAGCTACGACGGGCTCAGAGGGCTTGCGCACCGCCGCCCGTTCGTCGCCGCGAGCATGGCGCTGTTCCTGTTCTCGCTGGGTGGTTTCCCGCCGACGGCGGGATTCTTCGGCAAGTTCCTCATCTTCACGTCGGCGGTCAACGCGGGCCAGACACCGCTCGCGCTCTGGGGCATCGCGACAAGCGCGGTCGCCGCGTTCTACTACCTGCGCGTCGGGCTGATCATGTATCAGCGCCCCGCCGCGGGAACCGAGGAGTACCGCTGGTCCCGGACCGGCTTCTCGGGCAGCGCGGTGCTCGTCGCCACCACCGCGGGGACGCTGATCCTCGGGGTCCTGATCGTGCTCGTCTACACGGCGGCGACGGCATCGCTCAAGGGACTGATCGTGTGAACGAGGAGCTGGCGAAACGATTCGCCGAGATCACCGGCGCCAAAGGTGTCGCGGGCGATGCCGTGAGCCCGCCGGACCTCGGCGCGCTCACAGCGGTCGCGCGCATCTGCGATGAGCAGAATCTCGGGATGCGCGTCACGAGCGGCGCGCCGGCGGCCTCGGACAGCGCCCCGAGCGGTGGGATCGTCATCAGCCTCCAACGCCTCAACGCCATCGAGGTCGCGGCCGGAGGGCTCACCGTGCGCGCCGGCGCCGGAGCGACCGTCGCGCATCTCCGCGACGCGGCTGCCAAGCAGAAGCTCGGCGTCGTCGGGCTCGGCGCACAGACAGGCTCCGCGCACGTCGGCACCCTGGTGGCTCGTGGGGAGGTCGCCCGCCGCGCCCTCGCCGGTGTGGAGGCGGTGCTCTCCACCGGCGAATCGGTGAAGGCCGGCGGTGCGGTGCTCAAGGACGTGGTGGGGTACGACCTGTTGTCCGTGATGCTGGGGAGCGCGGGCCGGCTCGCGGTCATCGCCGCGGTCACGTTCAGGCTCGAGCCGGCAGCGGCGAAGACGCCGACCGCGAAGCCTCCGGGAGCAGTGGCCTGGCAGCCGGCACTCGCAGCCGCGTTCGACCCGAAGGGACTGCTGAGGCCGGCCGCTTCACCGTGACGCGCGCGAAGACCGGGGGCGCCATCCGCAGGTACTGGCACGAGTACACGCGGATGCGTACCGCGATCTTCCTGCTGCTCGGCATCCTCGTGATCGTGCTGATCGGCTCCTTCGTGCCGCAGCAGAACACGTCGGATCCGACCAAGGTCGAGGCGTTTCTCACGTCCTGGCCGAACCTCAACGTGCTCTTCGCGGACCTGCAGCTGCCGCTGACCCAGGTCTTCGTCTCACCGGTCTTCTACGTGCTGCTCGGACTGCTCTACGTGTCCCTCGGGTGGTGTGTGATCCGCCGGGGGCGCGCGCTCGTCATGCGCACGGTGCGCGGGTACAAGCGGACCCCGCAGTACTGGGGCGAGTGGGGATCGTGGCTGTTCCACACCTCGTTCTTCCTGCTCCTGATCGCGGTCGTGTGGGGGAAGGCGACGGGGTATCAGGGCCTCGTGACGCTCACCGAAGGGCAGAGCTTCACCGACACTCCCGCCGGGTACGACACCCTGCAGGAGGGGCTGCTGTTCAACGGCCAGCACGCGGGATTCACCTTGCGGCTCAACCACTTCGAGGCCACCTACGCGGCCAACGGCGAGGCGAGCGACTACGTCAGCAACGTCACGGTCTTCGACCGCGGGAAGCAGCTCGAGACCAAGAACATCCGCGTCAACGACTTCCTCAGCGTCGACGGCGTCAACGTCTACCAGCAGGATTACGGCTGGGCGCCGACGATCGTCGTCACGAACCCCGCCGGGCAGACCGTCTTCAACGGGCCGATCCAGTTCTTCGACGATCCCCAGAACATCGGGGACAAGGCGTTGGGGGACGGCGTGCTCAAGGTGCCGGACTTCGGCTACACGGTTCCGGGCGCTTCCGAGGCGATCCAGCTCGGGGCGAAGATGTCGTTCTTCCCGGACGCGACCCTGCTTCCCGCGATCGACAGCAATGGGACGATCGACCCGACGGCGACGACCTACGGGCCGGGGGGTGTGTCACCGCGCAACCCGGTGATCGAACTGCAGCTGTGGGTCGGGAATCTGGGGCTCAACAGCGGGGCGGCGCAGAACGTCAATCAGCTCAACACCACCGGCATGCAGCCGTACTTCTCCGACGCGCACATCGTCCCGATCCTGCTTGGGCAGAGCGTGCCGCTGACGCTCCCCGGAGCGAATGGCAAGCAGGTGACCTTCACGATCTCGTTCCCGGGCCTCCACCAGTACTCGCTGTTCCAGGTCAACGACGACCACGGCGTGCTGCTCGTGTACACGTCGTTCGTGCTGATCATGAGCGGACTGCTCACCAAGCTCTACCTCCGTCCATTCCTCGAGCGGCGGCAGCGGAAGCGCCGCCGTCCGATCACGCTCGACCGTCGCTGGTCGTCGGACGCCAGCGGAGAACCTCAGACTGAGCCGGACCGGGAACCCGCCTCGGTCTGAGCCGGGGCCGGCGCCGGCGCCAGCTCGGCGATCCGGGCGGGGGAGAGGTACGTGAGCGCGCGGAGCATGTCGCCCTCGTAGTCGAGCTGGAGCGCTCCGCCCTTTGCGCACTGCAACCGGTGCAGGGCGTAGCGGGGCCGCCCCTCGGCAGCCACCCAGAAACCCTGGATGGGATCCCCGTGGCTGACGCAGATGCCGCCCTCGCCCGGATGATCAGCAAGCAGCCGCTCGAGCGGACGGCGCACCCGCGCGGCGAGCCCGGCAACGGACTCGTCGTTGGCCAGCACCCCCGGCCAGATCATGTGGACGAGCCAGAGGGGGCGGCGCCACGGCACCTGCTTGGGAGGCACGCCCTGGAGGTACTTGCCGAAGCGGGTCTCGACGAGATCGTCGGTGAAGGTGATCGGGACCGAGTCGAGGTAGGAGGCGATGATCTCGGCCGTCTGACGGGCGCGCTCGAGCGGGCTCGAGTAGATCTGGCGCACCGTCCTTGACGCGAAGTACCGGCCGAGCGCGTGGGCCTGCTCGACGCCCTTGTCGCTGAGCGGGAAGTCGGGCAGATGACCGTAGAGGACGCCCTCGGGGTTGCGGACGTCGCAATGGCGAACCAGATGGAGGCGGGTCGTCGCTGAGGCTTGGCTCACTCATGGCGATGCTACGGGATGCCGCTTCTGAGCCGCCCCTGCTTGCGGCTGCACCCCACCACAGGCCCGGGGACAAGGTCACGACTTCGGCCTCCAGGGCGGGCTCCAACGTCCCGAGACCTGATGACCTCCAGCCCTTGGCCGCTTTTCGAGAGTCTGCCAGAGTGCGATTGATGCGAGTGAAGGTATTAGCGCGGTCTCCTCTGGCCGTCGCGGGTGGAACCGCCGCCGTCATCGGTCTCGTGACCCTCGGTCTCCTCATGGCGACCGGGGCGCTCGGGGTCCAGGGCGGAAAGGTGGCCGACGACGCCGGGCAGCTGATCGGCAGCGCCCTTGCGGCCGTGATGTGCGCCCTCGCGAGCGTGCGCAGCCGCGGGGTGCGACGCGTGGCGTGGGGGCTCATCGCCATGTACAGCACCCTCTGGGCGATCAGCATCGTCACGTGGCTCGTCTTCGACGTCTCGGGCGGGACTCAGATGCCGTTCCCATCGCTCTCCGCCGTGGGGTTCGTCGCCGCGGTGCCGTTCGCGGTGGCCGGCGGGGCCACCTTCAGCGTCCGCCGTGGCTCGCAACTCCCGCTGGTGGTACGCGTCCTCGACGCGGTGACCGTCGGCCTTGCCCTGATGCTGATCTGCTGGGTTCCCATCCTCGAGCAGGTCTACGTCGCGAGCCGCTTCAACGCGGGGACGGCGTTGATGAGCCTCAGCATCCCGGTCGGGGATGTGCTCGTCGTCACGCTGCTCTGGAGCGCGATCGCCAACTCCAGGCGGCGGCTCCGCCCGTCGATGCTCGTGCTCGGGATCGGGTTTGTGTCGATCACCATCGCCGACCTCGCGCTTGCGTACGCCTCGGCGACCGGGACCTTCGCAAGCGGAACGCTCACCGACCTGCTGTGGACCGGCGGCTTCGTGCTGGTCGCCGCCGGCGCTTCCATCGAAGTTCCCGACGCTCGGCGAGCCGAGGCCGCCCCTGGACCTCTCGCACCCCGCCGCCTGGCGATCTGGGTGCCGTTTGCGTGTGCCATCGTGGCCGCCGGGATCTCGCTGGCGGACTTCCACGGCGAGGCGGGGATCGATCCCATCGTTCTCGGCGGTGTGCTCGCCATCATGGTGCTCGCCACGGTGCGGCAGCTGGTGGAGGCGGTGTCGAACCGGAACCTCATCGTCGAGCTGCGGCATCGTGCCAGCACCGACGTGCTCACCGGTCTGGTGAATCGCGACAGCTTTCGCGGGGAGCTCGATCGCGCCGTGCTGCAGGGGCAGCAGCCGAATGCGCGCGGAACGGCGATCCTGTACATCGACCTCGACAAGTTCAAGTCGGTCAACGACCGCTACGGGCACGCCGCCGGCGATCGCGTCCTGAGCGTGGTCGCGCGGCGCCTCACCGGCGTGATGCGGCCGACGGACATCGTCTCCCGCCTCGGGGGCGACGAGTTCGCGATCATCGCGTTCAACACCTCGGACCGTGATTCGGTCGCACACATCGCATACCGGGTCCAGGGATGCTTCCGTGAGCCCATCGCGTTCGGCGGCGATCGGATCGCCCTCTCGGCGGCGATCGGTGGTGTGCTGGTCACCCACGGGATCGACGCGGACGCGGCGTTGCGCTCCGCTGACCTGGCGTTGTACGCGGCCAAGGCGCGTGGCCGCGGGACGTTCGAGATCTACGACGATGCACTCCACGGAGACGAGATCTCGCGGATGTGGCTCGAGGCCGACATGCCCGAGAGCCTCGCCCAGGGCCAGTTCACCCTGCAGTACCAGCCGACGATCGGCGCGGTGTCGGGGAAGATCACCGGTGCCGAGGCCCTGGTTCGCTGGGATCATCCGACCCGCGGGCGGATCCCCCCGCTCGACTTCATCCCCGTCGCCGAGGCGAGCGGCTACATCGTCGAGCTCGGCAGATGGATCCTCCAGCAGGCGCTCCGCGATGCCGCAAGCTGGCGAAGCCACGGGGTCGCGCCGAGCGTCAGCGTCAACGTGACGGTGCAGCAGCTGCGCAGTCCGGGCTTCGTCGACGATGTGTACAAGGCGCTCGCGGAGACCCAGACCGCTCCGGAGGACCTCATCCTCGAGCTCACCGAGAGCGCGTACGTGCACGAGGGCGGCGCCGCCGCGATCGCGATCCGAGACCTCCGGCGTGAGGGCGTGCGGATCGCGATCGACGACTTCGGCACCGGGTATTCGTCACTGGCGCTCCTGACCAAGCTCGACGCGGACATCCTCAAGGTTGATCGCTCGTTCGTCGTCAACGCGACGAATGCCGCCGGGCGTCTGGTGTTCAAGACCGTCGTCGATCTCGCCCGCGAGCTGCACCTCGCGACGACCGTCGAGGGAATCGAGACCCAGGAGGAGGCGGCGCTGGTTCGGGCACTCGGCGCGGACACGCTGCAGGGCTTCTACTTCGACCGTCCGCTCGACCCCCAGACCTTCCTGCAGCGGCTGCATCACGTCGACCCGGTTGAACGGCACGAACGGTCGCTCCACCTGGTGCGCGTTCCCGCGTAGCCTCAGGCAGGGCGTCGAATGGCGCCCCCGGTAGGAATTGAACCCACGACCGACCGCTTAGAAGGCGGCAGCTCTATCCACTGAGCTACGGGGGCGCGCGCCGAGTGTACCGGCGAGCCCGAGTTCGGGCTGCCGGCCACCGGGCCATATAATCGCCGAGCCTCCTCTCCGGTGCTTCGTGGTGGCCATAGCTCAGCTGGTTAGAGTGCCAGGTTGTGGCCCTGGAGGTCGAGGGTTCGAATCCCTCTGGCCACCCCATCGTCGGAGCCCGTCATACCTCGTATGAGCCCGGGATCCAGGAGCGTGTGCTGACGCCGATGGCGTTCCACGCGTTGATGGTGATGATGAGGCCGAGGAGGGCCGCGACCTCGTCAGGCGTGAACAGGGTCGACACCTCGTCATAGGCCTCCGCGGGCACGTGAGTTTGGGCGAGGAGCGTCACCGTCTCGGTGAACGCCAGCGCGGCGCGTTCGCGGTCGGTGAAGAACGCCGTCTCCCTCCATGCGGGGAGGGCGTAGATGCGTTGCTCCGTCTCGCCGATCGCCCTGGCGTCCTTCGTGTGCATGTCGATGCAGTAGGCACAGCCGTTGAGCTGCGATGCCCGAATCCGCACCAGCTCACGCAGCTTGTGGTCGAAATCCACCTGGTCGAGCTGCTTGGTGGCGGCGTGATCGAGGTGGCCCATCGCTCGCGAGAACACCGCGGCGTGAGCGTCGAAGTCGAGGCGGGATCGGGTCGGGTTGTCGATCGCTGTGGTGGTCATGGGATCGAATGTACCGGCAAACCAGCCCATGAGTAAGATCCACTTTCATGCCAAGAACTTGGGCCACTTGGGGAGGGGATCTGCACCTCGACCTCGGCGGGCGGGTTCGCAGCGGCCTCGAGCGAGGGCTCCGCGAGGCGATCCATGACGGTCGTCTGCGCCCGGGTACCCGGCTCCCGTCTTCGCGCGCGCTCGCGGCGGATCTCGGCATGGCGCGCAACACGGCGGCCGATGCCTATGCGCAACTGATCGCCGAAGGCTGGCTGGCGTCGCGGCAGGGTGCCGGCACGTGGGTTGCCGAGCATCGCGTGTCGCACCCGGAGGAGCGGGCGGCCGACGACGTCCCATCAGCGATGCTGCGCCACGACCTGCGTCCGGGCGTACCGGATCTTTCTGCGTTCCCTCGCACGGCATGGGTCGGCGCGCTGCGCCGCGCGCTCGCGACCGCGCCGCTCGACGTGATGGGATACGCGGACCCGCGGGGATTACCGCAACTGCGCGCCGCACTCAGCGAGTACCTGTCCCGTGCTCGCGGGGTCGCGATCGCACCCGAGCGCGTCGTGATCTGCTCGGGCTTTGCGGAGGGACTCGGGCTCGTGTGTGAGGCGTTGCGACGCCGCCGATCGAGGTCGCTCGTCATCGAGGGGTACGGCCATGCGCTGCACCGCCACATCGCCGAGGCCGCGGGACTGAGCGTGCAGGTGGTGCCGGTGGACTTGAGCGGAGCCGCAATCGATGCGATGGGGCCTGCGGGCGCTCTGCTGCTCACCCCCGCGCACCAGTTCCCGCTCGGTGTGCCACTCCACCCCGAGCGGCGACGCCGCGCCATCGACTGGGCCGTGAACTCGGGTGGCGTGATCATCGAGGACGACTACGACGGCGAATTCCGATACGACCGCCAGGCGGTCGGCGCGATGCAGGCGCTTGCCCCGGATCACATCGTCTATGCGGGAACGGCGAGCAAGTCGCTCGCCCCAGGCCTCCGCCTCGCCTGGCTCGTGCTGCCCTCCGGGCTCGTCGATGAGGTGATCGCCGTGAAGACAGCGGTGCATCGCCTCAGCAGCAGCCTCGATCAGCTGGCGCTCGCCGAGCTCATCGCATCGGGTGCGTACGATCGGCACATCCGGCGGGTGCGCCTCGTCTATCGCCGCCGGCGCGATCGGCTGATTGCCGGCCTGCACCGGCAAGCACCCGAGGTTCGTGTCACCGGCATCGCGGCAGGACTCCACGCCATCGTGCGGTTGCCGTCGGGCCGGAGCGAGGACGAGGTCGTCGCACGCGCGGCCGAGCGGGGGCTTGCCCTCCAAGGACTCGCGACGTTTCGGCTCGGTGCGCAGGAGTGCGACGCGTCGCTGGTCGTGGGATATGCGCGTCCCCCGGAGCACACGTTCAGCGCGGCGCTTGCGCGACTTGGTGCTGTGCTCGCGGAGCGGTAGCCGCGCCCGGAAACGACCGCACATCGCGCACCACCCGCGCAGCGCGCGATGTCGCAAGCGCCCGGCGGTTACTCCAGGACGACGATGTTGCGCTTCGCGCAGATGTCCTTGAGCACCTGCGGCCACACGGTGACGCTCACCTCACCGAGATGCGCCGTGCGCAGCAGGAGCATCTGCGTGCGCGACTGCCCGATGCCACCGCCGATGCTGAGCGGGACGGCATTCTCAACGATGGCGCGATGGTAGGGGAGGGTCAGCCAGTCCGACTGCCCGGTGAGCTCGAGTTGATGCCGCAGCGATGCCGCGTCGACTCGAATGCCCATCGACGACAGCTCGTGCCGGCGGCGGGTCACGGGGTTCCAGACGAGAAGATCGCCGTTGAGGCCGTGGCGCACCGTGCCGTCGCTGCCGGCCACCTCGGTCGACCAGTCGTCGTAGTCAGCCGCGCGCATCTCGTGGGGATACCCGTCGGCGAGCGTCCAGCCGATGCCGATGATGAAGACGGCCGGATACTCCTGGAGGATCGCCGTCTCCCGCTGTTTGCGGGGAAGATCCGGGTAGCGCTCGAGAATCTCTTCGGCGTGCAGGAACACGAGCTCGTCGGGGAGGTCGGGATGGTCACCCGAGCGCAGCGCGGGGAAGAGCTCATGGGCGCGCGCCTCGGCGCTCTTGATCACACCCCAGATCTTGCGGACGACGTCCTTGAGGAAGTCCAGGTTGCGATCGGCCGCGGTCATCGCGAGCTCCCAGTCCCACTGGTCGACGTACGCGCTGTGGTCGTGATCAAGGAAGTAGTCCTTGCGCACCGCGCGCATGTCGGTGCACAACCCACTGCCGGGAGACATGTCGAATTCGCGCAACGCGAGCCGCTTCCACTTCGTCGCCGCCTGCACAACCTGCGCCTCGACCGGGTGGAGGTCTCGATCATTCGCGATGTGAAACTGGATCGGTGTGCGCGATCCGTCGCGGTCGAGCATGTCGTTGACCCCGGAGTCCGCGGTCACGATCAGCGGCACCTGGACCATCATCAGTCCGAGCTCGCGGCAGAGCCCGTCCTCGATGTGTCGCTTGACCTCGAAGATCGCCGCCTGCGTGTCGCGGGGGCTCAGCAGCGGCTTGTAGTCGCTCGGGAGGATGCGCTCGAGCTCCTCGTAGCTGCCGATACCGGGGCCCGCCAGATCCGCCCGTTTTGCGCCGGTCGGATCCGCGGACGTGCTGTCGCTCGGGACGCTCGTCGTGGTCATGGAGCCAGTGTAGGCGCGGTCGATGCGCGGGGTAGGCCGGATCGTGGAATCCTTGTCGACCATGATCGCTGACGACCACATCGCTCGCAACCGCGGCTTCTGGAACGCCCACGCCGTCGACTACGTCGAGGCGGGCAAGCGCGCGTGGGCTGCCGAGCCGTCATGGGGCGTCTGGCATATCGCCGGACAGCGAGGTGCACATCCTCCCCGACGTGGATGGCCTCGACGTCATCGAGTTGGGATGCGGCACCGCTTACGTCTCGGCGTGGCTGGCCCGTCGGGGTGCTCGCGTCGTCGGTATCGACATGTCCGAAGCACAACTTGCCACGGCACGGATGCTGCAGGACGAGCACGACCTGCACTTTCCCCTCATCCACGGCAACGCCGAAGCGGTGCCGCTGTCGGACGCCGGCTTCGACCTTGCGATCAGCGAGTACGGCGCCGCGATCTGGTGCGATCCATACGTCTGGATTCCGGAGGCCGCCCGCCTGCTCCGCCCTGGCGGCCGGCTCATCTTCCTCGGCAACGGACCGCTCCTGATGCTCACCGTCCCCGACACCGACGCCGAGGGGCCGGCGGGGACGACCCTGCGTCGAGACTATTTCGGCATGCACCGCTTCGAATGGCCGGACGACGACGGCGTCGAATTCCACCTCGGGCATGGCGACTGGATCCGTCTGCTCCGCCGATCAGGGTTCGAGATCGAGGACCTCATCGAACTGCGACCGCCCGCGGACGCCACGACGCGCTATCCGTTCGTCACGCTGGACTGGGCGCGGCGCTGGCCGTCGGAGGAGGTGTGGGTTGCGCGCCGGGTCGGCGGCTAGACTGCCCGACCATGACTGAGGAACGCTGGACAGCCGTCGACGAGTACACCGAGCACCTGCTGCAGCCGCCCGATCCGATTCTCGAGGCCGCACTGCGTGACAGCGAGGCACTGCCCAACATCGCCGTTTCCCCGGCGCAGGGGCAACTGCTGCACCTGCTGGCGCTGACGATCGGTGCAAGACGGATTCTCGAGATCGGCACGCTCGGTGGGTACAGCGCCATCTGGATGGGACGCGCGCTGCCTGAGGGTGGGCACCTGCTCTCGCTCGAGATCAGCGACGTGCACGCGCAGGTCGCTCGCGGCAACATCGCGCGGGCCGGGCTCGACGCGAAAGTCGAGGTCCGTGTTGGTCCCGCACTCGACACACTCGCCGCGCTCCGTGCAAGCGACACCGAGCCTTTCGACCTCGTGTTCATCGACGCGGACAAGCCGAACAACCCGGCCTACTTCACCGCGGCAATCGATCTTGCCCACGTCGGGAGCCTCATCATCGTCGACAACGTCGTGCGCCACGGCACAGTCCTTGACACCGAAGGGGGCGATCCCAATGCAGTCGGCAGCCGCAAGGTCATTGAGATGATGGGAACCGATCGGCGCGTGAAGCCCGCGGTGCTCCAGACGGTCGGCGTGAAAGGCTGGGACGGTATCGGCTTCGCGCTGGTCGTCGCGCGATAGAGGACAGCCGCGCGGGTCAGCGCAGCGTGAGCGGGCCGGATTGGGATCTGGCGTCGCCGCCGCCCGGCTCACCGGGATCGTGCGGGCGCTGGGCGTGCCCGGTGAGACGCACGTCGGAGTCCGCGGCCCCCCTTTCGCGGAGCGCGTCGAGGAGGTCTCGCAGCGTCGCGGTCAGCTCATGCACGTCACGCTCCGGGAGCGACGCGAGCCGCGGCGTCGCGCTGAGCTGGTGGGATTCCCCCGACGAGAGCCGGGGATCCCAGGCTCCGGCCCACGCGGGCGCGTCGGCGCCGCGCTCCCAGATGGCCGGCGGGTCGGCGGTGCGCAGGTTGAAGCGGTATCGAATGCCGAGGTGGTCGCCGCAATATGCGACGAGGTTGGTCGCGGGACGCTCGCCGACGACCGCGTTGCCCGGGTCGAGGTAGCCGTGCGCCTTGCCGACCACGAGCATGTTCTGGAACACGCCCGGCTCGAAGATGTCCCCGGGCGCGAGGTGGAGCGCGCCCGCGAATCCGTTCGCCTCGGCGCCGGCGGAGCGGTACAGGGTGTCGTTGGAGAGCATCCAGACGACGAAGTTGAGGGCAGGCGCGTTGCCGACGTTGCGCACGCGCACCGCCGCCCATGGCTGCTCGCGGATGCCGGCAGGCGGTTCGTCGAGGAGGACGAGCAATGGCCTGCTCGCGAGCGCACTCTCCTCCCGCGTCGCCTGCGCGAGCTGTCGCGCCGCCTCAGCCTGCTGCCCCGACGCCTCGAGGAGTGCGGCGTTGTCTTCGAGCAGGTGCTGCATCGTCGCGTCGATCCGCCGGTTGTGGCGGACCACGATGATGATCCCGACGATCAGTGCGATCAACACCAGCGCCACTGCCGACGCGGTAATCGTCTGGACGATGAGGGTCCAGTCCATGCGCACGCAGTGTATCCGTCAACGGCCTGATTCGAGAGACGCAACAGCGTTCAACCCAGCACAATATCCGGCCAGCGCAGAGCACCAGACCTCAGGCATGAGCCTGGCGGCAATCACACTTGGAGGAGCCATCCATGACGACCATGCCGGCAGACGCACCCCGATCAGAGGATGGTCAGTGGTGGTGGGATGGAACTCAGTGGCAGCCGGTGGGGCAGCCGCAAGCCGCCGAAACGGGCGCTCAATCCCAGGCGCAAACCGGCCAGGCGTCCGGCGCGACGGCCGCGGAGCAGTCTGCCCAGGGGTCCGCGACCCAGGGCGCGCCAGGCGCGGCCGGCCAGCTGTCCGACGACGGCCAGTGGAGGTGGGACGGAACCACCTGGCAGCCGGTGCAGCCGAGCACCGCCGGTTCCTCAGCCACCCCTTCGGCGGCCACGACACCCGACAGCGAGATCAAGGCAACGTTCGGCATTCCGAAGGCCGAGGTCCATGCGACCACTGACGGCACTCCCGCCGTCATCGTGCACTACGAGCTCACCAATGAAGGAACGATCCCCATCGTGCCGGGGAGGTTGGAGGTCGGGTTCTACGTGCTGGCTTCGGGAAACAGCGCCGAAGCAGCCGCGTACGTCCTCGGCGATGTGGTGGATGCGATCGCGGTCGGCGAGGTGCATGAGGGGCATTGGCCGCTGCAGGTCGACCCGGGGTCGTGGGACATATGGGTAGGGGCCACCGACAGAACCACCGGCCAGGGCGTGGCCACGAGCCAGAGCGTCAACGCGGTCGTCGCCGGCCACGTGTCGACCGCGCCGACGTTCGACGAGACGCAGGCGTATGCGCTGACGGTCACCATCACCAACTTCGAGCGCGTCCAAGGCGTCCTGTACCGTGTCCACTACGACCTGCAATGCGATCGCGACGTGCCGGCCGGTTTGAACGTGAGCGGCAAGCTGGTCGGCACCGAGGCCAGGTCCGCACAGCTCTATGACCTGACGACCGGCCTGACGGCGGGCCAAGCGCGGGCGCACTACCTCACGCTGGAGGCCGAGCCGGGGCACGTCACCGCGAGCATCACCGTTGATCCTGGCGGCCCAAGCGAGAAGTCCGATCAGGTTGAGGTCGACATCGCTGAGGACGGAACGCCGACGATGTCGCGGTAGCACTCCGCGAGACCATGCGCAGCAGCGAGGACATCGGAGGCCTGCCGGCGTAATGGGCGCGCCTGATCAGACGGGAATCAGGGCGCCAGATTGCGTGAGCGCCGCCACCGCGTGCTGAGCGGCTGTCGTCGCGAGCGCAACCGGCACATCGCCACCGCCATGTAGCAGTGCATCCGCGTGCGCCAGCCACGACGAGTCATCGGCGATCGCCGCGAGCGCCGGCTCACCGCCGATGCGGCACAGATAGCGCGCCGCGATCCATCCCAGCCGCCCGCTCCCGGTGTCGTCGGCGAACTGATTCGCCTGCTCCGCAAGGCGCGCGCCGATCGCGAGCGTTGCCATCCGTCGCGCGACGCGGCGGAGCGGGAGCTGCCGGGCGTCGGGGTCGTCGATCGATGCCAGCGCCTGCAATTGGCCGTCGATGCGCTGCAGCTCGTCGATGATCACGCCGCCGAGCGGTGCCGCAGGGCCGCCCGCTGACACCGTCTCGGCTCGCCGTTCGGTGTCGCCGAGGTATCCGGGGAGCGCGCCATGCTCGATCGCTCGCTGCACATCGAGCGCGATGACGTTGCCCGAGCCCTCCCAGATGGCGTGCACGTAGACGTCACGAAGGAGTCGGGCATCGGGCCAGTCCTCGATGAATCCGTTGCCGCCGCGAACCTCCATACCCTCGGTCGCGCAGATGCGCGCGCGTTCGGTCCCGTGCATCTTGAACAGCGGTGTCAGCAGGCGGAGCGCCGCGGCGGATTCGTGATCACCGGCGTCAGCGCGGTCGAACAGCTCGGCGACCCCCATCGCCGCGGTGAGGCCGGCCACCGAGTCGACGACGAGCTCGGCGAGCGTGTCGCGCATCAAGGGATGCAGATCGAGCCGGCGGCCGAACGTCGACCTGCCGCGCGTGTGCGTCAGCGCCTCGAAGGCACTGCGCCGCATCGCCCCGGCGGTCGCCGTTGCAATGCCGACGCGTGTTGCGTTGACCATGTCCATCATCTGGGGCAGACCGCGGTCGAGCGATCCGACCTGCCACGCGAACGCACCGCGGAGCCCGACCTCGCCCGACGCCATCGCGCGGGTGCCGAACTTCTCCTTGAGGCGATGGATGATGAAGCTGTTGCGCGTGCCGTCCTCGAGCAGGCGAGGCATGAGGAAGAGGCCGAGCCCGCGCGGGCCCGGCGGCGCTCCTTCGGGACGCGCGAGGACGAGGATGAGGTCGCTGTGCGCGCAGCTGGCGAACCACTTCTCGCCGGTGAGACGCCAGGTCCCGTCCTCCGCGCGGGTGGCGACACTTTCGTTGGCGCCGACGTCGGAGCCACCGGCCTTCTCGGTGAGGAACATCGCGACCGTGGTGTGATGCCCGGTGTCGTCGGCGATGCCCGGGACGAAGCGCGCGGCCAGCGCCGGATCGTTGCGTTCGAGGCATCGTGCGGCCGCATCCATCATCCCGATCGGACAGCCGGTGATCGCCTGATCCAACTCGAGGATCACGTACAGCATCGCCGTGATGAGCGTGCGGGACGCGCGCTCCGGTAGTCCGCGCCAGCCCGGCGTGTACGCCGCACGCACCGCACCGAAGCCGAGCACCGTGCGCTCCAGTTCCTTGTACGCGGGATGGAACTCGATCTCGTCGACGCGTTCACCCCGCCCGTTGTATGAGCGCAGCACCGGCGGGTTGCGATCGGCTGCGCGCGCAAGGGGTTCGATGACCTGCGGCACCAGTGTGCCCAGCTCAACGAGCGCCGCCTCGGCGACCGGCCACGCCGCTTCGCCGACGCTTCGCCTCGCCAGCCAGCGGAGGTGCTCATCCGGCTGATACCAGTCGGCGCGATCGGGAGGTGGGATGTACCGGGTCCCGGGATCAGACGGCAGCATCGGGCCCACCATAGCGTGTGACCGGCATCACCACAGCCCGCGAGCCTCGAAGACCTGCTTGAGGACGCGCGGGCGATCCGTCATCAGGCCGTCGACGCCGAGGTCGAGGAGGGACTGCATCTCCACCGGGTCATCCACCGTCCACACGTGCATGCGCAGCCCCGCGCGGTGCGCGGCCTCGACGAAGCGCCGGTCGACGCGAAGGCGTCCCCAGCGGCGCGGCACCTGCAGGCAGTCGGCGTGCAGGCGCGGCATCCGGCCGCTCCGTGACGCGGCGAACGCCATCGCGGTCGCGACCTGACCCATCGACGAGCAGATGCGTCCCTGCGCGAGCGCGCGAATGCGGGCGACCCGCCGGTCCGAGAACGATCCGATGCAGACCCTGCCGAAGGCATCGAGCCTGCGCATGAGCGCGATGAGTGGCGCCACCGTCGCGTCGGCCTTCGCGTCGATGTTGAAGTAGACGTTGTCCCAGCGCGTCAGCAGCTCCTCGAGGGTCGGGATGCCGACGCCGATGCCGCGGAACGGATGCGTCGCGCCGCCGTCCGGGCTGAAGCTGTACCCGGCGTCGGCCTCGCGGATCTCGGCGTGCGTCAGATCGGCGACCCTCCCCGCACGATCGGTCAGCCGTTCGAGCCTGCTGTCATGGAAGGCGAGCAGGACGCCGTCCTGGGTCACCTGGACGTCGGTCTCGAGGAACCGGTATCCCAGCGCGACGGCGGCGTCGAAAGCGGCGAGGGTGTTCTCAGGCGCCTCGGCCGCGCCGCCGCGATGGGCGAACGCGATCGTGGTCGCCGCATCGAGAAAAGAGCGCTGCACCATCGGATGTGCGTTCAGGGTAGCCGCGCGGTCCCCATGAGGTACGTGTCGCAACTGCGCGCGGCGGCGCGGCCGTCGGCGATCGCCCACACGATCAGCGACGCACCGCGGACCGCGTCACCGGCGGCGAAGACGCCCGGCACCGAGCTGGCGAACGCGCTGTCGACCCCGAGGTTGCCGCGACCGTCGAACTCGATCGACAACCCCTCCAGCAGCGCCGAGCGGGCCGGTCCGTCATACCCGATGGCGATGAGCACGAGATCGGCGTCGAACGAGACGTCCTCGCCCGGGACCTGCTCGAACGTCCGCCTCCCGTCCTCGGTGCGCACCTCGACCTGTCGAGCGCGAACCCGCCGGACGGCCCCGCCCTCACCCTCGAAGCGGGTGACCATGAGACCGAACTCGCGCGATCCGCCCTCGTCGTGGGCAGGGTACGTGCGCAGGATGAGGGGCCACCGTGGCCAGGGGTTGCCGTCTGGGCGTGTGTCGGGGGGCTGCGGGTAGATGTACAGCTGGCGCACGCCCGCGCACCGTTCTCGAATGACGTTGCCCAGGCAGTCGGCGCCGGTGTCACCGCCTCCGATGATCACCACATGCCGTCCGTGCGCGGTGATCTCGGGAGCGAGGACACGCGCACCGGCAACGCGCCGGTTCTGCTGCACGAGGTAGTCCATCGCCACATGGATGCCGCTCAGGTGACGCCCGGGGACGTCGATGTCGCGGGCGCGCTCGGCCCCGACGCACAGGACCACGGCCTCGAACCGCTCGCGCAGCTGCTCGACGGTGACATCGACGCCGATGTCGTAGCCGGTCTCGAACGTGATCCCCTCGGTCTCGAGCAGCTCGATCCGCCGATCGAGCACCCATTTCTCCATCTTGAAGTCGGGGATGCCGTAACGAAGCAGGCCGCCGATCTGATCCGATCGCTCGAACACCGTCACGTGGTGCCCCGCCCGGTTGAGCTGCTGCGCGGCCGCGAGTCCAGCAGGTCCCGAGCCGACGACCGCGACGTGCCGGCCCGTCCGGTGCGCCGGTGGCTCCGCGCGGATCCAGCCCTCCTCGAAGGCCCGATCCACGATCGACTGCTCGATCTGTTTGATCGCCACGGGGTCGTCGTTGATCGCGAGCACACACGCCGGCTCACATGGGGCGGGGCAGAGGCGTCCGGTGAACTCCGGAAAGTTGTTGGTGGCATGGAGACGTTGGATGGCGGCCTCCCAATCGTCGTGCGCCACGAGGTCGTTCCACTCGGGGATCAGGTTGCCGAGCGGGCATCCGTGATGGCAGAAGGCGACCCCACAGTCCATGCAGCGTGACCCCTGGTCGCGCAGCACGTTGACCGGCAGCGGCAGGTACACCTCGAGGTAGTCGCGAACGCGTTCGGCGACCGGCCGCTTCGCTGCGGTGTGCCGCCCGTGTTCGAGAAAGCCCGTTCGCGCCACCGCTCAGCTCACCAGCTCGAGCTGTGCGCGGAGCGCGCGGCGGTACTCCTCGGGCATCACCTTGATGAAGAGCTCGCCCGCCTGCCGCCAACCCTCGAGGAGCCGCTGCGCGACGTCGCTGCCCAGTCAGCGCGAGGTGCTGCTCCAGCAGATCGTGAATCACGCGGAGGTCGTCCGCGTCAGCGGCCTCGAGCGCGACCGAGGCGAGGTTGCAGCGCTCCGCGAACTGGCCGGTCTCGTCGAGGACATACGCGATGCCGCCGCTCATGCCCGCGGCGAAGTTCCGTCCGGTGGTGCCGAGCACCAGCACGGTGCCGCCGGTCATGTACTCGCACCCATGGTCGCCGAGCCCCTCGACAACGGCGGTCGCACCCGAGTTGCGCACAGCAAACCGCTCGCCCGCCACGCCGCGGATGAACGCTTCGCCGCCCGTGGCTCCATACAGCGCGACGTTGCCGACGATGATGTTGTCCTCGGCGCGGCGCCGCGCCAACTCCGGCGGCCGGATCACAAGCCGTCCACCCGAGAGCCCCTTGCCGACGTAGTCGTTGGCCTCGCCACGCAGCGTCAGCGTCACGCCGCGCACAAGCCATGCGCCGAACGACTGCCCCGCCGCGCCGTCGAGCTCGATCTCGATGCTGTGGTCGGGAAGGCCGTCCGCCCCATGGCGGCGGGCGATCTCGCCGCTCAGCATCGCCCCGATGCTTCGGTGGACGTTGCGCACCGGCATGCGCACGCGCACCTGACGATCGCCGTCCAGTGCCGCGTCGCAACGCCGCAGCAGCTCCACGTCGAACATCTCGCCGAGGTCCGCGGTCTGCCCGCGGCTGTGCCGTCGATCGTCATCCGCCGCAACGTGCGGCGCGCTGAGCAGCGGTTGAAGGTCGAGCCCTCGTGCCTTCCAGTGATCCTCGGCCGGACGCGTCTCGATGACGTCGACCCGTCCGATCATCTCCTCGAAGCGGCGGAATCCGAGCCGCGACATCCAGCGGCGCACGTCCTCCGCGAGGAACAGCATGAAGGCGACGACGTGCTCCGGCCGCCCGGCGAACCGTCCTCGGAGGGTGCCGTCCTGGGTGGCGATCCCGACCGGGCAGGTGTTGAGGTGGCAGACCCGCATCATCACGCAGCCCGCCGCGACGAGCGGCGCTGTCGCGAAGGCGAACTCGTCGGCGCCGAGCAGCGCGCCGATCACGACGTCGCGCCCCGTTTTCATCTGACCGTCCGCCTGCAGCGTCACGCGGCTGCGCAGCCGCTGGCGGATGAGGACCTGTTGGGTCTCCGCTAGCCCGAGCTCCCAGGGCACGCCGGCGTGCTTGATCGCGGTGAGTGGCGAGGCCCCCGTGCCGCCCTCGTAGCCGGCGATGACGATGTGGTCGGCTCTCGCCTTCGCCACCCCTGCCGCGACCGTCCCGACGCCCGCCTCGGCGACGAGCTTCACGCTGATGCGGGCTGCGGGGTTCACGCAGCGGAGGTCCCAGATGAGCTGCGCGAGGTCCTCGATCGAGTAGATGTCGTGGTGGGGTGGGGGCGAGATCAGGCCGACCCCGGGCGTGGAGTGGCGCAGCCGTGCGATCGCCGTGTCGACCTTGGAGCCGGGGAGCTGGCCGCCCTCGCCGGGCTTGGCGCCCTGGGCGATCTTGATCTGCAGGTCGTCGGCGTTGACGAGGTAGTGGGCGGTGACCCCGAAGCGAGCCGACGCCACCTGCTTGACGGCGCTCCGCCGCCAGTCACCGTCCGCGTCGCGAACGAAGCGCGACGGATCCTCGCCGCCCTCGCCGGTGTTCGAGCGCGCGCCGATCCGGTTCATCGCGATGGCGAGGAGCTCGTGCACCTCCTTGCTGAGCGACCCGTGCGACATCCCACCGGTGGCGAACCGCCGGACGATGTCCATGGCGGGCTCGACCTCGTCGAGGGGCACCGGCTGCGCTGCCTCGCGAAGGGTGAAGAGGCCGCGCAGGGTCCGGACGGCGCGCGACTCGTCGTCGGCGCGCGCCACGTACTCCCGGAACGCCGACTCGTCGCCCGACTTGACCGCGTGCTGGAGGGCTCCGATGACCTCGGGGTTCCACTGATGGTGCTCGCCCTCACGCCGCCATCGATACTCGCCGCGATCCTCGAGGGTCGGTGGCGTGATGCGGACGTCCGGGAACGCCCGGCGGTGGCGCGCGACGGCCTCGGCGGCGACGACGTCGAGGCCGATGCCTCCGATTCGTGAGGACGTGCCGGGGAAGTAGCGATCGATCACGGTGCGGTCGATCCCGAGGCATTCGAAGATCTGCGCGCCGCAGTACGACTGGACCGTGGAGATCCCCATCCGCGCGATGGTCTTGCGCAGCCCCTTGGCGAGCGCGGTGACGTACATCTCCTCGGCTCGGGCCACGTCCACAGACGGGGGGAGCTGGTCGCGCCGCGCGAGGTCGGCGATCGTCTCGAACGCGAGGTAGGGGTTGACCGCCTCGGCGCCGTAGCCGATGAGCAGTGCGAGGTGCATGACCTCACGCGCCTCGCCGGTCTCGATGACGAGTTCGACGCCGGTCCGGCTCTGCTCGCGCACGAGGTGGTGATGGACCGCGGCCGTCGCGAGCAGCGAGGGGATCGGGACATGCGAGGCGTCGATGTGGCGGTCGCTGAGGATGAGCACGGTCGCGCCGGCGCTGATCTGCTCCGAGGCCAGACGGCAGATGCGCTCGACGCCCTCCACGAGGCCCGCCGCTCCGGCGGCGCCGTGGAAGACCATCGAGATCGTCGCCGCGGGGAACTGGCGCTGCGTGACGTGGCGGAGCTTCTCGAGGTCGTGGTTCGTCAGGACCGGATGCGCCATCTCGAGCCGCTTCGCCTGCGAGGGCCCCTGCTCGAGCAGGTTGCCCCCCGCTCCGAGCGTGGTGACGAGGGACATCACCGCCTGCTCCCGGATCGGGTCGATCGGCGGGTTGGTCACCTGTGCGAAGAGCTGCTTGAAGTAGTTGAAGAGGGGCAGCGGCCGCTCGCTCAGCACCGCGAGCGGCGTGTCGTTCCCCATCGACCCGACCGCCTCCTCACCCGTCTGTCCCATCGGCGCGATGAGCATCTGGACGTCCTCGACGCTGTAGCCGAAGGCCTGCTGGCGGACCAGCAGCGTGCCCGGGTCCGGCGTCGGGACGTGTTCGGGAGGATCGAGCTCGTCGAGATGGACGGTGCCCTCGCGGATCCACTCGCGGTAGGGATGGGTGGCGGCGAGGCGGCTCTTGACGTCGCTGTCGTCGAGGACGCGGCCGGCGGCGGTGTCGACGAGGAGGAGGCGGCCTGGCTCGAGCCGCCACTTGCGGGCGATGCGATCCTCGGGGAGGTCGAGGACCCCGGCCTCGGAGGCCATCACCACGAGCCCGTCCTCGGTGACCAGGTACCGGGCGGGACGGAGCCCGTTGCGGTCGAGGGTGGCGCCGATGACGCGGCCGTCGGTGAAGGCGATCGCCGCCGGGCCGTCCCAGGGCTCGAGCAGCGACCCGTGGAATTCGTAGAAAGCCCGGCGCTCCCCGTCCATCAGCGGGTTCTGATGCCACGCCTCGGGGATCATCATCATCACGGCGTGCTCGATCGAGCGGCCCGTCATCGCGAGGAGCTCGAGGGCGTTGTCGAACTGGGACGAGTCCGACCCGGTCTCGTCGAGGACCGGGACGAGCTTCGCGATGTCGGCGCCGAAGTGCGGGCTCCGGAACTTGGACTGACGGGCCCGCATCCAGTTGACGTTGCCGCGGAGCGTGTTGATCTCGCCGTTGTGGGCGGACATCCGGAACGGTTGCGCGAGGTCCCAGCGGGGGAGGACGTTGGTCGAGAACCGCGCGTGAACGAGCGCGAGCGACGAGGCGAGCCGGGGATCGCGCAGGTCGGGATAGAAGCCGGCGAGCTGCGCGGCGGTGAGCATCCCCTTGTAGATGAGCGTGCGGCTGGAGAGGCTCGACCAGTGGAAGGTCTCGCGGCCGATCCCGGCGGCGAGGGCGGCGCGCTCGATGACCCGGCGGAGGACGAGGAGCCTCGATTCGAGCGCGGAACCGTCGAGGCCGATCGCCGCGACGAACATCTGGCGCATGCGGGGGAGCGTCGACCGGGCGCTGTGCCCCAGGGCATCGGCGGTGACCGGGACGTCGCGCCAGCCGAGGATGCGCAGGCCTTCGGCTCGGCAGGCCTGGAGCGAGATCTCCTCGCACTGCTCGAGCAGGTCCGGATCGGTGGGGAGCATTGCCATGCCCACCCCGTACGCTGCGGCGGCCGGCAGCGGGACCCCGGCCACCTCGCGGAGGAACGCGTCCGGCATCTGCAGGAGGATCCCGGCGCCGTCGCCGCTGTCCGGCTCCGCGCCGGACGCCCCGCGGTGACCGAGGTTGACGAGGGCCTGGATCCCGGATTCGACCACGGAGTGCGCCGGACCCCCGGCGATCCGGGCCACGAAGGCGACCCCGCAGGCGTCGTGCTCCAGGCCGAGGTCCAGGAGACCGCGTTGCGGGGGTGGTGCGCTCATCTGTTCGCCGATACCTGCGTAGCGTGACATGGCCTGGTTGACCGATCAAGCGCCGTGTTGCGGCTTGCGGTGGACGCGGTCGAGGGGTGTTGGCTGAGCGACCAACCCTATCGCACTCCCGTCCGGCGACCGCCTGGCGCCCGGGGCGAGGTCGCGTCCGCAACGAGTGACGCTAGGATGGGTCCCGCTTGTCCACGCAGGTCACCCGGGTATCACCCGCCTCGCTCGCCGCCGCCCCGCACATCGGCCCCGGGCGCCTGCAGCGCATCCTCGACGCGGCGCCGTGGTGGTTGCTCCCGGCCACGGTCGTTGCGGTGCTCGGAGCGTTCGGCATCTACTCGATCTGGACGGCGTTCCTCACGGGCGGGATCAACCAGAGCGGCCCCTACCTCTCGCCGTTCTACTCCCCGACGATCTGGAAGACCGGTCCGGTCAGCCCCGCACTCTGGGTGCTCGGATCGCCGCTCCTGTTCCGGGCCACCTGCTACTACTACCGCAAGGCCTACTACCGTTCGTTCTTCTGGGATCCGCCGTCCTGTGCCGTCGGCGAGCTGCGTCATCGCAAGTACCGGGGCGAGACCGCGTTCCCGCTGTTCCTCAACAACCTGCACCGGTTCCTCTTCTACCTGGTGCTGATCGTCACCGGATTTCTCTGGTACGACGTCTACCTCGCGTTCTGGGCGCCCAACGGCCACGTGCAGCTGGGGCTCGGCACCGGGATCATGCTCGTGAACGTCATCCTGCTCACCGGCTACACGTTCGGCTGCCACGCGTGGCGCCACCTGGTGGGCGGTGGGCTCGACTGCTACTCGAAGTCGGCGATGGGCGAGGCCCGCTATCGCGCGTGGCGCTGGGTGACGATCCTCAACCAGCGGCATCCCATGTGGGCGTGGGTGAGCATGTTCAGCGTCGTCATCACCGACGTGTACATCCATCTGCTCCGTGCCGGCATGATCGTCGATCCGCACGTCGTCTTCTAGCGATGGCAGCGACTCCCGAGCCGTACGACACCATCGAATGTGACGTCCTCGTCGTCGGGGCGGGCGGCGCGGGCATGCGCGCCGCGATCGCCGCGGCCGAGGCGGGCTGCGCCGTGACCGTGGTGAGCAAGTCGCTGCTCGGCAAGGCGCACACCGTGATGGCGGAGGGCGGCATCGCCGCGGGCATCGGCAACGTCGATCCCCAGGACGGCTGGGAGGTGCACTTCGCCGACACGATGCTCGGCGGCCAGCTGCTCAACAACTGGCGGATGGTCGAGCTCTACGCGCACGAGGTCATCGATCGTGTGCTCGAGCTGGAGCGCTGGGGCGGCATCTTCGATCGTACCGACGACGGGCTCATCATGCAGCGCGCGTTCGGCGCGCACTCGTGGAAGCGCCTCGCGCACGTCGGTGACCGCACCGGCCTCGAACTGATCCGCACGTGTCAGGACAGGCTGGTGCACACCCCGGGTATCACCGTGTGCATGGAGTACACGCTGTCCCGCCTGCTCACGTCGGGCGACCGCGTGTGCGGCGCGTTCGGGTACGACCGCAACACCGGACGCTTCGTCGCCTTCAAGGCCGGTGCGGTGGTGATCGCCAGCGGCGGCTGGGGGCGGATGTACCGGTGCACGTCGAACTCGTGGGAATGCTCGGGGGATGGGGCCGCCATGGCGTACGAGGTCGGCGCCGACCTGCTCGACATGGAGTTCGTCCAGTTCCATCCCACCGGCATGATCTGGCCGCCTGGGGCGCGCGGCATCCTCGTCACCGAGGCGGTGCGCGGCGAGGGAGGCCTGCTCTTCAACAGCGAAGGCTCGCGGTTCATGCTCGACTACGACCCCGTCAAGAAGGAGCTGTCCTCGCGCGACGTCGTGGCCCGCTCCATCTACAAGGAGGTGCAGGCCGGACGGGGCACGCCCCACGGCGGCGCCTACCTCGACGTCCGACATCTCGGCGCCGACTACGTGAAGCGGAAGCTGCCGTCGATGTACGAGCAGTTCCACGCGCTGGCGTCGATCGACATCACGAAGCAGCCGATGGAGGTCGGCCCGACGATCCACTACACGATGGGCGGCGTGCGCGTGGACGCGGAGACGGCGGCGACGACCGTGGCGGGCCTGTACGCGGCTGGTGAGGCGGCCGGCGGCCTGCACGGAGCGAACCGCCTCGGCGGCAACTCGCTCGGCGACATCCTCGTCTTCGGCCGGCGCGCCGGCGAGGCGGCCGCGGAGTTCGCGCGCGCCGGCGGGGCAGCGCGCAGCATCGATGAGGCGAAGATCGCCTCGGAACAGCAGGATCTCCTCAAGCCCCTTGCGGGTGACGGCGACGGTGCGTCCGCGGGGGAGAACCCGTACAAGCTGCACGAGGAGTTGCAGGGCGTGATGCAGATCGATGCGGGGATCGGTCGCAGCGACGAATCGCTGCAGCGCGCGCTTGCGGGGATCCTGGGGTTGCGCGAGCGGAGCACCCGGATGCGTGTCAGCGGGGGGCGGACGCTCAATCCGGGGTGGCACGCGTGCCGCGACCTCACCAACATGCTGGTGATCTCCGAGGCGATCGTGCGCAGCGCCATCGAGCGCCGTGAGAGCCGCGGCTCGCAGTGGCGCTTCGACCACCTCGAGCAGGAGGTTGAGTTCGGCAAGATCAACTTCGTGGCTCGTCGCGACGGCGACACGATGCGGGTGGTGAGCGTTCCGCTCGACCCGCTTCCCGAGCGCCTGCGCCCGCTCCTGGAGCGCAGTCGCTTCTACGACGCCGCCAAGCTGCCCAAGGGGTATCTCACCGCTGCGGCGGCACCCACCGCCGCGGACACCACGAAGGAGCACGCGTGACCGCCATCGACCAACCGGCCCCCGCGGTCGGCGCTCCGACGGAGTTGGCGCTCGAGGCGACCGGCCTCACCGGCGAGACGCTCACGTTGCGCGTGCTGAAGGGTGTGCCCGGCGGTGAGCAGGCCGAGGTCGCGTACCAGGTGCCGGTGGTGTCCGGCATGGTGGTGCTCGACGCCGTGCACTACGTGCAGCACAACCTCGACACCGACCTCGCCTGCCGCTGGAACTGCAAGGCGGCAAAGTGCGGGTCGTGCAGCGCCGAGGTCAACGGGCGGCCCGTGCTCATGTGCAAGACGCGCGTCGACGATCTCCCTGCGGGTCCCGTGACCGTGCACCCGTTGAAGTCGTTCCCGCTCGTCAAGGACCTCGTCACCGACGTCTCGAGAAACTACGAGGTGAACCGCTCGATCCCACCGTTCACCGCCGCGCCGGACGACGGCACGCCGTGGCGGATCAAGCAGCAGGACATCGATCGCCTCTACGAGTTCCGCAAGTGCATCGAGTGCTTCCTGTGTCAGGACGTGTGCCACATCAATCGGAGTCACGACTACAGCGACCGGTTCTACGGGCCGCGGTTCTTCGTGCGCGTCGCGTCGCTCGAGATGCATCCGAAGGATGTCCTCGATCGGCGCGATGCGACCCGCGAGGAAGGTGGTCTCGGGTACTGCAACATCACCAAGTGCTGCACCGAGGTGTGCCCCGAGCACATCCACATCACCGACAACGCGATCATCCCGCTCAAGGAGCGGGTTGCCGACGTGCGCTGGGACCCGGTGCGGTTTGTCGGTCGCAAGCTCTTCAGCCGCGGCGGGGATTGACCGGCGTCATCGTCCTGAGCGCCGTCATCGTGGCGTTGCTGGTGGCCTTCATCTGGTTCTACGTCTACTCGCGCACGCTCGCGTGGGGGCAGTCGGAAACGCGCAAGGCCCTGCTCAACATGATGATCGTGGTCGGACCGATCTTCGGCATGCATTACCGCCGCGAGCCCCCGGAACCGCCGAGCATCTCGGCGCCGGGAGCCGATGACAGCGGTGGGCGTCCGGACATCGACGTCCCGCCCCGGCTCGACGGGTAGCGACAGCGGCATGGGGAGGACCGTCGCCGCCTGCGTGTTCGACATGGACGGTGTGCTCATCGACACCGAACCGACCTGGCGGGAGATCGAGCACGACGTGTTCGCCCGGGTTGGTGTCGAGCTGAGCGATGCGCAGCTGCGCGAGACCTGGGGGATGCGCATCGAGGAGGTCGTCGACTACCGGTACCGAATCCGGCCGTGGAACGGGATCCGCCCGCGCGCCGTGCAGCGGGCCATCGTGCGCGGGATGGTGGACCACGTGCGAGCGAACGGGGTGCCGATGCCGGGCGCGATCGAGGCGGTCGAGACCGCGCGCCGGCTCGGGCTGCGCATCGCCATCGCCTCGTCGTCGAGCCGCGAGCTCATCGATGCCGTCGTCGATCGCCTCGGCATCGCGGGCGCGATCGACGCGGTGTGCACCGCCGACGACGAGGCGAAGGGCAAACCGGACCCGGGGGTCTACCTCAGCGCGGCTCGCGCGCTCGACGTGGTGCCCGCCGCGTGCGTCGCGATCGAGGACTTGCCGGTCGGCGTGACCGCGGCGGTCGCCGCGGGGATGCGCTGCATCGGGGTGCGCTCACACGGCGCGCTCGCCGGCGACATCGGTCACGCGCACGTGGTCATCGACTCGCTGGCCGAGATCA
Source organism: Candidatus Dormiibacterota bacterium (assembly GCA_963713485.1). GTDB lineage: Bacteria > Chloroflexota > Dormibacteria > Aeolococcales > Aeolococcaceae > Palsa-851. The sequence continues at coordinate 165,900 of CAVQLW010000006.1, forward strand.
CGCCGGAGATGCTGCTCAGCCGATCCTGATGCCGCCGGTGAGCGAGCCGAGGCCGGGATCGATCTCGGCACGACGTGCATCCATCACCTCGACAACCTGGTGCACCGCCTCGGCGCTGCGATGGAGCGCGGCGCGTTCGTCGTCGGTGAGCGCGACGTCGACGACGTCGATCAGCCCGCCGGCGCCGAGCCTGCACGGGACGCCCGTGAAGAGCCCGGTGATGCCGTACTCGCCGTCGAGCTGCACGGTGCAGGGCAGGACCTGGCGCGTGTCGAGGACGATCGCGTCGACCATCTGCGCGACGGCAGCGCTCGGTGCGTAGTACGCGCTGCCGGTCTTCAGGAGGTTCACGATCTCGGCGCCGCCGTCGCGGGCGCGCTGCACGATGGTCTCGAGACGCTCGGCAGGGATGAGGTCGGCGACGGGAATGCCCGCAACCGTCGTCAGGCGCGTGAGCGGGACCATCGTGTCGCCGTGGCCGCCGAGCACGTACGCCTGGACGTCGTGCACGGATGCGTCGAGCTCCTGGGCGATGAAGGTTCGGAACCGTGCGGTGTCGAGGACACCGGCCATGCCGATCACCCGCGAACGGGGGAAGCCGGAGACGGCCTTGGAGAGCTGAGTCATCCCGTCGACGGGGTTGGCGACGACGATGAGGATGCACTCCGGAGAGTGCGTCACGACCTCGCGGACGACCCCGGACACGATCTTCGCGTTGGTCATCACCAGGTCGTCGCGCGACATCCCCGGTTTGCGGGGCACGCCACTCGTGATGACGACGATCTGCGACCCCGCCGTTTCCGCGTAGCCGTTGGTGCCGGTGACGACCGAGTTGTAGCCCTCGATCGGGCCGGACTCGAGCATGTCGAGGGCTTTCCCCTGCGGAAGGCCCTCGACGATGTCGACCAGCACGATGTCGGCGTAGTCGCGTTCGGCAAGGCGCTGCGCGAGGGTCGCTCCGACGTTGCCGGCGCCGATGACTGTGATCTTCGTTCTCATAGCGAGTTCGATTCTACGCAGGGCCTTGGACGCGCCGGAACATCGGCGCCCAGCGCAGCTCGACGCGGGTCCTGGCGCCTTGGGATCTTGCGGCGGGGCGCAACTCCGCGGGTCCTGTCGCCGTGGGGCCCCTCGCCGCTCTCCGCCCCTTGTCTCCTTAGGTATGTCGGTTTGATTGGGTTGCGACGCATCCTCGTCGCAAGGGGCTCCGGCGGCGCTGCCCCCCACGGCGCCACCCGCAACGGACGCACCCATGATCCTCGGCGCGGCCGCTGTCGCACCGTAGTGGGCGACGTTCCGGCGCCTTTGGGCTGCGTAGTCGAACTCGCGCGATCACGGCGCCGGTCATCGACGTCGGGCGCCCTACTCGCGACCCCTTGCTGATTTCCTTTGCGCGGGTCGGCGTCCCTACCGCCGTGTGCGGGTCTCTTGCCGGACCCCTCTCGTTCCGCTGCGAGCGGACCCTTTGCTCGAATCGCCCCCTCTCACTCGGAGCGCGGAGGCGACTGGGTAGGATGCGACCGCGATGCACGGTGGGCGGCGGCTGCGGCGGTGGGAGCGGGCGGTTGCCTATGGCGTGGTGGGGGTGGCGGCTGAGGTTGTCTTCACGGGGGCTCGGGACGGGCTGATGCGGCGGGACCCGACGCTGGAGGGGCACAGCTACGTCTGGATGCTGCCGATCTATGGGATTTCGGCCTTTCTGTTCGAGCCTGCGCACGCGGTGCTTCGGGGAAGGCCGTGGTGGCAGCGCGCGGCCGCGTACTCGGTGGGGATCATGAGCGTCGAGTACGCGACGGGGATGGCGTTGCGGCGGGGTATCGGTGCGGTGCCGTGGGATTACACGGGGCACACCAGGTTCGCGCTGCCCGGGGGTGCGACACGTCTTGATTACGCGCCGCTGTGGGGGGTTGCGGGGCTGGCGCTCGAACATTTGCATGACACGATGCAACAGATTGCGGTGGAGGATCGATGACCGCGCGGAAGCGCCGGCTTCCACCGGGGGCGCGCGAGCGCGCGCCGGTTGTCGTCGAGCGACTCGGGCTCGAGTACGGCGACGCGCACACCGAGCTTGACTTCGCGAACCCTGAGCAGCTGCTGGTGTCGGTGATCCTGAGCGCGCAGACCACCGACGTCACGGTCAACGCGGTGACGCCGGCACTATTTGCGCGGTATCCGACCGCGCAGGACCTTGCGGCCGCGCCGCAGGAGGACGTCGAGCTCCTCATCCACAAGACCGGCTTCTTCCGCTCGAAGGCGCGGGCGATTCGCGAGATGTGCCAGGACCTCGTGCGGCTCCACGGGGGCGAGGTGCCGCCGCGGATGGAGGACCTCGTGAAGCTCCGTGGCGTGGGTCGCAAGACGGCCAATGTCGTCCTCGGCGTGGCGTTCGGTGTGCCCGGGTTCGCCGTCGACACCCACGTGACGCGGCTGACTCACAAGCTCCGGCTCACCACCGCCACCGACCCGGTGAAGATCGAGGAGGACGTGTGCGGCATCGTCCCGCCGCGGGACTGGACCGATCTCAGCCTTCGCCTGATCCTGCACGGCCGGCGGGTCTGCGTCGCGCGGCGCCCGCGATGCCACGAGTGCGTCCTCGCCGATATCTGTCCGTCCGCGGAACTCGGACCGGCACGCCCCGCTCGCGCTTCCCGACACTCGGCAAAGAAGGCTCGTTAGACTCTGCGGTGATGATCACGGCCCACACGTTCGGCCCACACGGCGCGCCGAGACGCCGCCGCACGGTCGTACCCGGGTAGGATGACGGTATCGCAGTGATCCAGACGAGGGCGCGAAGCCAGCATCAGGCACCCCTCACGACCGCTTTCCCGGCCATCGTCCGCCCCGTCGGAGCTCCTCGGGCGACGACCCCGGCGCCGGTGGCCGAGCCATCGCACCATCACCTGCCTGCGTGGGTGAAGCGCACCTACGCGCAGGCGAGACCGATCCTCGCGGACCTGCTCGGATCGCTCGACGGTGCACCTCGCGATGCCCTGCAGCGCGCGGTCGACGAGACCACGGAGCGGATCAACGCCGGGAAGTTCAGCCAGGCGTTCCAGTACCCGCAGCTCATCAGCTTCGGCATGGAGCAGTACCAGCAGCAGCGCAGCGCGAATGCTGAACGCGCTCGTGCCGCGCACGCGCTCGATCTGCTGCGCCGTCGCGGCAGCGACATGCTGCGTGACGCCGCCCCGCAGCTCGCGCCCGACGTCGCCTCCCGATTGACCAAGTCGCTGCGCGCCGCATCGACCGCCGAGGAGATCACCGAAGTCGAGACCGAGGTGCGCCAGGCCGTTGAGGCGTCGCGCACCACGCAGGATCGCAAGCGCGAGCGCGAGATCACGCGGACACGCACCAAGATCCAGCGCGCCGCGCCGCGCGTGCAGGCACGGCCGGTTGAGAACACGGAGACGTGGCAGGATGTCCTGCGCCGGCTCCAGGAGCAGATGGCACAAGAGGCGGGCGCGTGACGGCTGCTCCCATTGCGGACTCCCTGGACCCCGACCGGCTGGCGCCTGAGGCGGGCGATCCGGAGGTCCGGACGGTGATGCGCAATGAGGTGGTGTTCTGCCTCCCGAGCACGCCGGCGGACGCCATCGCCAAGCTGCTCGCGGACAACGTGCTCAGCGAGATCGTCGTGCTCGTCGATCGCAGACCCGTCGGGTACGTCACCAAGGAGGACGTTGTCGACCGGCTCGTCGCCGGGGACATCGTCGTCGCGGGGAGTGATTTCGCGGTGCGGCCGCCATCCACCGCGGTGCAGGCGCGCAACCTGCTGCGCACGTCACCGCTCCTCGTGGACGAGCATCAGCGGCTCAGCGAGGTCGTCGGACTCATGGCGGAGCAGGACCGCAGGCTCGCGATCGTGACCCACGAGGACGAGACGGTGATCGGCATGGTCACGCCCCGTGAGCTCGCCGACTTCGCGCTGGCGCGACGCCAGGTGGTTCATGCCTGAGCTCGCGTCCATCGCATCCCCGCTCGGAGCGGAGTGCGATCCTGAGGACACGCTTGCCGATGTGCTCGACGTGTTGCGCCTGCAGGACCCCGTGCCGCTGCTGGTCGTCCGTGGCGGTGACGTGCTCGGGACGCTCAGCCTCGACGCGGTGACGCACGCGTTCCACATCCTGAGCGAGACGAGCGTGCGTGACGTGATGCGTCCGGCGCCGCAGATCGACCTCGGTGAGCGCGTCGAGCGCGGCGCTGAGGCGATGCGCGAGACCACCGCGGAGGCCGCGATCGTCACCGCGGTCGACGGCGGGTTGTTCTCGCGTCGCAGCTCGCCGGTGGGCATGGTGAGCATCGCCCACGTGCTCGGAGCGATCGCGAAGAACGTCGTCGACAAGGCGCCCATGAAGATCATGAGCGGGCACCGGGATCTCGGGTTCAACGTCCCCATCACGCCGTGCCAGCGCAACTGCCCGATCCGGCAGGACATCGCCACGTACATCGATTACGTGAGCCAGGGGCGGTACGTCGATTCGTGGGCGGTCATCCACGAGACGAATCCTTTCCCGAGCATGCTCGGCCGGCTCTGCAACCACCCATGCGAAACCGACTGCAAGCGTGGCTGGGATCCGGGCGAGGAGCCGGTGACGATCCGCTCGATCAAGCGCTTCTCGACCGACTTCGCGTTCCAGCAGGGTCTGTGGATCGACTACAAGATCGCACCGGCGAAGGGCAAGCGCGTCGCGGTGGTCGGCGCCGGGCCTGCCGGGCTCACGTGCGCGCTCGACCTTCGCGTGCAGGGGTACGACGTCTCGCTGTTCGAGCGCGAGGCGAAGGTCGGCGGACTGCTCAGCACCTCGATCCCACCGTTCCGGTTCGATCATCGCCAGCTCCAGTGGGAGCTGGACATGATCATGTCCACCGGGATCGACGTACGCCTCAACAGCAATGTCGGCAGCGGCGACGGTGACATCAAGACCAAGGACCTGCTCGACGAGTACGACGCCGTGTTCTTCTCGATCGGCATGATGAAGGGCAGGATCCTGCCGATCCCCGGCAGCGACCTCCCCCAGGTCATCGACGCGATGAGCTTCCTGCGCACCGTCTCGTACGACCGGATCCCGGAGCACTTCCCGATCGGTGGATCGGTCGTTGTCGTCGGTGGTGGCGCGGTGGCGACCGATGCGTGCCAGTCGTCGATCAAGCTCGGCGCGCGCGAGGTGTGGATGGTCGCCATCGAGCCCGAGGATCGGCTTCCGGCGTTCGGCAACGAGTTGCACGAGGCGAAGGAGATCGGGCTGCGGATCAAGTGTGGCGTGATCGTCAAGACGATCCAGGGCGACGATCGCGGCAACGTGAAGTCGGTGTCGTTCGCACCGCTGCAGGATCTTCAGTTTGATCCACTGAGCGGCAAGCTCATCTTCTCGTCGGTCAAAGAGGTCGAGAAGACTGCGCCGTGGGTGGTCGACGCCGACTACGTCATCTTCGCGTCGGGCCAGATCATGGAGCGGCCCGACGAGCTCGTGCCGGTGACGCAGCGCGGGCTGCTCTCCGCCGATCGCGGCGGCCACACCGGGGTTCCCAAGCTCTTCTGCGGCGGTGACTGCGTGCAGGGCCCATCGTTCATCGTCGACGCGGCGGGCTGGGGCCATCGCGTCGCACGGTCGATCCGGGAGTTCCTTGGCGAGGACATGCAGTCGCAGAGCGACCGCATCTACCAGACGGTCGTCGAGCGCACCGACGACCATCGCCAGTCGGAGCTGTTCGCCCGCACCGAGCCGGGCATCCTGGAAGCCGCGAAGCGCTACGACATGACCGAGGTCGAGCAGTCGTGGAGCGATCGTGAGGCGATCGTGCAGTCGATCCGCTGCTTCCAGTGCGACTCGGTGCATCACTACGACCAGACGGTCTGCGTGCTCTGTGGCGCGTGTGACGACGTCTGTCCGGAGAAGGCGATCGACGTGGTCGTGTTCGGCGAGGATCGCGAGCGCTCCTCCGGTGGGACGACGCTCGTGTGCAAGACGTCCGGCGGCGAGCCGGGCGCGGGCGGGTACGAGGGTGAGATCTTCATCAACTACGACCGCTGCACCAACTGCAGGATCTGCGAGGACCACTGTCCGGTGAACTGCATCACGTTCGAACGCGTGCGCTTCGTGGACGACACGATGCGCGTGGTCGAGCGACCGGACCTGATGGTCGAACTGCCGCTCGTCGCAGCGGGGTAGATGCTGATGCGCATGGGCATGCGCGACACGGCCGCCGGCGGATTCCTCTGACCGCGCCGATCGACCTCGATGACGGCTTCATGCGTCGAGCGCTCCGGGTGGCGCGTGCAGCCGGGGCACGTGGTGAGGTGCCGGTGGGGGCAGTCGCGGTCCGCGACGGCGCCGTGGTCGCTGCTGCAGGTAACGCGATGGAGCGGCGGCACGACGCCACCGCGCACGCGGAGATGCTCGTCCTGCGAAAGGTGGCGCGCATCGTGGGCGGGTGGCGCCTCGACGGGATCACGGTGTACGCCACGCTGGAGCCGTGCCCGATGTGCGCCGGCGCGATGGTGCAGGCGCGGATCGAGCGCTGTGTCTACGGCGCGCGCGATCCCAAGAAAGGTGCGGACGGCAGCGTGTACGACGTCCTCCGCCACCCGGGCAACAACCATCGCATCGAGGTCATGCCCGAGGTGCGTGCCGGCGAGTTGGCGGCGCTGCTGCAGCAGTTCTTCCGCGCGCGCCGGTCCGGGTAGGCGCGCTGCTCAGGCGGTCGCCGTCTCGGGTTCGGTCAGCGTGTGCTCATACGAGCGCACCACCTCGCTGGCCTGCACCGAGTACCAGGAGTAGAACTCCTCGCGCGCCCGGCGCTGCGCCTCGCGGTGCTCCGGGTGGCTCCGCCACGCCTTGACCGACTCCTCGCTCTCGAACAGCTCGAGGGAGACATCCTCGCCGTCGGGCGTCTCGAAGCTCTCGATCGAGATGAAGCCGGGATGCTGCGCAACGAGCTCGTGCATGTGCCTGCTCAGCGCCGCATACGCCTCGAGGTCGGCGTCCGGGCGGAAGCGAGAACGGAAGACGACGAGGAACATCGCGTCCATCTTCACACAGCGATGCTGGGCAGGCGGCGGAGCGCGCTTCGCGCGGCGTGGTAGCCGCACATCCCGTGCACGCCGCCGCCGGGTGGGGTGGAGGCGGAGCAGATGAAGACGCGGGGATTCGGTGTGCGGTACGGGTTGGCGCGTACCACCGGGCGCGTGAACAGCTGCCCGAGGTCGGTGACACCGCCGGTGATCGCGCCGCCGACGTAGTTGGTGTTGTATCGCTCGAGGTCCGCCGTGCGCATGACGTGGCGTGCGGCGATGAGGTCCCGGAATCCGGGCGCGAAGCGCTCCACCTGACGCTCGACGGTCTCGGTGAGGTCGAGGGTCGAGCCAGACGGGACGTGGCAATACGCCCATCCGGTGTGCTTGCCCGCAGGCGCTCGCGTGGGGTCGAAGAGGCTCGGCTGCACGACGATGACGAACGGCCGGTCGGGGTGGTCGCCGCGCCAGACGGCGGCCTCGGAGGCGGCGATCTCGTCGAGCGTGCCGCCCACGTGCACGGTTGCCGAGTTCGAGGCAGGCGGGGTCGCGCCACGGGATGGGGCCGTCGAGCGCCCAGTCGATCTTGAAGATGCCGGGCCCGTAGCGGAACCGGCGGAGCCGCCGGACGTAGCCGCCGGGCAGCACCGGCCCGGCGATGCTTGCGAGCTGCGCCGGGCTCGTGTCGTAAAGGGTGATGCGGGAGGCGGGGATGTCGGCGAGCGAGCGAACGGGTCGCGAGGTTTCGATGCGGCCGCCGAGCGATCGGAAGTGGCCGGCCAGCGCCCCCGTGATCGCGTTCGACCCGCCGCGCGCGACGGGCCACGTCTCGACGTGAGCGGAGAAGAGGAACAGCATGCCGATCGCCGCGCTCACCGGGCGGGAGAGCGGCAGGATCGAGTGCCCGGCGCACCCCGCGAGGAGCGCTCGCGCGCGCTCGCCCCGAAACCATGAGCGGCCGAGCACTGACGCCGGGAGCAGCGCGGGGACGCCGAAGCGCGCGAGCACGAGTGGATGCCGGGGCAGGTGCGCCGGCCCGAGCACTTCCCGGACCAGCTCTCGGGGATGGCGGAGGAGCGGGCCGATCAGCCGGCGGTATGCGGCGGCATCGGCTCCAAGCGCGCCTGCGGTTGCCTCGAGCGAGGCGCCGAGCATCACCGCCGGCTCCCCGTCAAGCGGATGGGCAACCGAGGCAGGCGGCTGGATCCAGATGAGGCCGTGCTCTGCCAACGGGAGCGTGGAGAAGTACGGCGACAGGATCCCGAGGGGATGGGCGGCGGAACAGACGTCGTGGTGAAACCCGGGGAGCGTCAACTCGGCCGTCCGCGTGCCGCCACCGATCGTCTCGGCCGCCTCGAGCACGAGGACCGATGCGCCGTTGCCGGCCAGCTCGACCGCCGCCGCGAGCCCGTTGGGGCCGCTGCCGATCACGACGGCGTCGAGTGGTGCCGTCACGATCGGCGGCTAGCCCTTCGCGCCCGCGACCACCTCGCCGCTCGTGAGCACCACGCCGTCCTCGCACATGGCCTCGACGCGCCCGCCCTGGAACTGCTGCTCGTAGACCTCGGCGTAGGCGCCGCCGCGGCGGAGCAGCTCCTCGTGGGTGCCCTGCTCGATGAGGCGGCCACGGTCGATGACGAAGATGACGTCGGCGGCGAGGATGGTGGACAGGCGGTGCGCGATGGCGATGGTGGTCCGTCCGTGCAGCAGCGGCTTGAGCGCGGCCTGCACGAGACGCTCGCTGATGGTGTCGAGAGCCGAGGTGGCCTCGTCGAGGATGAGGACACGGGGTGACTTGAGGACGACGCGCGCGATGGCGAGACGCTGCTTCTCGCCACCCGACATCCGGTAACCGCGTTCGCCGACCAGGGTGTCGTAGCCCTCGTCGAGGGCGACGATGCGGTCGTGGATGAACGCGGCACGTGCGGCGGCCTCGAGCTCCTCCTGGGTGGCGTCGGGCTTCGCGTAGCTGAGGTTGCGGCGAACCGAGGCGTGGAAGAGGTAGGTCTCCTGGGTGACCATGCTGATGGCGTTGGCAAGCGAGCCGATCGTGATGTCGCGAACGTCGGTGCCGTCGAGCAGGACCGCGCCTCGCGTGACGTCGTACAGGCGCGGGATGAGGTACGAGATGGTGGTCTTGCCCGCGCCGCTTGGCCCCACGATCGCGGCGAGCTGTCCGGGACGCACCTCGAGCGTCACGTCCTCGATGGCCCAGTCACGACGTGCCTCGTTGGGGACGGGGTCGTGCGCGTCCCCCTGGCCGTTGGTGGGCGCGACGGTCTGCTCCGGTGGCCCTTCGGCCATGGGCCCGAACGTCCCACGGTCGTACCGGAAGTAGACGCGGTCGAGCTTCACCGCACCCTGGACATCGGCCGGAGCGATGACCCGCGCGTTGGGGCGGTCCACGATGTCGTGGGGCATCTTGAGGTAATCGAAGATGCGCTCGAAGAGGGCGAGGCTCGCCTGGATCTCGATCGAAACGGAGAGCATGCTCCCGATGGGGAAGAAGAGCCGGCTCTGGAGCGTCGTGAAGGCGACGATCGTGCCGTAGTCGATCGTCGAGTGACCGTGGCTGCCGGCGATGACGTAGCCGCCGATGAGATAGACCAGTGCGGGGGCGCTGCTGAAGAAGGCGCCGATGACCGCGAAGAGGGCCCGCCCGATCATCTCCTGGCGGATGGCGAGGTTCGCCAGGCGGTGATTCTCCTTGCGGAAGCGGGCGATCTCATCGGACCCGCGGCCGAAGACCTTGGTGAGGAGCATGCCGGAGACAGAGAGCGTCTCCTGCGTGATGGCGCTCATCTCGGCCTTGGACTCCTGGGCTTGCATCGTGATCTGGCGGCGCACCTTGCCGGCGCGGTACGTGTAGAAGACGAAGAGGGGCGTGATCGCCAGGGACAGGACGGTGAGCTGCCAGGAGAGGAAGAGCATCGCGATGAGCGTGCTCAGCAGCGTCACGATGTTTGAGAGCAATGAGGTGGCCGTGTCGGTCACCACCGACTGGATGCCGCCCACGTCATTGGTGAGCCTGGACTGGATCTCGCCGGTGCGCGTGCCCGTGAAGAAGCGGAGCGACATCCCCTGGAGGTGCTCGTAGAGCCGGTTGCGAAGCTCCTCCATGACGCGCTGCCCCACGCGGTTGGTGATGTACGTCTGGAGCACGCCGATCGCGCCGGTGACGATCGTGATCCCGATCATGATCCCGACGAGCACCTCGAGCCAGTTGATGTTGGGCGGGAGGAGCACCGTGTGGGAGCCGGTGCCGCGCGTCGGGAAGAGCGCGGTGTCGAAGACGACCTTGATGAGGACCGGGTTGACCACTCCGGCGCCGGCGGTGACGATCACCAGCAGGGCGATCGCAAGGATGCCGCCGCGATGGTTCCTGAACAGCCCGGCCGTCTGGCGGACGAGCTGGCTGCTGGGCACCCGACCCGATGGCTTGTCCGGTTTTCCCGAGCGCCCCCAGCCGCCGTGGATCATGAGGGGCTGCTCAATAGTGCGGGTGCCATTGCTTCGACTGTACCAAGCTGAGTTCGATTTCCCGATTCGGTGACGCGGGCGATTTCACCCCGGCTTGCGAATATCATCTGCGGCGATCCGGCGCGGAGGGAGCGCCGGCGCCACACAAAGAGGACTTAATGACCCCCAAGTCGATACTCCTGGGAGCCGCTTCGATCGGTGCTGTCGCCGTGCTCGCCGGCTGCGGCAGCTCGTCGGCGCCGACGCCGACCGCCTCTGGCGGGCTCTCGCTGCCGACCATTCCCGGCCTGGGATCGGGCACCACCGGCAACAACGGTTCATCCGCCGGCGCGAACACGCTCATGAGCGTCTCCGACATCCAGAACATCAGCGGCGATCCGAACGTGACAACGCTCTCGTGCTCGTCCGAGACCTGCCTCTACGCCGACTCCGCGAGCTCCACCGGTGGGGGCGGCATCATCGTCGTCGAGCCCTTCCCCGATGCGCTCGGACAGCAGGCGTTGGAGGCAGCCGTGGCGGCCGCGCTGGCGAGTGGTGGCGGGAGTTCCACCAGCGGCAGCACGACTTCGGAGGTGCCGGGCCTGGGATCCGCGGCGATCAAGGAGATCGATTCGGATTCCGCGACCTACGCGTTCTTCAAGGACAGCTACCTGGTGGTGATCGACGTCACGTCCGGCACCAAGTCCGGTGCTGACATGGATTCCCAGGTGGAGGCAGCCGCACAGAACGCGGCGGGCAAGTTGTAGCAGTGCAGCGGCCCGCCCTTGCGGGGGGCCGCCGCGCCGAGTAGGCTCCATTCTCGTGGCTGAGAGGCGGGCGTGGCCGCCGTGGTTTCTCCTCCCGCCGGGGCACGAGCGATGACACGCATCCGTTGTCTGCTGATCGTGGCGACCGTGGTGGCGGCGCTGGCGGTCCCCGTGACCGTGTCCGCGTCCTCTGGAGCGACGAGGCATCCGAATGCGAGCCCGGCCGTGTATTACCTGTCGCTTGGCGACTCGCTCGCCCAGGGGGTGCAGCCGAACTCAACCGGGGCGAGCGTCGAGACCAACCAGGGGTACGCGGACGACCTGTTCGGCGTGGAGCGGTTCCGGGTCCCCGGACTGCAGCTCGAGAAGCTCGGATGCCCGGGGGAGACGACCACCACGATGCTGACAGGTGGGATCTGCCCGTATGCGCAGGGGAACCAGGTCGCCGCCGCGGTCGCGTTTCTCGCGACGCACAAGGTGGCGTTCATCACCATCGACATCGGCGCGAACAACGTCGACGGCTGCGTGACGCCGACCGGCCTCGATCCGACCTGTGTTGAGGCGGGGTTTGCCGCCGCGGGGCACGATCTGCCGCTGATTCTTGGGGCGCTGCGGGGTGCCGCGCCGACGGTGCCGATCTACGGCATGAACTACTACGACCCGTTCCTCTCGGAGTGGCTGTCGGGGGCGGCCGGTCAGGCGCTGGCGACGGAGTCGGTGACGGTTGCCGGCGAGTTCAACGCCGATGTCCTCGCGCCGGTGTACGCGGCGTTCGGCGCGCCGGTTGCCGATGTCGCATCAGCCTTCCAGACGACCAACTTCAACCTCGTGCCGTTTCTCCGGATCCCAGTGAACGTGCTCACGATTTGTGGCTTGACGTGGATGTGCGCACCGGCCCCGGTGGGTCCGAACATCCACGCGAATGTGATCGGCTATGCAGTGATCGCGTCGACGTTCGCACGGACCATCGGGAAGCTGTAGGAGGCTCCCGACGTTTGGCGGAGAGGGTGGGATTCGAACCCACGGTGGCTATTAACCACACCGCTTTTCGAGAGCGGCACCTTCAACCACTCGGACACCTCTCCGGGGGATCGAGTATACGGGCAGCCGTCGGGACCACCCTGCGTGGGCGGTCTCGTGGGTGGTTTAGGCGGCTACCAGTAGTACCAGCGTCCGCCGCGTGGCCGGAAGGCGAGGCCGATCAGCCAGAAGATCAGGAAGATGAGCGCGATCCACCAGAGCACGTGAAGCGCGAATCCCACGCCGAAGAGCAGGACGGTGAAGAGGAGGAAGGCGAGAAGGACACACATGGTCAGAGGCTCCCCTGAGGTGGCGGCGTGGCTGAGATGGTAGATACCACGCGGGCTGTTCCGGCGAAACCCGGCCGGGCCTGGCCCGGCCGCCCGGTCAGGCGGCCTCGTGGGCGCGGATACAATCGCGGAGGAGCGATCGCCTAGCTGGCCGAGGGCGCCGCACTGGAAATGCGGTATACCGGGTCAACCGGTATCGAGGGTTCGAATCCCTCTCGCTCCGCGTTTCCTTTGTGGGATAAGGCGTTGCCCTTCTGTCGGAGATCTGATTAGAGTGAGGAAGTCCGACCGTCCGGCGCCCAGAACCCATTAGAGTCCCAACGGACTGGGGCGGCGTCACGGCCCGGCTCGCCACGTCTCCGACCGCCCCCGTGCTGCCCTTAGCGGCCTGGCGTTGCCGTGAGGCGGCCTTTCCGGATAGCCGCGGTGAAGGCGGCGTAGTCGGTGTCGTTCTGGCGCGCGTACGACGCGGCGAACTTGGTGACGGCGCGATCGAAGACGTCCGAACGTCCCATATACGCAGCCAGTGCCACAGCGTCACCGGAGCGCGCGTGTCCCCGAGCGAGAGTCCACCCGCACATGTACCCGTAGCCGGCCGCCTCGTCAGGCGTCATGCGGGCGACGTTCACCGAACCCTTCCAGTCGCGCAGCTGTCGCACGTAATAGTCAACACCTGCAAGTTCGTCCCGGGTCCACCCGAGCAGGATGTCGCTGACAGCCTGGGTGAGTCGCTGGCCCTCGACGACCCGCTGGCCGTGGTTGGTATACCGGCTCGGGCCGAGATGCTCTTCCAGGACGGAGGGGGCCGCCTCCTTCACCTGGAGGAAGAGCGGGTCTGCGCTGTCGCGCCCCTCGAGGAGCATGATGAAACAGCGCGTTCCCACGCTGCCGACGCCGACAACCTTCAGCGCAACGTCGACGGGTTGGAAGCGCTCGAGCACCGATCTGCGGTCGTCGCTGATCGTCCGTTTGTACAACTCGTACGTGGCTCGGACGGCGGCGAGCACCGTGGAAGGGTCACCGATCTCAGGGATCTCGCGAAGCGGCAGGAGCACCGGAGGGTCGCTGCGGATATGGAATCGTCCGTTCTCTTCGACAGCGAGCGTATTCAGGGCGTGCAAGCTGTCGCGAGTGCGCGCCCGCTGCTCGATCTGAGCGACGCGCTGACGAGGCGGTCGCTGCGACCACTCTGCGGCCTTGAGGACCTTCTCGGTGGTCAGATGGTCGTACCAGACGTCGAGGGTGCGCATGGCTGCCGCCTCTCCCATCCCGGCACGGTATCCCGCCACCGCCTGCTGAGTAACTGAGTCCGAGGATGCGCTGTCGAAGCGCTGCTGGCGGCACGCGATCATGAAACTGGTGGCCAGGCGCTTGACGTCCCACTCCCACGGTCCCGGCAGCGTCTCATCGAAGTCGTTGATATCGAAGACAAGCTGGCGTTCTGGCGATGCGTAGACGCCAAAGTTGGCCAGATGAGCGTCACCGCACAGCTGCGTGATCAGCCCCGACGATGGCGTCGTCGCCAGGTCCGCGGCCATGAGGCGTGCCGCTCCTCGGTAGAAGGCTAGGGGTGACGCCATCATGCGTCCGTGGCGGATGGGCACAAGCCACGGAACGCGTGACCGGTTCTGCTCGTCGAGGAGCACGACCGGATCGCGATGTGACGACGACGGAGACCACGCCACGTGCTCGGTTCGTGGAAGGGTCTGGCGCGCCGCGTGGCCAATCGCGGCGCGTTCGGGGAGGCTGAGACGCGATTCGTCGGCCCTTGGGGACATCGATTCTTTCTGCACAGCCGTTGCGCTTTCGGCCAGCACTATGGCACCCCGATCACCGCGATGTCACCTCGACGGCTGCGGAAAGAGGGCTCGTCCGGTGGAGCGAGCCCTCTCATTGGAGGAGCGGATGAGCGATCAGCTGTGACGAGGCGCGAGGACGGCGCGAGCGCTCTGTGTGGTCTCGCGGACCTTGAACGCGGCGAACACCAATGTGGACCCGTACATGAGCAGCCAGAAGGCGAGGAGCAGCGCCAACGCGAGTGTGGAGATACCCGGGTAGACGATGATCGAGATGCCAGCAGCGATGCCAAGCAGACCGCCGGCAATCGTCCAGCCGCGATGGGGCATCCCGCGGAGCTCGATTCCCAGCATGAGTTCGAGAGTCCCCGAGAAGAGCCAGAAGAATCCCACCGTGATGGCCAGGACGAGGATGCTCAGCACCGGGTGCGCCAAAAGGAAGACACCCAGCGCGATGGAAATCGCCGCCATCAGGGCGGTGAGCGCTTGCAACCATCCGTTCCCGCTGAAGGTGAATGCGCTGACGAAGCGAAACACGCCCGACCACGCCAGCCACACCCCGAAGGCGATCGCGATGACGTACAGCGCCTGCCCAGTGAAGAAGAGCATGCACAGCCCGGCGGCGATTCCGATGAGACCGAAGGCGAGGACCCAACCCCACGCGCCTCCGATGCGCTTCAGCGCTGTTGTCAGATAGTCCTGTTGTTCAGACATTTCGTTGTTCTCCTTTGCTTTGGTTGACGAGGCTTCCGATTAGCCTCGAACGGGGTGAGTACACCCAGCAGCTCAAGATGGCGGCGCCCGACTTCAGTTCATCATTCCATCGGCTCCTCCAGTCCCTGCGCTGATTCGCCCTGCACGCCCACGTCGGGGAGCGGCGCGGAAGCAATCCGATCAGCCTCGTTCGCGGGTACGCCGAGCATCCGAAGCACGGCAGCGGCCATCCGGTCGGCTGACGACGCCGCATCCCGGTCGGGCTGTTGCCGGAGGATCTCACCCAGGCACAATGCCGACCCCACCACGATGCCGAGCGCCAGCTCGACGTCGGTCACGCTGAAGCGCCCGGTGCCGATGCCCGCCTCGAGATCGCGGCGGGTGTACGGGACCAGCCCGCGCTGCGCCGCCATCATTCCGGCGCCGGCACTCGTCGCGACCTGCATCAACGCCGGCTCCGTGCGGAACAGCCGCCCCGTCAGCCGAAAGCCCTGCGCCAACACCTCGGCGGGGTCGTGGAGGCTGGCGCCGAGCTGGTCGAGCCGGACGCCGAGCGCATCGAGGGCCTCGTCGACCGCGATCTCGAACAGCGCCTCCCGGCTTTCGAAGTAGTTGTAGAAGGAGCCGAGCCCGACGTCCGCGGCCTTCGTGATCTCAAGGATTGGGACGTGGTGTTGCCCGGCACGGATGAAGCGTTGGGCGGCCTGCACCAGCGCGGAACGGGTCCGGGCCTTGCCCCGCTCACGACGGTTGGCCGGGAGTCTGTCGGGGTGGACCCCGGCCCTCGCGCCTGCGGGCCGCGAACTACGGATGGTGGTCTCCACGGCTTGCCTCCTGGATCGGTGGTGCTCGTAGGTGACGATTCCTTCAGTTATGATAGAATCGTCAGCAATGAACTGTCAACTGGTCATCCAAGGAGGTCAGCCATGACGATCTGGGTTCTCGCGGCGGTGCTCGCCGCAGGGTTCGCGGCGATCGGCGCCGCCAAGGTGCTGGCGATGCCCGCGATGCGGCAGCGCGCGGCTCGGTTCGGGTTCTCAGTGGCGGGCTACCGCCGTATCGGGATCCTCGAATGGGCGGGGGCGGCGGGAGTGCTCATCGGGCTCGTGGCGCCGGTCATCGGCCTGCTGGCGGCGTCGGGACTGCTGTTGCTCCTGGCAGGAGCGCTGGCCGCGCACGCGCGGCACAACGACGGCTTGCGTGAAGCAGTCCCGGCGCTCGTGTTCGGTGCGGTCGATGCTGCCTACATCGGTCTGACGGTCGGGGTTCTCCGCTGAACGAACACCACCCAGATCAGCGGCGCTGACAGGGTACGGACGCCCGAGTTGTGCGGCCACGGTCCGCACCTGGGCCGCCGCTCGCACTCGGCCGACCGCTCAACGCGCATCCCGATGGAGCACCGGAACCTGTCCGGCTTCGAGTAGGGGACAGGCTGCGTAGGAAGCCGAATCCGATTCTCCACCTGTGGTCGGTGTGCTGGCGGTCATGAGGGCTCCCTCAGGTCTTGTCCGCCCGCTGATGGTAGAGAGGGAGCGGACCGTCAGCAAGCGGCCGGCACCACGCTCAGAAGGAGGCATGAAGCAGATGTCCACGGCTTGATTCCGTGCTGCTCACCCAGCGCTCATGGTCAGGGTCAACTCGCGATGCTAGGTTGGGTTTCCTGGACCTTGCTGGGCATCGGCGTTGGCGCGATCGGTGGCACCACACCGACACTCGGTCCGCCGGGCGTCGGCGGTGCGATGAAGGTGAACCTCCCAGGATCGAGCGCCAGCAGCTCGACCTGGTAGGGCGATCCGCCCGTGACATGAGCGTGGAATCGGTACGTCGGGAGGAGGTAGACGACCGGCCGTGCGTTCTCGAGCCCGTCCCATCGCGCTATGCCGAGTGACACGCCGGTGATGTGGACGACGGTAGCCGGCGGCGAACCAGGCGTCGTGCCCGCAACGGGCGACCCAATCGCCGACAGTGGTTGCGGGCCTACAAAACGAGCGTTCCCGTCACGCAGGTCATCGAACACCTTCTTTGCCGAGCGCAACGGGTAGGTGCCGGCGCTCTCCGGGTGTGCCCACGCACCAGAGAGGGATTCGATGCGTCCGTGCTCACCGATGGTCACCGACCAGCTGACGTCGGGAACACTCACGCCTGCCACGATGAGTTCATAGGTCACGATGCGAGCGGTGACGGCTGTCGGGGTCGGGGTGCACGCCACACCGGCCGTGCATGAGACCGCGACGCCCCCGGCATCGCTCACGTCGTGCGACCACTGCTGACCGCTCAGCACGCCCAGGCGATCAAGAAGCGATTGCGCGATGTCCGCGGCACCATTAGGGCTCGGAACGTCGACGGGGGCGGCGACCTTTGTTGGAGCTGGCGTCGGAGGCGGAGTGATAGGCGAGATCGTCGGTGGGGCGCTGACTCCGGTCGACTGGTTGCTCGAGCCCGGGGTTGCCGCCCCGGCGCTCCCGGTCGAACTGCCACCGGCTGACCCGGGGATCGCGACCGCGCCCCCGGTGCTTGAGTAGTCGACGGCGGTCGCGCCGCCGCTGGTCCAGACGGTCAGCACAGCGTCACCGTCGCGCAGCTCCCAGCCGGTATCGGTGTGAAGTGCCGTGCCGTGCATCCCGAGTGCCACGCTGATGTGAGCGAGATCGGCCGCGGTGACGTCGTGGCTGACCAGTTTGCGAACCGCCGCCGCCGAGCCAAGATTGGCGAGCGGGCCGTCGAGCACATAGGTCACAACGGGTTGCGGGTAGATCGCAGGCTGCGCCGCCGCGCCGGTGTTGTTCAACAGCGAGAGCTCGTGCGGTGTTGCCGGCGGGTGTTCAGCCGCGCCGCAGGCGCCAATGGCCATCGCCGCCACCGCGACGGTTGCCAGGAAGACGCGACGATGGGTACTCACAGCTGCCTTCGATATCGGCCTCACCGATGAGACGCGGCGAGGCCGGTCGTGGTTCCCGTCACCTTCGACACCGGCGCCCGCTTCCGGTGGCGCGAAGCTGAATGCGAGTACATCTGATCGCAGACGGCTGCCTCGGTTCGCGAGCGGAGGTGAGATTGACAAGGGCGCGCGTGAACAACCTGCAGGATCTCGACGAGAACTTCACGAGCCTCCTCTGGGTCGAGCCGCCCCGTCAGGGTTGGGAAGCGGGGGCGACGGTCTGCAAACTCCGCATGAGCGAGAGGAACTCCGGGAAGGACAGGCTCTGCTCGGCGTCGGACAGTGCTCGGTCAGGATCCGGGTGCACCTCGATGAGGAGACCGTGTGCTCCCGCTGCGCGTGCCGCCTTCGCCATCGGGGCAACATATGCGCGGTGGCCGGTGCCGTGGCTCGGGTCGACGATCACCGGAAGATGGGTCAACTCACGCAACACCGGGATCGCGCACAGGTCGAGCGTGTTGCGCGTGCTCGTTTCGAAGGTTCGAATGCCGCGCTCACAGAGCATGACCTGCTCATTGCCGATCGCCAGGATGTATTCGGCTGCACCCAGCCACTCGTCAATCGTGCTCGAGAGACCGCGCTTGAGCAGGATCGGGCGGTCGACCTTGCCGAGCTCGCGCAGCAGATCGAAGTTCTGCATGTTCCGGGTACCGACCTGAAGGATGTCCACCAGCTCGGCCATGCGTCTCACTTGGTCCACCGCCATAACCTCGCTGACGATCGGCATACCCGTGGCCCTGCCGGCCGCAGCGAGCAGTTCGAGGCCCTCCCACCCCAGTCCCTGGAATGCGTAGGGTGAGGTTCGGGGTTTGAACACCCCCCCGCGAAGGATCTGCGCGCCGGCTTCGCGGACCGCGCGCGCAGTAGCGTTGATCTGGTCGGCGGACTCCACGGAGCACGGTCCCGCCATCACGAGGAAGCCGCCGCCGCCGATCAGCAGATTGCCGACCGGGATGACGGTGTCGTCGGAGCGAGCGCCGCGCCCAGCGAGCCGGTAGTTCTTCGAAGCCTTGGTCGCCGGGCGCGGTGGCACAACGGTTTCGGTCGCGTCGACGTCCGCCGGCAGGGGCACGAGTGGCGTGGAATCTCCCGGTTGTGCGTCACCCTTGGTTGTCGTTGCGGGATAGCTGCCCAACACCTTGAGGTGCAACGCGGTGGATCGGAGGTCGTCCAGTGCATCGGCGGTCCGTGGATCCGCGATGTTGCCCTCGAAATCGATGAAGAACATGTACTCGAACGGCCGTCCGGGACGTGGGCGAGACTCGAGCTTCGTCATGGAGTGCCCACTCGCGGCGAGAACACCGAGCGATCGCACCAGTGCACCGTGTTCGTGTCGCGCGATCAGGATCAGGCTCGTCTTGCACGGCGCGCTGAGCTCAACGGCAACAGGATGCCGTGCGAGGACGACGAACCGCGTGTAGTTCTCGGGGTGGTTGGCGATACCGCGCCGAAGGACCACCAACCCATGGGCGGCGGCTGCCTCGGGCGCGCCGATGGCAACGCGCGTGGCATCTCCCGCCGCGTGCACGAGTCGCATCGCGGCACCCGTGTCGAAATGCAGGACCTGCGAAGCATTGGGGAGTGTCTGGAGAAATCGAGAGCACTGCTCGAACCCGTCGACGGCCGCGAGGACCTGGCTGATCGCTCCCAGCGGTATGTCACTGACCCCGCACAGGCAGTAATCGACGCTCGACGTCTCCTCACCGACGATCGACACCTCGTTCTCGCGGAGCAGATCGTAGGTCTCGTCGATGCTTCCCGCGGCGGTGTTCTCGATTGGCAGGACGGCGAGGTCAACGTTCCCCGCCTTCAAGGCGTCAACAGCGGCCTGGTACGTGCGGGTCACGACCATCTCGCCGTCGACATCCCGGGCCGAGAGGTATTTCTGCGCTGCGAGGTAGCCAAAGGAGTGCTCGCCGCGCACGGCGACGCGCATCGCCACCTCCCTTTGCAGGCCCGAGCGGCTCGATACCTGCCGGCTCACCGATTCAGCCAGGAGATCGCGATAGATCCGGCGGACAAGATTGACCGGAGCGCCTTCGGTCCGTGCGATGTGCTCTACCGCCGCGAGGATCTGGCGTTCGCGGTCGGAATCGCGGATAGCGGCGTCGGACGCCGCTTTCTCCCTGGCGACATCGGCGACGACGCGGAAACGCTCCGCGATCAGTTCGACGATCCGCCGGTCGAGGTCGCCGAGGCGATTGCGGAGGGCGAGGAGTTCGCCGTCGGGCTCAGGCACTCGCGGAGTCTACGAGGATGCCCGGGGCGCTCAGGCTCGTAACGGCGAATCACCGTTCCCGTGGGGCGACAAGCGCGGCCTGCCGAGGCGTTTCGTTTCGGGTCACGCACGCATCGCCGAGGCGTCATCGTTTGGGGCTCGAGGCATGCGGGCGCCGAGTATCTTGCCTTACTAACTTAGCGTGCTAAGATAGACGCGTGGAACAACCTGACCTCAGTAGGGCCCTTCATCGGCTCACCGCGCGGCTCGACCGTGCCGGCGATCAGATTCTTCAAGCTGAGGCGGGGCTCTCGTACTCGCGCTTTCTGGCGCTCTACATGGTTGGATTCGAGGGCGCGGATACCCAGCGCGTGCTTGCTGAACGACTCGGGATTACGGAGCCTTCTGTGAGCCGAATGACGCGGGTGCTCGCCCAAGCAGGCCTGCTTGAAGCAGCTTCCGATCCGGCTGGGGGCAACCGTCACCGGCTCCGGCTGAGCCCATCGGGGCAGGAACTCGTTGAGCGGTTGGGGGGTGAACTCGAGCGGCGGTTCGCGTCACTTGTCCACACGAGCGGCGTGCCCTACGACGTGTTGTTGGAGCACACGAAACGCTTGCTCGACACGCTCGATGCGGCCGGATCCTGGACCTCGTCGGCACCCGCAACCGCGGCCAAGAGGCGGGCTGACCGGTGAAGGGTCTCGAGACGATGCCGACGCTGACTCGCTCGACCGTGAAGTCCGCGGATGGAACGACGATCGCGTACTACACCGTCGGTACCGGCGCGCGTGTGATCGTCGTGGGTGGTGCCTTGCGATCTGGCGACGACTACCTCAGGTTCGCTCAGGAGCTGGCGAGCAAGGGCTTCTCCGTCCATGTGATAGACCGTCGAGGACGGGGTGACAGTGGAGCCCAGGGTCCTGCCTACAGCATCGAAAAAGAATGCGAGGATCTCGCTGCCGTCCAGGCTGAGACTGGGGCCTCCGCGGTTTTTGGCCATAGCTACGGAGGTCTCGTTGCCCTGGAACTGGCTCGGCGTACACGTTCCTTTTCTCGCGTCGCCGTCTATGAACCCGGAGTGTCAGTCAACGGTTCAATACGGCTCGCATGGTTGCCGAGCTACAGAGAACACCTTGCCGCTGGCGACGCTCGCGGAGCCTTTGCCTGCATGGCTCGCGGTGCCGGATTTGCGCCTCCCATTCTGGTCAAGATGCCATTCTGGTACGCACGAGCAATCCTCCGTCTTATTATCCGCCAGCGTGAATGGCAAAAGATGCAACCGTTGCTCTACGCGGGGCTCGCGGAGCACGAGCAGGTGGCCGCGATGGACAGAGGCTCGGTGGACCACTTCAGGTCTGTCACCGCTGACCTCCTGCTCCTTGGTGGGGAAAAAGTCCCTCCCGTGTCACAACCGATCTCTTTTCGCAGCTTCAGCATGTGATTGCCACTGCCACCGTCGACATCATTCCCGGACTCGACCACGTGGCACCTAGCGACAAATCACCAGCGGTTGTAGCTGCGCGGGTGGCGGATTTCCTGACGAGCTCAAGGACGTGAAGCACCGAGTATGTCGACCTTGAGCTGCCGCCTCAGGCGAGCCGGGCACAACAGGTTTGCCAGCACGCCACGGAGGTACGCCCCAGCTGCGAGCTGACTTGGCCTGACCATTTACCCGATTCGTCAAAGGGAGACGCGTATCGGTAGACGATTGCTGTAAGGAGAGCGTCGCACACCATTGCGTAACACTTTCACTGGGATGATCCCTCGGTATGAATAAGGAGTCGTAGTCGTCGGGGATAGGGGTGCGGGGCAAGGAGGCTGCGCGGCCGTGCACAAAGTGCACGACGGTCAGCACCGACATCCCGAGGCAAGCCCGTCCCGTGCTGCCGTGCGCGCGGCTCCCATGATGCGCGCCGGAGAACCTCTCGCCCGGGCCTGACGACGCTCGCCGTCCGGCGGTGATCCTCGTTCAGCAAGCCGATCTCTCCGACGTAGTCGCCCGGACCCAGGTCACGCACGTGTTCACTGTCCCGTGTGACTCTCACGGTACCGTGCGTGATGACCAGAAACTCAAACGCCAGAGCACCTTCCTCGGTGAGCACTCTGTCAACCGGAAGCTCGACGAGATCCATCCACTGCGCCAGTTTCCGGCGGTCCGTTGCCGAGAGTCGATCGAATGGGGCGATCGACTTGAGATCCGCTGGATCCACGTCCAACCTCCGACGGAGCGCGGCCTCCATCGCCCCCAATCATGCACGGTTCAGGGTGGTATCGACCAGGGGTGGTTGTGAGCCACCGTCTCGCGCTGTCGTCGAGCTGACAGACATCGGCGCACGCTGAGCCCGAAAATTGCTACCGACGGAGCTAGGATGACCCGGACCGACACCCGGCCGCATGGGAGGACACTGACAGTGCTCAATCGAGGCCAGTCTGGCAAGGGGCTCACCAAGGGGAACCCTCGGACATGGGCGGCCACGTTCGCCGTGGTTGGTTTGGTCGGGGTCGCATGCGGCGGCACGTCCGCTGCGACACCGGCGAGCACTTCATCGCTGGCGCTTGCACATCTCATGACCGTGAACGAACTCGCCGCAGGGCAGCTCGATGCGCTTCCGACAGGCACGCAGTTCGTCCGGATCGTGATGTTCCATCAGGCACCCAATCAATCGGTCGCTTCAAAGAAACACCAGGCCGGCATCGTATACGTGGACACCGGTCTGCAGCGTCTCTCGTACACGGGTGGAGCAAGCGTCGATATCGCTGCCGGAACGGCCCTGTTCCTGAAAAGCGTGGAGCACTCGCACACCAGCCTCGGGCCGGAGGACAGCACGTGGTATTTCATCGCGCTCTGGCCGAGCGTGCAGCGTCCGACGCCGCTGAACGGATCCACGGCCGCCTTCAACTCGCAGGATATTCCCTCGAGCACGCTGAGCCCGGGGACGTACGTCGAGACGCTCCGAAAGGTGACGCTGCAACCCGGCGGACGGAGTCAGGCCCATCGCTTCGGCGGTCTCGAAGTCCTGTTCGTCCTCGATGGCACACTCACGGTCAAGGTTGCCGGACAGGCGTCGGTCGAGCTCACAGCAGGATCCGGCACCTACGTCGCTTCCGGCAGCGCGACCCAGGAGGTCGCGGTCGGAAGCAGCAAGGTCGACTACCTTGCGTACTTTGTCACCGAGCAGGGCAAGCCGTTCGAGACCCAGCTGACCGCAGTTCCCTGAAGCTAACCGACGCGGCGGATCCGGTTCCCACCGCTGTCCGCGATGAAGAGGCGGCCGGCAGGGTCCGCCGCCACACCGAGCGGGAGGTTTAGCTCGGCGTCGGTCGCAGGTCCCTGGTCCCCGGCGAAGCCCGACTGGCCGTCGCCGGCCACAGTGGTGATGATCCCGTCGACTGCCACCTCACGAACGCGGTTGTTCAGCGCATCGGCAACGAAGAGGTCGCCCTTGCTGTCAACAGCGAGGCATCCACCGCCGCTGAGCCGTCCGGTCGCGAAGTCGAGCGCTGCGCTCGTCGCCGGGCCCTTATCGCCGGAGTAGCTCGGATCGCCAGTCCCGGCGACCGTACTGATGATGCCGGCGACGGTGATCTTCTCCACTCGATAGTTCAGCGTGTCGGCGACATACACGTTGTTCTCAGCATCGACTGCAACGCACTGCGGATCCTGGAGCGGCGCCGAGGTGGCCTGCCCGCCCGCGCCGCTGTAGCCCGGATCCCCGGTTCCGGCAAACGTCGCGATGACGTAGGCACCACTGACGGGATCGCGCGTCACCTCGCGGACGACGTTGTTGCCACTGTCAGCGATGAAGATCGCGCCGCCCCAAGTCGCCACTCCTGTCGGGTCATTGAGCTTCGCCTTGTCCGCCGGGCCCCCGTCGCCGGAGTACCCGGATTGGCCGGTGCCGGCGATCGTTGTCATGGTTCCCGCGGCCGTGACCTCCTGGACACGGTTGTTCAGCGAGTCGGCAATGAAGACGTCGCCGCTGCTGTCGATGGCAAGTGACTGCGGGCCGTTGAGCTCGGCCGACATCGCGGGTCCGTCATCGCCCTGATCACCCGCCTGTCCGGTACCCGCGATCGTGCTCACGGTGCCGTTGCCATTGATCCGGCGAATGCGGTTCGCGTCAACGAAATAGAGGAGACCATCCTGATCGAGCGCAAGCGCGAGCGGGTGTTCGATCTCGGTCTTCGTGGCCGCCTGCCCATCCGGGCTGTCACCGGCAACACCGGTGCCGGCCACCGTCACGATCGACGCCGCCAACGGCGCGACCGTGCTGGGGCCACGGGTGACCACCACGACAAGCACCACGGCGATGGCGATCGCAACGATCGATGCCCCTGCGATGAGGTATCGGTGACGCCCGCCCCCGCCAACGTGCGCGTGTCCACCCTCGTCCCAGGTGACGCTGAAGAGCTGTATCTCGCCAGGCACTCCCTTGAGCGGGCGGGCTCCGAGGTCGACGAATCCATAGTCCGAGCCTCGAACCAGATCGCGGACCGTGCCGCTGACGAATACCTGCCCTGCACCCGCCTGCGAGCAGACGCGTGCCCCGATGTGCACCGCGATGCCGCCCAACTTGGCGCCCGTGGTCTCCACCTCGCCCGTGTGGATGCCGGACCGTACCTCGAGGCCCTTGGTCCGGACCTCCTCGGCGAGGATGCACGCGCAGGCGATCGCATCCGCCGGGTGCTCGAACACGGCGAAGAAGCCGTCGCCGGCGTCGTCGATCTCGCGACCCCGCGTACGCCGGAGCGCTTGCCTGACCATCGCGCGGTATGCGGCCAGCAACTCTCGCCACTTGCGGTCGCCGATCCTGACGGCCAGCTCGGTCGACCCCACGATGTCGGTGAAGAGGACCGTCGCCAGGCGTCTGCCGGAAGTGCTGGCCCGGGTAGGCATGGCCGGTATTCTTGCGCCTCAGCGACCGGCCGTTGACGCCGGTGGGGTTGAATCACCCCCGCGTCGCGAGGCAACCGATGCGGCCCACACCTACACTCCCCCAAATGCCGTCCTGCCATCGATGCGGAGAAGCAAACCCCGATCGAGCGAAGTTCTGCCTCGGATGCGGGGCCACGCTGAAGGTCGCCGTCGGCCGAGAAGCACGGAAGACAGTCACGGTGCTCTTCTCCGACATGGTGGGTTCAACCGAGCTGGGCGATCGCCTCGACCCAGAGTCCATTCGGCGAATCGTGTCGCGGTATTTCGAGACGATGCAGCGCGTGCTGGAACACCACGGCGGGACCGTGGAGAAGTTCATCGGCGACGCGATCATGGCCGTGTTTGGGATTCCGAGCCTTCACGAGGATGACGCGTTGCGCGCCCTGCGAGCAGCAGATGAGATGCGCGACCGGCTGCGGACCCTCAACGAAGAGCTTGATGCCGAGTGGGGAGTTCGCCTCCGGGCTCGAACGGGGGTGAATACCGGCGAGGTCGTCGCCGGCGATCCGGCACGTGGTCAGGCCTTCGTCTCTGGGGATACGGTGAACGTGGCAGCACGCCTTGAGCAAGCGGCAGCGCCGGACCAGATCCTGATCGGTGAGCGAACATGGACCCTCGGAGCGGGGGCGATCGAGGCGGAACCCGTGGCGGCGCTGACCGTGAAGGGAAAGCCTGAACCACTGCCGGCGTGGCGTCTGATCGGCATGTCCGAGGACGGTGTTGGGCTGCGGCGTCGCAGCGAAACCCCTTTCGTCGGGCGCGAGGAGGAAGTCGGCCTTTTGGCACAGGCCTTCGAGCGTGCTGCGCGAGAACACGTCTGCGTCGTGTCGACGATCGTGGGGCCACCCGGGATCGGCAAGTCACGACTCGTCGAGGAGCTCCTACGGTCAACGCGCCAGCACGCTCGTGTGGTCATCGGACGCTGCCTCCCGTACGGCGAAGGGATCACGTACTGGCCCCTCGCCGAGATCATCAACGATATCGGCGGAACCGATCTCCACGCCGCGGTGGCGAAGGTGGTCGGTGAGAACGCATCGGTCGTCTCCGAGCGCATCGCGGCGGCAATAGGAAGTGGCGATTCTCCAGGATCGCCGGCGGACATCGCGTGGGCGTTTCGCAAGCTGTTTGAGGGCCTTGCACGCGAGCGTCCGCTCATCGTCGTCGTCGACGACCTCCATTGGGCCGAGCCAACACTGCTCGATCTGCTCGAGTACATCACAGGTTTCGCATCCGGAGCACCAATTCTGTTGGTGTGTCTCGCGCGCGCCGACCTCTTCGAACAACGTCCTTCGTGGGCTGTGCCCCGGCAGAACGCATCCGTGATGTCGTTGCAGCCGATCTCCGCACGTGATGCGGACACCCTGATCGGAAGCCTGACGCCGCGACACCTTCCTCCAGAGGCGCGCACTCGCGTCGCCGAAGCCGCCGAGGGCAATCCTCTGTTCATCGAACAGCTGCTGGCGCTCAACGCCGATGTCGAATCCCGCAACGGATCGATCGTCGTTCCCCCCAACATGCAGGCTCTCCTGAGCGCGCGAATAGATAGCCTCGACGCAACGGACCGTGCAGTGATCGAGCGCGCCTCGATTGAAGGGCGGACGTTCCACCGCGGCGCCGTGGTCGATCTGCTCGAGGAGGACGCGCGCGCAGGTGTCGGCGCGTGTCTGCTGTCATTGGCACGGAAGGACCTCATTCAATCCGAGGAGGCGCTGTTCGCCGGCGACGATGGGTTTCGTTTCGGCCACATCCTCATCCGCGATGCCGCATACGACGCGGTGCCGAAACAGCTTCGAGCCGAGTTGCACGAACGTTTCGCAGGCTGGCTCGAGCGCATGGTTCGTAACAGGCAGAGCGAGTTCGAGGAAATCCTTGGTTACCACCTCGAACAAGCTCATCGATATCAGGCCGAGCTCGGACGTGATACCGAGGCTCGACGGCTGGCCGACCTGGCGAGCCGACGTCTGGCGCCAGCCGGGATACGCGCTTTGGGGCGTGCCGATATACCAGCTGCCATCAATCTCCTGACGCGGACAGCCGACCTCTTGCCGCCGGACGACCTGCGCCGGCTCGATGTCCTCCCGGAGTTGGGCATCGCGCTGACCGAGGCCGGCGAGCTGTCGAAGGCGGCGGAAACCCTCCACGAGGCCGAAGAGCGGGCGCACCGCATGGGCAAAGAGATCGATGTGTGGCGCGCGAAACTTGCACTCGTGGAGCTGGGTAACTGGACCGGATCCGTGGGGAACGACGAGTTCGCTGAAGATCGCTGAGGCGGCTGTCGCTGCCTGCGGTCGGCTTGGCGATGATCTCACCCTCGCCCGAGCCTGGCACCTCATCGGGCTGTATCGCATGTGGGGGAGTGGGAGTGGCGGCGATGCCGACGTCGCATTTCAACAGGCTCTCGATCACGCGAGGCGCGCGAGTGCGAGACGCGAGGAATCGGTCACGCTGCAATGGATCGGCATCAACGCCTGGTTCGGGGTTACCGCGGCGACGGAAGGCGTGCGGCGATGCAATGAGGTGCTGCAACGATCGAATAGCCAACTCGTTGAGGCCACGGCGAGGATCGAGCTCGGCTGCTTCCTGGCCATGACGGGCAGATTCGACGACGCCTGGGCATCATTCGCGCGAGGGCGAGAGATGCTCGACGACCTGGGCCAGCAGCTCAACGTCGCAGGGGTATCGCAGGAATACTTCGACATCGCGATGCTGGCCGGCGATCCCGCTGGAGCGGAGGAGAACCTCCGCTCGGCATGCGACACGCTCGAGCGCATGGGGGAGAAGGGATTTCTCCCCACACGCCTCGGATGCCTTGCCGAAGCGGTCTACGCACAGGGACGTTTCGTGGAGGCCGAGCAGATAAGCGAGCGCGTCGAGGCAGAGGCGGCGCACAATCCGAGCGACCTCGATCCGCAGTTCCGCTGGCGGACTGTTCGCGCGAAGACACTCGCCCAACGGGGTGACTATGCCGTGGCCGAGACATTGGCGCGTGACGCGCTGTCGCTGATCACCCGTACCGACTGGCTCAACCAAAGAGCGGGCGTCCACTTGGATCTGGCCGCGGTGCTCCAACTGGCCGGACGCAGCGAAGAGGCAGTGGCTGAGGTGAAGGAAGCGCTCTCCCTGTATGAGGCGAAGGAGAATCAGGTCGGGGCGAAGAGGGCCCGGGCGAGGCTCACCGAGCTGGCGGCATCAGGCACCTGACGTGCCAGGGTGCCCACCGCGGTGTTGCGTGTCAGCAAACTGACAGCCTCTCTGACGTTTAGCTGACCAACGGAGCGGTACAGATCGCCGCACACCGTCGTGCTGAATAGCTCTCGAGCCTCTCTCAACGGGCCGCGAGCGGGGTGCGCCCGGGGGAGCCAGGCAACGCCCGTGGGTCTGTCAACCTCCCGCCATGGGGCCGCGGGCCGTTCGAAATGACCCGCGGCCGTCCGCCCAGCGATCTACGCCCGTCGTGCGGCGGGCTGCACCGACGCGAGTTGCGTGGGCGTCGTCAGCCGGCCCGCTTGGGAATGGGGGCCACGCTTCCAAGGAAGCACTCGGGAGGTTGCCGCGAGCGCGCTCCGCACTGATGCGAGCACACCCGGGCGCTCGGGCCGCGAAGCCTTTCGTGCGACCTTGGCTTCACGTACCAGCCGAGAGTGATCAGCTTCACGGTGCCAGTCTTCCACCCGCATTCTTGCGAGGTCGTAGTTGGTCGGGAGCATCGGGATTCCTCCGGCGGTCGTTTGATGTATGGCCGCCATGCTCCGCTCACGACCGCGGCAACGCGATCAAGCAGGCGACAGCTCTGATGTCGAGGATGCGACATGTCGACTCGAGGGTTTGACGCACCAGCGCTCCCCGGACTGACCTGCGGCAGCTGTTCCTGGTGGAGAACCTCTGGTTCAGCAGGACGTCCCAATACGCGAGGGAGCCCGGCAGATGGCGCCTCCATCCGAGCGCCGTGAGCACTTGTTCGCCCCCACCTGACGAGAGCGCTGTCTGGGGCATAGACTTAGCGCCGCCTGCACCGGATGGGTGCCGCCCAACCCCTGACCACATTGGGAGGTGACCGTGTCAGACAAGAAGACCCGTCTGGAGATGCTCAACCGAAGTCGTCTCTTCGAGGGGTTCACCAAGCGGGATCTCGCGACGTTGGCCGCGTGCGCGACGGACGTGGAGCACCCGAAGGGGCGGGTCGTGGTGCGGGAGGGAACGCCGGGCGTCGGCTTTCACCTCATCCTCGATGGGAGCGCGGCCGTGACGAAAAACGGTCGCAAAGTCCGCAGTCTTGGCGCGGGCGACTCCTTTGGGGACATCGCTCTCATCGATGGTGGCCCGCGGAGCGCGAGCGTCGTTGCCGAGACGCACCTCCGAACGCTGTCCTTCGCGCCGTGGGAGTTCAAGCCGCTTCTTATCGAACATCCGCAACTGACATACAAGCTTCTGCTCAAACTGTGCGCTCTGCTTCGGGAAACGGAGAAGCGGCCACCAATCTGAACGATGCCAATCATGGGCGAGCGTAACGGACTTTCCCGAAGTCCCGATTCCACTGCACTGCCGCTCCTTGAACAGACCAGGCTTTTCGCCCATCTGGACTCGGAAGGACTTCGCCAGCTTGCGACGCGCGCCTCCATGCGGCGATACCGCCGCGGCGAGGTCGTCTTCCGTGAGGGCGACCCCGGCGACTGGCTGTTCGTCGTCGGGTCGGGGCGTTTGAAGGTGGTCGTCAGTTCAGCTCAGGGCGACGAGATGGTGCTTGCCGCCCTGACCCCGCCCGACACGTTCGGAGAGCTGGCGTTGGTCGACGGCGAGGCACGTTCGGCCACGGTTGAAGCACTCGAGGCGAGCGTGCTGCTGGTGGTGACGCGCGCAGCCTTTCTTGATGTGCTCCATGAGCGCCCGGCGCTTGCCGAGGGGCTGCTTGAGAGCTTGGGCGGGCTGATCAGGCGGCTCACCGACCAGACCTCAGACCTGGTCTTTCTCGACCTCCCCGGCCGCGTCGCCAAGCTTCTTCTCAATCTCGCTTCCGGCGGCCAACCGGCACCGGCACTGGAACCTGTGATCGACGTCAACTTCACTCAAACGGAGATAGCGAAGATGGTTGGTGGGTCGCGACAGAGCGTCAACCAGATCTTGCGAACCTTCGAGAGCGCAGGTTACATCGAGACAGTCGGACACTCCATCCGTATCGTGCGGGCCGATACCCTACGCCGCCGAGCAGGGTATGCCTAAATGGCTGCGGGCCCCGAACGTGGCCAAGCTTGGAGCGGCCAGGTGGGCGCCGACGACGATGTCACCAGGCACCGAAAGCTCCCGTAAGGCGAGCGGCAGACACTGGAGGGCGGGCGGGCCTTCGAGGTCCGCTTCGCGCGTGACGTCGAACCAATGAGCCGAAGACCGCTTGGCCCGATGGCGGAGCTCGGCCGCTTGGCCGCGGACCTTGGGCCCGCGCTCGTTCCGGTAGGCAACGAGGAGTTGCTTCGAAGCATCACAGAAGCAGCCTGCATTCTCTTCGACGCAGCGGCATGTTCGGTCGCGCTGCTCAACGAGGATGAAGATCAGCTGCACTTCATCATGGCATCGGGCTCGGGGGCAGACACCGTCGTCGGGCTGCGGATGCCGGCTGGACAAGGTATCGCCGGCTGGGTGCTTATGTCCGGACAGCCCATCGCCATCGATGATGTGCAGCACGACTCGCGCTTTGCGACGTCGGTCGCCGAGCGGACTGGCTACATGCCGACGTCGCTCCTTGCCATGCCCCTCGAAACCGATCGCGGCGCTATTGGCGTGATCGAGGTTCTTGACCGGCACCGCCGCGGCGAGGCTGGTGCGCATGACATGGAACTGCTTGGCGTGTTCGCTCGACAGGCCGCGCTCGCGATTGAGAGCAGCCGGGTTTTCGCCGATCTCGGTCGCGCATTATTCGAGGCGGCCGCGCGCGAAACGAAGGGAAGCGAACTCAGCGCGGCGCTGCTCGAGCACGCCAAGAGCGCGCCGCGTCCGCGTGCCGACTTTGCCGAGCTCGCCGCCCTGTTCCAGGAGCTGGGGCGGATGGGGGCCGACGAGCGGATGCTCGTCACCCGCATCGCCAACGAAGTCATCTCGTTTCTCCGCGTCCACTCGGCACGATGACGCAACCGGCCTGGTCGGACCAGTTCGCGCCGGACCGTCTGGGCAGGGTGAGCGTCGCCTTGCCGTCGGCGATCACCAGGGAGTGGGCCTGGCAGGGGGCAACCGGCGCAGGCGTTCGCGTCGCCATCGTGGACAGCGGCATTGACGGGAGCCACCCGTCGGTTGGCGGCGTGCAGGGCGGCGTGGCCCTCGAGTACGAGGCCGACTTACCCGACGGAGTACGTGTCACCGAGGGGCCGCATGCGGATCTCTTCGGTCACGGCACCGCTTGCGCGGCGATCATCAGACATATCGCCCCGCAAAGCGAGTTGTACAGCGTGCGTGTGCTTGGCTCGCGCCTCACCGGAAAGGGCATGGTCTTCGCGGCGGGCATTCGCTGGGCCGTGGAACACGATATGCACGTCGTCAACCTCAGTCTGAGCACCGGAAAACACGAATACTTCGGGCTCTTTCACGAGCTCGTGGATGCAGCGTATTTCCGAAACGTCATGCTCGTGTGCGCGATCAACAACGTCCCAGCGCCGAGCTATCCGGCCCAATACGCATCCGTCTTCTCTGTCGCTGCGCATGCTGGGACCGACCCAATGCACTTCGACTACAACCCGGCACCACCTGTGGAGTTCGGTGCGCCAGGGATCTCATTGGACGTCGCGTGGCTGGACCACACCACGATTACCGCCACCGGGAATAGCTTTGCGGCGCCGCACATCGCCGGATTGGTAGCACTCATCCTGAGCAAGCACCCAGGGATGACGCCATTTCAAATGAAGACTGTGCTGTGTGCGCTCGCCGATAATGGCGCAGACGCCTAATCCGATGTGGCACCCAAGGTCTTCTGCATCGCGTGAGCGCATCGCCTGGCGCTGGATCGTCGTCCGGGTCGCCGGTGTCGGGTCGCCGACGCTGGATCTGTCAGTTGGACGACTGACTCACCCTGTCGAGAGTGTCAAACTCCTGCCACCATCAATCGGCGGACAAACCGCCAAAGGAGAACTGTTATGAGCACGGACGATCCCAAGGGTCAGGAAGCCCCGGAGCGATTCACAGCCGACAAGGAAGAGGAAGAGGACACGGAAGGCCACCGTTACACGGCGCTCAACTCAGATCCGGACTTCGATGCTCGCACCGCGTCGCGCGGCGCGTCTGAGGCCGACGAGGGCGACGACGTCGCGGGCCATCAGAAGGCCATCTAAAGGAGAGGTCTTCTCTTGGGGCACGGCGATGAGCCCCGCTGCGTCATTCGAGACTGCAGCCGGGGCCATCGCCGGCTTTGGGAAGGCTTGGAAGTCATCCGCCCGAGGCACCACCGAGGGTTGGGCGCGCCGCCGCTGATCCCTTAAGGGTGCAGTCGTGAGGCGTCAAACTGTGTTGAGGCGAGCCAGGTAGTCTCGGTGGGTGAGTGGTCACGACAGCGCCCCACCCGAGTTCCAATTCCGGTTCTGGCTCTATCGAACCCCGGGGATCACCACGCCCTACCAGGCGAGACTGAGGTAGGCCGAGCGCACATGTGGCCAGCGGCGGCCATGAGGACCGAGTCAACGTTGTTTCCAGAGCATTCGGCGCGATTGTGGCTTCTCTGCTCACCGGGTGAAGGGTAAACGCAATAGGCAGGTGCGGTACAGCCCAAACCCACGGCATCGCTTGCGACCGCTCTGTGATCGCGGTCCTCGGGTTGGATGGAGCCGGCGTGACCTGCGCGACGTTCGCGCGGGGTCGGGACCATACGTTCCTGATCGCGTCTGGACCACTGGGCGCAGCGCTCGCGGGCAATCCATTCCAACTCGCCGCGCCAATACGCACAGCCGGGTGACGACAAGTTGAGCAGGGATGAACTTCGGGCGAATCAGCTGAGACTGAAGTACGCTCGGTCCAGCGAGCGTGCGAGCAGGTGATGACAACTTGATCGCCGATGTCGAGTTCGAGATCAACCTGGACGCCGCAGGCAGCCGACAATGGCGCGACAAGGCGCGAGGTCGTAGGCTTCGCCCCACCAAGACAAGAGGAGCCGCCGGTGACCTGCGCCAACTGTGGCGGTGAAAACGAGAATGGGCGGCGGTTCTGCGGCAACTGCGGAGCCCCGCTTGCTGTGGCGTGCCCTGGCTGCGGCGCTGCCAACTCCCCCCGGGCGCGGTTCTGTGGCGATTGCGGGGAGCCACTTGTCGCGGCGACGCCCTCGCCACCCGTGGGCCTGCAACCGGATGTCAGGCCCCCCGCAAGCTCTGCTGGAACGGCCTTCCCTGCGCGCACAGAGCGCCGCCATGTATCGGTGCTCTTCGCCGACCTCGTGGGCTTCACGACGCTGTCGGAAGCGCGCGATTCTGAGGAAGTCCGCGAACTTCTCACCAGGTACTTCGACGCATGCCAAATGGTAGTGGGGCGTTACGGCGGCGTGGTCGAGAAATTCATTGGCGACGCCGTGATGGCGGTGTGGGGAACGCCCGTAGCACGGGAGGACGATGCGGAGCGCGCGGTCCGAGCGGCGCTCGATGTCGTCGACGCGGTGACCCAGCTCGGCGGTGAGATGGCCACGCCCGAGTTGCGGGCGCGGGCTGGTGTCCTCACCGGCGAAGCGGCAGTGAACCTGGGCGCCACCGGGCAGGGGATGGTGGCCGGGGATCTCGTCAACACCGCCTCGCGCATCCAGTCGGCGGCGGAGCCCGGGTGCGTGTTCGTGGGCGAGCCCACGAAGCGCGCGACTGATGCCGCGATAGCGTACCGGGACGTTGGCATGCATACGCTGAAGGGCAAAGCTGAAGCCGTGCATCTGTGGCAGGCCAACCGCGTCGTGGCCGGCGTTGGCGGTCGCATGAAATCGGAAGGGCTTGAGCCGCCTTTCGTCGGGCGCGAGCGGGAGCTCAAGCTGGTGAAGGACCTCTTTCTCGCGAGCGCTGACAATGGCCGGGCGCATCTCGTGCAGGTGACCGGGATAGCTGGCATCGGCAAGTCCAGGTTGAGCTGGGAGTTCTTCAAGTACATGGACGGACTGCAGCGCCTGTTCCGCTGGCATCGCGGTCGCTGCCTCGCATACGGAGAGGGCGTCACCTACTGGGCGCTCGCCGAGATGGTGCGCGGACGTTCGGGCATCACCGAGGGCGAAGACCGAATCTCGGCGATGAACAAGCTTCGCGAGACCGTCGAGCAAGCGGTGCCCGATCTGACCGACAGGAAATTCGTCGAGCCGCGCCTCGCCCAGCTGCTCGGAACTCGAGGAGCGTTCAGCCTCGGACAAGTCGGATCTCTTCGCCGGGTGGCGCCTCTTCTTCGAGCGCCTAGCGGTGAGCGACCCGGTTGTCATGGTGTTCGAGGACCTGCAGTGGGCCGACCCATCGTTGCTGGAGTTCATCGACTACCTGCTCGACTGGTCGCACGCCTTTCCCATCTTCGTGATGACCTTGGCGCGTCCCGGCCACGACACAGGCGTGGGCCCAAAGCGCAACGCAACCGCGTTGTCACTGGAACCGTTGCCGGCGCGCGCGATGCAGCAGCTGCTCATCGGGCTCGTGCCCGGCCTGCCCGAGGAGATCACCGCCAAGATCCTCGACAGGGCGGAGGGCGTGCCGCTGTACGCCGTCGAGACCGTACGCATGCTCCTGGACCGCAAGCTGCTCGTTCGGGAAGGCCCGGTGTACCGCCCCACTGGTCCAGTCGAAGATCTCGAAGTCCCGGAGACTCTCCATGCGCTGATCGCTGCCCGGCTCGATGGCTTGACCCCGGCGGAGCGGCGTCTCATCCAGGAGGCCTCTGTGCTCGGGAGGACGTGTACCCCGGCAGCACTGGCTGCGGTGTCCGGTCTTTCAGAGCGCGAGATCGAGCCGGTGCTGGCCGCGCTTGTGGCGAAGGAGGTCCTCACGGTGCAGGCGGATCCTCGATCGCCCGAGCGTGGTCAATACGCGTTCCTGCAGGACCTGGTTCGTACCGTCGCGTACGAAACGCTGCCAAAGAAGGACCGCAAGGCGATGCACCTCACCGTTGCGTCCTTCCTCCAGGTTGGGTGGGGATCGGAGGAAGG
The DNA here is from genome assembly GCA_963713485.1 of Candidatus Dormiibacterota bacterium. GTDB lineage: Bacteria > Chloroflexota > Dormibacteria > Aeolococcales > Aeolococcaceae > Palsa-851. Next base: position 201,176 of record CAVQLW010000006.1, read on the forward strand.
GGAACTCGTGGAGGTGGTCGCGTCGCATTTTCTCGAAGCCCACCGTCTTGCGCCGGATGCGGAGGATGCGCCGCGCATCCGCGACCTTGCCCGCGGGATGCTCGTGCGTGCCGGTGAGCGCGCCGCGTCGCTGGCTGCTCCGGCGGAGGCACGCGCGTACTTCGAGCGTGCGGCCGGACTTACCGAGGCGCCCACCGACCGCGCGGCGCTGCTCGAACGCGCCGGCAGCATGGCACTGCAGCTTGGTCAGCTGGAACAAGCAGCAGGGCTCGTCCTGGAGGCGAAGGGGCTCTTTGAAGAGGCGGCCCAATCGCACCCGGCCGCTCAGGCCGAGGCAACTCTGGCGGAGATCGCGTTCCAGCAGGGGCACCTCGACGAGGCGATCGAGAGCGCTCGACATGCCCACAGTGTGCTCGCCGGCGATGAGCCGGACGCTGCTTTTGCTGTCGTCACTGGACAGTTCGGGCGTTTCCTTGCTCTTGCCGGCAGAGCGGAGGCGGCTCCGGTGCTCGAGGAGGTGCTTCGAATCGCCGAGCAGCTAGAGCTCGACGAGGTGTACTCCCAGGCTTTGAGCAGCCGCGCGTTGTTGATCATGCGAGAGGGACGGCTCGATGAAGCAGTGACCCTTCTCCGAAGGGCGCTCCAGGTGGCCCTCGAGCGCGACTTTACGCATGCTGCTTTTCGGGCGTGGAACAACCTGGCCGTGGCGCTCGAATTTGAAGACCGTTACGAGGAGGTGGTTGAGCTGACCGCCCAGCTGCTGGAGTTGTCGCGCCGCAAGGGTGACCGCGCCAGAGAGCTGACAGCCCTCCTCGGAACCGCCGACCCACTGGTTGCGCTGGGTCGCTGGGACGAGGCACTCGGATTCGTCAACGAGGCTGAGGCCGCCGAAGAGCTGGAGGCCATGCAGTGGGCATCCGTTCGCGTGGCTGCGGTGGTGCCCATCCACGTCCGCCGGGGCGAACTCGATCTTGCTCGTCGGGTGTTCGGTGTGGCGCAGACCCGCGCTGATGAGCACAACGACGACATCCGAACCCGCGTCGGCTCGGTGGAGGTCGAATTGCTCAGCGCCGAAGGCAAGCATGCCGAGGCGCTGTCCCTAGCGAAGCAGCTCCTTGAGCTGCTTCCCGTGCTCGAATTGGTGGACATAGGTCTCAAGCGGGTGATCGCCCACGGTGTCGAGGCGGCGCTCGAACTCGCGGACCTCGAAGCCGCTGAAGCGATCCTGGACGTAGTGCACCAGGCAAGTCCCGGGCTCGTCACCCCTTCGCTGCGCGGTCAGGTCGCACGCCTTGGGGCACGCGTAGGGGCATTCAGCGGTGGCCATGATTCGGTGGAGGCAGGCTTCACGGCGGCGATCGTGGCGTTTGGCGATCTCCGGATGCCGTTCGAGCGCGGTGTGACGCTGCTCGAACTCGCCGAATGGCTTGACTCGCAGGGCCGCCACGAAGACGCAGTCGCGTTCGCTATCGAATCGCGTGCGCTGTTCGAGCCGCTCAGGGCGCGCCCGTGGCTCGATCGGGTTGAACGGCTGCTCGCAAATGCGTCATCGATGTCTCTTGCCGCACCGGGAGCGAGCATGACTGGCGGGCGATGAAGTCTCCGGTAACCGCCTCCTGCTGCTCAGGGCACCTTCATCCGCGGACGTCGGTGAACAAAGGCGGACGACACCCCTCCTTGTGAACGCCGAATTGAAATACGAACGCGGACCTCCATGGGTGTCGACGAACGCAAGTTCGCGCGCCTGAAAAACCTGGCGGTGGTTGGTTGCGTCTGGAGCCCACCCTGGTGACCGTCAACAACGTGTTCAACTCAATGGCGAGCATCAATGCCATCCTCGATGTCGACGGGCTGGTTTCAGTGACGATGGACGAAACCGGCTCGAACGTCGGGTTTCAGCCTCAAGATGGCGCCTCACCAGACCCAACGCAGACCCAACGCGGATGCCCATCCCTGCCACTTCATTCCCTCAAGGGCACAATCTTGAATACGAAATGCCCCACTGTGCCCCGCCCTGCACCCGCCTCCCACGCGCTGGAAATGCGGTATACCGGGTCAACCGGTATCGAGGGTTCGAATCCCTCTCGCTCCGCGTTTCCCTTATGAAATAAGGGATATCGGCGCCGGTTGCGAGTGCTCCCCTGAATTGGATCAAACGCAGCAAGCGCGCCTCAGGCCCAACGCAGATCACGGACGATTTGCTGGCCCAGCGGCGACCACCCACCATCGCGCCTAGTTACGGTAGTGACTCACGCAATGGCGGGCAGACATGATTGGGGAATCGTCCCGCCAAACCGGCCGCAGCCGTACAGGAGGCCGAGCAGGCGGGAGAGCCCCTTGACGTATTCCCATCCGCCACCCGGCCGCGTAAACGAGGCATGGGCAACGTCGCGAGCGTAGCCGCTGGTTAGGGAGCACGCGAGGTGCGCGCGGGCTCCCGCCATCACTTGGGTCACTCAGAAAGGGCCCCAGATTTGTCTGTTAGCATGGCCAGCCCTATGGTCACTCCTTCGAGGCTATATGGCTGAGCAATGGAATAACTTCTTCATCTTGGTAGGCACTGGCTCTGCCGCGTTGACGGGGTTGGTCTTTGTGGCTCTCACCCTGAATCTGAAAGGTGTGACTAGAGATGCCACGCATCGATACCGGGCCATCAACATGCTCACGGGTCTCACAGCCGCCTTCGTCATCTGTTCCTTTGCCCTAATGGGAGCCCAAACATTTCGCACGATAGGGATTGAATGGTTGGTCGTGGCCCTACTGGCGGCAACAATTAACACGAATGGCTATGTTCAGGCCTTCAGACTGCGTAGTAGCCTCTTTGCTCTTAGCTTGTTTCGTATTGTTGGTGGGAGCGTCTGTTACCTTGGCCAAATCATCGGCGCATTGATGCTATGTCTCGGCTCCGGCGTGGGAATCTACGTTAGCGCAGTGTCATTGATCGTGAATTTCTTCTTTATGGTTTCAGGCTCTTGGCTTCTAATTATGGGTACCTCACCCAACTCCGCTTGAGACGATCAGGGGCCGCGAAGCCTGCGGCGGGAACGGCGTTCAGCGACATCAAACGCAGCACATTGCTTCTCAAGTGGGTGTCGAGCCGCTCTGCGCCCGGTCCCGCCGATCGTGCAGGAATCCACCCGTGGATTGAACGCTCCAACGCGCCACTCACGGAGCCGAATAAGGTTCCATCGTCATCGAGCTGCGCGTGAGTGACGTGCAGGTGTACCTGCCTCGTTTCGTCGCCCGTGCGCTCAGGATCGGCTGTCAGGCGACAGAGTTCGAGTATCGCGGCAACAAGGCCTGGATATACAACTAGCGCCGCCCCGACCGCTCTATTTTGAATCCTCGACCCGACGCGAAGCCGCAAGGCTCCAGTGAATCTTGACGTTGGTCGCTGCTTCTGGATGTTCAGAAAGCCACTTGCGCGCATAGGGGCAGATGGGCACCACCGTCAGATGGTCAAGCTCGGCCCACTCGATCGCTGCGCGAACAAGGTCGCCGGCGATGCCTTGGCCGCTGAGCGCTTCGGGGACGCCCGTATGAACCAGGATCAGGCGGTTGCCTCTGCGTCGATAGACCAGCTCAGCTTCTCTACCGTCCTGCGTCCATACGAGACGATCGTGAGCGGAGTCGCGCGCAATCCGATGGTGAGGCTCATCACGGGCCACGATGCTCAGGTGCGCCTCCCCAAATCAACAGCCGTGGACATCAATGGTGGTCGAACGCGAGGAACGCGTGGACTGCGCTGACGGCGGCCGATCCCTCGCCGACCGCGGCCGCGACGCGCTTGGTCGAACCTGACCGAACGTCGCCTACCGCGAACAACCCGGGGCGGCTGGTCTCATATGGGAGCGGTCGCCGGCCGAGCGTGCTCCAGTGCTGGCCGAGCTGTTCATCGGTGAGCGCGCGGTCAGTGAGGACGAACCCTCGGCCATCGAGCGCGGCACATCCGCAAAGCCAGGACGACTGAGGATCGGCGCCGATGAACGAGAATAGCGCTGCCGCCGGGACGCGAGTCTGTGTATCCGTTCGGTCGACGCGAACCGCCTGCAGCGCGTCGTCACCGTCGAGGCCGACGACGTTCGCGCCAGTCATCACCTCGATGCGCGGATGGCACACGAGTCGATCGACGAGGTACCGAGACATGTGAGCGTTGACGTCAGATGCTCTGATGATCACCGTTACGGCGCTGCCTTTGTCGGCGAGGAAGACCGCCGCTTGACCAGCCGAGTTGCCGCCGCCGACGACCATAACCGGGCTGCCCGCGCACTGTCGCGCCTCCAGTTCGGTGGCGGCATAGTACACACCACCATTGATCTCGAACTCCTCCAACCGCTCCACGGGCAACCTGCGGTACCGCGCTCCCGTAGCTGCAATGACTGCCCGCGCGGCGATGACGGTGCCGTCCGACAGCTCCAGCGCGAAGTGTCCGGCCTCCTCACGCAGAGCGATCGCTGTCGCACGGCGCGCTGAGTCTCGCGCCGAACTTCTCTGCCTGTACCAACCCGCGCTGCGTGAGCTCCGCCCCGGGGATCCCAGTCGTGAACCCGAAGTAGTTCTCGATCCTGGAGCTCGTGCCCGCCTGACCGCCCGGCGCGATCATGTCCAAGCCGAGGGTGTGCAGCCCTTCTGAGGCCCCGTACACCGCGGCTGCGAGACCGGCCGGCCCGCCGCCCACGATGACGAGATCGAAGGAGCGGTCAGGCAGGTTGTCGAGGGTCAGCCCGAGATACGACGCCAGCTGGCCGGGCGTCGGCTTGCGCAGCACCTTGCCGGTGGCGATCACGACCGGGAGGTCTGATGGCTCGAGCGAGAAGGCTCGTACGATGCCGTCGACCTGCGCATCAGCATCCGGGTCCAGCCACTCGTGCGGTAGGCGGGTGCGAGTGAGGAACTCACGGATGCGCATGGTCTCGGGCGAGAAGCGAGAGCCCACGACACGAATGAACTCGGCACCCCCTGCGAGGAGGGCCGTGCGGCGCGCCATGAACGCTGCCAGGATCTTGTCGCTGAGCGCGGGCTCGGTGGCGACGACCCTCCGCAGAACATCCGCCGGCACCGCGAGCACCTCACCGGGTTCGGCGACTCGAGCCGAAACGAACGCCCGCACCCCGGTGAGCAGATTCAACTCGCCAAGGAATTGACCTGCGCGGTGGGTGGTGATCACCCGGTCGTCCGCATCGTCGACGACAACGTCGACGGCGCCCGAGACGACGATCCAGAAGTCGTACTCGGGATCGCCCTCGCGATAGAGGTACTCGCCAGCGGTGACGTGGCGGCGCGTGCCGATCGCCTCGAAGATCGCGACTTCGGAAGGGTCGAGGAAAGGGAACGCGGACGGGTCCGCCTGAGCCTGGGCCATTCAGTTGGTGTTTCCGTTCGGGCCGGCGCCGAAACGTGGGATCAGCCGGAGGTCATTTTGAAGGTTGCTGGCGAAGCGCGCCGGGCCGGCTCGGCGAGGCCGGCACCCGTGGTCGCGTGCCAGGCGATGCCCCGGCGCCGTCTCGTCCGGCCCAGACGAGCGAGCATAGGCCGATTGCTGTGAGTTGGTGCTGCCGCAGGGCGTCGCCGCGATAGAGCCGTAGGTGAGGGCGACCGACGGTCTTTGGTCACGCCTGCACAACGAGGCCATGTGGCCTGGGTCGTTGATCGCCATCGAGGCCCCCTTGCGGGCTCCGCCCCCGGCGCCGCTACGCGGGGCGCAGGCGCCTGGGGGCGGATTCAGCTCAGGCCGCCGTCTTGAGGGCGGCTTCGACCTTGAGGACGGCCTCGACCTCGAGGCTGATGTTGATGCGGTCGCTCACCACTGCGCCACCGCCGTCCATCGGCATGTTGATGGTGACACCGAAGTCGCGGCGATTGATCTCGGTCGAGGCCGAGAACCCGGCGCGGATGTTGCCGTACGGGTCGGGGCTGACGCCGTTCAGCTCGAGCAGGAGCGGCACAGAGCGGCTCACGCCGTGGAGCGTCAGCTGGCCGTCGACGACCCAGTAGTTGCCGTCCTGGCGCACACCGCTGGACTTGAAAGTGATCTCCGGGTACGTCGCGGCGTCGAGGAAGTCCGCCGACCGAAGGTGGTTGTCGCGCTGCTCGTTGCCGGTGTCGACGGAAGCGACGTCGATGACGGCCTCGACGCTGGACTGGGCGGGGTCCTCGGCGGCGGTGATGGTGCCGCTGAAGGTGCCGAAGCGGCCGCGAACTTTGCTGACCATCATGTGGCGGGCGGTGAAGCCGACCTCGCTGTGGGTCGGGTCGATCTCCCAGACGCCTGGGGTGAGCTCAGTGGTGGGGGTGCTGACTGCGATCATGGCGGGGTCCCTTGTGGTGGGTGGTTGACGTGTCAACAGCTTAGTACCCAGGATGTTGATGTGTCAACCATAGGGAGGTACACTGATGCCATGACCGAGGCAAAGGCCGAGCCCCGCTGGCTCGACGAGACCGAGATGCGCGCCTGGCTCGGGCTTCTCCGGATGGGCTGGCTGATCGAGGTCGGCATCGGCCGCGATCTCATCGAGGCCGGCCTGTCCTTCGCCGACTACCACGTCCTGGCCAGCCTGTCGGAGACCCCTGGCCACCAGATGCGGATCACAGACCTGGCGGCCCGCATCAGCTGGTCGAAGAGCCGGCTCTCCCATCAGCTGTCGCGGATGCAGGAGCGGGGGCTCGTACGCCGGAGCACCTGCCCGACCGATGCCCGGGGCGCGCTGGCAGTGCTGACCTCAACGGGGCTCGAGGCGATCCAAAAGGCGGCCCCAGGGCATGTGGAGAGCATCCGGAGGCACCTGCTGCAGCCGCTGAGCCCTCAGCAGGTCGCGGCCCTCGCCGACATCGCCGAGGCGGTGCTGTCGGGCTGCGCCGGGAAGGAGGAGGCGTGCGCCGAGGCAGGGGAGGAGAGCAGCTGTCGCCGATTTCTTCTCCCTGAGCATGGACCAGGTCTTCGTGCTCGCCTTTCATAACCCGGAGCGTTTTCGCGTCGACCCGCTCACCCTGCCTCCCGCCGCACAGGCAGTGATGGCCGGGAACCGGGCAGCGCGAGCCACATACGCAGGGACGGGGATGAGCGATGCCTCGCTCCTCGAGCGCCTGTCCACGCTTGAGATCCCGACGCTCGTGCTGTGGGGCGACAGCGATCGGATCGCCGACTCAGAGTACGGACGCGCGTACGCGGCGGCCATTCCCATGGCCCGCTTCCAGTTGCTCAAGGAAACGGGTCACCAGCCCCAGATGGAGACGCCCGACCAGGTGCTCCAGGCGATCTGGGAGAACCGCGAAACACACGTCGCACGACGCCCTGATTGACACTGGAACGTGCCAGCTCACTTGCCGACCACGACCCTGGCGTCCGCACGTGGCGGTCGCCGCCGTGGAAGCGCGACGATCTTGCTCGCGGCCGGCGTGCTGATTGCCTCGACCGAACGATCCCGGCCTTCGTGCTTCGCAGCGTACATAGCACGGTCGGCGGCGCCGAGCAGTTGATCGAGGTCGAGGCCGTGGACGGGGTAGGTAGAGATTCCGATCGACGCGGTGAGTTGGTCGATGCTGCACCCATCGGGCACGGCAATCTCGTGCATGGCGATGCGCACGGCCTCCGCAACGCTGGCGGCGCCTTCCGGTCCGCAATCGTGGAGGAGGAGTACGAACTCCTCACCACCGATCCGGACCACGGCATCGGAACCACGCACCGTGGTGCGAAGCTGGGCTGCGACGCGCTGAAGCACGAGGTCGCCCGCGGCATGTCCGCCGCTGTCGTTCACCGCCTTGAAGTGGTCGAGATCGACGAGGAGGATGGACAGCGGCTTGCCATCGCGATTGGCGCGAGCAAGATCTCGCTCCCCGGCATCCCGCATCCACCTGCTGTTGTATAGGCGGGTGAGCGGATCGGTCATCGCCGCGTTGACCAGCTCGACGTAGAGCTGCGCGTTTCTCCATGCCGACGCGGCGACGTGCGCAAAGAGCGAGGCCGCCTCGAGTTCGCGATCGCTGAACCGGCCGGTGCCCCGGCGCCAGCAGTTGATGATCCCCAGCTTGTGCTCAGTGGCGACAAGTGGTACGAGCAGCAGCGACTCCTGTACGTATGACGTTTCCGGTATCTGCCGTGCAAGGGGATGCTTCGATGTGTCGGGAATGTTCTGCGGCGTGCCTTTGGCGAACGCCCATCCGGTGATCCCGGCGTCGAGCGACATGCTGTCCGCAAGGATCTGATCGCGGTCAGGACCGGTGGCCAGCACCGGGACGAGCCGGAAGGTCTCGTAGTCGGCGACGAAGATGGCCATCTCCGAGGTCGGCACCACCCGACCCAATTGATCCGCCATCACCCCGAGGATGCGCAGCGGGTCGTGCTCGCTCTGGAGGGCGAGTGCCGCGTCGCTCAGGGCGCGGGCGAGTCCGCGCCGCGCGGGCGTGGTCCGGAGCGTTCCAGGCTGGACGATGTCCGCAGGACCCAGCTCAGTTCCCCAGGGGCTGATGTGGGTGGGGGACACCTGGCGGTGCGCGAACCAGGCTGGATCGACGACCTCGTCACCGCACCCCTGAAGAGGGTGCATCAAGACCGGGCGGCCGAGCAGCCACCCCTGGCCGAACTGAACCCCCAACGAGACAAGGGTCTCGCGTTCGCGCTGCGTCTCGATCCCTTCAGCGATCACCCGCGCGCCGATGTGCCCGCTGAACGAAAGCAACGCCACCACGAGCGCACGGCGCGCGCGGTCTGCATCGACTGCCTGGATCAGCGACCGATCGACCTTGATGAACTCAGGACGCAACTCGGCGATGACCCGCATGCTCGCGTGGCCGGCGCCGGCATCATCGACGGCGATGCGGAATCCGCGGGCACGGAGCTCCGCTGCGATCCGTTGCAATCGCACCAAGTCTGGTACAGGCTCCCGCTCGCTGAATTCGAGGACGATCGAAGCGGGATCGACCCTTGAGTCGTGGACGGCCTTGTCGAGGGCGGCGACGCCGCCCTCATTGATCAGCGTCCCAATCAATACGTTCAGAAAGAGATCGGCCTCACCGATGTTCGCGGCAGCCCTCAGGGCGGCAGTCACACAGGCCAGGTCCAACGGCGCCTGCATGTGCTGCGACGCAGCTGCTGCGAACAGCTCGTCCGGGGTGGTGAGGTGCGGCTGTGGCGTATACCGTGCCAATGCCTCATACCCGATGACCGTGTCATTCACGAGTCGCACGATCGGCTGCACCGCGGAGACGATCCCACCGCTCGTCACCAGCTTCTCGATGCTGGCGCTCAACCGCTGGTCGGGTGGGGCAGGCACCACGGCGTCGAAGCGTCCGATCGCCGGCGTCCTATCTCCGGACCACGCTGCCGCGAGGGTGGCCGCCACGACCTCGAGGATCGGCTCCAGCGCGGGAACGCATCCGGGGCCCCACACGCTCAGAACTCCCACGACACGATCGCCGGCGGTGACCGGTACCGCGAGCGCCAGGCGCTCGTCGGATGCCTTCGGAAGCACGTTGGCGAGCGCCGAGTTGGTCGTCAGCCGGCGCAGCGTCGCGGCTGCGTCTGCAGGACCGAAGTATGCACGCCGAAGCCGGACCGGCTGGCGGAGTGATTCGACGCCGTCAAGGGGAATGCGCATTCCGACCAGGTTGGAGGCGAGTGATGCGGACAGTGCGCCGCCGATAGCCGGCGGAACATTCACGGCCACCACGACGGCGACGTCCGACTCCACCGCGTTGACGGTCGCAGCGACGTTCAGCGATGCGAGCCCCAAGGTGACCTCGGTCGCGGCCTCCAGAGCCGACCGGGTGCGCGTGAGCCGATGTCCAATACGCGTGACAACTTCGAGACGCAAATCGCTTGACGGGACGTGCACGGATTCAGTGTCCGTTCACGGACATGGTGTGGGGGCAACGAAACGGTCGCGTTCCACCGAAATCGCCACAGGTTAGCGGCGGCGAAGCAGTCGCAACACGATCGAAACACAGCGACCGACCAGTGAGATCCTGCACGCCGCACAGATGTGACAAACGGCACTAAATGGAAGGCCATTGTGCCCACGACGAATGTGGCAGAACCGCGGAACGAGGATGTAGGCCACTCACAGCTGTGGTCGACCGCGAATCGTCCGCTCCGAAGTGATGCCGACGACGCCAATCCGTTCAACGCGATGCGCAACATCAATGCGGCGCTCGATGTTGACGGCTGGTTCCGTGACCGCGTTTGACAGCCGTTGTCGGAGGCCATGAGTTCGGACCTTCGGCAAGGGCAAGCGTCCTTCCAGGAGGCATCAGATATGTGCGCGGATCGACGCGAGGCCGCGAATTGCTCACCGGATGCGACCCGGCGATGCCAACCGACGATGGAACCAGTCAGCACCTGACGGCGCGACCGAGTCAAGGGTATTCGGGTGACCCTCGCCGACACAGTCCAGGCAACGCACCGCTGCCCGCGCCTGGAGCGCACCCTCCATCAGGGAGCGCCGCAGCCAGCGGCCCTGGTGGTTTGGCCTTCTGCGTGTGGACCGGGACGGAGGCTCAGCCCTGGCCAGGCCGCATCGTGCTGGCGCTGACCATGAGCCACGACACCAGGTCGAAGTGCTGGAGGAGATGGCGGGGTCCGAGGAACTCACGGCGGACGCTATCGCGCCCACGTTCGCCCATTTGCGCGGCGGTCGATGGGTTGTCGAGCAGCTGAGACACCGCGGCGCCGAATGCCTCGAGGTCGCGGCTGTCGACGAGGAGTCCGGTGGCACCGTGCTCGATCTGGTCCTGGATTCCTCCGACACGAGCCGCTACCACCGGCCTCGACTTCCACATGGCCTCAGCCACGGTGAGCCCGAATCCTTCCGCGAGGCTCTTCTGTACCACGACGTTCGCCGTTCGCTGAATGGCATTGATCGTGATCGCATTGAGGTCCACGTCGTCCATCGGAACCGACACAAGGTGAATGTGACTCCGTAGCGCCTGCGGAAGGCGGTGGCACAGGTCAACCATCTCGAGCAGCACTGTCGCGCCCTCGGGGTCATCGCTGACGGCAGTCACTGCCGGCCCGACCAGAGCGAGGTGGGCTCCAGGGTGACGAGGCAGGACATGATCGATGAAACCCCGGACAACTCCGCCCGGATCCTTGAGGTGATCCCAACGTGATACCTGAGCCACCAGAGGAACAGCGTGCGGAATGACGTCGCCAATCTGGTTCGCCTTCTCGTCCAGACCGCCCATGATGGCGGTGATCTCCTCAGGGCTCAGCGCGCGGTTCTTGGGCGAAAAGGGGTCGATCGAAGGTGGGACGATCCACACGCGCTCGGGATCGAGGCCGGGCCAGACATGCCCCCGCCGAGAGAATACGTATGCGTCTGCGCCGTCGATGAAAGGCCGCAGAAACTCCCAGGCACCGCGGGCCAGTTCGTCGGGCTCATCGACGCCGACGTGGCATCGCCAGATAACGCGAGCCCCGGTGGATCGGACCGCATCCACCAGCCCTGCCGTCTGAGGGTCGTGAAGGAAGACGATGTCCTCCGGATGGACCGACGTTCGAAGCGTGCGTGCGCTGGGTGCGAGGCTGGCCATATAGGCGGTTCGTTCCGCACCGCCGAGATCACCGCCATCCCCAGGGGCTTCGTGAAGGTGGTTGTGGATGCGTTTGGTCACACGGAATAGCCCGGGGTCGCCGCGGAGGACCTGCCAGCGCGCATCGACGCCTGCGCCGCGCACGTAGCCAAGCAGTGGCCGCAGCATCTCGGCGACTCCGCCACCTCGTGATGTGGAGTTCACGTTCCAGAGGACGCGACCCGTGAAGGAGTCGCGGGCGACGTCGCGAGCCGCCCGGAGCGCTTCGTATTGCACGGGGTCTGCGACGTCCGCGAATGCATCTAGCGACCTCTCTGGGATCGGGACGCTGAGGAGGTCCGAACCCATCGCGGCGGAGTGCTGCACGTCGCCCATGATGACGTGACTCATGGCGCCGGGGACGCCGCCGAGAGGCCCTTGCGGCGCAGAGCCCGGACCACACGCCCGGCCCCTCGGAGTGAGGCGGCTTCCACGGGTCGGCTCTTGCCGGCGGTTCCGGCCGGAGTGACGACACTCATCCCCCGAAGCGATGACGACCGGCCATTCGGCCTGTCGAGACCTGCCCTTCTCCTCTGTGAAAAGCCCCCAGGTCAGGCCATCCTTGCGGCAGGAACCGCGCGCCTGATCACGCGAGAAGAACGCGTCAGTAGAGAGGTGAGCCGATGAACTCGACCATGCAGGACGTGCCGCTGAGCATCACCGCGCTCTTTCGGCGCGGCGCCGACGTCTTTCCTGACAGCGAGGTCATTACGTTCGAAGGCGAGCGCGCCCGGCACACGCCCTACAAGGTGGTCGCGCAACGCGTGCAGCGACTGGCCGCGGCGTTGCAAGGACTCGGCATCGCGCCCGGGGATCGAGTCGGCACGCTCTGCTGGAATCACCAGGAGCACCTCGAGGCCTACTTCGCTATCCCCTGTATGGGCGCGGTGCTGCACACGCTCAACCTCCGCCTCCCACCGGCGCAGCTCGCGCAGATCATCAACCACGCACAGGATCGGGTCATCATCGTCGACAACTCGCTCGCCCCGCTCCTCGCGTCGATCATCGGGCGCTGCCCGAGCGTGAAGAAGGTGATCGTGGTCGGCTCGGGGGAGGTGTCCGGCCTCGGCGAGGCGATCGCGTACGAGGACCTGATCGCCGCCGCGCCATCGACGTTCAAATGGCCGAGCATCGATGAGCGCAGTGCGGCTTCGATGTGCTACACCACCGGCACCACGGGCGATCCGAAGGGTGTTGCCTACAGCCATCGCTCGGTGTACCTGCACTCGTTCGCCATCTGGGCAAGCTTCCGCATCGATGACACAGAACGGCTGCTGAGCATCGTGCCGATGTTCCACGTGAATGCGTGGGGTATCCCCTATGCAGGTTGGATGGTGGGGAGCGATCTGCTGCTGCCGGGGCGGTTCCTGCACCCCGAAGGCCTGTGCACATTCATCGAGCAGGAGCGCCCGACATTCACCGGCGGTGTGCCCACGATCCTCACGGGCATCCTCAACCACGTGCGGGAGAACGGCGGCGACGTGTCCAGCATCAAGCGCGCGATCTGCGGCGGATCGGCGGTGCCTGCATCGCTCATCACCGCGTACAAGGACGTGCTCGGCATCGAGTTGGTCCAGGCGTGGGGTATGACCGAGACGAGCCCCATCGGAACGATTGCCATCCCGCCGAAGGGGACGGCACTCGAGGATGAGATGCGGTACCGCTCGAAGACGGGACGTGTCGTGCCGGGCGTTGAACTCCGCATCGTGGACAACTCGGGGGCCGAGGTCGCCCACGACGGCGAGGCGGTCGGGGAGATCGAGGTGCGCGGACCGTGGATCACCGGCTCGTACTACAACGCGTCCGTTCCCGAGCAATTCCATGACGGATGGCTGCGCACCGGCGATGTCGGCAATATCGATCCGCGCGGGTTCGTGCAGATCACCGACCGCTCCAAGGACGTGATCAAGTCCGGCGGCGAGTGGATCTCGTCGGTGGAGTTGGAGACCCTGCTCGTGGGGCACCCGGCGGTGGCGGACGCCGCAGTGGTCGGAGTCGCTGATGAGCGCTGGGCGGAACGCCCGCTGGCAACGGTGGTGTTGGAGCCCGGGGCGTCAGCAACACCCGAGGAGCTTCGCGAGTTCCTCGCCACCAAAGTCGCACGGTGGTGGCTGCCGGAACGCTGGGCGTTCGTTGACGAGATTCCCAAGACGAGTGTCGGCAAGCTCGATAAGAAGCTGATCCGCGCCGACTATTCGGAGGGCAAATACCCGGTGGTGGAGGTGGTGACCGCTTCGCGCTGAGGCGCCTCGGGCCGTTGAGATCAGGCCGTTCGCCGTAAGCTCAAGCCCGACATCTACCAGTCGCGGGTACGCGTCGGTTGGTCTCGCGATACGCTGGACCTCCGCGATACCAGGCCCCGTCTGCTAAGAATTGCCGGGGAGGCACGGCAGCATGATTCGGACGCTACTCACCGACCTCGTCGGATGCAAGGCCCCCATCCAGCAGGCGCCGATGGGCACAGTCTCCTCGCCGGGCCTAGCGGTCGCCGTCGCCGACGCCGGAGGCATCGGCTCGATCAATACCCTCGGCATTTCGCCGGAAACCCTCAGGCAGCGCCTCGACGAGATGCGTGAGCAGACCGACGGTGTGCTCGCGGTGAGCTTCCTGACCGCCGACATCGACACCACCGCCGTCGCGGATGCTGCATCCCGTGTACGCATCGTTGACTTCTTCTGGTGCGATCCCCGGCCGGACTTCGTCGACCTGGCCCACAAGGGTGGAGCGCTGGTCAACTGGCAGGTCGGGTCGGCGGCGGAGGCACGAGCGGCCGTCCGGGCTGGCGCCGACATGGTCAGCGCCCAGGGTGTCGAGGCCGGCGGTCACTGCCGCGGCGACACCGCGCTGTTGCCGCTGCTCTGCGAGGTGCTCGACGCCATCGACGTGCCCGTCCTCGCTGCCGGGGGCATCGCCGACGCCCGTGGCGTCGCCGCCGCTCTCGCCGCGGGAGCCGCGGGCGTGCGGATGGGGACGCGGTTCATCGCCACAGAGGAATCGGGAGCGCATGCGGACTACGTCGCCGCGATCCTTGCGGCAGGCGCCAACAGCACGCGCATCACCGATGCGTTCAACAACTGTCCGCTGTGCGACTCGTCGCCCCGCGCCCGCGTGCTCATCTCGGCAATCGACGCTGTCGAGGCAATCGACGTCGAAGTCGTCGGCACGATGCCGACATCCGAAGGGGAGATGCCCGTGCCGCGCCGCTCCTGGATACCGCCGACCCGAGGGATGAGCGGGCGCATCGAGGCGATGTGCATGTATGCAGGCGAATCCGTCGCCCTCGTCAACAGTGTCCTGCCCGCGTCACACCTCGTGCGGTCCCTCGCCGAAGGCGCCGAGAGCCTGCTTAATCGGGCGTTGAGATAGCGGTGAGCGTCATGTCACCCGGCGTGGGTAGCGAGCGCGACCGACCGATCTGCTTCTCGAACCAGTGGTGTGCGTAGGGCTCGTCGTTGAAGGCGGCGACCTCGACGTAGCCGGCTGATCGATAGAGGTTGATCGCCTCCTCCAGCGCCCTGTTCGTCTCAAGCCGGAGTGTCGAGGTGCCGTGCCGTGCAGCCTGACGCTCGACCTCGTTCAGCAGCCGTCGCCCGATGCCAAGGCCGCGCGCCGTGTCGCTCACCCACATCCGTTTGATCTCCGCCGGTTCAGCGCCGTGAAACTTGAGTGCAGCGCAGCCGATGGGGTTTCCCTGTAGCGAGGCCAGCAGGAAGATTCCCGCCGGTGACCGCAACTCCGATTCGGCTGCCGAGATGCTGCGTGCTGGATCCCATCCGGATTCGAAGCGACGATTCAATTCACTGACGTACGACTGGACGCAGTATCGCGCCCTGGGATCCGAGGGATCGATCGGCGCCACGTCGACCATCGCTACGGTCATCAGGCGCTCAACGTCGGCCATCGCAGCAACGAGTCGAACGCGCTGCACCGGAGTCAGCGGGGCGAGCAGCGATTCCGCCCGACGCTCGGCACGCTCGTCGAGCACCCTGCGCTCGGCGGATCCTGCAGCTGTCAGGCGCGCAGTCCTCATCCGCTTGTCGGTCGCGCTCGCGCCGACCGTGACCAACCCGTCAGCTTTCAGCAAACCGAGAAGACGGCTCACGTACCCCGAATCGAGGCCAAGTCCCGTGCGCAAAGACCGCACGTCGCGGCCTTCGGATCCGATCTCCCAGAGCATCCGCGCCTCGCCGAGCGAGTGGTCCCGAGCGAGGAACCGATCCTCGAGCGCCCCGACGCGCTGCGTGACGATCCGGTTGAACCGGCGCACCTGTGAGACCATCGCCTGGTCCATTCCCTGACTATAGTCAGAGAATTCCCCGAGATCAACCCGGCGGCGCAAAATTGGCTCTCCTGATATGGCGCGTTCCGAACCCTTTCAAGACGAGGTGGGCTCATCGTCGTGGATCTGACCGACCTCTATCGCGGTCCGCTCGAGGAGTTCGTCGAACGCAGGGCAAGGCTTGCTCGCGAGGCGCGCGGGAGTGACCCGGCTGCGGCGGCTGCCATTGGAAGGCTCCGCAAGCCTTCCGTCTCGGTGTGGGCGATCGACCAAGTCGCGATCGAACAGCGAGAGCTGATTGTCGAGCTCTTGGCCGCGGGTGCAGATGCGAGAGACACCCAGCTGGCGGTGGCCGTTCAACACGCCACGCGGGAGAGTCTGGTTGTCGCCACAGCTCGCCTTCGTGATGCAGTTGAAGCGGCGGCCGGCGCGGCGAACGATGTGCTCGAGACCGCCGCCCACACCCGAAATGAGCAGACGAGTTCGTCGAATCCGAGCAACCCTGCAATCGCTCGCCACCGGCACGGCCGGTGACCGGCTTGCGCTTCTGCGCGGAACGCTCGACCACGAGGTCGAACCGGCAGGCTTTGGTGCGGTTGACACGGCGGACGCGGACCCGGGCGAGCTGGCTGATCTCCTTGCACCGCTGCGACGGCCGCCGGCAGCGACCGGTTCGCCTCAGGCCACCCGAGCGCCCGTCAACAACGAGCGCGAACAACGAGCCGCAGCCGAGCGTGCTGCGAGGAAACAAGAAGAAGCAGCCCAGCGTCTCCGCGAACTGGCCAAAGCTGAACGTCTCCACGCGGAGACGCTCGCTGACGAGGCTCGTCGTGCTGACCAGGAGGCGTCGGCCGCCCAGGAGGTGGCCGAACAGGCCGAGGCCGACGCAAGGGCGTTGTGGTCAGCGCTGACTTGACAAACGCTTTCACGAACCGGTTGCCCGCGCCCATCCTCGCGCCAGACCTCAGCTAGGGATTGCGGAGCGCCGTCCGAAGCCTCGGCGCCAGCCACGGTCTGCGCCCCCACGCGATGATCTGCCCGCGCCCGACGGCGCTCCAGAGCCGTCTCCGGCCGTACATGACGAGCAGCATGGCGGCGGGATCAGCGGACAGGTGGCAGTCCACCTGGGGTGCGGCCGGCGGATCGATGGTGAGCGCTCCGTGGTCGATCGCCATGACGGTCGCGCGGCCGCCGCGCAGGCGCAGGTCGAAGCACGCCTGCAGTCCTGCGGCACGACGCTGTTCAACCATCGCGGTCGGAGGAAGCGCGCGCATGACGGGGACTGCAAATCCATCCACGGCGAGCGCGGCATGGCGGCGCTCGATCGGCCACGCGCGGCGTTCGGCTCGCGCGATATCGTCACCGTGCACGAGGGACTCGCTGAGCAGATGGCAGGCGAAGACGGCGAGAGGCATATCAACACCCTGCACGAGCCACGGCGCCGTCGCACGCTCGTCTGCGCCGGCAATCGCTTCGATGAACTCCGCTGCAGCGGCATCGATTCGGTCCGCGACGGTGTGACCGTCGCGATCGGTCTCGCGCGTCACGGTCACCCTCGTCAAGACCTCCAGCTCGCTGAGCTTCCGGAGCGGTGATGCGACGCGCCGCGCGGCCAGCGCGGGGATCAACTCCCACGCGTTGGCGAGGTGCACCGCGACGTCGCCGGTGCTCCACACACCGATTGCGTGGCGAGTTGGGTCGGTAATCGACCGGATGCGCCGGGTCAGCCGGGGAACGACCGCAGCGAGCGCAGCCCGTGCCTGGGTGAGATCAACCGGGACAGGCGCGGGCATCGTTCGATTCTGCTCCTCGCGTCACAAACACGATGGCTGGCGCGAAGTCCCGCCTCGGCAGCGATGTGCTTGCATGACAACCGATATGCGGATCGAGACGCGCGCTGCCCGGTCGGCGCCACCGGTTGGGTGGCGATGAGCATGCTGCGGCGCACCGCGTTCGCGGCAGGCGCGCTCGCGTTCGGCGCTGCGGGATGGGAGGTGCAGCGACGCCGCGATCTCCGAACCATCACCGCAGACCCTGAATGGGGCGAGCTCAACCGACCCCTCGACGGGCGGGTTCTCCCGTTGCGGGCCCTTGACGGCACGCTGCTCCACGCCGAGATCCACGGGCCCGATGGCGCGCCGACGATCGTTCTGGTGCACGGGTGGCTTGAGGCCTGCCGCCTCTGGCACCACCAGATCCGTGATCTCTCGCGCGACTTCCGTGTCGTCGCGTACGACCAGCGCGGTCATGGGCAGAGCGAACCATCAACCAATGGCGAGTACAGCGAACGGTTGCTTGCAAGCGACCTCGGCGTCGTGATCGACGCGCTCGTCCCGAGTGGACAACGGTGCGTGCTCGCCGGGCACTCGATGGGGGCCATGGCGATCATCGCCTGGGCGGGACGCGACCCGGCGCTCGCGCATGAGCGCGTGACCGGAGTGGCGCTGATCAACACCGGTATTCACCAGCTGGTCGAACGCCTCGCCATCCTGGGCGAGTGGTTCGGAAGCAGGGCGGCAACCGGGGCGGTGATCCCGGGCATCCTCCAGTCCCCGTACAACCCTCCGAGCCGCCTCGATCCCATCAGCCTGCGGCTCATCCGCGGTCTTGCGTTCGCGCCGTCGGCGAGCCTTGCGCAGGTCGCCTTCGCTCATCAGATGTTCCTGACGACACCCGCGCCGGCGAGAGCCGGCTTCGCGAAGATGTTCACCACGCTCGACCTCAGCGCCGCGGTGCCGCATGTCACGCCACGGGCGGTGGTGATCGCCGGTGACCGAGACCGGCTCACGCCACCATGGCACGCCGAGCAGCTTGCCGCCACGCTTCCGAATCTCGCGCGACACACCGTGCTGCCGAACACGGGACATATGTCGCCGCTCGAGGCGTCGGGCGCGATCACCGCGCACCTCCGCGCGCTCGTCAGCGAGAGGAGCGCGTCATCTGCTAGCTGAACTCGAGGCGCGCCACCGTTCAGCCGCCCGGTGCAGGCTCCGCGACCAGCGAGATCTGAATCTTCTCGCCGCAATTGGGGCAATCGCGTGGCTGCTGGACGACACGCCGGTTCCCGTCCGAGTCCCTGCCACCGTCGATCATCGTGACGGTCACGCTCTTCGTGCATCCAGGACAGTCGTAGCCCACATGCATCATGGGGATCCGGCTGCCGATGAGGTTGACATCCGACGCCATGAGTTGATCCTCCGTGTAGCTGCGTGTTAGACGCCGTCCACACATGCTGACACCGACCGGGCCTCAGCGCACGCCGTTGCACGCACTCGCGGAAGGACGCCGCTGCGAGCGCGACGTCAGCGACTCTGTGCGGCGCGCTCCTCGCAGCCCCACGGAGAGCCGTGCGCCTTCAGCCCATCAAGGAAGGGATCGGCCGGAAACGCCTCGGGACCGAGGACCCCCACACCCGACCACGCCTTGGACTCGAGCAGTTCGAGTGCGACCAGAGGATTCACCGCCGTCTGCCACACGACCGCCTGCGACCCGTACTCCGCCATGGACCATTCGTTGTCCACGACGTGATGGAGGTACACCTCCCTGGGATTACCGTCCTTGCCGGTGCCGCGCACCCAGGTGCCGGCGCACGTCAGGCCCGACATCCGATCGCCGAGGCCGGCCGGATCGGGCAGGCATGCTGCAACGACATCGCGCGGGGAGACCTGGGACCCGCCGACTCGAACCGGTTCGGTCGAATCCAGACCCAGCTTGTGGAGCGTGCGAAGAACGTCGATGAACTCGTCGCCGAGCCCGTACTTGAAGGTGACGCGGCCGCAGTCGATCCATCGCGGCATGAGCAGCACCTCCTCATGCTCGACGTTCACGCACTCCACCGGTCCGATCCCCGCAGGGAAGTTGAACACCTCGGGCTCGCTGAAGGGAGGGGTTGTGTACCAGCCCTTCTCACGCTCGAACACGATCGGCGGATTCAGGCATTCCTCGATCGTCGTCCAGATCGAGAACGTCGGTGCGAACTCGTATCCCGCGACGACGAGGTTGGCCCCGTCGCGGACACCCATCTCGTCGATGGAGGAGAAGAGGTGATCCGCCGCGTAGCGGGCGAAGACGTCGGCGAGACCCGGCTCCACACCCATCCCGACGAGGGCGAGGATGCCCTTGTTCTCCCAATCAGCAGCCAGCGCGAACTGCTCGTCGCCGAGCTTGACGCCCGGTGTCGAATAGGGCTGATCAGGGTGCGGGTGTGAGAGCGACATGGCCATGTCGAGATACGTGACCTGCGAGGCGAGCGCGGCCCTGAAGAGCGGCATGACGAACCGGGGGTCGACGGCGTTCAGGAGCACGTCGCACCGCTCGGCCTTGAGGAGCTGCGAGATCGCCGCCTCGTCGCCGGCGTCAAGACGGACGGCACTGAACCGGGATCCCGCCCCGGCGATCGCCCGTTCCGCTCGCGTGGCGTCGTAGTCGGCGACCACGACTGCCTCGAAGAGATTCCACCGCGACGCCGTGCGTGCGATCGCCGTTCCAACTCCGCCCGCTCCCACCAGCAGCACTCGCATGGCGATACAACCTCCGGGCGCCGATTATAGTTGTCGGCCTCACCCACGAGCGGGCGGTGACGGCCGCACGGGCCGGCGCCGCCGTACCGCGGACACGCGCGCAAGCGGAGCGGCAGCATGAGCGGAGTGCCCATCCCCGAGGCCCAGGTGGACAAGGGCCTCAAACCCGGCGCGTTGTCGCTCGTCTCCAACATCGTCATCGGCGTCGCATCGGTGGCGCCTGCGTACAGCCTGGCCGCCACGCTCGGGTTCATCGTCATCCTCGTCGGGTTCAGCACGCCGAGCATCGTGCTGCTGGCGTTCATCCCGATGCTGTTCGTGTCGATCGGCTACAGCGAGCTGAACAAGGCCGATCCCGATTGCGGCACCACCTTCACGTGGGCGACGCGCGCGTTCGGCCCGCGCACGGGATGGATGGGCGGCTGGGGCATCATCGCGGCCGACATCCTCGTCATGGCGAGCCTCGCCCAGGTTGCCTCGCAGTACACGTTCCTGCTCTTCAACGCCAACAGCATCGGCACTGACCCCACCAGCGTCTGGGTGCTGCTCGTCGGTCTGCTGTTCATCGCGCTGATGACCTACATCTGCTATCGGGGCATCGAGGTCTCGGCACGGATCCAGCGTGTGTTGCTCTCGATCGAGGTGGTGATGCTCCTCGCGTTGGGCTTGGTCGCGCTCATCAGGGCGCTGACGGGCAACGCACCCGCCGGCCACGCAACTCCGAGCCTGGACTGGCTCAACCCCGGGCGGACTGACTTCTCGACGCTCGTGAGCGGACTGCTCCTCATGCTCTTCATCTACTGGGGCTGGGACACGTCGGTCTCCATCAACGAGGAGACGGCGGACCGGACGAGATCCCCAGGCCTCGCAGCCATCACCTCGACGGTGCTGCTGCTGGTCATGTACTTCGTGGTCACCGTCGGGGTGCTCTCCTTCGCCGGGACCGGATCCACCGGGATCGGGCTCGGCAATCCGAACAACTCGGGAGACGTGTTCTCACCTCTTGGGACCGCGGTGTTCGGAAACTCGGCGTTGGGCAACGTCCTCTCGCACCTCCTCCTGCTCATGGTGCTGAGCTCGGCAGCCGCATCGACACAGACGACGATCCTTCCCACCGCACGCACCATGCTGTCGATGTCCGTGTACAAGGCGCTGCCCGACGCGTTCGCCAAAATGCACCCGCGCTTCTTCACCCCAACGGTTGCCACGCTCGTGATGGGAGGGGTATCGGCCGCGCTGTACGCGGTGGTCAACTACATCTCCGAGGGCAACGTGATCCCTGACGCCGTCACCGCGATCGGCATCTGGATCGCGTTCTACTACGGGCTGACGGGATTCACGTGCGTCTGGTACTACCGCAAGACGCTGCTCACCAGCGTGCGAAACCTCTTAATGCGAGGGGTCCTGCCGTTTCTCGGTGGCTTGTCGCTGTACTTCGGCCTGGTGTGGAGTGTGAAGGACGACTTCAACTACAACAGCGGCGTCAGCTACACGTACTGGGAGCTCCCGTTCGGGCCCCGCTGGCAGATCGGCGGTGTCTTCCTCGTCGCTTTGCTCTCCGCCCTCGTCGGGATCGTGCTCATGATCCTGTGGATCATCGCGCGCCCGAGGTTCTTCCGAGGCGAGACCCTCAACAGATCGACACCGACGCTCGTGCCGGACACGGGAGCCCCGGGCGCCCCTCCGACGCCGCCGGTCTGACGGCGGGGGCGCCGTCCGAGCACGCCGTCGCGCTCAGCGGCGGTTTCGCGACCCGGCCTCGCCCCCGACGACCACGCCGACTGCGATGAGAGCGGCGACGAGCCAGACCACGTTCCCGGTGAAGGCAAACTCAACCGCACCCACGATGGTGACCGCCCAGAGGAGCTGGTTGGGGCTGAGCCCAAACCACATGCGCCTGGAGCGGCCGGCGGTCCTGCTCACACCGCGCCTCCGTTCCTGCCCGCAGACTCCGCGCAGATTGCCATTGATTTGATTGTTCGACGAGCGGAGGGAGGTGGTTAGAGCCGTTTGTCACACGCGACGCCCTTGGCCGCCAGGTCAGGGGGGCGGACAGCTTGCCGGAAGAACTACGGCCCGTAGCTCTTCCAGGCAACACTCAACTTCGGTCGCTTCATGTTCACAGCTGAGGCGGTTGCCATGTCCTGGGTGTCGGCGTCATTCACCATGTCAACTGCGAAACTTGGGAACGTTGCGAGCACGGATTGCCTCGTGTGCTTCGACTGCGCGCGGGCTGACCCGTCGGTGAACGCAAACTGCGGAGTCCAGCTGGGCAGCGCGGAGTACGCGTCCCCGTAGCTCGGCCGCTCCACGATCCACTCGGCCGAGTTGCGCTGGCAGCCTCCGGCGTACTGGCACTGCTCGAACTCGGTGAATCCTCTGTGCGCGGTCCTGTCGGTCACGACGATCCTGAACGCACCCGCATGACCCGGTGGGCTGTAGGTGACCGAGGCGGACATCCTGTCGCCGACGCGCACCGTGAAGACCGTCGTGATCGTGTTCGTCGGGTACATCTCCCACCACGCGTAATGCGTGCCTTGCGCCGCGCCGTTGCACTCCTGGTAGGTGCCGCCCTGCTCGACCGTGCTCCCGCCCCAGCCATCCAGCCCGACCCACGCGACTGCAGCCTCCGGGGACTCGCCGTTGCAGGCGTACGCGCGCTCGGTCCACTCGGCCTGGACGGACGTGAACGGGCGTGGGGTCTTGAGGGATGCCTCGGTCGACACGTACCCGGACCAGTTCAGTGAGTACTGCGTGGATCCTGAAGCGCTGGCGCCGGCCGCGAGCCGGGCGATGACGGCGGGGCCGAGGCGGACGCTCGGTGCCGCCGCCACAGACGACAACCCCAGCGTTCCGGCGGCGATGAAGCTGCAGAGTGCAGCAAGGAGGAGCTTGCGTGCCTTCATGGGCAGTCGGGCTCCGAAGGGATCACGCTGACCACGATTACATGACCGGGGCACCGCGAAATGACACGTCTGTCACGACTGCCCTCAGACTTTCGCCGCGCCGGCGATGCCCGCGACCGCCCAGGCTCGCGCCGTCAGCTCAAACGGCCCGTCACCAACCCCGAGGTGGTGGCGGTACCGATCGCGGAGGGCGGCGCGGCGCTCTTCATCGAGCGATTTGCAGAACGCGCCAGAGGGGGCAATGCCGGTGGGGAAGGGGGACCACAGGTCGTCGAAGTCAACGTATTTCGCACTGACCACCAGCGGACGCGCGCGCACGTCACGGAGGCCGGCGGTACGCCATAGGCGTGCGAGATCGCCCTCGGCGCACCAGCGCATGACGGCCCCCTCGTCGGCGAGCGCGGCGCGATCGGGATCGACGTCGAGGGCGGCATCCCAGAAGGCACGAAGCAGCGTCATCTCGCCCGCGTAGTCCCACACGCACGCGGCGACGACCCCGCCAGGCCGGGTGACGCGCGCCATGGCACGGACGCCCGCCTCGGCGTCGGGCAGGAAATTCACGACGAGCTGCGCGAGCGTGGCGTCGGCCGATCCGTCGGCGAATGGCAGCGCCGCGGCATCCGCCACGACAACCTCGACGCCCGGGAGCCTCGCCCGGCACGACTCCACAAAGGGCGCCGATGGGTCGGCGGCACGCACGTGTGCGGCCCCCAGCCGCTCCACGAGTACCGCGGTCAGCGCTCCAGGTCCGCACCCGACGTCGACGGCGCTCATCCCGGACTCGACGCCGGCGAAATCGATCAACGCCCGCGCGAGCTGCCGGCTGTACCGACCGACGTGCCGATCGTAGGTCTCAGCCGGCGCGCGGAACATCTCAGCACCTGGCATGGGCGGCTAGGCTACCCCGTCGGATTCACGGTCGTCGGGTCAACCCCGAGGGGCGCCTCGGGGTTGCGATGGACGCCGCGGTCGGCCGGTTGAGAGTGTTCGCCTGTGAACCGCTATGCTTCACCGTCGGCTCACGCCTATCCGCCACGTTGGAGGGAGACCAATGAAACGCGCGGCATTCGTCCTCATCGGGGCCAGCACCACGCTGCTGCTCGCCGGGTGCGGCAACGAGACCGTCACCGCTTCGGAGACCCAGCAAGGCATCACCGTCCAGGTCGTTGTGACGAGCGACAGCACGGCGATCGATGCTCTCAAGCAGAGCCTCCCGTCGACCGCTCCAGGGGTGACCTTCGCGAGTGGGGACACGCACAGCGCTCCGCACGTGTGCGGCTTCAGCACCAGCAAGAACGGTCACAGCTACCAGGTGGACTTCTACGGCAACCTCCCGAGCGGCTCGTCGGCACTCGTCTGCAGCGCCTCCGCTCAGCAGGAGTTCCTCGCCGACGCTCCGTAGGCGGTAGCCGCCGCCGGCGGGCGCGGGGCCTCGCGTTGCGCGATGGCGGTGCCGGCCTCGCGCGCTCGCGTTGCGCGATGGCCATGCCGGCCTCACGCCCGTTCAGCGCGCTCGGAGCGAGCTGAGATGTGCCAGCGCTGCCACGATCGCACCGGCGACGCATGCGGCTGCGCCGTACCAGATCGCGCCCCCGCCCTCACTCTGAGGTCCGCCACCCAGGGTGGAAACAGCCGGGATGATGAGCAGCAGGCCTGCAGGAAGCACCAACGCCGCGAGCCAGCCGGCCGCACGCCGGCGCGGTCGGGAAGCAGGTCGGCGTCTGAGGGCAACCGCGGCAACAACCACCGCGATCCCGATCGCGTCGATCGCAAGATCCACCGCGGCGTACTGCGATGCGGCGTTCAGTCCGGACGCGTCTCCTGCAGCGGTGACGAGCACGTACACCTGCGCGGTCGCGGTGCCGGCCAGCAGCACGCCCCCCGAGACGAGCGGAAGGATCGCCGGTGGTCGGACCCATCGGAGCATTGCCGCGGTCCACACACCACCGATGAGGAGTGGCACCACCGCAAGCAACACCGAGAGATCGAACCCGGTGGACGGTGCGACGCCAGACTCGCTTGGGGTCGAGCGTGCCCCGGCGACGAACTGGATGGGCGCGGTCCCCAACTCCGTCGGCGTGAACGCGATATCCGTCACCGAGATGATGCACCCCGGGGAAACGTCGCACCGGATGTGATCGAGCCCGAACGGTCCGGCGTGGACGGTGACGGTGACGTCGATCCGTCCGTCGGAGTCGGCGCTCGCGAACTGCGCATCCGCAACGGCGCAGTCCGACGCTGAAGCATTCGGCACAGCCGAGCACTCAGTGACCACCAGCTGCTTGCCGGGCGTGTATCCGTCGGCTTCCACCCGTACCGCCTGACCGTCATGCAAGCCGGTTGACGGCGTGACCGTCACCGTCTCGGCGGCGAGAGCGTGGCCCGCGCCTGTCACGGCCGCCAACGCCGTCACAAGGATCCCGAGGCAGAGCACCTCGCGAGCCCGCGCGGCCGACAGCATCGCGTCAGTATGAGGCGCTGCTGACGTCGAACCACACCCGTCCGTAACCGGCCGTATACGTCGAGGGCAGAGTCTTGCGCGCGAAGCCGCCACCACGGGTGGTGTTGACACGAGCCGCAAACGAACCGGAATGAACCCGGGTGCTCTCGATGACGAGGCCCTTGGCGGTGGTCCAGGCCGAGAAGTTGCCGCTCTCGAACCCGTCGGCGAAGATCACCGTGTGGCCGTTGGCGGTCAGTGCGAAGTTCTGCGTGGTCGCTGCGCCGGCGTTGACGACCACGCCGCTGCTCGACGCAGGCGCGTAGCCGGACGCGCTCACCGAAACGTCGTAGGCGGCCGGGACCACATCCGTGAAGGCATACGCTACCAGTGCTGTTCGTCAGCGTGCTCGCGCCTGGCAAGTGCAGCCAACGGTCGCGCCGGCGATCGGGGTTGCCGGTCTTCGCGTCAGTGACCGTTCCGCTGATGGCGCCGTCCTCGGTGAGCGCGGCGTTGATGGTGGTGGTCCCCCCGGCGCTCACGGAGACGTTGTCGACTTGATCGGGCACGAAGCCTGCCGCCGCGAAGGTCATCGAGTAGCTGCCGGCTGGAAGGCCGGTGAAGGAGTAGCTCCCGAGCGAGTCAGTGGTCGCGCTCCCGCCCTGGCACGTGCATTCCACGGTCACGCCGGGAAGTGCCGGATTCCCCGTCGCCGTGGCATCGGTCACCTGGCCGCTGATCTCGCCCCCCAACCCGAGGGCGAGCTGCGCGTTCTCAGTCGTCGTGGTGCCGGCCGCCACGCTGACGTTGTTGAAGGTCTGTGGTGCATAGCCGGTTGCTGAGAACGACAGGGAGTAATCGCTCGCAACGGCGACGCCGGTGAACGAGTAATCCCCGCTCATGTCGGTGGTGACGCTGCTGACACTGCACGTGCAGCTGACGGTCGCGCCATCGATCGGCGTTTGTGTGCCGGCGTCCGTCACGGTGCCGGAGATGGCGCCCGTGGCCGGTCCGAAGGCGTAGACGTTGCCGTCCAGACCGCCGAAGAAGACCTGCCCATCGGACACCGCGGCCGACCCGTACATCGGCATCGACGTGAGGTAACTCCAGAGTGTCGCGCCGTCGGTGAGCCGGTAGGCGGTGATGGCGCCGCCACCATCGTTCGAGTAGATCACCTGGTCACCCGCCGACCCCGCGATGGCGGGGGAGCTGAGAACGACGCCGCTGACCGGATGACTGGTCCCGCTGTACCAATGCTCTGCGCCGGTGGCAGCATCGAACGCCCAGACCCCATATCCGAATCCGACATAGACACTCGAACCGACGCAAGCCGGTGTCGACACGGAATTGCTGACCTTGACCCCGATCGCGGCCTGCATGTTGAAGGACCAACTCAGGGTTCCGGTCATGAGGTCGAGTGCGTACAACACCTGATCCTTTCCGTCGATGTAGACCTCACCGTCGGCAAAGCCGTTGACGCCCGGCGCCGTGATGCATGCTCCGGCGCCGACATCGTGGTCACCCGTGGTGGACGTGTTGTAGCGCCACACGAGCGCTCCCGTGCGGGCGTCGAGGGCGTAGACGAGGAGTCCGGCTGACTGCTGCCGAACACGAGCAGCGGACGTCCGTTGGCGTCATATGCGAGAGCCGGAGGGGCCCACGACCCGGTCTGGGTGCCGCCATTCGTGAATCCCCAGGCATTGAACGACCAGATCAACTTGCACGCGCCCAGGGGATTGCCCACGCCGGTGATCGCCCACTCGTGGCCCTTGTTGTTGGACTCGGTCAGCCCGGTGTCGCCGAAGAAGACCTCTGGTCCACTCCCGAGATCCGTGACCAACAGGCCCGTCGAAGATGCGGCCCGTCGTCGCGAAGCTGCATTGCAGGGCACCCGTCGTCGCATCGATCGCCCACATCGTGTGGTCGGCGGATCCCCCGACGTACACGGTGTTCTGATACACCGTGGGGGAGGAATACGCGTTGATCGGACTCGCCTGCGGTATACGACCATATCGTCGCGCCTGAAGCAGCGTCGAGAGCGAGGAGCGTGTTGTTCATCGTCTCGACGTAGACGAGCGTCTTGTTCGAGCGTCGCGTTGTAGACGACCGCAGGGGTCGACTGCATCCCGCTCCCCGCCGGCACCTTCCATTTGAGTGCCAGGCCCTCGGCCGCCGCGGTCGCACCGACGGCTGGGTCGGTGGACAACCCTGAGTGCGTCGCATCGTGCTGGAGCATCGGCCAATCGTCTGCATTCGAGGGGCTCGTCACGGCGCGTGACGGCCGGTCACCGGCGACGCGGACCGGTGCCGCGACGGCGCCGGCCACGAGTACGAGGATGGCGGAGACGCCCAGCCGTCGTCCGATTCCGGCCCACCGGCTCCGTGTCATGGCGGTGTCCCTCCTCGGCAACCCGTGCGGCGCAGGCCGCATTCTAGTGTCCGTGGGATGGGGGCGTTGGGGAGGTGTGTGATTCCGCGCATGGAGTGCGACCTCCCTACCGCACCCACGTGCCGGCGCCCGCCATGGCGTTGAACAGCGGGCGGGCGGCGCGCCCGTCGGCGATGCACGCCGCTCCGACTCCACGAAGGCGCGCCTCGGCCACGGCGCGCAGCTTCACACGCGCGCGGCCGCCGATCGCCGGAATCAGGCCCTCCGCCTCGGGTGCCGAGAGGCGGCCGATCAGCGTCGTCTCATCGCGGGGGTCGCGCAGAAGGCCGGGCGTGTCCGCGAACACCATCAGGCGCGTTGCGCCGAGCGCGACGGCGATCTCCGCGGCGAGACGATCGCCGTCCACGTTGATCGCGGTTCCATCCTCGGCGGCAATCGGAGGACACATGACCGGGGTCAGCCCGCGCCCGAGCAGGCTGCGCAGCAGTTCGGCGTCGACGGAGTCGATGCTCCCCACATGGTTGTCGTGCAGCACCCGGGCACGGCCGTCGACACTGATGCGGAGATCCGGGCGTCGCGTTCCGCGTACCACCCCGCCGTCGAGACCGCACAGCCCGAACGCGTCGACACCGAGCTGGCGCAGACGCTCGACGATTCGCTTGTTCGCCTTCCCCGCGTAGGCCATCAGGAAGTGGTCCATCGTCGTCGCATCGGTGAACCTGCTGACATCGCCGCGCGCCGACTGCACCATCTGTGGTGGACTGCCGAGACGTGTCGAGAGGTCGTCGAGGTCACGGCTCGCGCCATGCACGACGACGACCTGCTCGGTGGTCGCGGCGATATCGTGCAGGAGCGGATCGACCCGCCGCACGCTGCCACCGATCTTGACGACGATCATCAGATCGGGTACAGGCCGCTGAATTCGAGGCCGAGCCTCTCGGGAAACCCGTGCCGCACGTTGAACGCCTGCACCGCCTGGCCGGCGGACCCCTTGACGAGATTGTCGAGCGCGGCGGTGACCACGACGCGACGCGAATGCGGGTCGCGCTCGAAGCCGACGTCACAGTAGTTGGTGCCCGAGAGCAGCTTCGGATTGGGTGACCGGTGCAGGCCGGTGCGCGACTTCACGATGCGCACGAACGGCTCGGACGCGTACCGCGACCGGTAGAGCTGCCACAGCGCCCGATCGTCGAGGTCGCTGGTGAGAAACGCGTGCGCTGTGACCAGCACGCCACGCACCGCCTCGACCGCGGTTGCCGAGAACGACACCGCCGGGCCGGTGGATCCGACGCGCAGCTCCTGCGCAATCTCCGCGGTGTGCCGGTGCCCCGTCGGCGCGTACGAGCGCAGCTCGCCGCTGCGGTGCGCGTGGTGGGTTGCCTCTCCCGGCTGCGCCCCGGCGGCCGATGAGCCGACCTTCGCCTCGACGACGAGGGGGACCTGATGGTCGAGAACCCCCGCGCACGCCAGGGGGAGGAGACCGAGGATCGACGCGGTCGCGAGGCAGCCACCCGTGGCGATGAGCGCCGCGGAGGCGATCTCCGCGCGGTGCAGCTCGGCAAGGCCGTAGACCGCGGCGCCGAGCAGCTCCGGCGACGGGTGTGCCCATCCGTACCAACGCGGGTAGTCCGCCGCGTCGCGCAGGCGGAAGTCCGCGCCGAGATCGATCACCACCGGTGCGGCAGCGCGCAACGGCCCGATCGCACCGCTCGACTCACCATGGCTCATCGCGACAAACACGACGTCAGCCGGCTCGAGCGAGTCACGTGAGGAGAAGCGCAGCTCGGTCCGGTTGCGCAGCGGCGGATGCACGGTTGCGACGGGCTTCCCGGCGAGGCGCTCGGAGGTGACCTGCACCAGGTCAACCTCGGGGTGACCGGTGAGCAGGCGGAGCAGCTCGCCACCGGCGTAGCCCGCGCCGCCGACGACCGCCGCGCGGATCACAGCTCGCCCAACACGCGATCGAGCACGTCGACGCCGCGCTCGAGCTCGGCGATTGAGACGTGCTCGTGCGGGGTGTGGTCGAGGCTCGAGTCGCCCGGTCCATACGCCACTGCCTCGCAGCGCCATGCCGGCGCCAGGATGTTGAGGTCCGACGTGCCGGTCTTGAGCTTGAAGCGCGGCGCTCCACCGCCGGCGCGGATGGCGCGGGTGAATGCACGGGCGAGGGCGCTGCTCCGATCCGTGCGGATGGCGGGCTCCTGCCCGACGACGGCTAGGTCACCTCCGCTCGAAGCGGAGCGAGCGACGTCGATCAGTGCGTCGACATCGCATGCTGGCGGGGTGCGGATGCCGATGTCGACGGTTGCTCGGTCGATGAGCCCGTCACTTTGGGAATCGAACCTGAGCACGCGAACGTCGACGCACTCGAAGACTCCTGCGGACTCGCTCGCGGCTCGCGCGTGGTCCTGAAGCGCGCGCACGAGGGCGACACCACGGTCGGGAGCGCTCGGCTCACGTCCGGCACCGTGCGCGTGCTCCTGCTCGATGCGCCAGTGGAGACGGAGGCTTCCCTTGTACGCGATCGTCACCGCATCCCACCCGCTCGGCTCGAGGATGACGAGGCCGTCGGGAGCGCTCATCGTGGTGGCGAGGTGGCGGGCGCCACGCGACGTCGATTCCTCCTCGACGGCACCGACCACCACGTACCGCAATCCCGCGTCCGAGCGCTGACGGCTGACGGCCGCGATAGCCGACGCTAGCGGGCCCTTCGCGTCCACCGCCCCACGTCCATGGAGCACGTCGCCGTCACGACGCACCGCGATGTGCCCGGCCACGGTGTCGAGATGTCCGACCAGCGCGATCGTCCTCGGTCCATCACCCCAGCCCGCCACGACATTGCCCGCGCCATCGACCGCCACATCGAAGCCGGCTGGGAGGAGGCGCGAGACGAGCAGTGCGGCAAGCGCGCCCTCGCCGCCACTCGGACTCGGCACCGCGAGCATTTCGGTGAGCAGGCCGGCTGCGTCGATACGGGTCCGCGATCGGACGGCTGCACTCGACGTCACGTCAGACCCCGGCACCGGCCGCTGCGCCCCGTACGACCGCGCAGACGTGATCGGCGACGCGTCCGGGGATGTCGACACCGGTCACGTCGATGGAGTTGCGGAATTCCATCGTCGCGTTGACCTCGCTGACGAGGAGCCGGTCGCCGTCCTCGAGCAGGTCGACCGCGAGGACCCCGCCACCGACGGCGGCGGCGGCGCGCAGTGTGATTGCGCGGAGATCGGCGCCGACCGGGCAGTTGCGCGTGCTCGCGCCTCTCGCCGTGTTGGTCACCCAATGCTCCGATTCGCGATAGATGGCGCAGATCACCTCGTCGCCGACAACGAAGGCGCGGATGTCCCGCCCCGGCTTGTCGACGTGACGCTGCAGATAGAAGATCGAGTGCTCCGGACCCCCGAGCAGCGCCTTGTGCTCGAAGAGCGCTTCCGCGGCGTCCCTCCCGTTGATCCGCGCGAGGAGCCGGCCCCAGGAACCCGTCACCGGCTTCAGCACGACCGGGTAGCCGAGGTCCTCCGTGGCTCGGAGCGCGGCCTCGGGGCTGAATGCCACCGCCGTCGGCGGGGTGGGCACACCGGCCGCCTCGAGGAGCGCCGACGTGTCGAGCTTGCTCGCGCACGCGGCCACCACCGCATGGCGGTTCACCGTCGGGACACCCCACGACTCCACGACTCGCAGCGCGGCGAGCCCGCGCGTCTGCGACAGGCTCCGTTCGAGGACCACGTCCCACTCGCGCAGCGGCTGCGCGAGCGTGAGGGTCAGCTCGCGATCATCCACGACGTCGACGTCGATGTCGCGGTGCGCGAGGGCGTCCCGCAACAGCTTCTCCTCGACGCGCATGCGCGAGCAGAGCATCCCGACACGCACACGTCTACTCACCCCAGTCAACTTCCTCGGGCGGCGCGAGCACCAGGTACGGCGGGTCGACCCGGATCACCTCGAGCTCGGCATTGCAGTCCGGGCACGAGACGACCTCGCCGCGCTCGACGCCGCCGCGGAGCGCCACCGTCGCATCGCATTCAGGACACACCTCGCACCTCCTCGACGGCCGCCCAGCCGCCCTGTCTGATCAGTCCCACCAACGACCCCGCCTCGATGATGCGGAGCGCGACGCCCGAGGGCGGCTCGCCGTGCAGCGTTCCCGACGGTCCCGTGATCTCGCCGCTCAGCGTGTCGACGGACACGCGATCGCCGTCGCGGAGCACTCGATGTGCCTCGGCGCACCGGATCACCGGCAGGCCGATGTTCACCGCGTTCCGATAGAAGATGCGCGCGAAGCCCGCGGCGATCACCGCCGCGATGCCGTTCTGCTTGATGGCCAGCGGTGCGTGCTCGCGCGAGCTGCCGCATCCGAAGTTGCGTCCAGCGACGATGACGTCGCCGGGCTGCACGTCCTCGACGAAGTCCGGACGCGCCTCGATGAGGCATGCGCGCCGCAGGCCGTCCGGGTCGGTGGTCACGTTGTACCGGCCGGGCATGATCGCGTCGGTGCTGATGCCGTCGCCGAGCAGGAACACGCGGCCGCTCATCACCGTTCCCCCAGTGTTGCGGGATCGGTGATCGACCCGGCCACCGCCGACGCCGCGGCGACCGCCGGCGACGCGAGGAAGATCTGGGCGTCAGGGCTGCCCATGCGACCCGGGTAGTTGCGGTTGCTCGTGGACAGCACCCGCTCGCCCGGGCCGACGACGCCGTGCTGCCTGCCGAGGCACGGACCGCATCCTGGATTGAGCACCAGCGCGCCGGCATGGGCGAACGTCTCGATGTATCCCGCTGCGAGCGCGTCGAGATACACGCCGCGCGACGCGGGAACCACGACCGTGCGCGTTCGCGGGTGCACGCTGCGTCCCGCGAGGATCTCGGCCGCCAGCGCGAGGTCGCTGAGCCGCCCGTTGGTGCAGCTGCCGATGAAGACCTCGTCGAGCGGGGTGCCCACCACATCGTCGATGTCGTGGACGTTGTCGATGCTCGGGTGCACCGCGACCTGCGGCCGCAGCGCGTCCGCATCGACCACCAGCGTCCGTGCGTACTCGGGGCGAACCGGATGGAGGTCGACCGCGTCGCCGCCGGCGTGCCGCATGGTCGTCTCATCCGGTTCGACCAGCCCGGTCTTGGCGCCGAAGTCGGTGCTGAGGTTGCACAGCGTCAGCCGATCGGCAACGCTCATCGCTCGCACCGCCTCGCCGGTCCATTCCACCGCGCAGTAGTCGGCGCCGTCCGCGCCGAGGTTGCGGATCACGTGAAGCGCCAGGTCCTTTGCGTAGACGCCCTGCGGCAACGCCCCGCGGACGTCGATGCGGATCGTCTCGGGGATGCGGAACCACGTCTTGCCGGTGGCGAACACGACGCCGATATCGGTCGATCCGAGCCCGGTCGCGAAGCACCCGAGACCACCGTAGGTGGTGGTGTGCGAAGTCCGCGCCGACGACGACACCGCCGGGGCGGGCGAGCCGTCGGTCGATCATCACCTGATGGCAGATGCCTTCGGCGAACAGGTTGGTGATCGCGTGCTCGACGCAGAACTCGCGGATGACGCGATGCAACTCGGCGGCGGCGACGGTGTTCGCCGGCATCACGTGGTCGAAGTTGAACACGATCCTGTCCGGGTCCCAGAGGGGCAGCTCCAGCGATCGAAACGCCTCGATGGCGAGCGGTCCGGTGACGTCGTGCGCTGCCGCGACGTCCACGTCGGCGATCACCGTGTCGCCGGCGCGCACCGCGCGTCCGAGACGCCGGCTGAACAGTTCCTCGGTCAGAGTTCCCATGTTTGTCTGCCCCTCCTCAGGCCTGTGCCCAGTTCATGATCAACGCATCGAGGTCGTCGCTCTCCATCGGGCCATCGTCACCGCGCCGCTTCACCTCGGCCGTGAGGCGGCGGAGGCGCTCGTCGTCGAGGTCGACACCGAGCGCGGACGCGCGATCGCCGACAGCGTGGTGCCCAGCCAGCCGGTGGCCCACCAGGATGCTTCGCTCCCGCCCGAATCGCGCGGGATCGAGCACCTCGTACGAACCAGGATCGGCGAGCACCGCCTTGGTGTGCATGCCCGCCTTGTGATGGAAGGCGGTGGGCGCGGTCACCGCGGCGTTGAACGGGATGGCCACGCCGAGGATGCCGGCGAGCATCTCGTCGAGCTCCGGCAGCATCTCGAGCCGGTAGTGATCGACAAGCTCCGGTTGCAGCGTGTGGAGGCGGGCCATC
Source organism: Candidatus Dormiibacterota bacterium (assembly GCA_963713485.1). Taxonomy (GTDB): domain Bacteria; phylum Chloroflexota; class Dormibacteria; order Aeolococcales; family Aeolococcaceae; genus Palsa-851. The sequence continues at coordinate 235,477 of CAVQLW010000006.1, forward strand.
ATCGACGAGAGGGGAACGATGCCGTTGCGCTCGCCGATCCCGAGGACAGTGGTGTCGATATGGGTTGCTCCCGCCTCGAGGGCCGCAAGCGCGTTCGCCACCGCGCACCCGGTGTCGTCGTGCGCGTGGAACTCGATGTCGCAGCCGACGTTGCGGCGCACCAGTGAGACGAGGTCGTACACCTGCGAGGGCGTTGCCACACCGACCGTGTCGGCGAGCCCCACTCGATCGGTGCCGGCGCGATCGATCGCCCGGTAGATGCGCACGAGGTCGTCCGGGTCGGAGCGGAACGAGTCCTCGGTGCTGAAGCGCGCCTCGAGACCCGCCTGGCGGATCGCGGTGACCACCGCGCTGCCGACCTCGATGATCTCGCCGATGCTCATGCCGTGCGAGACCGGACGCAGGCGGGAGGACGTGGCGATGAGCACGTCGACGCCGTCGACACCCGTGTCGATCGCGAGGTTCGCGTCGTCGAGGCTGCACCGCACATGGGTCAGCAGCTTGAAGTTCCGCTCGGCGCGTGCCAGGCGGCGGAGGTCGGCCTCGGAGCTCGGTGACGCCACCGGGGACGTGAGCTCCATGTAGTCGACGCCGAACCGGTCCAGCGCCGCCGCTATCGCGAGCTTCTGGTCGAGCGTGAAATGGGCGAGCGCGAACTGCTCGCCTTCGCGAAGCGTGCTGTCGATGATGCGGAAGGAGGTGATGCTCATGAATGCCTGTGTGTGGGTTGATGGACAAAAGAAAAGAGCCCCTTCGAGGAAGGGGCTCTTCGCGGAATCTGATCCGGTCTACGTGTGTGCCGTCACCTCATCCGTGCGCGGAGAAACCCACTCCTCGGGAGCGAGGTGGCTTTTTTGGCGAGGCGCACGGAGGTCTGCACGACCGGAGCAGCGTAGCGTCGGCAGGGCGCGATGTCAACTGGTGCCCACTCCACCGATGCCGCTGTGCGCGCAGCTGCTGACGCCCGACTTCGCGGAGAGAAGGGAGGATGACACCGGGCGGCGCGTCTCCGTTGGAGAATCAGCCCAGTGCATAGACGTTGCCATCCAGGCTCGCGAAGAACACCATGCTGCCTGCAATCGCTGACGACGAGAAGATGGGAGCTCCCTCGTTGAGGGTGAACAGTTGAGCGCCCGTGGCCAGCGAGTATCCGTGCTCCGTCCCGGCGAGATCACCGGCCAGAATCACCTGATCTCCGGAGCCACCTGAGATTGCAGGTGACGCGATGAAGTCGGCCGTCCCCGTCGCCTGGCTGCGCCAGGTCAAAGACCCGTTGACCGCGTTGAGATCGTAGACATACTGGTTGTACGTGATGATGAGATTGGTTCCGACGAGCGCCGCTGTGCATATCGCCTTGGCTCCGCTTCCCGCATTCTTCTTGAGGTTGAACTGCCAGATGCTCGCGCCTGTCGCCAGGTCCAGCGCGTACTCGACCTGGTCCTTCCCATCGACGTAGACGACCCCATCCGCAAAACCGTTCGCCCCGGGCACGCTGATCGTCGGCCCCGCGCCGACGTCGGAGTCGCCCGTCGTCTTGGTGGTGAAATGCCAGATCTCGGCCCCGGTGGCGGCATCGAGCGCGTAGACGGCGTTGTCGGGATTTGTCGAACCGAAGACGACGAGCCATCGTCCACTTGCATCCTGGACGAGGGCTGGAGAGGACCAGCTCCCGGTTCGCGTGCCTCCATCGGTGACCGCGAAGTTGTTGAACGACCATTTGAGGGTGCACTCGCCGTTGCTGTTGCCGACGCCATTGATCGCCCATTCGTGACCGGCGTTGACCTTCTCGCCCTGGCCGATGTCGCCGAAGAACACCACGTCACCGGTGCCGTCGACATCGCCCACCGCCGGCGACGCCTCGATCATGCCCGTGGTCGTGTAGGTGCAGATGATCAGGCCGGTGGTGGCGTTGACGGCATACAGCCGCTGATCGTGGCTCGCGACATACACCGTGTTGCCAGACACGGCGGGGAAGTCCCGGACCGATCCGGTGAGCTTCGTGGACCAGACGGGCACTCCGGTCGCGGCGTCGATCGCCATGAGGGTGCTGTGGGACCCCTGACTCGCCTCATACACCACGTACTTGCCGAGGGTCGAGTTGTACACGACCGCAGGCGACCCGAGCAGCCCTGTCGTGCTGCCGGGTACGGCGGTCTTCCATTTGAGCGAGAGTGACGACACCTTCGAGGCGCCCGGAAAGACGTCCGGCGACACCCCTTGATGCTGCTGATCCCGATGGAACATGGCCCAATTGTCGGAAACGGCTGCTTCCGCTCGGGTCGACCCACCAGTTGCCATCGCCGTGGCTGCGCAGACCACGGCGAGAATCGACGCGTGCAGACAACGCTACACCCCTGCGATGGTTGCCCGGTCACGCCCCGACGAGCGTTCCCCACTTCCTCTCATGCCCAATCCCTCAACTTGACTCGGACCCGCCGTTTCAGGTGACCCTCAGTGCTGAACGGTTCGATGAGATCACCCGCGACCGCGCTGAGACGCCGCGGTCATGCCAGGCCGTAGACAATCCCGTTCTCCCCAGCGACGAACGCCATGCCATCTGACACCGCGAAGGACGACGCGATCGCGGAGGCTGAGCTCTTGACAGCTGGAGCACGGGAACTCGTTGCTGTGATCTTCGAGATTCGAATCGTCGTCAGCTTCGCGAGGTCGCTGAGGCGGAAGGCGTACGCCCGGCCGCTCAGATCTCCGATGAGCACCACCTGATCTCCGGGGGCGCCGGAGACAACGACCGAAGCGAGCGTGTTTCCGGCCATCGCCACCGACCGCATCATCATTGCTCCGGTGGTCGCATTGAACACGTACACGTACTTGGCGTAGGTCACCACGACCATGTTCCCGACGAGCGCTGCACAGGACACGGAGTTGACCGCGCTGCCGGCGTTCGCACCCATATCGAACGTCCAGAGCTGGGCGCCGGTCAGCAGGTCGATCGCGTACTCGATCCGGTCCTTGCCGTCGATGTACACGGCTCCGTCGGCGAGGCCGTTGACTCCCGGCGCGCTGATCGTCGGACCGGCCCCAACATCAGCGTCAGGGAAGTTCGTGACCGTCTGGAACTGCCACAACTGGGAGCCGTTGCTGGCATCGAGGGCGTACACCGCATCGTCGGGCTGCCCGGTCCCGAACACCACGAGCGTACGACCGGTGCTGTCGACGACCAGAGCCGGCGGTGACCATGTCCCGCTGTGTTTGGAGGTGGACTTCGAGCCCAGGTCGTGCACCCATTTCAGGGCGCAACTGCCGGCATTGTTCCCCGCGCCGTTGATTGCCCATTCGTGCCCGTGGTTGAGGGACTCGGACTGGCCCGTATCCCCGAAATAGACGATCGGGCCGGTGGAGTCGTGGCCGACCACCGGGGACGACTCGATCCGGCCAGGAGTCGTCTCGGGGGCGAAGATGGGCAGCTGATAGGTGCACTGCGGAGATCCGGTCGTCGCGTCGAGTGCCGCCAGGACGCCGCCATCCGTGCCGATATAGAGGGAGTTGCCATCGATGGCCGGCGAGTCGACGACTCCAGGCCCGACGCTCTGCGTCCACACCGGCGTTCCAGTGGCGGCATCCAAGGCCTCGACGGTGCCGGCGACGCTCACCTCATAGACGAGGTTCTCGCCGAGGCCCGCATTGAACACGGCCATCGGCGACGCGTAGATCGGGGAGCCGTCAATCGTGTGTGCCCATTGCACGGCCAGCTTCGGAGCATGCGCCGCGCCGATCGAGGTGTCGGGCGAGACGCCGTCGTGCAGGGCGTCACCGTGAAACGTGCCCCAATCGCCGAGGGTCGAGGCAGCGACCGTCGCGGGCAAGCACACCAAGATCCCCGTGCAGCACAGCGCGGCCAGAGCAATCCCTCGTCGCATGGTATCCCCCTCCAATGGCCCCCTCTATCACCAGTAGCCACGGAGAGAATAGCGCAAATCCAGCGTCGGCGTCACCCCTCGGAATCCCGGCGGCGATCCAGGGGCATTGTCATCGCCGGCCGACGATGCCCGCCTTTGCCCGAAGGATGCCCTCAGAGCCCGCGGGTACAGGCGTCGCCTGCCGTGAACGTCTCGCCGGTGATGCTCAAGTTCGTGACGATGCCGTGGCGGTTGTTCCTGGCGATGCCCTTTCCGTTGTGCGTGACGATATTCGTCAGTGTCACGGCATTCGCTGGACCGGAGACATACCAGTCGGCCCCGCACATCCCTGCCTCGTAGGGACCGGCGGTGTAGGTCTCTCCATTCATCGTGACGTTCTCATCTTCATAGAATGCGATGTAGTCACCGTGGATTGTCACGTTGGTGAGGATCGCGCCGTTCGTGCAATCGATGTCCAGCGCGGTGAAGCCCCCGGTGCCCGTGTTCGTGCTGATCACGTTCGTTATCACGGTACCCGTGGTTGGGTACGACTCACACGGCCGGGGGCCGGTGAACCGCATACCGAACCCGAAGCCAGCTTCAGACGTGACGTTGATCACATGCGTGTTGCTCTGCGACGAATAGATGGTGGCAGGGACCGGGTTCTTCTGCTGCGGCGGTACGCCCGGATTGTAGGTCGCCGTGTTCACGTTCAGATTCTCGACCGTGACCCCGGGCGCGGTCACCTGAAAGATGTTGATACGGCTCTCTTGAACGAGGAACGTGCTGGCCGACCCGGCTCCGTCGATGGTGACGGGGCGATCGAGAACGACATGGTCGGTGAGGTCATACGTGCCTGCGGCCAGCGTGACGACGCGACCTGCGCATGCTTCCACCTCGGCCTGTATTGTCGCGGCGCTCGCGCCCGCGGTTGCCGCGCACTGATTCGGGGCCGTGCCTTTGGCGCTGGCGGTGAGGGCGGGCAGGACGATCGTCGCCACCAGGGCCGCGCTCGCGGCTGCAAACCTGAGCGACCGAGTGGTGTGTCGCATGCTGTGGGCTCCGAGTTCGAATCTGCAAGCTCGGATTCACAGTGGTCAGATCGAGACAAGCGAATATGGTGGAAACGCAACGACCTCATGGCTCGCCGAACTTGATTACCAAAGACCCATGGCAAACCCGCCGATGTACCCGTCCCAGCGAGGGGCGCTGTGCCTGCTTTGGGGTGCTCGACCGCGAGCGGGTCGAGTCAACCTCTCCAAGGCAATCCCGGCCTCACAATTACGGGCATCCTTGCAGTATCGTGTGCGCTCCTGGCGGGCGGGCCGAACAGGCCGACCATCGCAAGCCTTTGATGGGAGGAGGGAGCCACGAGGCCGGTGACCAGGGCCTGGCCCATCGTGGTCGTCGCAACGTTGCTTGGTGCTTGCGGCAACAGCAGCGTCCCGATGCCCAGCGTAAGCCCCACCCCCGCGCCGACCGTCGCCGCCACCAACACCCCTGCTCCCACGCAGTCCCCGACAGCACCATCACCGTCGCCGAGGCCGATGCCGCATCCGCGGTCGACCGCGCCGCCTCCCGGTCACCCGACCGTGGTCCCTTCCCGGCCTCATGTGCTCCTGGTCATGCTGGAGAACAAGGGTTACGCGGCCACCCTCGGCTCCTGCTCGGCCGACCCATACCTTTGCTCGCTGGCCGCGCAGTACATGAGTGCCACGGCATGGGAGGGCATTGGCCACCCGAGCCTGCCCAACTATCTAGCGATCACGAGCGGATCGACGCAAGGGTGCTCGAGCGACGGCTGCGGCACCGGTATCAACGCGTCTCATCTCGGTACTCAGCTGGCGGCTGCGGGTGTCCCCTGGGACGCGTACATGGAGTCGATGCCGTACGCCTGTTACGGCGGAGCGATGAGCGGCGAGTACACGCGTGTGCACAACCCCTTCGTCTACTACACCGGCGCCTCGAGCCCTTGTCATGACGATCCCTACCCCGGAAGTGCCGGCCTCCTCGCCACCCTCGGGAGCCGAACCCCACCCGACTTTGTGTGGATCAGCCCCAACCTCGGTGACGACATGCACAACGGCTCAGTTCAGCAGGGGGATGCCTGGCTCAGGGGCAACCTTGCTCCCATCCTCGCTTCGCCCTGGTTCATCCGCGGCGACGCCACCGTCATCGTGACGATGGATGAGAACGATCCGCAGTCAACGCCGATGGGCGGGCAGGTCCCCATGGTGGTCATCTCGAGCAAGGCGAGGGGTCGGGGAGCGGTCGCCATCCGGGGGAACCTCTACGGCACTCTTCGCTCGATTGAAGAGGCGTTCGGCCTGTCGTTGCTTGGCGCGGCGCAAAGCCTTGCGAACGGGGACGTGGCCGGATACTTCGGATGACTCAGCCGGAGTCGCTGTCGACGCGAGCGGCCGGACGTCGTCAGCTCGTGATGCTAGCCGAAGGCAGGGGTGAGATCTCCGTTGGCCGCGTTCGCTGAGGCTCCAAGGAGTCCGACGCCGTATGCCTCTTCAATGGCTCGCAACGTTCCGTAGTGGTTGCCGCCACTCGTGAAGTGGCCGGCCGATTTGGCGGATACCACGATGGTCGGGACGTGCCCGCCGGTCCCGGTGTTCCAACCGGACTGGTCCGCCTTGGTGGCCGAATCCCAGGTGATGATGATGATGCCGTTTCCCTGCGTATACCAGGACGTGCTTTGCAGCAACGGGATAGCGGTGCTCAGCCACTGATCGCCCTGTTTGATGTGGTTGTTCGCGGGCGGGCACTTCGAGTTCATGTCGTCGCACTCATTGGGCGTCAACCACACGAAGTCGGGAGGGGTGCTGCTGTTGAGATCTGAGATCATTGGCGACGACCCGTTCAACGGCGTGGCGACGCGGACGACGTTGTCGCAGAGGGCCGGATTGGTGCGGATCTTCTTGAAATACACGAAGGGATTGTGGAGCTTCGAGTAGTTGCCAATGCCCTTGCCCGTGTAGCAGACGGAGGGCATGTCCTCCATGTACGCCTTCCACGGGATCGCCGCGCCGGCGAGCTCCTCGACTAGGGTCGTGGCGCTGTATGTCCCCGTCGTGCCGGAGATCAACGCGATGTAGTCGGCGAGGCTGCTGTCCTGCAACCCGAACCAATTGGTTGCAGAAGCATACGTGGTCGCCAGCGAGTTGATGTACGGAGCTTGAGTGTTGCCGATGATCTGCGAGTACCCCTCGTTCTCCATCACGATCACCATGATGTGGGGGGGCGGGGTGGCTGCCAGAGATGGAGTCGCATCGGCAAGAGCGCAGGTCAACGCTGGTATGGCGACTAGCAACGCCGCGATGCCGAAACGAAGTGCTCGGGTGCCGCGTGGCGCGGCGACACCTTCCCCAATCATCAGTCCCCTCCTCAGCACAGTCTTGGCGAGGACTCTACCATGCCTGACGCGTATGCGGCGATAGGCCGCCGACGATTCTGAACGGTGGCCGCTCCGGTCCGCCTGCGCGTGCGGGGCGCGAGGGCCATCCATCCGGCTACTCTGCCACTCTCGCGGTGCTTGCTCCCGGGGGCAGTTCCACGACCTGAGCGTACCGTTCATGGGGAGACTTGGAATGCAAGGAAACCGGCTACTCACGATCGCGTTGGTGGTCGTCGCGGTGGTGTGCGCCGCGGTCGCGATCCTTTACCTTACCCAGAAGACGGACTTCCTCTCGTCTGGCCGCCCCATTCACCACACGAGTCGCGGCGTCGTGCTCGCCATCGTCGCCGTGATCTGCCTCATCGGAGCGGTCGTGGTGAGGCCCCGTCCATCCCGAACCTGAGGTCTGACCAAGGGCAGCCACCGTCACGCACAAGGGCTGGTTTGGCCACCCGGCCACGCGGTCTTAACCCGGAGGCAACCCAACCGTTAATCGATTTTGGTGCCGATCTTAAGCGCGCTACGAGCATCGTGGCTGTCAAGTGGCCCGGGCCTGTGAGGAGGAGGGATGGCCGAAACAGTCCGTCTCGGCGGAGCGGCTCATGGTGGCTACCTTGCTCCGCTCGCGGCCGAATGGCGGCCCTCGTCGGCCGATTTTGCCGCGGTCCTATCGGCATTGAATCGTAATCCGATGACGTCGACCGAGATTGAGACCTCGACACGCGTCGAGGCACCGGTCGTCGGGGAGGTGCTTCGAAGTCCTCGCGATCACCGGGCGGATTGCGCGCCGGAAGGACCGCTACGCGCTGCGGCACTAGATACGGCCTCGTCGCGTAACGTGGTGTTCTCAGCATCGGCGTCGCCATACCAACGGAACAGGGAACACGGTTGACCAAGCAAACCCCGAAGCCGGGGTGGATCCGGCGACTCTGGGGCTACATGCTCCGGCACCGGCGCGACGTGGCGCTCTCGGTCGGCGCCGCGGTGCTCGGGAGCATTGCGCAGACGGCGGTTCCGCTGGTGGCGCGGCAGATCGTCGACGGCGTCATCATCACGCACACATCGGCGCTCTGGCCGTGGCTGCTGTTGCTGCTCGGCCTCGCGGCGGCCGGCTTCGGTTTCGCGTACGTCAGGCGTTACCGCGGTGGCAGCGTCGCGCTCCAGATCCAGTACGACCTCCGCAACGACATGCACGACCACCTGCAGACGATGGACTTCGAGAACCTGAGCCGAATGCCGACGGGTCAGCTGGTCGCTCGCGCCAACTCCGATTCGACGCTCATTCAGGGACTGCTCAACTTCTTCCCGATCATGAGCAGCAACGTGATCCTGCTGGTGCTGTCGCTCGGCGTCATGATCTATCTCTCGCCGCTGCTCGCCGTGGTGAGCCTCGTGGTGGCGCCGAGCCTGCTCTTCGTCTCGTACCGGATGCGGTGGCGGATCTTCCCGGCGACCTGGGACGGCCAGCAGCGGGAGGGGGACCTGGTGCAGATCGTCGACGAGGACCTGAACGGTGTCCGCGTGGTGAAGGCATTCGCCCAGGAGGACCGCGAGCTCGAACGCGTTGCCGACGCCGCCAAAATCCTCTACGGCTCGCAGATGCGGGCCGTCCGGCTCCAGTCGCGGTATCAGCCGTTCCTCGAGGCGATCCCGATGTTCGCGCAGGTGGCGATCCTCGCGCTGGGAGGGTGGCTTGCGCTGCGGCACCAGATCACTCTCGGGACCTTCCTGGCCTTCTCGACCTACGTCACACAGCTCATGGCGCCGGCGCGGCAGCTTGCCGGAGTCCTGACGATCGGCCAGCAGGCACGCGCAGGGCTGGAGCGCATCTTCCAGCTCCTCGACCTGCGGCCGAGCATCGCGGATACCCCCGACGCGATGGAGCTGCCGGTCCTTCGGGGGGAGGTCACCTTCTCGAACGTCCACTTTCGTTACAGCGACAGCAGCGCAGTGCTCGAGGGAGTCGACCTGCACATCAACCCGGGTGAGCGGATCGCGGTCGTCGGCCCGAGCGGCAGCGGCAAGTCGACCCTCGGCGCTGCTCGTCTCACGCTTCTACGACCCGACGGAGGGGACGGTGCTCGTCGACGGCCACGACGTGCGCGCGGTTGGCCTTCGCTCGCTCCGCCGGCAGATCGGCGTTGTGTTCGAGGAGAGCTTCCTGTTCTCGGATTCGGTGCGCGCCAACATCGCGTACGGACGCCCCGATGCCACGGACGAGCAGATCGTCGCCGCGGCGCGGGCCGCGCAGGCACACGAGTTCATCGAGGAGCTCCCGCGCGGATATGACACTGCGATCGGTGAGCGCGGCCTCACGCTCTCGGGTGGGCAGCGACAGCGGATCGCGCTCGCGCGCGCGATTCTCTACGACCCGCGCATCCTGATCCTCGACGATGCGACGAGCTCCATCGACGCTCGGGTCGAGGCTGCGATTCACGACGCGCTCCGCGGGGTGATGGCGGATCGCACGACGCTGCTCATCGCGCATCGCAAATCGACGCTGCATCTTGCCGAGCGGATCGATCGTCCTCGATGAAGGGCGGATCGTCGACGAGGGTACCCACGACGCGCTCATGGCTCGGAGCGCGCTGTACCGGAACCTGGTGTCGGGATTCGAGGAGCAGGAGGCGGAGCGGATCGGCGACTCGATCGAACAGCTCGCAACACTGGCGGCGGCTCGATCGAACGGGACGACCACTTCAGCGTGGATGCGCCGTCGGGTCGGGTACGCCGCGGTGCGTCGCGGCGGCGTCCGCACCATCGGCGCGCCGAGCATCGGACCCGGCCTGGGGGGTGGAGGCAGCGGCTGGCGCCTCAGCCTGGCGCCCACGCCCGATCTCCTGGCGCGTGTGGCCCGCCTGCGGCCGGTGCGCGACGTGCCCAAGGTCGACCTCGAGCAGGAGTCGCGTCGCGATCGGCACTTCAGCCTGGTGCGCCTGCTTCGCGAGTTCCGCCGGACCGCTGCTGCTCGGGCTCCTGCTCGTCGTCATCGACGGCGTGATGAACCTGGCGGGGCCGGTGCTCGTGAAGACCGGCGTCGACAACGGCGTGTCGGCGGGATCCACCGACGTGCTCTTCATCGCCGCGGGGGTGTTCCTCGTCGTGACGCTCGTCGACCTCGTCGACGAGATCGGCGAGACGTTCGTCACCGGGCGCGCGGCCCAGCGGATCATGCTCTCGCTGCGCATCCGCATCTGGGCTCAGCTGCAGCGTCTCTCGCTCGACTACTACGAGCGCGAGATGACCGGCCGGATCATGACCCGGATGACGACCGACGTCGATCAGTTCGAGTCGCTCATCGAGAACGGGCTGCTGTCCGCGCTCGTCTCGATCGTCACCTTCGTCGGCGTGGGAGTGGCGCTCGTGCTCATCAACACCGACCTGGGGCTGTGCACGCTCTCGGTGGCCGTCCCGCTCGCGATCGCCACCGCCGATCTTCCGGCAGCGAAGGCGGCGCGTCTCTACAGCCTGTCGCGCGAGCGCATCGCCATCGTCAACGCGGACTTCCAGGAGAGCCTGTCGGGCGTGCGCGAATCACAGGCGTTCGTCCACGAGGGCGCGACGATGGCCCAATTCCATCGTCTCGGACGCGCGTACCTCGACACGCGGGTTGCGGCGCAACGGCTGGTCGCAACGTATTTCCCCTTCGTCCAGTTCGTGTCGGCGGTCGCCGACGCGATCGTCCTCGGTGTGGGGGCTCATCTCATCGCTTCGGGAGATCTCACGTCGGGCGCGCTCATCGCCTTTCTGCTGTACATCGACCTGTTCTTCTCGCCGATCCAGCAGCTCTCACAGGTGTTCGACGCGTGGCAGCAGACGCGCGTCTCCGTCGGCCGCATCGCGGAGCTGATGCAGCTCGACACGCTCACGCCGGAGGCCGATGACCCGGTCGATCCGGGACGTCTCCACGGCGAGCTCGCCTTCGCCAGGGTGCGGTTCTCGTATCCGTCGGCCCTCGACCGGGCGGGCTTCGACGGAGGGCGAAGCGCCGAACGCCGCGGACCCGCGGATCCCGTCCGCCGGAGTCGCGCGACGCGGCGTGGAAGCAGCCGCCCGAGGCACTGCGCGAGATCGACCTCCAGGTCGGAGTGGGGGAGACCGTCGCGCTCGTCGGCGAGACCGGCGCCGGCAAGTCGACGGTGATGAAGCTGGTCGCTCGTTTCTACGACCCTGACGAAGGATCGGTGCAGGCCGACCATCACGACCTGCGCTCGGTGGACCTGCGAGCGTTCCGCCGGCAGCTCGGCTACGTGCCGCAGGAGGCGTTCCTGTTCTCCGGGAGCATCCGGGACAACATCGCGTATGGCCGCGCCGACGCACCGGATGCCCGGGTCGAAGCCGCCGCACGCGCGGTCGGCGCGCACGACTTCATCGCCCGCCTCTCGGGCGGGTATCACCACGAGCTGTCCGAACGAGGACGGTCGCTGTCGTCCGGGCCAGCGGCAGCTCATCGCGCTGGCACGTGCCGAGCTCGTCGACCCGGCGCTGCTCCTCCTTGATGAAGCGACGTCGAACCTCGACCTCGCGACCGAGGCGCATGTCGCGGCGGCGATGCGGCAGGTGGCGCACGGGCGCACCACGATCGTGATCGCGCACCGCCTGCAGACCGCGCGGACCGCCGATCGCATCATCGTGCTGCATCAGGGGCGGGTCGCCGAGGTCGGGTCCCACGATGAGCTGCTCGCGCACCAGGGACGCTACGCCGAGATGTGGGAGGCATTCGAGATGGTGGGTCAGCGCCACTGAACGCCGCACCGCTTGTGGTGTGCGCGCCCAACGCGTTCAAGGGCACGTTGAGCGCACGCTCGGCCGCGAGGGCGATCGCGCGCGGCGTTCGCGACGCGGGTGCGCACCCCGTTGAGGTGCCGGTCGCCGACGGCGGGGACGGCACGCTCGACGTCCTGCTCGCCGCCCGGGGGAGCGCGGCGAGGCTCACCCGGCACCGTGTCACCGGACCGCTCGGGCACCCGCTGATCGCCAGGCTCGGGTGGCTGGGCCCCGGTGAGGCGGTGGTCGAGCTTGCCGAGGCTTCCGGGCTTCGACGCATTCACCCGCGGCCGCTCGACGCGCTCCATGCCACATCGCGGGGTACCGGCGAGCTCATCCGGATCGCGCTCGACGCCGGCGCCCATCGAATGCTCGTCGGAGTCGGTGGCAGCGCATGCACCGACGGCGGCGCCGGGATGCTGCAGGCGCTGGGGGCACGGCTCACCGACTCCCGCGGCGTCGATATCGGCCCCGGCGGCGCCGGGCTCGAGGATCTTGCGCGCATCGACCTGGCCGCCATGCACCCTGCGCTCGCAGCCTGCTCGGTTGAGGTCGCGTGTGACATTCGCAGCCCGCTGCTGGGTCCCGACGGTGCGGCGATGATGTTTGCGGCTCAGAAAGGCGCCGCCCCGCAGGACATCCGCCATCTCGAGACCGCGCTGGCGCATCTTGCCGCGGTCGCGGCCGCAGCCGGGGGAGAGGATCTCTCGAGGCTTCCCGGGTCTGGAGCTGCCGGCGGCTGCGGGTTTGGGCTTGCCCTCGCCGGCGCTCAGCTCCTTGCAGGAGCACAGCTCATCTGCGACGGGGTCGGCCTCGACGCAGCACTCTCAGGAGCTGCCCTCGTCATCACCGGCGAGGGGCGGCTCGAACTCGCAGACCACGGCAGGCAAGGCCCCGGCGGAAGTTGCCGCGAGGGCGAAGACCGCGGGCGTCACCTGCGTCGCGATAGGCGGCTCCGTGGTCGATCCACTGCCCGCGCTGTTCGCGCGGACGTGGTCGCTCGGGGCCGTGGATCCGGATGTGGATCCACGACTGCACGCACGGGTGCTGCTGCGTCGAGTGGCTCGCGAGGTGTTGCGCGACGCGCCTCTTCGTGATCCCGAGCCATCGGCGTGACCGATGCCGATCTGTATATTGCGAACCACGTGGGTCAGCATCAGCAGTGAAGATCGGATTCGTCGGTATCGGCACGATGGGGCGGCCGATGGCACAGCGACTGCTCGGCGCGGGCCACGAGGTGTCGATCTGCAGCCGCACCAGAAACGCAGGCGTCGTGTCCCTTGGGGAACAGGGAGCGACGATTCGCGAGTCACCCGCTGCCCTCGCCGCCGATGTTGAGATGGTGCTCACCGCCCTCCCGACTGAGGCGAGCGTTCGCGATGTGTACGCATCGATGTCGGAGGTCGCACACGGGGATCAGCTGTACGCCGACCATTCGACGGTGAGCGTCAAGCTCAATCAATGGTGCGCGGCCCAGCTCACCGCAAAGGGCGCGTCATTTCTCGATGCACCCGTGTCGGGAGGCCCGGCCGGCGCCGACGCCGGAACGCTGACCGTGATGGTCGGCGGCGACGAGGATGTGTTCGCGCGCGCGCTTCCCGTCTTCGAGGCCTTCGGCGGCAAGATACGGCGCTGCGGCCCGACCGGCAGCGGGCAGGCGATCAAGCTCGTCAACCAGTTGCTGGTCGCGGTGCACACGATGGCCTCCGCCGAGGCGGCGGCCATGGCCGTTCAGCTCGGCGCCGATCTCAGCACCGTGCAGGACGTCATCGGGACGTCGTTCGGCAGCTCGACGATGCTGCTGCGCAATCTCCCGCGGTTCATCGGGCGGGACTTCACTCCCGCGACGCCGGTCGGGTTGATCGCCAAGGATCTGTCGATCATCCACACGGAGGCGATGGATGCCGGCGTGCCGCTCTTCCTCGGCGGACTGGCCCAGCAGTGCTTTCTCGAGGCGACGGCTCGCGGCTGGAACGGCGAGGACATGTCCGCGCTGATCAAGCTCTGGGATCGAGCGCCGGAGCCCTGACATGCCGAGGTTCGCGGCCAACCTGACGATGCTGTGGCAGGAGCTGGATCCGTACGCTCGCTTCCAGGCCGCCGCCGACGCGGGATTCACGAATGTCGAGATGCTGTTTCCCCACGAGCTCGAGGAGGATCGTCTGGAGTCGACGCTCGAGCGGCTGGGTCTTCACATGGTGGTGTTCGATCCGGCGGCGGGTGACTGGGCCGGAGGCGAACGAGGACTGCTCTCGCTTCCCGGACGTGAGGTCGAGCTGCTGCACACCGTCCGCGAGGCGATCAAGCTCGCACAGCGCCTCGGAACCACGTTGCTCAACACGCTTGTCGGCGTTCCGCCCCCGGGCGTCACGGACGCCGAGGCGGAGACCACGATCCTGACGAATCTGCGCCGCGTGGCGCCACTTGCTCACGAGGCCGGGATCACCCTGCTGATCGAGGCGATCAACAACGTCGACATGCCGGGATACTGGGCGCGCAACGTCGCGAAGGCCGTGCACATCGTCGAGACCGTGAGTCATCCGAACGTCCGTCTGCAGCTCGATCAGTACCACGCGGCCATGGCGGGCGACGATCCGATCGCATGCCTGCACGCGCATCTTCCGCTCGTTGCGCACGTGCAGATCGCTGACGTGCCGGGCCGCCACGAACCGGGCACCGGCACGCAGCCCATCGCCGAGTTCCTCGATGATCTCGATCGTGTCGGGTATGAGGGCTTCGTGGGCCTGGAATACCGCCCGCTGGTCGACACCGCCAGCAGCCTTCGCTGGATGCAGGGTCGAACGGCTCGGCCGGGCTGACCCCACATCGAACCGCGAGTCGCTGCTACCTGGCGATGGTCTCCGGATGGGCGCGCGAGCCGGATGAGTCTGCAGGCCCGTCCAGCTGCCCGGGAGCGCCCGTCGCCGCCATCGAGCGCCGGCGACTTTCCCGATGCGCGGTTGCCAGACCGACACCCACGGCGGTGAGCACGCCCGCGACGAGCAGGATCGCCGCGAGGCCACGCTGACCGCTGAACCGGTCGACGAACAGCGTGACGCCGATCAGCACGACGATGGCGAGGATGGCAACCGCTCCATCGCCGACGAAGATTCCCCAGACCTCCTTGACCGCTGTTGCGAGCCCGCGAACGAAGGGTCGATCAACGGTGGACGATGCTGTCGCTGAGAGCCGCAGCACCACGACGAAGAGCAGTGAGGCAAGGCCGTAGGCGCCGATCAGGATCGGCAGGCTCACGTCGTCGTGCCACCACTGCACGCCGATTCCCTCACCGGCGAAGAAGGTCCCGAACGAGGTCAGCATCACGCCGACGACGTACTTCATCGTGTTCTCCGGAACCTGCGTCAGCGGGCGGCGCAGCGCGACTCCGATGGCCGCAACGACGATCAGGGCGGCAACCGCCCCCAGCGCGGAGGATGTGACGCTCTGCAGCCCTCCCAGCGCGACGACGATGAAGACCACCTCGAGCCCTTCGAGGAACACGCCGCTGAACGCCGTGGCGATGCCGGCTCGATCCAGCGTGGCAGCGCGACTCCCGGCGATCCCCAGCGTCGCGAGCGTCTTCTGAAATGCCTTGGCCTCGTCGTGCAACGGCGCCAGACCGCTCGATCGAAGGATCGCTTTGTGAAGCCACTTGATCCCGAAGAGCAGCAGGAAGACGCCGACCACGGTCCGTGCCGCGGCAATCGAGACGTGCGACGTGATCGCGAGCCCGAATCCGACAATCAACGCGATCAGCGCGACGAGCGCCAGAGCCAACCCGACGAACGCACTCCGCCAGCCCTTGACCAGCCCGACGGCCAGCACGATGGTGAGCGCCTCGACCCACTCAACGCCGGCGGCGAGAAACGTCGCGAGCAGTACCAGGATGTTCACGCGCAGGCAGACTCAGCTCGTCGCAGGTGGCCGGCACCGGCGTCGCACGTCGACATCAGCCGGCCAGCGCACGCAGGCGCGGCAGGACCTCGTGCGAGTACAGCTCGAGAAAGTGACGCTGATCCGAGCCTGGTGCATGGAAGATGAGCTCGGTGAACCCGAGATCGAGGTACGGACGGATTCGTTCGACATGCTCGTCGGGATCGCTCGAGACGATCCACCGGGATGCCGCCCGATCGACGGACAGGGCGTCCGCGAGCCGCTCCATCTCCATGGGGTCTTCGATGCCGGTCTTCTCCTCGGGAGCGAGCGCCAGGGCCGACCAGTTCCTGGTGTCATCGCGAGCGCGGTCGATGTCCGTGTCGAACGAGACCTTCATCTCGATCATCAGCGCGATGTCAGCGGGATCGCGGCCTGCGGCGCGCGCACCCTCGACGACCGCCGGCAGCAGTGTGTCCGAGTACAGCGTCATACCCTTGCCGCTCGTGCAGATGAGCCCATCCGCGACGCGCCCGGCGAGGCGTGCCGCTGACGGCCCGGCGGCTGCCACGTAGAGCGGGATGGGCGTTTCGGGGCGATCGTAGACCGTGGCATTTCGGGTTCGATAGAAGGCGCCGTCGAAGCTGACCCGCTCGTCCTTCCACAACCGCTGGATGAGCTCGATCGCCTCCTTCAGCCGCGCGAAGCGCTCCTTGCTGTCCGGCCATTCGACGCCCAGCGGGGTCTCGTTCATCGACTCGCCGGTGCCGACACCGAGCCACATTCGCCCGGGGAACAGGCACCCGAGGGTCGCCATGGCCTGCGCGACGACCGCGGGGTGGTAGCGGAACGTCGGCGTGAGCACGCTGGTGCCGAGCCGGATGCGCCTCGTCGCCTGCCCCGCGGCACCCAGCCACGCCAGCGAGAACGGCGCATGGCCGCCTGTATGGCGCCAGGGCTGCAGGTGGTCGCTGATGCCGGCACTGTCGAAACCGAGTTCCTCCGCGGCAACGGTGAAGCCGAGCAATTCGGCGGGCCCGAACTGCTCTGCCGACACCTTGTAGCCAAGCCGGAGTGCGCGCGACACCGGCCCCATTGTCACCGATCCCGCGCGCACGCGCGCCGGCTGCGGCCGTCTCCATGCATACCTATGCAACGAGCGTGGATCACCACTTCACGTGAGGCTGCCGGAACCCGGTAATGCGGTATACCCCCTTGGTGCGCACCGCTCTCGACACGAAAGGACAGCCCAGCGGGTGCAGGTAGGGACCGTCCGGGCGCCGTCGCCACCGCGTCGAGACAACTACAAGTGGGTGGCGCTCTCGAACACGACGATCGGCGTGCTGCTGGCGACGATCGACGCGTCGATCATGCTGATCGCGATGCCCGACATCTTTCGAGGCATCGACCTGGATCCCCTGAACCCCGCGAACAGCTTCTACCTGCTCTGGATGATCCTCGGCTTCCTCATCGTCAGCAGCGTGCTGGTGGTCGGCCTCGGGCGCCTCGGTGACATCCTCGGCCGGGTTCGCATCTACAACCTCGGTTTCGTCATCTACACCGGCGCGTCGCTGCTGCTCACCATCGACTGGATGACCGGGCGGTCAGGGGCCGTCTGGCTGATGGTGATGCGGGTGCTGCAGGGGATCGGCGCGGCGTGTCTGATCGGCAACTCGGCCGCCATCCTCACTGACGCATTTCCGAGCAATCAGCGAGGCCTTGCCCTGGGGATCAACAACGTCGCGGGCATCAGCGGCGTGTTCATCGGTCTCGTGCTCGGCGGGCTGCTCGCGCCGATCAACTGGCGGCTGGTGTTCCTGGTGTCGGTGCCGTTCGGCCTCTTCGGGACCGTCTGGGCATACCTCAAGCTGGAGGAGCGGGGGGTGCGCCGCCGCGTCCCCATCGACTGGCTCGGCAACACGACGTTCGCGATCGGCCTGATCCTCGTGATGATCGGGATCACGTACGGCATCGAGCCTTACGGGAAGGATCCGATGGGCTGGACGAGCCCGTGGGTGCTCTCCGAGCTCATCGTCGGCGTTGCGTTCCTCGCGTGGTTCGTCGTCGTCGAGAGCCGCGTGCCCAATCCGATGTTCCGCCTTCCGCTGTTCCGGATCCGGGCCTTCACGTTCGGCACGCTGTCGAGCTTCCTCGCCGCGGTCGGCCGCGGCGGGCTGATGTTCATGCTGATCATCTGGCTGCAGGGCATCTGGTTGCCGGAGCACGGATACAGCTTCAACTCGACGCCGCTGTGGGCAGGGATCTACATGCTGCCGCTCACCGGCGGGTTCCTGCTCGCCGGTCCGATGTCCGGGTTTCTCTCGGATCGTTTCGGATCGCGGCCGTTCGCAACCGGCGGGATGATCGCGGCCGCCGCGAGCTTCGCGTTCCTGCAGCTGCTGCCGATCGACTTTCCGTACCCGCTGTTCGCCCTCATCCTGCTGCTCAACGGTCTCGCGATGGGTGCCTTCGCGTCACCGAATCGAGCGGCGGTGATGAACAGCCTCCCCGCCGGCGATCGTGGCGCCGGCGGCGGGATGAACGCGACGTTCCAGAGCTCGGCGCAGGTGCTCTCCATCGGCATCTTCTTCACGCTCATGATCACCGGTCTCGCCGCGACACTCTCGACGACGATGACCGGTGGACTCGAGGCACACGGGGTGCCAGCTGCTGTGGCGGTGCAGGTCGGACATCTGCCGCCCGTCTCGATCCTCTTCGCGGCGTTCCTCGGATACAACCCGATCCAGCAGCTCGTCGGCCCCCACGTGCTCGGTCAGTTGAGCGCCGCGAACGCCTCGGCGCTCACCGGGCGCGAGTTCTTTCCGCAGCTGATCTCGGGCCCGTTCGCCGCCGGGCTGCACCAGGCGTTCACGTTCTCGCTGCTGGTGTGCCTGGTGGCCGCGGTCGCCTCGTGGTCGAGAGGCAAGCGCGTGACGGTGGAGGAGCCCGCGGCTACCGCAGGCTGATCGCGGGCCCCGTCAACGCGAAGGGGACGTGACCTGCCGTCGCAAAGAGGACGAACAGCGCCATCGCGGCGCCGAGCAAGGAGACGTCCCGGTAGAAGCCCGATTCGTGAGTGCGCCGCGCGGCAGGATCGCTGTACGTCCAGAACGGATGGAAGACGACACCGGCGGGCACCAGAAAGAGCGCGACCATCAGCGCGCCGACATCCGGCCAGATGCCGACGAGGATCGACAGGTCCGCGACGAGGAGCCATGCGCCCGCCGGCCATCCCGCCAGGACCGGGAGCGGCAGCTTGCGCCCGGAGCCGGTGACGTACCGCGAGTGGTTGCGGATGTGCCCGCGCGCGGCGAAGGCGAACAGCGCTGGAAAGAGGATCCTCCCGGCGAGGAGCACGACCCCGCCGAGCGTGCTCACGCGTTCATCCCTCGTGAAGCGCCGGGAGCGCCGTGGCCTGGGTGGTCACGCTGAAACCTGGAGCACGATCCGCCCGCGGCCGTGTCCCGTTTCGGATGCTGCATGCGCCGCTGCCGCGTCGGCGAGGGGAAACGAGCTTCCGACCGGCGCGACCAACGTTCCGGATTCGACGAGTCGGGCGAGCTCCTCGAGGATCGGAGTGGTCACGTCGGGGGGGCGCACGTTCGACGTGCGGACGCCATGTGCGGCCGCGGCTTCGGGGTCGACGCCTCCGGCGACGACCACCAGGATGCCATCCTTCTTCAGCACGCTCCATGAGCGACCGGTGACGTCCCCTCCGACCGCGTCGTACACCACGTCGACGTCGTGCACCACATCTTCGAACTGCACCGCCGAGTAGTCGACGACCTCGTCGGCGCCGAGGGATTCGACATACGCAACGTTCGCTGTCGATGTGGTCGCGATCACGTGCGCGCCCTTCCAGTGCGCGAGCTGGACGGCGAGCGAACCGACGCCTCCTGCGGCCCCGTGCACGAGCACACGCTCACCTGCTTCGAGGTGTGCAACGTCGAAGAGCCCCACCCACGCGGTGACACCGCCGATCGGCAGCGTTGCGGCCTGCTCGAAGGTGATGCCGTTCGGTTTGTGCGCAAGTGTCGCCGCCGGCACGACCGCGAACTCCGCATATGTTCCCGAACCGCGCCCGAAGACGGCATCGCCGGCTGCGTATCCTGAAACCCCGGCACCGATCTGCTCGACGATCCCCGCGACGTCGAGCCCCGGGGTGTGTGGCAACTCGAGTGGCAGGAAGGCCTGGAGATAGCCGGCACGGAACTTCCAGTCGATGGCGTTGACGGCCGCCACCCGGACCCGCACGAGCACCTCGCCCTCCGCCGGCTCAGGGCGCGGCACCTCGTCCAAGACGAGCGTCGAGCTCGGTCCGTACTCGTGAAATCGCACTGCGCGCATCATGCCTGCCGCTGCAGCCATGTTCATCGACCTCGTGAGCGCCCACCCGTGGCCGGCTTTCGATAGTGACGATGAACTCTATCTCGGAGGGTCGAATGCACCGCGAGCGGCGATCAACAGCCGGGAGCGAAGCGTGAGGACGGGCTACAGCACCTTCGAGAGGAAGGATCTTGTGCGCTCGTGCTGGGGGTTGGAGAGGACCTCTCGCGGCTTCCCCGACTCGACGATGACACCGCTGTCCATGAAGACGAGCTCATCGCCGACTTCGCGCGCGAATCCCATCTCGTGCGTGACCACGATCATCGTCATGCCGTCCTGAGCGAGCCCGCGCATCACGTCGAGGACCTCGCCGACGAGCTCAGGATCCAGCGCCGACGTCGGCTCATCGAAGAGCATCAGCTTCGGTTGCATCGCGAGCGCTCGCGCGATCGCGACACGCTGCTGCTGTCCCCCCGAGAGCTGGTTCGGGTATGCGGTGATCTTGTCGCCGAGCCCGACACGGTTGAGCAGTGCGTGTGCGCGCTCGTCGGCGACCTTCGGCTGCTCACCCTTCACGCGTACCGGGGCCTCGACGATGTTCTGCAGCGCGGTCATGTGGGGGAACAGGTTGAACCGCTGAAAGACCATCCCGATCTCGGCGCGCTTCCGGCAGACCTCACGATCAGGGAGCTCGTAGATCTTGCCGCCGCGCTCGCGGTAGCCGACCAGCTCGCCGTCGACCGAGAGCCTGCCCGCATCGATCTGCTCGAGGTGGTTGATGCAGCGCAGGAAGGTGCTCTTGCCCGAGCCGGACGGTCCGACGATGCACATCACCTCCCTCGGCGCGACCTCCAGGTCGATGCCTCGCAGCACCTCGAGGCGGCCGAAGCTCTTGTGGACGGCTTCCGCGAGGACCATCGGTGTCGCCATCAGAGATTCACCGGTGCCGCCGAAGCTTGAGCGCTTCCAGCTCCTCTTTCGCGACCGCGGACCGGCTGGCCGTGGGAAGGATCATGCGGCGGAAGCGCTGCAGGGGGGTCGCCGGCAGCTCACGCGCCGATCCACGAGCGAAGTATCGCTCCAGGTAGTACTGACCGAAGGTCAGGATCGACGTCATGAACAGGTACCAGATGCTGGCGTCGATCAGGAGCTCGACCACGTCGAAGTTGGCGTTCGATATCTGTGTCTGCACGTAGAACAGCTCACCGACGGCCGCGATGTAGGCGAGCGACGACGTCTTGAGCATCGAGATCGTCTCGTTCCCCGTGGGTGGCAGGATGACGCGCATCGCCTGCGGAAGGACGATCCTCCTCATGACGCGGGTGCGGGTCATCCCGAGTGCTTGAGCCGCCTCGGTCTGCCCCTGATCGACCGAGATGATCCCGGCACGCACGATCTCCGACATGTACGCGGCCTCGTTCAGGCCCAGCCCGAGGATCGCCGCGAGAAACGGCGTGTCGATCTGATTGGTCACGCCGACCCACTGGATGTGGGTGAACGGAATCCCGATCGTGATGAGCGGGAGAACGATGGCGAGGTTGTACCAGAAGAAGATCTGCACCAGGACAGGGGTGCCCCGGAAGAACCAGATGTAGAACCAGCTCAAGGTGGATACCACGGGGTTCACTGAGAGACGCATGACCGCGAGGAGGACCCCCAGTGACACACCGATCACCATCGCGATCACCGTCAGTTCGAGGGTGACGAGCACTCCCCGCAGAATCTGCGGATGGAACAGATACTTGCCGACCGCCTGCCACGACAGCTCGGGCGCGGTGGCGAAGATGTCGATCGCGCCGGCGGCGAAGGCCAATACCAGCAGTGCCGCCACCCACCGCCATGGATGGCGCACGGGAATGGCCTTGATCGCCTCCGCGCGCCCTTGCGCGCCGGGACGCGGGGACGGCTGATCGCTCAGGACCTCGGTCCCTGTACCCACGATCGTCAGCCGGCGCCGTCAGCCGAGCGCCGTGGTTCGAGTGCCCTCAGTACGACGGCACACAGGTCGCGCCCACCGAGTTGTTGTCGTTGATACCGACCGACGAGCTGGTGATGGCACCGTCCTGGACGCCGTACGGGTTGGTGAGCACGCTCAGGTAGTACCCGTTGTCGATCAGGTACTTGATGGCGTCTTCGACCGCCTGCTCGAGGCCACCCGACTTGACGAGGGCGACCCCGTAGGGGGACACGCTGCACGCGCTGCCGCCGATCTTCAGCTTTCCGTTCTCGATCTTCACCTGATAGTCGGCGATGGGCTGGTCCGCCCATCCGAAGTCGGCACGGCCCGACAGCAGCGCCGTGTTGGCCTGCGTCTGCAGCGAGTAGCTCTGCACGGTGATGTCCTGCTTCCCGGCGGCGGTGCAGTGGTCGGTATCCCCGGGGATCTTGGTGCCGCCGGGCTGCATCCCCATGTAGCCCCAGGCGTCCGATTCCTCGACGGTGCCGGACTCGACGGCCACCTTGTGACCGCACATGTCCGACGCTTGCGAGATCGTCAGGCCGCCCGGCTTCACCAGCCACGCCTCGCCGGCCTGGTAATAGGTGATGAAGTCGATGCCCTTCGCCTCACGGGTCGCCGTCGGCGTGAAGCTCGAGAAGCTCATCTGATACTTGGGCGGGTTCTCGAGGAGCGCCGGGATGATGTCCGAGAAGGTGATGTTGTTGATCGTGCATGCGACCCCGAGAACCTTGCAGACCTCCTTCGCCAGCTCGACGTCCCACCCGATCAGGTTGCCGGTGTCGGGGTCGACGTACTCGTTCGGAGCGTACGAGGCATCGGTGGCGATCTGCAGCGGTGCGGCGGCCTTCACCGCCGCGGGCACCTCGGCGGCGATGTTCGGCTGGGCCGCGGGGCCCGCCGCCGACGGCGTCGGCGTCGACCCGGAGGAGGCGGGGGAGCTCGAGCTGCCACAGGCGGCGAGGAGCGCGGCGGGAAACAGAAGTGCGATTCCGGCGCGACGCGAGCCAGTGACCGTGCGACCCATGAGAGACCCCCGGATAACCGCTGGTTAATAGGTGCGCCATTGTGGACCGCCCTCCGCGGCCGTGTCCACCGGCAACTCGCGCAATGGGCTTGACCCTCCCTATCAGCGAGTGCAAGCATGGAACGCCCTCAGTTGCCATTCCGTGCAGGAGGTTGTCCGAATGACCCAGTCGGTCGCTGTCACCATCAACGGGAGGCGCAGAGAGGATCAGGTCGAGCCGCGCCTTCTGCTCGTCCACTACCTGCGTGAGGTGGCCGGGCTCACCGGGACGCACATCGCCTGCGACACCAGCCAGTGCGGCTCGTGCACCGTCCTCCTCGACGGGGAGGCGGTCAAGTCGTGCAGCCTGTTCGCGGTCCAGGCCGACGGGCGAAGTGTGACCACGATCGAGGGGCTCGCCGCGAATGGCACGCTGCATCCCGTACAGCAGGCGTTCTGGAGCGAGCACGGGCTCCAGTGCGGGTTCTGCACGCCCGGCTTCATCATGGCCGCGGCATACCTGCTCGAGCAGAACCCGTCGCCGACCGACGCGGAGATCGACAAGGGTCTCGAGGGCAACCTCTGCCGCTGCACCGGCTACACGAACATCAAGCGCGCCGTGCGGACGGCGGCCGCGGCGATGAACGGCTCGATGACGGTCACCGGCCACTCCGCGCCGGTCACCGCGAACGTGGAGGGCTAGCGCCATGGCGGTGACGTCCATGATCGGCGCCCGCATCCAGCGGCGCGAGGATCCCAAGCTCATCACCGGGCACGGGCATTTCATCGACGACGTGAGCCTCGTGAACATGGCGCACATGTCGGTGGTCCGCAGCCCGTACGCACACGCGCGGATCACATCGATCGACACCTCGGCCGCGAAGGCGGCGAAGGGGGTCGTCGCGGTGCTCACCGCGGCCGACTTCAAGCCGGTGATCCTCGGCCCGCTTCCCGTGACCAACTCGTTTGTCGCCGACAAGAAGCAGGTGCCGGAGCAGTTCCCGATCGCGACAGACGAGGTCGTGTACGCCGGCGAGCCCGTGGCCGTCGTGATCGCCGAGGATCGGTACCTGGCCGACGACGCCGCGCATCTCGTGACCATCCACTACGAGCCGCTGCCAGCAGTGATGGATCTCGAGAAGGCGATGGAGCCCGGCAGCCCGCTCGTCAAGAGCGACCGCCCCGACAACATCGGGTGGGACGCGGCGTTCCCCGCGGGCGACATCGACGCCGCGTTCGCGGAGGCCGACGTCGTGGTCAAGGAGCGGATCGGCCAGCAGCGCGTGCTGCCCACACCGATGGAGACGCGCGGCTGCGTCGCCGACTACGTCCCGTTCGACAACCGGGTCACGCTGTGGACGTCGACACAGGTGCCGCACTTCATCCGGCTCTTCGTCGGCGGGGCGCTCGGCGTGCCCGAGTCCCAGTTCCGCGTGGTGAGCCACGACGTGGGCGGGGGCTTCGGAGCCAAGCTGCGGCCGTATCCCGAGGAATACCTCGCCACTGCGGCGTCGAAGCTGTGCGGCCGTCCGGTGAAATGGATCGAGGACCGCACCGAGAGCATGATGGCGACCACCCACGGCCGCGGTCAGATCTTCGACGTGGAGGTTGCGGCCAAGCGCGACGGCACGCTGCTCGGGCTGCGCTTCACCCAACTGCTCGACATCGGGGCGTACCACGGCGTGTTCAGCGCGTTCCAGGTCGTCGCGTGCCTCCTCGGCGGTGGCTCGTACGAGTGGAAGGCCATCAACGCACGCAGCATCGGGGTCTTCACCAACCGCATGTCGACCGACCCGTACCGTGGGGCGGGACGGCCGGAGGCGACGCATCTCGTCGAGCGCGCCGTCGACCTCGTTGCTCGTGAGATCGGGATGGACCCGGCGGAGATCCGGCGCAAGAACTTCGTCAAGAGCTTCCCGTTCACGAACAACTTCGGGCTCGTCTACGACTCCGGTGACTACGAGAAGACGCTCGACAAGGCGATGGCGAACATCGGATATGCAGCGCTCCGCAAGCGTCAGGAGGAGCTGCGAGCGCAGGGGCGGTACACCGGCATCGGGTTCAGCACCTACGTGGAGATCTGCGGTCTGGGGCCGAGCTCCGCGACGGCTCCCGCGGCGGGGATCGCGCTCGTCGAGTTGTCGATGGTGCGGGTCCATCCCACGGGGTCAGTGACGGTTTCCGTCGGGACGCACGCCCACGGCCAGAGTCACGAGACCACGTTTGCGCAGATCGTGGCGGACGCCCTCGGCGTTCCCTATGACTCCGTCGAGATCCGCCACGGCGACACCGGTGACACGCCGTTCGGCTACGGCACCTACGGTTCGCGCAGCCTCGCCGTGGGCGGCATGGCCATCGTGCAGTCGTGCCACAAGGTGGTGGAGAAGGCTCGCAAGCTGGCGGCGCACGCGTTCGAGGCGTCCGAGGAGGACATCGTCGTCGAGGACGGCAAGTACTTCGTGCGCGGCAATCCGGGCGAGACCAAGGCGCTGGCGGAGCTGGCGTTCGCGTCGTACGGCGCCGGGTTGCCGCAGGGGATGGAGCAGGGCCTCGAGGCGGTGTCGTACTTCGACCCGCCGAACTTCGTGTGGCCGTTCGGCTGCCACATCTGCGCGGTCGAGGTCGATCCCGAAACGGGCGCGGTCACCATCGACCGGTATGTCTCGGTCGACGACTGCGGCAACGTCATCAATCCGATGGTGGTGGACGGTCAGCTCCACGGCGGCATCGCGCAGGGCATCTCGCAGGCGCTCTTCGAGGAGGTGCGCTACGACGACGAGACCGGGCAGATGCTCAATGGAACGCTGCTCGACTACGTCGTTCCCACCATGGCGGAGATGCCGAATTTCGAGCTGGACCGCACGGTGACGCCCAGCCCGACCAACGAGCTCGGTGTCAAGGGCATCGGGGAGGCTGGGACGATCGCGTCGAGCGCCGCGGTGATCAACGCGATCACGGACGCCCTGTCGCCCTTCGGCATCCGCCACGTGGAGATGCCGGCCCGTCCCGATCGCCTGTGGTCGATGATCAAGGAGGCGCGCGCATGATCCCCGGAGCCTTCGAGTACACCCGACCCGGGTCCGTCGATGAGGCGCAGGCACAGCTGAACCACTACGGCGCCGACGCCAAGGTCATCGCCGGCGGCCAGAGCCTCATCCCGCTGATGCGGCTTCGCCTCAGCCATCCGAGCGCACTCATCGATATCGGGCGGATTCCCGGCCTGAACCAGGTCCGCCGGGACAACGGGAGCGTGGAGATCGGCGCGCTCATGCGCCACGTCGACATCCAGCGCAACGAGACGCTGAAAGCGACGCTGCCGCTCCTCGTGGAGATGGCCAACGACATCGGCGACAACCAGGTGCGGAACCTCGGCACGATCGGTGGTGTCATCGCGCACGGCGACAGCGCGGGCGACTACAACGCGCTCGCGCTCATGCTCGACGCGGAGATCGTCACCAACAAGCGCCGTCACGCTGCTCGCGACTTCTTCCGCAACATCTTCACGACGGCGCTCGAGCACGACGAGGTGGTCACGGCGGTCCGTTTCCCGGTCGCGACCGGCCGGTTCGCGTACACGAAGTTCCGCCGCCGCTTGTACGACTGGGCGATCGCGGGTGTGGCCGTCCAGGAGACGGGCACGGGGCTGGCGCGTCGGCTACGTGAACCTCGCACCGACACCGCGCCGCGGCGCGGCGGTGGAGCAGGCGCTCGCCGGTGGCGCGTCTCCCGCGGATGCGGCGGCGCGCTGCGACTCGGACATCGATCCGACGGGCGACGTCCGCGCGACGGCCGAGTACAAGCGGCACCTCACCCAGGTGCTCACCGCGCGCACCCTCGAGAAGGCCGGCACGGCGGTGTGACCGGCACCAAGACGCGGCGGGCCGTCCGATGACCGAGTGGACGGGGGTGCGCGGCAAGCGCGTCCTGATCACCGGCGCGACCCGGGGGATCGGTCTTGCGGGGGCGGTGGCGCTTGCCCGCAAGGGCGCGCACATCGCGATCGTCGCGCGTGACGACGCGCGCGCCGCGGACGCCGTGCGGCGCATCGAGGGGGCGGGAGGCTCGAAGGTCGACGTGCTCCATGCCGACCTCAGCTCGCAGGAGTCGGTGCGTGCTCTCGCCGCCGGCGCGCTCGAGCGCTTTCCAGCGATCGAGGTGCTGGTCAACAACGCGGGCGCGATCTTCGACACCCGAACAGTCACCGTGGACGGCATCGAGCGGACCTGGGCGCTCAACCACCTCGCGCCGTTCCTGCTCACCACGCTCCTCTTGGACCGGCTCAAGGCATCCGCGCCGGCACGCATCATCACCACCACTTCCGACGCGCACAAGGGGAAGCTGATCCCGTTCGACGATCTCAACGCGGAGCGGTCGTACCGTGCCCGCGGGTTCACGCGCTACGGCGAGACCAAGCTCGCCAACATCCTGTTCACGGTGGAGCTGGCTCGAAGGCTCCAGGGAACGGGCGTCAATGCGTACTGCTTCCACCCCGGCCTCGTGTCGACGGGCTTCAACCGCAACAACGGTTTGCTCATGAGCGCCTCGATGACGATCATCGCGCCGTTCTCACGCAGCCCCGAGAAGGGAGCCCGGACACTCGTGTGGCTGGCCGATTCGCCGGATGTCTCGGCGCAGAGCGGCGGCTACTACCTCAACGGGGCGCGCGGCGTCCCGAGCCGGCCGGCCCAGGATGCTGCGATCGCGCGCCGGCTATGGGACGTCAGCGAGGAGCAGGTGAGCCAGACGGCAACGACGGGAAACTGATCCTCGCGCTCAGCCGCGGCCGATCCGCTTGAACCAGGGCCTGCGACGCCAGGTCAGCTCGTTGGCGAGGGTCTCGTTTCGAATCAGCTCGCTGTGGAGGACGGTCACGAGGTCGCGCTCGCGACGGTGGTACTCGGTCTGCTCGACGCCGCGGTGTGCGTGCTCCTCGAGTGCGCGCGTCCGCCACGTGTCGACCTCCCCGGTCAGCGCGGCGATCTGCGCATCGCGCTCCTGGACGAGCTCGCGCAGCTGGATGATGTCGACGAGGTTGTCCATCGCGAGCAAACGCAATGCTCGAACCGTGTCGGCGCTGTACGGGGCGTCGACGGCCTCCGTCTCGAAGAGGGCCTCGGCGAGCCGCTGCTCGCTGCGCCCCACGAGGTGGAGCGTGGGTTCGTCCCCGTCGAGCTCCAGGGGCGGAGGCGCCGGGGCGGGCGATGGGCCGAGCGGGATCCCGATGGGCCCGTTGGGCAGGACTCGAACGGCCATGACAGCGACCTCCTGGGAAGACGTGGAGTGGGATGACGTGAGTTCGCTTGGGGAAGGCTACAACGGAAGCAGTCCGAGTGGCCGCCGGACTAGGCTGTCGGGATGGCTGATACGGACCTCGATGCCTATTGCCGGGCCCACGAGCAACGCCACGTCGACGAGCTGATCGAGGCGCTCCGGATCCCGAGCATCTCCGCCGACCCCGCACACGCCGCTGACGTCCGGCGCAACGCCGAGTACTTCGCCGCCGCCGCCCGCGCCGTCGGGTTCGAGCGCGCCGAGGTCTGGGAGACGTCGGGACACCCCGCGGTCTTCGCGGAGCGTCTCGTCGACCCCGCCCTGCCGACCGCGCTCATCTATGGACACCACGACGTGCAGCCGGTCGACCCGCTTGACGAGTGGCACTCGGCGCCCTTCGAGCCGGAGGTCCGCGACGGCAACCTCTACGGTCGCGGCGCCGTGGACGACAAGGGGCAGGTCTGGATGCATCTCAAGGCGGTGGAGGCCGTGCTCCAGGCGCACGGCCGGCTGCCGCTGAACCTCAAGCTGATCGTCGAGGGAGAGGAGGAATCCGGGTCCGAGCACTTCGAGGAGATCGTCGAGCGAGAGCAGCGCCGGCTCGCTGCCGACGTGCTCGTCGTGTCGGACACCGCGATGGTCGCCGCCGGCGTGCCCTCGCTCTGCACCGGGCTGCGCGGCCTCGCCGGTGTCGAGGTCCACGTCCAGGGACCGTCGCTCGACCTGCACTCCGGCAGGTTCGGCGGAGCGGTCACGAACCCGGCCGTCGCGCTCGCCGAGATCCTCGCGTCACTCCACGATCCCGTCACCCGGCGTGTGACCGTACCCGGGTTCTACGACGACGTCCGCGAGCCGAGCGCGTTCGAGCGCGAGCTCTTCTCCAGCGTGCCCTTCGACGAGGCGGCGTTCATCGCCGAGGCGGGCGGGGTGCCGGGGCTCACCGGCGAGGCCGGCTGGACGACTCGGGAGCGCCTCTGGGCGCGCCCGACCCTCGAGTGCAACGGGATCTGGGGCGGCTACTCCGGCCCGGGTCAGAAGACGATCATCCCGGCGAGTGCCGGAGCCAAGATCACCTGCCGCCTTGTGCCGGATCAGGACCCGCTTCGCATCGCCAACCTGGTGCGCGACGCTGTGCTGGCCGCGGCGCCACCTGGGGTGACGGTCACAGCCGAGGCGAGAGAGGGTGGGCGGCCGGTCGTGACCTCGATCGACCACCCCGCGGTGCGCGCCGCCTCGCGCGCGATGGCCGACGTCTTCGGGGTGACGCCCGCCCTCACTCGCGAAGGGGGGTCGATCCCGCCCGTGGAGTCGTTCGCACGCATCATGGGGCTCCCGGCCGTGCTCGTCGGGCTGGGACTGCCGGACGACCAGATTCACGCACCCAACGAGAAGTTCACCCTCGACATGTACTTCAAAGGCATTCGCGTGCTCGGCCGTCTCTGGTCGGAGCTCGCACTGGAGCTGAAGGCGCCATGACCACGATCGACTCCGTCGCCGCGATCGAGATCCTCGACTCGCGCGGGAACCCGACCATCGAAGCCGTGGTCACCGTCGAGGGAGGCGTCGCGGGAACGGCGCGCGTGCCGAGCGGAGCGAGCACCGGGGTGCACGAGGCCGTCGAGCTGCGCGATGGTGACACGGCGCGCTTCGGCGGCAAGGGTGTGCTGCGCGCCGTCGCCAACGTCAACGACGTGATCGGACCCGCGGTGATCGGGCTCGACGCGCTGGACCAGGCCGCGCTCGATGCGCGGCTGTGCGCGCTCGACGGCACGCCCAACAAGGGGAAGCTCGGCGCCAACGCGATCCTCGCGGTGAGCCTCGCATGCAGCCGCGCCGCGTCACTTGCGACCGACGTCCCGCTCTACCGCCGGCTCGGGGGCGACGGGGCCCACGTGCTTCCCGTACCCCAGTTCAACGTGCTCAACGGCGGCGCGCACGCCCAGAACGACGTGGACTTCCAGGAGTTCATGCTCACCCCGGTTGGTTCGCCGACCTTCGCCGAGGCGCTCCGTGCCGGCGCCGAGTGCTTCCATGCCTTGCGCTCGATCCTCCACGCTCGCGGACTCGCGACGGGCCAGGGTGACGAGGGCGGCTATGCGCCGGACCTCGCGAGCAATGAAGCTGCGATGGAGCTGCTGGTCGAGGCGATCGGCGCCGCGGGCTACCGGCCGGGCGAGGACGTCGCGATCGCGCTCGACCCGGCGCCGTCGGCGCTGTTCGAGAACGGGCGCTACGAGCTCCGTGGCGAGGGACGCTCGCTCAGCCCGGCAGAGTTGGTCGACCTCTGGGAGGGCTGGTGCGACCGCTACCCGATCGTCTCCCTCGAGGACGGCATGGCCGAGGACGACTGGGACGGCTGGACGCTGCTGACCGAGCGCCTCGGCAAACGCATCCAGCTGGTGGGCGACGACATCTTCGTCACCAACCCCGCCCGGCTCCAGCTCGGCTTCGACCGCGGAGTTGCGAATTCCGTGCTCATCAAGCTCAACCAGATCGGAACGGTCACCGAGACGCTCGCGACCGTGGCGCTCGCGCACTCGCACGGCTATACGACGGTGATCAGCCACCGGAGCGGCGAGACCGAGGACACCAGCATCGCGGACCTGGCGGTCGCCGTGAACGCGGGCCAGATGAAGTCGGGGGCTCCGTCGCGATCCGAGCGGGTTGCCAAGTACAACCGCCTGCTCCGGATCGAGCACGAGCTCGGTGCGGCGGCCCACTTTCCGGGCATCGCCGCCTACAAGGCGGCGACCACCCGGTCGTGAAGCGGCCGGTCGATCCCTCGACGGCAACCGCTCGGGCCGGCCTCGCCCGCGGCACCACCGGCGACGGGAACGACCTCATCGCTCCGATCAGCCTCGCGTCGGTGCGTGCGTATGCGGACATCCCGTCGGTCGACGAGGCCGGGGAGGGCCGGAGCTCATACAGGCGCTACGGTGGCGGCAACCCCGCCCAGCTCGAGGCGGTGCTCGCCGGTCTCGAGACCGTCGCCGGCCGGCAGGCCCCCCTGGCGCGCGTCACCGCGAGCGGGCAGGCGGCGCTGCTCCTCGCGGCAACCCTGGTGGTGACCCCGTCGCGACGGCGCGTCGTGGTCGTGCGACCGTGCTACGGCGGGACCGAGCCGCTGCTCAGCGGTCCCCTCGGGAACCTTGGCCTGCGAGTCTCGACGGTCGATCTCCCGGTGAAGGGTGGGGACCACGGTGGGTTGGTGAGCGCGGTGCTCGGCGACGACGTCGCGGCGGTGGTGACCGAGGTGATCACCAACCCGCTCATCGGTCTTGTTGATGTCCCAGCCGTCGCCGAGGCCGCACATCAATGCGGTGCGGTGTGCATCGTCGATTCGACGTTCGCCACTCCGGTGTTATTTCAACCGTTCGCGCACGGCGCCGACCTGGTGCTGCACAGCCTCACCAAGCATCTCTCGGGACACAGCGACGTCCTCGGTGGCGTGCTCCTCGTCGACACCGCGAGCGAGTGCTCGGACTGGCTCGATCCGCACGCGCGCCTGCTCGGGACCAACCTCTCGCCGTTCGACGCATGGCTCGCGCTGCGCGGCGTGCGCACCGTCGGGCTGCGCATGGAGCGGTCCACGCAGAACGCCCTCGCCCTCGCAACATTCTTCTCGAGCAGGCGGGAGCTCGCCGCCGTCCACTACCCGGGCATGCACGGTCCGGAAGAGGCCGCGCTCGTCGCGCGTCTGCTGCCGCGCGGCTGCGGAGCGATGCTCAGCATCGATCTGCACGGCGGCCGGGGCGCCGCGGACGCGTTCATCAGGGGTCTCGACAACGTGCCCCTGGCGCCGAGTCTCGGCGACGTGGCGACCACGGTGAGCCACCCGGCGAGCACGTCGCACCGGGCGCTCAGTCCCCAGCAGCGCGCGGCGCTCGGCATCGGTGACGGCCTGGTGCGGATCAGCACCGGGATCGAGCACATCGACGACCTGACAGCGGAATTCGACGCCGCGCTCAGCGCGGCGACCGCGGGGTGATGCCCGGCAGCGACCGGGCGTGCCCCGACCCGGTACTCTAGGGTGGACATGGCACACGTTCGTCTCGCCAACGGCGGCGACCTCTCCGTGAAGCTCTCGGTGCGAGAGGTCATCGACAAGCTCAACGTCCCCGAGGGAGGCCCGACGTTCGTCGAGCTGCCGGGTGAGGACGGCCCGTTCCTGGTTCGTCCGGATGCCGTCCTCGCGGTCATCGCCGATCAGCGGCGAGGCGCCGCCGGATTCCGGGTCGCACAGGGAGCCGAGGCGAGCTGAGCGGCGTGACCACGCCGCAGCATCCGGCGCAGCCGGCGTTGACGCTCGTCCCCGGATCGCTCGGGGAGGCGATCACCGATCGCATCGGCAACACGCCGCTCCTTCGCATCCGCCTGTTCGAACGCGAGTGCCCGGACGTGTCCGTGTATGCGAAGGCCGAGTTCATGAACCCCGGCGGCTCGGTCAAGGACCGCCCGGCGCTGCGCATGATCGAGGACGGCGAGCGCTCGGGGAGGCTGTCGCGCGATCGCGTGATCCTCGACAGCACCAGCGGGAACACGGGCATCGCGTACGCGATGATCGGAGCCGCCAAGGGCTACCGGGTGCGCCTGGTGATGCCGAGCAACGTCAGCGCGGAACGCCGTCACATGATCACCGCGTTCGGTGCGGAGATCGAGGACAGCGATCCCCTGGAGGGCAGCGATGGTGCGATCCGCCTGGTTCGTTCGATCTACGCGGACAACCCGGACGCCTACTTCATGCCGGATCAGTACAACAACGAGGCCAACTGGCGAGCCCACTACGACGGGACCGGCGCGGAGATCTGGAAGCAGACGAGGGGCACGGTGACCCATTTCGTCGCGGCGCTCGGGACGAGCGGCACGTTCATGGGGGTCACCCGGCGTCTCAAGGAGATGAACCCGGAGATCCGCTGCGTCAGCGTCCAGCCGGCCGAGCCGTGGCATGGCCTCGAGGGGCTGAAGCACATGGCGACCTCGATCGTCCCAGGGATCTACGACGCGTCACTCGCGGACGAGGACATCGGCGTCGAGACCGAGCCCGCGTACGACCTGGCACGAAATCTCGCACGGAGCGAGGGCATCCTCACCGGTCACTCCAGCGGTGCGGCATTGTTTGCGGCGGGCGAGATCGCCCGCCGGATCGGCCGCGGTGTCGTCGTCACCGTGCTGCCCGACGGTGGCGATCGGTACCTGACGAACGGGTTGTACCGGTGGGACACGCGGTGAACCTGCGCTTCGCGATGATCGCGCCGGCCGCGGAGCGGCGCATCCGCGACCTCGCCGTGGCCGCCTATCCGAACGAGGGCTGCGGCGTGCTGCTCGGCCGTCGCGACGGCACCCGGATGATCATCGTCGACGTGACGTCGGCCCGCAACATGTGGACCGAACGCAGCGCCGATCGCTACGACCTCGATCCCGTCGACTTCCTGCGCGCGGACCGCGACGCTCGATCGCGGGGTCTTGACGTCTGCGGGATCTGGCACAGCCATCCCGACCACCCCGCCCGACCGTCGCAGTTCGACACCGATCGTGCGTGGCTCGACTACGTGTACATCATCTGCCGGACCACCGCGGCCGGCGCCGAGGACGTCAACGCGTTCTCCCTCGACGCCGAGGGCGGGCCGTTCTCGCAGATCGGCCTCGACATCACGCCGGTGCCCGGCGGAGGGAAATGAGCCCGGCTCGCGCCGCGCACCGGCGCAGGCGCGAGGAGGCGGAGGCGCTCGCACCGCCCGAGGGAGTGGTTGCAATCGTCGGCCGGCCCAACGTGGGCAAATCGACGCTGTTCAACCGTCTCACCGGGACGCGACGCGCGATCGTCGACGAGATGGCGGGGTTGACGCGCGACCGGCTGTACGGCGTGGTGGAGTGGGGTGGACGCCGCTTCACGCTGGTGGACACCGCCGGCCTCGATGTTCCGCTCGCGCGCGACGCGGCCGCGGACATCGCCGCGTTGACACGCGCGACTCGTGAGCAGGCGGGCATGGCGATCGCGGAGGCGGACGTCTGCTGCTTCATGGTCGATGTCCGCGACGGCGTCACCGCGCTGGACGAGGAGATCGCCCAGATGCTGCGCCGTGGCGGACGTCCGGTGATCCTGGTGGGCAACAAGGCGGACAGCCACGTCGATCCGTACCACGCCGATGAGCTGCACCGCCTCGGGCTCGGCGCGCCGATGCTCATCTCCGCGCTGCAGGGCACCGACACCGGTGACCTCCTCGACGCCGTGGTGGCGACGCTCCCGGAGCATGGTGCCCCGGGCACGGAGCCCGCCACCGGTGAGGTGAGCGTGGCGATCATCGGACGTCCGAACACCGGGAAGTCGTCGCTCCTCAACGGCCTGGTCGGCGAGGAACGCGCGCTGGTGTCACCCGTTGCGGGAACGACGCGCGACGTCGTGGACACCGTGGTGTCGCTGGATGGACGCGTGATCCGTCTCGTCGACACCGCCGGTATCCGCAGGCGCGGCGTCGTCATCGAGAACGTCGAACGGTACAGCCTGCTCCGGTCCCTGCGCGCGCTGCAGCGCAGCGACGTCGGCATCCTCGTCATCGATGCGTCGGAGGGCGCGTCGGCGCAGGATCGCCACATCGCGGGTTACGCGGTGGAAGCAGGGGCCGGGCTCGTGGTCGCCGCGAACAAGTGGGACCTCGTCAAGCATGAGGATCGAGTCGACCCCGCGTTCCTGCGCAAGTTGCAGGAGTCGTTCTCGTTCGTGCCCGGCGTGCCGGTGCTCACACTCTCTGCGACCGAGCATCGCAATCTCCATCGCGTCATGCCCGCGGTCCTCGCGGTGGCGGATGCGCGATCGGTGCACATCCCGACGCCGGCGCTCAACAACCTGATCCGCGCCGCGATCGACGAGCACCCGCCGCGCACGCACAAGGGACGCCGTCTCAAGGTGCTGTATGCGACACAGGCGCGCACGCCGGTTCCGACCATCGTGCTCTTCGTCAACGACCCCGAGTTGCTGCACTTCGCGTACCAGCGATATCTCGAGAACCGCATTCGCGATGCCTTCGGGTTTGCGGGCGTGCGCCTCCGCATGGTGACTCGCCGCCGCGACGACGGTGACGGCTGAGACGTGAAGGTCGCGATCGTCGGCGCCGGCTCCTGGGGCACGGCGCTGGCGCACGCGCTCGCGCGCGACGGCGCGAGGGAGGTCGGGTTGTGGGCCCGCGACGCCTCGGTCGCGGAGGTGATCGCGCGAACCCGGTACAACCCCAGCTATCTCACCGATCTCGCGCTCGATGATCGCGTCGTGGTGACCGCGGACCTCGCCGCCACGCTCGAGGGAGCGCGCATCGTCATCCTCACCGTGCCCACCGACGCGATGCGCCAGGTGGTTGCCAAGCTGCGATCGGTGCTCCCGGCCGATGCGGTGCTGGTGAGCGCTGCGAAGGGATTCGACGCGGAGGGCGATCTCACCATGACCGCCGTGCTCGGCGAGATCCTCGGGCCCGATGCGCAGGGGCGCATCGTCGCGTTGAGCGGCCCGAACATTGCG
Organism: Candidatus Dormiibacterota bacterium; assembly: GCA_963713485.1. GTDB lineage: Bacteria > Chloroflexota > Dormibacteria > Aeolococcales > Aeolococcaceae > Palsa-851. The sequence continues at coordinate 271,447 of CAVQLW010000006.1, forward strand.
GTCGAGATCGCCCGCGGTCTCCCTGCGGCGACGGTCGTGGCCGGCGATGAGCGCTCGGCGAACGTGGTGCGCGACGCGTGCACCGGGCCCTCCCTGCGTGTGTACAGCACGACGGATTGCATCGGCGTCGAATACGCGGGCGCGTTGAAGAACATCGTGGGAATCGCCGCCGGCGCGTGTGACGGTATGGGCGCGGGGGACAACGGCAAGGCGGCGATCATCACGCGGGGCCTTGCCGAGATGGCCCGGCTCGGGGTCGCCGCCGGCGCGCAGGTGATCACGTTTGCCGGGCTTGCGGGGCTCGGCGATTGCGTCGTCACATGCATGAGCCCGCACTCGCGAAACCGCCGCTTCGGTGAGGCGATCGCGCAGGGCGTGTCGCTGGAGGATGCGGTTGCGCGCATCGCGATGACGGTCGAGGGGATCAATGCGACACGCGTCGCTGCGCGCCTCGCGATCCAGTACGGGGTCGACATGCCGATCACGCGCGAGGTCCATGCGGTGCTCTTCGAAGGCAAGCCGATCAGCGCCGCGCTCGCCGACCTGATGAGCCGCGACCCTGCAGTGGAGGTTCGCGGTCTGATCCCCCCCGACCCGTCGCAGGGGAGCGGCGCGCGCAGTTCCCTGAGCGGGCAGGCGCCTCCATCGCGCTAGAGTTGCCGTGCGCCTCGGGGAGTAGCTCAGATGGTTAGAGTACTGGTCTGGGGGACCAGGGGTCGCAGGTTCGAGTCCTGTCTCCCCGACGGACGCCCGACTTGAGTTCGCAACGAGAGGTTGCGCGGTGCGTTTGGGCGCCTTGCGCGCCCACGTGGCGTAGTGCTCTAACCAGGAATAGTGGCTTTTCCTGCAAAAGGCATCAATTCCCACGGTTGAGGCCGGATGCCGCTGCTCATAGCATGAGATTGTGGCAGTCAAACGCCTACATAACGCTTACAGTTTTACCGCGCTCGTCCGTGTGTAGAAGTCCGGCAGATACTTGACGCCGCGGGTCCAAGAGATGCTTGACGCTGTGCGGCGCGTCCGCCTGATGCTTGACACAGCCGGCCTCCCTCCAGTCCGCTTGTCCACAAGGACTGAGCGCCGGCGTCGCTAGCGCGCGGTCGTCGCGACCACGAGTACCTCGTAGACGATGGGGCGGCCGTCGACCAGAGACACCGGGTTGCGTGCCGTGTCGACAGTCTCGACGGCGGCTTGCGTCTAGACGATCCCGTCGTGCAACTGGCGACCCCGTGGTCGCACGAGGCCAGGTTCAAGCCCCACCTCGGAGAACCTCCTCGGCGTCGAGCTCTGGCAGCGGGAGACGGGTCAAGTCCCCGGTAGGGGTGCGAAACGGCGTCCCGGACTACCTCGTAGGTGAGGAGGGTGAGGCCTGTTCGGCGAGACCAGCGACAAGACACGCATGCGCCTCGAAGACGGGGCCGCTCTGATAGACATGTTCGTCGTTGCCGTCGATCACGGTGATGTCGACCGAATGCGGGAGCATCCGGCGCAAAGGTCGATGTCGCCGGTTCGAGCCCCGTCTCGCGCTCTCCATATCTTCCAATCCGACCGCGAACCGGTCAATGCTCACGCAGCGTGAGGACCGATCCCTTGCATCGTTGTCAAGACGATTCCGGACACAAAACCGGGCGGGACCTCAAGTTTGCCGCCGGTAGATCCGAGCAATAATCGTGGCAGCACCAGCTCGTGGCACGCGCCAATGAGCATGGCCGCCGCGGCGTTCGTATCAGCGTTTGGCCCAATGCGCCCGAGACCTTGCTCGGCTCGGAGATACGCCGCCAGCACTGCGGGAATCTCGCGCTGATGAGACGCGGCGCCCGGCAGGTGGTGAAATCTCGCGATAACTCCTGGCTCCGACATCAGACTCGCGAAGACCGGGACGATGCGGGCGAGTGCATGCAACGCCTGTGTGATCAGTGTCGAGAGATTTTGCGAAACAGTGCCCGATCCAGCCTCGGGGACCGGCCCAATCGACTTGGTCACGGTGGCCACATGGAACAGCAGCGCATCGGCAAGGAGTTCTTCCTTGTCTGCGAAATGGTTGTACAGGACGCCGTCTGCGACCTTGGCCTCGTGCGCGATGTCCCGCACGGTGAGGTTTGCGGTGCCCCGCTGATCAATCAGCCGCGCCGCGGTGGCAACGAGATGGTCGCGCAAGCTTGTGTCGTCATTGGTGTGTCGCAGAACCGCTGGACGCCTAGGTGACATCGCCTCGCACCGTTGTCGACACGGCCACGGCAAAGAACACGGCGGCGTACGCTACCAGAGCGACCGCGCCTTGCCACTGCAGGATTGGAGCGTACGAACCCAAGGTTGGACCCTTTCCAAGCGCGCTGCCACTCGCAAATGGGAGCCACTTTGCGAGGTCGCCCATAAGCTGCCCAACCACTCCCTCTACGACGGCTATCCAGGCGAGCGCAGCAGCAATGGCCGCAGTCACATTACGCAGCAGGGCACCGAGGGCCACGCCGAGTGCAGCAAATGCGGCGTTCCACACCACGCCGCCGAGCAATGTGTCCCACAGAGCGCCGCTCGTCAGATCGAGGGGAACAGCCTTCACCCTCCACCAGAAGACGATCATCACAACCGCGGTCAGGGCACTGACGATGCCGTATGCGAAGCCCATCGCAGTGGCAACGACCACCTTGGCTGCGACAACGCGGGTCCGACGCGGCGTCGAAAGGTAGGTATCACTGATGGTCTTGTGCCGGTATTCGCTTCCAACGATCAGGATGCCGAGCACCAGGGCAAGGAGGGATACCAAGCCGACGTGTGCGGCCGCTTTGCTCACGGTATCGGGTGACGCCAGATCGACGCCCATGTTGCTGATACCGCTGACGCCCGCAATCACGAGAGCGATCGCCGCGAGAAGCAGGAACCATGGTGCACGTGTCGTTCGCACCTTCCACCACTCGATTCGAATGAGGGTGCTCATATTGTCTGCGTCACCGCCGTGGTCGCACTGCCGGCGGATGTTTGGATAGTGTTGGTCGTCAGGCGAAGAAACGCCTGTTCTAACGTGGTATCGGGACCCAGGTCCCCAATCGATCCAGCAAACGCCAGCTTTCCGCCGCTGATGATGACAACGTCGGTCACGATTTGCGCGAGCTCGCTCAGCACATGGCTCGAGATGACAACAGTCCTGCCTTCCGCGGCGAGCTGACGGAGGAGATCGCGGAGCCAGGCGATGCCTGCAGGATCCAACCCGTTTGCCGGCTCGTCCAGGAGCAGTATTTCGGGATCACCGATGATCGCGGACGCGAGGCCGAGACGTTGTCGCATTCCCAGTGAGTACTCGCCCACCCTCCGCCGGCCGGCCTCGGCGAGTCCGACCTCGTCGAGAACCACATCGACCCGGGATTCATCCATGCCCGCCCCTCGGGCAACGATTCGTAGATGGTCGCGTGCACGACGGCCCGGATGGAATCCGCTCGCGTCGAGCATCGCCCCCACCGTTCGCCGCGGAGTGTCGAGCTGTTCGTAGCGCTTGCCGCCGAACAGGGCGACCCCTGATGTGGGCTGAACCAGCCCCAACATCATTCGAAGCGTGGTGGTCTTCCCCGATCCGTTGGGACCGAGGAAGCCGGTGATTCCTCCGGACGCCGAGAACGAGAGTTCGTCGACCGCACGGACGTCGCCGAACGACTTGCTGAGGACCCGGGTCTCGATCGCCGTCATCGTAAACGATATGAACTTGCATTCATGAACATCCGTTCATTATAGTGAGGGTGACAGGTCTGTCAAGCAAGGAACCAAGAGATGAAACGTCCACCACGGGGCAGCCGATTCGGGCACACCAGGCATGGTCATGGGTCACCGTTCCAAGAGTTGGGCTGAGGCCGGCTCAGCGAAGCTGCGAACGTCACGGCGGCACGACACCTAGCAGGTTACATTGGACCACGATGGAGGACTCGCCTCTGGGGTAGCTCTAGCTCAAGGCAAGAGGTGCGATCAGCACCGGCGCCTTCCCAATGGCTGGACATGCCTACGCGGATCGCGTAGCGACAGCAGCCTCGGGCGACGAGCCGCCTATATAGCGGTAGAGACGGAAGTAGCTGCCTGGCGTCGCCCGGTTCTTGCCCCCGAGGCTCGCATTGATAAGTAGGCGCCCGCAGGGTCAGTTGCGTCATCCACAGGAGTTTCCTGTCACCAGATCCAGGGGCTTCAGATGCTCGACGCGCCCGACGGCCGCCAGAATGAACGCAAAGTGCAGGGCGGTGGGGGAGGGAAGCAATGCTCAGTACGCGTGGGTGCGTGTTGACGGAATTGCATAGGAGTCCATCGCACGTACAGCTTGAAACGTGCAGCGCATCGTCACTCGACCCCCGTGCGCTGGAACGACGTCGAACCCCGAGCGCTAGGGATGTTTCAGGTGCAATAGGCATTCGCCTGAGTGCGACAATCCTTTCGGGACCAGACAGAGGAGGGCGAGATGAGCACCCTCGATGGACGAGGTAGAAGATGACCGAGCTCCCGCCGCCCCCAGAGGGAATCGTGCTGGCCCACTTCATCGTCTCCGATGATGTAGAGCGCTCCCGTCGCTTCTACACCGAAGTGCTCGGAGGCACGCTGGCCTTCTCCGGCCCCGGAGGGCTGACCTATGTTGCGCTAGCCAACAGCTGGATCATCATCAACGTCGGCGGAGGCCCGACCGACGACAAGCCTGCGGTCACCCTGGAGACGCCCGCCGAACCCGACCGGGTCAGCAGCTTCCTCAACATTCGAGTCAAAGACATCAGGTCCGTGTACGCCGAATGGAGCGCCCGGGGTGCTCAATTCCTGACGCCGCCGAAACAGCATCAATACGAAGTCCGTTGCTACCTCCGCGATCCCGACGGTCATCTGATCGAAGTGGGCCAAACCACCGACCCACAGGGGGACTGGGTGCCCCCCCACTGGCCATCAAGCCCGTCCGTCGAGGAGTCACGGTGAGCCTGATGGGTCCGCCATGGTCCCAAGCTCCTGTCGTCAGCACGGTGACGCTGAGGAGGTTTCGATGACGACCACCGCCATCATCGGCACTGGAGGGATCGGATCGGCCATCGCCCGTCAGCTCGCCTCCGGTGGGGAGGCCCTGCAGCTCTCTAGCGCCGACAACGAGTCGGCACGAAGGCTCGCCAAGGCGATCGGCGAGGCTGCTGTCGTGGCGGTCGACAACCGGAGCGCGCTGCATGGAGTCGACGCTGTCATCCTCGCGCTGCGGTTCTCCGTGCTGAAGGACGTCATCGACGAGATCGCCGGCGCGCTGGGCGACAAGTCCCTTATCGCTCCGAGCAACCCGGTCGGCCTCGACGCGCAAGGGAAGGTTGTGCGGCTCCTACCACAAGGGCAATCATCTGGCGAGACGATCGCCGGGTGGTTGCCGCCCGGAGCACGGTTGGCCATGGCTTTCGGCACCATGTCGGCCGATCTCTTCGAGTCCTCGAGCAACCGATCACCCGAACCCGCCGTTCTATTCTACGTGACCGACGACGACCGTGGCAGCGACGTCGTCGAGCGGTTGATCCGGACGGCCGGCTTCGAGCCGATGAAGCTCGGCGGGATCAAACAGTCGAGCCGGCTAGAGGTGGGCGGGGACCTTCACGATCTCGTAGTCGGCCCGGCAGAAGCGCGGTCGCTGATCGCTGGGGCCTGACGCATTGCCGCCCCGGGCGACCCGCCACTTAGGTCGGGCCTTCGCGTAGACCGCCCTGAATTACGCTGGCCGCCGGCATCGCCGCTCAAAATCGTGAAGCGACCGCGACCAAATCAGGAGTGAGGCCGTGAACAGCGGTCTCGGCGAGAGCTTTGTCTGAGTTGTCGCCCTTGGAGGCCCACACATGGCAGATCCCAAAGTCATTGCACAGCCCGGAAGCAACCGATCGGCGACGCCGATAGGGACCATGGTCGACCTCCAGCATCTGTCGATCGTGCCGCTTCGGGCTCGACCGACTTCCCTTGAGGCCAATTATCGCAAATCTGCGATACTATCTGCATGTCTCATGACCCGCTCTACATGGTGCTCCGCGCCAACCGGCGGGCTGCCGGACTCTCTCAGGCTGCCCTCGCCGCACGCATGAGGACGACCCAATCGGTGATCGCACGCGCCGAGAGCGGCAGAGGACCCTCACACACCCTGGCCTTCCTCGAGCGCTTCGCCACCGCCACAGGGAGGTCCTTGACGACGACCATCGTTCCCGGGCGTCGCACCCCGCCGTCGATCGAGGAACTGCGCCGCCTCGCCGCGCGGATCCGTGCCGCGGCGACCGCGCGCGGTATTCAGCAGGTTCGTGTCGTCGGCTCAGTCGCGCGAGGCACCGCTCGGGCCGAGAGCGATGTGGATCTCATGGTCACTGTGAGCCCAGACCTCAAGGGCGCGGCGTACTTTGGGGCGCTCGATGAATTCAGGGAAGCGTGCGTGGGCATCGTCCGACGGTCCGTTGATGTCATCGATCAGGCGGGGATCCAGGATCCTGGGACTCGCAAGCGTCTCTTGCGCGAGGCACGCGTGCTGTGAGCACCGACAATGAGCTGCTGCGCTTCATCGCTGAGTGCCTCGATCTGCTTGCTCAATACTCCGCTCGCGGGCGAGAAGCCTTTCTTGCCGAACGCCTGCTTCAAGACGCGGTAGTCCGGCGGATGGAGATCCTCGCCGATGCGGCCGGCAGGCTTTCGGACGATCTCAAGGAACGCCATCCAGCAATTCCATGGCGGGCCATCGTCGGTTTTCGTAACGTGGTGGCTCACGCCTATATGGGCGTGGCGATGGAGCGCGTCTGGGAGTACCTCACCACAGATCTTCCCGCTCTTCGAGATCTCGTCGACCACGAACTGGTCTGACTGCCGGTTGTGAACCTCCGGCCGCACCAGATCGCCCGAATTCCATGCAGCAGCCTTCAATTCCAGCGCGTTCCAACGCGGAGGGACTAGTGCTCTTTCCAACCACTTTCCGACGAAACCACTCTAAATCGAACTCGGGCAGCGATCAGAAATAAGTGCTGGTCTGGGGGACCAGGGGTCGCAGGTTCGAGTCCTGTCTCCCCGATATTCGGAATCCGGGCGTCATGACCGCTCAGGGCCAGGCTGCACCAGTTGATGCACCAATCCGGTGGCCGAACGTGGCCGGTGGCCGCCCTCTGACCGGCAGACACGGGGGACTGCCGTTACGCCGTAGCGTGTGTTGGTGGCACGAACCGGGGTCTTTGAGGCGCCTTCGCCAACCAGGTGGCTGACCATCCAGGAGGCGGCGCATGAGATGCGCTTTTCGCACGCGTACGTGAAGGCGGCGATCGCCTCAGGGGACCTCCGCGCGCACTGACCCGGCGGTGGCAGGCACGTCCGGCTCAATGCGTCCGATGTCGAGGCCTTCATGACCGGCGAGGCATGACCCAGGACCAAAGTTGAGGAAGGGCCCTAGGGGAGGAACTCCGCCCTGTCCGCGAGCACGGTGCCCGGCGACGGCGGCGTGTGCATGATGGGCACCCCGCCGGCGGTCCGGAGGAGGGAGGGCGCCTGGGCCGTTTGGGGCGAGGGCGCCGGCCCGGTCAGCATGACGACCGCCACCGCCATCGAGACGAAGAAGACGACGGCCCCGAGCGCAGCAGGCGGGCGCGGGACGGAGACATGGCCCGATTATGTCGCCAGGCCCGGCCCGCCGGGGCTGACGCCGCGACACCACGTGGCCCTATGGGAGCCCTCCCGGTCGATCAGGGTCCGGGGACGGGAGTGCTCGTGTTTTCCCACACATTGCGGGCGATGGTGTACTGCCCGGATACGTTCCATATTTTCTGGAGCGACTGCTTGCTGAATTCGTTATTGATTACCGAGCGATTCGTTCCGGGGCCGCTCATCTCAACGAGGTAGTACCCGCCCTGGAGCAGGTTGTCATCGACCATGAGATTGCTCACGGATCCGTAGCCACCCACACTTAGCGGGCCGCTCTCGTCAATCGTGTCCGGGGTCGTCTGCGTCATGATCGTGTCGTGCTTGATGGTGACGTTTGTCACGACCGTCGATGCCGACACGGTTGTTGCCGTCACTTGGATACCGACACACGGTGCATCGTGATTAGGGGGACCGTCCTCGATGTTGATGTAGCTGTCGGCAATTGTGGTTCCGCCAGTCGTGACGTAGATTCCCCGATAGCAGTACCCGTGCAGGTTCACGCTCTCGACGGTGGCGGGCCCTTCGAGGGACATGCAGTTGTTGCCCTCATCAACGGCGAAGTACACGGTCACGTACTTCACGACAAGGCCGTGGTAGCCCGGGATGAAGCGCAAACCCATCTGCCAGTAGTTGGGCGTCAACAGCACATCTTCGACCGTCACATTATTGGCAGCAATATCGAGTTCCGTGCCGCTGCAGTCCTTGATAACTGCGCCGTTCTGGGTCACTGTGGCGGGACAGGCCGTGAATTTCGTTCCAGGTGGAACGCCGGTATTCGAAGCTGACGGAAACGTGGGCGGAGGTTTTCTGACAGGTCGTGGCGTGGTGCGCGCCGGGGCCCTTGTCGGCGCCGGAGTTTGGACCGCGGCGGGCGATGGCGTGAGGGTCGGGCGCGTGGTTGGCGATGCAGTCGTGATTGCGGGACCTGGGGTGTCGATAGGTGTCGCGGTCGCGACGACTTGGGTTCCAGGCGTCTTTGCTGATCTCAGGGTCCCTGACGCAACCAACGGGAGGGCTATGACCGCGACGGTGACGATCCCAATCAGCGCATGGCTGACTGGGGAGGCGAACCACCAGCGATGACTTTCGGACGCCGGCATCGATTGATCGTCGTCCGGCGACCCGCGTCCCTCAGTCATTGCGATTCGACCCCTTCCATCTCCAGTCCCCCCTATTTCCGCTCGCTTCACCATAAAGGGCGCTCGCGCAAATGTCCAGAACCGGCCAATCGCGCAGGCTGCGGTTCCGGGCGGTCGCACTCATTCGGCCGGCCTTGGGACAGCGGCTCCGATTTCGGCGCCGTGGCCCGGGGCGACCGGCGCCTATTTGGCCCGGCACCTCCGTCGCTTGCGGCGTCAGCAGCCGTGGATGCGCCGGTCGAGCCACCGGCCATTGTGGACTCGCGCTTGAACCGACGCCGACCCGGGCTCAGCTAAATCCCGACGGACCCGGCTCGCTCGAAGGACATTAGCCCGGCGCAGTCCAGGGTCCGCGAATGCACCCCGCACGGCGCGCCACGCCCAAACCACATCGTCGCTTTCAGCGGGCCGAGCGCGACTACGTGCGTGCCGCTGCTGCGGTCTGAAGACCGTGAAGCCGGGTGTAAGACCCGGTAGGTTCGGGAAATGGCAGCTCCCCGGGTGCATAATTCCCGCTCACCCAAGAGGACGCCAAAGCAATGTTCCGCAACGGGGTCCCCGCCCTCCTTCTTGCCGCGATCGCGCTCGGAGGATGCAGTGCGTCCACCACCAGCGGGACACCGACGCCTGCCGCGACCGCGACCGCAACCGCAACCCCGACGCCCATTCCCACGCCGACGCCGACCGTCATTGTCAACCTGTCCGGAACGTGTACGGGGCAGTACAGCGGCCCCTTCAATGGCACATTCGTGCTCACTTGGACGCAGAGTGGTTCTGCACTCACCGGGGTGATCGTGCTGTCGTCACCGCACGACACCCTGCAGATCCGTGGCACCGTGACGGGCAGCTCAATCAGCTTCGGCGCCGTTGGCGTGGTCACGTATACGGGGACGGTGTCCGGCAGCAGCAGCGGCAGCATCAGCATGTCCGGCTCCTACACCGACATCGCAAACGGGCACACGGGTTCGTGGAGCGCAACCCTCGTTCCGATAAACGATTGAAGAAAGCGGCGGGACCTGACAGCCCAGCAGGCAAGGCTCGACGCTCTCGTCACCGTCTAGATCGGGTTGGAGCGGTTTCGGCCTGCCTCGGCTCTCGACCCGATCCAGAGGCTGCACCAGCGTCTCGTACCGTCTGGACGTCGTCTGCGAGGCTGTCCCGGCCTGCCTGCCGAGCTTGCCGAGCCGAGATCGAGCGCAGATCGGCACGTCTGACGCAATCGGCGAGATAGAGCGAAAACCACCTAACCGTACCGTCAGCGGCCCGAAGGAGGTGACGGTTCCCCACCCCAGCGTGGCACTTTGTTCCCAGAGCGTTTGGCGCGATGGCGCCTCTGAAGAAGGGTCCAGGAACGTCAGCAAAAGGGTTCCACGGAGCTTGCGGGGATTGGCCGATCAGTCAGAAGCGCGCTGTCGTTGAGCAGTGAAATGCACTTGCCGCTGTCCGAGACAGCCATATTGCCCCACACGTCAGCCACCACCGGTCGACCGCCGGACTCTGCAGCGATGACGAGGTCGAACCGAGAGGTGCCCAGCTGCACGCGGACGACGGCGGCCGCGCCCTTGGGTATAGAAACCGATGCCGGGTTGAGCGTCATGACCCGGGTCGAGCTCAACGAAGGAACGAGCAGCGAGGTCCCTCTGGTGAACCCGATGTCGCCAAGCATCACCTGACGCAGTTCGGCGGATAGCGCGGGCGTGAACGGACACTTGGAGTTGTCATAGACATAGGCGCCGCTCGGGTTGACGGTCCATGTGTCGCATGCCGTGTATTGCCGAGTGCCGTCCGGCGCGCGGAACGCCGGATATGTCGCGTCAACGATTCTGGCGAGCGCGGCATCGCTAAAGCGCACGATCGATGATGCCGTGGGTGTCGGTGAAGCCACGGCGGTAGGTTGCAGCGAAGATCGCGGCACGCCTCCGCACGACGCCATGAACACGACACTTGAGACAATCCCGAGAGACCCGAGCCTCACTCTGCACGCCGCGGCCATTTCGTCACCCTCAGTGTCGTCGCTGCGTGTGAAACGCGCGAGGCTGGGATCGGGTTACCGGGTCCGACTCCCTGATCACACGTAGGCCCTGGGCGGTCTTGCGAGCGCTTCGCGGGTGACAACGTCGTCAGCCACGCCAGTGTCCGCCAATGTCTACTTGAGTCCGAGCGGGGAATAGCCTGGGCTGTACGACCGGAAGAGATTACGTTGGGCTAAGCCTCAGGCATTATGGGCCGGTCGGGATCAAAGTGATCGGTCGGCGGTCTCGCCCTCAGCGCGTTGCCATGTCATCATCGGCCGGTGCCCCGGCTTATGGTCATCGCCCTCGGTACGCTGGTCCTCGTGGCGTGCGGTGGCATAGGACCAGCCTCGACAGCAGGTGCAAGTGCGACGCCTGCACTCGATTCGTGTCTCGTGGGCCGATGGACGTCGACGGGAGTGGTCGTGCGGAACGGCGCGACGGTAACCGCAAGCGGTGGGGCAGGCCAGGTCATCACCTTCTCGAGCAGCGGGACCATGACGGTGGACGACACCGGCATGAAGCCCCTCATGGTGACGTCCAACGGACAGCACGCCACCGAGGAGTTCAGCGGCACGAGCACCGGCAAGGTCACAACGAGCGCCGGGCGGCTTACGTACAAACCGCTTCCTGGGAGCACTGAGAGTTTCTCCCTGTTTGGTCCTGGCGGGTCGCCGGTCGGCACCCCGTCAGTAGACACGGGCTTAGACACCTCGTACATGTGCACGCCTGGGACTTCATTCGGGCTCAACGAAGGCGGTGGGATTGGCCTGATCTACGCTCCAGGGTAGGGGTCCGCGGCTCGGACTGGCATCGACCCGCACGGTGCGGCAAACTGTCTGCCTGACGAGGTGGCCCCGCTGAAGCGGGAGACGATCGCCGCGCACGCTAGTATCCTGTCACTAGACTCGAGGCGACCAAGAGTTTGATGGCGCCGATGGTCTTCTCGGCGGCCGGTTGCTCTCGGATGAACGAGAAGAGCGGAGAAGGGGATGTGGAGGCCGGCCACGGGACGCCCTGGGAGGGCGAAGCGATTCCAACGGATTTCAGCAAGCGCGCTCTAGTCGTCATTCCAACCATTTCGCGACGAAACCGCTATTTCTGAACTCGATTAGACGAGGCTAAATAAGTGATGGTCGGGGGGATCAGGGGTCGCAGGTTCGAGTCCTGTCTCCCCGACGGACGCGCTTTGAGCCGCGAATGTGAGATCACACCACGGGCTCTGACGCCCTGCGTCGCGACGGCACCCAGATTCTGGGGTGCGCCGCGTCCTCGACAACGTCGCGTGGACAACGCCATCCTCGATGTCGCCGGCTGGTTCCAATAGGAGTCTGCGAGGGGCGCGAGATGCACCCCGCAGACATCAAACGATCGGGTATCGCGTGACGGGAACCGACCCGTTACTTCATCGTGGCGATCATCGCCTTTGCGATCGCGATCGGGATGCTGTCGTCGCCTTTGAGGACCGCGCCGGCAGGGCCGGTGACCTCGATAAGGACGCCGCCGCTGAGCGCGTCGACGCCGATGCTGGTGGTGATTGCCTGGTCTCCAACACCGCTCAGATCAACTCCTGACGCGTTCACCTTGTCGCTGTTGAGGATCGCTTGACCGCCGTTGTCGTAAACGGCGAGCTGGATCGGGAACACCTCGTCTGCGACGGTCAGGTTGCAGATCGTCAGGCCTGCTTGCGTCGCGACTGTCGTGTCGAGCGTCACCGTGGTCGCCTTGCCCAGCGCTGCACTGGCCGCGGCGGCGGTGAGGTCGGTGCACTTGGCGGTGCCCCCACCCGAGCCGCCGGAGGCGGGCTGGGACGTGCTCGAGGCGGGCTGCGAGGTGCCACCGCCGGCTGCCGGCGTGCCACCCCCGGAAGACCCACAGCCTGTCAGCAGCGCAGCGGCGCATGCGACCGGCAAGAAGGCGGCGAGACGTATTGGGGTGCGGATGCTCATGAGAAGTCTCCATTGGGGCTCGGCGAGCCCGTTGGCCCCTAGTACAGCGGTCCCCGATCGCAGATCGATCGCAAACGACCTCGAGATCCTAGAGGGGTCGGCGGCCGGCGCACTTCTCGCCGGCGAAGCGGTCAGGACGCCATCCTCCATGAGCATCAGGGGGTAGACGACGAACCCCGCGATAAGCGCGCTGCGCAGCCCATCGTGCATCCGAGGTAATCCGCAGCAACACCGCTCAGTCTGAATGTCGGACGTCAGACCAGACCGAGAATGCTTCTGGTCGCCGTGTAGACCGAAATGAGCACAAGCAGGCCGGCGAAGCTTCGCTCCAGCGCGGACGCCGGCACCCTGGCGGCAAGGCCGGCGCCCACAACCGATCCTGCCATGGCCGCTGCCGTAAAGGGAATGACCACGTGCCAGTCGAGGGCGGTTAACACCGCCGCGGGCCGCGAGCGCGACCACGCTGTTGAGCGCGATGACCAGCAGGCTGGTGCCCACCGCTTTCCGGCATGCCGAAACCGATGTGCCAGAACCAGGCCGGGAACCACAACGAATCCGCCGCCGACACCGAAGAAGCCCGTTATGAAGCCCACCAACGTGCCGACGGCGGCGACCCCGACGAGCCGTCGATCGCACGCGTCGCGAGCGGGCATAGCCGATGGTCCCGGTGAGGGCGGTCAGACCGACGATTACGAGGGATGCGCTGGTGGCGTTCCGTGGGCTTTCACCGATCACGAAGACGAGCGCCGGGACAGTCAGGATCGATCCGCCGCCGCCGGATACGACATCGGCGACGTCCAGAAGATGTTCCTCAAGCTCGCCTGATGCTCGCAGCCGGAGGTCACGACCTGAACTGCTACTCGACTTCGTTATTTGCAATCACAAGTCTTGAGAACTAACAGAGGAACCACGATGACCACGATCAACCTGACCGCGGAGACCTTCCTACCGACCATAGAGGCAGACGGCATCGTACTGGTCGATTGGTGGGCATCATGGTGCGGACCGTGTGCCGCGCATTTGCGCCCACGTTCGAAGCTGCGGCGCAGAAGCATGATGACGTCGTCTTTGCGAAAGTCGATACCGAGGCTAACCAAGAGCTCGCCGGTGGTGCCGGGATCATGTCGATCCCCACGCTCATGGCCTTTCGAGACGGCATCCTGCTGTTCTCTCAGCCTGGCGCCCTGCCTGCAACAGCGCTCGAGGATCTCATCGCGCAAATCCGTGCACTTGACATGGACAACGTGCGTACCTCGGTCGCAACCCTATTTCGCGGCCGCGGGCGCATTGAACATGTAGCAGCGGATGCGCCAGCTGGCGTCCGAGCGCTGCAGCACGAACAGCTCCCGAGACTCGAGCTCCATCCGCGTCTTCGTGGCCCTGATCGTCATCGAGCCGGTGGTGTGACTGCGAACGAAGCCGATGCTTCCTTCCGCGAAGCATTCGTCGACATGCAGGTCGCGGTCTAGCTGCAGCATCGTGAAGAAGTGGGTGAAGGTGGCGCGCAGCTGTTCGCCACCCACCGCGGTGGGAGCCTCGTTGGCCATGAGCGAGCCGTCCTCAGTGAAGAGGCTGAGCACCCGCTCGATGTCCTGGGCCTTGAGCGCGTCCATGTAGGCTTGGACGGGAGCAATCAGGTCGGCTGCGACATCAGTGGTCATCTTGGTCCTCCATATCTGCTTCAGCATCGGTGGTCAACGTTCGCGGGCAAACTACCAAGCGGCTGCAGGTCGCGGCTATGATCTGGATCACACCCGGCGGGACGTGACAGAATGCCGGGCGATGGAAGCGCCTGTCGGCGCTGTCGAGAGCCTTCTGCGAACTCCCCCGTTCCAGGACACCTCGCGCCAGCAGCTCGAAGAGCTCGTCCCAAGCCTCCGCTTCTTCCGATACGACGCGGGAGACATCGTGTGGCGCGCCGGCGATGGCGCGTCGGACCTCTGTTTCGTCTTGGAAGGTCAGGTGCAGGCCGTTGAGACCAGCGAACATGGCGCACAGGTCATCCACGATGTCGTCGGCGCGGGCGAGAGCTTCGGCCATCCCGCGCTCTTCGCGCCGAGCGCCAAGCGAGTTGTCACGGTGATCGCACTGGTCCCCACGATGCTCGCCCGCCTACCGAAGGAGCCGCTCCTGGTCTTCCTGGAGACGCACCCGGCCGCGATGCGGAGGATGCTGGAGTCCATGAGCCTTCTCCTGCTGAGCTTCTCGTCTCAGGTGACGGGTCTCGCCTTCCACAGCGTTCGTGCGCGCGTTGCCCTGCAGCTGATCCAGCTCGCCGATCAGTACGGCCAGCCGGTCGACGGCGGAGGCCTGCGCATTCCCTTCCGCCTCTCGCAGACAACCTGGGCGGGCCTCGTGGCAACCACGCGCGAAAGCGTGAATCGAACGTTGAGTGACTTCGCCGCGGCAGGCGATATCAGCCAGCGCGGCGGCTACATCACCGTGCATCACCGCGACCGCTTGCGCGGCATGCTCGCCGGTCGCTGAGTCGGGCGTCCGGGTCGCTGTCGAACAAGAATGGACCCTACCGTCACGGACAGCTCGCGTCGTGCGGCGGACCCTTGGTCGTGGCGGCGCGCCAGGGCCGATCAGGCGAGGTCGCCCCGTCCGGCACCGGATTGCCCGCTCACGGAGCTCAGGCGGGTACCGACGTGGCGAGGCCTGGGATGCTTCCATGGCTCCATCGTCTCCAAGAACTGGAGCTCCATCCATCCCAGTGCGGTTCACGTCAATCTTCCACCGAACACGCTGGAAGAGACGGATCCCGGCTGGCAATCCGCATCTCGTTCGTCTGCTCTTCACCAGCGGCGTCGATGTCGAGACGATTCCAACGGATTCGAACACGCCTGCACTAGCCGTCATTCCAACCATTTCCCGACGAAAGCACCCTAAATCGAACTCAGCACGCGGCGAGAAATAAGAACTAGTCTGGGGGACCGGGGGTCGCAGGTTCGAGTCCTGTCTCCCCGACAGTTCAAAGGAGCGCTTGCGACGCCAGTCATTCGAGGCTGGTATGCCGATTTCTATGCCAGTTCGGCTGGCCTTCGGTGGCCCACGGTAGCCCAGACGCCGTCCGATGTGACACGGGGGGCGCCCGTTGCTCGCTAGGTTACGAGGGTGCCCAGGAACCCCGCCGTCGAGGCGCCGCCGACGAGGTGGCTCACAATCGAGGACACCGCCGAGTGCAGCTTCCGAGCCGGGATCGTCGGCTTGCTGACGAGTTCAGACTACACTCGCTGAGCGTCCGAAACACAACATCTAAAAGCCGATGCGCCAGCCCAAACCATGGCTTATGTTGACGGCGGTAGTCGTCGTGGTCGGCCTCAGCTCCTGGTTGGTAACGGGGGGGGTGGGCCGGCTGTTCCCGTCTTCCCCGACTGAGCACTCCTCGCCGTCGCCGCTGCCGCGGTTTCCGGCTTGCGGGGCAACCGAGATCAAACTAACCGGGGCGTATGATGACTGCGCTGCAGTGCCCTTGGCGCTCAAACCGCTGCCATGTGTGCTGTCGGGCGCGAACCTTATGAACACCATCCCTCTCCAAGGGGCTACTCGAAGCTACTTCCTCTACCTGAATGTGGACGGTAGCTACGTCGGCCGGCACACGTATGCACTGAAACCATGGCCCGACCCGTACTTTGAGGCAAACGACAAGGCCACCAAGGTGGCGGTCCGCGAAGAGGTATCCGGCGCACTCTGGCAATCAACCGATGGCACGCTTACGCTCAGTGGCGCAAACGGAAGGTCGGGTTCGGTGAGTGCCGATTTAGTGCTTGTTGGCGGTGAACCGACTCCGGGGGTGGTGTCGCTTCATATCGTGGGTCAGTGGCGTTGCGACTGATTCTGCTGAGTCTGCGTCATCGTGTAGAGGGGCAGCGTCTTGCATCCGCGATCGCATCTCAGGGTTGTGGGCGCACCGTGCCACCTTGTCTAACGAATGAGACCGACCACAGCGCCTGAGTTGGCGGCATTCGGGCAGTGCCCATCGCAGGCAGGTTTGCGCAGCGAAGGTTCACTGACGTATTTCTCGACGATTCCAGCGGATTCCATCCCACGCGCTCTAGTCGTCATTCCAACCAGTTCCCGACGAAATCACTGTAAATCGAACTCAGCACGCGGCTGGAAACAAGGATTGGTCTGGGGGACCAGGGGTCGCAGGTTCGAGTCCTGCCTCATCGATTCGCAGCCCGTTGCACCACAAACTTGGCAAATCCCAAGGTCGGAGCATTCTACGTTGCGCTTCTACCCCAATTCATACCGCCAGGATCTCCACACGTCCTCGTCGGCGTGTTGCTCGCCACCGTCCACAACGTTGAAGGCATGACCTGGTTCGCCCTGCTGATTCTCGGCATACATGGTGGTCGATCGTGGATGATGAGATCCCGTATACAGCGGGCGCTGAATGCCATGACTGGAGTCGTGCTCATCACCTTCGCGTCGACGCTCTGACTGAGGGACAACTGACGCAGAAATCACCGGCAAACGAGTGTTGCGCCTACGACGCTGTGGTCCAGCGAACTCCACGTCAGGTACTGACCGACATGACTAAAGCAGCGGCGGACAGTCTATTCGTTCCTAGAGTCGTCGATATCAGGATCCCTGAGTCGGGCCGGTGAGCGATCCAGCGCTCAACCCTGCGTACCTGATCGGTGTCTTCGCCGTCGTGTCGGCCGAGGCTGTCGCACCGTTCCTTCCGACGGGTGCCGCAGTGAGCGCTGCTGCGGCACTTGCTGAGAAGGAAAACCTGCTTCTTGTCCTGGCTGTGATCGCAGTCGGTGCAGCGGGTGCGTACGTGGCTGATATCGCGACGTATGCCGCGTTGCGGTTCGAGAGCCGTCGCCTTGCTCGAAAGTCGAATTGGCTCACTCGATGGCTACACAAACCGACTGAAGCGGCAGCGCTCGGCCGAATTGAGCGTCGGATCGAGAGACACGAGCTGCGTACTCTTCTGCTCTCTCGACTGGTGCCAGGCGGTCAAACACCCGTGCTCGTCGCAGCGGCTGTTGGAGGATACCGGTGGCGCCGGTACGCAGTGGCCGATATCGGTGCGGCGACCCTGTGGTCGGTCATGTACGCGGCAACCGGCCTTGTCGGACGAGCCGTCTTCCCGCAGCCTTGGGAGGGCGTCGCAGCCGGCATCGCCTTGGTGGTAGTCCTCAGTCTTGCGGTCAACCTCTGGGCTCGACTGCGCAATCGCCGCGGGCGGCGGCGTTCGTGAGCAGGCAGGCAGCTGATCACACCGTCAGCTACCCACCGGATGTCCACGCGATTCCAGAGGAGTCCAGAGCCCGCGCTCGTCGTCATTCAAACCATTTCCCACCGAAAGCACGCCAAATCGAGCTCAGCCCGGGGCGGGAGCCATGGACTAGTCTGGGCGACCAGGGATCGCGGGTCCGAGCCCCCGTTCTGGAGATTCACCAAATGGCACCCGGTAGACCAGTCCTGCTCACGGCAGAGGGCCAGGCCGCGCTCGTCGCCGAGATGCGCGAGCTCATCGATACCAAGCGTCCTGAAATCGTCCAGCGGGTTGCCACTGCCCGCGCCGAAGGTGATCTGCGCGAGAACTTCGCCTACCACGATGCCCGGCGCGAGCTGGGTCTCCTCGACGGCCGCGTACAGACCATCGAAGGGATGCTCCGACATGCAGTGATCGTCGAGGCCGCTGCGTATGACGGTACGGTGGGCCTGGGCTCGACCGTCGTGGTGAGGGATGACTTCGGCGACTCCGAGTACACCATCGTTGTGCCCGCTGAGGCAGACATCGCCCGTCAGCGGATCTCGCTGGACTCACCGTTGGGAGCCGCGATCTCCGGCCATCGCGCCGGCGACGAGGTGAGTGTCGACAGTCCAGGAGGGATCCATCGAGTCGCCATCGTCCAAGTGCGCTGAAACAGGCGAGCTGCCAGGTTCAGAAGTCGCAGCTTGTGGCGATCCTTCTTCCGCCGACGATCCCGACGCTGACAACGGAGGCGTCCGCTGCGTCACAGCCGCAGGAGTCACGTCGCGGGGCCAAGTCGTCGCAGCAGCTCTTCGTAGGCGGGGGTGAGCGCGGTCCAGCGGGAGTGCCAGTCTTCTGACGACGCTCTGTGCAGGTGCGCGCTGAGGTCCTCGACGTGGGCCTGCCATCCGGCCCCGTGGTACGCGAGGGCATCGATCGGCAGGCCGCGCTCTTCAATGACAAGGCGGGTACGAGCCCGGGTGCCGTCATCCTCGGTGGCCAGGGTTGCTTCGATGACCGTTTGATCATCTGTGTCGGGCGCCATCGTGACGGCGAGGCGATGCGGTGCCTGGCAGGTGTCGATACGTCCGGGTCCTTCCCACGCGCTGGTGAACCGGGCGTGGATCTGACCGCCCGGTCGCAAGTCACCGTCAACCTCGGCCACCCAACGCGCAAGGCGGTGTGGTTCCGTGAGCGCGGACCACAGGTCCTCGATGTCGGTCTCGTAGAGCACTTCCATGCGCACTGCGCCTTTGCCGTCCTCCAGGCGGCGCACGGTGCCCACGATCCGGGCGTCTCCACGGGTGCTGGTCATCTGCTGATCCTCTGTTCGCGTTTTCCTCGGACGATCTCTGTGTGCAGTGCATCCAGTCGCTGTTCCCAGACGGCTCGGTAGGGGCCGAGCCACGTGTCGAGCTCCACCAGCGGTTCTGCGCGCAGCCGGTAGATCCGCCACTGAGCGTCCTGCTCCACGTCCACCAGACCGGCTTCGCGCAACACCCGCAGGTGCCGCGAGACCCCGGGCCGGGCTATGGGTAGCAGCTCGGCGAGCTCGCTGACCGTCGCCGGGTGGTCTCGTAGGACCTCCATGACAGTGCGGCGGCTCTGGTCGGACAGCGCGTGCAGTATCGCATCCACTCGAGGAAGTGTACCCATCGAGTTACTTACCCCGCAAGGTACACACGCGGCACACTCGAGATGCTTGACGGTGTGCGGCGCGGTCGGGTCGGAGGGCGAGTTCAGGCCGCGACCGACGCCTGCGGCATCCATCGGCTACGCACGAGCCGTGAGCCAGGCCACGATGGCCGCGACGGTCTCGGGGTCCAGTGCCGCGTCGGCCGCGTTGTACCTCTGCATCGCCTCGCCCTGCGCGAGCTCCTCGCGCGGTCGAGGCTCATGCTTCAGAACATGATTCGCATTCTCGGGGAAGAGGAAGTCGACCTCGGCCCGCCCCGCGGCGGCGCGCTGAAGAGGCTCCCCGTCAGCCTGCCAGTCGACCTGTAAATCCTTCTTGCCGATAATGATGAGCACGGGGACGCGCACCTCCTTGAGAGGTGCTATGGCGTCCGCGGTCCACAGTTCTCTCGCAAAGGGAAGGTTGAAGGGGCTCTCGAGGCTCGCGATCAAGGTGCGCACGCCCTCCGGAAGAGCCGGATCGGGGGCGGCGGGCTCACCCGCAAGAAATCGGGCGACGGCGGCGTCGTAGAGACCGAGCAAATGCTCGGCGTTGGGGATGCCCTTGGCCTGGGCGGCAAGCTGGGATCGGGCGACAGCACCCACGGCGCGCCCGGGAGGCCCGGTCAGGACGAGACCGGCGAATGCGATGCCCGGGTCGTGGACCTGGTAGTTGAGAGCGTGCAGCGTCCCTTCGCTGTTGCCCAGGGCGAAGATCCGCTCACGGCGGATGCGCGGCTGCTCGGTCAGGGTGCGCAGCGCCCCGGCGAGCTCGTCGACGTGGCTCTGCATGGTGATGGCGCCGATCAGGAGAGGGATCGTCTCGCGGACATGGGGGCCGGAGGCGCGCTTGTCGTAGCGCAACGAGGCGAACCCGGCTCGTCCCAGCGCCTCCGCGAGCAGCCGGGCGCTGCCGTTGACCCCAGGAAGCAGTGGGGAGTTCCAGTCGCGGTCCGTCGGGCCGCTGCCGGCCACTAGCACGACTCCTGGGAAGGGACCGGCTCCCTCGGGCATCACCACGGTGCCGTAGACGGTGGTAGGCCCAAGCGGCCAACTGACCTCCAAGCTCTGCCCGTACGAACGGCTCTCGGTCATCGTCGATACCTCCTGATGTAGGCGAGTTCAGTGCGGAGCAGAGCATCTCCAGCAAAGCGGTTACAGTCGACGGCCATCAACACTGATCCGAGGAGAGGTTGTGGAGAGAGACGAGCTGCGCGCCGCACAGGCACCACTGAAGGAACGGTACCGGGCCGATCCCGCCGCTGCGATGGTCACGCTCCGGGCCGAGAGCGGCATCGGCGAGGGGGTCTCGTGCTCCATCACGACGGCCAAAGCTCTCGTCGAGGCGGGGCTGCACCCGATGACGGGGGGCGACGGCAGTCTCGCCTGCTCGGGCGACATGCTCCTCGAGGCGCTCGTGGCGTGTGCCGGCGTGACGCTCGCGTCGGTGGCCACGGCGCGCGGGATCGCGATGCGCGATGCGCGCGTCTTCGCGGAAGGCGACCTCGACTTTCGCGGAACGCTGGGCGTCGCGAGCGACGCGCCCGTCGGGTTCAAGGCGATCCGGCTGCGCTTCCAGATCGACAGCGCCGCGCCTGAGGCGGACATCGAGGATCTGGTGCGCGTCACCCAGCGGTACTGCGTGGTGCTGCAGACGCTGACGTCACCGCCGCCGGTCACCGTGTCGGTGAGCTGATGACCACGATGAGTACCTCTGCTCCCTGCCTCGAGGCGAGGGCGAAGGACTAGTTCGCCGGCTCGGCGGCCTTCTCTCGCTCTGGAACCTCGGCGTCAGACCGCGGAGGCGCCGGATCCGATGCCCGGCGCCTCCACACAAGTCGCACGAGCCCTGATCTCCAACCCTCTCGGGGCTTCCAGCGTTCGACGAGCGCGGTCATGGGGTGGTCGGAGTTGGCGTCGGCGTCGCGGTCGGCGTGGGAGATGCGGTCGGGGTGGGGGAGGCCGATGGCGACGGAGTTGGCGTGGTGGTGTCGTCCGGGGTGGCCGTCGGCGTCGAGACGGTGGAATCCGCAACGGTCCAGAACAGCACCGCCGGAGCGTTGCCGTCGACCCCTTCGGTGCTGTAACCGACCTTGGCGACGGTGACGCCGGGCGGCAGTCCGACGCCGGCGCAGAACGTCTGCGTCTGGCCGGGAGCTACGTCTATACCAGTCGCGGTGCATCCGTCGAAGGTGCTGAGGTGGTAGGCGGTGTCGGCGCCGTACGTCTGCCCGTCCGAGCCGATGACGTCGACAGACGTCGAATCCTCACCGGATCGCGAGCCGTCGATGACGATCGTGCCCTCGAATCCCACCCAGCGCGTGCCATCGGGCGGCGAAGTGTTCGGGTCGAAGCCGGTTGCGGGATCGAAAACCTTGAGCAGTGTCACGTGCGCGAAGTCGTCGCCGGCGTCCTCCATCACGAGCGTGTCGCCGAGCTGACCGCTCGTGGCACCGGGAGACGCGCTCGGAGTCGTTCCGCCGCCAACCGACAGCGAGGGAATCGAGATGGATCCGCCCGTGGTCGTTGCTCCGCATCCAGCGATGGCCGTTGCGGCGACGGCGAGGCTCGAGATGCCGATGACCGTGCGCGATCGAGTGAGAAACCGGTCGAGGGTCGTGAACACGATTGCTCCTTTGCTGAGCGGCGGATGGGATCGGCACCACTGTGTGGACCGCCGATCGCAGCCCGATCGCAGATCAGGAGAGAGCGCCGCGGGTGATCTCGCGGACCGCGTTGGAGGCCGCGGCGTGCAGCGCATCCGCCGACCGCGAGACCTTCCGGCCCACCTCACGGCCGGACTTCACCAGCGCGCGGGTCGCCGTCACATCGCCGACATCCGTTGAGGGCAGCGGCTGGCGTATCTCCAACCGAATCGCGGCGGCGGCATCAAGCAGATCGCCCGCCCCGGGCGCTCCAGCGTGACGAGCAATCGCGCAACGCCCTCGAGCGCCTCGACGAGCACCCAGCGGTCGGCGCCAGGATCGAGGAGATCGAGCGCTGATTCCAGGTGGCCCGCGGCTGCGTCGACGCGGCCGTCGTCGAGGTCGAGCCGCGCCAGATTCAGGTGTCCCAGCGCGATGGTGGTTCGAGTGCTGGCCTCGATGCCGGCGTCGATCGACTGCTGTGCGTAGCCTCGTGCCGCGTCGGGGCGTCCCATGCCGCGGGCAACCGCGGCCAGCCGGTAGGCGACGGTTCCCTCCATGGTGCGATGCCCCAGCTCTCGAAAGATCTCGAGCGCGGCCTCGCCCGTGCGCATCGCCGCATCGAGGTCGCCGCCTTTCCAGTCGGCGAGGAGCATCGCGGCGAGCGCCTGCCCGCGAGCGAGCGGATCGCCGCCGTCGGTCGCGATGCGAAGTGCTCGCCGCAACGCCTCGAGCGCCGCGGTCGTGTCCCCTTCGTCGGCGAGCAGGGAGCCCAGGTGCAGCAGGGTGATCCCGGTTTCCGCCTCGACCCCGGCCTCGTCGAGCCGGCCCAGCGATTCCTCGAGCAGCCGTCGCGCCGATCCGAGATCGTCGGTCGCCGATGCGATGGCGCCGAGGCGACGCAGCGCCCGGCCCTCGCCGAGCGGGTCGGCAAGCTCACGAAAGAGGTCGCGGGCGCCTGATGCCATCTCGGCTCCGCGGACGAAA
Organism: Candidatus Dormiibacterota bacterium; assembly: GCA_963713485.1. Taxonomy (GTDB): domain Bacteria; phylum Chloroflexota; class Dormibacteria; order Aeolococcales; family Aeolococcaceae; genus Palsa-851. The sequence continues at coordinate 294,712 of CAVQLW010000006.1, forward strand.
TCGGTGAGCCAGTAGGCGAGATGCCCGCAGCGGAGCAGCGCCTCGGCTCGAAGTGCGGGTGGTGGATCCGAGGATGCGATGAGGCGGGTCAGCCACTCCATGCCTTCAGCCGGGCGGCGACCGAGCCAGTAGTCGGTGAGCCTCGTCGCCACCTCCAAGGCACGCGTCGTCGCCGCCGGGTCGCTCCCTGGCCCGCAGAGTTCGCCGAACACTTCGCGCACGTGGGGCATATCCGCGTCGAGCGCTCGCATGGCATCGGTCCGCTGCGGCGACGCCAGCCGAGGCACCAGCGCCGCGACGCGGCCCAGCACCGCGGTGACGTAGCGTGCGCGAGCCGCGGCGACGGCGCCGGCCTCGGCGGACTCGAGCGTGTGCACCGCGACGGTGCGAAGCAGCTGGCAGCGGGTCGAGCTCACGGCGCTGCGCACCTGCACAAGGCTCGCGTCGACGAGCCGCCCGACCACCTCGTGCAGATCGCCGCCGAACGCCGGATCCACGACGTCGGCGAGGAGGTCGGTGTCGGCGTCCGAGACCATGACGGCAAAGGCGAGCAGCACCCTGCGCTCGTCGGCGAAAGGGCGGCAACGCTCGTGTCGAGGGCGACCCACAGCCCGTCGCGACCGCCCGCGGAACGTCCTGCCCAGTGGCCGAGATCCGTCTCGACACGAGCGGTCAGCTCACGGACGCTCAGGAGGTTGAGATGACGGGCGACCAGCTCGAGCGCAAGGGGGAGGCGGTCCACGAGACCGCACAACCGGTCGGCGGTCATCGCGTCGGTGGCCGCCACGGCAAAGCGCGAATTGACGAGCCGCGCGCGATCCGTCAGCAGCGCCAATGCATCATCGGGTGGCAGTGGGCCGACGTGGATCAACGCCTCGTCGAGCACGCCGATGCGCTCACGGCTGGTGACCAGCACCCGGATCTGCGCGCAGGCTGCGAGCACCCGGCGAACCTGGATCGCGACTTCGGCGCGGCGCCGCTCACAGCCGTCGAGGACCACCAGTCCGACCGCGTCGCGGAGCTGCTCGACCATGCCGTCGGATGCGTCGAGCGATCGCGACGACGGTGCGACCACGTCGAGCACCGCGGCTGCGACGGGCTCCGTCGGAGGGAGGTGCTCCACATCGACGTACCACACCGGCCCGTCCGCTTCGCCGGCGGCGTCGAGCGCCAGGCGCGTCTTCCCCGCGCCGGGGGGCCCGACGAGGGTGACGAGGCGCGCGCGACCCCACGCCTCCGCAAGATCCTGTCGCTCATCGGCACGGCCGATGAGCCGGGTCGCGGTGCCCGGAAGACGCGAACGCGACGGCGTGCGATCTGCGCTCGCACCGGACGGAACGTCGAGCGCGGGATCCTGCGCGAGCACTGCCTGCTGCATACGCTGCAACGCGGGGCCGGGCTCCACGCCGAGCTCTTCGATGAGCAGGGCACGCGCCTGGGAGTACACATCGAGCGCCTCCGCCTGGCGGCCCGAGCGGTAGAGCGCGAGCATCAGCAGCTCCCAGCGATGCTCGCGATACGGCTGCTCGGCGACGAACTGCCGTGCCGGGGCGACGAGGGCATCCGGGGGCTCGACGAGCAGCTGGGTGCGGAGCAGGAGCTCGCGCGCCCCTTCGATCACCTCCTCGAGGCGGCGCGCCTCGATCTCCGCCTCGGGGACGTGATCGAGCTCTGGGAGGGGACGTCCTCGCCAGAGTTGCAGCGCCTCGCGCAGCACCGGAACCGAGCCGGCAGGGTCGTTCGATGCGACGTCACGCGCGATCCCCAGCAGCCGCTCGAACTCCGCCGCATCCGTGGGCGTGTCGAGGCTGTAGCCGTCTGGCGCCGTTCCGATCTCGATGCCGAGAGCGCGGAGCCGCAGCACGTGCGTGGCGATGGTGTGCCGCGCCGTTACCGGTGCTTCGTCCCCCCAGGCGGCGGCCTCGAGTGCGTCCCATGACACAGGGTGCCCAGCCCGCAGTGCCAGCCCAGCGAGGATGCGTCGCTGCTGCCGTCCTCCGGAGGCGACGACGGCTGTTCCGTCCTCAACGCGGAGCGGACCAAGGATGCACACTCGCACCCCCCAATCCTAGGGGCGGGTACGGTGCGCCTTCGAGGCGGAAGACGCGGTGGCGGCGAGCGCATCGGCGCCCGCCCGACCACCGCGCTGCAAGAAGGGCATCGAACGCTGCCGCTGCTCGGCCGGGACCCACCGGCCGATGGCGTCAGAGTTTGGGCTGCAAGGTGCGGATCAGCGTTTCGGCCGCGGAATCCGACTGCAGGTTGCTAACGGTGATCATCACGTTGCCGAACAGGGCTTGCAGTCCGTTGATGTTGGAGTACGCCTTGTCGCCGAGGCCGCTGATGTCGTGGCCCTTCACGACTGAATCGGCCGCTTGCACGTTGGCCGCGTAGCCGACGGCCGCACCATCCGCGAGCACCGAGACGACGAGTCCTGACGTGCCGTCCGTACTCGTGTAGTTGCACATGTAGGTCTTGTAGCCGGGCGTGTCCTGCTCCTGGGCCTGGGTGATCGGTTCGCCGCTGATCGAGGCCACCGTGGCAGCCGGGAGCAGCGAGCACACGTTGACGGGGTGCCCAAGTCCATCGGTCACCGAGCCGCCGCCGGAGGAGGCCGGCTGGGATCCGCCGCCGGATGACGCGGGTTGCGCGCCGCCGCTGTTGGACTGGCCGCCGTTCGCCGCGCCGGCGCCTGTTGACGAGCCGGTTGAACACGCGCTCAGCAGGCCGGCGGCGATCGCCACCAGTGCGAGTCCGGTGATGCGAAACGACGTGTTCGCTGCTGCTGCGCCGGGATGGACGGGGAATCGAACGCTCATGGGTTCTCCTTGCGGGCGGCTCGGCGAGCCGGTCGAGGAGCAGTACACCGGGGTCCGATCGCAGTTCGATCGCAGAGCGTCGGCACCGCTTGTTCGGAGCGGTCGAGTAGTCTGGGAGGACCGTGGTGAACCTGTCGCGTCGGGACCTCGAGGCGTTGCCGATTCCACGGAACGCGGGCGCGCAGATCATCGCGGCACCGGAGGATCGCGGCCCGGGCCACTGGGTGGGAGCGCCCAGCGCCCTGGTTCACGAAGGAACGCACTACGTCGCGTTCCGCAGGAGGCGACCGGTGGATGACGGTCGCGGCGGTGATGTGATCGTGGCCGCGTGTCTCGCTTGACGGGAGCCTGGCCGAGCTCTGCCGCATCGACAAGACGTCGATGGACGCCGAATCGCTGGAGCGGCCGGCGCTGGTCACCGATCGCGAGGGCCACTGGCATCTGTACCTCAGCTGCGCCACGAGCGGTACGTACCACTGGCGGATCGAGGTGTTGCAAGCGGATTCCCCCGGCGGGTTCGCCGCGGCATCCCGCCGTGTGGTCCTGCCGGGTGACGCGCATGTGGGGATGAAGGACCCGGTCGTGATCTGCGACGAGCGCGGCTGGCGCGCGTGGATCTGCTGCCATCCGCTGGACGATCCGGACGCCACTGACCGGATGTGGACCGAGTTCGGCACCAGCACCGACGGCGTCGTCTGGACCCTGCACGGCCCCGCCCTGCAGCCGCGACCGGCCATGTGGGATCAGCGGGGCACGCGCATCACGTCGATCATGGAACGGGGCGAAACCACGGTTGCGTTCTACGACGGTCGCGCAACGGCGGCTGAGAACTGGGAGGAGCGCACCGGCATCGCGATCGGCCGGTCCGATCACCTCGAGGCGGTGGGGGAGGCGCCTGCCGCCGAGGCGTCCGGCGCATACCGGGCGCTGCGCTATGCGAGCGTCGTCGACGACGGCGAGCGCATCGCCGTGTATTACGAGGCCGGGTGTGAGGATGGCACCCACGAACTGCGCCGCGAGTGGTTCACGCCGGGTGGCGCTGCGTAATCTCGAGCGGAGCCGAACCCGCCCCGGGTGACGGCCTCCTCAGATCCAGCCGCGGCGACGGAAGAAGTACAGCTGCGTGGCGATCGAGATCGCCATGAGCGCGAGGCCGATGCCGAACGCAAACGGGGTGCTGATCCGCTGGACCAGCCACCCGAAGTTCATCCCGAAGAACCCGGTGAGGAAGGTCAGCGGAAGGAACAGGCTGGCCACCACGGTGAGTGCCTTCACGGTCATGTTGAGCCGGTTCGAGACGACCGACAGATAGACGTCCATCGCGCCGGTGAGGAGATCGCGCAGGGAGTCGCACGTCTCGTACTGCCGGATCACGTGGTCGTAGACGTCGCGGTAATACGCCGTCGTCTCCCGATCCTGTTCGAGCGCGAGCGTCACCAGTCGCTGAAACATGTCGCGCTGCGCGCCGAGGATTCGGCGCAACTCGGCGGCTGCATGCTTCAGCTCCTGCAGGCTGGAGAGTTGCGCCGTCGTCGCCTCGTCGAGGATCTCATCCTGCAGACGATCGACCAGCTCGTCGAGAGCCTCGAGTGCGTCGAACGTCGCGTCAACCAGCGTGTCCATGACGAGATACGCCAGGAACGACGTGGTGCGGCACACGCTCTCCGGTGATTCGGCGAATCGCTGATTGAGCTTCTCGAAGCCCGGCTCGGGCTCATGGTGGACCGTCACCAGGAAGTTCTTGCCGATGTAGAGGTGGTGCTCGCGAAAGGAGATGTGCCCGCCGTCGAAGCTGACGACGAACAGCACGGCGAAGGTGTACGTGTCGTAGCCGTCCAGCTTGGGCCGCTGGTTCTGATGCTTGACGTCCTCGATCGTGAGCTGGTGGAACCCGAACGTGTCGCTCAGCAGCAGGTAGTCGTCGTCGTCCGGCGCCTCGATATCGAGCCAGAACGTTCCGCTCGGCGCCGCCAGCAGCCCGGAGATCGCCGTGGTGGCGACGTCCTGGTCGTGGCCCGCCGCGGTGAAGAGTCGCCGCATGTTCGGAGGATCTTAGGGAGCGAGAGGCATCGTGGCGTCGCGGACCGCCTGGGCGATGGTCGACGGCGGCGTCTCGAGCAAGATGTACCGCAAGGCGCGCTCTGCGCTGCCTCAACCTGACGATCGGGCCCTCCAGACGCGCTGAGAATGATCACCCGCGTTTCAGGTTGGGCCTTCACGAGCTGTCGCGTCGCCTCGATCCCGCCGATGCCGGCCATGGTGCGCGCGATGAGAACGAGGTCTGGACGCACCTCCGTGTATTCGGTGGTCACATTGTCGCCTGTCCTGAGCGCACGGACAAGCAGTGGGTGCTCAGCCTGCGTGTGCCGATGGCGATGGGTCGGCCGAGGAGCCGGTGTCGGTGGCAGCAGCGCCGGCATCCCTTCGACGCCGAAGCCCCAGTCGAGGAGTCGCGCTTCGAGACGCGCGGGGTGGACGGCGTTCAGGAGCACCGCAACGAGGCGATGGCCGTTGCGCACGGCCATCCCGATGAGGCAGGCACCCGCGTCCCCGGTCCAGCCCGGCTTGATGCCGACCGCGGCCGGGTAGTCGCCAAGCAACGCGTCAAGGTTGCGGAGGTGGAACGCGGGGTGGTCGAGTGATGCGGGCAATTTCACGCTCGGGCTGTCGACGATCTGGTCGAAGACGGGGAAGTTGTCATAGGTGAACGCCGCGATCCCCGCCAGGTCGTACGCGGACGCGCGCAGTCCTGGGGCGTCGAGACCGGAGGTGTTCGAGAAATGCGAGTCGTCGAGACCGAGGGCCGCGACCTGCGCGTTCATCGCGGCGACGAATCTCGTCGCACCGACGGTGTCGACGGCGATCGCCGAGGCGGCGTCGTCCCCACTCGGCAGCAGCATTCCCTCGAGCAACTCCGTCAGGGTGAAGGTCTCATCTGCCTTGAGCCCCATGAGCGTGTCGGCACGTGACTGCCCCAGCGCATCCGAGGTGACGGTGATCGAACGGTCGGGGCTGAAGTTCTCCAGCGCCACGAGCGATGTGAGGATCTTGGTCGTGCTCGCCGGCGCGAGCGCGAGGTGAGGATTCCGCTCCCAGAGGATCTCACCGGTGTTCAAGTCCACGAGGATGCCCGCCTTCGCGGTCATCGGCGGCGCGCCGGCCGGCATGGTCGCAGGCGGCCAGAACTCGATGCGCCCCGTCCCGACGGTCATGCGGAACCATGGCTGCGGGCTGGGAGCCGGCGTCGGCTGGCGCGCGGCTGCGGCTGCGTGGGTGAGGGGAGGCGGGATCTGGACGGCGCAGCCCGACAGCACGGCGCCGAGGGCGACCACCGCGGGCAGGAGGCGGGAGGGACGGGAGTGGTGCGATGCCATCGAGGGGTCGGCCCGAGTCTAGTGCCCGCCCTGGACGAGTGGAGCCGACGTCACACCGCCACGTATCGCGCGCCGACCGCCGTTGCGAGCGAGCGATGGGTCGGGACTCGTGCCGAGGAGCACCGAGCCCGAGGGGTCGAGATGGTGCGCTCTCGCGAACGCCAGGACCAGACCGGGGAGCGGCGGACGGCACCAGCACACGGGTGGCCCGCCGGCGTGCGAACAGAGCGCGACCTCGACCGGGCCGGTGTGGCCGGGGCGGACATGCGCGAACGCGGCATCGAGGGCGCTCGTCGAGCCGTCGGGGTCCCAGTCGAAGATGAGACAGGGCGACGTGCTGTCGGTCTGCGCGAACGCGGGCACCCAGCCCGGCCGGCCTGGCGCCGCTGCCGCGACGAACAGGCCTGGGCGCCTGCCGCCGTGTATCGCCGAGCGTTCGAACGGTACGCGGTCGACGGCGATGAATCCCTCGTCGGTGGATGGCGGCTCCAGTTCGCGCAGCGTCCGCATCTGTGAGGTCGGGGTCAGCCACCCAGCCTCGTGGCGGGCAAGCACCCGCATCTCGTCTGGCGCCGGCAATGACCCGAATCGGTCGAGCAAACGCTCGACGAGGTTGATCTGCGCTTGCGCCAGCGGTGTGTCGAGCCAGATGCACCGGATCCCGACGTGGTGGCGGTGCGCCGTCTCGATCACGTGGCTTCGCGCCGCGCGAGTCAGGAAGGTGTTGTCGAGGACGATGTTCCGGACGCCGCTCGTCAACGCCTGGTCGAGCGCGTCGTCGAGCTGGCGCATCGATCCCCCTCGATCGTCACGGTTGAGCCGGGCGTAGCCCCGATCGGTGTAGTCGCCCGCGAGACAACTCTTCCCCGAGCCTGGGATGCCCATCACCACAACCACGTCGGCGTCGACTCGCGGTCGGGGGGTCGCGTGGCGAGGCACCTCCGCGCCGGTGTTGAACGCGCGATTGATCGCCGCCAGGTCGTCGGCAGCAAGCGTGAGTGTCGCGGCTCGTGCGCTCGAGCGCGCCGTCTCGGGGCGGCGCGCGCCCGGGATCGCCGCGACCACCGGTGAACGATCGAGCAACCACGCGAGGCACACCTCGGCCGGTGTTGCATCGTGACGCCGAGCCACGTCGTTCAGCACTTCGCGCCGGGCGAGCGAGCGCGCGCGGCGAGGTCCGCCGAGCGGGGAGTGGGCGATGCATGCGATGCCTCGCTCGGCGCAACGATCGACGATCCCACCTCGAATCGCTGTGTCATCGAAGACGCTCATCGCAACCTGCACCGCGCTCACGTCCACGAGGTCGAGTGCCTGGTCCAACTGCGCACGGTTGACGTTGGAAACGCCGACGCGCCGCACCATGCCCTTATCGAGCAGGCGAGCCAGGGCGCGTATCGAGGTTGCCCACGGCGTCCGCGGGTCGGGTGCATGGAGCAGGTACAGGTCGATCGGCAGACCGTCGAGCGCGGCGAGGCTCGATTCGCAATCGCGCAGGATGGATCCGGCTCGACCGTCTGGGATCCATCCACCGCCGGCCCGCGTCATGCCGCCTTTGGTGACCACCCGGGCGGTCGCGTGCGTGCCACGATGGCGCAGCGTCCGAGCAAGCAACCGCTCGTTATGGCCGAGGTCGGTCGCATCGAGCCCGTACGCGTGGGCCGTGTCGAACACCGTGATTCCAGCATCGACTGCGGCGGCGATCGTCTCGAGCGCGAGGTCCACGTCGCGCGCGCCATCGGTCGACATGCGCATGCAGCCCAGGCCGATGCGCAGCTCGGTCGGGTGAAGCCATCCAGCCGCAGTCACATCTCGCGATGGTACGGTCGCCCGCGATGTTCCGGGATCCGCTGCCCAAACGAGCCGGGCGAAGCACCCCGCTGCGGAGCGATGTGAGGCTCCGCGTGGACACGCGCACGGCCGCGACGATTCCTCCTGCTCGGCTCGGGCGAGTTTCTCCCGTGGTCGGAGGAGGCGGAACGCTATGCCATCGGATCGGCACCGTCGGGCCCGGTCGCGGTGCTCCCCACGGCGAGTGCGCCCGAGGGCGACGACGTCTTCCATCGGTGGGGAGGCATGGCACTGGCGCACTACGCCGACATCGGACTCCCTGCGCGACTGGTCGAGGTCAAAACACGCGATGACTGCGCCGCACCGCACGTCATCGCGGCGATCGATGAAGTCCTCCATGGTCTTCTTCTCGGGCGGGAACCCCGTCCATCTCGCTCGGATCCTCGACGCAACACCGTTGATGGACGCGATCCATCGGGCGCTCGCGCGCGGCGCCGTCTATGCGGGATGCAGCGCCGGCGCCATGGTCGCCGGCGCACGCAGCGCAGGATCGGCGCGGCGCGGTTTCCGGTCGGCCGGGCTGGGGCTCGTCGAGCACGTTCGATTCGGCGTGCACTGGAATCGCGTGCCGAGCCTGCCGGGCGTGAAGCGGTTCATGACCGCCGGCCTTGAGGATGACGACACCTTTGTCGGCATCGACGAGATGACCGCGATCGCCGGCGACGCGGTGCGCTGGCGCGTGTTCGGCACAGGCCGGGTGGAGGTGCGCCGGTCAGGTGAATCCCGCTTCTTCCGCGCGGGCGACGAGTTCAGCAGCGGCTGATTGGGGCTCCGGGCGGAGTTCCGCGCTCTGGAGTGCGCCGCTCAGTGACCAGGGGCTCGGTAGTCGACGGTCTTCTTCGCGGCTGCGTCGATCTCTTCGGGCGTGAGCAGCACGCGCACTGATGTGGTGGCGCCTCCCGCCGAGCTCACTCCGAGGCTCACCGCTGCTGCGGTGGTGTTGTCCGGCAAGTCGACCACAACGACGACGTCGTCATCACCGAAGACGAAGTAGAACGCTTCGACCGTGCCACCTGCGGCGCTGACCAGCCGTTCGATGGCCGCGCGCCGTCCGGACCCGCCTTCCTTGAGAACGCCCTTGACGCCGTCCATCGTGTACGAGGCCTCGATCAGGTATTTCGCCATCGTCATGCTCCCGTCCGGCGGCGGTGACAGCCGCTCTGCAGACGATGGATTCTGCCAGGACGGCATCGCAAAGGTGCGGCCGTACTCCGTGATCGGCAGGGGCTCAGGGCACGAATGCGGAAGGGGCCGGCGGCGAACCGCCGACCCCTCACCACAAGGGAGAGATTCAGTTGTGGAACGCACCCGCCGCGGGGCGGTGCACCGGAACGCGCGCGACGGTGCCACGTCCGACGGTGACCAGGAGGGCGCCCGCCGCGAATGCGATCGCCAGCAGCCCGGAGACCATCATGAACCAGAACATCGAGACCATCGACCCGGGCGACCACGGGATCGACGCGCTCTGGTTGTAGTTGCTCACGTTCTGCTCGATCAATGTCGTTGCGGTCTGCATCCGCTGCAGGATCAGCGGCATCTGCGTCATCCCGGCTGCGACCGCCGGGAACTTCTGGGCGACGAAGAGGTTCATCTGCGTGGGTGTCATGTGCAGCGCTGCGGCGACGCCGGGCAGGGTCTGAGATGTGAACTGGGTGGCCATCGCGGTCACCGTGTTGGTGTCGGCGCGCGCCTGCTGGACGCTGGCGGCGCTGAAGACCGGCGCGAACGCGGTCGTCATCTGATCCGCCGCGGTTGCCTTGGCGTACATCGACACCGAGAAGAGGCCGATGACGACGATCAGCCCCACCGCGCCCGAGGCGGCGATGAACCGGCGACCCGAGCGTGGCAACGCCAGTCCGAAGAGCCCGAAGAGCACGAGCACGCCACCCGGAACGACGAACAGCCAGGTCATCGACGTGGGCGGCATGAAGCCGGTGGGAATCTGGTCAGCCAGCTGGAAGTTCGACTGCTGCGCCTGCATCGTGGCGTTGAGGTTCCCGAAGAACGGGAGGATGGTTCCGAACTCCGCCAGGCCCTTGCCCACGGCCGGGTAATTGGATGCCAGGAACGCTGACAGCTGCGTCGGGGTCATGTGCAGCTGTGCTGCCAGCGCCGGCAGCATCTGTGTGTTCAACTGCTGCCCCATCGCCGCCATGACCTGACCGTCGGTGACGCCCTGCGCGAGCGCTGTGGTCGCCATCTGCGGACGGAACGCCGTCATCATGTCGCCGGTGGCGCTCGACTTGCCCGGCAGGTTCGTCGCAAGGGGGAACACGATGAGGAAGGCGCCGATCACGACCATCGCTCCGAGCGCGATTCGCTTGACCGCGCCGTGAGCGCGGCCGGTCACATGGTGAGACATGGTCGTTCCTCGATTCGCTGTTCAGTTCTATGAGCACCGTAGCCCTCAGCCGGGTTGGCCAATAGTGCCGAACGGCCCCATCGATCCCCGGCGAAGGTCACGGCCGGCCGGACGAGCTTCGGGTCGGCCGGCCTTCACCGGACTGCCGCAAACGCCTCGTGCACCATGCCGCAGGCGACGCCGATAATCCGCTGCTGCGGCTGCTGAGAAGCCCACGATCAGGTGGACCGGCAACAGGATCGGCGGTGCCGATCTCACAACGTCAGCACATCACCTTGGAGGCTTGCGCATGTCCTTTGAGCGACGCTCGTATGACCGAGCCCTCGGCCGAGCCGTCGAGCACGCCCGGGAATGGCTCAACTCCGTGCCGGAGCGCCCGGTGCGGCCGCAGCGCTCGGCCGCCGATCTCCTTGCCGGGTTCGGAGGCCCCCTGCCGGATCGCCCGACGCCGCCCGAGGACGTCGTGGACCTGCTGGCGACGCTCGCGGACCCGGGACTCATGGCGATGCAGTCGGGCCGGTTCTTCGGCTGGGTGATCGGAGGCACGCTGCCCGCGGCGCTGGCGGCGGACTGGCTCGTGAGCGCCTGGGATCAGAACTGCGGGCTGCGGTACGCGACCCCGGCGGCGGCGGCGGCGGAAGAGGCGGCTGCAGCGTGGCTGCTCGATCTGCTCGGGCTCCCCGCCGGCGCCGGCGTCGGCTTCGTCACCGGTGCCACGATGGCCAACTTCGCCGGCCTGGCGGCTGCGCGCTCGTCTGTCCTTTCGCGATCGGGATGGGACCTGGCCCGGGACGGGCTCAACGGGGGCCCACGCATCCAGGTCCTCGCCGGCGCTGAGCGGCACGACACCATCGACCTCGCGCTCCGCTATCTCGGTCTCGGCGCGCCGGAACCGGTCGCCGCGGACGACCAGGGCAGGATTCGCGTGGCTGCCCTCGCGGAGTCCCTGGAGTCTGTGGACCGCGACACGTCCGTGATCGTCTGCCTCCAGGCGGGCAACGTGCATTCAGGAGCGTTCGACCCACTTGCGGAGGCCATCGAAACAGCTCACCGGCACGGCGCCTGGGTGCACGTTGACGGCGCATTCGGGCTCTGGGCCGCCGCAGCCCCGGCGTTGCGCAGTCTCACCGCCGGGCTTGAAGCCGCCAACTCGTGGGCAACCGACGCCCATAAGACGCTCAACGTGCCCTACGACTGTGGGATCGCGATCGTGTCGGACCCGCTCGCGATGCGCTCCGCGCTGGGTGTGCGCGCGAGCTACCTGATCGCCGACGAATCAGGCCCCGGAGACCCGCAGGACCGGGTGCCCGAGTTGTCGCGCCGGGCTCGCGGCGTGCCGGTGTGGGCCGCCTTGCGCTCCCTCGGGCGCGCCGGTGTCGCCGACCTCGTCGAGGGGCTTGCACGCCACGCCCGGACGATGGCCGAGGGGATCGCCGCCATCGATGGCGCCCACGTCGTCAATGACGTGGTGTACACGCAGATCTGCGTGACGTTCGGCGATGACGCACGCACTCGCGCGGTGACGGAGCGCCTCATCGATGACGGGACCGCCTGGATGTCGGGATCACGCTGGCACGGACAGGATGTGCTGCGCGTCTCGGTGAGCAACTGGTCGACCGACGATGAGGACGTTCGCCGCTCCGTCGATGCCGTGCGGCGCGCGGTCGAGACGGCAACGGTCTGAGCGCCGCCACGGCCTCGCGATGGGGGACGGGATGAATCTCGATCCGCACGCGGCCGGTGCGAAACCCGGCGATTGACGCTTGTGGCGCATTTCGCTAAAGTCACCCCACCGGGGGTAACGAGCCAAGGATCGAGGGGGAGGCCAGGTCCATGGGCCTGAGCGGGAGGGGCTTCAAGCCGACCGGTTAGCGAGACTCCGCCGCCCACGCTCCGGGGAGCGGGCGGCGGGTCCCGCGCCATCCACCGTTCCCGAGCCGCCCCTGCGACAATCCGACATCTGAGCGGCGAGACTTAGGGCTCCGGCGCTGTCTGCTCCACCGCAATCCAGAGCACGGTGTCTCCCTTCTGGAGCGTGGCGAGCGCGGGGATCCCATCCGTCACCTGTCCGAAGATGTCGTACTTCCTTGGAAGGCCGGTGTCATCGCCTCTGCTGATGAAGAACTGGCTCCCGACCGTGGACTCGGAGCCTCCGTACATCGCGACCGCGCCGAAGAGGTACTGCCCGATCACGGGGTCCGCGGTGACCGTGTAACCCGGCCCCCCGTTTCCGGTCCCGGTGGGGTCGCCCGTGATCGCGGCCGTCGCGTTCGAGGGGCATGGCGGACCTGCTGCGTCCGGGCACACCTGATAGAAGGTGAGGCCGTCGTAAAAGCCGTGGTCCGCGAGAGTCACGAAGTCGTTCACGGCTTTCGGTGCGTACTCGGGCCTGAGGCGTACCGAGATGGTCCCGCGCGTGGTCGCGATGTACGCGCAGTACCCCACGTCGCGTCCGATCACGGACTTCGGGGGCACGGTGAATGTTCGAGTCGGATCGATGAGGGCCGTGTGCAACGGCGGCGCGGGACAGGTGATCGCCGTCTGGATGGTCGCCAGATGCGTGGGGCTCGCGGGCTTCGAAGGAGTTCCACAGCTCACCAGGAGCGCGGCCGCACCTCCCGCGCAGACGGTGGCTACGCGACGGCGTGCGCTCTTTGTATCGCTGTGCGTCACGGTCATCGGCGAACAGTGTATAGAGCTTGCTCACCCGACCAACTGCCCTCGGTACGCAGGGCGACATAGCGGCACTGAATGTGCGATGTTAGCGCCATAGTTGGCTGATACACCGGCGTGACATGGCGCGACACGTCCTTGACATGTAAGGGAAAACCGTTGGTACGCAACGCGACACAGCTCAGATCAGAGTTGACATTGCGGACGATGTTGATGAAACTCCAGCGCAGAGGGGTCTCGACACACGTGGAGGCCCACCGTGGAAGGTAGTCAGAACCAAGACGTCGCTGCTCGACGCCGATGGTGGTATCGCGGTGCTGGAGCATGCTTCGTGCTCGGGCTCGCAATGTCGCAGATGTGGGTTGCGCACGCGACCGCGACGCAGAGCGCGTTCACGCCCATCACGCCGATTCGAGCCCTCGACAGCCGCAATACCACGGCATATCACCTGTCGTCCGGTCACAAGACCGACATCTGGCAGGTGACCGGGGCCGACGGCATCCCCGCCGGCGCGACGGCGATCGTGCTCAACCTCACCGCCACCAACGTGTCGAACTCGACGTTCCTGGCGCTGTTTCCGGATGGAGGGTCGTACTCCGGCACCTCGAACCTGAACCCAGGTCGCGGCAGCACGGTATCGGCCGTCGTCGTCGTTCAGTTGAGTGACACCGGGAAGATCGACATCTTCAACGCCGTCGGTAGCGTGGACATCATCCTCGACTACTTCGGCTACTACGCAGCGGTTGTTCCCGGTGGCCCGACCGGCCCAACGGGAGCGACCGGCGCCACGGGTCCACGGGCCCGACCGGCTCCACGGGACCCACCGGAGCAACCGGTAACACCGGACCGATCGGACCTTCGGGTGGCCCGCCAGGCCCGACCGGCGCGACCGGGGCGACCGGCGCGACCGGGGCTACCGGTAGCACGGGATCGACCGGGCCACCGGAGCAACCGGAGCGACGGGCAGCATCGGCCCAACCGGTGCGGCGGGACCAACCGGTAGGACCGGAGACATCGGGCCGACGGGGCCAGCGGGGCCTGTGGGTTCGACCGGAGTCGCGGGAGCGACCGGGCCGACCGGCGCGACAGGCGGCGCGGGCCCACCGGTGACCAGGACCGACGGGAAGGACCGGCGACACGGGATCAACAGGACCCACCGGCACGACCGGAGCAACGGGCGCCACCGGCTCGACCGGACCGTCGGGCGGCATCGGCCCAACCGGCTCTCAAGGCCCCACCGGGCCAACAGGGTCGATTCCGGTGACGGGCATCACCGGCACGACGATGCCCGGTGAGCACGAGGTCCTCGGAACCGGTACGGCCGGAACCGCAGTCACGCTCAGCGGTGCGGCAGCGTTCTCGGACTCTGCCAGCTATGTCTGCTACGGGTCGGACACCACCGATCCCGGAGCTCAACGTCGTGTTCACATACGACAGGCACGACATTCACTCCTAATGACCACCGTGCGGGCGACGCCGTCAAGTTCGTTTGCATCGGCGTAACAGTTCCCTCCTGATGCATTCGGACGCCTCAACGGAATGACCGTGACGGCTCTGGTTCGCTCCGCACGCGGTGCGGGGCGAACCACCCGTCCGGATCCGCGATACCGGTCGGCGAGCATGACGGCAGCCGTTGCTGCGTCAGCGAGGTGCGCGCGATGATCAGCCGCGTGAGACGCAGCCTTGGATTGCTTGCACCTTGTCTCTTCGTCATCGGGATCGCCGCTTGTGGGACGCCACCGACAGCGACGAACCTCGTGACAGAAGGACTGAAAGCACAGCTCGCTGGGAATCTGTCGACTGCAGAGACCGAGTACCAGAAGGCGATTCAGCTCGACGCGAACAGCATGATCGCCCACTACGACCTGGGAACGCTGTACGACCAGCAGGGCGACAAGACCCTCGCCGTCGAGGAGTACAGAGCCGCGCTCGTCATCCAGCCCAACTTCACGGACGCGCTGTTCAACCTCGCTGTCGACACCGCCGGCTCCGACCCCGTGACCGCCCAGCAGCTGTATCTCAAGGTGCTGTCGTTGCAACCGAACTTCGCTGCCGCGTGGCTCAACGTCGGCTTCATCCTCGAGAGTGAAGGCAGGGGAGATGAGGCGAAAGCGGACTGGGCAAAGGCGGTGGTGCTCGCCCCGTCCCTGGCCTCACACATCCCTTCCCCGGCGCCGGCAGCCGCGGGCTCCGGAACGCCGATTCCCGCACCGACCTCGACGCCGTAAGACCCGCGAACGTCATGGTCGCAGCACCACCGCGAGCACGACGCGTCCGACGGGTGCGGGCTGTCGCGGTCGCCCCGCCGCCGCCACCCAAGCCGTGGTGGTGGGGCCGGGCGCCGTGGCTGTTCGTCGCGGGCGCGTGCGTCTTCAGCCTGCTGACGCTGTCGGGCGAGCTCGCGACCGTGCAGCCCGTCAACGACGAGACGCTGCACTTCGAGATGGTGCGCTGGGCGGTGCAGCAGATCCACGAAGGAAACGTGCTCCCGCTCGACGGTTGGTTTCCGTACCTCAGCCTTGGCGACGCACAGTTCTCGCACTATCAGAGCCTTCCGCACCTGCTCACGGCGTATGCGTCGTTGGTGTTCGGGAGTGATTCGGCGGAACGGTGGGCGGGATACCTCCTCTTCGCGCTGTTTCCGCTGAGCGTCTACGCCGGGACCCGGCTCCTCGGCTGGTCACGATGGACGGCCGGCGGCGCGGCGCTGGTCACACCCCTCCTCGTCAGCGTGACCGGGTACGGCTACGAGTCCTTCAGCTACACGTGGCTCGGCAACGGACTCTGGTCCCAGGAGTGGGGGATGTTCATGCTGCCTCTCGCATGGGGCTTCAGCTGGCGTGCGATCAGCGGGAAGGGACGAGGGAGATTCGCGCTGGCCGCACTGGTCGTCGGCCTCACCATCGCGATGCATTTCCTCACCGGGTACTTCGCGCTGCTGTCGATCGGCGTGCTGGCGATCGTCATCTGGCGCGGGCTGCTGCCGCGAATCGGTCGCGCCGCGCTCGTCTTCGGCGGCGCCGCGCTCGTGGCGTCATGGGTGGTGGTGCCGCTGATCACCGATGGCGCCTACTTCAACCTGAGCCAGTTCAACCAGAACACGTTCTGGCTCAACTCGTGGGGAGCACCGCAGGCGCTCGCGTGGCTCTTCACCGGCCAGCTGTTCGATCACGGCAGATTCCCCATCGTCAGCATCCTCGTCGCGTTCGGCTTCGCCGTCTGCGTGTGCCGCTTCCGCAAAGACCCACGCGCACGAGCGCTGCTGGGTCTCATGGCACTGAGCTTCGTGCTCTTCTCGGGCCGGCCGACGTTCGGCTTCATCCTGAATCTCCTGCCGGGAAACAGCGATCTCTTCCTGTCCCGGTACATGATGGGAATCCAGCTCTCCGGCGTCATGCTCGCCGGGGTCGGACTTGCGTGGGCGGGCGAGTTCGTGCTCACGCGGTGTCGAGCCTGGAAGCCCAGGATCCGCCCCGTTCCGCTCACCGCCGGGCTCATGGCGGCGGTGGTGCTGCTCACGCTGCCGGCCTGGTTTGATCGCGCCTCGTACGCAGCCAACGACTCGACGGAGGTCTCGCTGCAGATCGACAGCGATCAGACCGACGGCGTTGCGCTCGACGTGCTCATCAACGAGATCAACGCCCGGGGCGGGGGACGGACATACGCTGGTCTGCCAAGCAACTGGGGCCAGCAGTATGCGATCGGCGGTGTGCCCGTCTACGAGTACCTCGCGGACAACGACGTCGCCGAGTTCGGATTCCCCCTCCGCACCCCGTCGCTCCTGACCGACAACGAGGCGTATTTCAACCAGAACGATCCCGCCCAGTACCAGCTGTACAACATCAGGTACATCCTCATGCCGAGCGGCATGACTCCCCCGGTGCCGGCAACGCTGCTGGCCACCAGCGGACGGCACCGGCTGTGGACGGTCGCCACCACCGGCTATCTCGAGGTGGTCGACACGGCGGGCATCGTCGAAGCGAACCGCGCCGACATGGCATCGCAGATGCAGCCGTTCCTGCTGTCGACGGCGTTCCAGCAGGGAGAGCTCGAGACGGTGGCGTATGACGGCGGCGCGGCCGCGGCTCCCACGCTGCCGGTGGACGCGACAGCGGAGGGCCCCGCCGGCACCAGCACCGACGTGCTCGTCGAGGCACAGGACGGGTACTTCGCCGGTGACGTGACAGCGAATCGAACCGCTGCGGTGATGTTGAAGGCGACGTACGATCCACGCTGGCACGTCACCGTCGACGGGAAGGCGGCCTCGCCGTACATGGTCGTGCCGGGGTTCGTGGCGGTCACGGTTGGGCCCGGCGCGCACACCGTCGTCTTCCAGTACGCGCCGTATGGCGGATACGGGCTGCTGCTGGGGATCGGCGTCTTGTCCCTGGTGCTCCTCGCGATCGGGCCGTGGCTGTGGCGCAAGCGCGTGTGGCGGGAGATCGAGCTCCGCGCTCGCGCTTTGCGCCGGAAGACGGCATGAAACGTCTTTTCGAGACGTCGATCCTCATGCCGTGCTTGAACGAAGCCGAGACGATCGGGAGGTGCATCGATCGCGCGCGCGATTCGATCGCCCGCTTCGATCTGCGCGCCGAGGTCCTGGTCGCTGACAACGGGAGCACCGATGGGTCCCAGCGGATCGCGCTGGAGCACGGCGCCAAGGTCGTGGTCGTCGAGGAACCCGGATACGGCGCGGCAATCCGTGGTGGCGTCGCCGCATCGTCGGGCCGCTACGTGATCATGGGCGACGCGGACGAGAGCTACGACTTCGGCGAGATCCTGCCGATTCTCGAACGCCTGCGCGCGGGTGACGACCTCGTGATGGGCAACCGATTCGCGGGCGGTATCGACAAAGGGGCGATGCCGTGGGCGCATCGCTGGATCGGCAACCCGATCCTCTCGGTGATCGGCCGGACGTTCTTCTCCTCGCGAGTCGGGGACTTCCATTGCGGCCTGCGAGGATTCAGCGTCCAGGCATTCCGGCGGATGCGGCTCAACACCACCGGCATGGAGTTCGCGAGTGAGATCGTGGTGCGGGCCTCGCTGGCGCGCATGCAAGTCAGCGAGGTTCCCGTGTCCCTCCACAGGGACGGCAGGAGCAGACCGCCGCACCTGCGCACGTGGCGCGACGGCTGGCGGCATCTGCGGTTTCTGTTGCTGTTCTGCCCTCGATGGCTCTTCCTGATCCCAGGGCTCGCGCTGATGCTGTCGGGCTCCGCGGCCACGCTGTGGCTCGCCGGCGGGACGCGCTATGTGGGATCCGTGGGACTCGACATCCATACGATGCTGGTGAGCGGCGTGTTTGCGCTCATGGGGTACGAGCTCGTGCTCTTCGCGGTGTTCATGAAGATCTTTGCAACGCGAGCCGGCTTCCTGCCACCCGATCGCCGCCTGGAACGGGCGTTTCGCGTCGCGACGCTCGAGAAAGGGCTGCTGCTGGGTGGAGCGCTCGCGCTCGCGGGCATGGCGCTGCTCCTTCTGGCCGTCGTTCGTTGGGGCCATGCGGGGTATGGAGCGCTCGACACACAGGCGTCGATGCGACCGCTGATCGTGGCGGTCCTGCTCGTCGCCGGTGGGGTGCAGACGATCTTCGCGAGCTTCGTGCTGAGCATGCTCGGCATCAGGGACAACGTCGTCGTGACGCCGGCCGTCATGCTCGAGCCCGAGGTCGGCGCACAGGAGGTGACCGGGGTAGGGCGTCAGCGATATCGGCGCGTTGCCAACTCGGTAGCCGGGCGCGGCAGGCCGTGATCCCGACGACTTGTGCTCGGGGGTGAAACGCGCAGACAGGCTCCTCCAGTCGTGGCGGATACGCACGGCTGCGCCGTACATCCCGGTCGGTTCGACGGTCCTCGACATCGGCTGCGACGACGGAGCGCTCTTCCGTGCGCTCAAGGAGCGGATATCGTTCGGAATCGGCATCGACACAAGGGCGATCCCGCGTGATGACGGGCACTTCAGGTTCATCCGCGGTCTCGCACCGGCGTCGCTGCCGCGGGACACGACATTCGATGCCATCACGATGCTGGCCGTGCTCGAGCACATCGCGCCCGATTCGCAGCGCGAGCTTGCGTCGGCATGCGCTGACCTGCTGCGCACCGACGGAAGCGTCATCTGCACGGTCCCATCACCGAAGGTCGATCAACTCATCGACGCCGGCATGCGGCTGCACGTCCTTGACGGGATGGCGGCGCACGAGCACTACGGATTCCAGCCGTCGGACACCATTCGCCTGTTCACCGACTGCGGGCTGGTGCTCCGGCGTCTCAGACGTTTCCAGCTTGGGCTCAACAACCTCTACGTCTTCGCCAAGACCTAGCCGAGCGGCTTCCCCTCCATCTCCTCGAGCGGATCGCGGGTGATCTCGAGCAGCGCGCCGTCGGGCTCGTGGAAGTAGAGCGAGTTCTCGACACGGTCGGGCCCGAAGT
>CAVQLW010000007.1:0-576829 GCA_963713485.1 Candidatus Dormiibacterota bacterium
CCTGGATCGCCTGGACGATGTCCTGCTGAGTGCCGTCGGAGCAGGCGAACAGCGAGGTTTCGGCCACGACGACGTCGGCTTCGTCTTTGAGCGCTTCTTTCACCTGAGCGACGTCCACGACGTCGGAGATGTTGCCGCCGCAATGGCAGATGTAGACGCCGATGCGCCGCTCGTTCACGCCACCACCTCCAACGCCGTTGGCGCACCCTCGGAGGCGGGGTGCGCGAGATGCTGCCGCTCGAGGTGGGCAGCGACCTGCGCGACGGCTGCGCCCGCATGCTGGATCGAATCCACGATGTCCTTCGCGCCCGACGCCGCTCCTGCCGACGAACACGCCGGGGATGTTGGTCTGACCCGGATTCAGATCGTCGTCGGGCTCAGCGACGAGAGTAGTACTCGTCGAGCCCGAGGGGAACCAGTCGGGGAAGAGCCCCTCGACCTCGCGATTCGGCTGCACGCCCACCGCGAGCACCACCAGGTCGTATTCGGCCTCGACAATCCTCAACCGCCGTTCTCGATGTCCTGGTAGCGCAGGATGAGGTTGCCTTCGACCGTGTCCGTCGATCTGGCGACCCTTCCCTTGATGTAGGTCGCGCCCATCGCTTCGCCTGTTCGTAGAACTCGTCATAGCGCTTGCCGGCTGCCCTGATGTCCATGTAGTGCATCGTCACATCGGCCAGCGGGAGCGCACCCATGATCAGCTGGTTCTGCTTGATCGAGTACATGCAGCAGATCTTCGAGCACAGCGGGTTGCCCACCGTCTGATCCCGTGAGCCGGTGCACGACACGAAGGCGATGCGGTCAGGGACCTTGCCGTCGCTGGGACGCAGCACAGTGTTGAAGGGGCGCGTCGGCGCGAGCAGGCGGTCCATCTGCATTCCCGTGATGACGTTGCGGTATTTGCCGAACCCGTACTCGGGCTTGAGCGTCGGCGGTGAAGAGCTTGTAGCCGGTGGAGACCACCACGGCGCCGACCTCCACCTCGAAGACGCGCTCGTGCATGTTGAGGTTGATGGCATCCGCCGGGCAGGCGGCGACGCACAGCCCGCACTCCGAGCAGACCCCGCAGTCGACGCACGTGCCCGCGGCGACCAGCGCCTCCGCTTCCGTCATCGGTTGCTCGATCTCGTTGAAGTCGTGCGGTGCGCTCGACCACGATGCATTCAGAGTCACGGGGTCGCGATGGGTGAAGGTCTTCTGCCGGGCGAGGACCTCGGCTTTGTCCACGACCGCGAGTCGGCTCGTCGAAAACGTCGAAGCCGCGAAGGTCAAGGCCCTGCAGCCAGCGGTCGATCATGTAGGCAGCGCGGCGTCCCTGGCCGACGGCCGTGCGCAATGTCGGTCGCGCCGGTCACAACGTCGCCCGAGGCGAAGAGGTATGGCACCTCCGTTTGCATCGTGCGCGGGTCGACTCGGATACGTTGACCGGAGGTCGTCGGCGTCAGCTTCTCGAAGGGGCCTGCGTCGGGGGACATCCCGATCGCCGCGACGACCAGGTCGCAGTCGATCACGAATTCACTTCCCGGTACAGGCTCGGGGCGCCTCCGCCCGGATCCGTCGGGCTGGCCGAGCCGCATGCGCTGGCAGCGCAAGCCGGTCACCTGCCCGTCGTCACCGCCGACCACTGCGACTGGGGCGGCGAGGAAGGTGAACTGAACACCTTCCTTCTCAGCGTCTTCGACCTCGGCAACGTGCGCGGGCATCTGTTCGCGGCCACGCCGATACACGACCTGCGTGTCTGGACGCGCCCAGCCGGCGAACGGTCCGAGCCGCGTCCATCGCCACATTGCCGCCGCCCACGATCACGACGCGCTTGCCGCCCAGCTGCGCGGCGGAGCCCAATCGCACGTCGCGCAGGAAGTCGAGGCCACTGATCACGCCGTCGAGCTGCTCGCCGGGGACGTCGAGACCGGTTGCACGCGGCGTCCCCGTGGCCAGGAGCACCGCGTCGTACCCTCCGTCGAGCTTGAGCTCCTCGAGGTCGCTCACGGGTGCATTCGGTGGCGACCTCGACCCCGATGGCCGTCACATTCCGGATGTCCTGCTCGACCACGTCCTGTGGTAGCCGGTATGCCGGAATCGCATGACGCAGGAACCCCCCCGGTTGCGCCTCGGCCTCGAAGATCCGCACGTGATACCCGCTGCGGCGCAGCTGCCAGGCGGCGGTCAGCCCGGCGGGCCCGGAGCCGACAACCGCGACGTGCTTGCCGTTGAATGGCGGCGCAGCGACACCGGGGCCATCCGTCTGCCCATAGTGCCGATCGGCGATGAAGCGCTTGAGACGGCGTATCGGGATCGATCCCTCCAGGTCTCCGCGGGTGCAGTCGGTCTCGCACGGCGCGTAGCACGCCCTCCCCAGCGTTCCCACCAACGGCGTTGCGTCCAGCACCAGCTGGAACGCCTCCTCGTACTGGCCACTGCGGATGAGCGACACATACCCGTGAGCCTTGATCCCCGCCGGACACGTGTCGGTGCACGGTGAGGTGCCGGCGCGCTCGATGACCGCCTTCTTGGGGACGGCCTGTGGAAACGCGATGTATGCGGCTCGACGGGGCACGAGGTCGGCGTTGAACTGGTCGGGCACCGCGACGCTGCATGCAGTCTGACAGTCGTTGCAACCCGTGCAGAGGCTCGGGTCGACATATGTCGCCTTCTGGCGCAGCGTGGCATGGAACCGTCCGTCGGGGCCTCGCCGGATCCCCACGACCTCGCTGTACGTCATGGGGGTGATGTTGGCGTGGTGAACGGTGGAGGTCATCTTCGGGCCGGAGATGCAGCTCGCGCAGTCGAGGGTCGGGAAGACCTTGCTCAGCAGGATCATGCGTCCGCCGACGCTCGCCTCCTTCTCCACCAGTGCGACCTTGTAGCCCATGTCGGCGAGCTTCAAGGACGACTCCATGCCGCCGATGCCGCTCCCGACGACGAGGACGTCGTAGCTCGTCGGAGCCTTCGACTCGGAGGTCATCACGACCGAGCCGCCGTCCTGATCAGATGAAGAGGTTGACATTCGCCTCGTCCGCGTCGCCGAGATAGCTCGCGACGCCGGCATACTCGAGCCCGTCGATGAGCTCCTCGGGCTTCAGCCCCATCACGTCCATGGACATGGTGCAGGCGATGAACTTGACGCCCTGATCGCGGGCGGAGGCCATGAGCTCCTCGAGCGACATGACGTTGTGCTCCTTCATCATCTTCTTCATCAGGCCGGCCCCGGCGCCGCCGAAGTTCATGTGCGACAGGTGGAGCTTGCCCGGTCCGCGCGGCATCATGCGCCCGAACATCCCCTGCAGGAAGCTCTTGCCGTTCGTGTGCGTGTGCTCAGGCCGGCGCAGTGCGTTGAGGCCCCAGAAGGTGAAGAACATGGTCACGTCGTCACCCATTGCGGCCGCGCCGTTGGCGATGATGAATGCCGCGAACAGCTTGTCCAGCTCGCCGCTGAACACAATCATGGTCTTCTTCGTCGTGTCAGCCATTTCAGTGTCTGCTCCAAACGTCGTGGTTCATGCCGCCGTGGGATCCAACCGGCCCGAGCTCCGTCAGCATCTCCGAGAACTCGCGCATGTACTTGACAAAGGGCTCGGCGCATACCGAGCAGAGCGCGGCCATCTTCAGCCGCTGCGGCTCGAACCCTTCGGGCTTCATCTGCTCCTGCGCCGTGGCGGCGATTCGAGAGGATCGCTGCGAGCAGTCGGGCAGGTACGCGCATTCCTCACCGTCCGATGCGATGAAGACGCCGTCGAACCCGCGCTCGAACGCGTGCAGGATCCAGCCAGGGCGAATGCCGCTGCTGCACGGTACCGTGATCGTCGAGACCGTCGGCGGGTAGTGCAGGTGCCGGCTCCCGGCAAGGTCGATCCCGGGATCGGAGATGTTGTTGGTGGCGAACACGAGGATTCGTGGCGCGAATCGGTTGCCAGCCTCCGGGTGCTCAGCCATGGTCGTTCCTATTTCATCTTTCGGACGAAGAGCCTGATGTAGCCGGCCTCTTCGAAGGCGCCGAGGTAGTCATGGCCGATCTTCTTGGACCATGCGGGGATGTCCTTCAGCGTGCCGGAGTCTGTGGCCGTGACCTCCATGACCTCACCGACCGGAACGTCGCCGATGCCCTTCTTCGCGGCGAGGATCGGTCCTGGGCACGACGTGCCCCTGGCGTCGACGACCTTGTAGGCCTTGATGACCTTCAACTCATCGATCGCAACTGCAATGGTCACGGTCATTCCTCCTTCGGCGCACTCGATGGCTCACCGGTCTTCGTTGTGGTCACGCTCCGGGACATCCCGCGGTGATCTCCAACTCTCCTGGTGGACTTATTGCCCTCACAGAATCCGATGGTGGCGGCGTACGTCCAGAGCACAAAGCACCTCAACTTGGGGCCGTATGTCCCGGGACCCATAGCCTGGCGACCCTGTCCACCGGAGGGACTCGGCGATGATGAAACCGTGCAAAAGCGAGGAGGTGGCCGCCCGACACGATTCAGCGATGGATGATGAAGCTTCTCGCGGTATCGCCCACGTCGACCTCGAGATCAGCGGTATGACGTGCGCGTCGTGTGTGCATCACGTCGAGCAGGCCCTTGGGAAGGTGGCGGCGTCGTGTCGACGTCGGTGAACCTGGTCAACAGAACAGGCGCGCGTGGAGGTCGGAGACCATGTCCTCGCCGCGAACCTCACGGCCGCCGTGCGGAATGCCGGTTATGAAGCTCGAGTCATCGAGCAGGGGCGAAGCGCATTCGAGATTGCTGCCGAGCGGCGCCTCCGCCGGAGATCCGCGATGCGCAGCAGGGCGCTGCAACTGTGGTGGGAGCACTGCTGAGCGGAGCAACGCTGCTGCTCGGCTATGGCCTCGGCTCATGGCGTTGGTCACCGCTCCTTCAATTCGGCGCGGCCATGCCCGTGTGGCTCTGGGTTGGCTGGAGGTTCCATCGAGGCGCGCTGCGAGCCGCGTGGCACGGCTCGGCGAATATGGACACGCTGGTCTCACTCGGCTCGAGCGTTGCCTTCGTCTATTCAGCCATTGCGTTGTTCTTGCTTCCCGGCAAAGAGACGTTCTTCGACGTCGCTGCGCTCATCGTCACACTCATCTCGGTCGGCAAACTCCTGGAGGTGGTCGCGCGCGGCCGCGCGGGCGAGGCGATCGAGGCGCTTGCGGGCCTCCAGCCACGCTCAGCCCATCTGCTGGCCCGGGCGGCGAGGCCGGATGACTGGGCGCAGGCGACGCCGGTGGACTCCCGGCGGATCGGATTCGCGTTGGCGACACCGTTCTCGTCCGCCCAGGAGAACGGGTACCCACTGACGGCGTCATCGTCGATGGCACGGGCGCTGTTGACGAGTCGATGCTCACCGGCGAGAGCCTGCCGCTGATGAAGACGCCGGGAAGCCTTGTGGTGGGCGCGACGGTCAACGGCAGCGCAGCGCTGGTCATGCGCGCCACCCGGGTCGGCGCGGATACGACCCTTGCGCAGATCCTCGCAATTGTCGAGCGAGCGCAGACGGAGAAAGCTCCCGTGCAGCGACTTGCAGATCAGGTGTCGGCGATCTTCGTGCCCTCGATCCTCCTGATCGCTGCGGCCACCTTTGTCGCCTGGCTGGTGACGGGCCACGCCCTGGTCGCGTCGATGGTCCCGGCGGTGGCGGTCCTCGTGGTCGCGTGCCCCTGCGCGCTGGGGCTGGCAACGCCTGTGGCCGTCATGGTGGCCACCGGACGTGGCGCGGAATTGGGGTTGCTGATCCGTGGTGGGGAGTCGCTCGAGCGCATTCATGCGTTGCGCACGATCGTCTTCGACAAGACGGGCACCCTGACCCAGGGTGCGCCACAGAGTCATTCAAGTCGTCGCGACGAGCAAGCGGGTGGAGCGCGACGCGGGCGCTGCTGCTGGCAGGGGCGATCGAGCAGGCGTCGGAGCATCCGCTCGCACGAGCCATCGTCGAGAGCGCGACGCGCAGGGGTTCGTTGGCACGCGCCGATGCCGTCGAGGCAGTCCCGGGAGGGGGTGTCACCGGCCGCGTCGACGGGGCGACGGTCGCCGTGGGATCGCTCATGTGGCTGCGTGGACGGGGAGTGGTCACGGACGGCGCTGAGCGCTACGCCGCCGCGATGGCCACGCAGGCTCGAACGGTGATCGCTGTGTGCGTCGACGGTGAGATCGCTGCGCTGCATGGCGGTCGCGGATCCGATCCGAACCGATGCTCGGGCCGGCGTCACACATCTCCGTGACCTCGGTCTGCATGTCGTACTTGCCAGCGGTGACCTCGAGGCCACCACGCTGGCGATAGCAGCGGAGGCCGGCGTTGCAGACGTGCATGCTCAACTCGGCCCGGAGGACAAGGCTGCGCTGATCCGGCAGCTGCGCGCGACCGCAGGACCGGTCGCGATGGTGGGCGACGGGATCAACGATGCGCCTGCACTCGCCCTCGCAGATGTGGGCATCGCGCTGGGTACCGGGACCGGTGTTGCGATGGAAACCGCCGACATCACCCTCGTTCATGGCGACATCGAGACGGTGAGCGTGGCGATCGCACTCTCGCGCGCCACGCTCCGCGTCATCCGCCAGAACCTCGCGTGGGCATTCGGCTACAACCTCGTGCTTGTCCCACTCGCGATGACCGGCATCCTGCCTCCGATCATCGCCGCGCTGGCGATGGCCGGCAGTTCGGTGACCGTGGTGCTCAACGCGTTGCGGCTGCGGCACTTCACCCCAGATCACGGCGGGCGGGTGAGCACGGGCCCGATTGACACGGCCGTGGGAGCAGCTGAGGCCGCGTGAGAAGGGGCGGGTGAGGACATCCCCCATTCCGACCGCCGATGACGCATGGGACCTTCGGCTCTGGTGGCCGGAATCGCAAGGGATCCATGCTGGGGACATGACGCCATTGACGTGTCCAACGAGTGATGAGTCACCGAGTCGATAGAAGACCTCAGGCTCGCGGCCTGCCGCTCGCGTCGAGCGCGGGACGTGCGAGATCGGCTCATGGCGACGCGCCGCGACAGGCCGCGGCACGACAGAGTTGGCGCAGGTCTCCGTGGGTCGTCGTGGGCGCGCTGACGGCGGTCATCGCCGCCGTCGCGGTACTGCTCGCAGTTGGGTTGGGCGGTGCGACCCCGACCGGTCCGTCCCAGAGTCGCGCGCCGGCGAACGTCGTCTACGCGGCCACACATCCGAACCCGGCGGACCTGAGCACGGTGGGCGTCACAGGGGCGACCAATCCGTTCATCGCCCTTCCAACGACGACGCCGTCACTGACGGTGGACGGCCACCCGCAGCTCGTCTACGTCAGCGCTGACTACTGCCCGTTCTGTGCCGCGCGTCGCTGGAGTCTCGTGGTTGCGCTCAGCCGCTTTGGGACCTTCAGCAACCTCGGCTTGACCTCCTCGTCCAGCACCGACGTCTACCCAAACACGAGCAGCTTCTCATTTCATGGCACCACGTTCACCAGCCAGTACATCAGTCTCGCGACCGTGGAGACTGAGACCCGCGACCGCCAGCCGCTGGAAACGCCGAGCGCTGCGCTGGCGGCCCTGCTCGAGCAGTACGACACCGCGCCCTACACGAACCAGGCCGGGGCGATCCCATTTCTCGACATCGGCGGGCATTACCTCAGCATCGGGGGCGGTTACAGCCCGTCGCTGTTGCAAGGGATGAGCGCGCAGCAGATCGCCAACGTGATCCGCAATCCGAACAGCCCGGTCGGAAAGGCGATCATGGCCGACGCGAACGTCATCACCGCAGCGGTGTGCAGCGTCACCGGCAATCAGCCCGGCTCGGTCTGTGGTGTTGCACCGATGCCGCAGATCATCGCGGCGCTCGAGGGTCGATGAGCCGTCGCTTCCCGGTTGGTGGGGTGACGCTGATCGCGTTTGCGCTCGCCGGGATCGGCGTGAGCGCATATCTGACGGTCGTGCATTACGCGGGGGTTGCGCCCGTGTGCACCGAAGGGGGCGTGGTCGACTGCGGGGTGGTCACCAGCAGTTCGTACTCCATGGTCCCGGCGACCTCGATTCCCGTGAGCTTGCTCGGAATCGCCTGGTTCGCAGTCAGCGGGGGAATGGCACTGATGGCCCTGATCGCGGCGCGGCAGAGGTCGGCCGAACCGGCGTCGCTGCGGATCGGCCATGTCCTCTGGGCGGTCATCGGCGTGATCGTCGTGCTGTACCTCGTCTACGGGGAGATCGACCTGCGGCACCTTTGCGAATGGTGCACAGCTGTCCATGTCCTCGTGGTTGCGTCGCTCCTGGTGGCGATCGGCCGGTGGCAGCGTGCTCCCGTGTGACGTTGGACCCGGCATCGGCGCCGGCTGATCTGGACCAATGGCTCTGGGCGGCGACTGATCAGGATGGGATCGTGGTCCTCGCCACCGGATCATCGAGGAGGCAGCCATGATTCCCGTCCCCACTGCTCAGCCCGTCACAGGCCGTGTTGTCCGGGGTCCGTTGAGCGCGGAAGCGTTGTGTCTGAGCGAACGCCTCGATGAGATCCGCACGCTGATCAAGGCCATTCCGACCTTCACGGATGGATGGAAGCTCCACGACACGATGCGCGAGGTCTGCGGGCTCGTCGAACTCATCGCGGCGCATGGCCACGCTGAAGAGCACGTCGTCTACCCGTATATCGAAACCTTCATGAGCGGGTCGCAGGATGAGCTCGCGACGCTCCGCACCGATCACGCGCGCCTGGACATGCTGTGCCGAGCGATCGTTGAGTGGAGCCCCGAGCAGCCCCCGGAGACGTTGCGCGAGCTGCTGGTGGAGTTCGTGGAGATGAGCGCGGCGCATCTCCTGATCGAGGGCGAGGACTGCATGCCGGTCGTGCATGCGCACGTTCTCGCCGGCACTGAGCAGATGCTCTTCGAGGCAGTCGAGATGGAGACGTTCGATCGCGTGGCGGGCCGGTCTCAGGACGGTTGATCGCCGGGACTTCGTTCGGCGCGTATCAGCGCATCGACCGCCGTGTGCTCGCCGTCCGCCGCCGTGACGGCGCGGAACACGCGCTCGGCGTGCACCACTTGGATCCCGTCGATGCCCGCCAGGTCGGCCGTGATGTCCTCCGGGGTGAAGAGGAGTGCCGGATCCTGGGGGCCGCCGAACCCGACGCTCGAGGTTACTCCGGTCGTGGCCGATCACAAGGAGTGTGCCGCCCGCCGCGACCGCCTCCGCGGCGTGACGAATCACGTCGCGCCGAACCGTCGCCGGGAGATGGATGTAGACGATCACAACCAAATCGAAGGCGCGCTGCGCCGGTGCGTAGGTGCGCAGATCCGCCTCTATCCATTCGACATCGAGCCCCATGGTGCTCGCCATGCGTCGCGCCTTCTCCAGGGCGACGTCGGAGAAATCGACGGCGGTCACGTGCCAGCCGCGCTTGGCCAGCCAGATGGCGTTGCGCCCCTCGCCACTGCCAAGGTCGAGGGCCCGACCAGCCCTGAGATCTGAGGCCTCATCAATGAGGAAACGGTTCGCCTCAGCGCTCCAGACAAGATCAGCACCTGCGTAGCGCTGATTCCAGCCGTCACGATCCATGAGGTTGCAGGACGTGCAGCCACTCGATATCGCCGAGTAGCTCGAGGCGGCGCCAGAGCACCGGGTTATCGATCGCCTGGCTCGCATGACAGGCGATCGCCTGTCGCTGCACCTTCCGGTCTACAGGCATTCGGACGTCGAGTTCGGCAGGGGACGGCCGCAAAAGGCCGTCCCGAACTCGAGATTGAGCATGGTGGCAACCTCCATGGGCAGGGTCCATGCGACGACCGGCAGGCCGCCACGAGCGGCGACGGCGGCTTGGGTTGCGCGGACATGGTCGGGATGGCCGGTGACACCGCCGTCGTCGAATACGAGGATGAGATCAGGAGTGGTTCGTTCGATCATGGCCACGACATCGTCGCGAAGCCGGTCGATGCACGTCAACTCGAGCGCTCCATCTGAGTGGTCAAGCAGGCGTACCTCGCGTACCCCCAGCAGCTGAGCCGCCTTCTCGAGCTCACGCTCGCGCACGGCATGCAGCTCGCCAGGTACGCCATGCATGGTTGAGGCCTCGCCGTGAGTGAAGCAGAGCAACGTCGTTGTGGTCCCGAGCCGGCCGAAAGCGACGATCACCGCACCAAGTCCGAACAACTCGTCGTCCGGATGTGCCACAACCGCGAGCACGCGGGCGGGGAGGGGCGATAGCTCGGTCGCGGAGCCGGTGGAAGGCTGCGGCACCACGCGGTGCGCCGCGGGTCCTAGCGGCCGAGTACCCGGCGTAACCAAGACTGCGATACCTCAGCGGAGCGTTTGGCGGGCGCGGCATCGCATTGGCAGCGCTGGTCACGCGGAATGCGGCCGAGCACCTGCTCGACGTGGGCGCCGCATCCCGCCCAGGTCGGTCGGTGACATGTCCGGCAGGTGACCGCTCTACACATTCCGAGCCCGATTCACGACGCGCCTGCTGCGACGGACCTGCGAATGTCATCCATATCAATCGCTCGAATCTGGGCGATGAGATCCTCGAGGGAAGCGGCCGGAAGAGCGCCTGCCTGAGAGAACAGCAGGATGCCGTCGCGAAAGGCCATGAGCGTGGGGATGGACATGATCCCCGCGCCGCCCGCGAGTTCGCGATTTGCCTCCGTGTCGACCTTGGCGAAGACGATGTCGTCATGCGTGCGCGCCGCAGCCTCGAACGTGGGAGCGAAGGCGCGACACGGTCCGCACCAGGACGCCCACCAATCGACCAGCACGATGCCCTCGCCTTCGATGGTCTGCTGGAAGGTCTCTGCGGTCAGGTTGATTGCGGTCATCTCATCCTCACGCGAGCTTCAGGAACATCTTCTGGACATCCCCGACGGCGTAGCCGGCGGCTGCGGACCGCCGCGGGTTCTCGAGGCACCACGTCAATCCGGCTGACACGAGGAGGAATCCCACCTGCTCGAGTGCCTTGTTCGCAGCGGCGATCTGGGTCACCACATCGCGACAGTCACGGCGCTCGGACAGCATCTGCTGGATGCCACGCACCTGGCCTTCCAACCTGCGGAGCCGCTGCTGCACGTCGGTCATCGTCGCATCGTCGAACTCGATGCCTTGCGATGCATGTGCCGTCGGGCTGTTCATGCGAGCAAGCGTATCACATACCCCCAGGGGTATGCTCCGTCCATGCCTGCGTCCGATCGCATCCGCGACCCAGCGCGCGAGTGACGTTCTCCTTTCTGGCCATCCCGCTCGGCTTGCTGGTAGGACTCACCCTGGGAACTCTGGGCGGTGGCGGCTCGATCCTGACGGTTCCGGCGCTCGTCTACCTGATCGGCGAGAACCCGCAGCACGCCACCACCGCCTCGCTCGTGATCGTCGGTGTCACTGCCGTCACGGGTACTGCCGGGCACGCTCGTGCGGGACGTGTGCGGTGGGGCGCCGGGTTGGTCTTCGGGATCGTTGGCGCCGGTGGATCGCTGCTCGGGTCCGCGCTCAACCAACTCGTCAATCCGGATATCCTGCTGCTCGCCTTCGCGGGGCTCATGGTGCTGACTGCCGCGGCAATGCTGCAGCGGGCGAGGAGGTATGAGTTTGCCAACCCGCACGCATTCCGAGAGGTGGAACACGGCCTCAAGGCCAAGCGGAGTCTCGAAGTCGTCGCCGCTGGGACGGTCGTCGGCTTCATGACGGGTTTCTTCGGAGTGGGGGGAGGATTCGTCGTGGTCCCGGCCATGGTGCTCGCGCTCGACTTCGCAATGCCGGAAGCGGTCGGCACCGGCCTCCTGGTCATCGCGTTGAACACCATCACGGCGCTTGCGGCGCGCGGCGGCATCGTCGCGGTCGACTGGGGAGTCGTCGGGCCATTCGCAATATCTGCGATGGTGGGATCGCTGTTCGGCTACCGTGTTGCGGGGCGGATTCCGGCGACGCGGCTGGCTCGAGCTTTCGCGGTCCTGTTGGTGTTGCTAGCGATCTACGTGGCAAGCCGGAGCGTTGCAGGGCTGGTCTGAGGGAAGGCACGCGCGGCCTGCCACGATTGTGCGATGAGGTCTGCGGACCTGCTGCGCAGGGGAGTCGTTCTCGAAGGTTTCACTCTGGGCTGGAACGTGGTCGGCATTGTCGTGCTCGGAGTGGCTGCGATCATGGCGCGATCCGTGGCACTGGCCGGATTCGGGCTGGACAGCCTGGTCGAGATCGGGGCGAGCACGGTGGTGCTCTGGGAGCTGTCCGGAACGGGGGTGTGCCGCCGGCAACGGGCGCTACACATCATCGGCGCTGCCTTCATCCTGCTCGCGACGTACATCGCGGTGCAATCGACGATCGTGCTCGTCACCGCGTATCACGCAAGACCGAGCTTGCTGGGAATCGGCTGGACGGCGATCACCGCGGTGGCGATGTTCGTGCTGGCCGCTGGCAAGGCCAGGACAGGCAGAGCGCTGGGTAATCAGGTGTTGATCAGCGAGGGAAGAGTCACATTCATCGATGGGTTGCTTGCCATCGCAGTGCTGATGGGTCTCGCGTTGAACGCGCTGGCCGGCGCGTGGTGGGCAGATCCGGCGGCTGGGTTCGTCATCGTTGTCTACGGGTTCAAAGAGGCGATGTCGATCGTCTGATCGATGCTTCCGGACAGCGAGATCAGCGTCGGATGCCCTGCGTCAAAGGCGACCTGTCGCTATGCCGGCGCCCTGAGCCATCAGCATCGTCTCCCAACGCTGCGCCCCTCACCTCGTGCGCCGGTCCCCGGCGAGGACCTCGCGCAGCTTGCGGGCGAAGGCTTCGGGCTGGCCCGCATAACCAGAGTCGCCGCCCACGAAGCCCCCGTGATGGCTGGGGAAGATCGTCGCCTCCTGGCCCAGTAGTCCGGCTGTGGCAACCGACGTGCGTCCGGTGAAGATGTCCGCGGACTCTTCGCCCACAGCGATCACGATGCGTGTCGGCGTCGCGGCCAGGGCAGCGAAGTCGGGACGGTAGCTGATGATGGCGTTGGAGCGCTCAGAGAGCAACGGGTCGTCCCGGGCGCCGTCGTCCTCGCTCGGCATCCCGAACTGAGCCGGATCCGGATCCGGCAGCGTGAAGTAATCCTCCGTGAATTCTCCGTGCCATGACGTCATGGCGATGAACGCCGCCATGCCGGCGCCCCGGCCCCTGGCTGCGTAGACACCTCGAAACCGGGCCGCTGCTCGCTCGGCGGCCTCCGCGTCAGGCAGCACATGCACGAGCGGCGGCTCGTGTGCCACCAGGACGGTGACGTCGTCGGGGTATGCCGCCACGAGCGCGAGCGCGGTGACGGCACCGCCGCTGCTCGCGAACATCTCGACCGATCCGACGCCGAGAGCGCTGATGACAGCGTGCACATCGGCTGCCTGGACGGTGGGCACATGGTCGACGTGACCATCCTTGCGGGTGCTCCGGCCGAGCCCCCGTGGGTCATACGTGATCACCGTGCGGTCGGGGAAGTACGACGCCAGCGTGCGGAACCCGCCGGCATCCATCGGTTGCCCGATCATGAACAGCGGTGGGCGTCCGTCCGCGGTGGGCAGCGGGCCCTCGATGTCGTAGACGATCGCGGCCTCGGGTGTTTCGAGGGTGCAGGTCTTCATGCGAGTCCTCCTCGGTCAACCGGCGAGCAACCGCTCGAGCTTGTCGAGCTGCTCCGTCCAGCCCTGCTCGGCACCGGCCATCGCGTCCACGGGCGGCATTGGCTCGAAGTAGGACTGACGGACGGTGAGCGCGGTGCCACCGTCGCGGGCCTCGAACGTCACCTCGATCAGTGTGGCGAAGAGCTCACCCTGCTCGTCGTTGACAGCCCGGCCGCTCATGAGCAGGCGGTGCGGACGGTCGATCTCGTAGTACTCGCCACCCATGTAATGCGAGAACTGCGCGTCTACCGGGATGAAATCCGGCCACGCCATCGCGAGCCGGTAGGTCCCGCCCACGCGCAGGTCCACCTCCGCTGCGGGGCAGGTGAACCCGTGAGGCCACCACCACTTCGTGAGCTGCTCGGGGTCGGTGAAGGCCGCAAAGACACGTTCGGGCGGTGCTTGAAGAGTGCGCTCGATCACGAGCTGCTTGGTCGGCGTTGCAGACAGGACGTCCAGGGCGGTACGGGTCTCAGGCACTGTGGTTGTCCTCCGTGATGGTTGCGTCAGGTTGGGTGGCGAGATGCGCCTCGAGCCGGTCGAGGCGGTTGGACCATTCCGTGTGGGCTCGACGGAGCCAGTCGTCGACCGGGATCAGGCCATCGACCTGAAGCTGCGCGGGGCGGCGCTGGCGGTCGCGGGCCCGACCGATGAGGCCGGCACGCTCGAGCACCTTCAGGTGCTTCGTGATCGCAGGCTGGCTCAGCGTGGACGCTTCCGCAAGCTCGACGACACCGGCCTCGCCGGACCTGAGGCGCTCGAGGATCGCGCGCCGGGTGGGGTCGGCAAGTGCCGCGAAGGCGAGGCTCAGTGGGTCGCGACTAGGCATTGCCCATAGGTTATATAACCAACGAGTAAAATGCAAGTTGGTGCCAGAAAGGCGCGAGCAGGCTGGCGCCGGCGCCTCGACATCGCCGAAGCTCTCGTACTCGAGTTCGATGCCGTTGACGTGAGCGCGCGCCACGCTGAAACCTTACTGGTGCGGTTCACTCGCGGCAGACAGCAGCAGTGCTCTGGAGTCGGCGACCGGCCCAAGGTGCATCAGCTTGTCGGGGTTGACGATCGAGCCGGATGCCTCTGATCTCGCCGTCGCCGATACGAGCGCAACGACGGCGACTGCCGCTCCTCTGCGTCGAGGAAGAGGGCGCCCGGGTCACCGTTGACCTCGACGCGGCGCACTGAGACGCCGGGAAGACGCGCGCGCGATGCGCAGCCACGTTGATGAGCGTGCGCGCAACACGGTTGCGCCCGTGCAGCGCGTACGAGGCCGGATCGTTCTCCGCCGTGGATGGTCAGGGCCGGCGTCGACAGCTTCCCGAGCCCCGCAGATCGCCGCGTCGGCGGCGGCGAAGGTCGCGCGAGCTCGTCGCGCGCAGCGCGCGCGGGTGGAAGCAGGCGGCGCTGCTCGACATGGCGTCTCGCCGGTTGCGAGCTGGCGCCCGTGTCCTCGTCGACGATGGCATCCCGTTGCCGAAGATGAGACGTCGTGTTGAAGACCGCCTGCTCAGGGACACGCGTCCTCGAGGAGCACGAGCATGGCCAGCGACAGGGAGTCCGCGGTCTCGGCGTGCTGGGCGGGATCGTTGCGGTCGTCGGTGAGGATCGGCTCGGGCAGCCAGTCGCCGACGTACTGCTCGCGACGGACGCGCGCCGAGCGCAACTCGTGGATCGCCAGCCGGGTGGTGACCGTGGCGACGTATGCGCGCGGCGACGCGATCTCCTCGCCGGCCTCGAGCGCCTGATGCACCCGGAGCAGCGCCTCCTGGACGATGTCCTCGGCCTCGGACACGCTGCCGAGCATCCGGTATGCGATCGCGAACGCGACCGGTCGCATCTCGCCGAGCAGTTGCTCGCGGTCGGTCACCGCGCAGCCAACCCCTGCCGCCAACTGGGATGCGCGGGGCTCCATGCCAGCTCGCCCTTGGCCTTCGCGTTGGAGGCGCCTCGAAGCTCCGTCATCATCACCACGCCCGCCTCTCCGGCGAACAGGCGCCCGACGAACCGAGGCACGCGCAGGGGCTTCTTGGCGCCGAGCTCTGAGGCCAGCGCCGGCAACCATTCGGCGACCGGGGCGGGGTCGTCGTCGACCACGTTGTAGACACCGCGGCTGCCGTGTTCGACCGCCGCCACCGTTGCGTCCGCCGCGTCGGCGATGTGGATGAACGACCACACCCCGCGACCATCACCGACCAGTGGGAACCGGCGGCTGGCGGACCAGCTCGAACCTGCTCCGCACCTGGCGCCAGCGATGTGCCCGGCCCGTAGAACGCGCCGTAGCGCAGCACGATCCCTTCCGTCCACCGCGCCCCGAGGACTGCCGACTCGACATAGCGGATCGCTGCCAGGACCTCGCGCATCTCACGCGCCGGGCGTGGTGTCGAGCGGGTCCTCCTCACTGCTTGACCATGCTGCCCGTCCGCGCATATGCCGGTGAAGAAACTCTGGGCCACGAAGCGCCGCACCCCCACCGCCTGCCCGGCGGACAGCAGGTAGTCCGTCCCCTCGGTTCGCAGCCGGCTGGTCAGCTGCGAAGTCGCGATCGAAGTGACGAAGGTCCAACGTCGCCGGGATCGACGGTCAGCTCGTGGACGATGACGTCCGGCTGCGCCCTGCCCACCGCCTCGCGACCTGATCGGGATCAAGCGGGTCCGCGACCACCGGCACAGCGCCCAACTCGAGGAGCATCGCGTGCTTCGACGCGCTCCGGGTCATGCCATGCACCTCGTGGCCCGCGGCAACCAGACGCGGCACCAACTGCTTCCCGATCGCTCCCGTCGCTCCTGCAACAAACACTCGCATCGTCACACTCCTTGATCGCGTATCACCGACACCCTCAAGACAGGGCGGCGCCCCTGTCTGTGACAGCCGCGATCACCGATCCACCGGCTCACTTCCGGAACTGCCCAGGCATGCCCTCCAACGTCGTCCATCGCTGGCCGCCATGAGCGACGTATTGGCGCTCGTCCTCGAAGACGGCGCACTGCCGTGGCGGATCGGCCCGCCGGCGTGCTGAACCCCGCAGGTGACGCAGACGTAAGCGGTCATGACGTTCCGTGCACGACGCTGCCCGATGTGCACCGGCAATGCTCGATAATCGCGCCATGGGCGACTGCTGCTCTCCCGCGGGCTACCGGCGGATGTTCAGCGCACGGCACGCCCGCCGGGAGATCAGGCGTTATGAACGGCGAGGGCTCGATACCACGTCACGTCGGATTCTGGAGCTGTTGAAGCGGGAGGGCGTCGCAGGCCGCACGCTGCTCGAGGTCGGCGGCGGGATCGGTGCGCTGCAGATCGAGCTGCTCAAGATGGGAATCGCCGGTGCGGTGAACGTCGAGATCACGCCGACCTACGAGGAGGCTGCGGACAGCCTGCTGCAACGCGCGGGACTCGAGGGTCACGTCGAACGAAAGGTGATGGACTTCGCTGATGCGACGGACAGCGTCGAGGTCGCTGACATCGTGATCATGAATCGCGTCATCTGCTGCTATCCCGATATGCCGAAGCTCGCAGCGGCGGCGGCAGCGCGCAGCCGGCAGATGCTGGTGCTGAGCTTTCCGAAGGAACGGTGGTGGACGCGCACGGGTCTCGCGGTCGGCAACGTCGTGCTGCGCGCGATGGGACAGCACTTCAAAGTCTTCGTGCACCGGCCGGAGCGGATACTCGCCGCGGCGGAGGAGCACGGGCTGATCACGACGTTCAATCAGGTGGGCCGCTTCTGGCAGGTCGCCGCGCTGCAGCGACTCGGCTGAGGCCGCGACTCTGAGGGCGTTAGCCGTCAGCCCACAGGTGATTCAGCTGAGCCTCGACGGATTGAGCGTTCGCACCGTCAGCCATCGACGATGCCACGTCAAGGTCGGAGTCGCTCCCCACCACACTCTCATCGAACAGAGGGCGGACCGCATCGGGCAGGAACCTGGTCAGCTGTGCGTAGCCGTGCGTGTCGCTCTGCCCACGCGGCCGCCGGTAGTAACGGAGCGGGAAATACACCTCGAGGACATCTCGCGCGCGGGTCATCGCGACATACAGCAACCGCCGCTCCTCCTCGATGGTGTCGGCGTCCCCCGTGGCCATGTCCGAAGGGATCATCCCGTCGGCGGCGTGGATGACGCGCACGGCGTCCCATTCGCCGCCCTTTGCTGAATGAATCGTCGACAGCACGAGGTAGTCCTCGTCCAGCAGCGGCGGACCCGCAAGGTCCGATGTCGCGTTCGGGGGATCCAGCGCGAGATCGGTGAGGAATGCCGTGCGCGATCCGGCGGAGGCGGCCAGCACCTCGAGCTGCTCGATGTCGCGCAGCCGGACATCGGCGTTGTGGTACAGGCGCGCGAAGACTGGTTCGCAGAACCTGCGGATGCGTTCGATCTGCGTGGCCAGCGGGAGCGCGGCGTGATCATCGGCCAGCTCTGCGAGCAACGCCCGCAGCGGCTCCATGGCTCCCTGCGCCACCTGCGGCACCTCGAATTCGAACGCGATGAGCCCGCGCAACGGCGAGGTGATGCCGTTCGAGGTCTCCAGCCCGATGGCGTCGATGATGTGCCGTGCGATGCCCGGTCCCACTCCCTCCTGGAGCTGGAGCACGCGAAACCAGCTCACCGTGTCACGGGGATTGTCGAGGATCCGAAGGATCGCCACCACGTCCTTGACATGCGCCGCCTCGAGAAACTTGAGGCCGCCGTACTTGACGTAGGGGATGTTGTGCCGCCCCAGCTCGACCTCGAGGAGATCGCTGTGGTGCGCGGTGCGGAACAGGACGGCCTGGCGCACCAGGGCGGTCCCGGCCTCC
Source organism: Candidatus Dormiibacterota bacterium (assembly GCA_963713485.1). GTDB lineage: Bacteria > Chloroflexota > Dormibacteria > Aeolococcales > Aeolococcaceae > Palsa-851. Next base: position 18,355 of record CAVQLW010000007.1, read on the forward strand.
CGTGAACGCAACACCGATTCGCATACGGCGGTGGCCTGCGTCGCCTCGTCGCGGCACGTGATGAGTTGTGGCCGCCGGCCGCCGGGGCGCGATGCGAAGAGCGTCTTCTCATGTCGCTCGCGAGCCATGGCGATGACCGCGTTGGACGCGGCGAGCAGCGGACCGGTGGAGCGGTAGTTCTGCTCGAGGGCCACGACGTTCGTCCCAGTGAACGTTCGCGGGAAGTTGAGGATGTGTTCGACTGTTGCGGAGCGAAACGAGTAGATGGCCTGCGCGTCATCGCCGACGGCGGTGATGTTGGGGATCCAGCGATACAACCCGGCGAGCATCTGCGCCTGGAGGGAGTTCACATCCTGGTACTCGTCCACGAGGACGTGATCGAACGCGGCGCCAACGCGCTCTCCCGTCGCTGATGGGATCAGCGCGTTGCAGTAGAGGAGGAGATCGTCGTAGTCGAGGACGTTGGATTCGCGCTTGCGTGCCGTATAGGTCGTGAAGATGCCGGCGATCGCCGCGCGGTCGTCCGCGCACCACGGAAAGAAACGCTCCAGGACCTCGACCAGCGGCCGGCCCGCATTGACCGTCCGCGAGTAGATGTCGGCGAGCGTCTCCTTGCGCACCAGGCGTTTGCGTTCATAGAGATCGGCTCGCGAGCTGCGGATGAGGTTGAGCAGGTCGGCGGTATCCGACTGATCGAGCACCGAGAAGTCCGGCTGCACTCCGACCGCGCGTCCGTGGAGGCGAAGCAGGCGGACCGCGATGGCATGGAAGGTGCCGCCCCACACTCGTTGCGCGCGGCCATCGCTGGTGAGCGAGCGGGCGCGGGACAGCATCTCTGCCGCGGCCCGGCGCGAGAAGGTGAGGAGCAGGATCCGCTCAGGTGGCGTGCCGGTCTCGATGAGATGGGCCACGCGGCACCCGAGCGTCGTCGTCTTGCCGGTGCCGGCACCGGCAATCACGAGGAGCGGTCCCGAGCCGTGGGTCACCGCGTCGAGTTGTGCCGGGTTGAGGTGCTCACGCCATTCGCCACGGTTCGGTGTCGGTGGACGCCGGGGTTGGACCAGCAAGCTTCGTGCTCCGTGGCGGGTTGGGTCGGCAGTGCCACACTCGTCAGTCGACGAACAGGTGTTCGCATGATAGTGCCTGCTCGCAAAGGTTGCGCGAAGCGATCTAAGTGGAGCGATTGCTCCAATATTGACAACCCACCAGACGCCGCGTATACCTCATGCGCCCATGAACGGGTGGGTCGCGACAAGCGATCCAGGGAGCACGGAGGTGAGGCTATGCGCCTGCATAGACGCAGCGTGAAGACCTGTGCGGTGATGGTCGCCGCTTCAGGCGCCATCGCGGCCGGATTGCTTTCGGGAGGGGGTGGCTCGACAGCGCCGGCGATCGACATAGCGGGGCTCTCCATGACGCCCATGCAGTTGCGGCTGCTCTCTGGAAGCAGCGCGCAGGCTCTTGTCAACCTGGGAGTGCTCCAGGCCCAAGCCGCGGGAATGCCCGACGCGGAACCGGGCGGCGACAACGAGGGGAACGGCGTGGCGCGCGGGACGACGCTGGGACCGCCAATCGGCTCAGGTGGCCGTGGGGGGAGCGTCTTTCCTGGTCTGACCGGTAACTGCGAGCAGAACTCGCACGGCAACGTTCGTGTCAATACCGCATGCACCAACTATGCGGACGCCGCGCTCACTGGCAGGTCGATCGCAGAACGAGACGGCAGTCGCGATCAACCCCGTGAACCGTTCAACCTCGTCGCCTCGGCGAACGACTACTCGCACGGCGATGGCAACTGCGGCGCCTACTACAGCACCAGCGGCGGGTTAACTGGAACGGGACGATCGCGCCCATGGGGTTCGTCAACGGCTCGTCGTTCACTCCCGCCTCCGGGAACGCACGTCAGTACTGGCAGGCGGGTGGCGACACCGATGTCGCCTACGACAGCAAGGGAACCGCGTTCCTTCAGTGCCAGGTGTTCAACCGCGGCGCCGGGACCACGCAGGATCCTGACGTGTCGAGTGGCGTCGTGATCTTCAGGTCCGCCAACGGTGGTGCAAGCTGGGACTTCCCGGGCCGCGTTGCTCTGAGCTCGTACGAGCCGAATTCGGGTTCGCCCAACGGCGTCATCCTGGAGGACAAGCCCCTGTTCACCATCGACAACCACAAGGGCAGCCCATTCCAGGATCGCATCTACGTCACGTGGACGTCGTTCACGACAGACGGTGGAGCGTACATCTGGGAGGTGTCATCGTCCGATGGTGGCGAGACCTGGACTCCACGCAAGGCGATCAGCGGGGACAGCACGCTCTGCAACCAGACATTCGGAGTGCCAACGCCCCATGGAAGCTGCAACGAGAACCAGTTCAGCGATCCGTTCGTCGGACCCGACGGGGCGCTGTACGTGACGTTCGCCAACTTCAACAACGCGGTGACCGGCAGCGACAACCGCAACCAGATGCTGATGGTGAAGTCAACCGACGGCGGCGCGACGTTCTCGGCTCCCGTCAAGGTGGGCGACTACTACGACCTACCAGACTGCGCCACCTACACGGGCCAGGACGCGGGCCGCGCGTGCGTGGTCAACAAGGGCACGACGAAGACCAGTGTCTTCCGCGCCACCAACTACCCGTCGGGTGCGGTCGATCCCACGAACGCGTCGCACATCGTGATCAACTTCGGCAGCTACATCAATCGCAACTCGAATGAATCCACCGGATGCACGGCCGCCGGATTCAGCGGCTTCGGCATCAACCTCTTCACCGGAGCCGGTACGACCGCCTGCAACAACCAGATCCTGCAGTCCGAGAGCACGAATGGAGGTGCGTCCTTCACTGGGACGACCACCGATCCGCGCAGCATGCCTGTCGTCGGCACGAAATCGACGCTTGCCGACGAGTACTGGCGTGGACGGGCCTCACGATCACCGCCGTCGTCGCTATCGACCGCCAGTACGGGCAATGACAACACGTCGGGTGCCAGCGATTACAGCGTGTCCGTCAACGGCCACACCTCGCGGGTGAGCGGCGTGTCGAGTCCGGCCGAGACTGAGTTCGGCGGCCTGTTCTACGGTGACTACAACACGCTCGCTGTCTCAGGGAATACGGCGTGGGTCACGTGGACCGACACCCGCAACCCGGGGATCGCGACGTGCCCAGGCAACCCGGATGCCATCTGCACTCTCGGGAATGACGAGGACGACTTCGCCGCGCCGGTTAACACTCACTAATCCAAGACGTCTGGCTCAGCAAACAGAGGCGGCCTCCGGTGCGGAGGCCGCCTCTGCCTTTGCCGCCGAGTCGAAGTCTCCCTCGACCGCACCAGCACCGCGATACGCCGGCGCCGGACCAGGCGCCCGCGGCGACGGCAAGGCGCGCCCAGGCGGGCTTCAGGAGCTGAGACGCAAGCTCACCGCAGCCGCCGGTCGGGTTCTTCACTCGATCGTCACCGTCCTGACAACGGGATCGGGCTCGCCGCCTGACATTCTGAAAGCGTCGATCCGCAACCCGTCGCCGTGGGGAAGTTCAGACGTGCTCTCAAACCGCATGGTGCCGCGAAGCGCCGCCGATTCCCATGGCACCATTCGCGTCCTGGTTCCCGGCCGCGAACGCGCCACCGGACCTGAGCCGGCGACCGTCGAGACCATCGATCAGGAGCCGAGCGCGCCGCGTCCCGTGACGCACCACGTGGAACTCAGCCTGGAAACGTTGCCTGGCCGCCACGCCTTCGAGCAGGAGGCGAAGCGGCACGTCGCGTTCGCGCGTCGCCACGGGCACCCGCTCTGCGTGGCGTTGATCGCCTTCGATGTCGACGTCACCGAGGACAGCGATCAATGGCTCCGTCATGCCACCGTGGCGTGGCGGGACGTGCTCCGCACCGAGGATGTCATCGGCCGCTGGTCCGAGGACGAATTCGCGCTCGTGCTGCCGAACTGCACCACGGCGAGTGCGGTGCAACTGTGCTGGCGTCTCCGTGAGAAGACGCCGGATGAGTTCCCGTTCTCGGCGGGCCTCGTCGCGCTCTCGGGTGATGAAACCGTGAAAGCGCTCGTCGCCCGCGCCGACGTCTGTCTGACGCAGGCGCAGGCGAAGGGTCCGTCCCGCACCGTCGCCGAGGGACTCGTCGACCTCGACTAGGGGCGCCGGGCCTCACGGCACAGCGTCTTCCCCGCGACGATGGACGGCGGCGACGGAGTACGTTGCTCCGGTGACGCGCGAGATCGAATGCCGTCAGGCACTGCCAAGCGATGCGCGTGGCCTCGCGTCACTGCGCTACCGGTGGAGGGTCGAGGAGCGGGATGAGCGCGGGATGAGTGAGGCGGAGTTCGTCGGCGCGTTCACCCGCTGGACGGCTGCGCGCAGCGCCAGTCACCAACCCTTCATCGCCGTGGCGGGCGATGAGCCTGTCGGGATGGCCTGGCTGGCGCTGGTCGAACGCATTCCAGGGCCGGCACGATGGACACGCCTCTCCGGCATCGTGCAGAGCGTCTACGTGATTCCCGAGCGACGCGACGACGGCATCGGCGCGCGATTGATGAACGCGGTGATCAGCCGTGCACGCGAACTGTCACTCGAGTGGTTGATCGTCCATCCCAGCCGGCGCGCGGTTCCGTTCTACCGCCGGCTCGGGTTCACCGGCACGACAAAGATGCTCCGCCTCGAGCTGTGATGTCGCGACCTCCCGCGGAGCGTGGGGGCACTGCCCTCTGCTCGCCGCCGGCGCGCGAGGGCCAGAACGCAGCGCGCCCGGTGACTGTCAGCAGCGCTGGAAGGAGCAATGAACGCACTAGGAAGGCGTCGATCACCACGCCGACGCCCATGATGAACGCGAATTCGCGGAACGGCTGCACGGGCACGATGGCCAGCACCGCGAAGCTGGCGGCCAGCGTCGCCGCCGCGATCGACACCGCGCGCGAGGCCTGCGGCAGCGCGGCGATCACCGCCCCGGTCATGGTGTGCCCGCGCGCCTCCTCCCAGATCCGGCCCATCACGAACACGCTGTAATCGGCACCCAGCGAAACGAGGAGCACACCGGCAGCGATCGGGACGAAGAAGGTGATATCCGAATAACCGAGGGCTCCTTGAAACACGTCGGCAAGGAGACCCACCGTTGCGGCGACCGCGAGCGCGCTCGAGGCGATGAGGAGCAGCGGCGCAAGCACCGCGCGAAAGTAGAGGGCGAGCACGAAGCTCATGAGCAATGCCGCGAGCAGGGCGACGCTCCATATCGCCGACTCGGTGCTGGCCACGGACTCGGACGCGGTCGGCGTCGCTCCTGACCATGTCGCCGATGCATCGCTGAGTCCCGCGCCATCCAACGCGCCGTTGACGCGCGTATGGAGTGCGGCGTACGCCGCGACCGCCGGGGCATCGTACGGGTCGTCGCGGAACACCACGATGAACCGCACCGCATTGCCGTCGGGGGCGCGAAACAGCGACGCGTCGAGACCGGCCGGAAGATCCGCAGGCCCGATCGCGTCGGCAACACCGGTGCTCTGCTTGATCACCTCGTCGATGCGCGTGACCGCCGCCGCATCGGACGCGACGTGCGGCGCCTGCAGCGTCAGCGTGGTTGGAGCCAGGATGCCAGGGCCGAACCCGGCGGCAGCGGCCGCCGCCGCCTGGCGCGGCCCGCTCGTGCTCGGCAACCCACTCAGCACATTGGTGCCGAGGCGCACCCTGGTCACTCCGCTGCCCATCGCAAGCAGGGCGCCGAGACACGCAGCGACCACGATCACCGCGACCCACCGCCGGCTCAGCAGGGTGGCCATGAGCCGCCGGCCACGTCCCGCTCCGATGGCGATCCCAGTGGCCTCGTGTGATGCCTCGGCGGCCGGGAGACTGGGCCAGAACGCGACCCGGCCCAGCACTCCAGCCAGCGCCGGCACGAAGGAGATCGACACCAGTCCTGAGATGATCACTGCCACCGCCATCCCGGGCCCGACAGCATGGAAGAAGTCGAGGTTCGCTCCGATCAACGCCACCGTCCCGGCGGCCACGGTGAGCGCGGCCGCGATGACGAGGGGCACGACACGTGACGCCGCGTGCCGAATCGCCCTTGTCCGGCGCTCTCCCTCAGTGAGCTTCGCGCGCATCTCGGTGAGGGTGAATACCGAGTAGTCGGTGACGACACCGAGGATGAGCACGACCATGATGGGGGAGAGCTGCGAAGGAATCTCGACCGCAAACTCCCGCGCCCCCCAGCCGAGGACGCGTCCGATCACGACGTAGGCGACGCCGGCGCCGGCCAGTGGAATCAGGGGCGCGATCGGCGAGCGGAACACGAGGGCGACCAGGACGGCGATCACGAGCACGGTGACGATCTCGAGGAGCAGCAACGAGCTTTCGATGATGTCGCCCTCGCTGATCTGGGCGGGAACCGATCCCGTCACGCCGATTGACGTCCCCGCCGGATGAGGGGCGGCGTCCGCATATCGCTGCGAACCGGTGTTGATATTCTCCGCCCCGGCCGACTGGCTGAAGAAGAGATAGGTGACCGTCGTCGTCGCAGCGCGCCCCGATGCCGGCGTCAAGCCTGGGAGGTTCACGAGCGGGAGCGCGAACCTCGGCCGGTTTGCAGCGTCTGATGATGTTGGCGAGGAGTTCGACCGCGTGTGCCTGCTCGCCGATCCTCAGCAGCGTTGCGGGATCGATGCCGCCGGCGTCGCGCTCGACGATCACCGATTGCGCATCCGACAGCGATGACCCGAAGAGGCGGTTCTCCAGCGCCTGCGCGCGGACCGCGGGGGTGTTGCCGGGAACGAGATCCACCAGGCCGAAACCCTGCGTGGCGCCGAAGTCGGGAAGGAATACAACCGCCGCGACGGCGACACCGATCCAGACCGCGATGATCGGCAGCCCCAGGAACGCCGTCAGACCGGCGTAAGCACGCCAGAACCACGGCACCAGGGTGGGCTTGGTAATGTTGATAGCATCATTATCATGTAAAGGTACTGAGAAAGTTACCGATACCGAATCGCGCGCAGCGAGCGCCACCGCTGCCGTTGGTCCTCGTCGGAAGAGGACGTACGGCTCTGGGCGCACCGCGATCGGGTGGCTACGTTTGGGGGTACCAACGGAGACACGGGTTGATCACCCGAGTTCCCGCCAGTCGCGCGGCTCGCGAAGTGCCGGGCGTCAGCGATCAACGAACTGCTCAGTCGGAGGAGTTTCGACATGAACGCCTTCCGCGTTCGAAACCACGATGCGAGTGTGAGCCGTGAGCAACTCACCGACCTCTGGCGGGTCGACTGCCCGACCTGCGGACCGGTCGCGATCGGTCAGGGATACCGGGCTGATGCCATGAAGATCGCTGCCCGGCACAAGGAAGCGCACACCGCCTCGGCGAGCGCGGCCGACGCCGCGGCTGACCAGGCCGCGGATCTGCCGGGCCATGCACATGTCGAGCACTCGCGGCCCCATGCGCGTCCGCACGAGCGGCGCGACGACGACCCGCTCCCCGCTCCGCGCCTGCACCGGCCATAACGAAACCCGAGCGGTGACGCTCCCGTTGTGCTGCCATGCAGGTTGCTCGTGAACACCATTCACGCAACCGAAGAACGTTTGCAGAGGACGTGTCGCGATGAACGCAGGCATCACCACCCGGATCAAGACGCTGGTGGCAGTGGGCGCGCTTGGGGTCGCCCTGGAAGCGATCGTCGGGTGTGGAGGCGCGTCGACGGGCGCCACGACGTCACCGAGCCCGATGCCCGCTCCGTCGAGGTTCCTGCTCACGGTGAGCGACTTCGGCGCCGGGTCGGTAGATGAGACCGGCTCAGGGTCCCAGCCGCTGGCGTGCATGCCGAGTGCCACGAGCGGCCCTGAGAGATCGGCTGTCATCCGGGTGACCGATGGCACCGGATTCAACTGGACCAACATGGTCACTTCGTACGACACCGCCTCGGATGCGCAGGCGTTCGCCACGGCCTTCTTCAACGCCGCGAAACAGTGCGCTTCGGGCAGTGGAGCCGCAACCGCCAATCTTGGCAACTACTCGTTCACATACACCCAGGGCGGGTACGGATCCGGGTTCGGAGATGCAACCGTCGAGGTTGCGCGGGTGAGGTCACTCCTGACGGTCGTGGTCGACGGGCCGAACATCGGCCCGAACCCACCCTCCGCCCGACTCGACCAGCTTGCGCAGACGTCAGTCACGAAGCTCGCCGGCTGATCCGTCGAGCACCGAGGCCGATGGCCGGGCCGACGGTCAGAAACCCGGTGGGGGCTTGATCGCATCGCGCGGCCGGAGCGCGCGCGCCTCGCCGTACAGCACGAGAACGTCACCCCCCTGGACGGGCATCCGTCCCGCCGGATTCGCGAACAGCTCACCGTTCGCGCGCTTGACGAGCAGCGCGATGGCATCGCCGATCACCTCCTCGACGGTGCGGCCGATGAGCGCCGAGTCTTCCGGGATCGCCAGCTCCTCCAGGCGGATGTCCTGCTGACCGGCACGAGCGATGTCGAAGAACTCGACCACGTTCGGTCGCACCGCGAGCTGCGCCATGCGCCGTCCGATGCTCACGTAGGGCGACACGACGCGTGTCGCACCTGCGCGATACAGCCGGTCGGCGGACTGGTCCTCGGCGGCGCGCGCGACGATGAGGAGGTCCGGCCGCAGCGAACGCGCGACCAGCGTGATGTACACGTTCTCCGCATCCGAGTCGACGGCGCAGATGAGCCCCCGGGCGCGTTCGATGCCGGCCTCGCGCAATACCGCTTCCGACGAGGGATTCGCGATCAGATACGGATGCCCATCACGCTGCATGTCGGCCTCGAGCTCGCGCTTGATGTCGATGACGACAAAGGGGATCCCCTCCATGGCGAGCTCGCGCGCGGCGGCGCTGCCGACCCGTCCGTATGCGCACACGATGAAGTGGTCGTGCAGGCGGCTGATGCGACGTTCCATGCGACGACTCCGTGAGAGGACTCCGAGACGGCCCTCGACGATGGCCGTACCGGCGACCCCGACGATGGCCGCATACAGACTAACGCCCAGCACAGCCAGGCCCGCGGTGAACAGCAACGGACCCGGCGGCAGGTCGCGGGCTGTGGCAGCGCCGACGGTGGTGAGGGTGAGCAGCGTGGTGGCGATCGCGTCGGCGATGCCGAACCCGAACAGGAGATAGCCGACGACGCCGATGATGACCGCAATGAGGAGGCCGGTCGCGAGCAGGACGCCGCGGCCCGGCCGCCGATTGCCTCTCACATCCCGGAGCATGGCAGGTCGGCCGGGCGCGAGCGTGGCGGATGTGAGCGCGGTGCAACCGTCGTGGCGGCGTCGCCCAAGCGCACCGCGCGGCCACGTACACTCGTGGGCCGTTGCCTCGGCAGATCGCGAAGGGTTCAGTTCATGCGCCTGGCAATCACCAATCTCAAGGGCGGCACCGGCAAGACCGTCACTGCGATCCACGTCGCCGCCGCCCTTGCCGGTCAGGGCCGCACCCTGCTGATCGACGCTGACCCGCAGGGGTCGGCGCTGTCATGGTCGGAGGAGGCTGAAACGCTCCCGTTCGCGGTCGTCGGCCTCCCGGTGCGCGATCTGCACAAGCGGATGAAGGACCTGCTGCCCGGCGTGGCGCACGCGGTGATCGACACGCCCCCGGGTGACCGGGCGATCGTGCGCAGTGCGATCGCGGCAGCGGACGTCGTCGTGGTGCCGATCCCGCCGAGCATCATCGACCTCGACCGGCTCCGGCCGACGCTCGATCTCATTGCTGAGATCGACGCAATCACTCCTGTGCGCGTGTTCGTCCTGCTGACGCGCGTGCGCGCGGCCACCCGCAGCGGCAGGCTCACCCGAGAGATCCTCGCGGAGATGGGTGTGTCGCTCCTCGACACGCAGATCCCGCTCCGTGAGGGCCTCAGCACGAGCTTCGGTACCGTTCCGTCAAGTGACAACCCGTATCAGGTGGTGGTTGAAGAACTCATGACCAAGAGGCTCGCAGCATGACCCGCGGAAGCACGCCTCGCGACCTGCGCGAACGCATGGAGCGCGTTGCCGCCAAACCACGTCCTGCCGCGCCGAAGACATCGCGGCGCGCGTTGCGACCCGTGTCGCTCGAACCTGTCGAGGGACCGGCGACGCCGGTCGCGCCGATGGAGGCGGTCGTGCTGCCGATTCCGAGCGAGCCGCGAGCCCGCAGCCGGCGAAGCGCATCCGCGCGTGCGCCGCACGCCGCACAGTCGCGGCCGCACGCGCGCAGGACGCGGGACATACCGGCTCCCGAGCCCCGCACACGCCTCGAAGCATTGTTCGCATGGGGGAGGTGGGAGCTCACGGAGGTGCCCGCGCGACGCTGGCAATGGCTGAAGACGGTGATTCAGAGCGGGCGCTAGGTTCAGCCGGCCTTGTAGCCGAAGTGCCGCAGCAACTCCTTGCGCTCGGCGACGTCAGAGTCGCCTCGATGCCCGCCGGCGTCACGCCATCGATGACTCCCACGATGCCGCGGCCCAACTCGGTCTCCGCCACCACGACATCGACAGGATTGGCCGTCGCGCAGTCGATGTGACACACCTCGGGCACCGCCTTCACGGCTGCGAGCACATTGATGGGGAAGGCGTTGCCGAGCAGGATGAGGAACGTGTGTCCGGCGCCGAGCGCGAGGATCGTGTCGCGTGCCTGCACGGCGAGCTCGTCATCGGTGCCGCTCCAGCGCACGAGCGCCTTCCCCGACGCCTCCGCGAATGCCAATCCGAACTTGATCCCAGGCACGGAGCCGACCAGCGCTTCGTGCAGATCCTCGACGCTCTTGATGAAGTGGCTCTGTCCGAGGATCAGATTGATGTCATCGCCGAGACGGATTGGGATCACGTGCAGTTCCATGCTCGAAGTCCTCGCGGAGTGTTCCATGGCGAGATCCTAGCGGCGTTGTGGTCAGAGGTTGGGACTTTCGGCACTGTTTCCGGCCAAACGCGGAGGAGGATTGTGGTAGTGCGCGCGGAACGTCCGCGCGCGAGTATCCAGACCAGGAGGACACAGCATGAGAAAGCCGATCGCGAAGTCCGTGCGCATGCAGCACCGGACGGTGAGGCCCGAGGACAGGTTGCTGAAGAAGACGTGGTCCGGTATCGCGCGCAGAGAGACCGCCATGCTCAAGGCAGCGACTGAGGTCGTCGAGTCCGTGCCGGCACCGGTGGATGTCATCGACGGCGCGCTCGCGTTCGCCGCCAAGAGCCTGAAGGCACAGCGGGAAGCTCTCGTGCCGCTGCTCGAGAGGGTGACGCCCAAGATGTCCACGGGCCCGGTCCCGTCGGTCGCCGACGCCGTCGCATCGGCATATGGGCTGGCGGAGCGAGTGCTCGACACACAGCGGAAGGCCTTGTACGACTTTGTCGAAACGGTCACGCCACCGATGGCCAGGCACGCGACGAAGGCAACTGCCACGCCGCGCATGCCGAAGCGGACGGTGCGTCGTCCGGCTCGTCGGGCCGGGGCAAGGAAGACCGCGGTAGTCGCCGCCGCCTGACGCTCGCCCCGGCGCGCCCCCAAGCGCCGGAGCACCCAAGGGTCGCGCGACTTACCGAAGCGCTCAGCAGGTGAGACGTCTCACCTCGCTGGGCGCGGTTGTGTCCAGGACTCGATCGTTCCCATCGCCCCGCGCTTACCGAGCGTGCGAGGACGCCACCTGCAGCGCATCGAGTGACTCGTCGATGATCCGGAGCAGCGCACCCTTCGACGTGAACCCGATCACCTGGCGCACCGGCGTTCCACCCGCGAACAGCAGCAGTGTCGGCAGCGAGAGCACGCCGTAGCGCATCTGCGTCGCGGGATTGGCGTCGACGTCCACGGTCACGACGCGCACCTGCGTTGCACGCTCGCCGGCGATGTCCTCGAGGATCGGGGCGATCATTCGGCACGGCGGGCACCACGACGCGCCGAACTCCACGAGCACGGGGAGGTCGGATCGGATCACGGCCGCATCGAAATCGGCGTCGTTGACTGCAGAGAGCATCGTGCTGGTCCTCATCGCGGGTGGCTGGTGACGGCTTTGTAGGAGGCGCAACTGGAAAGGGTGTGTGTCGCAACCCGGGCTCGCGAGCGCCGCCCCCGGGCGGGGCGAGGCGGATCCACGTCCTCGGCGCCGTAGCGATCCCAGACCGACTGGCGCGACATGCCGAGCCGGTCGGCGATGTCCTGCCAGCTCATCCCCTCGCTGCGGGCGGCAAGGACCGCGGCCGCCCTGCGGGTGCCGACGAGGACCGCGAGCGATCGCAGCGCCAGCAGGACGTCGGCGGCAGGAAGCGGGGCGAGCGCCCTGAGGACGGCGGCGACCGCGGCGTCGGCTCCGGGTGTGGACTGCCGGTAGGGCATATGTCAACTATACCTGACATTCCCCAGCTACGGCGGAGGCTTCCGGGCGGCCGCTCGCCTCAGGGGCCGAGCTCTGCGAAGAAGGCGGTGATGTCCTGGGCGACGAGCACCGGCTCTTCCGCGGCCGCGAAGTGCCCGCCCCTCGGCATCGCCGTCCAGCGCGTGACGTTGTAGAGGCGCTCCGCCCATTCACGTGGGGGGCTGGCTTCGGTGACGAACATGTGCGGAAAGCCGGCGATCGCGGTCGGCACCCGGACGACGTCGTCGGGGCCGAGCCGCGGCCCTCCCTGCCAGCGTTGATTGTCGAAGTAATCACGCATCGACGGTGTGATCGTCGCCGTGGCCCAGTACACGGTGAGCATGGTCAGCAGAAAGTCGCGCGAGAAGTGTGAGTTGAGATCGCCGCCACTCTGACTCCACGCCCTCCATTTCTCGAGGATCCACGCGGCGAGCCCGGCCGGTGAATCGTTGAGCCCGTAGCCGAGGGTCTGGGGCTTCGTCGACTGAATCGCTCGATACGCGCCTTCGGTCTCGTCCCATCGCTCGGACTGCTCGAGGAACGTCCGCTCCGCCACCGAGAGCGGTCGCGAACCGGGGCCGGTGTACGGACTCAGTTCGAGGTTGGTCAGGTGCAGGCCGATGAGCGCGTCGGGATGGTCGAGTGCAATGAACGTGGACACGCCGGAGCCGAAGTCGGTGCCTCCGGCGGCGTAGCGCGTGTGGCCGAGCCCGGTCATGAGGGCGTGCCAGAGACCGGCGACGTATCGATACGTCACCGGGCGCCGCGGACGCTCGGAAAACCCGTATCCCGGCAGGGAGGGGATGACCACGTCGAACGCAGGTCCCTCGAGCCCGTGACCGCCGGGGTCACTCAGCAACCGCGCGAGCGGCAGCAGCTCGACGAAGGTGCTCGGCCATCCATGGGTCAGGATGATCGGCACGCCACCGCCACCGCTCGGACGGTGGCGCACGAAATGCACCCGCACGCCGTCGACGTCCGCGCGGAAGTGTTCGAACCGGTTGAGCTCGCGTTCCTGCGCTCTCCAGTCGAAGCCGTCACTCCAGTAGTGCAGCAGTGACCGCAGGTACCCTTCATCGGTGCCCTGGGCCCAACTCGGTCCCGGCGATGACTCCGGCCAGCGGGTGTTGCGGATCCGCATCTTCAGGTCGCGCAACACCTCGTCGGACACGTGGATCGCGAACGGCTCGACGTCCATCGTGAAGCCGGCTACCCCTGGCGCACGCCGAGCGTGTTCCCGTCCGGGTCGCGGAACCACGCACTCCGTGCGGGGCCGACCTGTGCGATGTGTCCGGTCGTCTGGAGCGGTCCTTCGGTGTAGTCGAGGAACGTGACACCGCGTGCCTCGAGGTCACGAACCGTTGCCTCGATGTCGGCCACTTCGAAATGCGCGAGGGTGTGATCCGCGGTGCTCGGGCCGCGCCGGAAGATGGAGAGCTGCGAGCCGCCGCCGCAGTCCAGACGCACCGACGCTGGATTCTCCCACAGGATCGGGAGCCCCAGGATCTCCGTGTAGAAGTGCTTCGCGCGATCGATGTCGGTGACGGGGATGGTCGCAACGATCATCGAGCTGTTCAGCATCACTGTCTCCTGAGTTCCCGGCGGCTGCGCCGGGGCGGTATTTGGCATGTCAAGTACCGTACCAAAGGGAAGCTTGGCATGTCAAGTATCTCTTGCGGTACGATGCAGGGATGAGTGGCGATGAGGATCGATGGCTCCCCGCATGGATGGCGCTCGTGCGGACATACGCACGGTTCTGGGACGTGCTCGAAGCCGAGATGCGTCACGAGCATGGCCTATCCATGTCGCGCTACGACGTCCTCGCGCACCTCGACCTCGCCGGTGGGCGGCTCGGGCTCACCGACCTTGCCAACCGTATCTGGCTCTCGCCGTCGGGGCTCTCGAAGCTGCTGGATCGGATGGACGCGTCCGGTCTGATCATCCGCGAGCCGGACCCCCGCGATGCGCGATCGTGGTTCGCGGTGCTGACCCCTGGGGGCCGTGCGCTCGTGCGGCGCGCGCGAGCGACGCATCATGCACGCCTTGCGGAGACGTTCGGATCGTCGATGACTGATCGGGACCTCGCGATCCTGGCCCGCGCCATGGATCGATTGAGCGCGTCGCTGGACAGGGACCGACCGGCGGGCGCCTAGCGACCGGAGAGGGCGAGCAGCTTCGCCTGTGTCGAGGAGTCCGTCGCGCTCGTGGCCGGTCCGAACGCGCCCCCGGACCGCCAGTCCTCCGCCGACTGCTCCAGCTCCTCAAAGGCCATCGCCACGAGGTCCGGGTCGAGTGCCTCGTCGCCCCCGGTGCCGCGGGCGAGGTCCCACGCATGGATCACGCTGTCCACCGCCATCTGCCTGACATAGGCCAATGCCGGGAGGTCGCCGAACGACAGGTGCACGGTGCGCTCGAGCGCCGCCGGTTCGTCGAGCGCCGCAACGGCAGCCTGCTGCGCCGCCGCCAGCGCATGGATGGGCCGGTCGCCCAACACGTCACCGTCGAAGCGATCGCCGACATCGGCGATCGTCTTGCCCGCGATGAGCTCCGGCATCCAGAGGTACTCGCCGGCGACGTGGTTGACGAGCGCTCGGACGTTCCATTCGGCACACGGGGTCGGCGATGCCCACTGATCGTCCCGGATCCGCTCCGCGCGTTGCACGAAACCGGCGCTGGCTCGGCGGAACGCGGTTGCGTCGTCCACGAGCGGCATTATGCGCGCCGCGGCGCGTCTTCACCCGGCGCGTCGCCGCAGACGGCGAGGGACTGACTCAGCCGAGTGCGGACAGGAGGGCCGCGAGCACGTACGACGACCGCACGTCGGGCCAACGCAGCAGCGGGGTCGTCTCCTGCTTGTCAACACATCGGTTGCGACGTCTAAGCTCCGCAGGATGGCTCTCCGCATTTTCACCGAACCGCAGCAGGGGGCTTCCTACGATCAACTGCTCGCGATTGCGCGCACCGCCGAGGACTGCGGGTTCAGCGCGTTCTTTCGCTCCGATCACCTGCTCAGGATGGGCTCGGCGACCGGCGCACCGGGCTACACCGACGCGTGGGTCACGCTCGCGGGACTGGCGCGGGATACGAAGACGATCCGGCTGGGCACGCTGGTGACACCGGTCACGTTCCGCCCTCTCGGAACGTTTCCCGTGCTTGCGGCGCAGGTCGACCACATGAGCGCGGGGCGCCTCGAGATCGGGCTCGGCGCCGGCTGGTATGCCGCCGAGCACGAGGCGTACGGTCTGCCGTTTCCACC
Source organism: Candidatus Dormiibacterota bacterium (assembly GCA_963713485.1). Taxonomy (GTDB): domain Bacteria; phylum Chloroflexota; class Dormibacteria; order Aeolococcales; family Aeolococcaceae; genus Palsa-851. Next base: position 33,936 of record CAVQLW010000007.1, read on the forward strand.
CATCGCGACTCGGTACGACCTGCTCGAGGATCAGCTCGAGATCCTGCACGGCGCCTGGTCGGCGCCGGACGGCGCGGCGTTCGACCTCGCCGGTCGGACGTGCACGGTGCACCTCGAGGCAGACAGGATGCGGCCCCTGCAGCAACCCCATCCGCCGATCGTGCTCGGAGGCATGGGCGGTCCGAGAGCGTCTCGCCTCGCTGCGACGTACGCCGACGAGTTCAACACGTCATTCAAGCCTGCCGGCGTCACCCAGGGGATCTTCGAAAGCGTGAAGCATGCGTGCGAGCGCGCCGGCCGCGATCCCGCATCGATGGTGTGGTCGGCGGGACAGGCGCTGTGCTGCGGCCGGTCGGAGTCCGAGGTGTCGCGCCGCGCGGCGGCGATCAATCGCGAGGTTGACGAGCTGCGTGCCAACGGACTCGCGGGCTCACCCGACGAGGTGCTCGAGAAGATGGGTGTGCTCGCTGCTCACGGCGTTGAACGCTTCTACCTGCAGATGCTGGACATCACCGACCTCGATCACCTGCGACTGGTCGCGGAGGAGATCCTTCCTCATGCCCCCGGGCGCTGAGCGCCACGAGGCGACCGATTCGACGCTGACCCACCTCGAGGGCGCGCTCACGCATGTGACGTATCCGGCCGAGGCGCTCGCGACGGTCGACCCGCTCGATGGACGCCCGCTGCTTGCCCGCTACGACCTCGAGCGTGCGGCGCGAACGGTGGGCGACACGCAACGTGAGATGTCGGGTCGCAGCCGTGGAGTCTGGCGATGGCACGCGGTGCTGCCGGTGCGTGCATGGTCGAACGTCGTGACGCTGGGGGAGGGGTCGACCCCCCTCCTCGAGGCATCACGGCTTGGCCCCGCACTCGGGATCGGGCACCTGCTCGTGAAGGCGGAGAGTCTGAACCCGACCGGATCGTTCAAGGCGCGTGGTATGGCGGTCGCGGTGAGCCGAGCCATCGAGCTGGGGGCGACCAGCTTCGTCATGCCGTCGGCGGGGAATGCAGGTGGGGCGCTCGCCGCATACGCGGGCGCCACGGGCGTGCGGGCGACCGTGGTGATGCCGAGTGACGCCCCGATGGTGAATCGGGTCGAGGTCGCGGCCTGCGGCGCCGACCTCATCCTCGTGGACGGTCTCATCTCGGACTGCGGACGGCTGTCGGCACGGATCGCCGAGCGGACCGGGGCGTTCAACCTCAGCACCCTCAAGGAGCCGTACCGGGTGGAGGGGAAGAAGACGATGGGGATCGAGCTTGCGGAGGACCTCGGCTGGTTGCTCCCCGACGTGATCGTCTACCCGATGGGCGGCGGCACCGGGCTCATCGGGATGTGGAAAGCCTTCGCGGAGCTCGAGGAGATGGGTCGCATCGGCGCCGCTCGACCGCGCATGATCGGCGTGCAGGTGGAGGGGTGTGCGCCGTTGGTGCACGCATTCCATGCCGGGACGCGGTTTGCACAGCCCTGGGAGCACGCGGTAACCGACGCGGCCGGTCTGCGAGTCCCCGGCACCGTCGGCGACTTTCTGGTCCTCGATGCGATCACGGCGTCGGGCGGAACGGCCATCGCGGTGCCGGAGTCCGCGCTTGCGCAGACGCAGGCGTTCGCGGCGCGTGAGGGCGCCGGATTCCTGAGCCTGGAGTCGGCCGCGGCGTTTGCGGCGCTGTCCGAGTTGCGCAGTCAGCGTGCGATCGAACCGACCGACACCGTCGTCGTGTTCGACACGGGCGCCGGTTTCAAATCGAACCTGCCGGAGCTACCGCCGCTGCGGACGGTCAGCGCCGATGACGAGGACTGGGAGCCACTGCTCAGCGCCGCCGCGCCGCGCGAGCGCCCTTCCATCGCCTAGTTCAGCCAACTGTGGCTACCGTGTCAACGGGTCGTCCGCGCGCGACTCGAGGGATCTCCGGCACGACGCGCCGGCCCCCGCCGGGGTTTCGTGGCGCCGTCGAGTATCCGGTGCACAACCTCTCGTAAGGACCGCTCCAGAACGTCGTCGGGCACGTCTGAGAATCGTCCCGCCCCGAGCAGGGTGGCGCCCACCGCCCCGACGGAGGCCATCCTGCGCACTCTGAGGTCGATCGGAGCCGACTGATCCATCAACAGGTCGACGAACTGGTCGTCGAGGTCCCTGCGGTCGCCCTTGAGGTGCGTGACGCTCGGCTCGCGATGCATCTCACTGATCGCCTCCTGGTTGCGGATGTGGACCTCGATCAGCTTGCGATTCTCCAGGCCGACGCTGATCAGCACATCGATGAGCCGGCTCCACAGGTCCGTTGAGGTGTCGCCGGCCTCGAGCAGGGGTGCGAGGTGATCGCTGAGGCTGTGCATGCGCATGTGGAGGGCGACGAGGATGTCCTGCTTGCTCTCGAAGTGGTAGTAGATCGCGGCCTTCGAGAAACCGAGCTCGGTGGCGATCTCGCGAAGCGATGTCTCGGCGTACCCCTTGCGGGCGAACAGGTCGAGCGCGACGTCGAGGATGCGCTCGCGAGTTGTCGCCGCCTGGTCCGTTTCCGCCTCGCCTGGCGGGGAGGGGAGCGCAGCGGCGGGCGACCCTGATGACGGTGTCGCGGCCATATGCTCATTCTACTTGACGGCCGGTAAGCTGACGCGGTAGTCTTTGCTTACTGACCGACCGGTAAGTGGGAGCGCGGCGATATGGCTGATCTGATGGTCGAGGCGGAGGGCCTCATGAAGCGCTTCGGAGCGACCCAGGCACTCGCCGGCGTCGACCTCACCGCTCGCGCCGGCTCGATCCTCGGAGTGCTCGGACCCAACGGCGCGGGCAAGACGACGATGCTGCGCATCCTCACCACCCTCACGCATCCGGACGCGGGGCATGCCCGGGTCGCGGGACATGACGTCGTTCGCGAGCCCGCCGCCGTGCGCCGCAACATCGGTGTCGCCGCGCAGGACGCCACGCTCGATGAGAACCTCACGGGCCGTCAGAACCTCGTGATGGTCGGCGAGCTCAGCCGCATGGAGCGAAAGGAAGCCCGGTCACGCGCCGATGAGCTGTTGCGAACACTCGAGTTGACCGACGCTGCCGATCGCATCCTCAAGGGATACTCGGGAGGGATGCGACGCCGGCTCGATGTTGCCGCGAGCATGATGACGAGGCCGCCGGTGCTGTTCCTCGACGAACCGACCACAGGGCTCGATCCGATGAGCCGGCAGCGCGTCTGGACGGCGGTGCGGGCGCTCGTCGCCGACGGTGTGACCGTGCTGCTCACCACGCAATACCTCGATGAGGCTGACCGGCTTGCGGATCGCATCGTTGTCATCGACCACGGTCGTGTGGTCGCGGAGGGCACGCCGGCCGAGCTGAAGCGTGTGACCGACGGCGCGCGGCTCGACGTGACGCTCGCGAGTCCCCATCCTCGTGCCGCCGACGCACTGCGCGAGATCGCCGACGGCCCGCTGCGCTGCGGTGACGACGGTCGCCACATCAGCGTACCGGTCCGGGTCGTTCCGGGGTTGGTCACGCGCGCGGTGCGCGCACTCGATGATGCGGGGATCGAGCTCGAGGACGTCGCGCTGCATCAACCCTCACTCGATGACGTGTTCATGCGACTCACCGGCGGCGTGCGCGAGATGACCCCGGCGGTGACACGGTGATCGGCGCCGGGGTGCGCATCCGCGGCGACGGATCAGCCGCGCGACACGTGATCAGCGCGCTCCACGATGTGTACGTCGTGACGCGTCGCAACCTCGTGCACATCGCGCGGGAGCCGATGCAGCTCTCCGACGTGACCATTCAGCCGGTGCTCTTCACGCTGCTGTTCGTGTACGTGTTCGGCTCTGGGATCCCGGTGCCGGGCGGCAGCTATGCGAGCTTCGCCATCGCGGGGCTGCTCCTCTTCAACCTCACGACATCGAGCATGGGCACGGCCGTCGGACTGACGGTCGACCTGCGCACCGGCATCATCGACCGCTTCCGGACTCTGCCCATGTGGCCGCCTGCGGTGCTCGTCGGACGGTCGCTCACCGATGCGCTGACGGCGATGCTGTGCACCGTCATCGTCGCGTTGAGCGGCCTGGTGGTCGGATGGCGCCCCGAGGCCGGCCCGGCTGCGATGCTCGCGGGGTTTGGGATCGCGCTGCTCTTCGCGTATGCCCTCTCATGGCTCGCCGCGTGCGTCGGGTTGTGGGCGAAGGGCGTGGAGACCGCCCAGAGCTTCGGATTCCTCGTGCTCTTCCCGATCTCCTTCATCTCGAACGCGCTCGTGCCGACGCGCAACATGCCGGACTGGTTGCGCACCATCGCCGACTGGAACCCGCTCTCCGCGGTGACGGCAGCCTGCCGAACGCTGTGGGGCAATCCCAATCCCTCGGCACTCGACGCGGCGTGGCCGATGCAGCACCCCGTCTGGGCGGCGACAGCGTGGTCAGTGGCGCTGCTCATCGTCTGCCTGCCCATCGCCACCATGCTGTTCCGCCGCCGGACGACGACCTGAGGAACGCGACAACGGCGGCGCGCTGACTCAAGCGCCGGGCTTGTCGATCACGTCGAAGAGATTGCCCTCCGGGTCCTCGAGGGTCACGAAGTCCTCATCCGCCGCGGGGTCGCGCCGGTAGCGGGTTGCGCCCAGTTGCAGCAACCGCAGCACCTCGCCGGCCTGGTCGCTCGTATAGAGGTCGAGGTGGAGCCGGTTCTTGCCGGCTCGGGGTTCGGGAACCTGTTGCAGCGAGACGTTGACGTGCGCTCCGCGCGGATCGCAGAGGACGGCCCAGTGGTCTTCGGGTGTCTCTCTCGGCACGTATCGCAACGCCTCCTGCCAGAACGAGAGCATGCGTTGAAAGTCGTTGCAGTCGATCACGACAGATCCGACGTACACGGCGTACCTCCATTGCAGTGGGCGCGCATTCGCGCGACTCGACGGGTCAGCAGGTGACGTGCAGGATGGCGTTGGTGTGTTTGGGGTTGGTCGCGAGCATCTCGATCGCCTCCTCCGTCGGGACGGTCACGAGATCCACGTGACGGCGCCGCGCCTCGGCTATGACGTCGTCCATCACGGGAAGCAGGCCGGCCGCGCCGGTGCCGATCACCAACCGGCGGCAGTCCCATGGGATCGTTTCCGCAGTCGAGAGCGGTGTGTGACCGAACGTCGCTCGGTGCCGCTTCGACAGCTCCTTGTGGCGCTTGCGAACCTTGCCACCCGCGATGACCACGTCGTGAGCGTACGTGCGCCCGTCGATGTCCACCGATCCGAAGGAGAAGCGCTCGATGCGCATCGTCAGCCGCGGCTCCATCGCGGCGTCCGCTCCGGTAAGAGGATTCCGGCCGGGTTGGTGGTGACCAATAGCCCTGTTCTGCTCATCGATGCCGATCGACCATGGGGGTGGAACCTTGAATCAGCGCAGCGGCGTCGAGAAGGAGTGAATCATGCGCGCAGTCATTGTGTATGAGTCGCTGTTCGGGAACACGAAGATGCTCTCCGACGCGATCGCGGCGGCACTGCGAGCCCGCTATGAGGTGGTGGTCATCCGCGCGGCGGATGCCAGCCTCGAGTATCTCGCGCAGGCGGATCTCATCGTGCTCGGTGCTCCGACTCACGCGCACGGGATGTCGCAGCCGGGGACGAGACGCGGAACGGCGAACCAGGGCGTTGCACCCGAGGTGGCGATGGCGCCGGGGATGCGAGAGTTGCTGACGAAGCTCGTCGCCACGCGCGACTGCGCTGCGGTCGCATTCGACACGCGTGTGCGCGGTCCGCGCTGGTTGACGGGATCCGCATCGCGAGGCATCGCCGGGCGTCTTCGCCGTGCCGGCTTCCGGGTGCTCGTCCCGCCGGAGAGCTTCCTCGTGACGGGTACGCGCGGACCGCTCGTCGAAGGCGAGGTGGAGCGGGCCGGCCGCTGGGGTGAAACGCTCGCAGAGCGAGCGAACGGCAGCCATCCTCGCGCGACGGCGGCCTGAAGGTTCGCGCCGGCCGGCGCAGGCGAGCCGCTGGGTTACTTGACGCCCTGGATCAGGGCACGCACCGCGTCGACCACGAGCTGCACGGCGATGGCTGAGAGCAGGAGCGCGAGCACCCTCGTGAGGAAGTCGACGACGGGCGGCCTCAGCACGCGGGCGAGCATCCCGGCGAGCAGCAGGATGACGGCGACGATCACCACGACCGCGACGACGCCGAGCGCGACGCCGAGATGGCCGCCGGTTCCCGTCTCGCGGTTCGACAGCACCATGACCGCGGCGATGGCACCTGGTCCCGCGAGCAACGGCGTTGCGAGCGGTACCAGCACGATGTTGACCTTGGCGTCCATCTGCGCCGTGTGACCCCGGAACATCTCCAGCGCGACCAGGAGGAGCAGGAGCCCACCGGCGATCGCGAGGCTCTGAATCGAGACGTTGAGGTAGTCGAGGAGCAGCCGCCCGAAGAGCGCGAAGATGCCGATGAGCACGCCGGCGACGGCGGCTGACTGGATCGCGGCCCAGCGTCGCTCCGCGGGTGTGCGGTCGGCGGTGAGCGCGACGAAGACCGGCACCGTGCCGAGTGGGTCGACGATCACGAACAGCGTGACGAACGTCTCCGTGAACGCCAGCCAGTTCATCGGCGAAGCGTACGGCTTCGCAGACGACGGCGCGGTGCAGCGCTCAGGCGGTGGCCCGCGCTTCAGCGCGTGCGTCTCACGTCACGACGAGGACGGGACAGGGGGCGAGCCGCAACAAGCGTCTCGAGCCACCGCCGAAGAGCAGTCCGAACAGCGCTCCTCTGCGTCCCTTTCGGGTCACGATGAGGTCCGCGTCACGCTTCCTCGCCAGCTCGGTGATCACGCTTGCCACCTCCCCTGACGACGCGAGGACCTCCAGATCGGCTCGTATACCGGCGTCACGCAGGCTTTCGACCTGCCTTCTCACGTTCGCCTTCAACTCGTCCTCACACGCGTGGACCGAATGCGCGCTCATGCGGCCGCGAACAACCTCGTCGACGTGCGCGACGAGGATGCGCGCTCCGGTGGCCCGCGCGATCGCCCGTGCGGATGCGAGCTGGCCCTCTGCCGCCTTCGAGCCGTCGGACGGAACGACGATCGTGGTCACCATCCAGTTCATGACATGACCTCACCATCAAACTCGGTTCACTGGTGACGATAGTAGCAAACGTGTACGTCACCTGTCAAATGCGATGGATGGTGACGGATGAGCGAAGCGGCGCCCAGGCATCGCAGATGTATCCTTCGGCCCGTGTGCAGGAGCGCCCGCGGTCTGCGGAGCCTCCACGGCGGCGTCCGCCAGTGGGTCGCATCCAGCGCTCCTGACCGCTTGCACGAGACCCGGCGAGGCCTGCGATGAGCGCCACCGACGTCGATCGCTGGCAGTTCGGCATCACCACCCTCTACCACTACATCTTCGTCCCGCTGACGCTCGGCCTCTCGGTGCTCGTCGCCGCGATGGAGACGGTCTACGTGCGCACCAAGGACCCCACCTGGCGGCGTATGACCATGTTCTGGGGGCGGCTCTTCGTGATCAACGTCGCGATGGGCGTGGTGACGGGCATCGTCCAGGAGTTCCAGTTCGGTATGAACTGGTCCGTCTACTCCGCGTACGTCGGCGACATCTTCGGCGCGCCGCTTGCGATGGAGGCGCTCCTCGCCTTCTTCCTTGAATCGACGTTCATCGGCGTGTGGGTTTTCGGGTGGGATCGGCTGACGCCGCGTCTCCACCTCACGGCCGCGTGGCTTGTCGCCGGGGGCACATGGCTGTCGGCGACATTCATCCTCGCCGCCAACGCATGGATGCAGCATCCGGTCGGCTACCTGTTCAACGCGACCACCGGCCGGGCGGAGCTGCACGACATCGGCGCTGTGCTCTCGAACCCGGTGTTTCTCGTCACGTTCCCGCACACGATCCTCGCCGCGCTGCTCACGGCGGGAGCCCTCCTGCTCGGTGTGGGCCTCTGGCATCTCGGCCGCAACCATGAGGTGGCGGTCTTCCGGCCCACGGCTCGCATCGGCGCGGTGCTCAGCATCGCCGGCGCGGCAGCCGTCGGGCTCACCGGCCATGCCCAGGCGCAGGTGATGACGAACGTCCAGCCCATGAAGATGGCCGCGGCGGAGGCGCTGTTCGACGGCGGCAACAGCGTGGGCTTCTCGCTCTTCGCCATCGGAGATGTCGCCCACGGGCGGAACACGTTCAACATCACCGTGCCCGACATGCTGAGCGTGCTCGCCACCAACAGCCTGAACGGTCACGTATCGGGCATCAACGACCTGCAAGCTCAGTACACGGCGAAGTACGGCGCGGGCGACTACGCGCCCAACATCGCGGTGACGTACTGGACGTTCCGGCTGATGGTCGGTGTCGCGCTCCTCTCCGGTTTGGTGGGCCTCATCGCATGCATCTTCTGGCGACGTGGCACTCTCGGGCAGCAACGATGGTTCACCCGGGTCTCGCTGGCCGCGATCGCGCTTCCACTGGTGGGGAACTTCACCGGATGGATCTTCACCGAGATGGGCCGCCAGCCCTGGGTGGTCTTCGGGCTGCTCAAGACGGCCAACGCGGCATCACCGTCGGTGGACGCGATCTCGGCGTGGATCACGCTGGTCGGATTCACCGCGTTGTACGGTGTCCTCGCGGTGGTGACGCTCCGGCTGGTGCTTCGTCACGTGCGCGAGGTGCCGGGTGACGTGCACGGCGGCGGTGAGGACGACGCAGCCAGCACGGTGGCGACTGCGTACTGAGATGAAGACGCCATGACCTCGCCGTCCGGACTGCAGATCCTCTGGTTCGGTCTCATCATCGTGCTCTGGGTCGGCTACTTCCTGCTCGAGGGCTTCGATTTCGGCGTCGCCATCCTGTCGCCGTTCATCGCCAAGGACGACGTGGAGCGGCGCATGGTGCTGGGCAGCATCGGCCCCGTGTGGGATGGCAACGAGGTGTGGCTGCTCACCGCCGGGGGCGCCACCTTTGCCGCCTTCCCGCTGTGGTACGCGACGCTCTTCAGCGGGTTCTATCTCGCGCTGTTCCTCATCCTCGTCGCGCTGATCGTACGCGGCGTGGGCTTCGAGTTTCGTCACCAGCGCGAGGACGCCAGGTGGCGCACCATGTGGGACTGGCTGCTCTTCGCCGGCAGCCTGGTGCCGGCGCTGCTCTGGGGCGTGGCCTTTGCGGACATCCTGCAGGGCGTGCCGATCAATGCGCATCACATCTACACGGGAACGCTGCTGGATCTGCTCAACGTGTACTCGCTGCTCGGCGGGGTGACGTCAGCGGGCCTGTTCACCTTGTACGGTGCGACGTTTCTGTCGCTCAAGCTCACCGGCCCACCGTTGGAGCGCGCCCACGCGGTTGCCCAACGCCTGGCACTGCCGATGACCGCGGTGGTGTTCGCGTTTCTCGCCTACACGCTCGTCAACGCCGTCAACGCCACCAACACCGGTGTGGTGCCGGGGCCGCTCCCAATCCTGGCGGTGGTCCTGGTTGGTCTGACCCCGATCCTCATCAGCCATCGCCTCAACGGATGGGCGTTCACGTTCGTCGGCGCCTCGATCGCGCTGGTCGTGCTCACGCTGTTCCTCAACCTCTACCCGCGGGTCCTCGTGTCCAGCACGAGCAACGCGTTCAGCCTGACGATCACGCAATCCTCGTCGACGCCGTACACGCTGACGGTGATGACGATCGTCGCGGCGATCTTCGTCCCCGTCGTGCTCCTGTACACGGCGTGGACCTACTGGGTGTTCCGTCAGCGCCTCACGCGCGACCAGTTCGAGCTGCCCCGGCTGCTGCAGAAGAAGCCCCCGCCGCCGACCCCCAAGGAGACTTGAGCAGGTTCACGCTGCGCCTCCTTGCCGGGACGTCGGCCCGGCGCGGCGTCATCGTGTCCGCCGCGTGCGCGACGCTCCAGAGCGCCTGCGTCGTCGCCGGCGCCGCCGCGCTCGCGACGGCCATCAGCGGCGTCTTCGCGCACGGTGACGACCTGGCACGTGAGGCTGTCCCGGTTGCCGTGTTCGGCGGCGCGCTCGCGCTTCGCTCGCTCCTCGTCTGGCTGGCCGAGGCGAGCGGTCATGTCGCGGCGGCCGCCGCCGTCGATGACGTGCGCCGTGGGGGAGTGCGCCGCGCACTCGCACCGGGTGATACGCGGTCGGATATTCCGACGGGGGAGACGGCCACGCTGCTGACCAGCGGTGTGGATCTGCTCGACCACTACTTCGGTCGCTATCTCCCGCAGCTCGTCACGGCGTTCGCGGTTCCGGTCGTCGCGGTCGCGTACGTGCTCAGCGTCGACTGGCTGTCGGCGGTGATCCTCGTGCTGACGCTGCCGACCATCCCGCTGTTCATGGGGCTGATCGGACGCTACGCGGAGCAGCGCACGCGACGGCGGTGGGAGACGTTCGCGCGCCTCGGCGCCCACTTCCTCGACGTCCTGCAGGGCCTGCCGACGCTGCGCATCTTCGGCCGTGGACCTGCGCAGGTGCAGCGCATCCGTGACATCTCCGAGCGTCTCCGCGCCAGCACCATGGCGACCCTGCGCATCGCCTTTGTGTCCGCCTTCGCGCTCGAGTTGCTCTCGAGCCTCGGGGTGGCGCTGCTCGCTGTGACGATCGCGGTTCGACTCGTGGGGGGCTCGCTCGATCTGCGCAGCGGGCTCACGGTGCTCATCCTCGCGCCCGAGGTGTATCTGCCGCTCCGGACGCTCGGTGCGTCGTATCACAGCAGCATGGAGGGTGTCGCGGCGGCCCGGCGGCTCAGCGAGACGGCGCCGCCGGCCGGGGTGAACGAGACCGTCATGCCGGCGCGGATAACGACGTCCGCGATCCGCCTTCAGCATGTGACCTTCACGCATCCGGGTCGCAGCACGGGGATCCGCGATCTCAGCTTCGAAATCGCGCGTGGGCAGCGCGTCGTGCTGTGCGGCCCGAGCGGTGCCGGGAAGACCACCGTCCTCGCCCTCGTGCTCGGCCACCTGCGTCCCGACGCCGGCGACGTCACGACCGACGGCGGCGAAGCCGTCTGGCTGCCCCAGCATCCGCATCTGTTCTCCGGCACGATCGCGGACAACGTCACCCTCGGTGACCCACGCTGGTCCGGCGACGAGGTTCGCGCGGCGCTCGCGGCTGCCGGCGCAACGTTCATCGATTCCCTGCCGTCGGGTCTCGACACATCCGTCGGCGATCGCGGCCTCACGCTCAGCGGCGGCCAGCGACAGCGCGTCGCACTCGCGCGCGTGCTCGTGCGCACCGCGCCGACGCTGCTCCTCGACGAACCGCTCGCGAACCTCGACAGCGCGCGCCGAGCGCTCGTGAGCGCCGAGATCGAACGCGCGACTCGCGGACGCACCGTCATCATCGCGGCACACGCGATCGAGCAGTTCGCCTGGGCGGATGCGGTGATCACCCTTCAGTCCGCGGGCGGGGAGTCGCCGGCCGAAGCGATGATCGAGGCGGTCCGATCGTGAATGCGTCGACCCGGTCGCTGCTCGTTCGCGCGACACCGAGGATTCCGCGGCTCACCGCGGGTGCGCTGCTGTCGCTGCTCACGATCGCCGCGGGCGTCGCCCTCCTCGCGGTCTCCGGATACCTCATCCAACAGGCGAGCCTGCGTCCGCCGATCCTCTCGCTCGACGTCGCCGCGGTCGGTGTGCGCCTGTTCAGCCTCCTGCGCGCGACCGGACGCTACTTCGAGCGACTCGCGACGCACGATGCCGTGCTCCGCCTCCTCGCGGACACCCGGGTCGAGGTCTATGAGGCCATGGAGCCGCGCACTCCGGGCGCTTACGATCAGGAGCGGATCGGCGACCTCATGCGCAACGTCACCGCCGACGTCGACTCGCTGCAGGAGTTCTACGCGCGCGGGCTCCTGCCGCCCGCGGTCGCTGCGATCGCGCTGCTGGCCGGTGCGTTCGCCGCGGGCCTCGCAACGGCATCTCTCGGCGTGACGCTGTTCGCCGTCGCCGTCGCCGGTGCGCTCGCCGTGGTCTTCGGGGCTGCGCTGTCCGCTCGCGGAGCCGCCGGCCGTCTCGCTGCGCTCAACGGCGCGCTGGCCGCCGACATCACCGATGCCCTGCTCGGCCGGGCGGATCTGGCCGGCGCCGGTGCCCTCGACCTGCGGATCGCCGCGATCGAGGCACGCAGCCGGGAGGTCCGGCGGGAGCAGGAGCGGCTGGCCTGGTCGCGAGCCGCGGCCGCGGGTCTCGTCTCCCTCACCTCGGCCGCGACGGTGCTCGCGGTGCTCATCGCCGGCATCCTGGCCGTCGCAGCCGGAGTGATCCCGGCGATCACCGTCGGCATCGTCGCGATCGGCGCGATGGCGGTGGGGGAGCCGGTCGCGATGCTGCCCGCCGCGGTGGACGGGTTCCGGTCGGGCCGGGCCGCGAATGAACGGCTGGCGGCGGTCACCACCCGGCCGCTGCCGGTCGCCGACCCGCCCGATCCCGCTCCCATCCCTGACGGCAGCCGCGTCGAACTGCGCGACGTCACCATGCGCTATGCGGCAGGGGGCAGGCCGGCGCTCGACGGCGTGTCGCTCGTCCTCGAACCCGGGCGAAGCGTCGGTATCCGAGGGCCGAGCGGTGCGGGCAAGTCCAGCCTCGCTGCGGTGCTGGTGCGCTTCCGCGACCACGAGGCGGGCGAGTACCGGATCGGCGGGATGGACGTCCACCGGCTGCGCGGCGCCGACGTGCGAACCAGGGTGGGACTGCTCGCGCAGGACGCACACGTCTTCGCCACCTCGGTGCGAGAGAACATCCGCCTTGCGCGTCCGGCGGCGACGGACGAGGAGCTGACCGAGGCCGCGCGCCAGGCGCAGCTGCTCCACTGGATCGAGTCGCTCCCGCAGGGATGGGACACCCTGGTCGGCGAGCGGGGCGCGATGATCTCCGGGGGGCAGCGCCGGCGGCTCGCGCTGGCGCGCGCGCTTCTCGCGGACTTTCCGGTTCTCGTCGTCGACGAGCCGACCGAGGCGCTCGACTCCGTCACTGCCCGCGAGGTGATGGCCGACATCCGCAACGCCACCCGAGATCGCGCGCTGCTCGTGATCAGCCACCGCGCCAGTGACCTCACGGGCCTGGACGCGATCTACACCATGCGCGGCGGCGTGCTGCTCCCCGACGCGTCAGTTGCGCGAAGGCACAACGAGAACGGGGCAGGGCGCGATCTCCGGCATGCGCCGTCGTGAACATCTGCTCTCACCAGTGGACACACGCCGACCCATGCTCTGAACCTAGCGGCGAGGCCGTCAACGCGGAGTCAACGGCTCGATGGTGCGAGCGCATGCGCCGCCTCCGATGAGGCGACCTCGGACAGTGCCGCGGTCGCCGGTGCGGGAGCCGCGACGTGGATCCCGTCGGCGGCAAGGGTGACCTCGAGGCAGGCGAGGATCCGCAGCGCGCTCCGGATGGCGGTTTCGGCGATCTGCTCGTCGACGTCGGCGAGCGGCAGCTCGATGCGCGCGACGGCCTGCGAGCTGGCCTGCACCGTCGCGCCCACCCGGCGCGCGAGGTCGAGGATCTCGGTGTTCTCCCACTGCACATAGCCACAGAAGCGCGAGATGCCGTTGCGAAGTGCGATGAGCGCGAGCGCCTCGAGGAGGACCGTGGCGATGCCCCGGCGCTGGTAGTCGTCGATGACCGTCACGGCGGCTTCGGCGCAGGTCGGGTCGTCGCTCAGGCGCACGTAGCGGGCGATGGCCACGCCGGGCTCACCGGGGTCGTCGACGGCGAACGCGCCGAGCGCGACGTGATTCGTGTAGTCGATCTCGGTGAGATAGCGCAGCATCAACTCGCTGAGGCGCGACGGCGGGATGAAGAAGCGGCGGACCCGCAACTCGGGTGAGAGCTGCTCGAACCCTCGCACGATCCCGTCCTGGTCGGCCATCACCACGGGCCGGATGCGAATACGGCGGCCGCTCAAGGTGACCTCGGTGGTGCAGGCGACGATGCGGGGGTCGTCGGCGGTGCGGATTCCCGGCGGTGGTGCCGGGCTCGACTGCGGGCTGGTGACCCGGGCCATGCATGCCTGACGCAGATGCTCCAGATTCGGGGATATGCGCACCGTCAGCGGCTCGGATCCGCGAGTGCTCGTCACGGCCTCCGGCAGTGCGTCGAGATCGCCCGTGAGCCGGGCGCTCATCGTCTCGACAAACTCAGCGGTGCTGGTCCTGCGGCCGGCGAGGATCACCGGACGGAGGATGCGCGTGAACCCCGGGATGTCCTCCTCGCGCAACCCGAGGATGTCGTATCCCCGGCGGAGGTTCCGGAAGATCTGCTTCGCGCCCGGAAACGTGCCGCTTCCCGCGGACATCGAGAGCACCGGACGCCCGTCGTAGGCGACGAGCTCGTACACGCCGTCGAGCGCCGGCGCGTCCCAGGAGCCATCCTCCCGCGCGTCCTCGGGCCGCCCGTCCCCGTCGGCGTCGGAGGTCTCGACGAGGAGCCCGGGCCCGCCGGGGAGGACCTCCGCGATCGAATGGAATGTATCGGTGCCCTCGTCGAATGCCTCGACGTGGGAGTCCGCCATGCTCGCCCCGAGCGCGAGGCCGAACCGCTTCGCGGCAGCGACATTGCTGGTGGCGGAGAAGCCCGCGATCGCCGAGGCTCGGGTTGCCGCCATGGCCGCGTCGAGGCCAGGTGCCCGCCGGAGGCCGGCATCGACCAGGGGGCGCCCGCGCGCGGCGACGCGGCGGCGCGCCGCCTCGGTCGCCACCGCAGTCTGGAACGTGATCCGATTGACCAGGACGGTCGCGACGAGCTGGGCCGCCGCGATCGGCGCAGTCACCTCCAGGAGCGGCTCGCTTTCGAAGACCACGCTGCCCTCGGGCACTGCCCAGACGTCACCGGTGAATCGCATCGTCGCAAGGGCTCGAACATCGGCCGGACGGAGTCCCCGCACCGTCTTCAGGAACGCCCGGTCGCTGCGATCGGCGCTCCATCCCTCGAGAAAGTCGAGGCAGTCCTCGAGCCCGGCCGCGACGAGGAAGCCATGGTCGGGAGGGAGGCGGTGCACGGACAGGCTGAACGTCGCAAGGCCGCCCATACCCCTGCGGAGATAGCTGGTGGCCAAGCGAAGCTCAGCCCAATCGGTGAGCAGCAGTGACCCCATGGCTTCAGTCTGCGAGCCGGTTCGACGCCGCCGCCAGGGTCGATGGTCATCTCAACAGCACCTTCCGAAGGGTCACCGAGGCCCGCGGGCGATCCAAAGGCCCGTGACCTCCGACCCGCTGGATGCCGGCTTGAACGGACCTTGTACCCATCGAGATGATTTCGATCGCCCCTGTTCCAATCCGGTCCGCGAGGCCCACACTCCGAGAAGAAGATTTCGCGGGCACTTTGAGGACACTCCGATGGCATGGCTTCGCTGGCAACGGCACAAGGCGAACAAGGCTGAGGACCTGGCGATCCGGACGTACCTGGAACGTCGTGAAGCTCACCGTGCGTTGTGCGAGGTCATCGTCGATGCACACCGGCTCGCCGAGGCGCACTGGCGGCTCGACGAGGCCCTCGAGCACACCCCGCCCGTCACCCGGTAGTCAGCGCCCGGCGCATCCGGACGTGGTGCCCAGGCCGGCCGGGCCTAGACGAGCCAGCGATATCGAGGGTCGATGAACGGTCGCACCGCCCGGCCCTCGCCGGCCATGACCCAGAGGTAGTAGAGGCGGTATCCCGGCGCGGCGGTGACGGGGTGGAAGCCGGCGGTGATGGCGGCCGCGTCGCCGTCGCGCACCATCCGCGCCTCCTGCGCGCCGGTGTCGGTGTCGTAGCGCACCTGGACGCCGAAGCCCTCGGAGGGCTGCACCCGGTAGTAGTAGACCTCCTCGAGCCGGACCTCGTCGTCGGCGTCGCGGTCGTGGCGGTGGGGCGGGAACGACGACCAGGTCCCGGTGATCGGATGGATCGTCTCGCCGACGATCAGGCGTGAGGCGCGATCGCCGGGGCCCAGGATGGTCCGAACCAGCCGCTGCCAGAGGTCGCGGCCGGCCACCCCCTCCGCCTGGGCTCGCGCCGGGATGATCCGCGCCTCGCCGGGCTGCAGCGCGCCGGGGTCGGCGGCGGCGACCGCGATGCGGCATCCCGCCGCCCCACCCGCGACGCCGATGAGCGATGCACCTGCCGACGGCGGAAGGTAGACGGCATCGGCGGGCCCGTCGAAGACATCGCTGCGGCCACCGGCGACCCCGAGCTCGCCGTCGTCGCTCACAACCCGCACCTGCCCGGAGAGCATCACCAGCACCCGTTCGCGCCCGGGCTCGAGGCGCAGGGCGTCGCCCGCTGTGAGGTCCACGAGGTCGAGTGAGATGTGTGCGGTCTGCTCCCCGGCTCTGATCAGTGACGTGATTCGAGGATCACGGCCGGGCGCGCTCATCGCGGTGCCGGGATGCCGCAGGTGACGCTCCAGCGCCGATCCATCAGACGTTGCGCGGAAAGCCGAGATCGACCGTGCTGGTGCTCGGATCCGGCCAGCGAGCGGTGACCACCTTGGTGCGCGTGTAGAAGTGGATGCCGTCGGGACCGTACATGTGCGTATCGCCGAAGAGCGACGCCTTCCACCCGCCGAAGCTGTAGTACGCGACGGGGACCGGGATGGGGACGTTCACGCCGACCATGCCCACCTGCACGTCGAACTGGAACTGACGTGCGGCGCCGCCGTCGCGCGTGAAGATGGCGACGCCGTTGCCGTACGGGTTGTCGTTGACCAGGCGCACCGCGTCGTCGTACGTGTCGACACGAACCACCGACAGCACGGGCCCGAAGATCTCGTCGTCGTACACCATGGTTCCGGGCTGGACGCGATCCACGAGGGACGGAGCAAGGAAGAACCCGGTGCCCTCCGGCGTGCTCGTCCGCCCGTCGACCACGACGTCGGAGCTCCCGAGTGCCGCGGCCTCCAGATAGGAGGCGACCTTGTCGCGGTGCTCGCGGGTGACCAGCGGACCCATCTCCGACGTCGGGTCCGTGCCGGGCCCCACCTTGATCTTGGGGATGCGTTCGGCGATGGCCTCGACAAGGCGGTCGCCGATGCCACCGACCGCCACGACCGCGGACACCGCCATGCACCGCTCCCCGGCGGAGCCGTAGCCGGCGGAGACCGCCGCGTCGGCGGCCATGTCGAGATCCGCGTCGGGAAGCACCACCATGTGATTCTTGGCGCCACCGAGCGCCTGGACGCGCTTGCCGTTGCGTGTGCCCGTCTCGTAGATGTGGCGTGCGACCGGCGTCGAGCCGACGAACGAGATCGCGGCGACATCCGGGTGGTCGAGGAGGCGGTTGACGGCGTCACGCGCTCCCTGGATCACCGTGTAGACGCCGTCGGGCAGGCCCGCCTCCTGCCAGAGCTCGGCGAAGAAGAGCGAGGGCGACGGGTCTTTCTCACTGGGCTTGAGGATGAATGCGTTGCCGCACGCGATCGCGTTGGCGAACATCCACATCGGCACCATCGCCGGGAAGTTGAAGGGCGTGATGCCCGCGACGACACCGAGCGGCTGACGGATCGAGTACACGTCGACGCCGCGTGACGGCTGCTCCGAGAATCCGCCCTTCAGGAGATGCGGGACCCCGCACGCGAACTCGACGTTCTCGATGCCGCGCGCCACCTCACCGAGCGCGTCGGATGTCACCTTGCCGTGCTCCGCGGTGATCATCGCGGCGATGTCGGCGCGGTGGCGGTCGATCAGCTCGCGAAAGGCGAAGAGCACGGTGGCCCGCTGCGCGAGCGAGCTCGATCGCCATGCGCGAAAGGCACCGGCTGCCGTCTCGACAGCCGCGTCCACCTCGGCGGCGGACGCGAGGTCGGCGGCGCCGGTCTGCTCGCCCGTCGCGGGGTTGTACACGGGCCACCGTTGACCCGATGTGCCCGCCACGACCTTCCCGTCGATCCAGTGGCTGATCGTCTTCATGAGCGCAATCCTCGGAGATCAGGGTGCACGGCCGCTACCGCGGATCCGGGTTCGGCAGCAGGGCGTCACGGACGAGCGCGTTCAGGTCGCCGCACGCGGCCGCGAACTGGCGAAGCGTGCGCCGGGTCGGGCCGTACTCGTCGAACTCGTCGATGGAGAGCCCGTCCTCCGAGTAGGCGCGCCGGAAGTCGGGGAAGTGCGCCAGCAGCTGCGCGACGACATCGGCCCTGACGGGGATGTCGATGCGCGGCACCACCTCGATGTCGCTCGCGTTGATGCGCCGCAGCCACGCGTATGGAGGCGATATCACCGCGTCCGCACCGATGAGCTCGCTCCAGTGCATGTGGTTGCGAAACGCGGCGGACAGCAGCCTGAGGCGGTAGCCTCGCTCGCGGAAGACCCGGTACGCCTTCTTGAACACCGCCACCCCGGACCATTCAAGGTAGCCCGGGTCGATGGCGATGCCGTCGCGCTCCATGGTCACCTTCAACCAGTCGTCAAGCCTCCCGAGCATGATCGTGCACACCGGTCCCATCGACGCGATGTCCAACCCTTCCTGCTCCCGCCGCCGCAGGCCACGTTCGACGGCCTCCGCCACCGCGATGCACTGCGGCAGCGTGAACGAAACCGTCGCGTTGATGCTGATCCCGCGGTATGTCGCCGCCTCGATCGCGGCAATCCCTGCGCGCGTCACCGGAATCTTCACGATCATGTTCGGGGCCAGACGGCTGAACGCCTCGGCCTGCTCGACGATGGCGTCGCTGTCGCGGAACCGACGCGGATCCGTCTGGATCGACAGCCGCCCGTTGCGGCCGTGGTCAGCCGCGAAGGCGGGCTCGAGCAGCCTGGCCGCGCGCACCGAAAGCTCCTCGACGAGCCGCCAGGCGATCGCATCCTCGGTGGCGGCCGGCAGCTGACGGATGAGGTCATCGAGCCGGGGACCCCACGTGGCGATATCGCCCTTGATGACCGACAGCGCGATCACCGGGTTGCAGGTGGCGCCGACCGCGCCGTGCTCGATCGCGTACGTGAGCTCGTCAATCGCCGCGGAGTTGTTCCAGAGGCACGTGGGGGTCGTCTGCGTCATCTCGTGGAGCCGGCTCCGATAGCTGACGCTCGATGTGGCTGGGGCCATGGCGACCTCTCGTGGTGACGGGATCGACCGTAGGGTACGCCACGCCCGGTGTGGGTTCGACGCCGGATGGATACGCGGGCACGGCCGGGCCGTGCCCGTCAGGGAACGTCCGGTCGGGTCGCGCGTCGCAGTGCGACGACCTGCTCGCGGTCGTACATGAGGGCGATGGCGAGCCCGACCAGTGCCATCAGCAGATCGTTGACGACCCTGTAGAGGAGGGCCCCGGTGGCCGCCGCGGCCGGCGCCACACCCTGGAGCGCCATCGCGCCGGTCATCATGCCCTCGTACGCTCCGAGGGCGCCGGGGATGACCGTCAGGTTGGTGACAACCTGGCTCGCGGAGTACGTGAACGCCACGTGCGCCACGTCCGGGCCGATTGCGTGCACGGCACCGAGGGCGAGCGCGAACAGCGCGATGGCCAGTGACGACGCGACGACGTCGAGGATGACGACCGGGACCAGCGTTCGAACGGTGACAAGGCTGCGGAATGTCGGTCCGAGCACCTCGAGCTCCCGCCGGAACCGGCGGAAGAGCCTGAACGTCGCGACCCGTCCCGCAAGTGCCGCATAGACACGCGGCGACAGCAGGATCGCGAAGATCGCGAGCTGCGGAAGCAGCGACACCGCAAGCGGAATCGAGAGGATCGGCGTCCCGGTGACAACCGGGACCATCGCGAAGGTGAGGACGAAGAGGTACACGAGATCATCGAAGACGACGGTCGCGGTGAGCACACCCGTATCGCGGTCCGGGCCGCCGTCCGCCTTCACCAGCGGCACTCGCCACAGATCGCCACCGGGAAGGAACACGAACGTCTGGCTGACGATGGTGATCCTGATCGCCTCGCGAAGGCCGACGGATTGTCGCGCGCCGTGGAGGACGGCGAACCACGTGCTTCCGCGCACGCAGTACAGCAGCAGGACGACGGGGAGCATCACGACGAGCAGCAACGGGTCCGACGCGCTCAGTGCGTGACCGACGCTCGCCGGGTTGACCGCGATGATGAGGCCGGCGACGGCCGCGACACCGACGAGCGTGATCCAGCGGCCGCGGAACTCCATCCATATCCGTTGCCGCAACCGCGGCTCGCGAGGCGACGTGGGTCTCACGACGTCAGTTTCCCTCACGGATGTCGCGGCTGCCTAGGGTCGATGCGTCCTCGGCCTGCGGAGGAAGACATCAGGCGCACGTTCGTTGATTGCCGCAAGGAGGCGGTCGACGTGGTCGCTCATGATGCCGTCGACTCCCCTGTGAACGAGCCGGCGCATCCTCCACGTGTGCTGGACGCCCCAGGCGAACAGCAGGATCTGCTCGCCGTGACATGCGGTGACGACCGCCGGCGCGCAGTACCGATGGTGAAGGTTCAGGACCTCGATGCCGAGTCCCGACAATCGCCGGACATGCGATGCGGGATCATCTCGGTGCTGCCGCCACCCGCTGTCCGAGTGCACCAGATGGATGCCGGGGTGGAGGGAGCGCCATGACTCGAGATCCCTGAGGTTCGGACTGCAGAGCCACATTCGCTCCGGAGCCCCCGATCCTGCAGCCACCGCGGCCGCGACCAGGGGGCCGGCGGCGGTGGGGTCGAGCACATCGATGGCGACGTCGAATCCCGTGCCGCACGTCCCGTACAACATGGCCAGCGACGGCACCTCGTGGGGCATCTCAGCGGCCTGCAGCGAGGCGATGGGTTTCCGGCCCCTCGGGGTGGCCACCACCCCGGCGTGGGAGAGCATCGGGACGCCGTCGGCGGTCAACCAGGCGTCGGTCTCCACGCCCTGGATTCCCATGGCGAGCGCGTGACCGAACGCCTCGATGGTGTTCTCACGCCGGTGAGCCATTCCGCCGCGATGCGCAAAGGCGCGAATCGACGACGGCGACCGCGCTGACGCAGGGTTCTCCGGCATTCACGCAGCCCTGCGCAACTCGGAGTCGCGCGCCGTGGGCACCGTCTGCGCGTGTCTGGTATGGGAAGACCACGTGCGAACGGCAGCATAGGCGATGAATCCCAGCGCCATGCCGGCAATCGTGTCGAGCAGGTAGTGCTCGCCGAGATACATCGTGGCGAAGGCCATCGTGGCGGGGTACAGCAGCCACCACCACGCGCGACTCGGCCGCCAACCGCGAATGCCGATGACCGTCGCGGCAATCAGCGACGGCACCGCCACGTGCAGGGCCGGCATCGCCCCGTAGGGCGCCGGGTCCGCACCGGCGTAGGAGCGCCCGATCCCGCCCAGGGTGTCGAGGAGGCTCACGGTGATGCGATCCACGGAGGGGAGGAGCCCATCGCGCGCGGCGAGCCACGGTGGGGTCTCGGGGTAGACGACGTGGATGAGGAAACCGACCGCCATCATCGCGATGTACGCGGTGACGAAGAGGCTGAAGTGGTTGCGGTGCCGGAACCACAGCCAGATGCCGGCGACAACGGGCGCCGCGAAGAACGTGAGGTACACGACTGCGAGTGGCACATCCAACCACGGGAAGACCGCGCGCACGTTCTGCTGCAACCACACCGCCGCGACGTTGCCGCCGAGGATGGCGCGTTCCGCGACGATCGGCGCCATCGTGTGCGCCGCCTGGGTGTGCTTCTCCACCATGGTGCCGACGTCGGAGAACATCACGGCGACGGCGATGAACGGAAGGAAGTCCCAGACGAACGCTCGCGCCGGCGCGAGGATGGCGAGCAGCACGAGGACGATGAGCAGTGCATGGTCGGAGGTCACGCCGACCGCGTGCACGAACATGAAGACGGTCGAAACGACCGCGTACGCGATGAGCACGCCATAGATGACCGGGTGCCGCTGAATCCCCCGCAGCTTCGTGGGCGTCGACGCTCCGGCTGCCCGGTGACCTGCGCCGCCTCCGCTGGCGTTCACGGCGGCCATAGCGCGAGGCTACCGAGACCGACCGGCGACCGTGCAGAGGCGAATGTCCCGACTGTGACGGCGAACGACCTCGGCCCTAGACGGCGGCGGTCTGCGAGAGCCTCGTCGAGTTCCGGCGATGGGCGCGAAAGAACAGGGTGGCTCCGATGAGCGCGAACGGCACGAGCTGGAGATCGACGAGCAGCGCGAGGGCACCTGCCCGCGCCGGGCTCTCGCCGAGGTGAACGAGCAGTCCGATGAGGACTCCCTCGCGCAGCCCGATGCCGTTGATCGCGACGGGCGCGAGCGTCGCGATGAGCGAGATCGGCACGGCGACGGCGAAGATGCTTGGCGGTTGGTGGACGCCCACAGCGGCGGCGAACGTCTGCAGCGCGAAGATGTTGAGCAACCACCCCGCTGAGGCGAGCCCGACACAACGAAGCAGCGCTCCGGGTGTCTGACGGAAGCGCGCCAGCGCCTCGGTGATCGGTGTGATGGCATGGGCGGCCGCCAGGATCAGACGCCGCTCACTCGCGTGGAGCGCGCGGGTCACACGGTGCGCCCCGAGTGCAAGCCACCACGTGCTGAGCATCACGGCGAGGTACACGCCGGCAGCGATGATGATCGGCACCCCGAAATCAACCTTCGCGATCACGGCGCCGGCGAACCCGAGCATCGCCATGCTCAGACCGCCGGCCATTCGTGTCGCCGCCACCGATGCCAGTCCGCGGCCGTGCCCGATGGCGCCGCTGACGCCGGCGGCCCGGGTCGCGTCGCCTCCGGCGCCGCTCGGGGTCACGTGACCGACGAAGATCCCCTGGAGATACCAGGAGGCCATTCGGTGAAACCCGACCGAGGCTCCGGTGGCTCGGGTCACGACTCCCCAGGCGCCGACGGCGCACGCGAGGCCGAGACCGGTGAGACCCACCCCGAGGAGCTCGAGGCGGGCGTCCGCGTGTCCGAGGACGGCTGCCGCCTGACCGAGATTGATGCCATGAACGAGCAAGATCAGTCCGACGGCCGTTCCTGTCAGCCGCAGCGCGCGCGAGCGCGCGAGGGCCCGAATCCAGCGCATACCCGAGCGATTATCGATTGTGGAGGCCTCTGGGCGGAGTCTCGAACGTGCGACGGTCAGCGATGAGCCTGCGCCGGTGCCGAGCCGGGGAGATCGGGCGTCGTGACCGAAGCCTGATGGTGCCACGTCCCGGAACGCTGGCTCCGGCGCACGTGGATGAGACACGGGAGCCCGATCAACGCCATCAGCAGGTCGTTGTAGCCTCGGAAAAGGAGCGCCGCGCCGGCGCCGGCGGCGGCAGGGATCCCGTAGGTCAGCATGATCACGGTGAGCAACCCTTCGAACGCGCCGATGCCGAGCGGCAGAAAGCTGATCGCCGCGAACGTGTAGCTCACGCCGAGCACGAACACAGCGGCGATGTAGCTGACCTTGACCCCGATCGCGTCGAGCGCCAGGTAGAAGAGCAGAAAGGTGAGCAACGCCGCGATCGCCTGGAAGAGCACGACCGGGACGAGCGTACGGATCCTGCACAGGCGAAGGAACGCGGGCCGGATCTCATGCAGCTGCTGGTCGAAGCGGCGGAAGAAGGGCACGGTCTCGACAAGGCGCACGGCCCACTGATAGGCGCGTTCCCAGAGCAGGATGACGAAGACTCCGACGAACCCGAGGATCATCGCGAGCATCAGCAGGGCGACGTTGGGCCGCTGGACGATTTGCGGCAGCGCTCCGAGAACTCATGAGGAGCATGAACACGAGCTCCTGCAGCGCCACCGTGGCGGTGATGGCGCCGGCCCCCTCGTCGTGATCGGTTGATCGGACCATCGCCACGCGTGTGAGGTCGCCGAGGGGGAGGAAGACCATCACCTGACCGGCGAGCTCGATGAGCTGCGTGTCGCGAAAGCGGATGCGCTCGCCGACGGACCGCAGCGCGAACCACCAGGCGATCCCGTGGAAGACGTACACGGCGACGACCACCGGAATCATGAGCAGCGCGATCTGCCACTCGATCTGGCTGAAGACATGGCCCAGGCGAGGTGGGTCGACACCGATGACCAGCGCGGCGAGACCGGCGGCGGCGAGGAGCTCAGCCCAGAATCGGCGCAGGACCTTGCGGGCGGCTCTGAGGATGAACACCGCTCACCCATGCTACCCGCGATGTCCCGGAGCCAATCGGTGCGTGGTGGCTGACCCCCATCCGCGGGCGCCACCGCCGGATAGAGTCGGCCGATGGCCACGCCACTGCCGCCGTTGGAGCCCACCGCAGCGCTGGAGGGTGACCGGCTCCGACCCCTTCGGGTGGCGTGGTTCGGGCACTCCCGAAGCCGCCACGGGAACGGCCTCGCCGCCTACAGCAGGCAGACCGTCGCGGCGCTCCGCGCGCGCGGCGTCGAGGTGCTGTTCTTCGCGCATCGTGAGGATCGCACCAGCGTCCGCGATCGCGATGACGTGCAGCTTCGTGCCGTGCACTTCAAGACGGTCACCGTGTCACTGCCGGGTTCGCTCGATCGAATCGCGGCCGCCCTCGACGCGTTTCGACCGGATGTGGTGCATCTCTCGGTGAGCTTCTCGATCCTCGACGGCGCCGTGGCCGGACTCGCGAAACACCGCCATATCCCGGCGGTGGCCACCGTGCATCTCCCATACATCGTGTCGGCGTCCACTCGCGCTCGAGTGCTGCACGAGCTGTATCGGTTCCACGCGCGCCGGCTTGCGCGCTTCGACTCGATCGTCGCGCTGAGCCCGACGCAGCGGCAACTGCTCATCGACGTTGGATGCGCAGCGGATCGAATCGTCGTCATCCCCAACGGCGTCGACACGGAGGGCATCACGCCCGGCGTCTCCCGTCTTCGCGCTGAGCTCGATGCGAAGTTCGTCGCGGTGTACCTGGGTCGGCTCGATCCGGAGAAACGCGTGACGCAGCTTGCTCGATCCTTTGTCGAGCAGGGATGGCCCGACGACCATCTCCTCCTCATCGGAGGGGCGGGAACACAGCGACGCCAGCTGCAGCGCCTGTCCGCTCAGCACCCGCAGGTCAGGCTCCTCGGCATGATCGCCGATGACGAGACGCGACTGGATCTGTTGCGAGCCGCGGACGTGTTCGTCTTGCCGTCGACCGCGGAGGGACTGTCGCTCTCCCTGCTCGAGGCGATGAGCGCGGGATGCGCGGTGGTCGCGACCGACGCCGGCGAGGACGGCGCGGCGATCGGGGACTCAGGGCTCGTGATCCCCGTGTATCCACTCGAACCGTCGTTGTCGCAGGCGATGCTCCGCGTCCACGATGACGCCGCCCTGCGGCGCGCGCTTGGACGTCGCGCACGCGTGCGGGCGCAAGCCTCGTACAGCCTCCGTGCCAACGTGGATCGTCTCGAAAGCCTCTATGCCGATCTTCGCGGCGAGATGGTGGCTGTCGGAGAACCGGCACCGCGAACGTCCCTGGGCGGAGCCGAATCGACGGCGTCAGTCATCGAGGCGACACCGATCTAGGAGCCCGGGGAGCTGCTCCCGGCGTTCCGCTCCGTCGTCTCTCTTCACATCTGGTGTGTAGCGACGTGGACATTCCGGGAGGCTCCCCGGCCACCCGGCGAACCCCGGGCGGCAGGGTCATCGTCGCTCTCGTGACCCCGGCGGCACAGAGCCGATGGTCCTCATCGAAACGGGACCATCGGCTCTGGCGCAGCGCGCGTCGTCCGGGGGGCTTCTCAGCGCCGGATCGCCCGTCCCGACACGTCCTGAATCGTGATCCGCACCCAGTGGTCGGCCGGCGAGCTCACCCAGGACGGCATCGGTCCCTGACGCAGCGTGTCAAGCTCACCCGGGTCCGTGACCTCGCGTGCGGAGCCGTGGCAGAGAACGCTCCATCCCTCACGATCCGCCGGTCGACCTTCATCGACTTCGAAGGCCACGTGGCTGTGGTTCTTCAGCCAGCTCAGCTTGCCGCCCTTGGCGGTGCAGAACACGATGTCGGCATCCTGCATCGTGAAGTTGACCGGCAGGATGATCGCGGTGCCGTCGACCACGTAGCCGAGTCGACCGACGTCCGCCTTCCCGAGGAGATCGAGGCATTCCTCGCGCTCGAGGCTCTGTAGCTGAGGTTCGCGTTGCTCAATCATGGTGGTCGTCTCCGAGGATCGCGCTTCCGGCGCCGCTGGACAGGTCCCTGCGGGTACGCCCATCGTCGGCCCGGAAAAGTGGGATGAGTAGTGCCGAAGGTCACCAGGCTTCGCGGCATCGGACCACCGTTGCTGCGCGCCGAACGGGGTGGTTGGATCACTGATCAAGCCGGCCGCGACACTTCCGCGGACTCGCGCGCGCACCACAGCCGGGACGGCCCAACGGTGACGTTGATGTAGCGGCTGTGTAATGACCTGTCCGACCTCCCGGGTCGCGCCCATAGTGGGCCCGGGCCACCCCGCGATCGGTCGAGGACACATGACAGGAATGGCGCGGCGAGCTGTGCGGCAGGGTTACTCCCGCACAGCCTCTGATCAGCCGGCGGCGGATCACGGCGTCGATGTGAGCGCGTCCCTCAGGGGCGTGCCGAACCGCGCCACCGAATCGGCGCTGGCCTCCATCGTTCGATCGTCGCCCGACGCGGTGATCGCCAAGACGGTCGACGGGATCATCACCGCCTGGAATGACGGGGCCGAGGCCGTGTACGGACACACCGCCGAGCACATGGTCGGCCGGAGCATCGAGGTGACCATCCCTGCCGAGGCGATCGCGGTGGAGCGGGCCCGTCATGCGCGAGTTGCGGCGGGGGAGCCGGAGAGTGGCTACCGGTGCGTCCGGCTCCGCGCTGATGGGCGGCCGATGGAGGTCGTGATGTCGATGTCTCCCGTGCGCGACACTGCCGGACGTGTCATCGGCATTGCCTCGATCTCGCGTCCGCTGAGCGAGACGGAGTTCGCGGAAGCGCGCTTCGCCTCGCTGCTCGAGGCCGCGCCCGACGCCACCGTGTGCGTGGACACCCGCGGCCTGATCACCCTCGTCAATGCCCAGGTCACCACGCTGTTCGGCTACCAGGCCGGCGAGTTGATCGGCGCGCCACTGGAGCTGCTCGTCCCCGAGGATGCTCGGGAGCGTCATCCCCGGCACCGTGCGAACTTCATGCGCGACCCGGCGTCCCGGCCGATGGGAACCGGCCTGTCGCTGCGCGCTCGCCGAGCCGACGGGTCGACGTTTCCAGTGGAGGTGAGCCTCGCGCGTGTCGTCCACAACGGCGACGCCGTGGTCATCGCCGCGATCAGGGACGTCACCACGCAGCGTGCCACCGAGGCCGCCCTGCGCGACATCGAGACCAGGCTGCGGCAGCTGGCCGACAACGTCGACACGGTGCTCACCCTGCAGCAGATCGAGCCGCCCGCCGTCCTCTATTTCAGCCCGGCGTTTCGCCGGTTGACGGGATTCGACCCCGCCGATGTCGAGGCCGATCCCACGCTCCCGCTGATGCTCGTCCATCCAGACGATCGCGAACGTGCCGACGCCTCCTTCTTCAAACCCAGCAGCGCGGGTCATGCCGCCATTTCGGAGCATCGGATCGTCCGCGCAGACGGCGAGATCCGATGGGTGCGCGCCTCGGCGATCCCGGTGCCGAACCCGCAGGGTGCCGTGGAACGGCTGGTCACCGCAACCAACGACATCACCGAGCAGGTCAACGCCGCGGAAGCGCTCCGCCTGGCCGAGGCGGGGGCGCGCGCCGCCAGCGAGGCCAAGAACCTGTTCCTTTCGCGGATGAGCCACGAGCTCCGGACGCCGCTCAATGCCGTCCTCGGCTTCGGCCAGGTCCTCGAACGCCGTCTGGACGGGACCGAGCACGTCGACGCGGTGCGTCACGTGCTGCACGCGGGGCGGCACCTCCTCAATCTCATCAACGAGGTCCTCGACATCGCGCGCATCGAGGCGGGTGAGCTGACGGTGAGCGCCGAGCCCGTGCTCGTGGCGGCGGTGGTCGACGAGTCCGTGCTGCTGATGCAACCGCTCGCAGCTGAGGCCGGTCTCACGCTTGAGGTGTCCGGCGGGCCGCCGGGCATGTTCGTCCTCGCCGACCGGCAGCGTCTGCGCCAGGTGCTCCTCAACCTCATCTCGAACGCCGTCAAGTACCACCGACTCGACGGCACCGTCCGGGTGCGTTGGGAGGGGACGGATCGCGGGGTCTCGATCAGCGTCGATGACGACGGACCCGGCATCTCGCCGGACCTGCGGGAGCGCCTGTTCACGCCCTTCGATCGGCTCGGCGCCGAACGAACCGGCATCGAGGGCACCGGGATCGGGCTGACGGTGACGCGAAGCCTCGCGCAGCTGATGAACGGGACCCTGTCGTTCGAGGCGGCCACGGGCGGTGGTGCCGTCTTCACGGTCACGCTGCGGGAGTCGGTGGCTCCCGAGGCACAGCTCGCCGGCCCGAGGCCGTCGCTCGAGAGCGCCGCCGTCGATGCGTCGAGACGTTCGGCGACCGTGCTGTACATCGAGGACAACGAACCCAATGTTCGCGTCATGGAGTCCGTGCTCGGCCTGCGCTCCGAGTGGCGTCTCATCCACGCAGCCCTCGGCAGCCTTGGGCTCGACCTTGCGCGCGCTCATCGACCGGACCTCATCTTCCTGGATGTGCACCTCCCTGACCGTGACGGGCTCGACGTGCTGGTGGCACTGCGGTATGACCCCGCGACCGCTCATATCCCGGTGATCGTGCTCAGCGCCGATGCCAACGCAACACAGATCCACCGCCTCCTCGCCGCCGGCGCCGCGCGCTATCTCACCAAACCCCTCGTGCTCGACGATGTGCTCGCCACGCTCAACTCGGTGACGGGACATCCCGCGCCATCGGTTGCGCAGCGTCATGGATGAGCGGTTGCGCGCGTTCGCAACGATGAGCGTGCTGGTGATCGATGACAACCCGAGCAACGTCGCACTGCTCACGGCGCTCCTCGAGGATGAGGGCATGCACCGCATCACCGCGCTGACCGACTCGCGAGACGTCGAGCGCCTGCTGCCGTCGCTCGACCCCGACCTCGTGCTGCTCGACCTGCACATGCCGCATGTGGACGGCCACGCCGTGCTGCATGCGATCACCCGATTCGCGGCGGGCGGGTACCTGCCGGTGCTCGTGCTCACGGCGGATCTCACGAATGACGCGCGCGACCGGGCGCTCGGCAGTGGAGCACGCGACTTCCTGACCAAGCCGTTCGACACCGTCGAGGTGGTGCTCCGTGTCGGCAACCTCCTCGAGACCCGGCACCTGTATTCCTCCATGCGCCGTCCGGCGACATTGCCCGCCGCCGTGATCACGCAATCAGAGCTTGTGGACCGGCAGTGCCGCATCGGTGGTCTGCTGCACGACAACAGCATCACGTCGGTTTATCAACCGGTGGTGGACGTCGAGACGTTCGATGTCGTCGGCTACGAGGCGTTGGCCAGGTTTCCTCAGGCGCACGAACGGGGTGTCGCCGGCTGGTTCCTCGACGCGTGGAGCGTCGGTCTGGGCCTCGAGCTCGAGCAGCTCGCAGCAACGAACGGCATGGACATGTTGCGCACCGCGCCATCGGAGCGATTCGTGGCGCTCAACATGTCTCCGACCACCATCCTCCACATCGAGGACGGGCCGTCGTGGGACGAGGCCGTGTGCCCACGAATGGTCATCGAGCTCACCGAGCACGTCCCGATCGAGGACTACTCGTCGATCCACCGCGCGCTGCGTCCGATGCGAGACCACGGCGCGCGCCTGGCTGCGGACGACCTGGGTTCCGGCTACGCCGGGTTCCGCCACCTCGTCGCGTTGTCGCCTGACATCATCAAGCTCGACATCTGCCTGGTGCGCGGCATCCATCGGAGCCGCTCGCAGCGTGCGCTGGCTGCCGCCATCGTGGCGTTCGCGTCGGACGTCGGAGCCACCGTCATCGCCGAGGGTGTCGAGCAACCCGAGGAGCTTGCGGTGATGCAGGACCTGGGTGTGCCCTGGGCGCAGGGCTATCTGCTCGGTCGCCCTGAGCCGGCGATGGCGGCGTGAAAAGCAGTGACCCACCGGCCGTTCCACCGATGGGTCACTGCGGGGAGGAGCCGGCCGCTCCGAAGGAGTCGGGTTATGCGGTCTCGGTGCCGAGCGAGGGAACCGGGACGCGGGCCGGCTGCTCCTTGCGCACGGCGACCCGCCAGCTGACGAGCTCGAAGGCGAAGGCGCCGAAGACCACCAGGGCGGCGACGCTGAGGCCGATGGCGGCGTAGAGGGCGTACTGGCCGATCTGCCACCAGCCGTAGGAGTTGAGGAGCAGGCCGCGCAGGGTCGAACCCCGGAAGAGGGTCTGGACCTCACCGGCGAGGGCGGCGTTGGTGGGGTCGGCTATGGAGGCGGCGCTGACCTGGGAGTAGGTCTGGCCCTTGCCGATCTCGTTGAGATGGACCTTGATGAAGTGGTCGGCGTAGGTCTCGGCCTGGGCGCCGGTGGTGAGGTCCTGGCCGGCGTAGACGCGCATGGCGGCGGCGTCGGCCTTGGGCAGGGAGGTGATGGCGGCGGAGTTGGCGGCGGGGAAGGTGATCTTCTGGGCCGCGAGCTGGGACTGCACCTGGGAGGTGGCGAAGCCGCTCGCCCAGAAGGCGAAGCCGGCGACGAAGCCGAGGATGCCGATCAGACCGATCTGGAGGACGAAGATCCGCCAGCGCATACCTGTGGTCATGGTGGTAACTCCTTGCGGTGTCCGAACGGCCATTTGCCGTGACCCCATGCTCACCCGGAGCCCCCGGCGCGGCCCAGAGGCCGAAGCCATCAGCTCGGCGGGACCGATGCGACCTCCACCCGGGACCAAGGACCCATCACCGGACGCAGACCTTCGGCCCCTCCGCGGGGGGCTCTTGGTACGCGCTCGTTTCCGGTGTCACCAAGAACACTGCCGAAGGTCCTGCCGATCCGATGACTGACGGCCGCAGCGCCATCGGACTCGCCGGATCAGAGTTGAGCCATGACCACAGCACACGATCGTGAGCCTGGAATGCGCACACGAGTGCTCCTGTGCGACGACCACGAACTCGTCCGGCGTGGAGTGGCGACGCTCCTCAATGAGACCGGCGATCTCACCGTCGTGGGCGAGGCCGGATCGGCCGACGAAGCCGTCACCCTGGCAGCCGAGCTCAACCCCGACGTCGTGATCATGGATGTCCGGATGCCGGGACGGTCGGGAATCGAAGCGTGTCGCGACATCCTGTCGCTCCGCGAGAACACGCGGGTGATCATGCTCACCTCCTACGCGGAGGATGAGGCGATGCTCAGCTCGATCATCGCGGGCGCAGCCGGCTTCTTCCTCAAAGGCATCCGCAGCGCCGAGCTGCTCACCGCGATCCGGCACGTTGCCGCCGGTGGTTCATTGATCGAGCCCGCCGCACGAGAGCGCGCGCAAGCTCGTCTCCGCGGCGAGGTCGAGCTTGCCGGACCGGGTGGCGAGCATCTCACGCACCAGGAGGCGCGGATCCTCACGCTCGTCGCGGACGGCATGACGAACCGTCAGATCTCCGAATGCCTCGGACTTTCGGAGAAGACTGTCAAGAACTACGTCTCGAACGTGCTGGGCAAGCTCGGGCTCACACGGCGAACGCAGGCCGCGTCATTCGTGACGCGGAGTCCGTGGGCTGCCACCTACCCGATGCTCAAGGGCGAGCGCCGTGATGGCGAGACCCCCGAGCCGCGACCGAAGACCCTCAGTGGGCCACCATCACCGGCACCTTGGCGGCGTGGATGAGCTTGTTCGAGATGCTGCCGACGAGCATGCCGGTCAGACTCGACAGCCCCCTTCGACCGACGACGATCAGATCGACGTCATTCGCCTCCGCGCATTCGATGATCGTCCCGGCGACCTCACGAGTCGGCGCCTGAAGGATGTGCGCATGGGCGGTGACGCCCATCGCCTTCAGCTGGTCCATCGCCTCGGCGACCACGGCCCTCGCCTCGTCGGGCGTCTCGAGGTCTGGGGACATGCCCGCCTTGGACGGGATGAAGTCGTGCTCGTGAACGTGCACGACCTCGACGGTGGAGCCGGTCTTGGCAGCGAGTCCGCCGGCGGCGGTCACCGCCGCTCGCGAGAACGTCGACCCGTCGATTGCAACCGCGATCTTCTCGAACACCTGGACCAGTCCTCCTCAACGGATGAAAGCGCGCGAAGCGGTGCCGCCGGCTGATCGGTCGCACCGAGGGGCCCATGATGTCTGTCCGCGATCGGCAATAGCAAGGCCTTCACCGTCCCGGACCGCCGAGACTCGCGATGAGTGTCGCAGTGCTCATCCACGCCTCGGCGGGCCACCCCCGCGTCCGCGCGCGACCGGCAGACCTCCAGCCGTCCGGGTTGTAGATGGCGACGAGCCCGATCAGATAGAAGCGGAGCAGGCGCGAGTGTGCCGACGGCCGCAGCGGTTCCACCTGGAAGCCGATTCGCGCGAGCGCCGGTGCGACGAGCGACACGGCATGCACGGCCCTGACGGGCCCGAGCCTCCCGGCGGCGACCGCTCGCGCGAGCACGGTGAGATCGGATCTGGTCGATTCCAGCACGACAAAAGGGCTCCATGTCGCGCTTGCCGACCCGGAGGCGACGCGGCGATTCGACAGATGCAATTCGGCGACGAGATCGCCCGTCCGTACCTCGGTGCCGTCGGTGAGAGCGACGGTCCGGCCACGGTGACGCCGCATCTCGATCCGCACGACCAAGTCCTCGCCGAGCGGTCGAACGCGATGCCGCCACAGGTAGAAGCGCTCCCACCACAGCCACACCTTCAGGACGCCGCCAGCGTGGCCGTCGCCGCTCCGGCCGCGCGTGACCAGCCACCACAGCGGGGCCGATACCGGGTGAGCACGGAGGGGCGCGGCCGGGGCCATCCTCCCATCGTGACGATGCGCTCACGCGACCGGCGCCGCATCGTGGAAAACCGTCCCAAAATTTGTGACGGATGGCTCTGGGGAGGCGCCCCGCGGAGGATGACGATGATCCCAGGAATTGAGGCCGGCTCGGCGCCCGCGACCTGAGCCCGCACCGATGGCGGCCGCTAGCAAGGAGTGCGCCATGACGCAGGTGCTCGAGAGCCCGCCCGCCGAAGGACCGCCGCAATCCCAGGGAACGGTCTACGTCGCACCTGGGCGCCCGGGCAGCATCGTGCCCTTGAAGGAGCGGTACGAGAACTTCATCGGTGGGAAGTGGGTTCCGCCCATGAGGGGACGCTACGCACCGAATCTCAGCCCCGCCACGGGCAGGGCGTTCACCGAGGTTCCACAGTCGACCGCCGAGGACATCGAGCTGGCGCTCGACGCGGCACATGCCGTGAAGGACATGTGGGCCGACACGTCACTTGCCGATCGGGCCAAGGTGCTCAACAAGATCGCCGACGCCATCGATGCAAACCTCGAGATGCTGGCCGTCGCGGAGTCCTGGGACAACGGCAAGCCGGTGCGCGAGACGCTCGCAGCGGACATCCCGCTGGCGGCCGATCACTTCCGCTATTTCGCCGGCGCCACGCGCTCGCTCGAAGGATCGGTCGACGAGATCGACAAGGACACCGTCGCGTATCACTTCCACGAGCCGCTCGGCGTCGTCGGACAGATCATCCCGTTCAACTTCCCGCTGCTCATGGCCGCATGGAAGCTCGCTCCCGCGATCGCCGCGGGCAACTGTGTCGTTCTGAAGCCGGCATCGCCGACACCGTGGTCGATCCTCAAGTTCGCCGAGATCGTCCAGGACATCGTGCCGCCCGGCGTGATCAACATCGTGAACGGCTCTG
Organism: Candidatus Dormiibacterota bacterium; assembly: GCA_963713485.1. GTDB lineage: Bacteria > Chloroflexota > Dormibacteria > Aeolococcales > Aeolococcaceae > Palsa-851. The sequence continues at coordinate 67,521 of CAVQLW010000007.1, forward strand.
GCGCGGAGATCGGCAAGGCGCTTGCCGCGAACCCGCGGATCGCAAAGGTGGCGTTCACCGGCGAGACGGTCACCGGCAGGCTGATCATGCAGTACGCCGCCCAGAACATCATCCCGGTGACGCTCGAGCTCGGTGGCAAGTCACCGAACGTCTTCTTCGCCGATGTCATGGCCGAGGACGACGAGTTCCTCGACAAAGCGGTGGAGGGTCTCGTGCTGTACGCGTTCAACAAGGGCGAGGTCTGCACGTGCCCGTCGCGGGCTTTGATCCAGGAGTCGATCTACGACCGCTTCATGGAGCGCTGCATCGAGCGGATCAGCCGGATCATCCAGGGGAATCCGCTCGACACCACGACGATGATCGGGGCCCAGAACTCCGCACAGCAGTTGCAGAAGATCATGTCGTACGTCGACATCGGCCTGGAGGAAGGAGCGACGTGCCTGATCGGCGGCAAGCGTGTCGACGCCGGCGGTGAGTTCACCGACGGGTACTACTTCCAACCGACGGTGCTGAAGGGCACCAATGACATGCGGGTGTTCCAGGAGGAGATATTCGGCCCCGTGCTCGCGGTGACGACGTTCAAGGACGAGGCTGAGGCGCTCAAGCTCGCCAACGACACCGTGTACGGACTCGGTGCCGGGGTGTGGACACGCGACGGCACGCGTGCGTATCGCATGGGGCGCGGCATCAAGGCGGGCCGCGTCTGGACCAACTGCTACCACCTGTATCCCGCGGGAGCGGCGTTTGGTGGCTACAAGATCTCGGGCGTCGGCCGTGAGACGCACAGGATGATGCTCGACCACTACTCCCAGGTGAAGAACCTGCTGGTGAGCTACAGCAGCAAGCCGCTGGGCTTCTTCTAGGCCCTTCGAAATGACAGACCGCGACGATCCTCAGCCAGTCGTCGCCACCGAGGCGGCCCTGAAGGCGATTCGACGCCTTCGGGCCGCCGTCGGTCCCGTGATGTTCTTCCAGTCCGGCGGCTGCTGCGACGGCAGCCTGCCGATGTGCTTCCGCGACGGTGAGTTCGTCATCGCCGACTGGGACCTGTTGCTGGGAACGCTCGACGGCTGCCCCTTCTATATCGACCCACGGCAGTTCGAGGCCTGGAAAGCGCCGCTGTTGACGCTCGACATCGAACCTGGACTGCCGGAGGGCTTCTCGCTGCCCGCTGGCGGCGATGCTCACTTCGTCACGCGGTCGCGGCTGCGCCGGCCGGATGCCGGCCCGGATCCGCGACCCGACAAGAGCGCCGACGAAGCCGCAACTCCGGAGTCGCGCGTAAGCGTGTGAGGCGAGACACCATGACCGTGCAGACATCGTCGGACGACCGCGTGGTCGAGGCGCGGCCGTCGCTGACCGAACGCCAGACTCTGATGGGACCGGTGCACGAGCGGACGCTCGTGCAGCTGTTCCTGCGCCAGGTCGAGCTGCGCGCCGACAGGCCGGCGATGTTCCACCGTCTCGATGATCACTGGGCGCCGATCACATGGGGCGAGTACGCGCAGCAGGCGCGAGCGCTCGCCGCGTTCTTCATGAGCAGTGGCCTGCAGGAAGAGGGTCACGTCGCGATCTGGTCCTTCAACCGTCCCGAGTTCATCATCAGCAGCACCGCGACGATGCTGGCGCGAGGGTCGACGGCGCCGCTCTACCAGACGCTCAGCGCTGAGGAGGCGGCGTACGTGCTCGCGCACTCCGAGGCGCCGATCGCCGTCGTGGAGAACGCTGCGCTGCTCGCGAAGGTCCTCGAGGTGCGCGACCGGCTGCCCGCCCTCCGGCATATCGTGCTGATGCGCGGCACCCCGGCCGACACCGACCCCGACATCGTGATCTCGTGGGCGGAGGCGCTGTTGCGCGGGGGCGAGGCGCTCCCAAACCTGGGTCAGGAGCTCGATATGCGGATCGAGTCCGTGCAACCGAGCGATCTCGCGACGCTCGTGTACACCAGCGGCACGACGGGCCCGCCCAAGGCCGTGATGGCGACCCATCACAACCTCGTCGCGGCCATCGATGCGCTCGGGCCGGCAGTGCAGCTGTCTCCCGATGACCGGGTGCTCAGCTACCTGCCGCTGGCGCACATCCTCGAGCGCATCAACAGCGAGGTGCGGCTCTACAGCGCGGGAAGTCCGTTGTGGTTCGCATCGTCGCTCGCCGCGATGCCCGCAGAGGTGCGCGATCTTCGCCCGACCTGTTTCGTCGGCGTGCCACGTGTGTGGGAGAAGATGGCGGCGACCATCAACGCCACCATCGATGAGATGCCGGCCACACGCCGGCGTCTTGCGCGCTGGGCCATCGGCGTCGGCGGGCGGGTGGTGGACCGGCGTCAGCGTGACGAGCCGGTGAACGCGCTGCTGAAGATGCAGCATGCGATCGCGGATCGTCTCGTGCTCCACCGCATTCGGGATGCGACCGGATTGGACCAGGCGCACACGCTGATCACGGGCGCCGCGCCGATCTCGGTTTCGCTGCTGCGTTTCTTCCATTCGCTCGGCCTCGAGATCCTCGAGGGCTACGGGATGAGCGAGAACATGTCCACGACCTCGGTGAACCCGCACGGCCACGCGCGGTTCGGGTCCGTCGGCAAGGCGGTGGCGGGCGTCGAGATCAGCATCGCCGATGACGGTGAGATCCTCATGCGCGGCGACGAGGTGTTCGCCGGCTACTTCAAGGATCCGGTGTCGACCGCCGAGACCGTGGTCGACGGGTGGCTGCACACCGGAGACATCGGCGAGCTCAGCGCCGACGGGTACCTGCACATCACCGATCGCAAGAAGGATCTGATCATCACCGCGGGCGGCAAGAACATCTCGCCGAGCAACATCGAGGATGCGCTGCGGAGCAGCCTCATCACGAACCCCGTGGTGATCGGCGATCGCCGGCCGTACATCAGCGCTCTGCTGGCCCTCGACATGTCCGTGCTGCAGGCGTTCGCGGCGAGGCACGGGCTCGGCGCGCCGTCCCACGAACTGGTGATCCACCCGCTGGTGCTCGGCGAGGTGCAGCAATGGGTCGACACCGTGAACCGGAACCTCGCGAACGTCGAGCAGGTGCGACGCTGGGCGTTGCTGCCGTCCGAGTTCAGCGTCGGTGTCGAGCTGACCCCGACCTTCAAGGTGCGCCGGAAGGTCGTCGCGGAGCGCTACGCGATGCAGATCGAGGAGCTGTACGCGCCCAGAACCGAGAGCTGAGGAAGCGACCGGCGCGGGCCTCGCGCTCGTCGCGCGCGGATCAACTCTTGACGAGCCTGCGCAGCTCCCTGGTGATGTCTCGTGCGATCGCGACCGGGTCCGGCACCAGGCCGGAGTCGGCGATCACGCCCATCTGGATCTGTCCTGCGTAGGTCATGATGCTGATCCCGATGCCGAGCATCGCGGACTGCGGGACGAAGAAGGTGAGTCCCCGGAGCTTGCTGCCCGCCAGATAGAGGCGCTCCCCCGGACCCCTGACGTTCGTGACCACCGCGGTGCCCTTGCTGCCGAAGAAGCGCACCGCCTGTCGCTGCACCGCCGCCGGAACCAGTCCGAGCGCGCCGAGGACCTCCATCGCGACCGCCGGTTGCGGTGAGTTCCGGGCGGCATCCATTCCCTGGTGGACCGCGTCCAGCCGGCTCATCCGGTTCGCGAACCCGACCGGAAGGTCGAGGAACACGAGGCCGAACTGGTTGCCCAGGTGGCCGTCTGTCGGAGGCCGGAGGTCGACCGGCACCAGCGCACGGATGCGGTCCGGGACATCGGCGCCGCGCTTGCGGATCGCGGTGCGGAGGGCTCCAGTCACCGCGGCGACGAGGATGTCGTTGACGGTGAAGCCGGAAGCCTCGCGAAGCGGGCGAAGGCTCTCGAGTGGCAGCGGTTCGGTCCAGGCGACTCGCTTGGTTCGCGTCAGGTCGCCTCGAAGAGGGGTCGACGAATCGGGCCACAGCGAAACGAGCCGCAGCAGCGTGTACGCCTGGGCACCCAACTGGGTCAGCCCGGCCATGACCGCGCCGGGGTCGACCGAGGGAAGCCGCCACGTCCCGTTGCCGTTCGATGCCGGAGCGTCTGGCCTGGGAGCGCGGAGCGATCCCTCGGCCGTTGTCGCAGTGAGCCCGAGCAGCACCCGCATCAGTGCGGTTCCGTCGGCGATGCAGTGGTGAATCCGCGTGATGAGCACCGTGCCGCCCTTGTAGTTGTCGACGAGGTGGGCGTCCCAGAGCGGTCGCTTCATGTCGAGGGGACTGCTCATCAGATCACCGACGAAGGTGCGCAGCTCGGCGTCACCGCCGGCTGCCGGCAGCGCAACGCTGTGGATATGAGCATCGAGATCGAAGAGATGATCGGGGACCCAGCGCGGGGGCCCGAACGGCGAATTCTCGATGCGTTCGACGAAGCGGCCCTGAGGGAGGAGACGGTTGCGGAACGTGGTCAGGATCCGATCGCGGTCGACCGGCGTCTCGAAGAACGAGAGGCTGCCCACCATCATCAGATTGGTGGGCGATTCCATGTGCAGCCACGCGGTGTCCACGAGGGAGAGCCGCTCCGGCTTGGCATCCTCGCGAGTGTCTGTTTTGATGACCGGGTCCTCCGTTCGCTAAGCATGGCCCCGGCGCACACTGCGCCGCCAGTGACTGATGGCACCAGTCACCGGTGCGAAAGTCACTACCGACCGGCGAAGCGGCTGCGGCGGACGCTGCGGCCAGGACGGACCGAGTCCGAGCGGTCAGAGCGTACGGGCCTGCCTCAGTCCTTCTTGCTCGGAATGACGAGGACGGGACACGGGGCGATCTGCAGCAGCCGGTGCGCGACGCTACCGAGGAGCAGCCCTTTCAGCGGTCCGCTGCCGACGTTGCCGAGGACGATGAGGTCAGCGGTTCCGGTTGCGGCAGCGTCGGCGATCGCGTGGGCGGGTCCGCTCGGGCCCACCTGGTACACCTCGAATTGAGCGTCGAGGCCGTCGGCCTGGAGCGTCGAGACCTGGTCCTTGATCCGGGTCTGGATCTCGGGCTCGAGCGCCTGCACATGGTGGGCGCCGCCATGCCCCGGCATCAACTCGTCAACGTGGACGACCACGAGGCGCGCCTTCTGGTCGGTCGCGAGGTCCTTCGCGAAGGACATGGCGCGATCTCCGGCTTCGGACCCGTCGGTGGCAACCAGGACGACGTTGAACATGTCGTTGACTCCCTCGAAAGAAGGCGAAGTGTACGCCTTGGCCCGTGCCCTGTTTCAGGAAGGGGCCGCCCCCGAATGCACGGTCAACGCGTCGCTCCGTATGTGCACCGTGCCGCTCACGGCGACCGCAGCGGTGACGACGAGCTCGGCGTCACGAGGTGTCGCGACCCGCCCGGTGAGGGTGACCACACCGTCCTCGACGGTGACGCCGACCCCCGGGGGCTCCACGTCCGCTGACGTTGCGGCGATGCTCGCCGTGACGTCGCGATGGATGTCCTCGTCGCTGCGAAGGAAGACCTTGAGCAGATCGGCGCGGCTGACGATCCCGACCAGGCGTCCGCCGGCATCAACGACGGGGAGGCTCTTGACGTTGCGCGCGAGCAGCGTGCGCGCCGCGGCCGGAACGACGTCGTCGGGCGCGGCTGTCGCCACCGGCGAGGTCATCAGCTCTCCGACGACCTCGACGTTCACCCGCTTGCCCATGAAATCCGTCTCGGAGATGATCCCGACCAGGGCGCCATCGACGCCGATGACCGGGATGGCGGCGATGCGCGACCTGCTCATCAGCCGCGCCGCCTCCTTGATGGGAGTCGACGTCGACACCGTGACGACATCCGTCGTCATGATCTCCGCCACCGTGAAGTACCGGGTCGGCCCGCCTGAGGCGGTCACTCGGCCGTCCTCTTCGCAGGTGGAACGACCAGCAACGAGGTGTGCCCCGCATGGAGGATCCTGGTCGAGACGCTCCCGAGCAGGAGGCGACGGACCGGTCCGAAGCCGCGAGTGCCGACGGCGACGAGGTGCGGCCCCGCGCGGCCCTCGGTGCGCGCGAGCAGGGCGTCGGCGGGCTCGCCGACCGCCACGGTACCGGTCATCGGCTGACCGGACGAGGCTTCGAGGCGCGTCCGGTCCGCCTCCAGCCGTGCGTGCTCCTCCTCGAGCCCGTTCGCCGGGCCTGAGGCGGCGCTCCCCGCGCTGCCTTCGGCGGGCACGACCTCGACCAGTGTCAGCGTCGCGCCGTCATAGAGGCGCGCGATCGCTGCTGCGATACCGGCCGCGCGCTCCGAGGCCTCCGAGCGGTCGAAACCGACGATCACGTGCGCCGGTGGCCAGCAGCCGGGGCCTCCGCGGACGATGAGGACGGGGCGGTGCGCGTTGTGCAGCACGTGCGCGGACGCGCTGCCCACCAGCAGCCCTTTGAGCCCGCTCAACTCGCGGTTGCCGACGACGATGAGGTCGGCGTCGACGGCACCGGCCACCTCGGTGACCGCGTCGAAGATCGGCCCCTGCTCTGCATATTTCCCGCTGACGGCCACGCCCTGCGACTCGACCCGGGCCTGCTCCGCGCCGAGCAGGGTGCGGGCCTCCCAGGCGAACGCCTCGGAGACGTCTTCGGGTCCGATGTAGGTGGAGTAGCCGTAGACGGCTGCGGGTGCCACGTGAAAGGCGTTCATGAGGTGAAGCGAGGCACCCGATCGCTTGGCCAGGTCCGCCGCGGCATCGAGCGCAACGTGCGCCTTCGGCGTGCCGTCGGTCGCGACGAGGATCGTTCTCAGTGTGACCCGTTCAGCGGCTGGCGCCTCGTTCGTAGAGACGGCCATGGCTCGAGAACCTCCGCGGTGCTGTCTGAAATTCCACCTCAAGCAGAGCAGGTCGTGACGGCCGGGACTAGGGCCGTTGGTCCATGAGTGGCCGACCGGTCGAAAGTCCCTCCGCTGACGACCTTCGCCTCTGGTGGCGTCCGCGGAATCGGGGGCACGCTGCTGAGCATGGACCGAGACCGCTCGATCGTGATGCTCGACCCGGCGACCGACGAGGTGCTCGCTGAGTGCAGCGGTCCAGACGCGGACGGTAGGTGCCCGGTCAGTGACCGCCCACCGTATCTCTGCGCGGGGCTGCACCTGGTCGGCACCGTCGGAAGCCCGGCACATGAGGTGTCGGTCACCGTCACGACCATGGAGCCAGGCCGCTGTCCGCTTGCCGCTGCCGCCGGCCTGACGGACCGGGGCTGAGACGGTGGCCGGGATCGCGCCGTGCGCACCGGACGCGCACGACGTCCACTTTCAGCTCGCCTATACCGGGGGTGACGCGGAGGTCATCGCCGAAGCGGCGGGTGTCTGGCTGAGCGACGAGGAGACCTCGGTCATCGTCGACCAGATCGACGGTGAGCTCGACACCCTGGCGCTCCGCGCGACGGAGCAGGCCGTGCGTGCTCGGATGACCGAGCTGGTGAGCGTCGTCGCCGGCGCTCACGACGTCTCCGACGACGACTGACCGCCGTTCCGCGACCCGCGCTCAGCCCACCGTTTCGAACGCCTCGGTGAACTGGCTCGAGTAGAGGTCGTAGTAGAAGCCGCGACGAGCCAGCAGCTCGGCGTGGCTGCCCTGCTCGACGATACGACCCGCGTTCATCACGACGATCGTGTCCGCGTTCCGAATGGTCGACAGGCGGTGGGCGATGACAAAGCTCGTGCGACCCTTGCGCAGCCGCGCCATCGCCTCCTGGATGAGCACCTCGGTGCGCGTGTCGACGTTGCTCGTGGCCTCGTCGAGGATGAGGATCGCGGGGTCGGCGAGGAACGCCCTGGCGATGGTGAGCAACTGGCGCTGCCCCGCCGAGATGTTGGACGCGTCGTCGCTCAGCGAAGTGTCGTAACCCTCGGGCAGCGCGCGCACGAACTGGTCGACGTAGGCGGCCTTCCCCGCCGCGATGACCGCATCCGCGTCCGCGTCCTCCTTGCCGTACGCGATGTTGTCCCGGATGGTGCCGGCGATGAGCCAGGTGTCCTGCAGGACCATGCCGAACATGCTGCGCAGGCGCTCGCGCGGCAGCGTCGCGACGTCGATGCCGTCGACGTAGATGCGGCCGGAGTCGATCTCGTAGAAACGCATGAGCAGGTTGACGATCGTGGTCTTGCCGGCTCCCGTCGGGCCGACGATCGCGACCGTCGCACCCGACCGGACGTCGAGGCTGAAATCCTGGATGAGCGGCGTGTCGGCCTGGTAGCGGAAGGACACGTGATCGAGGACGACGTGGCCGAGCGTCGCCACCGCGGACGGCCCTGCGCTGACGTCGGGAGCCTCCTCATCGGCCGCGAGGAACTCGAACACACGCTCGGCTGATGCCAGTCCGGACTGCAGAAGGTTCATCTGACCGGCGATCTGCGTGATCGGCATCGTGAACTGGCGCGAGTACTGGATGAAGGCCTGGATGTCGCCGAGCGACATCAGGCCGGAGACGACGCGGTAGCCGCCGATCACCGCGATGGCGACGTAGTTGAGGTTTGCCAGCAGCATCATCGCGGGCTGGATGATGCCGGAGAGGAACTGCGCGCGAAAGCTCGCTTCGTAGAGCGACTGATTCCGGCGCTCGAACTCCTCCATGCTCGGTTGCGATTGCCCGAACACCTGGACGAGCGCGTGGCCCGTGTGGGTCTGCTCCACGTGAGCGTTCACCGCGCCGGTGAGCTCCCATTGCGCCGCAAACTGCTTCTGCGATCGCCGCGCGATGAGAATGGTGACGGCGATGGAGAGCGGGACGGTCACGAGCGAGATCGCCGCGAGCAGCGGGCTGATCAACAACATCATCACCAGCACGCCGATGATGGTGAGCCCGGAGCTCAGCAGCTGGCCCAGCCCCTGCTGCAGTGTGGTCGTCACGTTGTCGATGTCGTTGGTGACGCGGCTCAGCAGGTCGCCGTGTGGATGACTGTCGAAGTACTGCAGGGGGAGGCGTGCGAGCTTGGCCTCCACGTCGCGCCGCATCCCGTAGACGGTGCGTTGCGCGACCCCGGCCATGATGTAGCCCTGCATCCAGCTGAACGCAGCCCCGAGCAGATAGAGGAGCGCCACGAGTCCGAGGGTGATACCGAGCTGGTTGAAGTCGATACCACGTCCCGGGGTCACGTTCATTCCTGACAGCACCTGAGCCAGCTGCCCTTTGCCCTGCGCCTGCAGGATCGCGATCGCCTGCGCCTTGGTCATCCCCGCGGGGAGGCCCTTGCCGACGACGCCGTTGAAGATCAGGTTGGTCGCATTGCCGATGATCCGGGGCGCGAGGACGGTGAACGCGATGCCGGCCGACGTGAGCAACGCCGCGGAGCCGATGAGCGCCCACTCGGGGCGCAGGCGGCCGAGCAGTTGCGCGAGCGTCCGGCGCATGTTCTTCGCGCTGTGCGGGGGACCGCCCATCATCATGCCGCCGTGGCCGCCGAAGCCACCGCCCGGCCGCCCGCCTCCGGGGCGCCGCGCCATCATGCGACGGTCTCCCCGAGCTGCGAGGCGACGATCTCGCGGTAGGCATCGCAGCTCTCCATGAGCGCCTCGTGCGTGCCGCTGCCGACGACGACGCCGCCGTCGAGCACGATGATCCGATCCGCGTCGAGGATCGTGCTCACGCGCTGCGCGACGATCACCACGGTGGCGCCGCGCGTCTGCTTCTTCAACTCGCTGCGCAGCCGCGCGTCCGTGGTCGCATCGAGGGCGGAGAAGCAGTCGTCGAAGAGATAGATGAGTGGGCGCTTCACGAGCGCTCTGGCGATCGCCAGGCGCTGGCGCTGACCGCCCGAGACATTGGTGCCGCCCTGGTCGATCGGAGCCTCGAGCGCTCCAGGCATCGCCTCCACGAACTCGCGCGCCTGTGCAACTCCAAGCGCGTGCCAGAGGTCGTCATCGGTGGCCTGGCTCGCGCCGAAGCGCAGGTTTCCCGCGACGGTTCCGCCGAACAGGTAGGCCGCCTGCGGCACCAGCCCGATCGTGGCCCAGAGCTGATCCAGGGTGCGGTCCCTGACATCGACGCCGTCGACGAGCAGCGTGCCCGACGTGACGTCGAAGAAGCGTGGGATGAGGTTGAGCAGCGTGGTCTTGCCCGCGCCCGTGCCGCCGATGATCGCGGTCGTCTGGCCGGGCATCATCCGGAACGACAGATCGCGCAACACCGGATGCTCGCCTCCCGGATACCCGAAGGTGACGTTGCGGAACTCGACGACGCCGCGCGCGCTCGGCGGCGCGACGGGCTGCGCGGGGCTCGCGATCGCCGGCTCGACCTTCACGACTGCTTCGATCCGCGCAGCGCTCGCCTCGGCGCGCGGAACGAAGATCACCATCATCACCGCCATCAACACCGACAGCAGGATCTGCAGGATGTAGGCGAGAAACGCGGTGAGGTTGCCGATGGGCACCTGGCCGCTGTTGACCAGATGACCGCCGAACCACAGGACGGCGACGCTCGAGAGATTCATGATCGCCATGAGCGCCGGCATGGCGAGCACGAAGATCCGGTTGACACGCAGGGCGGTCGACGTGAGGTCCGCGTTGGCGATGGCGAAGCGGCGCTCCTCGTGCTCGGAGCGGACGAACGCCCGGATCACGCGGACACCCGTGATCTGCTCGCGGAGCACCTGGTTGATCCGATCGATCTTGATCTGCATCGATCGGAACAGGGGCACCGCAACGTAGAGCATCGTCAGGATGACCGCGGCCATGAGCGGCACGACGACCACCAGCAGGAGCGACAGCGTCACGTCCTCCCGGAGCGCCATGATCACGCCGCCGACCATCATGATCGGCGCAGCGACGATCACCGTGAGCGCCACCTGCATGAACAGCTGGATCTGCTGCACGTCGTTGGTGTTCCGCGTGATGAGCGACGCAGTGCCGAAGCGATTCATCTCCCGTTCGGAGAACCGCAGCACGCGAGCGAAGACCCGTGCGCGAACGTCCCGCCCCACGCCCATCGACGTCCGCGACGCCCAGTACACCGCGATGATGGCGATGACGCCCTGGATGAGCGTGATCGCCAGCATCACACCGCCGGTGCGCCAGATGTACCCGACGTCGCCCTTGGCGATGCCGTTGTTGATGATGTCGGCGGTGAGATTCGGGAGATAGAGGCCGAGGACCGTCTGCGCCACGATCATCGCGACGACGATGCACACCTGCACCCGGTAGGGTCGAAGATGGGTGCGCAGGAGCCTGATCAGGGTCATGGGGCGGGCTCGGTGTGGTCGGCGAACATCGGATCGTCGAGCAGTGGCAGCGACCGGATGCGGCAGCCGGTCGCGCTGTTGACGGCGTTCGCGAGCGCCGGCGCGATCGCGATCAGCGGCGTCTCGCCGGCCCCCGCCGGCGGAAGATCGGGGCGGTCGACGAGCACGACGTCGATGGGCGGGATGTCGCTGAATCGTGGAACGCGGTACTCGCTGAAGCGCGGGTTGAGGATGCGCCCGCCGGCGAAGTGCACGACCTCGAACAGCGCGCCGCCCAGGCCCATGATCGTCGCCCCTTCGATCTGATTCCTCAGGTTGTCCGGGTCGATGACGGCACCGCATTCGAATGCGGTCACCACGCGGACGACCTCGAGGTCGGCATCGCGCACGCGGACCTCGACGCAGGTTGCGACGCGGCCGCCCTTCTCGATCCCCGCGGCGAGACCGAACCCGCGTCCCGATTCATCGGGTTGATCCGCCCATCCGAAGCGATCGGCGGCAGCGGTGAGCACCTCGGCGAGGCGATCGTCCTCGAGGTGGCGCAGGCGGAACTGCAGCGGATCGACGCCGAGCGTCGCGGCGATCTCGTCCATGCACGACTCTCGCGCGAACGTGTTGGCGGTCGCAGCGAGGCCGCGGTACGAGCCCTGGTGGAGCGGAGAATCCGCCGGCTGGAACCGCAGCCGCTGATGCGGAATCGCGTACGGGGTGGCGATCGCCGCGCTGCCCCCGTTGATGGCGATGAACTCCCACGCGTTGACCAGACCGTCGGCCGACGCGCCCGCGGTGACGTCGATGACCGCGGCGGGGCGGAAGTACGCCCACGTGAACTCCTCCTCGCGCGTCCAGCGCAGCCGCACCGGGGTGCCGGCCGCGCGTGCGAGCCGGGCGGTCGCGATGGCGACCTCCGGATCGTGCTTCCCGCCGAATCCGCCGCCGGTGTCGGGCACGACCACCCGCACCATCGCCTCGGTCACCTCGAGCGCATCGGCGAGCGCGCGGCGCATGTTGAAGGGCTGCTGCGTTCCGGTCCAGACCGTGAGCCGGCCGGCGTCCCACTCGGCAAGCGCAACCCGCGTCTCGAGCGGCGCGTGCGCGACATACGCCGTCGTGTACGTGGCGTCGACGCGAACCTCGGCGGACGTGATGGCGCTGTCGAAGTCGCCCGCATCATGTGCGTAGGCGCCACTCCACCCATCGCCCTCCACCGGGTGAGCCCGCAGGTGGCCCTCGAGGCCCGCCTCGTCGACCCCGGCGTCGAGATCCCACCGCGCGCGCACGGCCGCAAGCGCGACGTCCGCCGCGACGGGGGTCGGCGCCACGACGCCGATGAAGTCGCCGTCGACCAGCACGGTGACGCCCGGCAGCGCACGCGCTGCGGACACGTCGGCCGCACGGAGGTGTGCGCCGAAGGCGGGCGGTCGCAGCAGCCGGGCGTGTTGCATGCCCGGGCGGCGCAGGTCGGAGGTGAATCGTTTGGCGCCGGTCACGGCTGCGACGTCTCCTGACGCGGTCCGGTGCCCGGCGACGTGCCACCGATCGGGAGGCGTGACCCGAGGGACGCCGGCAACCACCTCGACGCGCCGCGTCCCCGGGGCGATTTCCTCGCCGTGTGCGAGCGCGTCACGAGCGGCAGCCGCCGCGCGCTGGAGGTCGGTCGCGGCGGTTGCCATCGACAGGCTGCCGAAGGTGCCGATGTCAAAAGGACAGAGGTCGGTGTCGCCCATGACGAGCCGGACCGTGTCGAGCGGAATCTCCATCTCCTCGGCGACGATCATCCGGAGCGCGCGACGGGTGCCCTGACCGACCTCGACCTTGCCGGTGAACGCCGTCACGATCCCCGCCGCGTCGACGTGCAGCCATGCGCCGCCCGTGGGATTCCACCCGCCCCCATCCGGCGGAGGCGGGACGACGACCATGAGCCCGTCGCCGAGCACCTCGAAGTAGTCGCGCCCTTCGAGGACGCTCAGGTCCCAGGGTGCGCCGGCGTGCGGTGCTGCGCTCAGCTCGGAAGCGGGTTCGCCGGCGGTCGGCGCGAGCGCTGTCGCCGCATCGGCGGCACGCCGGATCGCCGCGCCGATCCGCGGGTAGGCGCAGCAGCGGCAGACGTTCGGTGACATCCACTCGACGATGTCGGCATCGCTCGGATGCGGGTTCGCGTCGAGGAGCGCAACTGCGGCCATCACCATCCCCGGGGTGCAGAAGCCGCACTGGATGGCGCCAACCTCGAGCAGCGCCTGCTGGACCGGGTGCAGTACGGCGCCGCTGGACAGCCCTTCGATGGTGGTGACTGATTTACCGGCGACGTCGGCCATGGGGACGGTGCACGCGCGAGCCAGCCGCCCGTCGATGAGCACGCTGCACGCTCCGCACGCGGTCTCGCCGCAGCCGTACTTGGTTCCCGTCAGCCCGAGCGTGTCGCGGAGCCAGTCGAGGAGATGCGCGTCGCCAGCGTCGCCGACCTCGTGTTCGACGCCGTTGACGACGGCACGGCTCATATCGTCTCCGGGACCATCTCGAGTGCGCCGCACGGACACTCCGCGACGCACATGCCGCATCCCTTGCAGTAATCGAGGTCGATCGCGTAGCCGTAGGCGGTCCCGGGCTCCAGCTTGACCACCGCGTTGTCAGGGCAGACGCCGTAGCAGTTGTCGCACGCGAAGCAGTTGCCGCACGACAGACAGCGCCGTGCCTCGAAGAGCGCATTGGACTCGTCGAGACCGCCGACCACCTCATCGAACGTCGACTCCCTGCGCGCCCGGTCGAGGAGAGGCCGAACCGTCGGCGGGGCGTCGGTGTAGTACCAGGGATTGAGATGCTCGAAGGTCGCGAGCTCGTGCTTCGGGGCCGCCGCGTACGTCGTGCCACGCAGCCAGGCGTCGATGTGCCGGGCGGCTTTCTTGCCGTGTCCGATCCCGACCGTGACGGTGCGTTCCGCGGGCACCATGTCGCCGCCGGCGAACACGCCCGGATGCCCGGTCATCATGTTGGGGCCGACCTTGACGACGTGATCTTCGATCTCGATGCCGGGGAGACCGTCGAGGAGCGACAGGTCCGCCTCCTGGCCGAGCGCGAGGACGAGCGAGTCCGCATCGAGGTCCTCGAACTCGCCGGTCGGCTGCGGAAAGCCGCTGGCGTCGAGCTCCATCTTCTCGAGCTGCAGCCTGCCGCCCTCCGCATGCGTGATGGTCGACAGCCACTTCATCGTCACGCCTTCGTCGAGCGCCTCCTCGACCTCGAAGTCGTGCGCCGGCATGCGTTCGCGCGTCCGCCGGTACACCACCACCGCCTCGGTCGCGCCGAGCCGCTTGGCGGTTCGAGCCGCGTCCATGGCGGTGTTCCCGCCGCCGTAGACGACCACGCGGCGTCCCAGCATCGGCCGCTCCTCGCCCTCCATGCTGCGGAGAAGCGAGACCGCGTCGAGGATGTGCGCGGAGTCGCCTGCCGGGATGTATGCGCGCTTGCCGATGTGCGCTCCGATCGCGAGGAATGCCGCGTCAAAGCCGCCGTCCTTCATGGTCGCGAGGATGTCGGTGACCTTGTGATTGAGCTCGAGGGTCACGCCCATATCGAGGATGCGCGTGATCTCCGCCTCGAGGACGTCGCGCGGGAGACGGTACTTGGGGATGCCGAAGCGCATCATGCCGCCGGCAAACGGGCCCGCATCGAGGATGGTCACCGCATGGCCGAGACGGGTGAGGTGGTACGCGGCCGAGAGTCCCGACGGGCCGGCGCCGACGACGGCGACACGCTTTCCCGACGCCGGAACGGTCACCGGGACCCTCCATCCCAGCTTGATCGCCTCGTCTCCGAGGAATCGCTCGACGGAGTTGATGCCGACGGGCTGGTCGAGCTGCGCCCGGTTGCACGACGTTTCACACGGGTGGTAGCAAACCCTGCCCATGACCGCGGGCAGGGGATTGTCCTCCATGATCTGCCGCCACGCGCCCTCGTAATCGGGTCCCTCGGCCTTGTACAGCCATTGCTGCACGTTCTCCCCGGCGGGACACGCATCGCCGCAGGGAGGCATGCGGTGCACGTACTCCGCGCGCTCCGTGCGCCACGATCCGGTCTTGTTGGCCAGGCTCGAGCCCACCTGGAGCGTGATCGCAAACGGCTTGTCCATCAGGCGACACCTGCCGGTTGGTGCTCGAGCAGCCCGAAGCGCGCGATGTTGTGGTCTGCGCGCGCCTGCAGACGGGCCACGATGTCGGGCCGCGGCGACTTGCCGAACAGGTGCGCATAGCGCTTCTGCAGCTTGAGGTATTCCTCGACCGGCACCTGACGGCGGATCTTGGTCACCGCGGTGATCTCACCAAGCTCAGCCTCGAAGACGGGGAAGAGGCCGCTCTCCTTCGCCAGCCGCGCGACCTTGATCGTGTCGGCGGAGTCGCACCCCCAGCCCAGCGGGCACGTCACCAGGATGTGGAGGTACCGAGCACCGTGGAAGGTCATCGCGCGCTCGACCTTGTACTCGATGTCGCGCAGGTCCGCGACCGTCGCGGTGGCGACATAGGGGATCTCGTGCGCCATCGCGATGAGCGGCACGCTCTTGCCCTGACCGAACCTGTTGCCCGGCTCGGGTCCGACGGCTTCCGTGGTGGCGGTGCGCGCCCCAGGTGGCGTCGCGCCCGACCGCTGCACGCCGGTGTTCATGTAGCCCTCGTTGTCGTAACAGATGAAGAGGACGTCGTCGTTGCGCTCGAACATCCCCGAGAGGCAGCCCATCCCGATGTCGACGGTGCCGCCGTCACCGGCCTGGCCGACGACGCGGATGTCGGTGCGACCCTTGACGCGGAGCGCCGCGGCGATGCCCGTCGCGACGGCGGGTGCATTGCCGAAGAGGGAGTGCATCCAGGGCAGCTGCCAGGACGACTCCGGGTACGGGGTGGAGAACACCTCGAGACATCCGGTGGCGTTGGCCGCGATGAGCCGGTTGTTGGTGGCGCGCATCGCCGCGTCGAGCGCGTAGCGCGCGCCGAGCGCCTCGCCGCACCCCTGGCACGCGCGATGTCCGGACGTCAGGGTGTTCGATCGACCGCTCTCGGACTGCACGGAGCGCTGATCGGAGTCGAGGAGGCGATTGCCCGCGACGAAGCTCCCCACCTGGTAGAACTTGATCGGCTGCATCGGCATGGGCGTCCTCCTCAGACCGGGCCCGCGGCGACGGTGCCGAGGTCGCGGAGCAGGTTCTCGGCGTGCGGGCCCGAGCGACGGGTTGCGCTCCGGCGGTGCAACTCGCGCTCGACGAGGTCGTGATCGAGATCAAGGAACGTCAGCGGGTGCAGGGTTCCCTCCCGCGCGTCGGCGAGCAGGCGGTGCAGCGATGACTTCGTGATCGGGCGGCCACCGAGGCCCGCGATCACGGTGTGCACGGGGACGGCGGCCCCGGCCAGCGCGACGCGTACGTCGAGGGACACGATCCCCCCGATGCCGATCGCGAGTGCCTTCTCGAGCACCACCACGCGTTTGGCGTTGCTCAGCGCGCGCCGCACCTCGTCGTTCGGCCACGGACGGAAGGTGGTGATCCCCACCGCACCGATCGCCACACCCTGCTCGCGCATCTCGTCGATGGTGTCCTTGATGGTGCCGAGGACCGAGCCCAGCGCAACGACGATGACCTCCGCGTCCTCCGTGCGGTACGAGCGAACGAGGCCTCCGGAGTCGCGACCGAAGGCGGTGGCGAAGTCCCGAGCGATCTCGGGGATGACATCCAGCGCCTGCATCTGCGTGACGTGGCCGAGGTAGCGGACCTCCATGAATGCCTCGGGTCCGACCATGGCTCCGATCGACACCGGGTCGTCGGGATCGAGGACCTGCCGCGGCTCGAACGGCGGAAGGAACGCGTCGACCTGCTCCTGCGAGGGGATCTCGAGCTGCTCGACGGCATGCGTGAGGATGAAGCCGTCCATGCACACCATCACCGGGACGGACAGCTCCTCGGCGAGGCGGAACGCCTGGATGTGCAGGTCGATCGCCTCCTGGTTGCTCTCCGCGTAGAGCTGGATCCATCCTGAATCGCGCTGCGACATCGAGTCGGAGTGGTCGTTCCAGATGTTGATCGGCGCGCCGATGGCGCGGTTGGCAACCGTCATGACGATCGGCAACCCGAGTCCCGACGCGTTGTAGATGGCTTCGACCATGAACAGCAGACCCTGGCTGGCGGTCGCGGTGTAGGTCCGTGCGCCCGCGGCGGACGCGCCGATCGCCACGGACATCGCGGCGAACTCCGATTCCACGTTGATGAACTCACAGGGGGCGAGGGTCCCGCTCTGCACCAGTGAGGAGAGCGCCTCGACGATGTGCGTCTGTGGGGAGATGGGATACGCGCAGATCACCTCGGGCCGGGCCAGGGCGACCGCCTCGGCCACGGCGCGCGACCCCTCAACCTGCTTGCGCACCGGCCGCCACCCCCATGTGCTCGCGTACGTAGTCGAAGGCGCGCTGCGCCCCGGCGGCGTTGCCGTCTGCCAACGATCCTGAGAATCTGTCACGAATGGCAGCAACAACGGCGTCGAGCGAGATCACGCCGGTGAGGGCTGCGAAGCCGCCGAGGAGCACGGCGTTCGCGATCGGCCGGCCGACCGTCTCCCGGGCGATCTCGGTCGCCGGCACGTCGAGGAGGCGTTCCGGACGGAAGCTGGCGAGGAGCTCCTCGAGCCCCAGCTCCACGAGCCCTTTGCTCGAGTTGATGAGCAGGTAGCCGTCGGTCTGCAGGCCGCTGAAGACGTCGACCTGGTGGAGGAGGGTCGGGTCCTGGATGATGAGCGCGTCCGGGCTGGTGATCGGCTCTCGCACCCGGATCTCGTGGTCGGCGATGCGGCAGAACGCGACAACCGGAGCGCCCGTCCGCTCCGAGCCGAAGCTCGGGAACGCCTGGGCGAAACGCCCCTCACTGAACGCTGCGACCGAGAGGAGCTCTGCGGCGGTGACCACGCCCTGGCCGCCACGGCCGTGGACGCGGACCTGAAACAGCGACATGGCTCCAGCCTACGCAGCACGGGTGGAGATCGCCAGGGTCAAACGTCATCGACGGGGTGTGACCGTCGACAGAAGCCCGCGTCCATCACATCGTGGTCAGAATACGCGCTATGGCGCTTTCCCCCGGCGCGACGCAGGTCCTCGACGGCGATGGGCTCGAGGCGGTCATCGCTGGGCTCCGTGAGCGCGGATACACGGTCATCGCGCCGACCGTCCGAGACGGCGCCATCTCCTACGAGCCGGTCACCGGCGCGGTCCAGCTTCCACGGGGCGTCGGCGACGAACAGGCTCCCGCCCGGTACCGGCTCCGCGAGCGGGACGACCAGGCGCGATTCGGGTTCGCGGCCGCCCCGTCGTCGTGGAAGCGGTACCTCTTTCCTCCGACGACGACGCTGTGGCGCGCACAGCGGGATCAGCAGGGGGCGCTGGTCTTCGAGGAGACGCCGGCGGCGCCCCCCCGATACG
Organism: Candidatus Dormiibacterota bacterium; assembly: GCA_963713485.1. Taxonomy (GTDB): domain Bacteria; phylum Chloroflexota; class Dormibacteria; order Aeolococcales; family Aeolococcaceae; genus Palsa-851. The sequence goes on from CAVQLW010000007.1 coordinate 86,098, forward strand.
CGTTCCTCGGCGTGCGCGCATGCGAGCTCGCCGCGATCCTCGTCCAGGACCGGGTCTTCGCGACGAGCGCGCATCCCGACCCCACCTACGCGGCCCGCCGGCGCGACATCTTTCTCATCGCCGTGCACTGCGGATCGCCGTCCGGCGTGTGCTTCTGCACGTCGATGGGCACCGGTCCGAAGGCGAGAGAGGGATACGACCTCGGGATCACCGAGCTGCTCGACACCGAGGAGCCGCGCTACCTCATCGAGGCCGGGACCGACGCGGGTCAGGAACTGCTCGACACGCTGCAGTCGCGCTCCGCGACGCCGGAGGACATCGAGGTCGCCGACGCCGTGACCGAGGAGGCGACGCGGCAGATGGGCCGGCAGATGGACACCACCGACCTCCCCGAGCTGCTGCAGCGCAATCTCGAACATCCGCGGTGGGACGACGTCGCGGCTCGCTGCCTCAGCTGCGGCAACTGCACGATGGCCTGCCCGACGTGTTTCTGCAGCGACGACGTCGAGGCCCAGGCTCCGGACGGCGAGAGCAGCTCGCGTGTGCGCCTGTGGGCCTCGTGCTTCTCGCGCGACTTCTCCTACATCCACGGCGGGACGGTGCGCCAGACCGTGCGCAGCCGGTATCGGCAGTGGATGACCCACAAGCTGGGCAACTGGTGGGAGCAGTTCGGGACGTCGGGGTGTGTCGGGTGCGGGCGCTGCATCGCATGGTGCCCCGTGGGCATCGACATCACCGAGGAAGCGGCCGCCATCCGGTCGAGCGATGGCGCGCGCACGGAGATCTGGAAATGAACACCATCGCCGACGAGCTGGCGACCCACCGTTTCTTCTCGAAGATCGCACCGGACCACCTCCAGGTGATCGGCGGCTGCGGCCGCAACGTCGTCGTCCCTTCGGGGACGACGATCATCCGCGAGGGCGCTCAGGCCGATGCGTTCTGGGCGCTGCGCACGGGCCGGGTCGCGCTCGGCGTGGTCGCCCCCGGACGCGGTCTCCAGACGCTCGAGACCCTGCACGCCGGCGACGTGCTCGGCTGGGCATGGCTCTTCCCGCCGTACCGCTGGCACTTCGACGCGGAGGCGCTCGACGACGTGCACGCGATCGTCTTCGACGCGGCATGCCTGCGCATGAAGTGCCAGGACGATCCCGCCCTCGGTTTCGACCTCGCACAGCGATTCGCCAGCCTGCTCGACGATCGTCTCCAGGCGACACGCATGCGCCTGCTCGACCTGTACGGCCATCCCAACCCGGAGTTGAGAGCGTGATCGCGCCGATGACCCCGGTCGCGCATCGCGTGGTCGAGCGCCGCCAGGAGACGCAGGACGTGGTGACGCTGCTGCTGGAGGCGACCGACGGGTCACGACTCCGCTACGCCGCGGGCCAGTTCAACATGCTCTACGCCTACCCCATCGGGGAGGTGGCGATCTCGATCAGCGCCAACCCTGTCGGCGACGGGCCCGTCGCCCACACCGTCCGCGACGTCGGCACGGTGTCGCACGCGCTCTGCGGGCTCCGGGCGGGTGAGACCCTCGGGCTGCGCGGGCCGTTCGGCTCCGACTGGGGCCTCGACAGCGCAGCCGGCCGTGACCTGGTGATCGTCGCCGGCGGGATCGGGCTCGCGCCGCTCCGCTCGGTCATCACCCAGGTCATCTCGGAGCGTGACCGCTTCGGGGAGGTCGAGGTGGTGATCGGCGCCCGGACCCAGGAGGAACTGGCGTTCCGGGATGAGATCGAGGCATGGCGGCAGCGGCGTGATCTCGCGGTGCACGTCACCGTCGACCGTGCCACCGGCGGATGGCGCGGCACCGTCGGGGTGGTGACGACCGTGCTGCCGCGCATCCACTGCGACCCGGAGGCGATCGCCCTGATCTGCGGGCCCGAGGTGATGATGCGGTTCACCGCGCTCGCGCTCCTCGAACGAGGGATGCCGGCCTCGCAGATCCGCGTGTCGATGGAGCGCAACATGCAGTGCGCCGTGAAGCAGTGCGGTCACTGCCAGCTGGGCTCGGCGTTCATCTGCGCCGACGGTCCCGTGATGACCTGGGATCGGGTCGAGCCGCTGCTCGAGGTGCGCCAGCTGTGACCGCCGCAGCCGCGTTGCCACGGCTGGCGGTCTGGAAGTTCTCGTCGTGCGACGGCTGCCAGCTCACGCTGCTGGATTGCGAGGATGAGCTGCTCGTCATCGCCGGGCAGGTCGAGATCGCGTACTTCCTCGAGGCGTCGCGCGCGGCGGCTCCGGGCCCGTATGACCTCTCGATCGTCGAGGGCTCGATCACCACCGCCGACGACATCGAGCGCATTCGCGAGGTCCGCAAGGCCTCCAAGCGCGTGATCTCGATCGGCGCATGTGCCACCGCGGGTGGTATCCAGGCGTTGCGCAACTTCGCCGACGTGCGCGAGTTCACCAACGTGGTCTATGCGCACCCCGAGTACATCAAGACGCTGGAATACTCGTCGCCCCCGTCGGCATACATCGACGTCGATTTCGAGCTGCATGGCTGCCCGATCGACAAGGGCCAGCTGCTCGAGGTCATCGGTGCGTACCTGCACGGGCGGCTCCCCCAGATCGGATCGCACTCCGTGTGCATCGAGTGCAAGCGGCGGGGCACCGTCTGCGTCATGGTGTCCAAGGGGATTCCGTGCCTCGGGCCGGTGACCCACGCGGGGTGCGGGGCGATCTGTCCGACGTACGACCGTGGGTGCTATGGGTGCTTCGGGCCCGCGGACACCACCAACGCCACGGCGTTCGCGGGCGCGCTGCGTGGCGCCGGGATGACGCGGTTCGACCTTGTGCGGGTCTTCCGCACGTTCAACGCCGACACGCCCGCCTTTCGTCAGGCGAGCCACACCGCAGAGATGGTTGTGGCTGACTGATGACTCACACCAACGGCGCCTCGCGCACGCTTTCGGTCGCGTCGCTCGCCCGAGTGGAGGGCGAGGGCAGCATGCACGTGGTGGTGCGCGACGGCCAGGTGCACGACGTGCAGCTGCGGATCTTCGAGCCGCCCCGGTTCTTCGAGGCGTTTCTCCGCGGTCGTGCATACGGCGAGCTGCCCGACATCACGGCGCGCATCTGCGGCATCTGTCCGGTCGCGTATCAGATGAGCGCGTGCCAGGCGATCGAGGACGCCTGCGGAGTCGACGTGCCCGCCCCGGTCCGGGCGCTGCGCCGCCTCCTCTACTGCGGCGAGTGGATCGAGAGTCACGCCCTGCACATCTACCTGCTGCACGCCCCCGACTTCCTCGGGTACGAGAGCTCGATCCATCTGGCCCACGATCATCGCGACATCGTGGAGCGGGGATTGAAGTTGAAGAAGGTCGGCAACGACATCCTCAACGTGCTCGGGGGCAGGGCCATACATCCGGTGAACGTGCGGGTGGGCGGTTTCTATCGCGCCCCCACACGGTCGGAGTTCGAACCGCTGGCCGAGCGCCTCCGCTGGGCGCGCGACGCCGCCGTCGAGACGGCGCAGTGGGTGTCGGGCTTCGAGTTCCCCGACCTCGAGCTCGAAGGTGACCTCGTCGCCCTGCACAGTGCTGACGAGTACGCGATCATCGAGGGTCGCATCGCCTCGACATCGGGACTCGACATCGCGGTCAGCGAGTTCCCGGAGCACTTCGCGGAGGAGCACGTCGCGCACTCCACCGCGCTGCACGGCCACCTGAGGAACGGCGGCACGTACACACTGGGTCCGATCTCCCGCTACAACCTCAACTACGAGCAGCTTCCGGTGCTGGCGAAGCAGGTTGCCACCGACATCGGTTTGGGTCAGACCTGTCGGAATCCCTTCAAGAGCATCATGATCCGCGCGATCGAGGTCGTCTTCGCATGCGACGAGGCCCTGCGCATCATCGAGAGCTACGAGCGGCCGCCGGCGCCGTCCGCGGAGGTGGCCGTGCGCGCGGGGACAGGTCACGGGTGCACCGAGGCCCCGCGAGGCTCGCTGTATCACCGGTACACCATCGACGCGCAGGGCGTGATCACTGACGCCGTGATCGTGCCGCCGACCTCGCAGAACCAGCCGTCCATCGAGCTCGGCCTGCGGAGCTTCGTGCAGGACCGTCTCGACCTCGACGATGCCGAGCTCACCAGGCAGTGCGAGCAGGCGATTCGCAACTACGATCCGTGCATCTCCTGCGCCACGCACTTCCTGGATCTCACGGTGGATCGCGGATGAGCGCACCGGTCGTGGTTATCGGAATCGGCAACCGCTATCGCCGCGACGACGGATCGGCGCTGCTCGTGCTCGAGGCGCTCGCCGATCAGCTCCCAGCGTCTGTCCCGGTTGTCGACAGTGACGGTGACCCGACGCGTCTCATCGATTCCTGGACGGGGGCGGATCTCGCGGTCGTCGTCGAGACCGTGCGCAGCGGGAAGCCGCCGGGCACGGTCGCCGTCGTCGACGATGACGCGCTGCTCGGAGCCTCTGCAGAGTCGGGACGCAACCAGGGTTCGCACAGCCTCGGTCTGCTCGAGGCGATCGCGCTCGGCGCGGCGGTCGGACGGTTGCCGCGGCGGCTGCGCGTCGTCGGCATCGAGCCGGAGGACCTGGGGTGGGGCGACCGTGTCACCGATGCGGTCGCCGGCGGCATCGGGCCCGCGGCCGCGCTCGTGCTCGATCTCGTCCTCGCCGAGGACGTGCGCTCCCTCGCACCGGCGGCGACGTACGCTGGTCACCCGTGATCAGCACCACCAGCCGGGGCCGCAACTTCCAGGTCGCCGCCGACGGCGGCTACGAGACGAAGGCCCGCCGCCTCGAGGTGCTCGAGACGCCGTTTCTCAACAAGGGATCCGCGTTCACCCTCACCGAGCGCGAGGAGCTGGGCCTCACCGGGCTGCTCCCTCCGGCGGTCACCACGATCATGCTCCAGGCGGAGCGGTCATACACGCAGTACGGGCACCACTCGGATGATCTTGCGAAATACATCTTTCTCAGTGCGCTGCACGATCGCAACGAGGCGCTCTACTACCACGTGCTCGGCGAGCACCTGGCGGAGATGCTGCCGATCGTCTACACGCCCACCGTCGGGACGGCCATCCAGCGATACAGCCAGGAATTCCGGCGGCCGCGCGGGGTGTACCTCAGCATCGACGACCCGGACTCGATCGACGACGCCTTTCGCAACTTCGGCGCCGGCCCCGACGACATCGATCTCATCGTGGCGACCGACGCGGAGCAGATCCTCGGGATCGGTGACTGGGGGGTCGGTGGCGTCGCCATCTCGATCGGCAAGCTGTCGCTGTACACGGCCGCGGCGGGTATCGACCCCACGCGCGTGATCCCGCTGATGCTCGACGTCGGGACCGACCGGGCCGAGCTGCTCGACTACCCGGCGTACATGGGCTGCCGTCACGCGCGGGTGCGGGGCGAGCGCTACGACGCGTTCATCGACGCGTACGTCCGGTCCGCGAGCGCCCACTTTCCCAATGCGCTGCTTCACTGGGAGGACTTCGGCGCGAGCAACGCCCGGCGGATCCTTGACCGCTATCGGAACCAGCTCTGCACGTTCAACGACGACATGCAGGGGACGGGCGCCGTGGTGCTCGGCGCGGTCATCGCCGCGTGCCGTGCCTCCGGGATGCGGCTCGCCGATCAGCGCGTGGTGATCTTCGGTGCCGGGACCGCGGGCATCGGCATCGCCGACAGCATCCGGGACGCGATGGTGCGCGACGGGCTTTCGCACGACGAGGCGATGAGCCGGTTCTGGTGCCTCGGCCGGCGCGGACTGCTCGTCGATGACATGGCCAATCTGATGCGCGACTTCCAGGCGCCGTATTCGCGACCTGCTGCCGAGGTGCGCGCATGGCATCGCGACGGCGAAGGTGACGCGCGCGGGATCCACCTGCAGGAGGTCGTGCGCGAGGTGCATCCCACGCTGCTCGTCGGATGCTCGGCCTCGCCGGGCGCGTTCACCGAGCAGATCATCAGGGAGATGGCGGCGCACGCCGAGCGTCCGATCATCTTCTCCCTGTCGAACCCGACGTCGCTCTCAGAGGCGGTGCCCGCCGACCTCGTCGCCTGGACCGAGGGGCGCGCGCTCGTCGCGACCGGCAGCCCGTTTCCCCAGGTGACCCATGACGGCACCAGGTTCACGATCGGCCAGGCCAACAACGCCCTGGTGTTCCCTGGAATCGGACTCGGGACGATCGTGACCAGGGCGAGCGCGGTGAGCGACGGGATGCTCGCGGCGGCCGCTGCCGCGGTGGCTGACATGGTGGAACCGGGCGGCCCCGGAGCATCGATCATGCCGTCGATCGATCGGCTGCGCGACGTGTCCATCCGCGTCGCGGTGGCGGTCGCGACGGCCGCTGTGGAGGAGGGGCTCGCTCGAACCCCGCCGGATGACGTGGAGGCCCAGGTCCGGAGCGCGATGTGGGAGCCGACGTACAAGCCGGTGCGGGCGGTCTGAACGCATCCCGATGGCCGACAGTCTCACCGTCACCGACAACCGCACCGGCAGGACGTACGAAGTTCCCATCGAGAACGGCGCCGTCCGCGCCACCGCGTTCGAGGACATCTCGGTCGCCGAGGATGATCACGGCCTGCTGCTGTACGACCCGGCGTTCATGAACACCGCGTCGTGCAAGAGCGCGATCACGTACATCGACGGCGATCGCGGCATCCTGCTCTATCGGGGATACCCCATCGAGCAGCTGGCTGAGCACAGCACGTACCTCGAGACCGCGTACCTGCTCGTCCACGGGGAGCTGCCCGACGAGCAGGAGGCCGCCGAGTGGCAGCGCGAGATCACGCATCACACCCTCGTGCACGAGAACATCAAGCAGTTCATCGACGGCTTCCATCACGACGCCCATCCGATGGGCATCCTGCTGTCAACCGTCGGCGGCCTCTCGACGTTCTACCCGCAGGCGACGCAGATCTATGACGAGGACCAGCGGCGCATCTCGATCTACCGGTTGATCGCGAAGATGCCGACGCTCGCCGCGCTCGCCTACCGGCACTCCCTGGGGCTGCCGTACAACTACCCGGACAACGACCTGTCGTTCGCAGGCAACTTCCTGAACATGATGTTCAAGATGGTCGAGCTCAAGTACGAGCCCGTGCCTGAGATCGAGCACGCACTCGATGTGCTCTTCATCCTTCACGCGGACCATGAGCAGAACTGCTCGACGAATGCGATGCGGGCCGTCGGATCGTCACATCCGGATCCCTACTCGGCGACCGCGGCGGCGATCGCCGCGCTTTACGGTCCCCTCCACGGCGGCGCCAACGAGGCGGTGATCCGCATGATCGAGCGCATCGGGTCCGTGGACCGCGTCCCGGAGTTCATGACCGGCGTGAAGGCCGGCAAGGAACGGCTGATGGGGTTCGGTCACCGCATCTACAAGAACTACGACCCCCGCGCGAAGGTGATCAAACGGATGGCCGATCAGGTGTTGAGCGCCACCGGCTCGTCGCCGCTGCTCGATGTCGCGCGCGAGCTCGAGAAGATCGCGCTCGAGGACGAGTACTTCGTGTCCCGGAAGCTGTACCCGAACGTGGACTTCTACAGCGGCTTCATCTACCAGGCGCTCGGGATCCCGGTCGACATGTTCCCGGTCCTCTTCGCCATGGCGCGAACGGCCGGATGGCTGTCGCAATGGGAGGAGTCGCTCCTCGACAAGGAGCAGAAGATCGCGCGACCGCGCCAGGTCTACCTGGGTCACGGCCCTCGCGACTACGTGCCGATGGCACAGCGCCTCGCTGAGGAGCCCGGCGTTTCCCGAGGCTGACCTCAGGAGTGGCTCCGGCCACCGCCGACATGATCGGCGATGACCGGGAAGCCTCACACAGCGAGGGTCAGGCCGCGCGGACCTGGTTGGCGCGCGGGCCCTTGTCGCTGCGTTCCACCTCGAAGCTCACGCGCTCGTCGGCGGTCAGTTGCTCGAAGCTCAACGAGCTGTCGAGTGCGCTGCGATGGAAGAAGTACTCCTGCCCATCCTCAGCTGTGATGAAGCCGAAGCCGCGATCGGCGACGACCTTCTTGACGGTACCAGTCACCCTGGTGTCTCCAATTCCTTCTCGAAGCCGAACAGACGCAACGCGCGTCCGTTCGAGAAGGAATGAGGACCACGAGCGATTCACCTCGACGATCGAGGAGATGTCAGTAGCCTACCCCATTTCCCGCGATCGCCAAACCTCGGCCCACCGGATGGGCCCTCAACGGCGCCGTTGCGCCCGGTGGCGTCGAACCCGGACGAGGTTGCCGCACGCCGAGGCCTCGCACCACCGCCGGGAGCGGTTTCGCGTCTCGTCGTAGAACATGAAGGAGCAATCCGGGTTGGCGCACACCTTGATCCGGTCGATCCCTCCGGAGACGAGGAGCTGCGCGTACGACGTCACGGTGGCGGCCATCACGGCGGTCCAATCCGGGCGCCGCCAGGCCAGGGCCAGCCGGGTGGCGGGTGTCGCAGGGGACAGCTGCCAGATCAGCGGGGCGGGTGCCAGCACGAGGTTGAGCGCTGCGAGAGCGTCGGCGTCAGGTCGCTTGCGCGAACTCGAGCAACCCTCGGAGGAGATCGCGGAGTTCGACGAGGCGGCGGCGCGTCTCGGCGCTCGGCGGTCGCTCCACGATGACTCCGCACCTGGCCGCGTACCAGCGACGCCACTCGTCCATACCGATCCGGTCGTGGACGCGGCCACCGCCGGTGTGGTCGGTGAAGCGGCTGTTGACGAAGTCGACGCAGACGTGGTCCGAGACCGTGTGCGGGATTGCCCCTGGCGTGCTCGGCGCGGACGGCCTCGAGGTGACGGAACGTGCCATGAGTTGAGTAACAGCCTACCTATCGCGACCTTGACCCATCGTGAAGAGCCTGCTAGCGTCGCGAGTAATTGGCTAACTCCATTAACACACGTTACCTGACGGCGACGGGCGTGGCGACCGTCTGCGCGCTCGCTCTGACCGGATGCTCCGCGGCCCTCGGCCCGACGTCGCCGGGCGGCCCGACGCGCTCAGGCTGGGGCGTGGTCGCTGCGGCGATCCCTGGCGGAGAAGGCGCCCTCGCGTCGGTCGCGTGCCCTTCGCGAACCTCGTGTGTCGCCGTGGGCTACTCGGGAGGGAGCGCGCTGCCTGCGGCCCTGGTCGAGGACTGGAACGGCTCCGCGTGGTCGATGAGAGCAGCCGCCACACCCGGGGTCGAGAGCTGGCTCAACGCAGTGGCATGCGTCGCACCCGGCTCGTGCGTGGCCGTCGGTGGGTACAGCACGAGCAGTGACAACGACGAGCCCGGGAACCACACGCTGGTGGAGATGGAGGTTGGCGGCTCATGGAGGATGATCCCGAGTCCGAGCCCCGGGACCGGCGATCAGACGGAGCTCGATTCGGTTGCCTGCACATCGATCACCTCGTGCGTCGCTGTCGGCTCGCTCGGGGCTGTCAGCGACCCATACGAGGCGCAGGTGCTCACGCTGGTCGAGTCGTGGAACGGCATCGGGTGGTCGGTGATCCCAAGTCCAAGCCCGGGGACGGGCCGGCAGGCGGCGCTCCAATCGGTCGCCTGCCCATCGCCGAAGCAGTGCTTTGCGGTGGGGTACGAGAGCAGTGCGACGTCCGGAGGTTTCCTGCTGGACTTCGCTCTCGTGGAGTCGTGGCGGGGTGTCTCGTGGTCGGTGGTGCCCGACCCCGGGCCGGTTCCGCCTCACCGGAGCGTCCTGCAGTCGATCGCCTGCCCGGCGCCGAACCGCTGCGTGGCGGTCGGATTCCAGAGCTCCACACGCGACCCGTACCAGCCGGACGCGACGCTTGCCGACGTGTGGAGTGGTTCGACGTGGTCCACCTCGACCAGCCGCAACCCGGCGGGCGAGGAGGAGAGCACGCTCCAGGCGGTGGCGTGCCCTGCAGCGACGTCGTGCGTCGCGGTGGGATTCTCTGGGACACCGGGAAGCGCCGAGCGGTCGCTTGTGGAGTGGTCGCTGCGCGACGGGTGGATCGCCACGTTCGGGCCGGCGACGAGCAGTCAGGTCGAACTGGCGGCCGTGGCGTGCCCATCCCCGAGCGTCTGTTTGACAGTGGGGAAGCGTGGCGCCGGCACCAACCCCGCCTGGCAGCCTCTCGTGGCGACGTGGGGAGGCGATCCCTGAGCAAGGTCTCGTCGTCGGCCGCGGGCGCCGCGTACGCTTCCGCGGTATGACGTCCCCTTGGACCGAGCGCGTCGATGGCCAGACGATCGCCGCAGTCGAAATGTGCGCCGGCAGCGCGCGGCCTGCCTGACACCGCGTGAAGGTCACGGCTGTCGTCGCCGACCTGGACGGCACCGTCGTTCGTTCCGACTTCTCGATGTCGGTGGCGACCGAACAAGCCCTGGACACGATCCGTGCCGCGGGGATTCCGATGATCATCGCCACCGCCCGAACACCGCCGGGCGTCGAGTTCCTCCTCGGGCCGAGGGACTCCATCGAGCTGGCGGTCTGCTGCTCAGGCGCCATCGGATGGGATCGTCCACGCAAAGCGCGAGTCTGGTTGGAGATGATCGCGCCGGACACCGTTCGGACCGTGGTGGACACCGCTCTCGCGCACGCGGCCGGCGTGGCCGGGTACGACGGGGAGGTGTGGCGGATGACAGCGGAATACGACCGCCTCAGCCCGGATCAGCCGCGCGGGCCGATCCGATCCGTGGTCGACCCGGTGGATCTGGCACGCTCGCCCTGTTGCACGATGGCGCTGCGGCACGCCGGTGGTGACATCTGGAAGCTCGCCTCCGCGATGGCGACGACCTCGCCCTCCGCGGCGCTGAGCCACGTCGGCCGCTCGACCGTGCTCGACATCACCGGACGCGGGATCGACAAGGGCACCGGTGCGTGCCGCGCGCTTGCCACCCTGGGCGTGGACCCTGTGTCGGCGATCAGCTTCGGTGACATGCCGAACGACCTGCCGCTCTTCCGCGCGACGGGCCGCGCGTATGCGGTCGGCGAGGCAGACGCGGCCGTGATGGCCGCGGCGCACGAGGTGCTTGACGATGTCGAGCACGACGGCTTCGCCCGGAAGATCGCCGAGCTGGCCGCCGCGGGCTGGGTGGTCGACTAGGCACCTGCGGCCCGGATCAGGGCGACGGGAGATGGAGTCCGTCAGGGAGCGGCGGAGGTCCTACGAGGGATTCGATCTCGCTGTCGAGCCCCGCAGAGCCGGTGAGGTTGGGAAGGCTCGTGCCACCGCGATCGACGAGCACCAGGTCGCACGCCGAGTAGTCGTCGAACACCTCATCACTGCCTCCGACCACCACGTCGATGAGCACGCGGTATCCCGTGTCCAGGCCGCAGCCCCTGGTACCCCCATCGTCCGGCTCGAGCGCGTTCAGATCGGCGATCACGGCATCGCCGTCCTCGGGATCGAGCAACTTGGTCAGCACGGGCTGGGCGCTCGGATCGTCCCCGTGGTCCTCGACGATCAAGGTGACCGGGGTGCCGGTCGTCACCACCTCGAGCGGCGACTTGCCGGGGAGCCAGATCGCGTCGGCATCGACACGCACCCCCGTCCGGGCGCCCATGGTGGCCACCTCGATGAGCAGACGGGCGCCGGTGTACGCGGCGGTGTCCGGGGCCCGGAATCCCAAGTAGGTGTTGGACGCGACCCCCGGACCGCCGGATGAGCCACCCACGTCGCCCTGCAGGCCGCTCGGTGTGTGCTCTGTGACCCACGACTCGACCTGCGCGTACGGCAGATCGACCTGCCACCAGGCGGTGAGCGTGATGAAGTCGGGCGAGGCCTCCGTCTGGGGGGCGGACGCGAGGAACGGCTCCGGAGCGCTGACCAGGCGTTCGGCGCCTGGGGGCAGCTGGGCTGCTGCGAGGAGCGAGTTGAGCTCCGCCTCTGCAGCGCGCCGGTTGTCCGACGATGTGGCGAACGTGCCGGACCCGACTCCGGCCGGCAGGTTCAAGGCGCCACAGGCAACAGCTGACATTGCGGCCGCGATGATCACCAGCCGCGCGGCGGATCGCCGCCCACGGCAGATCACGGGCGTTCCCCTCACGTCGGTCGCTCCCATCGTTGCTGACTTTGATACGCCCCGCGCCTGCGTGACGTTCCGAACGTGGATCGTCACGGACGCGCGTGTGCCATCCTCACTTCGTGGTCAGCAGGCACTCGCCCGAGCCGGCACGGCACCCGCGGCTCGCATGACACCCGCCGCACCCGGTGGTGAATCCCCCGACCCCGCGTGGACCTGGGACGAGGCGCGCTGGCGCGGCCATGTGGAGCATGTTCGCGCCGGGAGGAGTCTCAAGCCGGCTGATTGGCCCGGTGGAGCGACCGTCGCGGTCGCCCTCTCCTTCGACTCCGACCACGAGACCATCCCGCTGCGCAACGGCGAGACGCAGCCCGGCAAGCTGTCACAGGGGGAATACGGATCGAGAGCTGCCGTCCCACGGATCCTTCGGCTGCTGGATCGCCACCGCGCGCCGGTGTCGTTCTTCGTGCCTGCGGTGTCGGCGTTGCTGCACCCGGAGGACATGAGCGCCTATGTGGCCGCCGGTCACGAGATCGCGCTGCACGGGTGGATCCACGAGTGGAACACGACCCTCGACATGCCGGCTGAGCGCGACCTCCTGTTCCGCAGCATCGAGGTCCTGGAGGGGCTCGGCGGTGCGCGCCCCGTCGGGATTCGCACCCCGTCGTGGGACTTCAGCGACCATACCCTCGCCCTGATCCGCGAAGCGGAGCTCCTCTATGACTCGTCGCTGATGGCTGACGATGATCCATACGAGCTGCTCGCCGATGGGGAGCCGACGGGGATCGTGGAGATCCCGGTGGAATGGATTCGTGACGACGCTCCCTACCTCACCATGGATCGGTACACGGGCACGCGACCCTACACGCCGCCGCGCGATCTGCTGGGCATCTGGATCGACGAGTTCGAACAGGCTCGCGCGGAGCACGGGCTGTTCCAGCTCACGATGCATCCACACGTCATCGGCCACCGCTCACGGTTTGTGGTGCTGGAGCAGTTGATGGACCACATCGTGTCGAGCGGCGGCGTGTGGTTCGCGCGACATGACGAGGTGGCGCGCCACGTCGCTCAGCGCCGGTGAGGGCTGAGGAATGCAGGGATCGCGGTCATGCTCCCTGCAGCCCGCACATCGCGAGAAAGGCCTGACGCAGCTCGGGATCATCGGCATACGCACCGCGCCAGTTGGTGGTGCGTGTCTTGGAGTCGATCTCGCGAACCCCGCGCATCTGCGTGCAGAGGTGCACGGCATCGAGATACACCGCGACCCCGTGGGGCTGCAGGATGCGCTCGAGCGCATCGGCGAGCTGCTGCCCGATCCGCTCCTGGACCGAGAAGCGGCGGCTGAAGAGGCGGACGAGTCGCGTCAGCTTGGAGAGCCCGAGGATGTTCTCGTGCGCGATGTAGGCGACGTACGCCCGGCCGACGAACGGCAGCGAGTGGTGCTCGCAGAGTGAGAAGAACGGGATCGGCCCTTCGACGAGCTGGCTGATCCGGCAGTCCGGGTCGCCATGGCATTCGGTGGGGAACGCTGTGACGATCTTCTCGTCACCCTCATACCCCTCCGTCGCGTCGTACAACGCGCGCAGGAATCGTGCGGGCGTGCGCTCCGTGCCGGGAGTATCGAGTGTCATGCCCATGGCGGCGAAGATCTCCGCCATGTAGCCCTCGAAGCGGGACCACTCGGCGCCGGTGATGTTCCGCGGTGAGATCGCGGCCCAGCCGCTCCCATCCTCGGGGCTGCGCTCGGCGAGCCGATCGAGGGACCCCACCACCTCCGCCAGATGATGCTCGGATCCGGTCATGGTCGCTCCTTCTATTGATGAGGTCCGCTTATTTTAGAATCAGGCCATGAGCGGAGCGACCTTTGAAGCGCTCGGCGCCGTCGCGGCCCTCGACGACCCGGTACGCCTGGCCCTCTACCGGCATCTGGCGTCGCAGCCCGGCTGGGTCGACCGGGACCATGCGGCAGCTGCCGCGGGCATCTCCCGTTCCCTGGCCGCCTACCACCTGGATCGATTGCTCGCGGCCGGGCTGCTCGAGGTCGAGTACCGGCGTCCGGACGGTCGGCGCGGCCCCGGGGCCGGGAGACCCGCGAAGCGCTACCGCCGTTCTCAGCAGGCGGTCGAGGTCTCGGTGCCGCCGCGTCGCTACGACGTCGCGGCCGAGCTGCTCGTACGCGCCATGGCCGGAGCGCTCGGGGATCGCGCCGTCGAACCCCTTGCCGGGGTCGCCGAGGCCTTCGGGCAACGCCTCGGCGCAGCCGCCCGTGGATCGGGACGGCCGACCTCCAGGCAGGAGCTGCGTCGCCTGCTGCGCACCGAGCTTCAGGCCCTCGGGTTCGAGCCGAGGGAGGCCGGACGGGCGATCACCCTCGGCAACTGCCCGTTCGCGACGCTCGCCCGCGCGCACCCCGGCGTGGTGTGCGGCATGAATCTCGCGCTGATCACGGGCCTCATCGAGGGGACCGGCGTCACCGGGGCGATCGCGCGCCTCGAAGCGGAGGACGGACGGTGCTGCGTCGTGGTCACCGACGATCGAGCTCCGGTCAACAGGTCCCCCGCCCGGGCGACCGCCTACTGACGCGGGCCGAGACCGCCGCCGATCCAGGGGTTGTAGTCGTCTCTCGTTGCGCCACGGTGCGGCCACCGCCGTCTGCGCGGGCGTCGTGTGTCGAATCGAACTGTGATCATCGCAACGATGATCGCCAGCCCCGGGACGCAGAGGAGCCCTGCGATGAGCGGTGATCCGCCACTCGCCGCGGCATACACTGCCGCGGCATCGACGAGCAGCAGGAACAGCGCTCCGATGGTGAACAGCATGGCTCGAAACACCGCGTCATCATGCGCTCCCGCAACCGCGACCGCGAGCTGCCCCGAGCACGATCATGATCAGAAAGTGCGGCCCGCTTCATACCGGTGGACGGCGGGCGTAGTGGGATTGCTCACAATGGTTCGGCCGGAGCGACACCAGCTCGCGACGGATTCAGCAATGACCACATGAGCATGCCCGTCAGCCGGGCTCGACTGATGACGCGCAACCTCCACCTCGTGCTGCCGGTTGCGCTCTTCCTGCTGCTGCGCATTCCGTCGTTCATCGAGCCGCACTGGTATCAGGACGAGGCAGGCTACGCGTCCACGGTGTCGCTCACGCACATCGGGTACGGGCTCTACGTCAACGCCTGGAACAACAAGCCCCCGCTGCTCTTCGGCGTGTATGGACTGAGTCAGTGGTTGTGGGGTCCTGGCGAAGCGGGCCTCCACGTCTTCTCGCTGATCAGCGGTCTCGCGGCTCTCATTGCCGCGCTGTGGGGGATGGCCCGCCTCTACTCGCCACGTGCGGCGCTCTGGAGCGGCCTCATCCTTGCGGTGGTCATCGGCTCGCCGATGTTCGACGGTGACCTCTCGCTCCCGGAGAGCCTGTTGATCGGCCCGGTCACCGTCGCGGTCGTCTGGTTCCTCAGCTCGTGTGCGGGGCCGTCGGCACGCGAAGCACGCATCCGCACGCTGGTGCTCATCGGTGTGCTGCTGGCGTGCGGTGCGCTGATCCAGCAGACCGCGCTGGCGGACTCCGCGTCGATTCTCATCTGGTGCCTGGCGCGACGGCGCTGGCGAACCGGTCTGGTCATCGGTGGGACCGTGGCGCTCCTCGGACTGGTCGTGATCGTCCCCTACGTGATCACCTCGGGTTTCCACAACGTGTGGTTCGCGCTCGTCACGTCATACGTCGGGTACGTCAACACCGCGCTCCAGGCACGCGTCTTCTCGCTCACGTTCCGCACGGCCGTGGTGGTCGCCATCGTCGTCACCGCGTGGCTGTTCCGGAACGCGCCGGACGGTCGTCTGGAGCTCGTGCGAATCTGGGCGATGGCGCTGATGTTCACCGCGATCGCGCCCGGCTACAACTACGAGCATTTCCTCCTGCCGGCCGCGGTCCCGGTGCTGATGCTCGCCACGGGAATTGCGTCCCGGCATCGGGGTGACATCCTGCTCGTGGTGCGGCGTGGACGGGTGCTGATCGCGGGCGTGACCGCGGCGGCTCTCACCGCCGGGGTGGTGGTGACGTTCTGGTCCCCGTCGCAGGGTTTCGGGCACACCTTGTGGATCGCCGGGTACTACCAGAACGCCGTGAGCTACGTGACCGGGTCGGAATCCGAGGTCGCGTTCGACCGGTACTTTGGCGTCGACTCATATGGCGAGCGGCAGGCGGAACAGTGGATCAGCGACCATGGGTTGACCGGCACGACCGGCATGGTGTGGTCGAACCTCGCATGGCCGATCGTCGATGTCGGGCTCGTCCCGCCGACGCGGAGCGGGCCGCTCTATGTGACGCTCGCGCTCGAGCACGGCACGGGGCACATCCTCTCGCTGATGAACGCCACGCCACCGACGGTGATCATCATCACGCCGTTCCACATCGAGAACCTCCAGGACATTCGCACGTTCATCAGCACGCACGCGTACACCAAGGTGCTCGACGAGAACGACATGGAGCTGTACGTCCGTTCAGACGTCGGAGCGAGTCTCGCGAGCTCCCGGTGACCGCGTGGTCGTTGCGGCGCCATGCGTCATCTCCGACGGCTGGATGTACACGATATACGGACCATCGGCGAAGACCTCGACGTAGTACCTCGCCAGCACCGGGAGGATCGTCGGTCGCTGGACGACGCTCTGCATGTCGGTGATGACGATCCTGGGGCGGTGGCGTGCGACATACGGTCCGATGTCGGCGCTGCTGCCCCCAAGCAGGACGTCGTCGTTGAACAGACCGACGGTGGGGAGCGTGGTGTACAGGGGCGTGGTGAGGTAGAGCCACTCGTCGCCGACGCTCCACAGCACGGCCGACGAGCCCGCGTAGCGGTGTGACTCCAACCACGCGGCCACCTTGATGTCGGGGACGATGTTGCTCGAGAAGCTCGCCTGCCAGCTGGCTCGCTCAGCGCTGTTGACAAGACCGTCGTAGGCGTCGATGTAGTACGTGCTCAGACTGCGGTTGCTGGAGTTGATCCAGTACGAGCCGGCGTACGACCCCTCGGCGTACGCGAGGATGAGGCCGACCGTCATCACGGCGACCCCCGATCGAAGCGCGAGCCGTGGACCCTCGCCGAGGAGGCTCACCCGATGCCACGGGGTCGCGGCGATCGCGGCGGCGAGCCACGGGATCGCCGGGACCAGGAGATGCGGATAGGTGAAGTGCGTCGAGCCGGCCACCAGAAGGTCGACACCGCCGAGCAGCCAGAGCATCCACCAGGGATTGCGAACCCGTCGCCCGACGATCGAGGCGCCCGCCACGAGCGCCGTGAGGCCACCGGCGATGCCGGCGAAGTGGAGCACCCGCTCGGTCACCGTGGACGGCAGGCCCTTGCTGGCGTACGTGGTGTAGAACCCGACGGTGGCGTAGAGGCTCGAGCTCCAACCCGATGCGATCACCGTCGGGAGGAACCACAGCGCGCTGACCGCGAGACCCGTCCCCCAGAGCGGCAGCAGATCGCGCCACCGGCTGGGAACCGCGATGAGCAGGATGACGCTGAGTGCGACGACGTCGGCGATCACCGTCTGCTGCAGGCCCAGGGCGATCGATGCCAAAGCCCCCGCGACATAGGGCGCCCAGCGATGCCGTGCGGCCCATCCGGGGGACGTGATGAAGACGAGCAACAGCATGCCGGCCCACGTCATCGGGCCGATGAGGGCTCCCTCCGGCAGGAACAGCTGTGCGTCGAAGAGGGGGGATCCGAGCGTCAACGCCGCAAGCACGCATGCGACGCCGGCTCGCCGCGGTGACCCGGTCAGCCGCGCGACGCCCCACCCGATCGCCGCCACCGCAGCCAGCGCGCTGAGGAACGGAATCAGATGGATCGCCGCCTCGGAGTATCCGAGGAAGTGGGTCAGGATGCCGTATGTCCAGTACTGCAGTGGGGGTTTGTTGTCCCACGCTCCGGTCGAGGTGTACAGGTCCCCCCCACGGAAGATGGTCCGTCCGACGTATGAGTAGGTGCTCTCGTCCGAATACCAGTGCGGTTCGAGAAAGGATGGGATGCGAAGCAGCACGAGGATGCCGACGGCGGTCGCGAGCCACGGCTTCGACACTGTCGCTGCCGCCTCGCGCGAGGGTCCGGGGGAGGTTCTCATGGCGAAGTGATGCGGTGAGCGCCTGACGAATCCCATCCCTGGGGCGATCCGGGCCCCCGCCGCGACCGCCATTATCTGCTGAGCCGCCGGGTCCTATGTCACACGATCTGGGCGATTCGCCTCTGGGCCGGGGGGAGCCACCGCGATACGTTGATCGGCGATGGCTGACCGCAGACACGTCCTCATCCTCGGCGGCGGCACGGGCGGCACGATTGCCGCGAACCGCCTGCGCCGGATGTTGCCACGCTCGGTCGACATCACGGTGGTCGACGGCAACGACGACCACGTCTATCAGCCGGGGCTGCTGTTCGTTCCCTTCGGGTTGGCCGACGCCGGTGACCTGGTGCGGCCGCGAGGGCGCCAATTGCACGACGGCATCGGCTACACGCACGCGACCGTGGAGCGTGTCGACACCGCCGGCAATCGGGTGACGTTCACCGGCGGCGACACCGCCGGCTACGACGTCCTCGTGATCGCCAGCGGCGCGGTGCTCATGCCCGAGGAGACCGAGGGGCTCACCGGCCCAGGCTGGGGAGAGAAGGTCTTCACGTTCTACTCGCTCGAAGGTGCACGCGCGCTCGCACCCGCGCTCGCGGGATTCAGGGTCGGCAGGATCGTGGTGAACGTCGTCGACATGCCGATCAAGTGCCCGGTGGCGCCACTCGAGTTCTGCTTTCTCGCCGACTGGTTCCTCCGCGAACGGGGCGTCCGGGATCAGGTCTCGCTGACGTACGTCACCCCGCTCGACGGCGCCTTCACCAAGCCCGTCGCGTCAAAGCACCTCGGAGCCCTGCTTGCGGACAAGGGCATCGAGGTCGTGACCGAGTTCAACACCGGAACGGTCGACACCGAAGGCGGCACGCTGGTTTCGTACGACGGGCGAGAGGTGCCGTTCGACCTCGGTGTCGTCGTCCCGCTCCACGGCGGTGCCGAGTTCATCGGTCGCTCTCCCGGGCTCGGCGACGAGCTCAACTTCATCCCCACCGACGCGCACACGCTGCAGTCGAAAGCGGCGCCGAACGTGTTCGTCATCGGCGACGCCGCGGGGCTGCCCGTCTCGAAAGCGGGATCGGTCACCCATTTCGAGGGCGAGGTGCTCACCGAGAACATCCGTCGATTCCTCGACGGGGAGTCACTCGACGCGAGCTATGACGGCCATGCCAACTGCTTCATCGAGACCGGTTTCGGCAAGGCGCTGCTCATCGATTTCAACTACGACACCGAGCCGCTGCCCGGCCACTTCCCGACGCGGGTGGGATTGCCGCTGCTGAAGGAGTCGCACCTCAACCACCTCGGCAAGCTCATGTTCCAGTGGTTCTACTGGCACGCGCTGCTCCCCGGGCACTCGATTCCCGGCATCGCGTCGGATATGCCGACCGCAGGAAAACACAAGGTCCCCGCTGGGATGCATTGAGAGGACGCACATGACCGTCGCAACCATCGATCTCGCCGACGTCGCGCGCAACGAAGAGGGATTCTTCCTGGATCCGTCGCAGTGGAGTGAGGCGATGGTTCCGGCGCTCGCCGCGCAGGACGGCATCAGCGTCCTCACCGATCGCCACTGGCAGGTGATCCGGTTCATGCGCAGTGAGTACCTGGAGAAAGGCACCGGTCCCACCGTGCGGGTCCTGGGCAAGGCGTCCGGGGTGTCGATCAAGGAGCTCTACGAACTGTTCCCGAAGGGCCCGGCAAAAGTGGCAGCGCGTATTGCCGGAATCCCCAAGCCGCGCGGCTGCATCTGACGAGGAGAACCTGCAATGACAACGCTGACCGTCGAACCAACCGCGGCACCGAAGGCGTTCATGCCGGCGACGATCGAGAAGGTGTCGATCATCATCTCCAAGGGATCGCTCGACGGCGTGTACCCGGGTCTCATCATGGCCAACGGCGCGAGAGCTGAAGGCATCGAGGCGAACCTGTTCTTCACGTTCTTCGGGCTCGACGCCATCCACAAGACGCGTCACGAGCACATCAAGATCGCGACGGTCGGGAACCCCGGATTGCACCTCTCCACATGGCTCGGCGGTGTGCCCGGCATGTCGAGCGTGATGACCCACTACCTCGCCTCCAAGATGGAGAAGCTCGACATCCCCTCGATTCCGGAGTTCGTCGAGATGATCGCCGACACCGGAGCGGGTCTCTACGCGTGCAAGGCCTCGGTGGACCTGTTCGGCCTCGCGAGGGAGGACTTCATCCCTCAGGTGCAGGACATCATCACCGTCGGCGAGTTCTACGAGAAGGCCGCGGGCGGCCAGATCATCTTCACCTGAGGAACGGGCGATGGAATTGACAGTCGTCAGCCTGGGCGGCGACCGCCACCGGATCACGGTGCGCGGTCACGAGATCGTGGTCGACCAGCCCGTGGAGTCCGGCGGCGAGGATGCGGGGCCCACACCGACGGACCTCTTCGTCGCGTCGCTGGCGTCGTGTGTCGCTCACTACGCGCGCCGCGGGCTCGGCGCCGGCGGTGAGGGACCGACGGTGCGCTGCACGTGGAGGATGAGCGAGACGCCACCGTGGCGTGTCGCCGCCATCGCGATCGACGTGACGCTTCCCGCGAGCACATCCGACGCGCGTCTCGAAGCGGTGCGGCGGGCGATCGGCCACTGCACCGTGCACAACTCCCTCCAATCACCGCCGGCGATCACGGTGCGAGCCGGAGTCGCTCCCGCTCTCGCCGTCGCGTAGGACTACCAGGTCACTCCGCCGCCGGACCACGTGGCCTCGCCCGTGGCGAGCGCGCTGACGCGGCCCTGCGGGGTGACCAGGTACGCGGCGTACCGACTGGTGTTGCTCAGGTCGTCGCAGAGGAGCCGGTCGTCGGGGAGCCACGAGTTCGGCGGCCAGGTACGTGGTGGTGTCGACGAGCTGTGCCGTACCGGTCGCGGTCGGGATGACGAAGAGCTGATCGAAGCGGGTGCTTCCCGCGCATCCCGCGTCAACACTGACGTAGGCGGCGTCGAGCGACATCGTGAAACCTTCGAAATCGTGGAGGGTGCCGTGTCCCACGCACACCGGACCGAGCGAGGCCGCGCTGAAGTTCCGAACGACACCGTTCGCGCCGACGAAGCGCCACGTCGTGGCGGATGGCTTCGCGTCCTGCGCCGTGCACAGCATCGAACCGTCGAGCGCAACCGACGTCAACACACATCCGGTCCCGAGCTGCTGCTGCACCGGCGTCAGTGTGGAGCTGTCCTCATGGGCGACGTAGGCGTTCGTGGTCACCGGCCCGGTCCCGGCACACCCGGCCGTCTGCACCGCCCAGATATTGTCGCCGGCCCATCCGAGGAGGCTCCAGACTGCAGAGGGGCCACCGCTGGAAAGCTGAGCGACCGTGTGGGCTGCGGCTCCTGAGCTCTGTACCTGGAGCGTTCCGCTGCTCAATCCTGAGCTGCACAGGCTCGAATACGGCGTGCCCTGGAGCCAGGCCCACGCATGGCCGTCGAGCGCGCCCGTCGCATCGATGAAGGACATCGGGCTCGCGATCGGTTGCAGCGTCTGCTGCGCGCCGTCCGCTTGCAGGGCAACCAGGGCGCTGGCCTGGCCGTTTGTCTCCGACGCGCTCAGAAAAGCGTCACCGAACGGCGAGAGCAACTGCAGGCTCGTCGAGGCCGGGATTGTTGCGCTCACATGACCGTCCTCGCCGAGGAGGTTCAGCGTGCCGTCCGCCGCAAGCTCCGGGATGAGGGGCGTGACGTCCAGCGACGGCGATGGGGACGGTGATGCTGAGACGGTGGGACTCGCGGTCGCGTTCGCTGAGGCGGCCGGGGTTCCCCCGGGCGTTCCCGTCGGGAGAGGTGGCGAGGCGGAGCCACACGCGGTTGCCACGACGGCCACGGCGAACAGCGGCAGGGAGCGCCCGATGGTGAGCATCGCGACCCGAAATGTACCGCGGACTCTCCCGATTGACCACCACTAAAGGCGTCAAACGCAGCGAACGGCGCAGCGCACTCGAATACGAGATCGCGCCGCGAACGAACCGCTTGCATCCGCTGCGTCCAGCGCGCCACAATGCAGCGCTGAGTTCAGGCTTTATAGCCGAGGGGGGCGCCGATGAAGGGTCCTGTCGTAGTAGTGGGTAGTGGCGCAGTTCTGCGCCGTCCAGGAGGAGTCTCATGACGTCATTCCGTTCGTGGGCCGCACTGGCGTCGGTGGGCCTCGCGGTATCAGCCGCGACGGTGGCCTCCGGCGTTCCAGCCGCGGCGTCGACATCAGGGCGCATGGCGGTGGCGGGGTCGCTGACCCCGTCGGTCGAGCGCTCCAAGCCTTTGGGCCGCGCCGCCTCGGGAAGCCAGGTCAAGTTCGACCTCGTGCTCAACCTGCGTGACGCGGCAGGCGCGAAGGCCATCGTCAATGCGGTGTCCAACCCCGCATCGGCCCAGTACCGCCACTACCTCACCGATGCGCAGTGGATCGCGCGCTACGCGCCGTCCCAGGCTTCGGTCGCATCGGCCGAGACATGGCTGCGCCAGCAGGGCTTCAAGGTGGGGAGCGTCCCGTCGGATCGTCTCTTCGTTCCCGCCCAGGGCAGCGCCGCCCAGGTGGAGGCCGCGTTCGGCACCACGCTCGGCAACTTCAAGGTCAACGGCCACACGGTTCGCCTCGCGAACAGCGCGCTGTCGATCCCGACCTCGATCGCCGGACTCGTCTCCGGCGTGACCGGTGTGAACGAGCAGCTTGCGACCCCAGCCCTTGCCAACGGCGCGGCAGCTTCGGGCGCGACGAGCGCGTCATCGCCGTCGGACGCGGAGCCCCCGCCACCGGCAGGGTTCCGGAATCCACAACCGTGCAGCGCGTACTGGGGTCAGAAGACTGACACGGCGGACGCCGCGTCGCTCTACTCCCCGTACACCAGCCCATTGCCCTATGACATCTGCGGGTACGGGCCGGCTCAGCTCCGCAGCGCGTACGGGCTCGCGCACGGCGTCAACACCGGCACCGCTGATGGCCACGGTGTGAAGATCGCGATCGTCGACGCCTACGATTCGCCGACCCTCCTCAAGGACGCTCAGCAGTACTTCAACCAGAACGACCCCGCACACCCGCTCACGAAGAGCCTGTTCAAGAACGACAAGCCGGCGACGGTGGGGAACGTTGACGAATGCGATGGCAGCGGCTGGTACGCCGAGCAGGCGCTCGACGTCGAGTCGTCGCATGCGATGGCACCAGGTGCGAAGATCATCTTCGTCGGCGCAGCGGACTGCCTCGATCCCAGCCTGCTCGCCGGGGTCAACACGGCGGTCACCAGCGGCGCGTCAGTGGTCACCAACTCCTGGGGTGACACCCTCGGTGATCTGCTCGTCGACGCATCCACGCACACCGCCTTCGACAACACGTTCGAGCTCGCGGCCGCGACCGGCGTCAGCGTTCTCTACTCGAGCGGCGACTCTGGCGACAACTTTGCCGATTTCGGGATCGCGGCTCCGGACTTCCCAGTGGACAGCCCGCTCGTGACCGCGGTCGGCGGCACGTCGCTGGAAGTCAACAGCTCGGACTCGCGCGCCGCTGAATACGGCTGGTCCACCGCCAAGCAGCTGCTCTGCGGCCCGGTGTCGACCACCAACTGCGGCTCCGCGACATCTCCCGCAGGCTCGCTCGCCTTCCAGGCGGGTGGTGGCGGCGGCACGAGCTACTACTACCTCCAGCCGTCGTACCAGGCACCCGTGGTACCCGCGGCGCTGGCGCTGCGCAACCAGGCCCTCTTCGGACCCACGCCGCTGCGCGTGCTCCCGGACATCTCCATGGACGCCGATGCGCAGACGGGGATGTTGATCGGCCTGACGCAGACCTTCTCCGGTGGCACCTTCTACTCGCAGTTCAAGGAGGGCGGCACGAGCCTCGCCTCGCCGCTGCTCGCCGGTGCGATCGCGGATGCCGACCAGGCCGCGGGAGGCTCGCTCGGGTTCATCAACCCGACCCTCTACAGCGTCGACCTGGCGCACCCGGCGGCGTTCAATGACATCCTCACGCCGGCAAGCCCGCACTCGGCCGCGGTGGCCAGGGTCGACTTCGCCAACACGCAGAACGCCACCGACGGATACAACATCAGCATGCGTGTCCTCGACTACGAGGGACTGGAGACGTACTGCGACGCCACCGGGAACTGCGCGTCCCGCGACACCATTCTGAATACGACGCCGGGATTCGACAGCCTGACCGGCATCGGAACGGTCGGTCCGCAGTGGGTCTCGCAACTCGCGGCAGGCTGAGAGCCCGCTCGATCTAGCGACGGACGAGGGGGCGCCGGGCAACCGGCGCCCCCTTCGTCGTGTCATGGGCTGCCGCGGCGATCGGCGATGATCCGCACGTGGACAGACCGATCACGATCGTGACCGGCGGCGGCCGGGGCATCGGTGCGGCGACCGCCGTCCATCTGGCGCGGCTGGGGCACGACGTCGCGGTGAACTACCGGCGGGATGGGGACGCCGCCGGCGCCGTCGTGAAACTCGTGGAGGCCGTGGGCGGGCGCGCCATCAGCGTGGGAGCGGACGTCACCTCAGACGATGACGTCGAGCGGCTCTTCGCAGTGACGTCGAGCGAACTGGGGCCGGTCACCGGCCTCGTGAACAACGCCGGCGCGACGCTGCACATCGGGGATCTAGCCGACACGCCTGTCGCGGTGATTCGTGACGTGCTCGACGTCAACCTCCTCGGGACGATCCTGTGTGCGCGCGCGGCCGCGCGGGTGATGTCGACGCGCAGGGGAGGTGGGGGAGGCGCGATCGTCAACGTCTCATCCGCCGCAGCGACGCTCGGCAGCGCTCATGAGTACGTGCACTACGCCGCGGCCAAGGCGGGCGTCGAAGCCCTCACCGTGGGCCTCGCGAAAGAGCTTGCCGGTGACGGCATCCGGGTCAATGCGGTCGCACCCGGTATCGTCCGCACCGAGATCCATGCCGGTGCCGGCGATCCCGATCGTCCGGAGCGGCTCGCGGGGCGGATCCCGATCGGCCGCGCCGGTGAACCGCGTGAGATCGCCGCGGCGATCGGATGGCTGTTGGGTCCCGAGGCGTCATACCTCAGCGGTGCGGTCGTGCGCGCGGCTGGCGGGTTGTAGCTCGGGCTATCTGAGGCCGAGCGAGCGTTCCAGCTCCGCGACCGTGTCGCGCACGCGCTCGGGCTCGAACGGCGGGATCATGCAGGCGCCCATCAACGCGGCCACCACGAGGGATGCCTGCGCCTCGGGATTCCGGCGGCCGGGGAGTGAGCCGTCCCTCGACGCCTTGGCGAGCAATCCGCGCACCGTCGCGCGCCATATGTCGGTCGTCGCCTGATACAGCTCGCGGATCGCGGGATCGCGCGTGGAGCGGAGGGCCAGCTCACCCATGACCGCAAAGAGCTCGGGCTCCTCACGCGAGAGCCGGCGGACCCCGTCGAAATGGTTGCGCAGCTGATCGGCAGGTGATCCCGCTGTAGGCATCGTCGATCGAAATCGCTCCATCGAATGCGCGAGCACCGCCCGAATCAGCGTTTCCTTGCTCGGGAAGTAGTAGTGCAGCGTCGCGACATTGACGCCGACCTGCGCAGCCACCTCGCGCGTGCGCAGGCCCTCGAAGCCGAGGCGCGCGATCTGGTGATATGCGGCCGCGGCGAGGTCCTGGCGGCGGTCGATCGACGGCGGCGTGGTTCTGGCTGGCATCTCCCGGTGAGGCTGATTCTACCCCTCAATCAGTTGATTGACACGGCCGCACTGACGTGGTAGGGTCCTCTCAATCAAGTGATTGACCGACAGCGCCGGCCGCAGGCGGGCGCACACGGAGGAAGCGCGATGAACGTGGTGGTGTTCGGGGCGAACGGACCGACCGGCAGGCTCGTGACGAAGCAGGCGATCGCCGGCGGCCATGCGGTGACGGCGGTGACGCGTCACCCTGAGACGTTCCCCTTGCGCGGGGGCGGCCTGCGGGTGATGCAGGGCGATGTCTTCGACCCGGGATCGGTCGACGAGGCGGTCGCGGGCCAGGACGCCGTCGTCTCGACACTCGGCGTTCCGTACGGGCGCAAGGAGATCACCGTGTACTCGCAGGGGACTGCGAACATCCTGCGCGCGATGCGCGCTCACGGGGTTCGTCGCTTGGCATGTGTGAGCTCGAGTGCCACCGTCCCTCACGCGGACCCCGAGGGTGGATTCATCTTCGAGCGGATGGTGCAACCATTCGTCACCGGCGTCATCGGGCGGACGCTCTACGAGGACATGCGCCGCATGGAAGCGCTCGTGCAGGGGAGCGATGTCGACTGGGTGATCGTCCGGCCGTCCGGTCTGTTCGACACACCGGCAGTGACCGACTACCGCGTCGCCGAATCGCACGTCAAGGGACACTTCACCTCCCGTGCCGACCTCGCCGATGTCCTGCTCCGCCAGCTCACCGATGATCGCTTCCTGCACAAGGCGCTTGCCGTCGCGACCGTGTCGGAGCACCCCAGCATGCTGAAGCTCATCTGGAAAGAGGGGATCAGCAAGCGCACGTAGGAGGGCGCGCGTACTGCCCATCCGCGGTCGACGCGACCGCAGGATGCGACGGGGTACATTTCGTGCCGATGACGGTCAGCCCTCGCCAGCTCAATGATGCTGCGGAGATCGCGCGGCGCTGGATCCGCTTCAGGGCGCTGAGCGCGGGCGTGCCGGGGATCTCCTTCGGGATCAGCCACCAGGATCGTGTCGTGCTGATGGACGCGTGGGGGGTCGCCGATATCGCCGAGGGCCGTCCCGCGACATCGGATCGCACGAGCTACCGGTGCGCGTCGATCACGAAGACGATGACCGCGACGCTGGTCATGCAGCAGGTCGAGGCCGGCAGATTGCGCCTCGACGAACCGATCGCCACGTACCTTGCGTGGACGCGCCGCCTGCCCCATGCCCGGGAGATCACCATTCGTCATCTCCTGATCCATGCGGGAGGTGTCATCCGCGACGGCTCGAATCACTGGGGTGACGAGGACTTCCCGGATCGTGAGACGGTGCGCCGCGAGGTCCGCCGGCAGCTCACGTTCGCTGAGCCGTCGATGGGCTTCCGCTACTCCAACATCGCATATGTCCTGCTCGGCGAGGCACTCGAGGTCGTCACCGCGACGCCGTTCGAGGCGCTCCTGCAGCGGGATGTCCTCAAGCCGTTGCGGTTGAACAGCAGCGCGCCCTCACTGACCTCACGCGTGCGCAACACGCTGGCGACCGGCTACCACGCGCATCGACGAGGTGAGGAGCCTCGTGCGGCACGCCCCAGCGAAGCCCGCGCGTTCGCGGCCGCCGGCGGGCTCGTGTCAACCGTCCCCGACCTGCTCACCTATCAGCAGGCCCATTTCCCCGGTTCCGGTGTCCTGCTGTCGGAACTGTCACGACGCGAGATGCAGCGCACCCAGTGGCAGCGGTTCGAGGAACCGAACCACGGACTTGGCTGGATGATCTGGCATGTCGACGGCATCGCGATCCGCGGTCACAGCGGGGGATACCCCGGCTTCAACACCAAGATCGGCTTCTCGCCCGAACTTCGCGTCGCCGCGGCCGTGCTGACCAATACCATCGGCTCCACGGCCGCGCTCTCCGTCGATGCGATCTTCCACACGATCGCCTGGGTCGCCCGGCGATGGGATGCGGCGTCGGAGACGAGCCACGGGCACACGCGGTCGAGTCTCGCGAAGTTCACCGGGCAGTTCCGCGGCGATTCGGGCGAGTTCATCGTCGCGCGGATCAATCGCTCGCTGTACCTCGTCGATCCCGAGATGGCCTTCCCCCTCGCCGCCGCCGCGCGGCTGCTTCCCGAGGGCGCGCGGAGCTTCACGATCGTCGAGGGGGATGACTACGGTCACCTCGGCGAGCACGTGAGCTTCAACGTGGACCGCAGCGGCGAGTGCACGGCGATGATCTACGGTCCGCACACCCTGCAGCGAGCCGACGTCTAGCCCGAGCCTGCCCGGCTAGCCCACCCTGCGATAGCTGCGCACCGCGAGCGGGGTGAAGACGATGAGCACGCCCGCGAGCCACGCGAGGCTCTGCCAGAGCGCGGGATTGAGCGGGAACTGCGGACCACCCAGCGCCATGGCCCGCATCGCGTTGATCACGAGCGTGACCGGCTGATTGTTGGCGAACACCTGCAGCCACCCGGGCATCGTCGCGATGGGCACGAACGCCGAGCTCACGAAGGTGAGTGGGAAGAGCCAGATGAGTCCGAACGCCTGCACCAACTCCTCGTCCTTGATGGCGAGCCCGATGAATGCCGAGACCGCGCACACGGTGATGCCGAATGCCTCGGCCAGCAGCACCATGCCGATGGCGCCGAGCACACCGTTGTGGAACCGGAACCCGACGAGGTAGCCGACGCCGACGATGACGAGGATCACGATCATCATGCGGATCGAGTCGGCGATGAGGCGGCCGGCGAGCACCGCGGATCGCGACATCGGCATCGCCCGGAAGCGATCGATGACGCCCTTGGTCGCCTCTTGCGCGAGGGCGATCGCGGTGGCGAACGTGGCGAATGCTGCCGTCTGGCCGATGATCCCCGGCATCAGATAGTCGACGTAACCACCTGATCCGGGGGCGTGGATCGCTCCCCCGAACACGTACCGGAAGAGGAGGACGAAGATGACCGGCTGCACCACGGTGAAGACCAGGTACGCCGGCACGCGCATCCAGACCAGCAGGTTGCGCCTGGTCATCACGAGCGCGTCACTGACAGCCCAGCGCGCCAGCTGCATCACGTTCGGCGACATCGGCGCATGCGTCCGTTCCGCGATCACGCTCAACCCTCCATCGCAGCCGGCGCGTGCCGGGTTCCCGCGCGTCGATGCGCGCCCTCCGATTCGGCCTCGGCCGCGTGGCCGGTCACCGCGAGGAAGACATCGTCGAGCGACGGTCGGTGCAACGCGAGATCCTCGGTGACGACGCCTGCCGCGTCGAGTCGGCGCACCGCGTCGACGAGCGCCTGCGACCCCTGGCTGCCCGCCTTCACCTTCACCCGGCGGGTCTCCACCTCGACGTTCGGCGCGGTGTCTGACAGCGGCGCCACCGCTGCGACGGCCGCATCCAGGCGAGTGCGGTCGGGGACGGTGAACTCGAGCAGGTCGCCGCCCACCTGATCCTTCAGCTCATCGGGGGTTCCGGATGCGATGACCTTGCCGCGATCGACGACCACGATGGTGTCGGCGAGCTCGTCCGCCTCGTCGAGATACTGCGTGGTGAGCAGCAGGGTCGTGCCGCGACCGACCAGCTCGCGGATGATCTCCCACATCCCCAGCCGGCCGTGCGGGTCGAGCCCGGTCGTCGGTTCATCGAGAAAGAGCACCGACGGCTCTGCGATCAGGCTGGCTGCGAGGTCGAGGCGTCGCTGCATGCCGCCGGAGTACGTCTTCGCGGGACGGTCCGCGGCCTCGGCGATCTCGAATCGTTCCAGCAGGTCGGCGCTCCGCGTTCTCACGCTCGCACGGTCCATGTGGTTGAGGCGACCCATGATCTGCAGGTTCTCGCGCCCGGTGAGCTCGGGCTGTATCGCGGTCGCCTGCCCGGCCAGCCCGATGCGGCGGCGCACCGCCGCGGCCTCGTGCACGACGTCGTGCCCCTCGATGACGACACGACCCGAGTCGGGATGCAGCAGCGTGGTCAGCACGCGAACGGCTGTCGTCTTGCCCGCGCCGTTCGGCCCGAGCATCCCGAGCACGGTGCCGCGCGGCACCGTGAAGTCGATGCCACGCAACGCGTGCACCTTCCCGAAGGACTTGTGCAGTGCGCTCACCTCGATGGCGAGGTCGGCGGGCTGGACGGTCATGGCCGTCGAGGATAGGGCACCGTGCCCGATCCGCGACTCACTCGCGCCGGTCGGCTGCGTCCACCATGTCATGCAATCGCCGGAGCCGCTGTGTGCGGTCACGCACGAATCGCTCGATGCCGTCGAGGATGTGCTGCTTGCTGAGGTGCGCTTCGTCCATGACCTCGTCGACCGATCCACCGGTGCGCCAGCGGTCGTCCCAGTCGGCGCCCATCGAGTACTCGGCGGCGAGCGGTCCATTCACCCAATCGCGCATGAGCTTCACGGTGCGGTTGGTGATGGCCATGGCATCAAGCCGGTCCGCTGGGGTGATCACGCTCTCGCGGTACTCCGCCGGTTGCATGCGGAAGAGCTGCGGGCTGATGGCGGCGATGATCTTCACGTTGAGCCCGCGCTCATCGAGGTCGGGCAGTGCCTTGACGAGGTTGGCGGTGGTCGTGGTGCCCTGCACGAAGACGGTTCCCATCGCGGGCCGGTCGGACCGGAACGGACGCAGCACATAGGCGCCGCGCGCCGCCTCGAAGTGGCTCGGCATCCCGAGCGCCTCGCGATCGGGCAGCTCGATCGTGGGCCGGGTGAGATGGAGGGCGATGATCGGCACGTCGGTGGCGAGGGCGGCGCCGAGCACGACCGGGACCTCGTTGTACTCCCACGGGTGCAGGTCGATCACCTTGCCCTCCGGGAAGAGCTGCGTCACGCCGGGCTCGTAGATCCCGAAGTGCGTGCGCGAATCCTCGGCGGTCTCCGGTCCCGAGTGGCCGGCGACCCAGAGCACCTTCCCGATCTTCAGCTCGCAGTCCTGGGCGAGCTGGCTGAAGAGCCGCATCTCGCCGTACTTCAGGTAGCTGAACGAGCCGTACGTCGAGCACGCGCCCCAGAAGCCGTTGAACGACGTGAACGGATCGTCGGCCATGTTGACCGTCGCGAGCCCGACCATCATGCCGGCGTTCGTGAACTCGGTGATCTCGGTGGGGAGCAGTGCCCCGCTCGGATTCCTGGTGCGCTCGTACCAGCCGAACCCGGGCATGTCACCGAAGTCCTTGCCGAACCCGGCGAGGTTCGTCGAATCGGCGAGGTCCGCGGACGCGGCAAGGAACAGCGGCCGGCCGTAGTCGCGCTTTGCCATCGCGTTGATCCAGGCACTCCAGGCGCCGAGCGCGGCGCGGTTCGGCTGCTTCTCCCCGGGCTTGCGGTAGACCTCCGACGGGTAGCTCCGATAGTCGGTCAACCGCGGGTCGGCGAAGATCTCGGCGCCGCGGCCGCCGATCTCGAGCCCCTCGATCCGCTCGGGCACCGTCGAGGCGAGTTGCACGAGACGGTCGGAGATGGCGTCGACGACGTCGGGATGGTCGGCGAGCACGGCAGCCGCACGGCGCAGGTTCTCCGCGGCCTGATCGCGGAGCGCGGCGGGGTCCGAGGGCGGCGGCTCGTCGACGCCGGCGTACGTCATGCCGTACTTCGCCATGAACCCGTGGCGGACCTCCCAGAACGGCGCGCTGTTCATCGGGTGCGGGGATCCGTGGCTCTTGTTGTCGTATTTGCCGTACCCGCGGCCCTTGCGAGTGCGGAACCAGGCGACCGACGGAACGTGCTCGGGGTTGTCGCCGCGCGCCGCCTCGAGCACGGCCCGCGTCACCGGGCCCCACTCGCTGCCCTCGGGCGTGCCGCATACGCGCCATCCATAGGCGCCGAACCAGGTCGCCGGCGTGCCCGGCACCACCGAGGAGGCGGGGAAGTCGTCGATGCCGAAGTCGTTCCAGTCGAGGAGGAACACGAGGTTGGAGAGGCCGAGACCCCACGCCGCGTTTCGGGTTTCGTGGCTCGCGCCCGCGGTGAGGCCGCCCTCTCCCTCGACGACGAAGACCCGGACGTCACCGGCGCCGGCTCGTTTCAGCGCAAGTGCCTCACCTGCCGACGGCGGCATCCCGTGGCCCGACGGCCCGGTGTTGAACTTCAGGAACAGCGTCTTCCCCGCCATCTCCGCGTGGCCGGGCAGACCGTCGCGATGACGCAGCTTGAGCAGCTCCTCGTATGTGAGCGCCCATTGCCCACCGTCGGGAAACGCGAACGCCGGATCGGGGTCGCGAGCGGCACGGATCCGCAGCGTCTCGTTGAGCGCGGCGAGTGTCGTGTAGACGAGCGGGACCGTGTGCCCCGCGGACAGCACGAAGCGGTCGGCGAACGGCAGCCAGGGGCGGCGGATGTCCCACCGCATCGCCCCGGACAGCAGTGTCGACAGGAGCAGGTGCACCTTCGACCGCGAGCCGCCCGGATGCCCGCTCTGGCGGTAGTTGAGCGCGAGGTCGATGAACTCGTCGACGACGTCCTTGATCACCTCCCACGCCGGGAACTCCGTCTCCGCCTCGGCGATCAACCGCTCCACGTGCGACGACGAAACCGCGTATCCCGCCGGGTCGCCGACGAGGTCGGCGGTGAGAGTCGGATGCTCGCTGATGCCCACGAGGTGCCTCCTTGTCGGCGGGTCGTACGCCGAGTGTGGCAGCACCTGCGGGGAGATTGCTTCCGGTGCGGCGCGGCCGCGTCGGGGCGTCAGTCGATGTCGACGAGACCCTCGGCAACCGTGCGGTCGCGACCCTTCGCCTTCGCGCGGCTGAGGCATGCGTCCGCGCGGGCGACGAGGTCGAGCACGGTCTCCGTTCCCTGGTACGCGACGAGCCCTGCCGAGAACGTCTGACCTGCCGGCGCCTCCTCGCGCAGCCGCCAGCAGAGCTGGACTGCGTTCTTCGTCGTGCAGTTGGGCAGGAGGATGGCCAGCTCCTTGTCACGCCACCGTCCAAGGAGATCCTCGGTTCGAAGGACCCCCCGCCAGCGGGTCGACGTCTCCCGCAGCAGCTGATCGGTGCTCGTGGGTGCGGGCACATCCTTGTGCCTCCGATCCGCATTGAGATCGAGCAGCCCGAAGCAGAGCGGATGTCCCTGGCGGCGAGCGAACGCCAGCTGGCGCCATGCCTCCTCTTCGAACGCGCCCCGGTTGGGCAGCCCGGTGAGCGGATCGGTTCGCGCGAGGGCACCGAGCTGCTCGACAAGCTGTGCCTGGGTCATGGCCCCCGCGACCGTCCCTGCGAGCATGCGCAGCACCGCGATGTCGGTCTCGTCGAATGCATTGCTGCGCGACGAGAACACCTTGAGGACTCCCACCGTCTCGTAGCGGTGGCTCACCGGGACGCAGAGGATCGAGCGCAGCCCGACCCGCCGGCACGCCTTGCGATCGACGCGAAGGTCGATCCTCGAGTTGGGGCAGGTCTGCACCTCGCCGCTCGTGACCGCGAGCCTCGACATGTCCGCCGTCGCGGCGATCACCGCTCCGAGGCTCGCCTCCGCGGCGCCCGTCACGACCTGCGAGATCATCTCGTCCCCGTCGGCCAGCTCGAACAGGGCGCCGTCCGCCTCGGTGAGGTGCTGAGCACGCTCGGTGACCACACGCATGGTCGCGTTGGCACCCGCTCCCGCCCCGGCCACCTCTGACTGGAAGGCGATGGCTTCGAGGAGTCGCGCCCGGTCCAGCGCTCCAGGGCCGGGGTCGCCGGCAAGGTGCGCTTGAATCTCCGGCAGCTCGGAGGCAGCCGTGGATGGCGTCATCCGCACAGTCTGGTGCCGCAGGTCCGGTCGATTCGCATGCACTCCTGTCACGGGTCGGTCGCGGGTTTCCGCACCCGTCTTTGCAACTCGCGCGGATGGCCCCGGCGAGATCAGCCGGTGCACTCCCTCGCCGAGGCGGTGCATGCTCCCTGGCGGGATTGGAAAGCGACACGCCGCAGCCGCCGGCCCGACTCCGTGGAGCCGGGCCGGCCGACTGACGGCATGGTCAGTTGCTAGTGACCGAGCGCTGCGGTCGCCTGCTGGTCCATGGTCGCCTCGATCGACGAGACGCTGCTCGGATCCTTGAGGAAGTTGATGAGGTCCGCCCACATCGACTGCTCCCAGCTGCCCTGGAGGTCGTCGAGGCTGAACACGAACCCCGTCGCACCGACGAGTGCCTGCGCGTCCGCCTTCGACACCGGGTCCGGGTAGGCGCTCGCTGTCACCTGCTTGTTCGGCGATGCGAACCCACCCAGGTTGGCCCAGATCGAGCCGGGCTGCGATCCGGCGAGGTACGTGATCAGCGCCTTGGCCTGGGGTGTCGAGTTGAGCATCATCGCCACGTCGCCGGCACCCTGCACCGCCGACTGGTTGGCGGCGTCAGCAGACGGCGCCGGGAATGGGAAGAAGTCGTAGCAGGGGGTTGCCTTCGGATCCGTGGTGCACGCCGCACCGCCTGCCCCGGTGGTGCCGGGCGCGTAGGTGCTCGAGTTCCCCGTGATCTCGCTGACGACGAAGTCACCCTCGAAGACCATCGCCGCCTTTGGCTGCGAGCCCTGCTTGGGGAAGACCTTGTCGACACATGTCGGGTAGTTGTTCGCGAGCGATCCCGACAGCCCGCCGGCCAGGAGCGAGGGGTCGCCGACCAGCTGACCGAACGTGGTGAATGCCGTGGTCACGGTCGGGTCGGTCCACTTGGTCGCATGCGTCGCCAGCTTGTCGTAGGCATCGGCGCCGGCCGTCTTCAGGTAGACGTTCTGCCAGAAGTCGGCGACGGGCCATCCGACGTCGGTGCACAGCGAGAAGGGCGCGATGCCCGCGGCCTTGAGCTGCTGGGCGTCGGTGATCAGCTGCTCCCAGGTCGTCGGCGGCGACGTGATGCCCGCCGCGGTGAACTCAGCCGGGTTGTACCAGATGGTGTTCTTGTTCGCGCCTTTGAACCAGACGCCGTAGAGCTTGCCGTTGTACGTTGCCAGCGAGTTCCACGCAGCGCCGAAGTTCGAGCTGAGGCTGCCGATCACGCTCGTCAGGTCCTTGATCGAGCCGGCCTTCGCGAGGCTCTGCAAGGTTCCGGGGTCCGGCACCAGCGCGACGTCGGGCGGCGAGCCACCGGAGACCGCGCTGGTGAGCGCGGTGTCCATGTTGCTGCCCTTGCCCTGGTAGTTCACGGTGATCCCCGTCGCGGCTTCGAACGGCTGCAGGGCGGCGAGGAAGTCCTGCTGCTCCTGGGCCGTCCACTCCGCCCAGAGGCTCACCGATCCACCGATGTGCGAGCTGGACGAGCTCGAACTCGAACTTGACGCCGGGGACGACGAAGAGCCGCACGCGGTTGCGACTCCAAGAATGCCGGCAGCCACCACTGCCAGCTTGCCGGTCGTGCCGACCTTTGCCATGAACCGTCCTCCTGCGCTCGAGCGGGCACGCGCCCGCGGAGCCATTAACGAAAGGTGATGACGCCTGTGTACTCCCTCTTCACTCGAAACGCAATGGTTCTCTGGTATGAGACCGGTTGCCATCCCTCGTCTGCGGCCGTAGCATCTCCGGCACTGTGGTGAGGGCACCGTCTTGACAGTGGCGACCGACACGCTGGCTCCGGAACCGGCCGCGCCCGTGACCGAGGTGCTGCCGACGATCGGAAAGCCGGTCGGTGGAGGTGGCTGGCGCAGCCACCTGGGCTCGTTGCTCTTCCTGCTCCCGGGTGTGCTGTGGCTGGCGCTGATCGTCGTGTACCCCTTCATCGCAACCATCGTGCGCAGCCTGTACGACTCAAGCGGCACGAACTTCATCGCGCTCGGGAACTACAAGGACATCTTCTCGACCACCGCGATCATCGTCTCCCTGAAGAACAACGTCGTCTGGGTCGTGGTCTTCCCGTTCTTCGTCACGTTCTTCGGGCTGGTGTTCGCGGTGCTGACCGAGCGGATCCGGTGGGGGACGGCGTTCAAGACGATCGTGTTCATGCCCCTGGTCTTCAGCGCGACCGCCGCCGGGCTGACGTGGGCGTCGATCTTCTTCAACGATCCCCACACCGGCATGATCAATGCAGCGATCCAGGGTGTCAGCAACGCGGTCAACCCTCCCGGTCTCTACCCGGTCGACACGTCCACCGGGGACACGGTCTCGGCGCTGGCATCGACGAATGTCCGATCCGGTGCGGGCGGCACGCTGGAGAGCAAGTCGACCATCAGCGCGGGGAGCACGGTCGAGATGGGGTTGATCGGGATTGCCGCGACGAGCCTGCAGGCGGCGGGCGCGACCACTGCGGTCGAACCTGCCGCGAAGCCGGGCGCCGTCACAGGTCTGGTGTGGCGCGATTTCTCGCCGAAGCACTTCAGCACTCGCGGGCAGGTCTTCCCGGACGAGGACGGCATAGCGGGGCTGCACCTGGCCCTGCTCAGCAGCGGCGGCAGCTCCGTCGCGACGACGACCACCGGCAAGGACGGCACGTTCACCTTCGACGGTGTCGGCTCCGGCGACTACCGGGTGCAGATCACGGCCAACAACTTCCAGGCGGGATTCACCGGCATCGACTTCATCGGCTCGCAATCGTTGACCCCGACGAGCAACCTGAATCAGACGGAACAGGCGCTCCTGAGCCTGCCGATCGCCGACATCTCGATGATCATCGCCTACCTCTGGATCTGGGCGGGGTTTGCGATGGTCGTGATCGGCGCCGGGCTGGCCGCGCTCAACCGCGAGGTACTCGAGGCTGCGCAGATCGACGGGGCGACCGAGTGGCAGACGTTGCGCAGGGTGACAGTGCCCATGCTCAGGCCGGTGCTGGTCGTCGTCTTCATCACGATGCTCATCAACGTGCTGAAGATCTTCGACATCATCATCAATATGGCGGAGCCGTCTGCACAAGGCGCCACGTCGACGATCGCCACACAGATCTACAGCCTGTTCAACAGCACCGGCGGCGCCGGTCTCGCTGCGGCGCTCGCGGTGATCCTCTTCGTCCTGGTCGTTCCGGCAATGTTGTTGAACCTCAAGAGGATTCGAGGATGAGTGCAATGCAGGCCGCATCGCTTCCGGCGAGCGCCACGGCCATCACGGCGAGGCCGAAACGTCGCGTCCGACTGCGCCCGTCCCGCTTGGTGCTCAACATCGTGCTTGCCGTCATCGCGATCTTCTGGCTCGTGCCCGCCGTCGGGATCGCCATCATCTCGCTCCGTCCCGAGAGCGCCTTCTCGCAGTCAGGGTGGTGGACCGTGTTCACCGCGCCGGCACAGCTCACCTTCAGCAACTATCAGGCGTTGTTCTCGGCCGGTTTCAAGCCGGGTAGCATCCTCGACTCGCTGCTCACATCGGCGGCGATCACCATCCCCGTCACGATCCTCGTGACGATCATCTCTAGTCTCACCGCGTACTCGCTCGTGTTCGGGAGGTGGCGCGGACGCACGGTCGTCTTCCTGCTCATCGTGGCCATGCTGGTGCTGCCCTTGCAGATGGCCCTGATCCCCGTCGCGAGTCTCTACAAGACAGTCGACGATGCGACGGGGCTCGGGCTGTTCGGCAGCGTCGCGGGCGTGATCATCTTCCATGTCGCGTTCGGGCTGCCGTTCGGGATCTTCCTGATGCGCAACTTCTACACCGGCATCCCGCACGACCTGCTGGAAGCGGGACGCATCGATGGCGCGGGGGAGTGGACGCTGTTCCGAAGGGTGGTGCTCCCTCTCGGGTTGCCCGCCGCCGCGTCGCTCGCGATCTTTCAGTTCATCTGGGTGTGGAACGACCTGCTCGTTGCGCTGATCTTCCTCGGCGGCAACCCACATATCACACTCACGATGTACCTCTACGGGCAGACGAGACAGCTTGCCAACAACTACTGGGTCGTCTCCACAGGCGCGATGATCTCGATCATCGTCCCGTTGATCGTGTTCTTCGCCTTCCAGCGGTACTTCGTCCGAGGCGTGCTCGCCGGGGCGGTCAAATGAGGAGCGTGTAGATGGCCGGCGTTGTCCTCGACGATCTGACCAAGCGATACGACGGCGGCGGCGCGCTTGCGGTCGACAAGCTGAATCTCGACATCAAGGACGGCGAGTTTGTGTGCCTCGTCGGTCCGTCAGGGTGCGGCAAGACCACCGCCCTGCGCATGATCGCCGGCCTCGAGGACATCACGAGCGGCGAGGTGCGCATCGGCGATCGCGTCGTCAACAACCTGCCCCCGCGCGATCGCGACATCGCCATGGTCTTCCAGAGCTACGCGCTCTATCCGCACATGAGCGTGCGCGACAACATGGCGTTCGGATTGAAGCTGCGCAAGACCGCGAAGGAGGAGATCGACAAGGCGGTGATCGACGCCGCCCGGATCCTCGACCTCGACCGCTATCTCGACCGCAAGCCGGGACAGCTCTCAGGAGGCCAGCGCCAGCGCGTCGCGCTCGGCCGCGCGATCGTTCGCGATCCCGCGGTCTTCCTCATGGACGAGCCGCTGTCGAACCTGGACGCCAAGCTCCGCGTGCAGACACGCGCCGAGATCGCGCGCATGCACACGCGGCTCGAGGCGACGATGATCTACGTCACCCACGACCAGGTCGAGGCGATGACGATGGGCGACCGGATCGCCGTGATCAACGAGGGCGTCCTCCAGCAGGCCGGAACTCCGAAGGAGCTCTACGAGACGCCGCTCAACCGGTTCGTCGCCGGGTTCATCGGCTCCCCCGCGATGAACTTCATCGAGATGAAGGTGGCGCAGGAGGGTGGGGCGACGCGGCTCACCGCGGAGGGATGCGAGGTGCGGGCGGACGACGCGCAGGCGGCGCAACTCCGCGACCTCGCGCTGCAGACCGTCACCGTCGGGTTCCGGCCCGAGCACCTCGCGGTTGGAGCGCTGGACGGGCCGGGCCTCAATCTCGACGTCGCCATCGATGTGGTCGAGTTCCTCGGCAACGACGAGCTGATCCACGGCGTCTGCGCGGGCAACGACGTGGTCGCCATCGTCGACGTCGACAACTCGCTGAAGGTCGGCGCTTCGGTCGTCCTGTCGACGGCCCCTCGCCGCCTGCATCTCTTCAATCCCGCGACAGGACTGCGGATCACCAACGAAGGCACGCCTGCGGCCGGCGGCGTGGCGCATCTCCTCTCGTCCGGGTAGGAACCGGAGTTTGCGGGGACGGCCTCTACACGGCCGGGCGCGATGTTCCGACCTGGTCGAGCGACCGTGGATAGATCTCGTCGATCAGCGGGCTCGACAGGATGTAGTCTGCGGTCGCGCGATTGCACGCCATCGGAATGTTGTGCACGACGGCGATGCGGAGCAGCGCCTTGACATCGACGTCGTGTGGATGCGGTTCAAGCGGATCCCAGAAGAAGATGATCAGGTCCATTCGTCCCTCGGCGATCGCGGCGCCGACCTGCTGATCTCCGCCGAGCGGGCCGCTGAGGAACCGGTGGACTGTCAACCCAAGCTCGTCGGCGACCATCGCACCCGTGGTCCCGGTGCCGTGGAGGTCATGGCGCGACAGCGTTTCACGGTTGAAGCGCGCCCATTCGAGCAGGTCGGGTTTGCGATTGTCATGGGCAATGAGCACGATCTGCTTTCGCGAGGTCTTGGGGCGTTGCCGTTGGGGCACGATGTATCTCCTGAGGGACTGGGCGAACGGAAGGTTCCGCCGATCAGATACCGCCGCTCCCCTCGGATACGTCGGGCTTGCGCGCGCGGCTCGGCGCGACGCGCGACGGCTCGTTGGGCATCTTCGGGTACTGCGGCGGCCAGGGCGCATCGACAAGCCCGTCGGCGGTGTCCCGTTCGTGCAGTTTGAGGACGGGCTCGAGTGACTGCGGCGCCGCCGACATCGATTGCCACGGGTCGCCGTCGCGCTCCACGCGCGGCGGGACGGTGACGATCGTGAGGGTGTCCGGAACGACTGCGTCGAGCTCATCCCACGAGAACGGCGTGGACACCTGGGCTCCAGGCCGTGCCCGTACCGACCATGCACCGAAGATCGTCTTGTGCGGCGCGTTCTGGTTGAAATCGACAAAAACACGTCGTCCGCGTTCCTCCTTCCACCACGCGCCGGTGATGAGGTCCGGACGCCGGCGCTCGAGCTCGCGCGCCACCGCCACCGCGGCCGAGCGCACCTCGTAGGACGTCCATTGCGGCTGGAGGCGCACGTACACGTGGATGCCGCGGTTGCCGGTGGTCTTCGGAAGACATACGACCCCGAGCCCGTCGAAGAGACCGTGCACCTCACGAGCGGCCTCCTGCACCATCGCGAACGTGACTCCCGGGCTCGGGTCGAGGTCGATGCGGAGCTCGTCGGCGTGCTCGGGGTCGGCAGCCTGCGACGGCCACACGTGAAAGCCGAGACACCCCAGGTTCACGGCCCACAGGACGTGAGCGAGGTCGGCGGCCACGAGCGCGCGCGACGTGGTGCCGTTCGGGGTGCTCACGATCGTCGTCTCGAGCCAGTCGGGGCGGGCGTCGGGCACGCGCTTCTGGAAGAACGACGGCCCACTCGCACCGTTCGGGAAACGCTGCAGCAGCACCGGCCGGCCGCCCATCGCACGCAGCAGCGGCTCCTCGACCGACTGGTAGTAGCGGACCAGATCGAGCTTGGTGTCGCCCCGCTCGTTGAAATAGACCTTGCCCGGGTTGGTGATCGCGATCTCGCGACCGGACGCCTCGACCACCACGACGTCGTCAGCCATCGCGGGCGAGCATAGACTCGGCGGCCGGTCTGCGCCCATCCCTCCGCGCGCGCTTCCGGACCGCGCGTGGCTCGGCACGATAAGGTCCGGATCCAGGACTCTGGGCCGGCGCAGGGCGTCGGGGTGATCCCAGGCCTCGAGGAGGAGCACAAGGTGGCCCAGGAATCCCAGGACTTCGGAGCCCTGATCGACTTCCACCCGTATCGCAACCGCTTCGAGACGCATCATCGGATCCCCGCGGAACCGCGCACGCGCGAGAGCATCCTCGCCGAGCTGAGCGCGATGGCCGAGGAGGAGGACCAGATGGCCAACGCGGGCCGGGTCTCCGGCTCGATCTACCACGGCGGCCACGACCACTACCGATTCCTCACCGAGGCCTACGGGCTGTTCGCGCACGCCAACGTGCTGCAGCGCGACATGTACCCGAGCGCCACCAAGCTCGAGGGCGAGATCGTCGCGATGACCGCCTCACTCATGCACGGCGACGCGGTGTCCGAGCACCATCCGGGCGAGAGCGTCTGCGGCGTGATCACGTTCGGTGGCACCGAGAGCCTCATCAACCCGATGCTCGTCTATCGCGAGCGGGGCAGGGTGGAGAAGGGCATCACCGAGCCCGAGGTCATCGTCCCGTTCACGGCGCACGTCGCCCTCCAGAAGGCCGCGCACATGCTGGGGATCAAGCTCATCCAGGGACCGGTGCGCGCTGACTGGCGTGCCGACGTCGACTGGATGCGCCAGCGCGTCACACCCAACACGGTGGCGATCGTCGGCTCGGCGGGCAACTATCCGCACGGGCTCATCGACCCGATCGACGAGATGTCGGCGCTCGCGCTGGAGCGTGACATCGGTCTGCACGTCGACGGCTGCATGGGCGGGTTCATCCTGCCCTGGGGTGAGCGGCTCGGGTATCCGATCCCCGTCTTCGACTTCCGTCTTCCCGGTGTCACGTCCATCTCCGCGGACACCCACAAGTTCGGATACGCGCTCAAGGGCACGTCGGTGCTGCTGTATCGGAACAGCACGCTGCGGCACTACCAGTACTTCAGCTATCCCGACTGGCCGGGTGGGATCTACATGTCGCCCGGACTCTCCGGGAGCCGTTCGGGTGGTGTGGTCGCGGCGGCATGGGCCGCGATGCTGAGCCTCGGCGAGCAGGGATATCTCGAGATCGCGGAGCGGATCTTCGACACCGCCGCGACCATCCTCGAGGGCGTCGCGTCGATCCCCGAGCTCGAGGTGTTCGGCGATCCGACGTTCATCATCGCCTTCAAGGGACGGGGCATCGACATCTATCACGTCAACGACCTCCTCATCAGCAGGGGCTGGCGCCTCAACGCGCTCCAGCTCCCGCCCGGCCTCCACTTCTGCGTGACTCGCCCGAACACCGCGCCCGGCGTCGCCGACGCATTCGTCGACGACCTGCGCGAGGCCGTCGCGTATGCGAAGACGCCGGGGCTCGGCCCGGCGAAGAGCGGCGCGCTGTACGGCCTCGGTGGCTCGCCCGAGGGCAACGAGGCGCTCGACATGCTGTTCGGCGCCGCGCTCGACGCGATGTACGAGGTGGTTCCCTGAGGCGATGGCCGAGCCCTGGATCCTGGCGGTCGACCTCGGCACCGGGGGGCCCAAGACCGGCGCGGTGAGCCTCGATGGTGAGCTGCTCGCCGTCGCGCATCGCAGTGTCAGCACGACGTTCACAAGCGATGGCGGCGCAGAACAGGATCCCGAGGCCTGGTGGCGCGGGATCCACGCCGGTGTTGCCGAGGTGCTGGCATCCGGCGTCGCGCCCGGCGACGCCATCGGCGTGGGAATCACGGGGCAGTGGGGCTCGACGGTGCCGGTCGGCAACGGAAGGCACGGCCGTGGCGCCGTGCAGGCTCTGGTCCGACACCCGCGGCGGGGCGCTTGCGGCGAAGCGCCTCGGCGGCCGGGTCAACGTCGTTGGGTACTCGCCCGGAAACATCGTCGCGTGGTTGCGCCTGACGGGTGGAGCGCCCTCACCGGGCGGTGCCGACCCACTGGGGCACCACCTGCACCTGCGCGAGCGCAACCCCGAGGTCTACGCGAAGACCGAGACGCTGCTCGAGCCCCTCGACTACCTCGGCATGCGGTTCACCGGCCGCCGGGCCGCGAGCCAGGCGTCGATGATCCTCTCCTGGCTGACGGACAACCGACCGAGCGCGAAGCACGGGTACGTTCCCGCGCTGGTGCGCCGGTCGGGCCGCGACGCGTCACGCCTCCCGGAGATTCTGCCGACGGGCAGCGTCCTGGGCGTCGTCCAGCCCACCGTCGCTGCGGAGCTCGGGCTGCCGGAGGGCATCCCGGTGGTTGCCGGCGTCCCCGATCTCCACACCGGCTATCTGGGTTCGGGTGCGGTCGAGCCGTATGCGGGGCACATGACGATCAGCACGAGCGCGTGGATCGGCTGCGAGGTGCCCTTCAAGCGGACGGACGTCTTCCACCAGGTGGCGTCCGTGCCGGGCGTTCAGGCCGGTTCCTACCTGGTGGCCAACAATCACGAGACCGCGGGCGTGTGTCTGGAGTGGCTGCGCGAGTTCAATCGGCGCACCGGCAGAGGGCGACAGTGGCGCTCAATATTCACAGCTCACCGCGCTCGCCGGGACCGTGCCACCGGGATCCGGAGGGGTGCTCTTCACGCCGTGGCTCAACGGCGAGCGCAGCCCTGTCGAGGATCGCACGCTCCGCGCCGCGTTCCTCAACATCTCGATGACGACGGAACGTGCGCACCTCGTGCGCGCAGTGCTCGAGGGTGTGGCGTTCAACGCGCGATGGTTGCTCGACGCGGTCGAGCGTTTCATCAAACGCCCCATGCCGGTGCTGCGCATCATCGGGGGCGGCGCGGTGTCCGATCTCTGGTGCCAGATCCACGCCGACATCCTCGATCGCCGCATCGAACGCGTCGCCGATCCGATGTACGCGAATCTGCGCGGCGCGGCGTTCTTCGCCGCGATGTCGCTCGGGAGGCTCGAGCTTGCCGACGTCACGTCGCGGGTCGGCGTGACCGCGACGTTCGAGCCGGAGGGGGATGCCCGGAAGGTCTACGAGCCGATGTACCGTGAATACCGCCGCCTGTACCAACGCCTGCACGGGGTGTACGCGAGGTTGAACGCATGAGCAGCCGCGCCGCCGGCGCCCCCGCGACCCGCTGGGCGATCCTCGGGATCTACGCGCTCCTCGCCGCGTGCACGCAGCTGCTGTGGCTCAGCTTCGCCGCCGTCGACACCGATTCGGCAAAGGTGCTGCACGTCGACGTCGGCACGGTCGGCGACCTCGCGGCGATCTTCCCGTTCGTCTACGTCGTCCTCGCGCTGCCGGTGGGCCGCCGGCTCGACGCGCGCTTCGGTCAGGCGCTTGCCCTCGGGGCTGTGCTCACCGGCGCGGGCGCGATCCTCCGCGTCGTCGCGCCGACCTCGTTCGCCGTCCAGCTCATCGGGCAGTTCATCATCGCCGCGGGCCAGCCCTTCGTCCTCAACGCCATCACGAAGGTCGCCGCGCGCTACTTCCCGCAACATGAACGCGCGACCGCGATCTCGATCGGCAGCGTCGCGCTCTTCGTCGGCATCCTGGCGTCGGTGCTCATCGCGGACCCACTCTTCGCCGCGGGCGGGCTGCGGCTCCTGCTCACCGTCGAGGCGATCCCGTCGGTGATCGGCGCGGTGCTGATGCTCGTGGTGCTGCGCGCGCCGGCGACCTATCCCGACGACGCGTCCACGGCGGTGAGCCTCCGATGGCTGGTCCGCGACCGGTTCATGTGGCTGCTCGCCGGGCTCATCTTCATCGGGATGGGCGTGTACAACGCGGTCGCCACGTGGCTCCAGCCGGTCCTCGCCAACTTCAGCGAGGGTGGTGCCGCGGGGAATCTGATCGCCGTGCTCACCGCCGGAGGGATCGTCGGCGCGGCGGTCCTGCCGCCGCTCGTCGCGTCACGGGATCAGCGACGTCCGATGCTCGTCCTCGCGCTCGCCTTCAGCGCCGTGGCATTCGCCGCGACCGACGTCGGTCACAACCTCGTCTGGCTCACGGTGTGGCTGTTCGCGACCGGGTTCCTGGTCATGGCCTGCCTCCCCGTGGTGCTCGACTGGTCAGCGGTCCATGCGGGGATCGCGCGCGAGGGCGCGGCCGCGGGGTTCCTGCTGATGGCGGGCAACCTCGGCGGGGTCGTGCTGGTGCTCGTCATCCAGGCGCTGATGGGCAACGCCTATCTCCCGCTGGCCGCGCTCGCGGTGTTCGGCGTCATCGGAGTGCCGCTCGCGCTCGGGCTGCCAGGCCACGGGGCGATGCGCCCCGTGGCCCAGCCCGTGCCTGACTGATGGTTTAGGGGTAGATCCCGCGGTCCAGGCTCGCCTCAGCAACTCGCTCGATCGCGAGGAAGTAGGCGCCGTGCCGCAGGGACACCTTGTGCTCCTGCGCCTTGTCCCAGGCGTCGGTGAAGGC
Source organism: Candidatus Dormiibacterota bacterium (assembly GCA_963713485.1). Lineage (GTDB taxonomy): Bacteria > Chloroflexota > Dormibacteria > Aeolococcales > Aeolococcaceae > Palsa-851. Next base: position 130,850 of record CAVQLW010000007.1, read on the forward strand.
CTTGTGCATGACCTTCTCGAGGCGGGCATTGATCTCGTCCTCGTCCCAGAAGAAGGACTGCAGGTCCTGCACCCATTCGAAGTACGAGACGGTCACGCCACCCGCGTTCGCCACCACGTCGGGGACGACAGTGATGCCGCGCCGCTCGAGGATCTCGTCACCGTCGGGGGTGATGGGGCCGTTGGCGGCTTCGAGGATGAGCTTCGCCTTGATGTTGGGCGCGTTGTCGCCCGTGATCTGGTTCTCGAGCGCAGCCGGGATGAGCACGTCGACGGGCAGCTCCAGCAGCTCGGCGTCGGTGATCGCGGTGGTCCCGGCCAGTCCGGCCACGGATCCGGTCTTCGCCTTGTGGGCGATGGCCTTCATGACGTCGAGCCCGCCGGGTGCGTAGACCGCGCCGCCGGTGTCAGAGACCGCGCAGATCGTGAAGCCCTTCTCCTGCATCAGCCGGCCCGCGATCGACCCGGCATTGCCGAATCCCTCGATGGCGACGGTGGTCCCCTTGGGGGTCATGCCGAGCTTCTTGCAGGCTTCGAGCGCGACCATCATGCAGCCGCGGCCGGTCGCAGCATTGCGTCCCTGGCTGCCGCCGACCGAGATGGGCTTGCCGGTCACGACCGCTGGAACCGAGAAGCCATGCTCCATCGATACGGTGTCCATGATCCAGGCCATCACCTTGGGGGTGGTGTTCACGTCCGGGGCGGGGATGTCGGACTCGGGTCCGATGACCAGGCTGATCTCGCTGGCGTAGCGACGGGTCAGCCGCTCGAGCTCACCGACGCTGAGCTTCTTGGGGTCGACGATCACGCCGCCCTTGGCGCCGCCGAACGGCAGGCCGGCGATGGCGCACTTCCAGGTCATCCACATCGCGAGCGCCTTGACCTCGTCGAGGCTGACGTTCTGGTGGTAGCGGATGCCGCCCTTGGCGGGACCCCTGGCCACGTTGTGTTGTACGCGATAGCCCTCGAACATGCGCACCGAGCCGTCGTCCATCTTCACGGGGAAGCTGACGATGAGCTGGCGCTTCACTTCGCGCAGCACCACACGCAGCGCCGGATCGAGGCCGAGCAATGCTGCTGCCTCATCGAACTGGCGCTGCGCGTTGTGCCACGCATTCTCAACTGCACGCGGTGGAGCGGACGCTACTGCGGTCACCTGGACACCTCCGAGAGCCCGCGGCGCTCGCCACTCTATCGGCTCTCATGGCCAGCGTACGCTTTGAATGTCCCGATCGACAGGGCAGTAAGACCCAATACTCGTATGGACCGATGGCGCTCGAGTTAACAGGACTGCTGCGGCATCACACCGAGCGCTGATACGCACGATATGAGCGCACGGCTATCCATCCGAAGACGAGCGCCAGCGCCGCAAGCCCACCGAGCCGCGACAGCACGATCGACCAGTCAACTCCGGCGACAAGGCTCTGCCGCCCGGCTTCGACCGCCCAGTTCACCGGGTTGAACCGAGCCACCGTCTGGATCCATCCGGGCATGAGCGCCGCGGGGATGAACACGGTGGAGACGAAGCAGAGGGGCAGCACCAGCAGCACGTTCGCGGCGATGACCGTGTCCTGTTGCCGCAACCGCAATGCCATCGCGTTGGACAGGCACGCCATCGTGGTGCCGAGGAGCATCGCGGCGGCGACCAGCGCGATGACGCTGAGCGGGCCACCGGAGAACCGCGCGCCCGCGAGCATCGACAGGCCGATGAGGATCACCGACTGGATGACCGTGAGGACCGCCCAGTACCCCAGCTGGCCGAGCAGGAACGAGCTTCGCCGCGCGGGGCTCGAAAGGAAGCGGTCGAGCACGCCGCGCTCCATGTCGACGATGTACATGGTGCCGCTCCAGCCGTTCGTCAGCAGCGCACTCATGACGAGGACACCCGGTGCCAGGTAGTCGATGTACGAGGTGCCGCCGAAACCGGGCAGCCGGTCGATGTTCTTGAACAGCTGGCCGAACAGGAAGAGCCAGATCATCGGCTGGACGAGCTGGAAGACCACGTAGAGCGGCTGGCGCCACAGCGCGCGCAGGTAGCGGACGGCCATGTGGGTGGGCTGCATCACGAGCGTGCTCATCGCGAATCTCCCTCGTGGGCGGCGTGGAACGCCCGCCCTGTGTGGCTGAGGTACACATCGTCGAGCGAGGGTCGGGACACGGTCACGGCAGCGACTGCCACGCCCCCGCGTTCGAGCGCGGCGAGGACGCCGGGCACCGCGCCGGCTCCATCGTCGACGCGCGCATGGATTGCCCGGCCGATGCACGTCATGTCGCGGAGCCGTCCATCGAGACCACCGAGGGCGCGGAGCGCCTGCTCTGACGACGCTCCCGACACCAGCTCGACCTGGATGGCGTCACCGCGAAGCTCGCTCTTCAGCTGGTCGGGCGTGCCCTCGGTGACGACCACGCCCTCATCGATGATCACGACGCGATCGGCGAGGTGGTCCGCCTCGTCGAGGTAGTGAGTGGTCAGGAGCACCGACATGCCGTCATCGCCGGACAGCCGCTGTATCTCGGCCCACATCTCCGTGCGCGCTTCCGGATCCAGCCCCGTCGTCGGCTCGTCGAGGAAGAGGACTCGCGGCCGGTGGACGAGCCCCATGGCAACACTCAGCTTGCGGCGCATGCCGCCCGAGTACGTTCGGGCGATCCTGCCCCCGTCCTCGGTGAGCCGGAACCGGTCGAGGAGCTCGTCCACCCGGTGGCGAAGGTCCGCACCGCCCATCCCGTACAGCTGTCCCTGGAGGACGAGGTTCTCGCGCCCGGTCGCCTCGAGATCGACGGCATCCTTCTGCCCGACGCACCCGATGACCCGGCGCACGCCCTTGGGATCGCTGAGCACGTCGATGCCTGCCACCGACGCGCGTCCGGCATCCGGGCGGCTCAGCGTGGCGAGGATCTTGATCGTCGTGGTCTTGCCCGCGCCGTTGGGCCCGAGCAGGGCGAACACCGTTCCACGATCGACACGGAAGCTCACCCCGCGCAGCGCGCGCACGCCCTTGCCGTACGTTTTCACGAGGGCGTCGACGTCGACGGCCGGCAGCTCCGAGGCTGAGATGGCGGCGGTCACAGGAACAGCACCAGCAGGGTGCCGATCACGGCCAGAAAGACACCCGCGGTCGCCACGGCGCCGACCGTTCGCGGGCCGCCTCCGGCGGCGCCCACGGTGCCGACAAGCCCGGCGAAGGCGATCCAGATGACGGCGATGAAGACCAGGTGGTGCATCGGGCCCCTCCTTCGAGACGGCTAACGTTGTTAGGGTTGTTTCGTGGCAAATCTACCCCTAACAGTGTTAGTGTGTCAAGTACCATGAACATGCTCGCCACGCGGCCATGACGGAACCGACCAAGCGCCCGATGAGCGGTGTGAATCGCGCCGGCCTTGCGGAGGCGGCACTCGAGCTCGTGCAGAAGGAGGGTCTCGATGCCTTGACGATGCGGACCCTTGCGGAGAGGACGGGCGTGAAAGCCGCGTCCCTCTACTGGCACGTGCGCGACCGTGACGAACTGCTCGAGCTGGTGGCCGACGCGCTGCTCGCCCAGGTGCCCGCCCCCTCGCCGAGCTCAGACCGCCGGCAGCAGTCGCTTTCGTTGTGCATGGCGGCAGGCGCGACGGTCGCCGCGCAGCGCGACGGGGACCGGATCCTCCTTGAGGTCCCGAGCGCCCTGCGCCGCAGTGCCGTCTACGCGCGCCTCGTCGAGGTGCTCTCAGGCTTCGGGGCCGCTGAGGGGGTGACGCGCGAAGCGGCCGCGATGATGCTCGGATTCATGGTGGCCCAGCCGCCATCGCGATTCGAGGGCCAACCTGCGGCGAGCCCGAGGACGATCACCCTCGCCATCGACTCGGGGTCGCGTGGCGTCGTCGTCCACGCCGGCGCGCCGATGGAGACGCTCTTCCGCATTCCAAGCGACACCGCAGCCGCGGCGCCGGCCGTGCTCCGCGACGAGCGCCTCGTGGTTCGCCGGCTGCGGGGGAGCCAGCGCGGGGAGATCGAGATCAATCCGGCGCACCCGTGGCGCGTCCAGGTGCAGGGTCCGACGTGGAACACGCTCCTCGACCTGCGCGGTGTGAACCTCCGTGAGGTGCATCTCGACAGCAGCGCCACGAAGGTGGAATGCCTGCTGCCCCGGCCCCGAGGCGTCGTGCCCATCCACGTGTCGGGTGGCGTGCTTCGCGTGACGCTGAGACGGATCCCCGGCACCGCGGTCGTCGCCGACATCAGCAGTGGCGCCGTCCAGATCCGCCTCGATGACTTTCATCCTCGCCTTGCGCTGGGTGACAGTCACTGGGAGACCGCGGGCGCCTCACGGTCGCCGGACCGCTACGAGCTGAAGATCAGCGGCGGTGCCGTTCGCGTGAGCCTCGACGACAGCGCCACAGAGATGCCCACCCCGGTCGTGGAGGGGAGCGCCGAGGTGGGCGACGACGTGTTGCACGCCGTCCTCGGGGCGGTGCTCGACGGCCTCGCCCGAGGCCGCACCACCTGACGACCGCGCGCCGAGGCCGTTCGCCGCTGAACCGTCGTGGGTTGCGGGCGGCCCGTTGTTGCTGTAACCTTGTCCTATGACAGTAGATAAATCGGCAAGCGCTGGCGCCGGCACCGGCTCGGCCTCGCCGATCGAGTTCCGCCTCGACCATGCCTCCGGCATGCCGACCTATCTGCAGCTGGTCCAACAGGTCGAGCACGCGCTGCGAATCGGGTACCTCACGACCGGCGACCGGCTCCCCAAGGTCAGAGATGTTGTCGCGTCGCTGGCGATCAACCCGAACACGGTGCTCAAGGCCTACCGCGAGCTCGAGATCAAGGGTCTGGCGGCAGGGCATCCAGGCCAGGGCACCTTCGTCAAGGCCACGCTGAGCCAGGCCACGCTGCCCGAGCTCTCCCGGCTTCGCGCCTCGCTGCTCACGTGGCTCGCGACCGCCGAGGACGGAGGTCTGGACGAGGACGGGATCGTTGCACTGTTCACCAGCGCACTCCGGGACTTTCGCGAGCGGCACGGTGCGGCAGGCGTCTCGGAGGGCGTCGCATGAACGTCATCGAATCCAACCGTCTCGGCAAGCGGTACGGCACCGCCTGGGCGCTGCGGGAGTGCACGCTCGCGATCCCAGGCGGCCACGTGGCTGCGCTCGTCGGGCCGAATGGCGCGGGCAAGACCACGCTGCTGAACCTGACGGTCGGTCTCGCGGCTCCGACGGTCGGCGTCGTCACCGTTCTCGGCGGGATGGCCGCCGGATCGCCGGCCGCACTGGACGGCATCGCGTTCGTCGCCCAGGACACGCCGCTCTACAAGAACCTGTCCGCCGCCGACATGCTGCACATGACGCGGAACCTGAACCGGCGCTTCGACGAGGCCTACGCCAAAGCTCGGCTCGGCGAGCTCGGCATCCCGATGGATCGCAGGGCCGGAAGGATGTCCGGCGGCCAGCAGGCGCAGCTCGCGTTGACCCTGGCGCTGGCCAGGCGCCCCGAGTTGCTCGTGCTGGACGAGCCGATGGCCATGCTCGACCCGCTCGCCAGGCATGACTTCATGGCCGCGGTCATGACGGCGATTGCCGACGACGGCGTCTCGGTGCTGCTCTCCTCGCATGTGCTTGCCGAGCTCGAGCGTGTGGCCGACTACCTCGTCCTCCTGTCAGAGGGGAGTGTCCAGGTGGCCGGCGAGGTCGACGATCTGCTCGCGTGTCACCGCGTGCTCACCGGACCGGCGACCGAAGCCGCCCGCATTGCCCATCGGATGAGTGTCGTGCACGCAAGGCGGGGTGACGCCCAGGCGCATCTGCTGGTCAGGACCGATGGAAGGACGGATCCGGTGCCGGCAGGCTGGGAGGCCCATCCGGTGACGCTGGAGGAGCTGACACTCGCCTACATGCGCGATCCGGGCGTCGCGGCACTGCCCGGCCCGACGCACGCCATGGTCGCTGCGCCGAGCGAGGTGACGCGTTGAGCGCGGTGGCGATGCCTGCTCGCGCGGGCCGCGACACGACGACGCCTCCGCTGCCGTGGCGAAGGATGGTCTGGATCACCTGGCGGCAGCACCGGCTCGCGCTCGCCGGGGTCGTCGCGCTGCTCGCTGCGGCGGGCGCATACCTGCTCATCACGGGCCTGCCCATGCACGCGGCCTACGGCGCGGTGACGGCCTGCCGGCCGGCGGGTTCAGTCGTCTGTCAGCAGGTGGCCGCCGACTTCCTGGGTACGTACGCGCCCGGTGTGGGGGTGACGCTTGGTCTGCTGCAGGTGATTCCCGCGGTGATCGGAGCCTTCGCCGGCGCGCCGGTGCTGGCCAGAGAGTTCGAGAGCGGAACATTCCGGTACGCGTGGACCCAGGGCTTCGGGCGGACCCGGTGGACCGTCGCGAAGCTGGTGCCGCTCGCAGTCGCCATCACGGTCGCGGCCGGCGCGTTCAGCGCGGTCGTCGCGTGGTACTGGGCGCCGATCACAGGCGCCGGCGATGCGAACGGCCCGCTGTACCCCACCATCTTCGACCTGCTCGGGGTTGCGCTCGCCGCCTGGACGCTGACCGCCTTCGCCATCGGCGTCGTGGCCGGCGTCATCATCCGCCGGGTCATCCCGGCAATGGTTGCCACCATCGGCGCATGGTCTGCATTGGCGTTCGCGACGGGGTTGTTCCTCCGCCCGCACTACCGGGCACCATTGATCACCCGCAGCCCCACCGATCCCGCCGGCGCGTGGGTGATCAGTCAGGGGTGGTTCAAGGGCGGGAATCCCGTGAGCCTCGACATGCTCCAGCACACCCTCGGTCGGATCGACGTCCAGGCGGTGACGCCCGAAGTGTTCTCACCAGGGCCGTTGACGCCGGTCAACCTCGACCCGGTGCAGTACCTGATCCACAACGGCTACACGCAGTTGACGACGTACGAGCCGGCCGCCTGGTTCTGGCAGTTCCAGTCGATCGAAGGAGCCTGGCTGCTCGCGCTGTCCTTGATCCTCGTCGCCGCCGCCGTCTGGCTCGTCCGGCGGCGCGCGGCGTGAGCCTCAGGAGCCGGGGAGCAGCGTCACCGTCATAGGATGGGGTACCCGATTGACCACGTTCGGGAGGAGTGGTGCACCTGTCCGACTTCGAGGCGCTGAGCTTCGATTGCTACGGGACGCTGATCGACTGGGAGTCCGGGATCGCCGCGGTGCTCACCCGTTGGGCTGCCGAGCACGGCGTCGAGTTGAGCGCTGAGGAGTTGCTCGAACGCTTCGCGGCGGCCGAGACGAGACAGGAGGAGGGATCGCCGAGGACGCTGTACCCGGAGATTCTCGCCGCGACCATGCACGATCTGGGCGCCACCATCGGGGCCGACGTCAGCTCGGCCGAGAGCCACCGACTGGCACGCTCGATTCCGGACTGGCCGGTGTTTCCCGACGTGCCGCACGCCCTGGCCACGCTTTCGTTGCGCTACAAGCTGATCATCCTGTCGAACGTCGATCGCGAGTCGTTCGAGACGAGCAACCTCAAGCTCGGTGTGCGCTTTGACGCGGTGGTGACGGCCCAGGATGTGGGGTCATACAAGCCGTCGATGCGCAACTTCCACGCGCTGTTCGAGGCGGCCGCCGAGCTCGGCATCGAGCGCGGCCACCTGCTGCACGTCGCGCAGAGCCTCTATCACGACCACATCCCGGCAAAGGGGCTCGGGCTGCCGACGGCGTGGATCGATCGGCGAGGCGACCGGGCAGGGTGGGGCGCGACACCGCCGCCGGGTGAGGACGTGCAACCGGACTGGACGTTCTCATCACTGGGTGATCTCGCCCTCGCGTGCACGGTCGCCGGTAACCGCTGAAACCTCGTCGGGCCTAGTGCCCGAGGTGCCGCTCCAGAAACGCGATGTGCGTGCTGCGCTCGTACAGCGGGACGTTGCGATGACCCCCCGGATGGACGTGCATCGTCTTGTCGCGCGAACCGATGGCGTCGAAGAGGCGAAGGCCGTCATCGCGCGAGATCAGCTCGTCGTCCCACTGCATGACGAAGAGGAGGGGGATGGTCGTGCGCCGGGCCGCATGCTCGAGCGCACCGCCAGCCTGCGGCACCCCGGCGAGCCCCAGCACCGCAGCCTGGATCCGCTGCTCCGACGCGACCATGAGCAGGCCGATGGCGGCTCCCATCGAGAAGCCGACATATCCGACGCGACCGCCGGCGACCAGACCATGAGCATCGAGCGTGTCGATGGTGACCGTCCATTCACGGACGGCGCGCGCGCGTGCGGCGGCCCATCGCTCCGCGTCGTCCGGATTCCCATTGACCGCTGATCGCGTGCGCAGCGCGGCGGCGATGCGGCGCCTGAGCGCCTGCAATTCCCCGGCGGCGGCGGGGTCGTTGACTCGATCGCCGTGTCCCGGAGCATCGATCGCGACCGCCGTATAACCCGCTTCACGCACCAGACCGCGCGCCAGCGAGATCACGCTCGCAACCCGTTTGTGCTCGGCCCCACCATGCCCGATCAGCACGACGGGGGTGGGCCCGGTCCTGTGTTCGGGCGCCCAGATGATGCCGGGCACCCGTTCGCCGTCGATCGTCATGTCGAAGCGGCGTTCGACGACACCGTGATCGATGCGCTCGCCGGCCACCTGCATCGGCCGACCTTAGCCCTGTTGGATGGCTGTGCGATATAATGCTTGCCGGAAAGCAACCATATGTGCTCACGGAGGTGCGCATGAACCCTGGTGGCGCGGTGGCGGCGGATGTCGAGCCTGCCGTCAGTGCCGCGCGCCTCCGCATCGCGGTCGCTCGCCTGTCGCGCCGGCTCCGGCCGACTGCCGCGGCGGGGTCGCTCACGACCACCGAGGTCGACGTGCTGGTCGCGACGGATCGTCACGGCCCGTCGCGGCTCTCCGACCTCGCGGGCTTCGCCGGTCTCAACCCGACGATGCTCTCGCGGCTCATCCCAAAGCTGGAGGAGGCCGGCTTGATGCGCCGGTTGGTCGCCGAGGGAGACCGCCGGGTGTGCCGCGTCGAGGTCACCGCGAAGGGGAGGCGGCTGCTCGAGCGCATCCGATCGGAACGGAACGACGCGCTGTCGCGGCTCCTGCAGCAGCTCGGCACGAGCGAGCGCGATGCCGTTGCGCAGGCGCTGCCGGTCATCGAGCAGCTTGCCGAGCGGCTGCTCGAGACACAGCCCACGACCATCGTCAACCGCCGGTGAGCAGGATCCTGGCGATCAGCCGTCGCACGTTCTCGGCGCTGTCCATCCCCAACTTCCGTCGCTATTTCTACGGTCAGAGCACGTCGCTCGTCGGGACCTGGATGCAGTCGGTTGCGCAGTCGTGGCTGGTGTTCACGCTGACGCACTCGAGCACCGCGATCGGCGCGGTCCTGGCGCTGCAGACGCTGCCGGTGCTGATCCTCGGGCCGTACGGCGGCGTCATCGCCGATCGCGTCGACAAGCGGCGGCTGATGATCGTGCTCCAGTCGCTGATGGGCGTGCAGGCACTCGTGCTCGGCCTGCTGGTGGTCACCCATGCGGTCGTGTTCTGGGAGATCTGCGTGCTCGCGGTCGTCCTCGGGCTCAACAACTGCTTCGAGAACCCCGCACGGCAGTCGTTCGTCCGCGAGATGGTCGGAGCGGATCAGGTTCGGAACGCCGTGAGCCTCAACTCGACGATGGTCAACGCGGCGCGTGCCGTCGGACCTGCGGTCGCCGGACTGCTGATCGCCACAGTCGGCGTCGGTGTCTGCTTCCTGGTGAACGCCGTGAGCTTCGTCGCCGTCGTCTACTCGCTGGTGTCGATGGACACGGGGGCGCTCAAGCCCAGCCCGCCGGCGCAGCGCGCGAGGGGTCAGCTGCGTGCGGGGATCCGGTACGTGGCGCGAGAGCCGCGACTCGGCGTGCCCCTGCTCATGATGGCGATCGTCGGGACGCTTGCGTATGAGTTCCAGGTGACGCTCCCGGTGATCGCGAAGGACACGTTCCACGGCGACGCGACGACCTACGGCTTCCTCACGGCGGCGATGGGCGCCGGCGCGGTGGTCGGTGGTCTCGTCACGGCGACGCGTGGACGCACCGGCCTGCGACCGCTGACCATCGCCGCGACCGTGTTCGGTGTCGCGATCCTCTTCGCGGCGTTCTCGCCGCTGCTCGCCGTCGCATTCATCGCGATGGCCGCCATGGGGTGGACGAGCGTCACGTTCCTCGCCACCGGCAACTCGACCCTCCAGCTCACCGCGGCACCCTCGATGCGGGGACGGGTGATGGCCCTGTGGGCGGTTGCGTTCATGGGATCGACGCCGGTGGGCGGGCCGTTGATCGGCTGGATCGTGGCGCTTGCCGGTGCCCGGGTCGGACTCGCGGTCGGTGGGGTGTCGTGCCTGGTCGCGGCCGGCATCGGCGTGGTCGTGCTTGCCAGGCTCGGCATGCTGCACGGGCCGGCCGGTGAGGTCGGCCCGGCGCCGAAGCACGCTCCGATGCCCGTTGCGGAGCTGACCGGCGACGCGAGCGAGGCTCCCTCGATCGCAATCTGACGAGGGGGCTTCAAGACAGGGGCGGCAGCCGCGTATCGTTTGCCTCGTGCCCCGCGCGCGTGCCGAGTTCGGAACCTGACGAGGAGGTTGACACCAGCGTGCTTTCCTACGCATCGGGGATCAGCTCGCTCCCGCTGATCGGCGAGACCATCGGCGAGAACCTGCGGCGGACCGTCGAGCGGCATGGTGATTCCGAGGCGCTCGTGGTGCCGCACCAGGACTACCGCGCCACGTACCGGCAGCTGTGGGACCAGGTGTCGCTCGCCGCGCGCGGTCTCATGGCACGCGGCGTCGTCAGCGGAGATCGAGTTGGGATCTGGGCGCCCAACCGATTCGAGTGGGTCGTGACGCAGTTCGCCACGGCGCGCATCGGCGCCGTCCTCGTCAACATCAATCCGGCATACCGCACGAGCGAGCTGGAGTACGCGCTCCGCCAGTCGGGCGTGTCGTTCCTCCTGCTCGCGAACGGGTTCCGCCAGACCGACTACGTGCGCATGCTCGGCGAGGTCAAGGCCTCATGCCCGGAGCTTCGCGAAGCCGTGGTCCTCGAGGACGGCTGGGACGCGCTGCTGCGTGACGGAGCGACGATCGCGGACGGCGCGCTCGCGGACGTGGAGGCCGGACTGCAGGCTGACGATCCGATCAACATCCAGTACACATCCGGAACGACGGGGTTTCCCAAGGGCGCCACCCTCTCGCACCACAACATCCTCAACAACGGCTTCTTCATCGGCGAGACGGTGCGCTACACGCCCGCGGACCGCGTGTGCATCCCCGTGCCGTTCTACCACTGCTTCGGCATGGTCCTCGGCAACCTCGCATGCACGACGCACGGATCGTGCATCGTCGTTCCGGGCGAGGCCTTCGAGCCCGAGGCGGTCCTGCGCGTCACCGAGCAGGAGCGCTGCACGTCGCTCTACGGCGTGCCGACGATGTTCATCGCCGAGCTCGAGCACCCATCGTTCGCGAGGTACGACTTCAGCCATCTCCGCACCGGCATCATGGCCGGCTCTCCGTGCCCGGTCGAGGTGATGAAGAAGGTGCAGTCGCGCATGAACATGCGCGAGGTGACGATCTGCTACGGCATGACCGAGACCTCGCCGGTCTCGACCCAGAGCGCGCTCGACGACCCGCTCGACAAGCGGGTCGGGACGGTCGGGCGCGTGCACCCGCACGTCGAGATCAAGATCGTCGACCCCGACACCGGCCGGTGTGTGGAGCGCGGTGCCTCGGGCGAGCTGTGTACGCGCGGCTACAGCGTGATGCTCGGGTACTGGGACAACGTCTCCGCGACCACGGAGGCCATCGACGGCGCTCGCTGGATGCACACCGGCGACCTTGCGACCATGGACGAGTCCGGCTACGTCAACATCGTCGGCCGGATCAAGGACATGATCATCCGCGGCGGCGACAACATCTACCCGCGCGAGATCGAGGAGTTCCTCTACGGGCATCCGGACGTCAGCGACGTCCAGGTGATCGGCGTGCCGTCGGAGCGCTACGGCGAGGAGGTGATGGCCTGGGTCAAACCGCGCGAGGGCGCATCGCTGACCGGTGCGTCGCTCGAGGCGTTCTGCAAGGACCGCATCGCCACCAACAAGATCCCACGCTACTGGAAGTTCGTCGACGCATTCCCGATGACGGTGACGGGGAAGGTCCAGAAGTACCGGATGCGCGAGGTGTCGGTCGAGGAGCTCGGACTGCAGGCTGCGGTCGCGGTGAGAACGGCCTGAGCATCGGACTGGCGCTTGCCGCCGCCGCGCTGTGGGGCAGCGGCGATTTCCTCGGCGGCTACGCGAATCGCGCGACGCCATTGCTGTCGGTGCTGCTCATCTCGCAGGGGATCGGGCTCGTCGGGATGCTGATCGTCGCGCTCGTGACCGGCGGTGACGCCGGCGGCGGCGACCTGATCTACGGCGCGATCGGCGGTCTCACCGGCGCAGCCGGCGTGGCGATGCTGTACCAGGGCCTCGCATCCGGTGCGATGTCGCTGGTCGCACCGATCACCGGCGTGGTCGCCGTGGTGGTCCCGGTCGCCGTCGGTGTCGGAGGAGGAGAGCGTCCCGCAACGCTGCAGTACGTGGGCATCGCGCTGGCCATCCTTGCGGTCACGCTGCTCAGCGCCGGGGGTGGCCGGTCCAGCCGCCTGAGTCGCCGCACGTTGCTGCTGGCGGCCGGCGCCGGGGTCTCGTTCGGGCTCTTCTACGTCGCCCTCGCACGAACCTCGAGCAGCGCCAACCTGTGGCCGCTGGTGAGCGCTCGTGGCGCGTCCGTCGCAGCGATCATCGTCGTGGCGGCGGTGATGCGCCGCGCACCCGGATTCGGCGCGACCAACCCGTTCGTGATCATCGCCGCGGGTGTCTTCGATGTGACCGCCAACGCGCTGTATCTGTTCGCGGTGCACGGCGGTCTGCTCAGCATCGTGGCGGTGCTCGTGTCCCTCTACCCGGTCGGCACCGTCGTGTGCTCGGTGATCGTGCTCGGTGAGCGGTTACGGACGCAGCAGGTCGCGGGCGTCCTGACGGCTCTCGCTGCGGTGGTGTTGATCACCGCCGGTTGAAGTGCCCCGGGCAGCCGTTCTCCGGTCAGCTCCGGCCGTGCGCCTGTCGCGGAGCGGGCGTACCAACCAGCACGCTGTGTTCTCTCGCCACGAGGGGCGCGATGTCCGCGGCGACGGCGGGCCTGCCCAGACCGTACCCCTGGCCGAGCGCGACGCCGGCGGCTCTCATCAGATCCGCCACGGCCTCGGACTCGATCCCCTCGGCGATGACCATCGCGCCGCTCACTCTCGCGAATGCAAGGGTCGCATCCATCGCGGCTCGCGAGCCCATCCGGCTCGATGTCATCGTGAGACTGCGTCCGAGCTTGAGGTACTCGCTGGCGGAGGCCGCGAGCAGCTCCAGAGTCGCGTGCCCCTCGCCGACGTCGTCGAGCGCGAAGCGAACGCCCTCGGCGCGATACGTGGCGAGGATCCTCGCAAGCTCCTCGTAGTCGCGAATCCGCTCGTGCTCGGTGATCTCGAGGACGACCGTGTGCGGCGCTCGGCCGGCGGCGCGGAGGAGCAGGAGCAGTTGATCGACGCCGTAGACCTGGTCGAGCAACGCCGCAGCGCTGATGTTGAGGAACAGCGTCGTGTCCTGCGGAAGCCGGCGCGCATCCTCGACCGCACGCCGCCGGCACACCCAGTCGAGGTTGCGGATCTGCCCGCTCATGCGTGCCGACTCGAACACCGCCTCCACGGAGTCCATCGCCGCGAACCCCTCGGGGCGGGCGAGTGCCTCGTAGCCGATGACCGCGCCGTCGGCGAGACCGACGATCGGCTGGAACATCGTCGAGAGACGTCCTCCGTTGAGGACGCGACTGACCACCTCGGCGTATGAGTGCGGGACGGTGTCGCCGGACCCGTCACTCTCGTACGACCCGCCGGCCACCTGGTCGCCGCCGGCACGCTTCGCCGTGTAGAGCGCCTCATCAGCGCGTTTCCAGACCGACAACGGATCGGCGCCGGCCGGAGCCGCGCTCCAGCCGACCGCGATGCGGGCGGGCCCCGTGGGAAGGACCAGCGTGTGCATCGCCGCGCGCATTCGCTCGGCCACCAGATTCGCTCCAAAGGACCCAACCTCGGGGAGCAGCGCGGCGAACTCGTCGCCACCAACTCGCGCCATGACATCCCAGCCGCGTATCAGGAGTCCGAGCGTGTGGCCGACGACGCGAAGCAGCGCATCCCCGGCCGCGTGTCCCTCGGCATCGTTGATCTCCTTGAGACGGTCGACGTCGAGTGAGAGGACGGCAAACGGCAGGCGTGGAACCGTTCGCAACGCACGGTCGAACTCCCGCCGGTTCTTGAGGCCGGTGAGCGAATCGGTGGACGCGAGCGCGGAGAGCTCCAGCACAGCCCCGCGAAGCGTGTGCTCGGCGTGCACGCGCTCGAGGAAGCGGCCGATGTGACGGCAGACGCTCGATACCGCGTGCAGCGTCTCGGCGGGCGGACGTCCGAGCGTCTCACGAAAGATCGCGAGGACGCCGATGACGCCGGTGCCACTCCGGATCGGGAACGTCATCGCGCTGTGCAGCCGCGCACCGGAGGCCTCGGATGCCCTGCCACCCCAATCGTCGATTGACGATGCGGCGATCGACCCGCGTCCCGACTTGACCACGCGGCTGACGAGAGCAGGCCCTGTTCCGAGCCCGAGCGATCGTCCACTCGCCTCAAACGCGGGGACTCCGGCCGACCCGTCTGACGCCGTGTACTCCAGCTGAACGTCGCGGGCGTCGCCGGTCCGCAGCCAGATCTCCCCGATGCGAGCGTCGAGCACCGTGATCACCGACGTCAGGCATTGCCGCATCGTGGCGTCGAGGTCGTCCGATTCGTTGAGCAGCGTCAGGACTTCGAGCAGGAGTCCGTCGGCGGCGCTGGTGACGAGCACCGGCGCCCCGGACCCATCGCGCCCTGGGATCGTGAGCGCGTGGCGGCGTGATCCGCGATCGGCACTCGCTTGCACGACCAGTCGCGATCGGTCGAGATCAGTCACGGACGCCTTGTGGCCACCTTCAAAAGGACGGGTACCGTCCGGTCACAGTCCTGCGCCGCGAATTGGCGGTCTGTTCGCAACCGCACTTAGGTGAATACCGTTGCCTGGCCGTCGCGGCTGTAACGCCGGGGGGCGCCCGCGGTGAGCGCGTTACGATGACGTCCCGATGGACCCGGTCGTGAACTCGCCCGCGCCGGCCGTGCAGGGCAGCATCGTCGCGACGAACCTCACCAAGGTGTTCGGCCCGATCAGAGCCGTCGATGATCTCTCGTTCACGGTCGAGCCGGGGACCGTGACCGGGTTTCTCGGCCCGAACGGGGCCGGCAAGACGACGACGCTGCGAATGCTCCTCGGGCTGGCGACGCCGACCTCGGGCACCGGAACCATCGACGGGGTCCCTTACGCTCACCTCCCGGCGCCGGGGCGGACTGTCGGAGCGGTGCTCGAGGCGACGAGCTTCTATCCGGGGCGAACCGCGCGAAACCATCTCCGAGTCTTCTGCGCCGCCGCGGGGGTGGCCGATGCGCGGGCCGACCAGGTGCTCGAGCTCGTCGGACTCACCCCCGCGGCCCGGTACCCGGTCCGTGGGTTCTCACTGGGTATGCGGCAGCGCCTGGCACTGGCCACGGCGCTGATCGGCGATCCCAGGGTCCTCGTGCTCGACGAGCCGGCCAACGGCCTGGATCCGGAGGGCATCGCATGGCTGCGCGCGCTCCTGCGGCACTTCGCGGTCAATGAAGGTCGCACGGTCCTCGTCTCCAGCCACGTGCTGTCCGAGGTGGAGCAGACGGTCGACCGCGTGGTCATCATCGCGAAGGGGCGCCTCATCCACGAGGGACCACTCGCCGACCTTGGCCGCGACGGTGCGGAGGTCGTCATTCGCACGCCGACGCCGGACCTCCTCAGCGCGGCGCTGGCGCCACTCAACGCGCGGCTCTCGTCACGCCCGGACGGATCCGTCGCGATCGAGGGGGCGACGCCCGAGGCGGTGGGGCACGCCGCCTGGGAGGCGCACGTCGAGCTCCACGAGCTCCGTGCTGGCGCGTCGACGCTCGAGGAGACGTTCCTGCGCCTCACCGCCGACGCCGACGCCGACGCGCCGCCGAGCCCGGGCCCATGACCAACCTCCTCCGCGCCGAGTGGCGCAAGGTGACGACGATCAAGCTCGGATGGGGGATGTTGCTCGGCGCGATGGCCCTCACCGCGCTCGGCGTTGTCGCCCAGATCGCCAGCAACGGGGTGCGCGGCAGCGTGGCACTGCCGCTCAGCGCCGCCGCCACGCAGAAGGACATCGCGTCCTCGGTCAGCAGCGCCTACCTGTTCTCGATCGTGGTCGGCATCATCCTCGTGACCACCGAGTTCCGCCATTTCACGTCGCGCCCCACGTTCCTCATCGAACCGCGGCGCGGCAGGGTGATCGTCGCGAAGATGCTCATCTCGGCGGTGGTCGGCGTCGTCTACGGAGTCGTGTGCGCCGCGACCGCGGTCGCGATCATGGTGCCCTGGCTCGGCGCGAAGGGCGTCACGATTCTCTGGATCGGCGGTGGCGTCCTCGAGTCACTGTCGAGCGCGATCGTCGTGATCGCCGTCTTCGCCGTGGTGGGGATCGGTGTCGGTGTGCTGGTGCGCAACCAGATTGCCGCGGTGATCGCAGCGCTCGCGTACCTCTTTGTGATCGAGCCGCTCATCCAGATCATCCCGGTGGTCCAGAACGCATACCCGTACCTTCCGGGAGCCGCTGCGACGGCGATCACGGGCGGCCGCAACCGGGGTGGGATCTCGCTGCTCGAAGCGTGGCAGGGCGGCCTTGTGCTGCTCGCCTACGGTGTTGCGTTCGCGGTCCTCGGCTGGATCATGACGATCCGCCGCGACATCCCCTGAGCGCCCGCGACACGCCGCCGCGCTTCACCCGCTTGACGCGCGGTCGACCCCGGCGATGAAGTCGATCAGGCCTCGGAAGTATGTCGTCTGGTCGTCGTACATCGACATGTGACCGCCGTTGGGGCAGAGCAGGAAATGGCCGTTCGGCAGACGCCCCGCCATCATCTCCATGTATGCGGGGTCCATGGTGTCGTGGGTCGCGCCGATCACCAGGGTGGGCACCATGATCTGGTCCAGCGCCGCCGTGCGATCCCATGATGCGAGCTTGCCGCTCGCGCCGAGCTCGCTCGGTCCCTGCATCGGCACGTAGATGGAGCGGTTGACCCGGCCAAACGACCGGACGGCGGGTTCGGGCCACTCATCGGCGGGCATGCGCAGCACGTGGTGCACGTAGTGGCCCGTCAGCAGCTCCATGTAGCGTGGCGTCTCGGTGTCGCCGGCCGCCTCGAGGTGCTTGATCTCGGCGAGCACGTCCTGGTCCATCTCGCGCATGAGCACCGTGCGCGCGTACTCGTTGTACGCGGGAATGCTCGACATCATGTTCGAGATGACGAGCCCCTTCAGATGACGCTGATGACGGAGCGCGTACTCGATGCCGAGGATCCCACCCCAGGAATGGCCGAGCAGGTAGAAGTTGCGGACGTCGAGGTGCAATGCCAGCCGGACCTGCTCCACCTCATCGACGAAACGGTCGACGTCCCAGAGGGCCGGATCGTCAGGTTGGTCGCTGTAAGCGGAACCGAGCTGGTCGTAGTAGTAGTACTCGATGCCGGCCGCGGGGAGAAAGCTGTCGCACGCCTCGAAATACTCGTGCGTCGCCGCGGGCCCGCCGTGCAGCAGCAGCAACTTGACCCGCGGGTTGTTGCCGACCCGTTTGGTCCACACACGAAACGTTCCGCTCGGCGTCGTCACCGGGATCATTCGCGCGCCGCCGCCGAGCAGGTCGTCCCTGCCGGTGTTGTCCAGGTACTCCGCAGCGCTCACGGCCCCTCGCGCTCATCGTTCGGATGTCGACGAGGCGACAGCGTAGACGATCGCCGATCGATGCGGCGTCCGTTCAGTGGCCGGAGACGACCGTCGGGACGGTGCGCGCCGGGCGCCGGCGTGGCAGCGTGATGATGCGTCCCGAATCGGGGGTGCTGATCGCCTGGACCGTCCGGTCCCGCCCCGCATGCTTCGCGGCGTACATCGCCCGGTCGGCCGCCCCCAGCAGCTGGTCGAGGTCGAGACCGTGGTACGGGTACGTCGCGATCCCGATCGATGCCGTCAGCTGTTCGAGGCTGCACCCGTCGGGTACGGCGACGTCGCGCACGGCGAGACGCACGGCCTCGGCCACACTCGCGGCGCCTTCCGGTCCGCATTCGTGCAGCACGAGCACGAACTCCTCACCGCCCAGACGGACGACGGCGTCGGAGCCGCGGACCGTGGTGCGCAGCTGCGCCGCGACCCGTTGCAGGAGCAGATCGCCGACGGCGTGCCCGCTGCTGTCGTTCACCGCCTTGAAGTGATCGAGGTCGACGAGCAGCAGCGACAGCGGTTTGCCTTCGCGAGCGGCGCGAGCGAGATCCCGTTCGCCGGAATCGCGCATCCACCGGCTGTTGTACAGGCGAGTGAGCGGATCCGTCATCGCCGCGTTGACGAGCTCGACGTACAGCTGCGCGTTCCTCCACGCCGACGCTGCGACGTGCGCGAAGAGTGATGCGGCTTCAAGCTCGCGATCGCTGAACTGACCGGCGCCGAGGCGCCAGCAGTTGATGATGCCCAGCTTGTGCTCGGTGGCGACGAGCGGGACGAGGAGCAGCAACTCCTGCACGTACGAGGTGCCGGGGATCTGCCGCGCGAGCGGATGCTTGGACGTGTCAGGGATGTTCTGGGGCGTTCCTTTGGCGAAGGCCCACCCGGTCATGCCGGCGTCGAGCGACATGCTGTCAGCGAGGATCTGGTCGCGATCGGGCCCCGTCGCGAGCACCGGCACGAGCCGGAACGTCTCGTAGTCCGCGACGAAGATCGCCATCTCCGAGACCTGCACGACGCGGCTCATCTGGTCCGCCATCACCCCGAGGATCTGCATCGGGTCGTGCTCGCTCTGCAGGGCGAGCGCGGCGTCACTGAGGGCACGGGCCAGTCCTCGGCGCGCGGGATTGGGCTTCGCCGGCTCGCTCTGCTCGGTGTCCGCCGACAGCTGGTCGGCGCCGCCGGACGCGACGCGGGTCGTCCACACCTGGCGCCGGGCGAACCACGTGGCATCGACGACCTCGTCGCAGCATCCCTCGAGCGGGTGCATGAGGACCGGGCGGCCGAGCAGCCAGCCCTGACCGAACTGCACCCCGAGGCCCTGGAGCGTCTCGCGCTCGCGCTGGGTCTCGATACCCTCGGCGATCACGCGCGCTCCGATGTGTCCGCTGAAGGACAGCAGCGCCACGACCAGCGCCCGTCGCGCGCGATCCGCCTCCACGGCCTGGATCAGGGACCGGTCGACCTTGATGAACTCGGGCCGCAGCTCAGCGATCACCCGCATGCTCGCGTGTCCCGAGCCGGCGTCGTCGACCGCGATGCGGAAGCCGCGGGCGCGCAGCTCGGCGGCGATCCGCTGCAACCGTGCCAGGTCCGGCACGGGCTCGCGCTCGCTGAACTCGAGCACGATGGATGCGGGGTCGACGCGGAAGTCATGAACGGCCTTGTCGAGCGCGGCCACACCCCGCTCATCGACCAGCGTGCCGATGAGGACGTTGACGAAGAGATCGGCCTCGCCGATGTTGGCGGCCGCTCGCAGGGCCGCAGCGATGCATGCGAGGTCGAGTGGCGCCTGCATGTGCTGCGACGCTGCAGCCGCGAACAGCTCGTCGGGCGTGGAGATCCGCGGTTGGGGCGTGTAGCGTGCGAGCGCCTCGTAGCCGATGACTTCGTCGGTCACCAGCCGGACGATCGGCTGCACCGCGGAGACGATCCCACCGCCGCTGATCAGCCCCTCGATCGTGGCGCGCAGCTGCTGGTCGGGCGGCGCCGTCGCCGGGGTGGCGAAGCGCCCGACGGCCGGCGTTCGTTCGGTCGACCACGCCGCGGCGAGCATCGCCGCCACTGCCTCGAGGACCGGGACGAGGGAGACGTCGCACCCCGGGCCCCACACCGAGAGGACCGCGAGGACGCGATCGCCGGCCGTGACCGGCACGGCAACGACGTGCCGCTCGTCGGCCGCGTTCGGCAGGACCTTTGCGAGCGCGGAATCGGTGGTGAGACGGCGGATCGTTTCCGACGCGTCTGCGGGCCCGTGATACGGCCGGCGAAGCCGGACCGGCTGTCGGAGGGACTCGACGCCGTCAAGGGGGATGCGAAGCCCGATCAGGCTCGAGGCCAACCCGGCGGAGAATCCTGTCGCGAGGGCCGGCGGGACGTGGACCGCAATCACGAAGGCCATGTCGGACTCGACGGCGGTCACCGTCGCCGCGACGTCGAGTTTGACGAGCGCGCTCGTGACCTCGACCGCCGCCTCCTGGGTGCTCCTGGCACGGGGGAGGCGGTGGCCCAGGAGTGTCAGGACGTCGAGACGCAGATCCGATGGACGCGCGCGCACAAGGTCAGTGTGGGCTGCCGCCGCTCACGCCCTGACAACGGAATGGTCGCTATCCGGCAGAGAATCGCGTACCGGAGGCCGGAGTCGCACCCGATTCGCCGGGTCCGGCTGATCTGCCGGCAGCCCCGGTTGACATCGCCATTCGTAAGTAGTAGCTTACGGTAAGTGATAGCTAACCGAAGCCGGGCGCTCGACGCCCTCGGCGATCCGACACGGCGCAGCATCTTCGAGGCGCTCGCCTCCGGGGGGATGCCGGTGGGCGTGCTCGCCCGCCGGGTTCCTGTCAGCCGGCCGGCGGTCTCCCAGCATCTGCGCGTGCTGAAGGCGGCCGGGCTCGTGATCGACCGGCCGTCCGGCGCCCGCCGTGTGTACGAGGTCGATCCTGCGGGGGTCGCCGAGCTGCGGACCTGGCTGGATGGACTCTGGACGGTGGCGCTCAGCGCGTTCAAGGCAGCGGCGGAAGACAAGGAGGACACGGCATGACCAGCACGACGGAGGCGGCATTTCGAACGACGCTCACGGTCGGCGCACCGATCGAACGCGCATTCACGGTCTTCACCGCCGGTATCGGCACGTGGTGGCCGAAGGCACACCACATCGGCAAGGCCGAGCTGGCCGACGTCATCATCGAGGGCCATCCCGGCGGTCGCTGGCTCGAGCGGAATGTCGACGGCTCCGAATGCGAATGGGGCAGGGTGCTGGCCTGGGAGCCGCCGCAGCGGGTCGTGCTGGCCTGGCACCTCAACGCCGACTTCGAGTTCGACCCGGATCCGGAGCGAGCGAGCCGCATCGAGGTGCGGTTCACCGCGACAGGCGAGCGGTCGACGCGGGTGGA
The DNA here is from genome assembly GCA_963713485.1 of Candidatus Dormiibacterota bacterium. Classification (GTDB taxonomy): domain Bacteria; phylum Chloroflexota; class Dormibacteria; order Aeolococcales; family Aeolococcaceae; genus Palsa-851. The sequence goes on from CAVQLW010000007.1 coordinate 152,128, forward strand.
CTTCGAGCATGCCGAACTCGACCGCGTCGGGGAGCGCTGGCCCGAGATGCTCCGGGAGATCTCCGAGAAGAACGGCTGGCCGTTCATCCTCGGGCACTTCACGGCCTCCGCCGCAGTCTGATCGGGTTCGTGAGGGCGGCGGCCGGTGGCGCGGCGGCCGGCGCTCATCGCGGGTACGCTGTCGCGATGGCGACGGATGGGCCGGCGGACGGCGGGAGCATTCGTGCCCGGCTGCTGGAGAAGCGGTCGGAGCTCGTCGCGAAGGTCGAGCAGCTCGGTGAGCGGGATCCCGCCGAGGTCGCCAATCTCGGCTTCGGCAAGCGGATCGGGGACGGCACCACCTACGCCGTGGAGCGGATGAACGACGCGTACCAGGCGCGCACGCTGTACACGACGGTCAAGGAGATCGATGACGCGCTCGAGCGCCTCGATGCCTCCACGTACGGCCGCTGCATCGCGTGTGGCGGTCCGATCCCGGAGGAGCGGCTGGCGGCGGTGCCATGGGCCGCGCTCTGCGTCCCCTGCAGCGCCCGGCGGACGTCAAAGCCGGTTCGCTGAGCCCGCTCGCAGCAGCGGCGTCGCGGTCAGCTCGCTCCGGACACAGATGGCGCGATCTCGCCACGACCGGTTGCCGGACCGCGAGTGGCCTGGGCGGTAAAGTCAGTCGTCCGTCCGCTCGAGCCGCAGCGGCGGCGGCTCGACGCCGGTGACGGTGGCCGTAATCGCGGTGCGAGGGCTCGACGTGGACGCGATGAGCGTGCAGGATGCGGCGTTCCTCCACATCGAGGACGGCAACAACCCGATGCACATCGGGTCCGTTGCGGTTCTCGAAGGTCCCGCGCCTGCGTACGGCGATATCGTGCGGCTCATCGCGGGCAAGCTGCCGCTCGTGCCGCGATACCGGCAGAAGGTGCGTTTCGCGCCACTCGGCGTCGGAAGGCCCGTCTGGGTCGACAACTCCCACTTCCAGATCCTCTATCACATCCGCCACACCGCGGTCCCCCCGCCGGGCGGGAGGGACGAGCTCCGCAACCTCGCGGGGCGCGTCTTCGCACAGCTGCTCGATCGGAGCAAGCCGCTCTGGGAGCTGTGGATGGTGGAAGGGCTGGCGGGGAGACGGTGGGCGCTCATCTCCAAGGTTCACCACTGCATGGTCGACGGGATCTCGGCGACCGACCTCCTCACTGTGATGTTCGACTCGGTGGAGACGCCCACCGCACGGACCGCGGCGGAGGAGTGGGTCCCGGAGGTGGAGCCGGGTACCGTCCGCCTCGCCGCGGACGGTGTCGCGAGAGCGCTCATCGAACCGGCTGCGAGCCTCCGGCGTATCCCGGAAGCGGTTCGTGCCGGCGCTCGGCCGAGAGCCAGGCTCGCTCAGGCGGCGGTGCTTGCGAGGTCGCTGGCGGAGTGGCGACGGCCGCCCGCCACGTCCCTCAACGGCCCAATCGGTCCCCATCGCCGGTGGAGCTGGGCCGAGGCGAGCATCGACGACGTCAAGGTCATTCGCCAGGCGCTCGGCGGCACCGTCAACGACGTGGTACTGGCGGCGATCACATCGGGATTCCGCACCCTGCTGCTGCATCGCGGCGAGGAGGTCTCGAACCGCGTCGTGCGAACGCTGGTGCCGGTGTCGGTGCGCGCCGAGCACGAGCGTGGCACGCTCAACAACCGCGTGTCCGGGATGTTCCCCGGCCTCCCGGTGTCGATCGCCGATCCCGTGGAACGGCTCGACGCCATCGCCGCGCAGCTGGCCTCACTCAAGGATGCGAAGCAGGCGGTCGCCGGCGATGCGCTCGTGCAGCTCGCCGGCTTTGCCCCGCCGATGCTGCTCGCGCTCGGCGCGCGTCTCGCCGCTCGGACGCCGCAGCATCTCCTGCAGACGGTGGCCACGAACATTCCCGGGCCGCAGTCCCCGCTCTACGTCGACGGAAGGAGGATGGTCTACTCGTACCCCTACGTCCCGATCCTGGGCACCGTGCGGATCGGCGTCGCGATCTTCTCCTACTGCGGGCGTCTGTTCTTCGGCATCACCGGCGACTACAACTCGGTCGCTGACATCGACGTCTTCCGCGACGGCATCGAGGACGGCATCCGCGAGCTGGTTGCTGTGGCGGGGATCGGCGAAGCGCCGGGGGCGTCATCGCGCAAACACCGGGCCGCACGAGGACGGCGCTCGAAATCGCCGCCTGCCGGCGGTCACGCGGTGGCGGCGGCGTCGGGCTCGGGGAAGAGATAGCGGGCGAGCGACGGGCGGCGGAAGGATCGCCACGAACCTTCCGGCTGGGACAGACGGTCGGCGGCGACCCACATCACCGCGGGGTTGTGGCCCATGCCGAGATGGCTGCCGTAGACGGCGACGTTCTCGCAGTGACGCCCGGGGGCGTTGATGCAGGCCTGCCACGGCACCACGCCGTCGAGCCGTGAGTACACGGCGGTGGTCGGCACGGGGATCGGCCGGCGCAGATCCTCGTGGCGCGGCAGCGAATCGGGGCTGGCGTGGAGCCCGGCGAGCCGCCGGTACACGGGGTGCGCCCGGCTGTGGCGCACGTCGTTGATGCCGAAGGGGCTGCTCAGCGTGATGACCTGGCGCACGAGCCGCGGTCGTGAGCGAGCCAGCTCGCGCGCGAAGATGCCACCGAGGCTCCATCCGACGAGGCTCACCTTGCGCCGCTCGGCCTCGTGCAGCTCCTCGAGCCGAGCGGTGATGCCGTGCATGATCGCCGGAGTTGGACCGAGGTTTCGCCCGAGCCTCCAGCCGTGCACCTGGTACCCGAGCGTGCGGAGATACAGCCTCATCAGGGCGGTCGACACGTCCTCGGCGAGCAGGCCCGGCATGACCAGGACGGGGTGCCCGTCGCCCCGGGGGGCTCGCAGCAACACGGGTGACGTCGCGACCATCGCCCAGTAGTCGATGAGCGCGCGGCTGGGCTCGCTGACGAACAGCGCCAGCGACGGGCGTCTCGGCGCGTTCACGCGAGCTTCATAGCACGCAAACGCTCCGTTCGGATACACCTGTTTCCGAGTCGTGGGTGTGCGTCGATACTGACAGCCGTCATGAACGCCATGGTCAATGCGCCGCGGACCGAGCTCGCCACGGCGGTGACGAGGTTGATCGAGCGCGGCCGGGCGACGCGCGGCGGCCCGCGCGTCCTCATCAACGTCGCGCTGCAACCGCCGAACACGCTCCTCCACGACGGCCACCGATGGCGGCGGTACCAACCCCGGCGTCTCCTCGCCGACACGCGAGCGGCGCTGCGCGATGCCGCCGGCGTGGATTTCGTCGTGCACGCGAGCTACCTCTTCCTCGGTGTTCCTCCATCGGAGGGCGTGCCGGGACTCCGCCTGCGCATCGTTGCAGACGCGGCGCGCGAGGCGGAGGACATGGTGCTGCGCGGACGCGTACCGTCGTGCGTGGTCCGGCTCGGCTACCGCTACGGCCCCGAGTCTCGTGACCTGCGCCTGTACCGGCGCGCGTTCCGCATCGGCCGCCCATACTGGGCCGGCCCCCCGTCGGTGTTGCAGCACCACCTGCACACCGACGACGCGGCGGCTGCGCTGCTTGCGGCCGCGCGGCAGCGGCCTTCGGGGAAGACGCTGGGCGCAGCCGACGATGTGCCGGTGTCGTTCGCGACGTTCATGGATCACTTCGCGCGCCTTGCCGGCAACCCACTGCCACTGCACATCCCAGGGCTGCTCCGGCCCCTCACCCGAGTGCTCATCGCCGAGGAGCACGTCCAGATGGTGGACCTGCAATCAGCTGATGCGGACGATCGGCCCCGGCCGCGTGGCTTCGCGCCCGCGTACGCTGACTACGAGGCCGGACTGCGGCAGGTGATCGACGCCTGGGGTGCGTGATCCGCGGTCGCGGCCGATCAGGGAGTGGGTGTGCCATGAAGCGCTGCCGCATCGCATCGTCGGCGTTCACGACGTCGGACTGCGGTCCGAGGACGCTCGTGTCGCGTGCCGGTAGTGAGCGATGGCGCGACCAACCCAGCACAGGCGAACTCTGCGGCTCGACGCCGGCACCGGCGACCCCGGAGTCAGTGCGGCGTGATTCCCCACATGCTGGCGTGCTGCTCGCCGGGCTGCAGGATGATCAGCCCGGCGCCGGAGTTGAACGCGTCCGGCGCGCAGGTCATCGGCTCGATGGCGAGCCCTCGCCGCCGGCGCGATTCCTCGCCGAGGGTGTCGCCGCTGTACAGCATCGCGTACTGATGTGTGCCGTCCATCCAGATCGATGCGCCGTCACCATCCTGTGTGGTCAGGGAGATTCGCGTGCGTGCGTCGGAATCGGGACGCAGTCGTGTGAACGCAGTGTCGAGCTGAACGTCCCCGATCGTTCGCGGGGTGCGGAAGTCGTAGTCGGAGCCGTCGACCGGACGCACCACACCGGTGGGGATGCCACGCTCGTCGGCATCGAGCGTCGCGTCTGCCGGGATGTGCAGGAGCGCGCCGTCGATCGGCGCGCCGTCCGCAACACGGAGGTACGGATGCGCGCCTGCCCCGTAGGGGCACGGATCGCCGCCACGGTTGGTCGCCGTGATGCGCGCCGACAACCCGCTCGAGTCGAGCCGGTACACGACGCCGAGATGCAGCCTGAACGGATAACCCTCGCCCGGCTGCAGGTCGAGCTCGAGCGACACACTGTCGCCGGCGGTGTCGACGACCTGCCATTGCAGCGAGCGCGTCAGCCCGTGGATCGCGCAGCCGGTGCGGGTCTCGTTCACGGGAAGCTGATGATCGGCGCCGCCGAAGCGGTACCTCCCACCGGCGACGCGGTTCGGCCACGGGAGGAGCAGCTGACCGCGTGCCCCGTCGCACACCTCGTCGTGTCGGTACCCGTCGACGATGTCGACGTCTCCGACACCGTACGAGCGCAATCCCGCGCCCAGGCCGATGATGACCGCGTGCTGGCTGCCGTGAGCGATCGGAAGTTGCCGGCCGTTCGGGGAAACGCTCATGTCGCCTCCCCATCATCGCATCAGCGCGCTGACGCCTAGGATTCTCCCGCAGTGCCGTTGTGCGGTGCTGGTTGCACCACCCGTTCCAGCTCGTTCTTGATCACCGAGTAGCATTCGCAGGCCACCGCTTCGAGCCCTTCGCGGTCGACGATCGTCACGTGGCCGCGCACGTAGCGAATCAATCGCGCGCGCTGGAGGATGCCTGCCGACACCGAGACCGTCGAACGGCGAGCGCCCAGCATCTGGCCCAGGAACTCCTGGGTGATGAGGAACTCGTCGGATCCGACGCGGTCCTGGCTCATCAGCAGCCACCGGCCCAATCGCTCCTCACTCGAGTGGAGGCGGTTGCACGCAGCCGCCTGCGCGATCTGACCGAAGAGCGCCTGCGTGTAGCTGTCGATCAGCGTCTGAAAGGCGCGACTGCGCGCGGACCACTCGAGAAACACCTGCGCCTCCATCCGGAGGCAGTGGCCCGCGACCTGCGAGATGGCGCGGACCGAGAGCCCGCCGTGTGGAACCATCGGAACGCCGACGATGCCCTCGTTGCCGATGGTCGCGACCTCGACGATCGCGCCACCCTGCAGCGGGGTGACCAGGGAGACCACCCCGTTGAGTGGGAAATAGACGGCATCGACAATGCCACCCGGTTCAAACAGCACCGTTTTGACGGGTAGCGTGACGTTTTGAACAACATTGAACAATTGCGCTCGCTCGGCTGCAGGAAGCACCGCGAGAATCCGGTTCCCGCCCGGCCAGGATCCCCTCCTGTCGGTGTCGCGAGCCATTCCTCGACCGCGTTACGTGTCAGATAAGTGCGGTGACGGACAGACACGTTATCCGTGTGGATCCAGATTATGGCGCTAAAGGAAGGCCTTACCACAAGGCATGCAGTGCACTGCGATCAAAGGAGCGGCTGACCGTGACGGCAGGCGGTTGCCAGGAAGCGGGAACGTCGGAATCCTGCGAGCGGCACTGGCTCGATGCACTCTCCGACGCTGCGTGGATCCTTGCTCCGATCGAGCGCGGCCCACGGCGCGCCGTCGGTTTCAGGGTCGAGTGCGCCAACCGCGCCGCCGCGCAGGCCGGCGTCGCATGTGGCGCAGAGCACATCGCCGCCGGCGCGGTCGTCGATCAGAGTTTCCTTGGGCTGGAACGCAAATCCGCGGCGCGGCTCGCGTCGCTGTTTCGGACCGTGCTCAAGGATGGGACGGCCGCTGAGCTGGATGGAGTGAGGTTCGAAGGCGTCGCCGGCAGTCACGCCGTCCGCCGTGTTCGCGACGTCCATGTTGGCAGACATGGCGACAACCTCCTTGTCATATTGCGTGATGCCGCCGCGCCGGATGCGTCCGGCGGCAGCGAACAGGATCTCCGTGCCCTCGTCGACGGTGTGCAGGATGAAGCGCTCGTGACGATCGATCCGAACGGCGCCGTCATGAGCTGGAATACCGGGGCCCATCTGATGTTCGGATACAGCGACGAGCAGATCATCGGGCGTCATTACTCGGCGCTGTACCCGACTGACCACGAGGCGCGTGGTGACAGGAGTGACCGCAGCATCGAGACAGAACGTTCCCAGAGTGACGCGTGGCAGGTCCGGAGGGATGGCAGCCGGTTCTGGGCCGACGCGACCATTGCGGCCAGCTATGGCGAGAACGGTGCGGTGCGCGGATACTCCCTGGTGGTCCGGGATCTCACCGATCACGCGGCGCAGCGTCGACGCGATCTCCAACTCTCGGTCGTGCGGGCGCTGGAAACGCCGTCGGAGATCAACGCCGCCGCCCTCAAGATCGTGCAGCTCACCACGGACGTCATCGGCGCGAAGTTCGGGGAGATGTTCGGCGCCCCGCCGCCCGACAGCAAGGTCAGATTGCTGTCCCGTCTCGGGTTTCCACACTCGACGCTCGATCTGTTCGCTGCTCCTGGGGAGCTCGCGCCGGCGGATCCGTGGGGGAGTGTGATCGCCCAGGTACGAGCGACCCGCGCAACGGTGGTGGTCGCCGACCTCGGAGCGAGTGGCGATCCGATCCAGACCGCCGCGGCGTCAGCACTCGGCGTGCGCTCCGTGATCGCGAGCCCGATCCTTGTGGAGTCGGAGGTGTTCGGCGTCCTTGCCTACTTCTTCGAGGTCCTTCCGCCGCCGGAGGCGGAAGTGGCCGAGACGATCACCGACACCTGTGCCGAGTTCGGCCACTTTGCGAGCCGCCTCCACGTTGAGGAAGGACTGCGTTTCGAGGCGCTCAGGATGGCCGAGCTCGCCTCGACCGACCGGCTGACCGGCCTCAAGAATCGGCGCGAGTTCGATCGCATCATGGGGACGATGCCCCGGCAGCCCTTCGCGATCCTCGCAATCGACGTTGACCATCTGAAGCGCGTCAACGACCAGTTCGGGCATGAGGCCGGCGACACCGTGCTTCGCACGGTGGGTACGACGCTCGCACTGATGCTCCGAGGATGGGACGTCATCGCGAGAGTCGGCGGCGATGAGTTCGCCGCGATCCTCCTTGACGTCGACCCCGTCGAAGCCGCGACTGCGGCGCAACGGCTTCGGGCCGCAATGCACCTCGTGCCGAGTCCGGGGGACCGGTCGAACATCAGCCTCGGCTGGGCGTCCGCGCCCGCCGGCACGGATCCGATGACGGTGTGGAAATGCGCTGACGAGTGTCTGTACGCCGCGAAACGCGAGGGTCGTGACCGAGTTGTCGGCAGGCACGTGGAGGATGTCGAGCAGATTGAGCTGGCGGGTGCTTCCGCGATCGAGTTGATCACGGACCTCATCGGCGGGCTGCCGATTCACGCGGTGTACCAGCCGATCGTGGATCTCAACGACGGGCACGTGATCGGCTATGAGGCATTGGCGCGTCCACAGGGATATGGCGCGTCGGACAGCGTCGAGCGGCTGTTCGAGGTTGCTCATCGTTCGGGTCAGATTCGCGACCTGGACTGGTTGTGCCGCCGTGCTGCACTGGGTCAGGCCGCGTCGCTCCCGGCCAACGCCCTCCTGTTCATCAACGTGAGCGTCGCGGCGCTCGTCGACCCGCTGCACGATGTCGATCAACTCATGCTCCTGCTCGAATGGAGCGGACGATCGCCCCGGAACCTCGTGCTCGAGATTGGCGAACACGAAGACGTGCGCGACGTGCAGCGTTTCCAGCACGTGCTCGCGGCGTATCGCACCACCGGTGTCCGATTCGCCATCGACGATCTCGGCGAAGGCTTTGCCACCACGGACCTGCTCGCATCCGCGGGCGCGGAGTACGTCAAGCTCGCGCGGAGTCTGACCATGAACTCCATGCGGCGAGGATCACGCGCCGCGATCCGAGCGGCGCTGAACTTCGCGCGTCAGAACAACGCAGCGGTCATCGCCGAGGGTGTCGAGAACGAGCTCATCAGCGATCAGATCCGGGCACTCGACGTGCCGCTCGGGCAGGGCTTCGGGCTGGGCCGTCCGAGTGTCGCAAGCGAGATGCTCGACACACACGCGGCGTGGCACGCGCGCGAGACGCTCCGGCCGTTGCGTCCGCGGAGCGGGCGGACGCGACACACGAGCACTCCCTCACCGGTCAACGGTGGCGCCGGATTCCGGCGGCCGGGCAGCCGGAGCTCGAGAGCAGCTTCATGAGCACCGGCGACCGACCGCGCGGCAGCCGGGCGGCAAGCGCGAGGCAGGAACCGCTCGATCCCGATGAGGTGTTCAGCGCGCTGATCACTCGGCTCATCGCCACGAATGAAGCGGAGCGGGCTGTCCGAAGCACGAAAGACGCTCCAGCGACGAGACCACGACGGATCGCGCGCACGGACGACGGCACGCCGGAGGACCTTCCGGCGTAGCGTCCGCGACCTACCGCGGCCATGCGCATCGCCGTGATCCCGTGTCAATCCGGGCGATGCAGCCTCCGTGCAATGGCGGCAGCGAGTCGCTCGGCAGCTCCCGGTCCATGCGCGAGGAACAATGAGGGCTCGGCCAGCTCGAGCTCCAGCAGCACGACCGCGCCGTCGTCGCGCCGCACGAGATCGACGCGAGCATAGAGCACGGACTCGCGAGGCCAGCGCAGGGCGCTGAGCGTCGCTTCTGCGACGGCGCGCTCGTCAGGGTCCGGTTCGCACGCGCTGATCTCCTCCGGTGCCCAGAGCCGGTCGGTGGCAACGCCCGGAGCCCGCAGCAGCGGCCCCTTGCGGACGGCATGCGAGAAGACCCCGTCGATGAAGATGAGACCTGCCTCGCCGTCTCTGTCGACGGACGCGACGTACGGCTGCACCATCACCGAGCGGCCGGCCGCGACCAGGTGCTCCACGTGCGACCTTGCGCGCGTCACGTCACCGGAGCCGTACCGCGACGTGTTTCGCGCACCGGCCGACACCGACGGCTTGACGACCACCTCGCCCTCCGGAAGCGCTGTCGCCTCCAACTGAGACTCGGCGGTGATCCACGTCGTCGGAACGGTCGGGATGCCCGCGCGCTCGAGATCGCGCAGGTACACCTTGTCCGTGTTCCAGGTGATGACGTCGACGGGGTTCAGCAGCGCGGGCACGCTGTTGCACCACGCGAGAAACGCGTCACGGCGATCCGAGTAGTCCCACGTCGACCGAACGACCACCAGTTGGAAGCTGCGCCACGCAATCGCTGGATCGTCCCAGACATGGGGCTCGGCGCCGAGGCCGTGTGCGGCGAGCGCGGGGATGAGCAGCCGTTCGTCGTCGTCGAGATCGGGGAGCAGCGAACAGGTGGCGAGTGCGATGTCAGCCAGTTGGGGCATGCCTCCGTGTGCCGAAACGGTCGCGTCGGACCGCGGGTCACGATGATGCCTCTCGGCGCCGAAAGGGCGTCGTATGTACGCCAGCGGACGGCGCCTGCCGGCATCGATGTGCCATTAATACGTTCTGTTGATGCACGGCGACGAGCCTTGACGCGCACCTGTCGCCGGGAGCATCCTGCCGCGACCCGAGAGTTTGCGCATGATGGATGAGCGGTTTGTCACGATCCGTGGACAGCAACTCCGCTATCTCGTCGGTGGCACCGGAAAGCCGCTGGTGCTGTGCCACGGCTTCCTCAGTTCAGCCGAGGAGTTCGGTGGCCGCTTCAGCCGGCTCGGCGCCAATCGGACGCTGATCATTCCCGATCTCCCGGGTAACGGTGAGTCGCCGCCACTGCGCGGGCATCACTCGTCGGGGGCCATGGCCGACCTGCTGTTCGACATGCTCACCGAGTTGGAGATCGACCGCTTCGACGTCGGCGGGCTGTGCCTCGGCGCCAGCGTTGCGTGCGCGCTCACCAAACGAGCCGGTGATCGGGTGGAGCAACTCGTGCTGCACACACCGTTGCTCGCGCCCGACCTGATGAGACGTCGATATCGAGATCAGGTGCGTGTGCTCGCACGAAGGCCGATGTGGGACGTCGTGGTCTGGCTGAGCCGTCAGCGTCGCGTGAGCGATCTCTACAAGCGGTTCGTGATCGTGGAAGGCGACGTGGACAACAGGACCGCGGACGTCAACTACGAGAACCAGCGTCGCGCCGACCCTCGGGCAGCGCGCGAGTGGCTCAACGACTGCCTGCGCCGGGACGACATCGACGTCGTGGCCGCCAGAGCGAAACGAACCCTGATCATCGTTGCGCGTCACGATCGGCTGGTGGACGTCGAGCGGCTCAAGGGTCTCATCGCCGAGATGCCGGATCTTCAGGTCTTCACGGACTGCGACCAGGGTCATGGGTGGAATGAAGCGGCGGTCCACCGCCAGCTCGAGGTCCTGCAGGCGTTCTTCAATGTGGCCGCCCTCAGCGGGGCGCGACACACGGGTGCCATCAGGAGCATCGACGACACGCCCAACGGCCCGGGAAAGCCGCGGCTGCGCGACACGGTTGAAGTCAGGCTGAGATAGCGGCGGCGCCCATCGCGGCGACGCGGCGCTCGTGGTTCAGCAACCAGGCTTTGCGGTCGATTCCGCCGCCATAGCCGGTCAGTGCGCCGTCCGATCCCACCAGCCGGTGGCAGGGAACGATGATCGAGATCGGGTTCTGACCGTTGGCCGCGCCGACCGCCCGTGCCGCCGCCGGCCGTCCGATCCGTCGCGCGATTGCGCCGTAGGTTGAGGTGTGCGCATGGGGGATGGTCAGCAGCGCGGACCACACCTCCAGTTGAAAAGGCGTGCCGTTCAATCTGATGGGGATGTCGAAGCGGGTCCGCGCTCCAGAGAAGTACTCATCGAGCTGTCGCCCGACCAGCGCGATCAGTTCGTCAGTCCGCTGCGTCGGCCCGGGGAGCGGCGGCGTACCCCGGCTCCCTTGGAACCACAGCCCGACCAGGGCGTCATCGGCCGTGACCACCACGACGGGACCGAGCGGTGTCTGAACCTCACCGGTGCGGCACAGCGTGACTGGGTCGCGCACCCGGGGAGCGTGACAGGCCGGGGTTGCAACCGACCGGCCATATCCGGACATGTCCGAAAGCGGCCGGTGTCCGGCCGGGAAACGCGCTACAAGTTGTGATCGTGAGCGGGTTCTCAGCGGTCGCCACCACCGGCATCTACTGCCGGCCGGGCTGCTCTGCGCGCCCGAATCCATCGAACGTCCGGCATTTCGAGCTTGCCGCCGCAGCCGAGGCTGCCGGCTATCGTGCGTGCCTGCGCTGCCGTCCGTACCGAGAGGCCGGGACACCGGCTCCCGCCGCATCCGAGCTCGTGTGCCGGGGCGTCAGGCTCGTGGTGGGGGGAGGTGCCGAGGTGGCAAGCGAAGCTGCCGTCGCCGCGCGACTCGGGCTGTCGGCGCGACACCTCCGCCGTCTCTTCCAGGATCAGGTCGGCGTGACGCCCGCGCAGCTGGGGCGCTCCAGCCGGGCCCACTTCGCTCGCCGGCTGCTCGATGACACCGATCTGTCTGTGACCGACGTCGCGTTCGCCTCGGGTTTCGGCAGCCTGCGGCAGTTCAACCGCACCGTCCAGCAGATCTTTCGGGCCGCGCCGAGCGAGCTTCGCGCCCGCCGGCGCGTCGCCGATCGCCTCGTTGCGGACGGCGGCCTGCCCCTGCGCATCGGGTTCGCCGGGGCGCTTGCATGGGAAGCCGCGCTCGGCTTCCTGGCGGCTCGGGCGATCAGGGGCGTCGAGCACGTGAGCGGTGACGCCTACCGGCGCACGATCGTCATCGACGGCGATCCGGGCGCCCTCGAGATACGCCGGGGCGGGCACGACCACCTGGTGCTCACGGCGCACCTGCCGCACTGGAACGGGCTCATCCATGTGGTCGAGCAGGTGCGAGGCCTGTTCAACCTCGACGCCGACCTTGTCGCCGCCGACGGGGCGCTGGGCGGCGACCCGCTGATCGGACCGCGGATCGCTGCGTTGCCCGGCCTGCGCCCGGCGGGCGCCTGGGACCCGCTCGAGGTCGGGGTCCGGGCCATCATCGGCCAGCAGGTGTCGGTCGCCGGCGCGAGCACGCTCGCCGGCCGTCTGGCGGAGCGCCTCGGCACCGAAGTTCCGGGACTGGGGCAGCTCGGCCTCACGCACGTCTTCCCGTCGGCCGGCACGCTTGCCGAGGCAGACCTGGGGGGCATCGGCCTCACCGGGGCACGCGCGGACACGATCCGCAACTTCTCGGCGGGTGTGGCGGCCGGGTCGCTCCGCGTCGATCGGAGCGTCCCGCTCGACGATCTCGTGGCGTCGCTGGTGGCGGTTCCGGGGATTGGACGCTGGACCGCCCAGTACATCGCACTCAGGTTGGGCGAGGCCGACGCCTTTCCGTCCAGCGACCTCGGCCTCCGACGCTCGATCGAATGCCTCACCGGGTCGCGCGTGGATGAGCGGGAGGTGGCGGTGCTTGCGGAGCGGTGGCGGCCCTGGCGCGCGCACGCGGCCTTCCATCTGTGGAACCTGAATCGGTAGCGGTCAGGTAAAGTCAACTCCTGAAGTAAGAATTCTGGGAGCCCGGCAGCCCTTCCCTCGGGCCCGCGGGCAAGTTCCCGCTTCAGGCGTCCGCAGTCGAGGAGATTGCCCGATCATGTGCCCCGTGTCCACCAGCATCCACACCCCGAACCACGATCGGCGCCCGAGAGCCGACGTCGGGCCCGCCGAGGGGCGGGCATGACCGCGCTCGAGCTGCTCGACGATCTCCGGGATGCCAGCGCCGAGGAGATCCTCGCCTGGACCTACCGGACGTTCGATCGCGTGGCGCTGGTGGCGAGCTTTCAGGCCGAATCGATGGTGCTCATCGACATGGCCTGCGGGATCGTGCCCGAGCCCGAGGTGCTCACGCTGGACACGGGGAGGCTCCACGAGGAGACCCATCGCTACATCGAGCAGGCGCGGGACGAGTACCCCATCCGCCTGCGCATCTTAAATCCCGACGCGGGTGAGCTCGAAGCGATGACCACACGCAACGGCGACATGCAGTTCCTCCGGTCGTTGGCGCTCCGCAACGAGTGCTGCGCCGTGCGCAAGGTGAATCCGCTGGCCCGGGCGCTTCGCGGCTACGACGCCTGGATCACCGGGCTGCGCCGCGAGCAGACGCCGACGAGAGCCGACACGCCGGTGGTCGCGGAGGACCCGGGACACGACAACATCACCAAGGTGGTGCCGCTTGCGGGGTGGTCGCGAAGCCAGGTGTGGGAGTACCTCACCGAGCACGGCATCAGCCATCACCCGCTCTACGACCTCGGCTACACCTCGATCGGATGCGCGCCGTGCACCCGAGCGACGTCGCCGGGCGAGGACGAGCGCGCCGGGCGCTGGTGGTGGGAGGGCGACTCCGACAAGGAGTGCCTGCTGCACCCACCGATCGAATCGCCCGGGGGGTCCGGCCTGCGTGGCCGGCCGGTCAGTGTCCTGCCGGAGCCAGCGCGCTCAGCTTTGCAGCCATCAGCACCGAGATAGCGTCGCGGGCGTCGGCGACGAGCCGAGCCTCTTCCGCAGAGGTGATGACGCCCTTGGAGACCCCGAGCGCCAGACCTGCCTTGACCTCGTTGAGGGCGTCTGCCTGGACCTTCGCGGAGTTGGCGCCCGCGATCTGATCGAGGGTCTCCCCGCGGAGCAGGTCTTCGCCGATCTGCTGCCAGGTGAGGTGGGTGTCGGTCGTGAAGAACCCGAACACCTGCGAGGCCTCGCCCTTGAGCTGACCGACGGCGGCGAACGCGCCGGCACCGAACGCGCCGGCGCCGAGATGGGAGGCCGTCGTCGCGGACGACAGGGAGGCTGGTTGCGGGGTGGGCGTGGCGGTCGCGGTGTGATCGACGGTCACCACGGTCCCCAGTCCGATGACGGCGACGCCGAGGCCGGCGATGATCAGGTTCTTCGGGCTGAGCAGCGGGTGCATGGTGAAGGTCCCCCGGGATGGCGATTGCTTGCTCACAGCGTAGTCCGAATCGCCCGACGAGAGGTTGGCGACCCGGTGACGATCCGCTTGCCCCAGGGGCCCGAGCGGGTTGGGCCGGCCGCCGGATCTGTGGTAGAATCGATCCCGACCTAGCGCCGCTAGGTCTCTTTTGTGTTGAGGCATTGACACGTGGCCACTGCCAAGGGCGGCTCCTCGATCATCACGTTGCAGTGCAACGAATGCAAGGAGCGCAATTACACGACAGTCAAGAACAAGCGGAACGATCCGGATCGCCTGGAGTTGCGCAAGTTCTGCCGGCGTTGTCGCGTGCACAGGCAGCATCGCGAGACCAAGTGACCGAAGGGGCGTAGCTCAGCTGGTAGAGCATCGGTCTCCAAAACCGAGGGTCGCGCGTTCGAGTCGTGCCGCCCCTGCCATCACGCAACCAGCACCGCCCGCCCCGGCATCATCAGGAGACATCACCCTCAATGGCCAAGGCTCGAAGCGCCCCGGGCGGACCACGGACGCCGCGGCCGGTCCTGCCGGCGGCGGGCACCGGACGAGTGGGGCTCGCCGGGTACTTCCGTGGCGTCTGGGAGGAGCTCAAGAAGGTCGTCTGGCCGACACGCGACGAGCTCCTGCGGATGACGGGCATCGTGATCGCGACGGTGATCATCTTCGCCGTCCTCGTCGGCGGCGCCGACTATCTGCTCAGTCTCGGGGTCAAACAGGCGGTCACCCAGCAGGCGGCAGCGGCCACACCGCTGGTCACTGCCGCGCCGACAGCCGCCCCGGTGACGACCGCTGTGCCGACGGTGTCACCGTAGCCGTCGTGGGAGAATGGACATCGCTGTGAGCAACGCCGTTTCCGCAAAGGACGCCCGCTGGTACGTCGTCCACGCATATTCGGGACACGAGGAGAAGGTTCGCGCGAACCTGCTCAAGCGCGTCGAGTTGATGGATATGCACGACCAGATCTTCGACGTCCTGGTCCCGACCGAGGAGGTCATGGAGATCAAGGACGGCCAGCGCCGCAAGGTGAGCAAGCGGATCTTCCCCGGCTACATCCTCGTCAACATGGTGATGTCCGACGAGTCGTGGTACGTGGTGCGCAACACCCCCGGCGTCACCTCCTTCGTCGGCTCCGGCAACAAGCCGGTGCCACTGCAGGAGCACGAGATCCGGGGCATTCAGAAGCAGGTGAAGGCGGAGGCGCCCACCAAGGTCAACGTCGAGTACGAGGTCGGCGAGAACGTGCGGGTCATCGACGGGCCGTTCACCGACTTCCACGGCAAGGTGACCGAGATCAACGTCGAGAAGGGCAAGCTGAAGGTCCTCGTGAACATGTTCGGTCGCGAGACGCCGGTGGAGCTCGACCTCCTCCAGGTCGAGCGGCTGCGTTAGGTAGTTGAGATGAGCAAGAAGAAAGTCAAGACGGTCATCAAGCTGCAGCTGCAGGCCGGCAAGGCAACGCCGGCGCCGCCTGTCGGCACCGCGCTCGGGCCCCACGGGCTCAACATCATGGAGTTCTGCAAGGCGTACAACGAGCGCACCGCCAACCAGACCGGCGTGATCCCCGCGCAGATCACCGTGTTCGAGGACCGGACGTTCACCTTCATCACGAAGACGCCTCCCGCGGCGGAGCTCCTCAAGAGAGCCGCCGGCGTCGAGAAGGGTTCGGGGAATCCGAACCGGGCCAAGGTCGGCACCTTGACGCGGCAGCAGGTTCAGGAGATCGCGGAGGTCAAGCAGGCCGATCTCAACGCGCACGATCTCGAGCACGCCACCCGGATCATCGAGGGAACGGCGCGATCAATGGGTTTGACCGTCAACTGAGTCACAGAGTGGGAGGGCGCCTCAGCGCGTCCGCCAACACCACGGAGATCTGACATGTCTGGACGTCACGGCAAGAAATACCGCGAGGCGGCGAGCGCGATCGAAGAGGGGAAGTTCTATCCGCCTGCTGAGGCGGTCACCCTCGTTCGCCAGACCGCGGTCACCAAATTCGACTCCTCGATCGAGGCGCACATCCGTCTCGGGATCGATCCGCGCCACGCCGACCAGGTGGTCCGCAGCACGGTGACCCTGCCGCACGGCACCGGGAAGACCCGGCGGATCGCCGTGTTCGCGACGGGCGAGAAGCTCCGCGAGGCCGTCGAGGCCGGCGCTGACGTGGTCGGCGGCGAAGACCTGGTGAAGAAGGTGCAGGAGGGGGTCATCGACTTCGACGTGGCCCTGGCGACCCCTGAGGTCATGGGCATGGTCGGCCGGCTCGGCAAGATCCTCGGTCCGCGGGGGCTCATGCCCAACCCCAAGGCGGGGACCGTCACCTTCGACATCGCCAAGGCGATCCAGGACGTGCAGGGCGGGCGTGTGGAGTTCCGCAACGACCGCACCGGGATCGTCCACGCGGCCATCGGCAAGGCGTCGTTCGACGACGACAAGCTGCGCGACAACCTCGCGGCCCTCATGGACGCCATCGTTCGCGCCAAGCCGTCCGGCGCCAAGGGCACCTATGTGAAGACGGTGACCGTCGCCGCGACGATGGGCCCCGGGATCCCTGTCGACCCCGTCCAGGCCGCCCGGCTGACGGTGGGCTGAGGTCGCGATCGACGTGATCCGGCTGCTCATCGTCGACGACATCGCCAGCACGCGGGACAACCTGCGCAAGCTGCTCGGGTTCGAAGAGGACATCGAGGTCGTCGGCACCGCCGGCGACGGCAAGCAGGGGCTGGAGGAGGCGCACCGGCTCCTGCCCGACATCGTGCTCACCGACGTGAACATGCCGATCATGGACGGGATCCAGCTCACCGAGCGCCTCGCCCAGGAGCTGCCGGCGTCCCCCGTGATCATCATGTCGGTCCAGGGCGAGCGCGACTACCTCCGCCGCGCCATGCAGGCCGGCGCGCGCGAGTACCTCATCAAACCGTTCAGCCACGACGAGCTCGTCGCGGCGATCCGGCGGGTGCACCAGCTCGAGGAGAAGAAGGGAACCTTTGCGAAGGCCGCTGCCCCCGACGGCAGTGCCGGGCCGCGCGCCGCCGCGCTCGGCGAGGTGATCGTGCTCTTCTCCGGCAAGGGGGGAGTGGGCAAGACTCTCCTCGCCACCAACCTGTCGGTCGCGCTTGCGGTCGAGACCGACTTACGCGTCGCGCTGGTGGATCTCGACCTCCAGTTCGGAGACGTCGGCGTGATGCTCAACCTCGACCACAGCCGGAGCATCACCGACATCGTCGAGTCCGAGACGCTCGAGCCGGAGATGCTCAACGACATCATGGCGAACGGTCCGAGCGGGGTGCGGGTGCTGCTCGCGCCGATCAGCCCGGAGCTGGCCGACCTCATCACCCTCGAGCACGTCCGCATGGTGATGGCGGAGCTGCGCAAGACCTATGACTACGTCGTGGTCGACACGTCGTGCCATCTCGCCGATTTCAACCTCGAGGTGATCGAGTTGGCGCAACACATCCTCGTCGTCACCGCCCTCACGATCCCGGCGATCAAGGACGCGAAGCTGGCACTCAAGGTGCTCGAGTTGCTGACCGTCGATCCGAGCTCGATCCTGCTGGTGGTGGACCGGAGCGACGCGCACTCCGACTTCAACAAGGAGTTCATCGAGCAGAACCTGCGGCACAACGTCGGCGCGCAGATCCCCTACGAACCACGGGTGGTCGGGGATTCGATCAACAGGGGAACGCCGTTCGTGACCGCGAGCCCCGAGTTCGACATCAGCCGTTCGATCAGGGAGCTGGCCGGTGCGATGGTGCCCGGGGGAGCGCAACCCGTCGCAGCCGGTGTCGGTGGCGGGAAGGGCGACGACAAGCGGCGGCGGCGGATCTTCGGCCGATAGGCTTCGACGAGATCCTCTGGTCGGCGGCGTCCTCTTCCGGCCCGTGGAGTCAGCGGCGGCTCTTGCCGGCACTCCTCGCGGAACGGCATGCTCGGCACATGCAGCATGCGACCGAGGAGGACCTGGATCGCCTCGAGCCGCTCCTGGCGGCGTTGCGCGGGATCCCCGAGCTCCGTGAGCGCAAGCGCGGCAGCTTCTCCCGTGGATCGCGGGCCTTTCTCCACTTCCACGCCGAGGCCGGGGCCTTCTACGTGGATGTCCGGCTCGGCGGCAGGTTCGAGCGGATGCGGGTCACGAGTTGGGAAGAGCAGTCGGCACTCGTGTCGCGCATCAGGGACCACGTGATGAGCTCATCGACCGGCGACGTCGCCGGCGAGATCCACGGAGCGCCCTCCGAGCACTAGAACGGCGACGGGAGACCGCTCCATGTCACTCCACCGTTGATCGAGTGAAGCAGCGTCGGGCATTGCGGATCTGCAGTGTTGCTGGTCAGCGCCCAGCCGTCGAGTGCGGTTGCGAACCACGTTTCCGATACCGCATTGCCACCCTCGATGCACGCGTCCGTCCACTCCTGACGCCAGGTGGCGCCGGAGTCCGAGCTTCGCCAGATCCCCCCGGAGCTGCTCCCACCGAAAACCCCGACACCCGTGGGCGTCACGGTCAGCGCCTCGGCCGATCCCGAGAAGGGAATCGAGCCTGCTCGCATCGGGTCAGTGCCGGAGCGCTCTCTCCAGCTGTGCCCTCCGTCGGTGGAGGTCCAGAGCGACTTCACGTAGTTACCGGTGCAGCACGGAACTGAGCACAGGACCCAGACATGGACGCCGTCGGTGCTGCGGACGTCTTGAATCCCCGAACACGGCGCGCGCAAGCTCTGCCACGATCGACCGATGTTGTTGCTGGTGAACAGCAACTGGCCTTCCGGGCTCACTGCGTGCCCACCGACTTGATTGGGCGGAGTCACCGTGTTCTGCGCCAGAAACGCGACGCCGTACGGGGCGCGTTCCATGAAGACGAACGGGGCCGACTCAGCGGCAACGGACAACGCGAAGCGTGGTTGTGGCGAGGCGATCGACCACACGTCTGATGTGGCCGGCGAGACCATGAGCCGTGGGAGGCACCCGGTCGAATCCTGGCCGCTGCAACCGGTCACCGCCCACACCTCGTTCTCGTATGGCTCGAGTGCGAGCACCGGACCGCTCAGCGTTTGCCGCCACGTGTGCCCGCCGTCGTGGCTCTCGTAGACGTTTGGGCCGAACATCCAGACGTTGTCGCCCTGAAACCGCACGCCGATGACAGCAAACGGGTCACCGTTGGCCGACATCGGAAGTGTGGCCACCGCAACTGACCCACCCCAGGTCTTGCCGGCGGTGTCCGTCGTTGCGACGCGGAGGGTGCAACTGGACGTGCAGACCGAGCCGGCTCCAAATCCGTGAAGCGGGCTGGAGAACGCCACCGCGTCAGTCGTCGAGGTCGGCGTCGATGTGGGCGTCGGCGAAGCCGTGGGCGTCGGGAGCCGTAGGTTCAGCGTCGGCGAGGTGGTCGCTGCCGGGCTCGGCTGGACGTTCCCGGGGGCGCACCCCGCGACGAGTACCGCGCTGAGCGCCGCGACGATCCCGACGGTCTCTCGGCGGGCCATGGCGTCCTCCGACTTCGCTGCGGTGCAGGGTCCCGCAGTCGGCACTTGCAGGAACGTGCGGTTCGGACTTGTGGATACGCGGGTCGCCCGGACGTGGGGGTTGCGCGAGCCTCCGGCCTCGGATCAAAGCGCTGCTGACCAACCGGCGCCGAATAAGGCGCACTCCCACGCCGCGAATGTGGGCTGAAGCACCAGGGTTGCCGGACTGGGACACCTCATGTACGGAGGGCAGGGTTGACACGACTTGGGTTGCGTGGTCCATAGACCGATCACGACCCCGCCCGGCACTGACGCCAGTCGAA
The DNA here is from genome assembly GCA_963713485.1 of Candidatus Dormiibacterota bacterium. GTDB lineage: Bacteria > Chloroflexota > Dormibacteria > Aeolococcales > Aeolococcaceae > Palsa-851. The sequence continues at coordinate 172,169 of CAVQLW010000007.1, forward strand.
GGATTTTCACGAGAACCCGCACATCAGCGCCTTGAGCGCCGACCGAGCCGGTGAGCGGTTTCGGCCGCCAAGACGAGCACCGCGGCAGCAGCGAGACCAAAGAGGACGCACTCCCAGGCGGCGAAGGTGGGCACGCGGGTCAGGAGTGGGTCGACGCAGTGTCTCGCGGGAATCGGGCATTGGGTTGGAATTGACCCAAGGCTCGCCGTCCAAAGCCCGATCACGACCCCCACCGGCACCGATGCCAGGAGAAGGATGTTCGTGGTGACGTGCCGCATTTGTCGATGCTAGCGTGGCCCCGAGGCCGACGAGGCCAGAGCTAGGGCTTCCCGTCGGGCCTCTCGCCGCCAAAGGAAAGGAGAACTGAGATGGGAACGATCATCGTCACCGACAATGTATCGCTCGACGGGTCATTCAGGACCCGGCCGGTGACGAAGGCTTCAGGGTCGGGGGCTGGGTCGGCCCGCTCAAGGACCGCCCGCAGCTCAATCAACTCGCGCTCGACGAGGCTCTGGCCGCCGAGGCGCTGCTGCTCGGTCGCCGGAGTTACGAGTGGTTCGCCGCCAGGTGGCCATCTCGGAGTGGCGCGTTGGCGGACAGGTTGAACAGCCTGCCCAAGTACGTCGTGTCCTCGACTCTCGAACATCCCGACTGGAACAACTCAATCGTACTCAGGGGCGATGCGGTGAGCGAGGTGTCCAAGCTGAAACAGGCGCTCGACGGGGAAATCCAAGTCGCCGCCAGCTTCCAGCTCGTGCACACGCTGATCGAGCACGACCTCGTCGACACGCTGCGGCTGAAGATCTACCCAGTCGTGCTCGGAGCGGGCGAACGTTTCTTCGGCGAGACCAGCGATAAGAAGGCCATGCGCCTCGTCGACACTCGGGCCGTCGAGGGCGATGTCATCGTCCTGACCTACAAGCGAGTTCAGGACGCGTAGCAGATCCGTCGAGCTGAGGCAGTTCCTCGCACTAATCGCGCAGCCAGGGTTGGGCGATGCGCAGGGCGCTGAGGATGGCGCGCGTCGCCGGAGACCGGTTCAACGTGATGAAGTGAACGCCGGGTGCGCCGGCGCGGAGCAGCTCAGTGCACTGCAGGGTCGCCCAGGCCACGCCCAGCTGCAGTACCGCCGCCGGGTCGTCAGAGCGCGATTCCAGCGCCACACGAAGCGCCGGCGGTATGGATGCGCCGATCTTGGCGGTGAAGCGTGACACCTGGTCGACGTTGGTCACCGGCATGATGCCCGGGACGATCGGCACGGTGACGCCTGCCGTGCGCAGCCGCGACACGAAGTCGAAGTACACCGAGTTGTCGAAGAAGAGCTGCGTGATCAGGAAGGCGGCGCCGGCCTCCACCTTCTGGATGGCCGCCGCGACGTCCTCCTCGAGGCTCGCCAACTCGACGTGCTTCTCGGGTGAGCATGCGGCGCCGACGCAGAGGTCGGCGTTGTCGGCCAGCAGGCGCACCAGCTCGCTGCCGTAGCGGAGCCCACCCTCATGCGCGACGAAGCGCCCCTCGCCATTGGGTGGGTCGCCGCGCAGAGCGAGGACGTTTTCGATGCCGGCTGCCTGGTACTCGCGGATCTCGGCGAGCAGGTCGTCGACGGTGGAGTCGCGACACGTCAGGTGTGCCATCGGCAGCAACCCGGTCTCACGCGCGATGCGCTCGACCAGGCGCACGGTGCGGTCGTCGCGACTGCTCCCTCCGGCGCCGTGGGTCACCGAGACGAAGGCGGGCTCGAGCTCGCGAAGCGCCGCGATGGCGGCGAAGAGACGGTCGGCGCCGTCGTCGTCCTTGGGAGGGAAGAACTCGAACGAGAAAGAGGCCATCAAAGGTGCGCATCAGCGCCGAGATAGTCGCTGGTCGGGCGGGCCAGCATTCGTCAACCACCCTCGACCGGAGACCCACGCTAGGAACTCGGCCCGGCTGAGAACGGATTGACAACATCCTGGTCAGGCAGGCTGGCGGCATCTCACCCGAGCTTCGATACTCGGCCCTGTGCTTGTTTGCGGAGGAACCGCCGGGTGCCCGGCAGCGTGTCATGGTTGGAAACGTGAACGCTGACGAGAAGACTCCGCCATCGCTGGCGGGCAGCACGGTCGGGAGCCGGTTTCGATGGCCCCACCTCCGGCGCCGGACCTTGTGGGCGCTGGCAGTTGTTGCGGTTGTTCTCGCGGAGGCGGGACCGCTGCCGGTTTGGCGGTCGCCGGCGTCATCGGCGGCGCTCCGGCGTCGACGATGCACGTGTTCGACTTGAAGATGTATGGGGCCCACAAGGGCTGGGCGTGGGCGGGAGGCAACGACATTTTGCACACCGACTCCGGTGTGGGGCTATGGACAATCGTGCCGCCGCCGATCGGGAACCAATTGATCACCGGAGTGGCCTGGGCGGGCGCCAACTCGGCGCGCATCCTGACGGCTCCTGCCGACTCCCTCAACGAACTGGAGCGAACGTACACATTGACCCCATGGGTGACCGACGATGCGGGCGCGATCTGGACGGAGGGCCAACCGTTCCGAGTACTGCTCGAGGCCGGTGCGGATCCGACCAATGGATCTGTCTATGCAGATCTGGATTTCGCCGATCCACTGCACGGGTGGTTCTTCAACAGCCAGGGGCCTGCGGTTGGTGCCCCTATATTCATCGACCGCACGGTGGACGGCGGATTGCACTGGTCACAGGTTGAGATGACGCCTGCGGCTGGAACCGCGGCCCGCGGTGCCCTGCCGGTTGGGTGCGGTCCGTATGGCATGACATTCCTCAACATCACGACCGGTTGGGTGGCCGGTAGTTGCGGCCAGGCGACGCTCTTCGACGTCACCCACGACGGTGGCGTGACGTGGACGCCGCAGTCGTTATCGTGCACCAATTGCGCGCTCTATCCTCCGCAATTCAGCTCAACGCTTGATGGCGAGGTGTTCGGTGAGAACGGCACAAACGTACTGTTCGTGACGACGGACGGTGGCCGGACCTGGAACGCCGCCGCATCGCCCCCCGGAAACTGGCCCGACTTGGTCAACGCTCATGACGGATTCACCATGGGACTCACCGGCAACGACAATCCGTCCGCCGTTCTGTGGACGACCACCGACGGAGGAAACACGTGGCGCCAGGCACTGAACGGAGCGATTCACGGGAACGGCCCGGTCGAGACATCGCAGCTCGACTTCATCACTCCAACCACCGGCTGGGCCGTTTCCATTCCCGTCTACAGCCAGCTGCCGCCCAACCCGATTCCGCCGCAGCTGTGGGGGACGACCGACGCGGGCTCGACCTGGACCCTGATCACACCGAGATTCAAGTCCGCGAAGTGACATGACGGCGACGCATGCCAGTATTCGTGAATGTACGTTGGGAGGGTTGGCATCGAATACGAGCGCTCGCAGCGTTGGTTGCATTCCGTCTGGCCGAGCTGGAGTTGGTGCGTCCGCAGGACGTCGGCACAGGCATGGAGAGGTGCGCCGTGGCGTTATCTGGCTGCCGCCTTCGCGGCGTGCGAAGCTCGTGGCTCCTCCAGACGGAGGCCGGCGTACGCGGTATTGTGACCCTCCCAGTCTGCGCTAGGAGGACAGCAGTGCTTGAAGGTGCGACGGCTCACACGACCCTGCCGGCCATAGACATGGCGCGGGCAACCAAGTTCTACGCCGAGAAAGTCGGGGCGGTTCCTGGCGAATCCAGGGAGGGCGGATCCTTCTTCGCGCTCGGCAACTCCACGTTCAGCATCTATCCGACACCGAATCCCAACCGAGGCGGCCACACGCAGATGGGTCTGCGCGTACCCGATGCCCGGGCCGCGGTTGCGGAGCTTCGGTCACGTGGGGTTGTTTTCGAGGAGTACGACCTTCCGGGGCTGAAGACCGTCGACGGCATCGCCGATATTGGCGGTGGGTCGGCCGCGTGGTTCAAGGACACTGAGGGCAACACCATCGGGGTTGTGCAGCTCAACTCGTAGCCATCAGGCAGGTATACGGTCATCGTCCGCTCAGCGGGTCGGCCGCCGCGGTAGGGCCGCGCAGCGCAGGCCAGACATCCCGGTCTCATGAGCCGTTGCCGATGCGTGTAAGAGACCGTCTATTGTCTGGCAGGGGCGGAAGCGAACGTCGGGAGATGGCCATGCGGAGAATCATCGCGGCCGAGTTCATGTCGCTGGATGGCGTGATTGAGGGGGCCAACCAGCTGACCGGCCCCTACTTCAACCAGGAGTTGCAGCAGTACCTTGCGGCCGGGATGGCTGGGTCGGACACGTTGCTGATGGGACGGGTCACCTACGAGGAATTCGTTCCCCACTGGGCTAACAAGACAGGCACCGAAGACATGGTGGCGGCGCACATGAGCAAACCCAAGTACGTGGTGTCCACCACTCTGAACGACGCCAGCGAGTGGCCAAACTCCACGCTGATCAAAGGCAACCCGGCAGGGCAGCTTACCGAGCTCAAGCAGCAGCAGGGAAAGAACATTCTGGCCCTGGGGAGTGCCACCCTCGTCCGATGGCTGCTGCGCGAGGGGCTAGCCGACGAGCTTGACCTCCTGGTCTTCCCGGTGGTTGTGGGGCACGGCAAACGGCTGTTTGACGGACACGGCAGCGAGATCAAGCTCACGCTGGCCGCCTCGCAGACGTTCAGCACCGGCGTCGTCCACCTGACCTACCAGCCAGCCTCGGGTGGGATGAAGCGACACTGACACATGCCAGCATCCGCCAATGTCGCCAGAGAATGTGGCCGGCCCCACGTGATCCCAGCGACTATCAGGAGAGGGTCCCCGCTCCGAAGGTGGTACGAGCCTGCCCCCAACGGCAGCACTGATCAATCGCTGCGGCAATCAGCGACTCGTCGTGAAGCGTAGGCTCCGTGAGCATGGGAGATCTCGGTGGCGTCTTAGAACTCCTCAACGACGCTGAACCGCGCTGGAAGACGTTCCGGGCTGTTGGCCGCCATTGGCGCCACAACGCTCACGCGAGTGAAGTGTTCGAACGTCACTTCGCCGCCGTGCAGGCTAGCCGACCTTCCGGGGCAGTAGTCCAATTCACTGGCTACGCTCCCGATGGGCGGCAACCTCAGGTGCCAGACGAGAGTGAGGATCACTGGCGTCTGTGGATGGAGCATGGCGGCCGCACGCGCTCCGAGAGCTCCGTCGGCAGTGAGCCACTAATTGTTGTATTCGACGGACAGGCTTGGTGGAGCTGGTCGCCGCACGCGGGGGGGATGACCAACAGCGGGGATCCGAATCATCGGCACGGCTTCGGTCCAGCCGAGACGCTGGTCGACGCAGCCTCCCTGCTGAGTGCACTGCGTCTGCAGTTTCTGGGCACTGACACGCTGCTAGGTCGAGACGTTTTCCGCGTCCGTGGCTTGCCTCGAGCCCGAACCAGTCACCAGCCCGATTACAGTCTCCATGAACTCGGCGTGGGTGCCGACGACTACATGCTGGATGTCGACGCAGAACGGGGTGTATTGCTGCGCACGGAGGCCCGTGTCCGCGAGCAGCCATTCATCGTGATAGAGATAACCGAGGTCGAGTTCGATGTGGACCTGCCACCTGAGACCTTCAAGATCGGGCTATCGAACGGCGAACGGTTCGAGGACGTCTCGCAGCGAGGAAAAGCCTACTGGCCCCGCCGCTCACGCCTCTTGCCCCGGATGTGGCAGCGCAAAGGCGTCTTGTCCAGGCGGGAATAGCAGAAGGGATATACGGCCGTGGGTCCTATTCGGGACGCCTCGAATCATTCTGCAGAGGCTCCGGTGAGGAGACTGTTGGCCACTCTGGCGTAACACTTTCACACCAGAGGTGGCTCCTTGCCCTTGCCCACGCGAGGCTGGCATACTCGCGCGGCGCTCGATACGGTCGGCATCTTCGCCAAGGCCCTCCGAGCGTTTCCGAAGGAGGCTTGCCATGCCGAAGATTGTCGTGACTCACGCGGTCGTCGATGTCGAACGGTGGCTCAAGGGCAAAAAAAAAAAAAAAAAGCGGAAAGAGAAGGAACCACGGCGTCCTCCCCCCAGTGACGACCTACATCGAGAAATGACCGCAAAACTTGTGGTTCTGTATACGCAACCGGGCGACCCTACCGGGTTTGACGAGCATTACCTCGGCGTGCATGGACCATTGGTCGACAAGATTCCAGGCTTGCAGCGGTGGGAAAGTGCACGCATCGTGGCCTCACCCGACGGTGGCGAGCAGACCTACTATCGGGTCGCCGAGCTGTACTTCAGCGACCCGACTGCGCTGCAGGCCGCACTGGGTTCCGAGCAAGGCCAGGCGACAGCGGGTGATTTTCAGGCGATCGCGCCGCCTGGGTCGCGGATGTTCGTTGCAGTAGTCGACGACTGAGATCGTCCGGAGAGCAAATCCCTGACCGGTCTCAGGTGGGAGGACGGCCACCCTTGACGCCGGTATGACCGAGGCGGGCTTTTCCCGAGGCTGCTAGTTTCTCGAATCGTGGCGAAGCGGGCCGTCATCAGCGCGGCTAGGCGGAGGTTCAAGGCCGTCGTCGTGCCTCCACGGGAGGAAGCTATTGCGCAGGCGAGCATCCACTCGCTCGATGTCGTGAGTTTCAGTCGCGAGCGAAGCCGAGGCGTCTGCCGCGCCGTTTCTTCGCGGGCTGTTCGCCCGCAGCGACCGGCTCGGCGGTGCCCGTGACCGTTGCCGCGAGCCGCTCGAACGCGCCTTTCGCGGGGGACTGATTGTTGGCGATGACCACCGGCACCCCCGAGCTGACCGAGCCTCCGATGGCGACGGCGTCGTGGGGGATCTCCGCCGCCACCGGGTGACGGAGGAAGTCCTCGATCCGGGCGCGGTCCATGCCCCCGGCGAGTGGGGCGTCGCGGTGGTTGGCGACCACCAGCAGGCGGTCAGGGTCGACCTGGAGCACGCCGATGACCGACATGATGAGGCGGGTGTTCTTCACGGAGGTCACGCTGAAGTCGGTCACCAGGACGATGTGGTCCGAGTTCTCGAGGGCCTCGAGCGTGATCTCCGAAAGCTGCGAGGTCGTGTCCGCGATGACGAGGTCGTACTGGCCGCGCAGCTCGGCCACGAGCGAGCGCAGATGGGCGGTGGTCACGTAGTCGGCGAGTTCGGGGCTCGCCGGCGCCGCGAGCACGATGAGCCCTTCAGGGCCCTTCGACAGCGCTTCCTGGAGGACGTTGCGGTCGCCAACCGAGGCGTCGCTGGCCGCGAACTCCGCGATCGTCCCCTCCGGCTTCATCGCGAGGAGAGCGGCGACATCGCCGAACTGGAGCGAGAGATCGATGAGGACGACTTCTCCCGGGTGCAGGCGGTTGAGCACGAGCGCGAGATTCGTGGCGATGATCGACTTGCCGACCCCACCCTTGCCGGAGACGATCGTGATCATCCGGCCCTCGCGGCGGCGAGGGCTGTCGGGGGCCGGCGGACTTCCGTTCACCGGCTGCCGGGCCGACTGCGCCGCGCGCTTGCGGGCCTGGAACGCGTCCACGCGGTGGATCGCCGCGACGAGATCGTCGCCCGAGAACGGCTTCTGCAGCACCTCGCGGGCACCGGCGAGCATCGCGCGGCGGAAGAGATCGCTGCCGCTCTCCGTCGACATGAGGATGACCCCGGCCTGCGGGGCGTATTCGGCGAGCATCTCGGTCGTCTGCACGCCGTCGAGCCCCGTCAGTCCCGCGTCCAGCACCGCGATATCCGGCACGAGGTGCAACGCCTCCTGCAGCGCCTGCTCGCCGTCCGCGGCGGTGCCACAGACGGTGATGTCCTCCTCGGCGGCGAGACGGCGCTGGAGGTTGGTCCGAATGCGCTCGCTGCCGTCAGCGATCAGGACGCGGATCACGGCGCCACCTTACCTCCGGCCAAGGCTGAACCGTCGCCGGTAGATGGGCACGCGACGAGCCGTCGGTTCGTCCGTCTGGACCGGCGATTCGGGTTCGGCGTCGCCGTCACCCTCGGCGCCGGCGGGGGCACGCTCCATCGCCGCGGCGATCGCATCGGCGAGCTGCTGTCCGTCAGCCCCGAGGTCGACCACGGTGGCGAATTCGGTACCCGTCTGGGGGTCACCCTGGGACGTCAGGAGCAGCACGCGAGTTGCGGGCGACAATGGCTCGATCTGCCTGGCGACCTCCGACGAGCGGCAGCTCGGTCACGCCGTCGTGGAGCAGGAGCACGTCGGGCTGTCGCAGGCGCGCCTCCTCGAGGATCTCGGAGGCCTGGCGCGCGATGCCGCAGACGTCGATCGCCTCGCGGTGAGGTTCGAGCTTGTCGAGGTCGTCGACGATTCGAGTGGTCGGTCCGGCGATGACGACGCGGATCACGGCCTCCCCTCGGCTGGGCCATGCATCCGGCGCATCGTACGGCGAAAAGCGTTCACGCGCCACGTGATGTCGCACAACCGCCACACGCCGTGTGCGGTTCGGATCATGAAAAAGAGGAGCCGCCCCTGGGGACGGCTCCTCTTGACTGTCCTGGTTGCTCGCGAGAGCTACTGGGCCAGGCCGTTGCTGATGTTCGAGAACACGTTGTTGACCTGCTTGCCGACGACTTGCAGGATGACGATGACGACGATGGCGATAAGGACGAGGATGAGCGCGTACTCAACCATGCCCTGGCCTTCCTCAGCCTCCTCACGCTTGCGAGCGATGAACTCGGTTGCGCGAAGGTACAGGGTGCTCAGCATATCCATTCCGTTTTTCACCTCCTTTCGAGCTGTATTCCCGGGCCAGGGATGAGTTCCCCGATCCGACTGCTGCGAGTGTGTACCCCAGCGGCTGCAACGGAATGGCCTGCGTGCTAAAGATTGGTAACGAAGAATCGGACACGTCCACGGACACCGGAAAGACAACGAGAAACCGTGGTGATTCCATGACAACCGCGATACGAGCGCGTCGCTTCGAATTGGGCTGACCTACACTCCAGCCATGGCCCAGGCGGTCGCGATTCCAGCACGCCAACGCGACCTGGCACGTCGTGTCGAAGAGATCCGATTCCTGGTCTTCGGACGCTCGCTGCCCGCCGTGCTCTTCGCGTTGCTCGGCTATCGCGTGCTGCTCAACCTCCTGTCGCAGGTGCGTGCGCTCCCGGCGCACGGTGGCCTCGGCGACCTGCTCGCCGGCCCGCTGACGACCGGTGTGTACCTGCTCTTCTGCGTCATCCCGGTGGGGATCTACCTGGTGCGCCCGCGTCCCCGGGCCCGCGACGGGCGGATCATCGCCCGCACCGCCGGGCTGGTGGGGACGACGATGCTGCTGGTCGTCGGCGCGTTCCCGAATCCCGTGCTGGTCACGCCGCCGGAGTTCATCCGCATCGTGGCGGCGCCGCTCACGCTCGGCGCGTTCACCCTCGGCGTGTGCGGACTCCTGTACCTCCGAAGGAGCCTGAGCATCATCCCCGAGGCGCGGCGCCTGGTCACCGGGGGTCCCTATCGCTTCGTCAGGCACCCGCTGTACGCCGCTGAGATCCTCGCCGCCGCCGCCGTCGTGCTGGCCCGGCCCGGGTTGTGGGCGACGCTGACCCTGGTGCCGTTCATCGCCGTGCAGATGCTCCGCGCGCGCTTCGAGGAAGGCCTCCTTGCGCGCGCGTTCCCCGAGTACGGTCCCTATGCCGCGCGCACGCGCAGGCTCATTCCCTTCGTGTGGTAGGTGGTTCGCACGCAGGCGACCGATGCTAAGGTGGATTGAGTGAGCAGCCCTGAAGAAGGACATCCGTGCACCCAGGAGGGGTGCCCCGCACGCGACGGCGCGCCGTGCGAGTACGTCGACCGGCGCGGCCGCGAATGCCGGACCGCGTGGTGTCCCGAGCACCGTGTGACCATCGAGGGCCGCGTGTACTGCCGCCGGCACGCCGGGGTGGTCAGCTCGCTGCCGAGCCTCGACAGCTCGCTGGCGGTCTCCCTGCCGGATCTCGACAACCGGGCACCGTCGCTGGTCGGCTGGGTGTCGCGGCAGATCGACGGCGACGTCTGGCGCCTCCTGCTCAAGGAGCTCTCCAACGGCAGTGGCGGCCAGCTGGTCGCCGACCCGGTCACGCTCATCTTCGTCGGCATCGGACGGCAGCGCGCCTGGGAGCGCTCCTGGCGCCTCGACAGCCACGTGGGCATCGCACGACGGGTCAGCATCATGGTGGAGGAGGGCGACGACACCATGGTTACCGTCAAGGTGGGCGGTAACACGGTCGAGCAGATCGTTCCGCCATGGATCCAGCGCCGCATCCGCGGGGAGACGGTCGCATCCGAGGAGGACCGCAAGGAACGCGAGGAGTTCTATCAGCGAGTCCTCGACTCGATCGAACGCGGTCTCGGCCGCGAGCGCGACCTCACGCACTACGTCGCCGACACCCGGCAGGGCGTCCCGCACGGTGGGGCAGGGGCATAGCATGACCAGGGGCTGCATCCTCGTCGTCGACGACGATTCGAGGCTCCTGCACATCGTCAAGATGTACCTCGAGATCGAGGGATACGACGTGACGACGGCGGAGAACGGCGAGGAGGGGCTTGCCAAGGTCACGGCGCACCCGCCGGACCTCGTCATCCTGGACATCATGATGCCCGGCATGGACGGCATCGAGGCCTGCCGCCAGATTCGAGCCCACCCGTCGACTGCCGAGGTGCCGATCATCATGTTCAGCGCGCTCTCGAGCGACGATGACATCGAGCGCGCACGCGTGGCCGGTGCGAATCACCTGATCACCAAGCCCTTCAACCTGGTCGGTCTTGGTTCCGTGGTCAAGACCTTCTTTCCCGCGGACGTCGGCAGCCCCCGCTGACGCGCCGGCTCAGACCGGCGGCGCGACCACCACGACGTTCTCGGCGAGGTGTGTTGCGAGGTTGGACGGCAACACGGGCCCGAAGACGGTGCGTCCGACGGGTGCGAGGCGCACGACCTGACCGCTCAGCGTCGCCGCGTTGATGTCCTGCGACATGGTCCGGTGGATCGTCGACGGCGGACCGCTCGCGGCGATCGCGACGAGGAAGAGCACGAGCATCTCCGCGACGCCGATGACGATGCCGAGCAGCGTTCCGACGATCCGGTCGAACGCGGCGACCACGATCTTCTGGAGCCGCTCGTTCAGCAGCGCTCCCAGCACCTCGACGACGATGACCACGAACACGAACACCGCGACGAACGACCAGGCGTTGGCCTGCAGGCTGTGGGCGTGCACGAGTGACGCTACCGGATTGCCGAGATTGGTGGCGGCGAAGCAGCCTGCGAACACGCCGATCGCCGTGACGACGCGCCGAATCAGCCCGTGGCTCCAGCCCAGATACGCGTTCACGGCCACGACGACGACCAGCAGCGCATCTGCAACGACCTGGCCCGGGGTGCTGTCGATCGAAGCGAGCATCGCGCCCACCAACTGACCGTAACACGGCTCGACCTCGCTGGAACGCGAGATTTCGTTACAGAATGGCGCCTGTGCAACCGCACCTCCGCACCTCCCACAGCGATATCTCGGCCCGGAAGACCTACGATCTGCTCGACGAGCCGACCGGGATCGACTACGCGGGACTGCTCGAATGCGCGCTCGTGCAATGCGCGACCGCCGTCCTCACCGTTCGCGGCGGTGAGCTCGAGCCTGGCGGGCAGGCGACGCTCGAAACGCTTGGAAGGTTTCAGCAGGCGAAGACGGTGACCGCCACGGGCACGCTCGTGCGCTATGCCGTGAACCGCGAGAGCGTGACTGTGCTGGAGGAGGCCACAAACGGCCTGTACGGGTGGCAGTATCCGGCGCTGCCGGACAGCCTCTGCCTGTACCGGAGCGACGGCACCCCGTGGCTCGTCTCGAGTGCTGCGGCGCGGATCGGCTATCTCGAGGTGTCGCCCTTCGAGAAGCTGCTCATCGGCCGCACCGCGCCGGGGCTCCTGGCGGTGCTGGCCCACCAGAGCGCGCGCGATGCGATCCTCGCCTATCTCGAGCGGCGCTTCGAATCGAGCGTCGCCGGGCTCACGGACCAGCTCACCGAGTACGCACGCGTTGTGGCCGGCGATGGCCGCGACGGCCTCGTCGATGCGCTCGAGGACTGGATGCGGTCAGGCGAGGACGCGAGGATCTCGGCAGCGCTCGAGGTCGCGGCATCGCTGCGGCTCACCGAGCTGCGCGACACCGTGAAGTGGTTGCTCCGAGACTCGCTCCGTGACGACTCCGGGACCCCGGACGCATACCGCTCCGTGCCCGCGCTGCGCGCGCGGTGGCGTGTCGCGCGCCGCCGTCAGCTCGAGCGAGTGCTCCGCGAGCTCGCCTGACCCTCGCTCAGCCGCCCGACCCGAACTGGTGGGCGACCTCGATGACCGCGGGTCCAAGCAGCACGATGAACAGTGTCGGGAAGATGCACCCGACCATCGGGAAGAGCATCTTCAACGGGGCCTTCTGACCCTGCTCCTCGGCGCGCTGCCGGCGCTTGCGGCGGATCTCCTCGGACTGGATGCGCAGCACGTTGGCGACGCCGACGCCGAGCTGTTCCGACTGGATGATCGCCTGGATGAAGTTGCTGAGCTCCTCGACCTTGCAGCGCTTTCCGACGTCGTCGAGCGCCTCGAGACGCGGGCGGCCGAGGCGGACCTCGTTGAGCATGATCGTCAGCTCTCGCGAGAACTCGTTGTTGTACTTGTCGGTGACGCGCGTGAGCGCCGCGTCGAAGCTGAGTCCCGCCTCGACCGAGATCGTCAGCAGGTCGAGCGCGCTCGGCAGCGCGAGCAGGATGTTCTTCTGACGCTTCTTGATGCGCCGGGCGACGACCATCTGCGGGCCGAGGTAGCCGAGCACGAGGCCGGCCACCGGGACGAGCAGGAACATCGGCATGGTGAGCGCGCCGAGCAGTGCGAGCGCGAACCCGACTCCGGTGAGCAGCACCATCGAGAGGAGACGCAGGGCGAGGAAGCCCGACGCGTTGAGGCCCATCGGCCGCCCCGCGAGGTTGAGCTTCTCCTGCAACGCGTCGGTGTTCCCCTGACGGGCGTTGCGGTTCATGAAGTTGCCGAGCTTGTCGAGCGTCGGCCGGATCACCCGGTCGAAGAGCGGCAGCGACATCTCGACTTCGGTGAGCGTCGCGGGTGCGCGCCCCGCCTCCGCGAACTGCGCGAGGCGAGCTTCGAGCAGGTCGGCTCGATGCGGGGCCACGGACATCGCCAGGCCGAACGCGATGAACAGGATGCCGGCGGCCGCGAGCGCGGCGACACCGATTGCGAGCAGGCTCATGTCAGACCTCGATCTTCACGATCTTCTGGATCGCGACCGCGCCGATGGCGATCGAGAACAGCGCGACTCCGAGCAGGATGTGACCGAGCGGGTCGGTGATCATCGGATCGAAGTACGAGGGGGAGATCAGCGCCAGGAATCCCGCGAGCGCGAAGGGGAGGATCGTGATGATCCAGCCTGACGCGCGCGCCTGCGCCGTCAGCGTTCGGATCTCGCCCTGGATGCGGACGCGTTCGCGGATGGTGAACGCGATGGTGTCGAGGATCTCGGCGAGGTTACCGCCGACGACACGCTGGATCTGCACCGCGGTCACCATGAGGTCGAAGTCCTCGGACCGGTTGCGATCGACCATGTGATTGAGCGCTTCGTCGACGTTGATGCCCAGGGCGATCTCACGAGTTCGCGCGCGCGAACTCATCGGCGATCGGCGGGTTGGCGTTCTTCGCCACCGATGCCAGGGCCTGCGCGAACGAGTGCCCCGCTTTCAGCGCATTGCTCAGCAGCATCAGCGTGTCGCCGAGCTGGTTGTTGAACGCGCGGGTGCGGCGTCCCTGACGGAACTTGAGGTAGAAGCCACTGAGGATGTAGACGACGATGGGGCAGGGGACGAAGGCGATCGGCGATCCGAAGCGGAGCGCGACGAGCAGCCCCACGACGACGCCGAGGCCGATCACCAGGAGCAGCCACTCGGACGACTTCAGCTTGAGGTCGGCCTTCTGGAGGTCGTCGGCGAGCCTGCCGGTGTGCGACGTGCGCGAGAGGATCGGGTTGAGGCCATTGGTGACACCATCAAGCAGGTCCCGCAGGGCGTTGCCCGTCTTCACCCGTGGCGGCGCGGCCACCGCCACGGTCTCGCCGCCGTACTGATTGAGGCGGCGAGCCATCTCCCCGGCCTCGCTTTGACCGCGGCTGAGGAGGAAGGCGAAGATCGACAGGACTGCCGAGGCGGCCAGGGCCGCTGCGACGACGGCGGCTGGCGTCATGATCGTCAGTGCCCGAACAGGTTGTCCAGCATGCTGGGCGTGACGGTTGTCTGCGCGACGCCGGGGATGCTCGGCGAGCCGGACGCTTCGTAGTTCGGGGTGTAGCTCGAGCCGTTCACCGCAAGCTTGCCCCACTCGGCCTCAGGACGGAGGACGTACCGGAGCACGAACTCGTGACCACCGGAGCCCACGGTGAGCGAGGTCAGGAGCGCGGCCTGGCTGCGAGGCACCTCGACGAGGAGCACCGCGGGGTTGGCACTCGACGTCGCACCCAAGGTGCCGACGCGCAGCACCACGAGGTCCTGGAACGCGAAGCGGACGCCACCGGTACCGATGCCGGTGTCGATGATCATGTCGATATGGTCGCCGGGCTGGATGTAGTAGCCCGCCGACACGAGGTCACTGGAGACATTGGCCTGCTGAGCAGGCGTGAACGACGTCGGCACGGTCGCGGCCGCGGGGATCGCCACCGCGACGTATCCCTTGGTGATCTGAGTCTCGACGTCGGTCACCGTCGTGCCGCTGCCGCTCGACGTGATGGACAGCGCGGGCGTGGAGAAGAACGCCGGCACGAGCGGGGTGTTGTCGGCGAGCGCGACCGTCGTGGTCTTGCCGACGACGGCCACCGGATCGGTGTACGCGTCACCAGGCTTCGTGCTCGCAGGAACCTGCTGCACGATCACCATCGCGGGGGTGAGGGTCGTCCCTGCCGGAATGCTGGCATCGGATACGACCACGCTGACCTCGTTGGCCGGCGCATTGGATCGCACGAGGAGCAGCACGGCGACCGCCGCAGCCGCAGCCAGCACGATGCCAAGAAGCAAGAAGACTCGGCTGTTGGGTTTATTCGCCTGGATGGCCACCTGTTCTCCTCGGTTGTCTCAGTTGGTGTCGATGACGCCGTTGGTTGCCTGATGCATCCGTGCCAGTGACGCTGTCGCGGATGACGGCCGCATTCGAGTGTGCGTCGAATCCGGCCCCTCGTTCATCGCCTTTCGGTAACAAACAGATCGCACAGCGGACGATTTTGGCCACGCAGCACGTAACCAGCTGTTCGCATGCGACCGCCTATTCGTCGAAGCGACCGTTTGCCTGCGCACGCATCAACATCGCGAGGATGTCGTCGCGGTACGGGGCGATGGTGACGATCTTCCGGTAGAGCTTGAGCGCGCCCTTGTCGTCATTGCGCAGCCTGCGCAACCGCGTGACCCGCTCGAGATACGAGACTGCAAGGTCGATGTCGTGGTCGTCGATGCAGATGTCGGCAAGACGGAGCAACGGAGTCTCGTGCACCGGGTCGGCACGCGACGCCGCGAGGTAGCAGCTCAGCGCCGCGTTTCCCTTGCCGAGCGCCCGGCAGCGATCACCGGCGTCGAGCGCGAGGTCGGCGAGTGCCCGTCCTCCGACGTCGTTCGCAAGTCGCTGGAGCAGAGCCGCGGCTTCGTCGCACCGACGCCGGCGCAGCCGATCGTTGATCTCGAGGCGAGCCTCGACGACTTCGGGGTCGGTCTCGAACCGGCTGTCGTCGGTGATCGCCGTCGGGTTGGTGTCCTGTCCCTGCTCGGTCTCGTCGTCGCGGAGACGCCAGCCTCGCCTGGGAGCGGCCGCGGACTCGGCTGCGACGGCTTCGGCATCGACCTGGTCGCCGGCGGCGGTGCTCGCGGCAGCCTCCGTCGCCGGCTCGGCCACGGGCTCCGCGGCAATCTCCTGCAGCGGCGCCATCTCCGCCGGCGCGGCGGATTCGCTTTCCCGCTCCACCACCGCGAAGTCCGCGAGATCGCTGAGATGAAACCCGTCGCGCGGCGCGACGAACGGCTCTCCCTCGGCAACCTCGCTGTCGGCGTGTGCCGCGCCCGATCCGTTCAAAGGCGCGGTGACGCTCTCGGTCGCCCCATTGCGCTCCGCGTGTTCGTGCCCGTTGGGCTCGGTAGCGGGTTGGGCGGTCCTCGACGCTGAGGCCCCGGTGCGCCGGAACAGCGTGAACGCCGGTCTCGTGGGATGCTCCGCGGAGGGGACAGCGTGCTCGGACACGGCGGGTTCCGCGGCTTCCGTGTGCTGCGGCTCGGGTTGGGCGAGCGGCTCGACCTTCGTCTCGGCCGCGACTGCGGGCGCAGCCGCCACCACGGGCTCGGCCGCAGGCGCCGGCACGGTTTCGGCCGGAGCCGCCGTGGGTTCGGGGGTCTGCTGTGCTTCGGGAGACGGCTGCGCCTCGGCGAGGCCAACGGGCTCTGTCCGGGCCTCGCCTGCCGCCTCAGGCTCGGATGCGGCCTTCGGCTCGGGCACTACCCCGCCGCCCTCGCTGTCGCCTCGGCCGCCGGCTCAGGCGCCGCCTCAGCGGCGGGTTTGGTCGGGGCGGCCACGGTCTTCGGCGTGCCCCGTCCGAGCGCCGCCACCTCCTCCGCGCCGATGAGGGTGTTGTCCTCAACCGCGTGGCCGTTGTTGCCGCTGTCCCTGCGGGGTGGCGGCTCGGGAAGCGCGTCGAGGGAGAGCAGGTACTCGTAGACCGCGCGCTGCAGCCGCCTGGTGAGGAAGTACAGCTCCTCGGCCGGCAACGAGTCCGCCGCTGTGGAGGTGACGTCGGTGACCACGCGAAGCAGAGACTGCTCGTCGAGGCGTTCATCCAGAACGGCTGCCTCGAGACCGTTCTCAAGGAGTTCGGGCAAGGTCTCGAGGCCGGGCGCCAGGGCGGAGGCGGCGTCAAGCCAACCCTGGCGCAAGATCTCCACGTTTGTTGTGGTCATGGTCATGCGCTCGGCCCAATTGTGGTCGGCCCCGGCCACTGTCTCTGGCACCATGGCGCAACGAATCTGTGACCGCTCGTCATACAGGGGAGTCAGCACGCGGTGAGCGCCATCGTCGTCGAGGGTCTGCGCAAGTCGTACGGCGCGCTCGAAGCTGTCCGAGGGGTGAGCTTCAGCGTCGAGGAAGGCGAGGTGTTCGGCCTGCTCGGACCCAACGGTGCGGGCAAGACCACGATCATCGAGATCCTCGAGGGGTACCGCCATCGCGACGGCGGCACCGCCACCGTGCTCGGCATCGATCCGCGCGCCGGGGGCCGGAAATTGCGAGAGCGGGTCGGCCTGGTGCTCCAGGAGGCTGAGGTGCCCGCCTATCTCTCGGTCACCGAGCTCGTCGAGATGTACCGCGGCTACTACCCGGCGCCGCGACCTGCCGCGGAGATCATCGAGCTCGTCGGTCTGACCGAGAAGGCGCACGAGCGGGCGCGCCGGCTTTCGGGCGGGCAGCAGCGCCGCCTCGACGTCGCCCTCGGATTGATCGGCGATCCGGACCTGGTCTTCCTCGACGAGCCCACGACCGGCTTCGACCCCTCAGCGCGACGCGCCGCATGGGAGGTGGTGCGCAACCTGCGCACGCTCGGCAAGACGATCGTGCTGACCACTCACTACATGGACGAGGCGCAGTACCTCGCGGACAGGATCTGCGTCATCGCGTTGGGTCAGGTGGTCGCCGAGGGAACCCCCGAGAGCCTTCGCGCCGGGAGCGACCAGATGACCCACATACGGTTCGCGATGCCGGACGGCATGGACGCTTCGATGCTGCCGATCAAGGCGAAGGCGCTGGACGGTCAGGCGGTCATCGAGACGCAGACACCGACTCGCACGCTGAACGAGTTGACGACGTGGGCGGTGGCGCGCGGTCTCGAGCTGTCCAACCTCGAGGTTGCACGCCCATCGCTCGAGGACGTCTACCTGGAGCTGACCAACCATGAGTAGCACGGGGATCGCACTCCGTCAGGTCGAGTTCGAGCAGAAATCGTTCTGGCGCAACCCCGCGAGCGCCTTCTTCGCCTTTCTCTTCCCGATCATCTTCCTCGTCGTGTTCGCGACACTGTTCAAGGGCTCGCGTGCTCCGGTCGGCAACGTGACCGTCGCGTACGACGACTACTACATCCCCGCGCTGGTGGCCTTCGGCGTCATGGGTGCGTGCTTCACCAACATCGCGATGAGCCTCTCGCTGCGCCGTGACAGCGGGATCCTCAAGCGTATGCGCGGCACCCCGCTGCCGTCGTGGGCATTCGTCGCCGGGGTGGTGGGCTCGTCGATCATCGTCAGCATCATCCTCGCGCTGCTGACCACGGGATTCGGCATTCTCGTGTACGGCGTCCACGTCCCGCAGCACATCGGTGCAGCTGCCGTGACAATCGCCGTCGGGGGCCTCGTGTTCTGCGCGCTCGGTATGGCGATGACGATCGTCATCCCCAACGCGGAGGCGGGCCCGGCGATCGTCAACGGTGTGTTCCTGCCGATCGTGTTCATCTCCGGCACGTTCTTTCCGGTATCGCCGTCGTCGATTCTGGCCAAGATTGCCGAGTACTTCCCGGTACGCCATTTCATCGACGCGATGTTCATCGCGTTCGATCCGGCGCACCAATCCGCCAATGGTTTCAACGGAGATGACCTGCTGATCATGGCCGCGTGGGGGGTGGGCGCGGTGCTCATCGCGTCGCGCCGCTTCCGTTGGGAGCCGCGCAAGAGCTGACGCCGAGCCGCCGATCTACGGCGTCTCACCCACCTCGTTGGCGGTCTGCTTCGCCGCGAGGACCAGCGCATCGTCGAGGCGCGTTCCCCCGTACCTGCCGCGTGTCACGATGACGTTGACGAGGTTGGCGACGCGCCACTCGACGGTGATCTCGACGGCCATGAAGCCATCGGGCGTTGTCTTGACGGTGCTGATCGCATGCGCCTCGTCACCGAGCGGTCCGGTGGACGCGGCGGTGGCACCCTGCAGCGCGTCGAGACGTCGCACGTCTGCGGCGTAGACGCTGCTCGCGCCGCCCGTGCTCGCGAACCGCTCGACGGTCGCGACGACGTCGAGCGGGCCGTTGGACGTGATGAACTGCACGTTGCGCTGGTACTCGACGGTCGCTGCCGTCTGCAGCCCCGCCGTGGCGAGCGCGGCTGCGACCGCGGCGTCGCTCTTCGCCAGCGTGGCCCCGTCGACGTGCACCGCGGGGCTCGAGACCGTGAAGTCGGCCACCACGAGCTGGTCGATGGTGATCAGATAGTGGAGCGGATCACCGCTGAGCGTCGCCGACCCGCTCGCGCCGCAACCGGCCAGCGTCAGCGTCCCCAGCGCAACCATCGTCAGAGCGCGAACCCCCCATCCGCCGGCGGGCAGCACTGCGCTACTCGTGGCGCAGTGCGCTGAGCACTGAGGTTCGCACCGCCCGGCGAGCCGGGCCGATGGTCGCCACGATCGCTCCCAGCACGACGACTCCGGCGACGACGAGGACGGTCTCGAGGGGGAAGGCGAATCCGGGCATGAAGGACGGGGTCGTCCCGGCGCGAAGCATCGGCAGCGCGATGAGACAGCCCGCTCCGATCCCGATCAGGGTCGCGGCTCCCGCGAGCAGCCCGGCCTCGGTGAGCACCCGCCGGAGCGCATGCCGGCTCCCCAGGCCGACGGCGCGCAGCAGCGCGAGCTCGCGCGTCCCCTGACGTACGTTGACGAGCAGCGTGTTGACGACGGCGAGCATCGCGATCAGCACGGCGATCGCGGCGATCGCGATGAGCAGGCCGATCGAGTGCTGGAGCGCGTCGCGAGCATCGGCGGCGATGGTGCTGACCGGCACCGCCTGCATGCCGTAGCTGGCAGCCGTGGCCGCGATGGCCGACTGCGATCCGTTCGTCGCGACCATCAGGTCGTCGAACCCACCGGCGGCGGAGCCGAAGTAGAAGCGGGCGATGTCGTCAGCCATGACGAGGCTCTCGCCGCCGTTGCCGGCGGGGAACGAGTGACTGACCACACCGACGATGGTGAAGTACACGAGCCCCTGCTGAGTCTGGACGGGCAACTGCGATCCGACCGTCCACCCCGTGGCGGCGGCGAGCCCGGCAGGCTCGAGGAAGCTCGGCCCGTCCTCGAGCGAGGAGAGCGCGGCGGCGCGGCCGGGCGTGACGACATCGAGCCCTCCCATCGACTGGTAGGCCGAAGGATCGATCGCGGCGATGCCTTCCATCGCACCGGACACCGGCTCGGAGATGAGGCGGAGCGGGGTTGCCCGGGTGACGTTCGGGCTGTCCTCGATCGCGGTGGCGACCTGGTCCAGCTGGGTCACCGGGCTGCTCACCAGGACGTCACCGACGAAGAGGTGGGAGACCCAGCTGTCACTCGCGGTGAGGGCGCCTGCGCTCAGCGCGCTCACGCCGACGGCCGTGGCGACGCTGACCGCGAGACCGGCCGCGGTCATGGCGGTCCGGTTCCGGGCCCGAGCGAGGTGGGCGGCGCCGGGCTCCGCACCGGCGATCAGCGGGCTCAGCGCCTTCGCGATCACACGGACGAGGATCGGCGCGATCACCGGCAGCGCGAGGACCACACCGAGGAGGAACGCGACCACGCCGGCCGAGACCCAGCCGCTGCTCGTGCTGAGGAAGCAGAGCGCCGCGATGACGAGCAGGGTTGGACTGGCGGCGACGAACCACGGGTTGACCCGCTGGTGCTCCCCGACCGGGTGGGGTCGGAGCGCTGTGAGGATCGGCAGCCGCCCGGCCGCCACGAGGGGGATCAGGCCCCCGACGATGGCCGCACCGAGGCCTGCGACGACCGCGGCGAGGACCTGGAGGACGTCCGGCATCAGCGCCGGCGCGGCGAGATCGGCCGGCGCGAGCGTGCTGTCGAAGATTGCCCCGAGCGCGAATCCGCCCGCGATCCCGACCGGGACGCCGGCGGCGGCAACGAGGACCACCTCGGCTGCGAAGAGCCGGAACACCTGGCGCGAGGACGCCCCGGCAGCCCTCAACAGGCCGATCTCGCGGCGTCGCTCGAACGCGGCGAGGGCGGAACTGTTCGCGGTGACCCCCGCGCCGACGATGAGGCTGAGGACGGTCACCAGGACCAGCAGCGGTTGGAGATCCTGCAGCGGGGCGCCGGCGCCGGCCCGCGGATCGTAGGTGGTCACGCTCGAGCCGAATTGAGCGTGCACCTCGCGCGACACCAACTCGACGGTGGCGCCTGTTTGGAAGCGGAGCGCCACCAGAGGGGTGCGCAGCCCGAGGCCGAAGGGCCCCAGCATCGCCGCGTCGTCGACGAACACGGCATCGCGGGTGAATGACGGCCCGCCGCCGGTGCCCGCCGTGAATCCGACGACCGTGAAGGTGTCGGGTCCGGTCGACGTGATCATCTGGATCTTCTGACCGAGCAGGATCGGGTTGCCCACGCCGCCGGACAGCGAGGTGCGGAGGCCGTCGTCGATCGCCACCTCGGACGTGTCACCCGGGAGTGGAAGCCGGCCCTCGAGGACGCTGATGGTCCGAAGCGCCGCAGTCGAGTTCTGGAGACCGACCAGGGTCACGGTCGCACCCTGCAGACCGGTCCCCGCAAGGCCCGCGCTGACCTGCTTCTCGTGGAGGGGGACCGCCTCCGCCACCCCCGGGAGATTGGCGAGCGTCGTGACCTGGCCGGCGGACAGCCCGGCTCCGGCGTCCACCCGCACGTCGAGCGAGGACGCGCCGGCCTGTTCGAGCTGCGCCTCCCCGGCCTGTGTCGTCAGCCCCTGGATCGCGATCTGGACCGCGAGCACTACCGCGATCCCGAGCGCCACCGCCGTCGCCGTCAGCACGCTGCGCAACGGGCGTGCTCGGATCGCGCGAACCGCCATCCGCCAGATGCCGCTCACAGGTCGAGCTTCGCGAGCCTGGTGACGAGTGGTCCCGGGTCCGGCGGCGCCTGGGCGTCGTGATCGTGACTCAACGCGACGTCATCGACCACCTCTCCGTCGCGCATGATCAGGACACGGTCCGCGTACGCGGCCACGCGCGCGTCGTGCGTGACCAGCACCGTCGTCTGATGCTCGTGGCGGGAGAGACGGGTGAGCAGGGCCATGACCTCGTGACCGCTCGTCCAGTCGAGGTTGCCGGTGGGCTCGTCGGCGAGCAGCAGCGACGGCGACGCCGCGAGCGCCCGCGCCAGCGCGACCCGCTGCTGCTCGCCGCCGGAGATCTCCTCGGGCCCGTGCCCCTGCAGGCCGTGGAGATTGAGCTGCGTCATCAGCGCGTTGACCCGATCGTTGATCGCCTGGCGGCTGAGCCGCTGCCGGTGCCGCGCGGACGCCTCGCCGCGGAGCCGCAGCGGCAGCGCGACGTTCTCGGCGGCGGTCAGCGTCGGCAGGAGATTGAAGAACTGGAACACGACGCCGATGTGGTCGCGCCTGAAGGCGGAACGCTCCTCGTCCTGCAGCGCATAGACGTCGATCCCCTGGATCTCCACCGCCCCCTGGTCGGGCGGTTCCAGGCCCCCGAGGATGTGGAGGAGCGTGCTCTTGCCGCATCCGCTCGGGCCCATGATCGCGACGAAGTCGCCTGACTTGACGGTCAGCGACACATCCCGGATCGCCTCTCGCGGCGGCCGGCTGACTCGAAAGATCTTGTGCAGACCGGTTGCGACGACGATGCTGCCGTCGAGGTCAGGCGCGGACGGTTCGACGGCGCTGAGCTGAGTCAGGGTGCTGGCCCTCTAGAAGGTGAGAAATGCTTCGAGAACGGATTCGATGGCGTTGGGGAGGAGTCCCTCGTACTGATCGATCGGGGGGGCGCCGACGTTCTGCGGCAGGCTCCCGGGCGGCAGGACAAACGGTGTCGGCGTGGGAACCGGGGTGGCGGACGCCGGCGTGACGACCGGTCCGGTCGCCGGCGTCGCCGGAGCCGGAGAGTTGCGCGGGCCGGGCTTGGGTCGCGGCGTCGAGTGGGGTGGAGGCGGGGAGGAGGAGCCGACCTGGGCGAACTCCTCGCTGAACATCCACACGTTCTGCGCCCCGCCCGTGACGCCCGTCCAGGTCACCCCGGGAGCGCTCTCGTCGGAGCCGACACCCAACTCCGTGTAGTTGGCATCGAGGATGTTGGACCGATGGTCCGGGCTGTTCATGAATGCGTCGTTGATGTAGCTGGCGGGGGAGCCGGAGCCCGACTCCCATCCGATGTTCTCGCCCGCCGACCGGTAGTGGACGCCGAACGCCTGCATCATCGAGAACACGAGCTGACCGCAGCCGAGGATGGGGTGGGCGAAGTAGTCGCGGCGGATCATGTCGTAGGAGCGTCCCTCGACGGAGATGCCGTTGCAGTTGTAGCGCGCGTTCTCACCAATGGACTGGAGCGTGCCGCTCAGGGTCAGCGAGTGGACGCCGTTGCTGGTGCGGTCCTGGTTGGTGAGCGCGAACAGGGCTGCATCCTGGCTGGAATTCGCATTCGCGATCGTCGCCGAGCCTGCGAGGTGGAGCACCGCCAATCCCGCCGCCGCGACGAGTCCCGTGGTCACGCAGACCGGGCGTGTTGCCGGTCTCCGCGTCCGGCTCGGCGGCGCGTCCCGGAGGCGGGCCGGTTCGGCACGGACCGTCGCAGCGGTGCGCAGGAGCTCATCCCACGTCGATGGCAGCGGCCGACGTCCCATGCACGGCTCCTTCACTCGAATTCGACGGCCCAGTCCGGCCGGCCACTATCTAATCCTCTGCGAGCCCCTGGGACGTTGCTTCGACAGGATCGTTGCACCGTTGGAAGGCGATCCCAGGGATGCTTGGGAACGAGCCTCCGGGCCGGATACGAACACGATCACACGAGGTGATGTGACCCGACATGTCGCTGCTCGACCGAGTTCAGCGCAAGGCAGATGGGAGCCCCGCCTCCGCTGTCACCCCCGCACCAGCTCCCGCCCCGGCGACGGCGCCGAATCGTCCGGCTGACGACGGCCAGGACCGGCAGTCGGCGCTGCCGTGGCAGAACCGTCCCGCGACGGGATCCACGGCGCCCGCGCCGGCCGCCCCCGCGCAGCCGGCCCCCCGTCCCTTCGAGGCGGAGCGCGCCGCCCCTCCGGCACCGGCACCGGCTCCGGCTGCGGATCCCGCGCGCCAGCCGTCGCTCCTGAACCGCACCGGCGGCCTCGCCCGTCCCGGCATGGGCAAGATCGCCGGTCACGTGAACACGCACGTCGCGCTGCGCAGCAAGGTGCATCAGCGTCTCGTTGAGGAGCTTGCGCAGGGCACGGACTCGGTACCGCCGGAAGTCGTGCGCCAGCGCATCTCGGAGCTGCTCAACGAAGTCGTCGGCGAGCAGAACATGACGATGAGCCGGCCGGACCGGCAGCGGCTCGTCGAGATCCTGATCAATGACGTCCTGGGACTCGGGCCACTCGAGGAGTTGCTCGCGAACGAGGACATCACCGAAATCATGATCAACAACTACAAGCAGATCTACGTCGAACAACACGGCAAGATCACGCTGAGCCCGGTGGTGTTCGAGAGCAACGATCAGCTGATGCAGGTCATCGACCGGATCGTCAGCAGCATCGGCAGGCGCGTCGACGAGTCATCGCCGATGGTGGACGCGCGGCTCAAGGACGGGTCCCGCGTCAACGTGATCATCCCGCCGCTCTCGCTGCGTGGGCCGGCGATGACCATCCGAAAGTTCGGCAAGGAAGCTTTGACGATCGACGATCTGGTCCGATTCGGCTCGATCACCGACGACATGGTGCGCTTCCTCCGCTCGTGTGTCCGCGCACGGCTCAACGTCGTGGTGAGCGGCGGCACCGGTTCCGGGAAGACGACGACGCTCAACATCCTGAGCGGCTTCATTCCCGATGACGAGCGCATCGTCACCATCGAGGATGCCGCCGAGCTGCAGCTTCGCCAGGACCATGTCGTGACGCTCGAGACACGCCCGGCGAACGTGGAAGGCCGCGGGCGCGTCACGATCCGCGACCTGGTGATCAACTCCTTGCGCATGCGCCCGGATCGCATCGTCGTCGGAGAATGCCGCGGCGGTGAAGCGCTCGACATGCTCCAGGCGATGAACACAGGCCACGACGGGTCACTCACCACGCTCCACGCCAACAACGCGCACGACTGTGTGAGCCGCCTCGAGACCCTCGTGCTCATGGCCGGCGCCGAGCTGCCGTCTCGCGCGATCCGTGAGCAGATCGGCTCCGCCGTCGACCTGGTTGTGCAGCAGTCGCGTCTGCGCGACGGTACCCGCAAGATCGTGAGCATCACCGAGGTGCTCGGCTGCGAAGACAACAGTGTGAAGCTGCAGGATCTGTTCACCTACAAGCAGGTGGGCATCGATGAGGACGGTCGCGTGGTGGGCTCGTTCATGCCGACCGGCGTGCTCCCGTCGTTCCTCGAGCACCTCACCACATCCGGCGAGGACGTGCCCGAAGAACTGTTCCAGCCCATCCACGTGATGGACGGCGTGGGCAGCACCGCGTAGTCCCCCTCGCGGCATGTGAATGCTGCGGAGCGACGGCGCGGGGTGCGGTGCCGGGACATCCGGTATCTTCTGCAGCCATGGGCGTGGCCACCGACGTCGCAATGCCGAGAATTCCGCTCGAGCCCGTCGATTCGGTGACCATCACAACCCTCGTCGAGAACGTGTACGACGTGTTCATGCCGGACCAGGGGCCGGCGATTCGCTGGGGACCCGCACAGACCAGGGGCCGGAAGGATGCGTCGATCATGGTCGATCGTCTCGTCCCCGATCAGCTGGTCGCGGAGCACGGCTTCTCGGTGCTGATCGACGTCGTTCGCGGACGCCGGACGCATCGAATGGTGTTCGACCTCGGAGTCAGCCCAAACGGCATGGTCGAGAACATGCGCCGTCTCGACATCGATCCGAAGGACATCGAGGTGGTGGTGTGCAGCCACGGTCACTTCGACCACACGGCGGGCCTTGAGGGACTGGCCGGCCACCTCGGGCGCGCGAACCTGCCGGTCATCATCCATCCGGACTTCTGGAATCGACGCCGGATTGTCCTCCAGGGCCGTGATCCCCTCGAGCTGCCGACGACCAGCCGCCGGGCGCTCGAGGACGTTGGGTTCACGATCGTCGAGGCAGGACAGCCGAGCTTCCTGCTCGATGGATCCGTCCTTGTCACGGGCGAAGTGCCGAGAGTCACCGACTACGAGCCCGGGTTCCCGTTCCAGCAGGCGTGGCGCGGCGATCACTGGGAACCCGACCCGCTCGTGCTGGACGACCAGGCGATTGTGATGAACGTTCGCGACCACGGGCTGGTCGTGATCACCGGCTGTGGTCACGCGGGCGTGGTCAACATCACGCGTTACGCGAGGATCCTCACCGGCGAGAGCAGGATCTGTGGAGTCGTCGGCGGGTTCCACCTCAACGGACCGGTCTTCGAGCCGCTGATCCCGCGTGTCTGTGCCGACCTGCTCGAGATGCGGCCCGCGTGGATCGTGCCCGGTCATTGCACGGGGTGGCGCGCACAGCACGCGTTGGCCCGTGCGTTCGGCGATTCGTATATCCCGAGTTGCGCCGGCACCCGTCTGCAGCTCGGTGTCGCGGCGGGCTAGTGCCCGCACGTCACGAGCTTCCGCCGTCGGACGTCGCGCGCCCGCCGTGAGGTGGGGTGTTACGCGACTCCGCTGAGGTGGCCGTTCTTCTCGGAGGCGACGCCGACCTGGCGTCGGTCCGGGAAGAGCTGCGCGATGCGCGGCGGCAGCGGGATGCCCATGTCGAACAGCCGGTCGATGATGCGAGGCCGGATACCGGTCGGCTCGAAGTCGCCGATGATCTTTCCGGTCGACGCATCGGCGCCGCGGGACTCGAACTTGAAGATCTCCTGCACGGTGATCATCTCGCCCTCCATCCCGATGACCTCGGTGATCGAGATGACCTTGCGGGAGCCGTCCTTGAGACGCCCCAGCTGGATGACGAGGTTGATCGCGCCGGCGATCTGCTGCCGGATCGCCTTGAGTGGCAAGTCGAGTCCGGCCATGAGCACCAGCGTCTCGAGCCTCGACAGGGTCTCGCGCGGGCTGTTCGCGTGGATCGTGGTGAGCGAACCGTCGTGGCCGGTGTTCATCGCCTGGAGCATGTCGAGCGCCTCACCGCCGCGGCATTCTCCGACGACGATTCGATCAGGGCGCATACGAAGGGCGTTGATGACCAGCTCGCGAATCGCGATGCGACCCTCGCCGTTGACATCGGGTGGACGCGCCTCGAGCCGGCACACGTGCTCCTGGTGGAGCTGCAGCTCGGCGGCATCCTCGATGGTGACGATGCGCTCGTCGATGGGGATGAACCCCGAGCACACGTTGAGGAGAGTCGTCTTACCGGTACCGGTTCCGCCCGACACCAGGATGTTGGCTCGCGCGAGCACGCATGCCTGGATGAAGGACGCGGCCTCCTGGGTGAGCGTGCCGAACCCGATCAGGTCCGAGACCTGGTACGGGTCCTTGCTGAACTTTCGAATGGTGAGGATCGGACCGTCGAGGGCGACAGGCGGGATGGCCGCGTTGACGCGGGATCCGTCGAGCAGGCGCGCGTCCATGAGCGGCGTGCGCGTGTCGATTCGCCGTCCGACTGCGGCTCCGATGGTGTCGATCACGCGCATCAGATGCGCGTCGTCGTCGAAGCGGATGTCGGTGAGGAGGATCTTGCCCTTGCGCTCGACGTAGACCATCTCCGGTCCGTTGACCATGATCTCGGTCAGGCTGTCGTCATCGACCAGCGGGCGCAGCGGGCCGAGGGCCTCGAGGTACCGGCTGTCGAGCTTCTGCGGGACGGCTGCCATGCTCACGTGAGGGTGCTCCTTCGGATTTTGGTCAGAGTGGGTGTCCGAGCCCGATTGTGGGCACTGCCGCGGGACGAACTTCAGTCAGCAACCGGTTCGATACACGTTCGATTCCGCCAGCGTTCGAGACATCCACGAGTTGTTAACCCGGACGGGTACGATCAGGTGGCTGTGATCAGTACGGCGACGATGGCGACTGCCGACGGAGCCTCCGGGGCGGACGAGGAGTGGTTCGGAGAGGGGAGTGCCTTCGACTCCGGCGAGGATCTCGCCGCGGCCCTTTTCGCACTCGCCGGGGCATCTCCGAACTCGAGCCCGCAGACCGCCGAGGTGATCTGGCCGTCCGGGACGGCTGTCGAGGCAGATCCCGTCTTCGTCGAGGTCCAGCGGCTGGTGGCACGCCAGGACGGCGCCCGGCCCGCTGCATCGCGGGCGGGCGGCGCCGATGCAGCGTCCTCGGCGCGGAGCTGGTCGGTGCGGCCGCCCGGCGAGTCGCTGCTTCCGCGCACCGTGTCGGGGCGATCAGGCTGGACCATCCGAAACAGCGTGGCCGTGCTGCATCGAACCGAAGCGGCGATCGCGCGTCTTCGCGAGGATGCTGTCGAGCTGGCGTTCCTCGCCGCCGCGGAAGCCTGCGGCAGAGGCCGGCCCCACAACCTCGAGCGGCGCCGGTTCGCGCGGTAGATCGGTCTCAGCGCTCGTACTGGCGGAGGCGTTCCTCGACCTGAGAGGTCGTCAGGTTCGTCCCGGTGGGGGTGCCGCGAGTGCTGCCCGTCTCAGCCGTCTCTGACTCGCCGTCCGGCGTGGGAGCCGCGGCGCCGGCGGATTCCTGCTCGCGCCGCCGCATCATCGCGTAGACGTTGTCGAGTGTCGGGGCGTGGCCCTGCCGGAGCAGCGCGAGCACCGCTTCCGGGTCGATCGCCCCCGGTGCGGCGAGCGCCGCTGCCCGTGCCGACTCGATCGCCGCCGCCTGTGCGGCTTTCATCTCGTGACGAGCGTGGCGTGCCATGCGGAGCAGCGACGCGCAGATGATTCCTTCCAGCACAGCGAGGCCGGCCAGGATCAGGACCGAGTGATCCTGGATCCAGACCACCAGCTGGTTGTTCACCGGCTCATGCGCCGCACAATCGCTCGGCGGCCTGCTGGTGCATCTCCCGGGCCATGGCCTGAACCGACGCCGGGTCCTGGCCTTCGAGATGGAGGCCGCGGATGGTGTCGATGGTTGCGACGAAGTCATCGATCGTCGATCGCGTGCGTGTCAGCAGCGCCGTCACCGGCGCCGCGTTCGCCTCGCCGAGCCAGACGATCCCGATCTGAACAAGCTCCTTCCTGACCTCGTCGAAGTCGACGTACTGGGACCCGACGGGGTCGTCGCGGGAGAAGAACCCCGTGTCGCCGGCGGGGGGCGCGGCATGCTCGTCCTCTGCTTCGCTCGAAGCAGGTCCACCTGCGGCGACCGGTTCGAGGGGCACGCCGACCCGACCGGGACCGCCGGTGCGTGGCGCGAGCACCGGCTCGGCGAGCGGCCAGCTCCATGGGGCCAGCGTCCGGCCGACGGCCGCCCGGCGCCGATGGGGGTGTGAGCCGTCGCCACCGGCACTCGGCTCGGCGTCAGCGTCAGCTTCCACCGCAGCTGCCACCTCGTGCACCGGCTCGGTCTCCGTCTCGGCTGCGGCTTCGTGCTCGGTTACCGGCTCGGCCTCGGCCGCGACATCGTGCTCGGTGGCCGGCTCGGCCTCGGCTGCGACGTCGTGCTCGGTTACCGGCTCGGCCTCGGCGGCGACGTCGTGCTCGACGGCGGGCTCGGCTTCGGCGGCGACGTCGTGCTCGGTGGCGGGCTCAGTTTCGGCCGCATCGTCGTGCTCGACGGCGGGCTCGGCCTCGGCGGCGACGTCGCGCTCGGTGGCCGGCTCGGCCTCGGCCGTGACGTCGTGCTCGGCCGCCGGCTCGGCGTCCGATGCCGGCGCGTGGTCGACCTCGGCGGACGGCTCACCATCGGCCTCGACGGTGACGTCCACGTCTCCAACCTCTGTGCTGACCGCGTCGTGCGACTCCGCCGTTGCAATCGCCGCGTTGACATCGCCACCTGCGTCCACCACCTCAGCTTCGTCCTCGCCGGTCGCATCTCGGTGCATTCCCCCGGTGCCCCAGAAGTCCAGCGGGTCTTCGGAAGGGGCCTCGGCTGCCTCCTCGGCCGGCGCCGTATCCACCGGCGCAGACGCACCGGGGGCCGGCCTGAGGCTCCACCCCGGTTCCACCGGAGGTGCCATGTGGTCGGCGGGGTCGGCGTCATGCGCGAGATCGGCGTCGCCGGCCGGCTCTCCCTGGGCCGGGGGCTCGGGGCTTTCCACCTCGGCGCTCGACGGCGCGAGCGCGGCTTCGGGCGCAGCCGCCTCCGCCGTACCCGATTCGGCGGGCTCGGTTTCGGTGGATCCCGTCGCTGGCGCCCAGTGGTCATCCGCATCCTGCGATGCGTCGGACTGATCGCGTGCCTTGGTCCACGGCGGGGGCGGGGCGGTGCCCTGCTGCCGCACGCTCCAACCGGCGAACGTCGCGACCTCGGCATCCGGCTCCGCAGGAGGTGCGGCCGTGGTCGCGCCCGCCGTGGGCTCGTCCGGTCCGGAGGATCGCCCACGTCGATTGGTGCCGAACAACCGCCACGTCCGCTTCGGCTTGCGCGCGACGGGCGGCGCCTCGGGGGCCGGCGCTTCGGGCGCTTCGGCCGCCTCGGCGGCGACCGCCACGGCATCCGAAGGTGGTGGTGGGGGAGGCGCTTCGACCTCGTCGAGCGGCATGGCCGGCTCAGCGGCTGGGGCGGGGGCCTCGGTGTCGGGCTCGAAGGGAGCGGTCGTGCCATGGTCGAGCAGCGGCGGCGGCGGAAGTGCCACAGACGCAACGACAGCCTCCGCGTGCACTGCTGCGGGCACGGCTTCCGGCTCCACCGCGGTCTGAGGTTCCGGCTCGAGCGCCGGTACGTCGAAGAACGCGAAAGCGTTCGCCGGCACCGGCGCGACGGGGGCGTCGACCGGCCGTGGTTTGCGCTCCATGACGCTGAGCCGGCCCCGCGCCTGCGAGAGCAGCGAGCGCAGGCGTTCCGGCGACGCAACGGCGGAACGTTGTGTCTCCGAGTAGACGGCGACAAGTCCCCCACGGCTGAAGAGCGCGATGCCGCGAACCGGAGCGTCGATCACGAGGACGCGATCGAGCCCGTCGGCGCGGAACGCGGCCAGCATCGATGCCGGGTCGAGCCAGGAAAGCTCGACGCCGCTCACCGCAAGGGGCAGCCGCCACAGCATGGTGAGTGCTTCGGCCACACGGGGATCGTCGAGCGCGTAGCCCGCGAGCGAGCCCTTGGTGGCGCCGAGGATTGCCATGCCCGCGGACTCGCCGCGCGCCTGGTCATCCGCATCGATCCAGACCGCGTCGATCAGATCGCCGCCACTGACCACAGCGGCCGCGCGCAGT
This sequence comes from Candidatus Dormiibacterota bacterium, assembly GCA_963713485.1. Lineage (GTDB taxonomy): Bacteria > Chloroflexota > Dormibacteria > Aeolococcales > Aeolococcaceae > Palsa-851. Next base: position 203,309 of record CAVQLW010000007.1, read on the forward strand.
TTCGCACCCGTGAGGATGAGGATCGACGGCGGGAGGTCGGCGAGTTGCTCGGCGAGGTGGACGTTCTCCGGCGAGGTCTCAGCCCAGAGCGGACGTCCGCCCGGGAGGAGCGGGAAGTCCGCGATGCCGAAGGCGAGCTCCGGCGCATCGTCAGAGGCGCTCCACCACTCCGGTGCTTCCTCCGTGACAGGATCGTCGGCATACGAGCCCGCAAGGCGTACGAAGGGTCCGGCAAGCTCGTCGATGGTGATCGAGAGCGTTTCGTGCGGTGACATCGCGCGTCTCCAGTCCGACACGTCGAATGTCCGCGGCAGCTCGGCCAGCAGCGCGTCGATCGCAGCTTCCCCTTCGATCGACGCGTGATCGGTCTCGAACACAGCGTGGCTCGGCCGTCCGAACACGAGGTACAGCGTCGCTTTGGCGCCGTCCCAGGTGATGTCGAACGCACCACTCAGATAATCATCCTTGGCGCTGGCAAGCTGTCGCAGTAACTTGACATGGGGCGCCGCGGTGGCCATGTGCGGATATTCTACCGGCGTGCCTGCAGAAGTCATCACGATCGCGTCGCTAAAAGGTGGTGTCGGGAAGACGACCAGCAGCTATGCGCTGTGTGCGGCGGCGGCCGCGGGTGGTCTGAAAGTCATCGCGATCGATCTCGATCCCACCGGCGGTTTGAGCAACGCGCTGGAACGCGCGAAACGCACTGTCACCGTGATCGACGTGCTGCACGGACGCGTCACCCTCCGTGACGCCCTCATCGAGCATCCACTCGGCATTCGCACCGTCGCCTCGCACCGGAGCCTGAACGACGAGTCACCGACGAAGGAGCAACTCGACGAGATGCTCGCCGATGTTCGTGACGATTGCGACATCATCCTGCTCGACACGCACCCGCACGAACCCTCCCTCGTGGGCCCGATGGGCGCGGCGGATCGGATCGTGGTCCCGACCGCGCTCGACATCCTGTCGCTGCGTGCGGCCGCGCTGACGGTCGGACTCGCGCAGCAGCTGGGGGTCCTCGATCGCATTCGGGGCATCGTCGTCACCAATGCCAAACGACCCCTGTCGAGGATCACCGACTCGCTGCTCAACGGGCTCACCCTCAGCGGTCTGGCGTTCGAGACGGTCCTCTGGTACTCGCCGGGATGGGTGGTCGCCACCTCCGGTCGCGGCGAGCTCCCCGATGCCGAGCTGCTGGCGGAGAGCAAGATGCTGCTCCGCGAGGTCGCCACGCGCCCCTCGCCGACGGAGGCGCTGCGTCAGTTCGTGGGCATGGCCCAGGGAAGACGGCCGAGGCCCGCAGGCGCCGTCAGTCCCTGACCCGCCGCCACCAGGAGCGGCGCCGCGGCTTCGCAGGCGGGCCGTCCGGTCGCGATGCGCTCGGCTGCGAGACGCCCGGCCGGGAACCACTCTGAGCCGCAGCCGCGACGGGTGGGGGGCTTGGCGGCGGCTGAGCACGCAGCCGCGCGGCGGCCAGCGCATTCTCGGCCTCGACGCGAGCGGTCTCCGCCTCCGCCCGCGCGTCCTCGGCAGCGATGCGTGCCTGCTCCGCGAGATCCACCCGGCGCAGCAGCGTCGCGCGCTCGCCCTCGAGCGAGGTCACCCTGCGGGTGAGGACGGAGATCTCCTCGAGGTACATGGAATCGGCTCCCGGCGTCAGCGCCGCGGGGTCGTCCTCCTCCGGGTCCTGGATGCCTGATTTCAAGGTCGCAGCCTGCCGGTCCACGAGGGCGTCGAGGAACGCCCACTGCTGGCGGAGCTCTTCCTCGGAGTGGCGCTGGACAGTGCTCACCGCACCAGGGCAACCGGGCTCACGCCATCCAGTGCGGCGAGCGCGGCGGCAAGCGCCTCCGGCGGCATCTGGGGCAGAACCTCGGCGTGAGGCAGTTCGAACGCGATGTCCGCCGCGAACCGGCGCGGGCGTGAGAGCGGGTCGGGGCGCAGGAGGAATGCCGGCGCGGCGGCCTCGTGGAAGGTCGCCTGCACCGCCGCCGGCGACGGCTCCTCGGCGAGGACGCGCGTCTCGTCCTGGGTGAAGCCCGCCGCAAGCAATCGCTCGCTCAGCGCGGTGCGATCCCCGGTGTGCTGCCGTCGCTCCACCGTCGTCCAAGCCGCCACGAGGAGCGCTTCGCGCTCCGACAGCTCCCGCACGATCGCCGGGACATGGGTCTGGCCGAGCTCTCGCGCCGCCCGGAGGCGGCGCGACCCGCAGACGACCTCGAACCGGTCGGAGCCGCGACGGCGGAGGAGGAGGGGCTCGATGATGCCGCGCGATGCGATGCTCGCGCGAAGCGCCGCGAGCGTGCCGCCGTCGACGTCGCTCCCGGGCCACCACGGGCGGTCGTGGACCGCGTCGATCGGGATGCGCTCCACGCGGGATTCGGACGTCGGCGCGAGCCATCGTGCCATCGGCCCGGAGAGCGGCGGGCCGCTGACGCCCTGTGCGGGGCGTTCGCCGATCTCAGACACTCGCGGTCACCCCATCGCCGATGATCTCGCCGGCCAGCTCGCGATACGCGGCGGCGGCTTTGGATGAGGACGCGTACGCGGTGATCGGGATCCCGGCGAGCGACGTCTCCTGGAGCTTGACGGTCGGCGTGATCACCGTCGCGAACACGCGGATGTTGGCCAGCTCGCACAGCCCGTCGAGGAGCTGGCGGCTGAACCGCGTGCGCAGGTTCACGAAGGTCGGGATGATGCCGAGGATGGCGAGGTCGGGGTTGAGCCGTCCCCGGACCAGGTGGACCGTTCGCAGGACCTCCTTGAGGCCGCGGATCGCGAATCCGGACATCTGGACCGGGATGAGGACCTCACCTGCCGCCGCAAGCGCGCTGATGGTGTGAAAGCCGAAGCTCGGTGGTGTGTCGAAGAGCACGTAATCGAAGGTCGCCCTGGTGCCGTCGCGGCGCAGCGCGTCGCGGAGGACGAGCTCGCGGTCGATCGACGAGTGCAGCTCCCCCTCGACGGCCGACAGGTCGGGTGACGCGGGCAGGAGCGACAGGTTGGGCCAGCTCGTCTCCGTGATGGCGCTGCTCGCCTCGGCGTGTCCGGCCATCACCGCGGCGATCCCCGGGCGCTCGTCGTACGGGTCGAAGCCCACGCCGCTCGTGAGGTTCGACTGGGGGTCACAGTCCACCAGCAGGACGTGGTTGCCCCGCTCGGCGAGCGCGGCGCCGAGATTGATGACGGTCGTGGTCTTGCCCACACCGCCCTTGCCGGAGACGCATGCGATGGAAACTGTCACTGGAACCCCTGCACGATAGTTTGCACCGCAACTCCATAGCCATCACGTGCCAATGCCGCGAAAGCGACCGGCGAGACGATGCGGCTCTGTCACCGGCGCGTCACGCGCGGTCGGAGTTCACCGCGCAGAACGCGTCAATACTTTCAAATGACGATGAATGCACGAGGTGCAGCCCATCACGGAGAGGTGGACCGCTTCCAGTTGCGGCGGGGGGAGATGTACCGGATCTCGTACACGGTGCGCACCCCGCAGCACCAGCGCATCACGCGCAGCCTCGCGGTGTTCTCCGGCTCCTCGAAGCGGCGCATGTGGGACGGGAGCGAGACCGTGTGCTTCGAGTTCCAGCGGCCGCACGGACGCCCGCTCTCGCTGCTCCGCGGCCAGATCGTCGAAGCCCGGCCTGCCACGCTCAACGATCGTGGTCAGCTCGTGCTCGTCGAGGACCCCGCGCAGCGCCGGAGCCTTCCAAGAGGCGTGACCGGCCGCGCCACATGGTCCCCGCCCGCATCCTCAGCTGGCTAGCCCTTCGTCGCTGCTCCCATTCCGGGAGAGCCGCTCGTTGAGGCCGCGGCGCTCGAATCGGTAGCCGATCCCCGGGACCGCGTGAATGTACGTGGGCCTCGGGCCCGAGGGCTCGATCTTGCGGCGGAGGCGGTAGACGTGGGCGTCCACGCTGCGGAGGTCGAGATCGGCGCCCTGGCCCCAGACCTTCTGGATCATCTCGGATCGCGAGATGACGCGCCCGGGCGACGCGGAGAGCAGTGCCAGGAGATCGAACTCCGTGGGGGTCAGGTTCACCGATTCGCCGTCTCGCAGGACCTCGTGCCTGCCGATGTCGACGATCAGGCCGGGGAACTTGAGCCGGCCTGGACGGACCTGGGATTGGGTGGTCCGCTGGCGGCGAAGCTTCGCGTTGACTCGGGCGGCGAGCTCGCGGATCTCGAACGGCTTGGCGATGTAGTCGTCGGCCCCGATCTCCAGCGCCACGACGACATCGACGGTGTCCGTGCTCGCCGACAGGATGATGATCGGCACCTCCACCCCGGCTCCCCGGAGGCGGCGGCAGACGTCGAGCCCCGGCATCCCCGGAAGGCTGAGATCGAGCAGGATGAGGTCGACGTCACTCTGCTCGGCCACCCGCAGGCCCTCAGCGCCATCCTCGGCGAACTGGAGGCCGAACCCGTGCTGCTGCGCGACCGTGCTCAGGATGTCGCGCATCGCGGGGTCGTCGTCGATGACCAGCACCGTCGCCTCCGCCGGCGCCCGGACCACACCGTGACCGAGCGGGGCGAGGATGGATTCGGTGAACGTCGTCATTCCCTCACCTGGGTTTGACCGCGCCAAACGTGCCCACCGGCGCAAGGTAGCACCGCGAAAGCAACGCGATTCCCGCGGTTACGAACGCGTTGCCCGTCTTCACGGGTCTGCAACCGGGCTTTCGGCGCTTCGCGAACCATGCCCGGGCGCGAAGTCATCAGACGTGCACCGGCAGGGCGACCACGAAGGTGTTGCCGCGCGCCCGCGAGTTGTCGATCCAGATTCTGCCGCCCATGCGCTCCACCAGCTGGCGAGCGAGGTACAGCCCGACCCCGAAGCCGCCACGCTGGCGGAGCAGCGGTGACTCCACTTGATAGAAGGAGGCGAAGACGCGGTCGACGTCGCTGTCGGGGATCCGGCGACCGTTGTCACGGACCTCGACGTGCACCTTGTTGACCGCTCGGTACGTGGTGACGCGCACCGGTTCCGAGTTCGGGCGAGAACTTGAGCGCGTTGTCGATGAGACAGGCGACCACGAGGGCGAGGCGTTCGTGGTCGGCGAGGACCCGCTGCGCATCGGGCGCCACCGTGATCGCGAATCGATCGTGATCAGCTGATTCGACGAAGCGCGCGATGACCTCTCGAAACACGTTGTCGAGGTCGACGGCCGCGGTCTTGAGGCGGATCTCGCCGGACTCGAGCTGCGCGATGCAGAGGAGGTTGTCGGTGAGCCGCGCGAGATGCTCGGCCTCGAGACGGAGCTCATGGAGTCCCTCGTCGCGCGCGTCCTGGGGAAGCCGGTCGCCGGCGTCGTGCATGAGCGTGAGCCATGCCTTGATCTTCGTGAGCGGCGTGCGCAGCTCGTGCGACGCAAGCATCATGAACTCGCTCTTGATGCGGTCCACCTCGCGCAGCTCGGCGAAGGCCGCGTGCTCGAGCTCGATCGATCGCCGTACCTGGCGATCGCGCTCGCCGACGAGCTCGCGGGCGAGGAGGTTGCTGCTCAGCGCGACGACGAAGAGGAGGAAGAGCCGCGAGACGAGCGCGTTGACGAGCGACGTGTCGAGATGCTGATTCGCGACGTTGAATCCCACGACGAAATATGCGGCGCCGGTGACGAATGCGAAGCCCATGCTTCCCGGGAGACCGAACCGGAGACTGCTGGCGATCACCACGATGAAGAATGTGATCGCGAGGTCGGAGTTGTAGCCACCGGTCAGGTAGACGAGCCCGCTGGCGACGGCGAGGTCGAGCACGATGGTTGCGACCTGGAGGCGGCGGCTCGGCACGCGGCGGGCGAGGAGCATGATCGTCGCGGCGAGGTTGAAGATTCCCCAGCTGCCGAGGACCAGGTTGACCGCCGCCGTCGACTCGCCGGTGGCGAGCCCCGGGAAGTTGGTGGCGACCGCCGCGAAGATGAGGACCATCCAGCGGCTCAGCTCGATGGTCCGCTCGACACCCGCCCGGCGGTCACGGGTCGGCATCGCCGTGGCCTCACTGCGGGGGCGGCGCATCGGCAGCCGCCCTGCCGGCCGCTCCGCGCCGCTCGGTGCACGCGCCGGCGCGGTCTGGGCGAGTTCCCGGCTCACGGCTTCAGCCATGACGGTCAGGCACGTACGCACGGTGGCGGATGGCCTCGCTCACGCTCCTGAGCCTACCGGCGCGCTGACTGTCACCAGACGAAGGTCTCGTAACGATGCCGCACCACCCGCTGTTACAGGCGAACGCATGCATGCCCCGGTCCTGGAAACTTCTGTTCAGCCGTGTCTCTCCCACCAATCAGCCCTCAGCAGCCGGATCGACCGGATGAGCTCGCCGCCGGCGCCGCCGCCCTGCGCGACGGCCGCCTCCTCGATGCGATCGCCGCATACGATCGCGCCCTCGAGGGGCTCTCGGAGGCGGAGCGTCCGGAGCAGCGTGGCGCGGCGCTGCTGGCGCGCGGCCTCGCCCACCAGCTGACGGGGGACCCGGCACACGCCGGCGCCGACGTCGTCGGTGCGCTCAACGTCTGGTCCCTCGCCCGAGCCGATTGGGCGTCGAGCGCGATGTCGGATCTCGCCGCGGCGCTGTCGGGCGCCGGCAACGGAGCGGCTGACGTGTACTGGCAGGCGGCGCTGCGCCTCGCCGAGCGCAGCGGGAACGTCCTGCTCCAGGCGGCGGTCGCCGGGGAGTGGGGACGGCACGCCGCCCGCGCGGGCGAGGCCGTGACCGCGGTCGCGCTGCTCGAGAAGTCGGCGGAGCTCGGCCGGCGGGCCGGCGACGATCCCATCGTCGCGAAGGCGCTCGTCAACCTCGCGCGGGTCGAGCTCGACTCGGGTCGTGGCGGGCACGCCATGCGGAACATCGGTGAGGCGCTGGCCCGCGACCAGCGCGGAGACCTTCGTGCAGCCACCGCCGGCCTGCTGATCGACGTCGCCGCGGGAGCGTTCCACGCCGGCGACAGCGCGCAGGCCGAGCTGTGCCTCGAACAGGCGCTGGCGCTGACGACGGGGGCGGACCGGCAGATCCGGGAGCGGACGCTCGCGGCGCTGAGCGGGCTCGCCAAGGCCCGGAACGATCCCGCCGCCGCGGCCCGCTACGGTGAGGACCTGCTCGACAGCGCCCGCCGGGCCGGTGACCTGACCGTCGCCGCGGAGGCACTGCACGATCTCGGCCGGATCGCGATGCTCGCCGGCGAGCTCGACGCCGCGGCCGGCCGGCTCACGGAGAGCGTGGTCATCGCCCGGAGCCTCGGTCTCGACCCGCTCGCGGCGTCCGCCTCGCGCGCGCTCGCCGAGGTGGCGCTGCGTCGTGGAGCTCTGCTGCGTGCGCTCGGCTACGCGGAGCAGGCGGTCATCCTCTCGATGGGACAGGACGATCTCGAGGCGTGCGCCGCGACGCTGCTGCTCGTGGGCTCCGAGGCGCAGCGGGTGGGTCTGAACGACGTCGCGCGGCCGGCCAACGAGGGTGCCGCGGAGATCTACCGGCTCCTCGGGCGCGACGATCTCGCGCAGGTCCTCTCCGGCGAATCGCCCCTCGCGTCGGCACCCGGTCCGGACAGCACCGAGGCGCGGGCGTCCCGGCTGGAGGCGGGCCTCGAGGCGGCGCGATCGGTCATCGAACCCGGCGGCGCCTGAGCCCGGGGCCCAGGGGCCTGGATCAGCAGTCGGGGACGCCGGGCGGGGGGATGGTCAGCCCGCTCGCCGGCGCGGCGGTGCCGGCCGGAGGCGCCGACATCACCAGGCTGCGGCTCGTCGGGTCGTAGCAGTCGATCGTCCAGCCGAGAACGTGCAGCGCGGATGCCTCGCGGGCGTTCGACGGCAGGATCGCGTGATCGATCCGGTTGCTCGCCAGCACCTTGACCCAGTTCGGACGGAGCTGGTCGATGTCGAGATACTGCTGGAGGGCACCGTTCCCGAACACCGCGGGCTCGTCGTAGAGGAAGACCACGCGTCCGTCCGGGAATCGGTACGCGAGGTATCCGCCCCACGTGTCGACGGTGTAGAGGCGCTCTCCCGGGAAATGGGCCGCGACGTAGTCGGCCGGCGCCTCAGGGTAGGTGGTGGCCTGATACGCGGCTGCCGCGGACGGGCTCAGCTGCGGGACGAGGACGGCGGCCATCGCCGCGGTCATCGCGAGGAGCAGCGCGCTGGTCGCGATGGGGTGGAGGTGCCGCTGCGTCACCGGGGACCACGTGCCGAGCCGGGGAGCCACCTGGCGATGCCACGCCCGCGAACCGTGGACCGCGAGCTCGGGGGCGAGGAACACGGCGAGGATGCCGATGTTCTCCTGGGCGAACAACGCGGTGATGAGCAGCGCAAACCCGGTGATGGCGCTGAACCGGTCCGGCCCGCCGCTGACGGTCCAGAGCACGATCACGAGGACGACCTCGGCCTCGAAGAGCCGTGCGGACCAATCGTGGAAGTCGGGCGATGCGAAGCCCGCCAGGTTCTGGGCAACCCCGGGGTCGAACACCCCTGCGATCACCGACGCGTAGATGCCCGGCCCGAGGGGGTTGGCGAGCACGGCGACGGCGCTGACGAGGAGGGCGAGGCCCAGCTGGCGGCGCGCTGACGAGCCTGCGGACGTCGCGGGCCTGATCAGGAGGAACGCCCCGACGAGGATGAGCAGCCCCATGGCGAATCCCGAGTCCATGTTGGCCCAGACGACGAACAGCGGCGGGAGCCCCCACACCGCGGCGGTCCTGCCGTCGCGCCACCTGCCGATCACGAACAGGACGGTCGCCACCCCGAGCACGGAGATCACCGTGCTGGTCACGCCGACCAGGCTGGTGATCACGAGGCCGGTCAGCACCATCGCGAACGCGATCCATGGACCGCTGACACGTGCGGGGCGGGGGATCGACATCACCGCGAGCACGACGGCGGCAACTGCGGCGAGCCCCATGATCAGCGACGCGAGACCCGGCCCGCCCGCGCCGACCAGGCCGGCGAGTGTGACCTCGTACAGCCACTGCTGACCGACCCACGCGTGGGACGCGAGCAGGAAGCTGAACGGTTCGTGTGCGGGGATGCCGCTGCTGGTGATGAGCTTTCCGAGCGCGAGATGCCACCACACGTCGGTGTCGCGGAAGGGCTGCACAGCGAGCACCAGCACGACGATCGCCGCGCCGGCGATCCACGCCAGCCGGCGCCGGTCGACAGCCCTCCGCTCGTGCTCGGCGTCCGCGATGACGACCAGGTCTGCGCGTCTCACTGGTTCTGCGCTCCACCGGCGGTCGCTTTCCCGAGTTGCCCGCACACGCTGTTCGCCGGATACGAGGTCGGTGCCGGCGGGAGATGCAGGCTCGCGAGCTTCGCGGCCGGCACGAACACCACGCTCAATGCATCCTGGTAGACCTTCACCCACCCGGCGGTGTGCTCCATCACGTCGGCAAGTGGCGTGTTGACGTCGTAGAGCACGACGTCGGTGCCCGCGTCGCGGATGATCGAATCCCAGTTCGGTGCAACCGTTTCGACGTTCGCGTACGTGTACAGCAGCGGGTCACCCATCAGCGCCGCATCACCGAAGATGAACACCTTGTCGCCGCGCGCTGAGAGCTCATACGACAGGTAGCCGCCCTCGCCGTACTGATTGAAGATCTTCAGCGGCTCGGGCGCTCCCTTCAACCATTGCGCCGCGCAGACGGGGAACTCCTGGGCATAGACGAGCGAGTAGGGCTGGACCTGCATCTTCGGGACGAGCCACACGAGAAAGATCCCGCCCATCAATGCCATGAGCATTCCGCCGGCCGTGATGCGGAAGAGCAGCGGGGGAAGCACGCGCGTGCGCGCCCGGGCGGAGTCCGGCATGCGCCTGAGCCGGCGCATCGCAGTGCGAATGCGCGGAGTTGCGAGGGCGATCTGGTCGATGAACACGGGCGTCGCCGCAGCGACGAACAGCGCGATATGCCGTGCCGATTGCAGCGAGAGCGCAACCGTGACGAGCACCAGTGCGGCGTCTCTCGCGCGGATGTGCCGGTTGAACACCACGAGCGCCGCAAGTGCGAGCAGCATCGTCCCGTAGACGAGCACCTCCCAGTCGTGGAAGCTCGGTGAGAACCATTCCTCGATGAGCGACTGCTGGGCACCCGATGTCTGCGTCCCGAGTGCGTACAGGAGGATCGTCGGCCCGTTGGGGTTGATCATGCTCACCGCGATGGATGCGATGAGGACGAGGAGCAGGGGACGCAGACGTGCCCGCGGCGCGGGGTCGGGCATGTGCAGCCAGCCGCCCACGAGCTCCGCGACCAGGATGACTGCGATGAACCCGAGTCCGATGACGAACCCGGAGTGGAAGTTGCTCCACAGCAGGAACAGCGGAACGAGCCACCATATGGCCTTTCCACCGCGCACGAGATGCCGTTCGACCAGCAGCAACGTGAGTGCGGCGAACGCGAACGTGATCATCTGCACACGCGGTCCCCATATCGGGAATCCCGCGACGACGGCGATGAGCATGCCCGCGCCCAGCGCGCCACGACCTGGATGCCGGAGCCTCGCCTTCTGCATCACGCAGAGCAGTCCCGCCCACGTGACCGCTGAGAGCACGAGCACGATGAGGCCGAGGCCGCCGATCGCAAACTCGACCGCGAACAGCACCTCGTTGAGCCATTCGTGCATCGTCCAGTGGTGGCCCGGCACCGTGTATGTGAACGGGTCGTTGCCGAGCAGGCCACCGTGCTGGATGATCAGCTGCCCTGCGCGGAGATGCCACCAGAAGTCGGGATCCTGGATGGTGCGCGTGACGGGGAACGCGAGAATGACGACGACCGCGGCGATGAAGAGTCCGCTCGGCGAGGTGAGCGAATCCAACCGCTCGCGAACGCCGTTCCGTCGCTCGTGCACCGCCGCAGCCACGCTGCTCATCGCCGCCCGCCGCCTGCCGTCAGCTCGGTGATGCTCCCGAGATCACTCCGGTTGCTCGCGCATTCGCCGGTTGTTCGAGCCCCACCGCCGACCACAGCATCTTGAGCAGATGCGTGAACTCGAACGGCTTGCCCATGTATGTGATCCCGCCGAGACCCATGACAGCCTGAATGTCTTCGTCGAAGTTCCGTGCCGTGAGCAGGATGATCGGGCAGCCGGCCGTCTTGGTCTGCGCCCGAAGCTCCCGGCACACCGACAGCCCGCTCAACCGCGGCATCATCACGTCGCACACGACGGCGTCCGGAAGCCAGCCCTTGATCACGATCTCGAGCGCTTCCATGCCGTCCTCAGCGCAGCGGACGTCGAAGCCGTCGCTGGCCAGCCGCAGCTCGAGGAGGCGGCGCAGGGAATCATCATCTTCTGCGACGAGAATCCGCGGAGGGTCTCGGTGCGTCATGTGGGTGTGCGTTTTCCTTGGCGATGCGGGCTGAACTGCCACTCGGTTATACGCTGGGAGCAAGTCGAGGCTCGGCGTGCAACAGGCCTGTCACAGCCATTTGTGAACTGCGGGCAGGGTGCGACTTTGCGGTGACATCATGAAGCTGGTGAGCGAAGTCGAAACGGCCCCCACCATGAATCCGTCGGCGCTGTCGGGTGTCCGATTTCTGGTGACCAAGCGCATCGAGGAGCTCGATGCCTCGGCGATCGAGCTCGACGAGGAGCTTGCGACGGTGGCCGTCCGCCTCCAGCAGCTGCGGACGGCGCAGACCGACGCCGAGGCGCGCTGGGCGGCCCTGCTGAGCGCGCTGCCCGCCGGGGACGTCGAGGAGATCGACGACGCCTTCAGGACGCTCGCCAAGGCGCGCGCGGACCTGGCGGCCACCGAGGAACGCCAGGTCGAGCTCGGTACGAGGCTGACCAGCATCCGTGGGGAGCAGGAGGTCCTGCGCGCCGTCTACCGCAGCCTCGACGACCTGATCGCGTCGAGCGCCGGCCCCTCGAGCGGCACCGCCCGTCTGCGCGACGCCTCGCGACAGGTCTTCCAGATCATCGAGGAGGAGCGCATGCGCATCGCCCGTGACATGCACGACGGGCCGGCGCAGTCGATGGCGAACCTCGTGCTCCAGGCCGAGATCATCGAACGGCTCATCGCCAGGGATCCGCAGATGGTCGTCACCGAGCTCGCGGACTTCAAGAACGGCGTCCGGGACGTTCTCGACGACACGCGCCGCCTCATCTTCGACCTCCGGCCGATGACCCTCGACGACCTCGGGCTCGTCCCGACCCTGCGGAAATTCGTCGCGGAGTTCGGTGACCGAAACTCCGTCAACGCCCATCTCCGTGTGGTGGGAGAGGTCATCCGGGTCGGCGGCGGCATCGAGCAGACGCTGTTCCGGATCATCCAGGAAGCGCTCAACAACGCTCGAAAGCACGCGCGAGCCGCAAATGTCGAGGTGGTCGTCACGTTCCTGCCGACTCAGATCACGGCGGTGGTGCGCGACGACGGGGTGGGTATGGACGTGGCCGCAACCGAGGCGCAGGTCGACCGAACACGTCATTTCGGCCTGGTCACCATGCGCGAGCGCGCATCGCTCGACAAGGGGAAGCTCGAGATCCGATCCCAGATCGGAAAGGGAACCGAGGTGCGGGCGACGTTCGACCTTTGAACGGCTCACCGATGTTCTCGTTGAGCCTGAGCAGGTACCTCCCCGTGACAATGGAGGAGATGCGTCACCGCGTGCTCGCCTGCGACTACGACGGGACCCTCGCCACCGAAGGGGTCTGTGCCGATGCAACCGTCGAAGCGCTGCAACGCGTCGCGGACGCGGGGATCAGGCTGATTCTCGTCACCGGGCGCACGCGTGACGAGTTGGAGTCCGTCTTCACGCATAGCGGGCTGTTCGAAGCCATCGTCATCGAGAACGGCGCGGTCGTGATCGACGTGGCGAGCGACTCGGAGCGGCTGCTCGCGCCGCGGCTGCCGGCGGCCCTCGTCGACGAGCTCAGCCGGAGGGGCGTGGATCCGCTGGTGATCGGCCGGGTGCTCTGCTCGACGTCGTGGTCGCAGGAGTCAAAGCTCTCGGCGGCGATCGTCCGCCTCGGCGTCGAACGCATCGTCGTTCGCAACCGCGAGTCGGCGATGGTCATGCCACCCGGGGTCAACAAGCGCACCGGTTTTGAGGCCGCGCTGCGGATGATCGGCGAGCTCCCGAGCAGCACGGTGGCGGTCGGGGACGGCGAGAACGATGTCGCGATGTTCGCGGTGGCGGGTGTCTCGGTCGCTGTCGCGAACGCGGTGGACATCCTCAAAGCACGCGCAGACGTCGTCCTCGACCAGCCGAACGGACGCGGTGTGCGAGCGCTCACCGCGGCGCTGGTCGCGGGCGACCTCGGCACGCTGACCGCGCGGAGCCCGCTCGCGGGATAGACCGGCTGCTCGCACCTCGGGACCGGAGTCCACTCAGGGGGCCGGTGTCGCCCTCGTCCAGGATGCGAGCGCATCGTCCGTGCGCCGGCGTCCGATCGCCGTGCGCTGCTCGACCAGCCCATCACGTTCGTGCTCCGGAGCCGTGGTGGCCTGCCGCGGGAGGACCTCCATCAGCGCGTCGACGAGGTCGGGATCGAACTGGCGGCCACGGTGGCGCTGCAGCTCGCCGAGGATCCAATCGCGCGACCGCGCCGGTTGATACGGCCTGCCGCTGCGCATGACGTCGTACGCGTCGGCCACCGACACGATCCGGGCGCCGAGCGGGATGTGCTCACCGCGGAGGCCGTCCGGGTACCCGGCGCCGTTGAAATGCTCGTGGTGGTGGCGCACGATGAGACGGACGTCCTTCCACGTTTCGATGTCGGCGAGGATGTCCGCGCCGACCTCCGGGTGTCTGCGAACGATCGAGAACTCGTACGGCGTGAGCGCCCCGCGCTTGCGAAGCAATTCCTCGGGGATGACGACCTTGCCGATGTCGTGAAGGTATGCGCCGAAACGGATGATCCTCCGCACGTCCTCCGCGAGCCCGATGCGCCGTGCGATGGCGTCGGAGACCCCCACGAGCCTCGTGGAGTGCTCTTTCGTCTCGTAATCCTTGGACCCGAGCGCGCCCGCGAGCACGGTCGTGAAGCGCTCGAGCGTGACGTCGTGCCCGACGAACTCGATCGTCTGCCGGATGAAGCCGCCGGTCAGCCCGGCGCCGTCGTCGACCTCCCGCCGACCCACCTGATGGTTGCCTCCCGTCATCCCCCGTTGATCTCGAACGGTCGGGGCCGGGCGATCGTCGCCGATCGAGCGCCTGGAGAGGCCGATGTCACAGTCTCGTGCGAGACCGCTACAACTGCGCCCTCGGTTCCGGCGAGGATCCGAACGGCAGGCGCAGGGTGTGCCGCCAGTGCGCGCGCACCGCGCGCTGCACCTGGAGGTCGGTCCACCAGATGGGGACCTCCGCGCTCTGATCGTGGTCGACACGGAGGCGCTTGCAGAGCAGCCGGCGCTTGACCGGCATGCCGAAGTCCTTGCGCCCGGTCATGACGACCTTGTAGACGAGATAGACCACCACCCAGCAGACCAGCGCGCCGGTCGCGGCGAGGTAGACGTCACCCGGGATCGAGCCTCCGGAATGGGAGGCGTGTGTAACGGCGGCGAGGAGGTACATCGAGAAGAGCGTAGCCGTCGCCTGCGACGCAACAGTTCACGATCCGGTAACAGCCATGCGGCCGTCACCGGATCGTGTGTGCTGCGCGTCGCGGTAGAAGTCGCTAGGCGATCGGTTCCGCCTGAGGCTGCGGTTCCAGGCTCATCGCGCCGTCCCCGTCAGGCCCCATGCCGAGCCCCGGGTAGTCGGCGTCGGCGCCACCTCCGGCGACCGCCGCCTCCTCCTCGTAGAGGCGCAGGGCCTCGTCGCGGAGCTTCTGGTAGTAGTCGAGGCCCGTCCCCGCCGGGATGAGCTTGCCGATGATGACGTTTTCCTTGAGGCCGCGAAGCCGGTCGATCTTGCCCGAGATCGCTGCCTCGGTGAGCACACGGGTGGTCTCCTGGAACGATGCCGCCGAGAGCCAGGACGCGGTGTTGAGCGCCGCCTTGATGAGCCCGAGCAGGACGGTCTGCGCGATCGCAGGTTCGCCACCCTCGCTCAGCGCCTTCGCGTTGGCCTCCTCCCACTCCATCTGGGAGACGATCTCACCGGGGAGCAGGTCGGTGTCACCGGCGTTGTCGATGCGAACCTTGCGCATCATCTGCCGGACGATCACCTCGATGTGCTTGTCGTTGATGTCGACGCCCTGGGTCCGGTACACGCGCTGGACCTCGCGGACGAGGTAGTTCTGCACGTCGTCACGACCGCGGACGAGGAGCAGCTCCTGCGGGCTGATCGAGCCCTCGCTGATCTTGTCGCCGGCGCTGACGTGGTCGCCGTCGCGGACCTTGATCTGAGCGGACACCGGGATCGCGTACTCACGCGAATCGTCGTCGGTGCTCCGCACCAGCACGTGGTTCGCGTCGACCTTGACCACGCCCGCGTACCGGGCGCGAATCGAGACCTCGTTGCCATGCTCGTCGACGCCGCGGATGAGCTCGGTGCCCTCGGTGACATGGCCGCCGTCCTCGACCGCAACCGCGTGCTTCGAGGGCACGGGATACGTGGTGTCGAAGACGTCCCGCGAGGTCACCTTGACCTTCTGGGAGCGGTTCTCGCCGCGGATGACCTCGACCACGCCGTCGATCTCGCTGATGAGCGCCTTGCCCTTCGGGACCCTGGCCTCGAACAGCTCCTCGACGCGTGGAAGGCCCTGCGTGATGTCGGAGCCACCCGTCGCGACACCACCGGTGTGGAACGTCCGCATGGTGAGCTGCGTGCCCGGCTCGCCGATCGACTGCGCCGCGATGACGCCGACCGCCTCACCGATCTCGACCAGCCGCCCGGTTGCGAGGTTGCGGCCGTAGCACATCCGGCAGACGCCCTCGCGCGCCTTGCAGGTCATGATGCTCCGCACCTTGACGCGGCCGACCTTGTCGCGCTCCCGAAGGATGCGCCGGGCGGTCTCGTCGTCGATCTCGTCGCCGGCTCGCTGCACGACCTCGTCGTCGATGGTGACGTCCTGCGCGGCCACCCTGCCCTGGTAACGGTCGATGACACGATCCTTGAGCTCGTCGTCGGCAAGCTCGATCCAGATGCCCGCCGTGGTCTCGCAATCCTCGATACGGACGATGACGTCCTGCGCCACGTCGACGAGCCGCCGGGTGAGGTAGCCCGAGTCAGCGGTGCGCAGTGCGGTGTCCGCGAGGCCCTTGCGAGCGCCGTGCGTGGAGATGAAGTACTCGAGCACGGTGAGGCCTTCGGAGAAGTTGGCCTTGATCGGAAGGTCGATGATGCGGCCGGTCGGGTCGGCCATCAGGCCTCGCATACCGGCGAGCTGACGGATCTGCTGCTTGCTTCCGCGTGCTCCCGACTGCGACATCATCAGCACCGAGTGGAAGCGGTCGAACGAGCTCATGGTGACCTCGGTCACCTTGTCGGTCGCGTTCGTCCAGATGTCGACGGTCTTGAGGTAGCGCTCATCGTCGGTGATGAGCCCGCGACGGAACTGCAGGTCGACCTGCTCGACATCGTCCTCGGCCTTGGCGATGATCCCCGCCTTCGCGGGCGGAGTCTTGATGTCCATCGCCGCAACCGTGACACCGGCGACGGTTGCGTAATGGAAGCCGAGGCGCTTGATGCTGTTCACGAGCAGGGCGGTCGTCTCCGCACCGTGCAGGTCGTAGCACTCCTTGACCAGGTGGGAAAGCTTCCCCAGGTCGAGGAACTCGTTGCGGAACGCCATCGACGGCAGGTCGTTGTCCGTGCCCGCGTCACCGAGTGGGAGGACCTCATTGAAGATCACGCGGCCGATGGTCGTGGTGATGATCTCGGTGCCGGTCGGGTCCTCCTCGGATGCGCGATGCGAGTGCACGTTGCGAGCCGGCATGCGTACCCGGATGCGCTCGTGGAGGTTGACCACGTGGTGCTCGAACGCGAGTTGCGCCTCGCCGGTGGAGGAGAAGGTGTGCAGCTCGGTCTCCGGCCGGTCGTCGTCCGCTCCGCGCTGAGTCAGGTAATACGCACCGAGCACGATGTCCTGGTGCGGTGCGACCACCGGGCTGCCGTTCGAGGCGCTGAGGATGTTGTTCGAGGACATCATCAGGTTCTTCGCCTCGGCGACGGCGCCACTGAAGAGCGGCACGTGCACCGCCATCTGGTCGCCGTCGAAGTCCGCGTTGAACGCCTTGCAGACCAGGGGATGGATCTGGATCGCCTGGCCCTCGACGAGGACCGGCATGAAGGCCTGGATACCGAGGCGGTGCAGAGTCGGGGCGCGGTTGAGGAGCACGGGGTGCTCCTTGATCACGCCGTCGAGGACGTCCCACACCTCAGGCCGGACACGCTCGACCATGCGCTTCGCGCTCTTGATGTTCTGCGTGCTGTTCTGTGAGACCAGCTCGCGCATCACGAAGGGCTTGAACAGCTCGAGCGCCATCTTCTTCGGCAGCCCGCACTCGTGCAGGCGCAGCTCCGGACCGACCACGATGACCGACCTGCCGCTGTAGTCGACACGCTTGCCGAGCAGGTTCTGGCGGAAGCGGCCCTGCTTGCCCTTGAGCATGTCGGAGAGCGACTTCAGCTTGCGGTTGCCGGTGCCCGTGATGGCACGGCCGCGGCGCCCGTTGTCGATGAGGGCGTCGACCGCCTCCTGGAGCATGCGCTTCTCGTTGCGCACGATGATCTCCGGCGCGCCGAGCTCGAGCAGCCTCTTGAGGCGGTTGTTGCGGTTGATGACGCGGCGGTAGAGGTCGTTGAGGTCGCTGGTGGCGAACCGGCCACCGTCGAGCTGCACCATCGGGCGCAGCTCCGGCGGGATCACCGGCAGCACGTCCAGGATCATCCATGCGGGCGAGGTCGACGACTTGCGGAACGCCTCGACGACGCGCAGCCGCTTGATCGCCTTCTGACGCCGCTGGCCGCTCGTCGACTTCGACTCCTCGCGCAGGCGGAGCGCCTCGTCGGCGAGGTTGATCTGCTGGAGCAGCTCACGGATCGATGCGGCGCCGATGCCGGCCTTGAAGACCTTGCCGAACTTCTCGACGTACTCGCGGTACTGCGTGTCGGTGAGCAGGTCGCGCACCGTGAGCGACTCGAGCTCGTCGCGCTGACGCTGCACGTCGGCGCGGAGGTTGTCGAGCTCCTCCTGCGCGCTGAACTCGCGCTCGGCGCGCCCGCCCTGGAGGTCGGCGCGAAGCGAGGCGATCTCCGCACCCGCCGCATCCTCGGCTTCCTGGATGCGCTGGGCGATGCTGCTGACGAGCTCCTGCTCGCGCTCGGTGGCGCGACGCTGGACGTCGATCGCGAGGTCCTCTTCGAGCAGCGTTCCCTTCTTGGCGACGACCTCGGTGATCACCGAGTCGTTGAGGGTGAAGTTGGCGGGCGCCTTGCGCCCCTTGGCCTCCTGGATGCGCTCGTCGAGGTCCGCGGCGGACTCGCGCAGCGCGACGAGGCGGCGCTCGCGCTCCTCCTCGAGACGCGTCCGCTGCGCGTCGAGCTCCTGCTCGCGCTCGGCGATGCGCGCTTCGATCTCGGGCCGCTCGTCGGCGGCGCCCGAGCTCATCCGCTCCTTGAGCGCGACGACACGCTCGTCGGTATTGGGATCGAGCTTGGCGAGCAGCTCGGTCCGCGCCTTCTCATCGATCGACGTGACGATGTAGTTGGCGAAGTACAGGACCTTCTCGAGGTTGCGCGGGCTCATGTCGAGCAGCAGTCCCATGCGAGAGGGGATGCCCTTGAAGTACCAGACGTGCGACACCGGCGACGCGAGCTTGATGTGGCCCATGCGCTCGCGGCGAACCTTTGCCCGGGTCACCTCGACGCCGCACTTGTCGCAGATGATTCCCTTGTAGCGGTAGCGCTTGTACTTCCCGCAGTGGCATTCCCAGTCCTTGGTCGGACCGAAGATCTTCTCGCAGAACAGGCCGTCGCGTTCCGGCTTCAGCGTCCTGTAGTTGATGGTCTCCGGCTTGGTGACCTCACCGTGTGACCAGGACAGGATCATCTCCGGACTGGCGATCGACAGTCTCAGCGCATCGAAGTTCTCGAGTTTCAGCATGTGTGTCCTAACTACCGATTGCTGCTATCGAATGTCGTCCACGTCGTCGCGCTCGTCGCGCTCGAGGTGGATCCCGAGATCGAGTGGAATGTCGGGGATGTCCTCCTCCCCGAGGAGGATCTGGTGCTCGTCGTCGGACTGGATCTCCACGCCGAGTGCGAGACCCTCGAGCTCCTTGACGAGCACCCGGAACGACTCAGGGATGCCGGCTTCGAGCGTGTTCTCGCCCTTGACGATCGCCTCGTACGCCTTGACGCGTCCGACGATGTCGTCGCTCTTGACGGTGAGGATCTCCTGCAGGATGTGGCTCGCGCCATAGGCCTCGAGGGCCCACACCTCCATCTCGCCGAATCGCTGGCCGCCGAACTGCGCCTTGCCGCCGAGCGGCTGCTGCGTGACGAGCGAGTACGGACCCGTGCTGCGCGCATGGATCTTGTCCTCGACAAGGTGATGCAGCTTGAGCATGTAGATGTAGCCGACTGTGATGTCGCGGTCGAAGTACTCACCGGTGCGTCCATCACGAAGCCGCTGCTTGCCGGTCTCGGGCAGCCCTGCCCGGACGAGCTCGCTCTCGATGAGCTCCTCGGACGCGCCGTCGAACACCGGTGATGCGACCTTGAGCCCGAGCGCGTGTGCGGCGTAGCCGAGGTGCGTCTCGAGCACCTGGCCGAGGTTCATGCGGCTCGGCACGCCAAGCGGGTTGAGCACGATCTCGACGGGGGTGCCGTCCGGAAGGTACGGCATGTCCTCGATTGGCATGATCCTCGCGACCACGCCCTTGTTGCCGTGGCGGCCCGCCATCTTGTCGCCCTGGCTGATCTTTCGCTTCTGGGCGACGTACACACGGACCAGCTCGTTCACGCCGGGAGGCAGCTCGTGGTTGCTCTCGCGGCTGAAGACCTTGACGTCGACGACGATGCCGCGCTCGCCGTGCGGCACTCGCAGCGACGAGTCGCGGACCTCGCGCGCCTTCTCACCGAAGATCGCGCGCAGCAGGCGTTCCTCCGCGGACAGCTCGGATTCACCCTTGGGCGTGATCTTGCCCACGAGGATGTCGCCGGGGTGCACCTCGGCGCCGACGTAGATGATGCCGCGTTCGTTGAGGTTCTTCAGCGACTCCTCGTTGATGTTGGGAAGATCGCGTGTGATCTCCTCGGCACCGAGCTTGGTGTCGCGCGCCTCGATCTCGAACTCCTCGATGTGGATCGAGGTGTACTTGTCCTCGCGAACGGCGGACTCGCTGATGAGGATCGCGTCCTCGAAGTTGTAGCCCTCCCAGGGCATGAACGCGACCAGCAGGTTCCTGCCGAGCGCCAGCTCACCGCCGTCGGTCGACGGACCGTCCGCGAGCACGTCACCGGCCGCCACGTGGGCGCCGCTGAAGACCGTGATTCGCTGCGACAGGCAGGTTCCCTGGTTGCTGCGCACGAACTTGTGAACGCCGTACCACTGATCCGGGCCACCGTCGTCGGGGCGCACCAGGATGCCGATGCCGCTGTCCTGTCCGCTGAGGATCTTCTCGACCGAGCGGTCGTTGTTCGCCGGCTCCGGCCAGCCGACGCCGACGACGGTTCCCGGCTTGAGTGCGAGCACCATCTCGCCAGAGTTGCGCGCGGCGTGTCCTTCCATGCCCGTGCCGACGATCGGCAACTCGGCCACCAGCAGCGGGACCGCCTGCTTCTGCATGTTCGAGCCCATCAGCGCGCGGTTGGCGTCGTCGTGCTCGAGGAACGGGATCAGGGATGTCGCGACGCTGACGATCTGCTTCGGCGAGACGTCCATGAAGTCCACGTCGCCGATGGGCAGGTCCTTGAATGTGTGGCGCGTGCGGCAGGCGACGTGGGCGACCGCGAAGTGACCCTGCTCGTCGACGGGCGCGTTGGCCTGCGCGACGGTGTACTTGTCCTCCTCGTCCGCTGACAGGAAGACGATCTCGTCGCTGACCCAGGGTGTGCCCTTCTCGTCCTTGTGCACGCGCCGGAACGGCGTCTCGATGAAGCCGAACTCGTTGACGCGCGCGAAGGTCGCGAGCGAGCCGATGAGCCCGATGTTCGGACCTTCGGGAGTCTCGATCGGGCAGATGCGGCCGTAGTGGCTCTGATGCACGTCGCGCACGTCGAACCCTGCGCGCTCGCGGGAGAGTCCACCGGGTCCGAGCGCCGACAGGCGGCGCTTGTGGGTGAGCTCCGCAAGCGGGTTCGTCTGGTCCATGAACTGCGACAGCTGGCTGGATCCGAAGAACTCCTTGATCGCCGCGACCACCGGCCGCGCGTTGATCAGGCTCGCGGACGTGATCGTCCCCGAGTCACTGATGGTCATGCGCTCCTTGATGATCCGCTCCATGCGGATCAGTCCCATGCGGAACTGGTTCTGGAGGAGCTCGCCCACGGCGCGCACGCGACGGTTGCCGAGGTGGTCGATGTCGTCCGCCTCACCGTGGCCGTTGTTGAGCTGGATGACCTTGCGGATGATCGATACGAAGTCCTGGTTGTCGAGCACGCGGCGATCCTTGTCCCACGCACGCTCGCGGGCCTCGTCCTCACTGATGCCGAGGTTCTTGTCGAGCTTGAACCGGCCGACCTTGGAGAGGTCGAAGCGGCGTGCGTTGAAGAACAGCGAGTTGAGCAGGTTGCGCGCGTTCTCCACCGTGGGCGGATCGCCCGGGCGGATCTTGCGATACAGCTCGACGAGCGCCTCCTCGACGCTCGTGCTGCCGTCCTTCTCGAGCGTCGATGCGATGTACTGGTGCTCGGGGTCGTTGTCGACGTCGGCGAAGAAGGCGCGAATGTCGTCGTTGCTCGCGTAGCCGATGGCGCGGACCAGCGTGGTCACCGGCACCTTGCGCTTGCGGTCGATCTTGACGGTGAGCACGTCCTTGCTCGAGGTCTCCACCTCGAGCCACGCGCCGCGGTTGGGGATCAGCTTCGCCGCGTACAGCAGGCGGCCGGTGGCGCGGTCCTCAGCGGCGGTGAAGTAGACGCCCGGCGAGCGCACGAGCTGCGAGACGACCACGCGCTCGGTGCCGTTGACGATGAACGTCCCCTCGCCGGTCATCATCGCGAAATCGCCCATGAAGACCTCGGCTTCCTTGATCTCGCCGGCGTTCTCGCCCGTCTTGATGTGCAGACGGGTGTTGATGCGCAGCGGCGCGGAGAAGGTCATGTCGCGCTGGCGGCAATCCTCCTCGTCGTACTTCGGCTCACCGAACTCGTAATCGAGGAATCGGAGCTCGTAGTTCTTGCCGGTGTAGTCCGTGATGGGGTTGATCTCGTTGAAGAGCTCCCGGAGACCTTCTCTCTTGAACCACTCGAAGGAGTCAAGCTGGGTCTGAATGAGATTTCCGACCTCGAGCTTGTCTGCTATCTGGCCGTACGACTTGCGGGCGGCAGTAGTGGAAAGAGAAAGCACCATATGCTAGAGTTCCCCCGAGAAGGAATGCGCGCGGGCATGCGCGGCGACGGGCACAATCCCGTATCGTAGCAAAATCTCGCGCCGGAGAGCCTTCACGCGCCGTTCGAGCAGCTTGGCGCGCTCGGCGCATCGGCCCGGGGAGCGATTCCGCCTCGGACGGATGCAATCCGTCCGATCGCGGGAAGGGCGTCCGGCTCCCCGGCTCCGGACGCCCCCGTACGCTCGACTATTTGATCTCGACCGAGGCTCCGGCTTCCTCGAGCTTGGCCTTGTGGCCGTCCGCCTCGGCCCGGGGGATCCCCTCGCGGATGGCTTTCGGCGCCGCGTCGACGAGGTCCTTGGCCTCTTTGAGGCCGAGCCCGGTGATCTCGCGCACCGCCTTGATGACGTTGATCTTGGCGTCGCCCGGGTGGGTGAGGATGACCGCGAACTCGGTCTGCTCCTCGGCCGGAGCCTCCGCGGCTCCTCCGGCGGGCGCGGCGGCGACTGCCACCGGCGCTGCGGCCTTGATGCCGAGCTTGTCCTCCATGAGCTTCACGGCGTTGACGACATCGAGCACCGTCCACGTCTGGAGGGCGTCGACGAACTCCTCGGGGGTCAGGGTCTTGGTGGCCATTGGTTCTCCTTTAAGAAACAGCGATGGGGACGGTCGGGCAGGGTCGATGCCCGGTCAGGCGGCGAGCTTGTCGCGGTAGGCCTCGAGGGTTGACGCGAGCGTGGAGAGCGGCGACTCGAGCGCGGCGGCGAGCCCGCTCAGCGGTCCGAGCAGCGCACCCGCCAGCCGGCTGAGCAGCACGTCACGCGACGGCAGCTCGGCGAGGGTGCGGACCTCGTTGCCGTCGAGCACCTGGCCCTCGGCGAGGCCGGCCATGAGCGGCAGCGTCCTGGTTGCGCGGAAGTGTTCGAACAGGATGCGAGCCGGAGCCGAGAGGTCCCCGTAACCGATCGCCAGGCCGACCGGGCCGGTCAGCACGGTCGCGAAGCCCTCGGCGCCCGCCTCCGCGGCAGCGCGCCGGGCGAGGGTGTTCTTGACGACGACGTAGTCGATGCCCTCGGCGCGGAGCTTGCGGCGCAGGTCCTCGAGCTGGCGGACCGTGAGTCCGCGGTAGTCGGTGACCACGGCCGAGGTCGCTCGAGAGAGCAACTCGGTCAGGTGGGTGACCGAAGCGACCTTCCGCGCTCCGGCGCGGGTCGCCTGCCCTGTGTCGGTGCTGGACGCCATCGGCTGCCTCCGTCGGGTGCCGCGCCTCCGCCGACGGCGGATACACGGCTCCGGATCGCACCCCGTCGGGGGCCGTTCCGGCAGCCTTGCCCACCTGCGCAGGAGATTGAGCGGAACCCGGTCCACGCCTGCGGTCTTCGGCGAACGGACGACGGCGTGTCGTCTGCTGGGAAGGGCAGTAGCGTAGCAGGCGTAGCCCGCTTGTCGCGGCGTCGCAACAGGCCCTCCGCAGGCGCCCGGCACACTGAACCGGTGCTCGGATCGGTCGCGGCAAGGGTGCCCCGTGTGTCGCTGCCGTTCCGGAGGCGCCAGGCGGCTCAGGCCACCGTCAACCGCCCGACGTCGGTCGGCCGGGAGGTGCTGCTGTTCGTGATCGGGTGCGCGAGCGCGGCCGCCCTCATCGGCGGCGCGGCCTTCTGGGCGGTCAACCGGGCGGCTGCCGCCGAGGCGATCAACGACGCCGAGCTGGTGACCCAGCTCGACGCCCACGGGATCGTCCAGCCCCTGCTCACGCCGGCATTGCTGGCGGGCAGCCCGGCGGCGATCAGGGCCCTCGATGCGGCCGTCGTCGGGCGGGTGCTCGGCTCGAGGGTGGTGCGCGTCAAGGTGTGGACCGCGGCCGGAACGATCGTGTACTCCGACAAGCACGCGCTGATCGGTGAGAGCTTCCCGCTCGGCGACGATGAGACCGAGGCGCTCGAGTCCGGTGAGACCGACGCCGAGGTCAGCGACCTGTCCCGCCCCGAGAACCGCTTCGAGCGGTCCTTCGGCAGCCTCGTCGAGGTGTACCTGCCCGTCCGGGCTGAGAACGGGACCAGGCTGCTCTTCGAGACCTACCAGCTCGACACCGCTCTCGAGGCCGACGGGCAGCGGGTATGGAACGGGATCTTCCCGGCGCTGGGAGGGGGGATCGCTCTGCTGTTCCTTGTGCAGATCCCGCTGAGCTGGCGGCTCGCACGACGCCTTCAGCGAAGCAGCCGGGATCGCGCCGCGCTCCTGCAGCGAGCCATCGACAGCTCGGAGACGGAACGGAGGCGCATCGCCGGGGATCTCCACGACGGTCCTGTGCAGAATCTGACCGCGGTGAGCTTCACGCTCGGCTCCGCCGCGATGCGCCTCGCCGGTCCGGAGGTCGCGCATCCCTCGCGCGGTGAGCTTGTCGAGGTCATGCAGACCGCCTCGGAGGAGTCCCGGACCGCGATCCGCGAGCTGCGGACGATGATCATCGAGATCGCCCCACCGGATCTGGACCGCGGCGGGCTCGGTCCGGCGCTCGAGCGCCTCGCGGCGATGGCCAGGGAGCACGGGCTCGTCGCCCGGGTCGACGTGGAGACGTCGGTGGAGGGTCTCTCAGTTGACGACGCGGGGCTGGTGTACCGAACCGCCCAGGAGGCCATCCGGAACGTGGTCAAGCACGCGCACGCGTCGCGCCTTCATCTCCGCCTCTACCGTCCGGGCGGCTGCCTCACGGTCGAGATCGAGGATGACGGGCAGGGGTTCAGCCCCGAGGATCTTCGAGCTCGGCAGGAGGCAGGCCACGCGGGGCTGTCCCTGCTGCAGAAGCGCGTGGTCGAGGCCGGGGGGACGATCCGGGTCGATTCCGTGCCCCGCCATGGGACGTCGATCCGCCTTCAGCTCGCCCGCGCCTGAGCGCCCACAAGCCCCGGGCGGTTTCGAACCGCGGGCCGGCGCGTCTCGGACACCAGTTCGGGTTTGACGCCTGAACTCGGCCTCTGGTAGGATTCCGGTTCGCTCCACGAGCGTTCCCTGTATTCGCGCGCGCTGTTCGTGGCCTTCGCGCAATTCTCATAAACGGACGGGTCGTGCCCACCTTTCAGCAGCTGGTCCGCAAGGGCCGCACCAAGCCGACACACAAGACCAAGGCCCGTGCGCTCCGGGGTTGTCCCCAGCGTCGCGGGGTCTGCGTCCGCGTGTACACGACCACGCCCAAGAAGCCCAACTCGGCGCTCCGCAAGGTGGCCCGCGTCCGCCTCACCACCAAGGTGGAGGTGACCGCGTACATCCCCGGGATCGGGCACAACCTCCAGGAGCACTCGGTCGTGCTCATCCGCGGGGGCCGCGTTCGCGACCTCCCGGGTGTCCGTTACCACGTGATCCGTGGCACGCTCGACGCCGCCGGGACCAAGAACCGCAAGCAGGGCCGGAGCAAGTACGGCGCCAAGCGCGAGAAGAAGGCGAGCTAGGACCCTCATGCCACGTCGTGCCCGCGTCCAGAAGCGCGTCATCCTGCCCGACCCGATCTACGGGAGCGTGGGACTGGCGAAGTTCGTGAACTGCATCATGCTCGCGGGCAAGAAGAGCATCGCCGAGAAGATCGTCTACAACTCGTTCGAGAAGATCCGGCGCTCGTCTCGCAAGGAGCCCCTCGACGTCTTCGATCAGGCGATCCGCAATGTCACGCCGATCCTCGAGGTCAAGCCCAAGCGCGTCGGAGGCGCCACCTACCAGGTCCCCGTCGAGATCCGCCACGACCGCCGTCAGGCGCTCGCGCGCCGCTGGATCATCCGCTACGCGCGGGCCAGGGGCGGCAAGAGCATGTCCGAGAAGCTCGCCGGCGAGCTGATGGATGCCGCCAACGGCGTCGGCGCGTCGATCAAGCGCAAGGAAGACACCCACAAGATGGCCGAGTCGAACAAGGCCTTCTCCCACTTCCGCTACTGACATGGCGGTGGCAGTGGCGGCGCGCGCCTTCCCTCTCGAGAAGACCCGGAACATCGGGATCATGGCCCACATCGACGCGGGCAAGACCACGACGACCGAGCGCGTCCTCTTCTACACGGGGCGCATCCACAAGATGGGCGAGGTCCACGAGGGCGCCGCGACGATGGACTGGATGGTCCAGGAGCAAGAGCGCGGCATCACGATCACCTCGGCGGCGACTGCCGCGGAATGGCGCGGCCATCGCATCAATATTATCGATACGCCCGGGCACGTGGACTTCACCGTCGAGGTCGAGCGCAGCCTCCGGGTCCTCGACGGCGCGGTCGCGGTGTTCGACGCCGTGGCCGGTGTCGAGCCGCAATCCGAGACCGTGTGGCGCCAGGCGGACCGGTACGAGGTCCCGCGCATCTGCTTCATCAACAAGATGGACCGGATCGGCGCCAACTTCTACGCCGCGGTCACGTCGATCCGGGACCGGCTCGGCGCCCACGCCGTCCCCATCCAGCTTCCCATCGGCGCGGAGTCCGACTTCAAGGGGATGGTCGACCTCGTCAACGAGGAGGCCGTCATCTACACCGACGACCTCGGCACCACCTCGCGGCGCGCCGAGATCCCGGAATCGATGAGCGAGCTGGTCGCGCAGTACCGTCACGAGCTGCTCGAGGCCGTCGCCGAGTCGGACGACGAGCTGATGATCAAGTACCTCGACGGCGAGACGCTCACCCCGGCGGAGATCCTCCACGGCATCCGCGCCGGCACCGTCAAGACCAGGCTCGTCCCGGTGCTCTGCGGGTCGGCGCTGAAGAACAAGGGCGTCCAGCCGATGCTCGACGCGGTCGTCGACTTCCTCCCGTCCCCACTCGACCGGCCGTCCGTCGAGGGCGCGACCGTCGAGGGCGAGATCACGGCGGTGCGCAAGGCGAGCGACAGCGAACCCTTCGCGGCGCTCGCCTTCAAGATCGCCACCGACCCCTTCGTCGGCAAGCTCACCTTCTTCCGCGTCTACAGCGGGGTGCTCCGCAGCGGCTCGTATGTCTACAACGCCACCAAGGGCGAGCGCGAGCGCGTCGGCCGGCTGCTCCAGATGCACGCCAACCACCGTGAGGAGATCGAGGAGGTTCGCGCGGGAGACATCGCCGCCGCGATCGGGCTGCGCAAGACCACGACCGGTGACACGCTCTGCGACGAGCGGCATCCGATCGTGCTCGAGCAGATCACCTTCCCCGAGCCGGTCATCTCGGTCGCGGTCGAGCCCAAGAGCAAAGCCGAGCAGGACAAGATGGGCATCGCGCTCCAGAAGCTCGCCGAGGAGGATCCGACCTTCCGGGTGCGCACCGATGAGGAGACCGGTCAGACGGTCATCTCAGGGATGGGCGAGCTCCACCTCGAGATCATCGTCGACCGCATGCTCCGTGAGTTCAAGGTGGACGCCAACGTCGGCAAGCCCCAGGTGTCGTACCGCGAGACGGTCACCGCCAAGGCGCACGGCACGGGTCGTTTCGTCCGCCAGTCGGGCGGTCGCGGTCAGTACGGCCACGTCGAGCTCGAGATCGAGCCCAACTCCGGCAAGGGATACGAGTTCGTCAACAAGATCGTCGGTGGCGCCATCCCGAAGGAGTACATCACGCCGGTCGGCCGTGGCATCCAGGACTCGCTCTCCAACGGCGTGCTCGCCGGGTACCCGGTCGTCGACGTCAAGGTGACCCTCGTCGACGGGTCGTACCACGACGTCAACTCGTCCGAGCAGGCGTTCTCCATCGCCGGATCGATGGGATTCAAGGACGGCGTGCGCAAGGCGAAGCCGGTGCTGCTCGAACCGATCATGCGTGTGGACGTGTTCATGCCCGAGGAGTTCATGGGCGACGTCATGGGCGACCTGTCGGCACGTCGCGGGCATATCCTCGGCATGGAAGGCCGAGCGACGTCGCACATCGTCCACGCGGAGGTGCCGCTGTCGTCGATGTTCGGCTACTCGACCGACCTGCGCAGCATGACCCAGGGCAGGGCCAACTACAGCATGGAATTCCATCATTATCAGCAGCTTCCCTCGAGCCTCGCGGACGAGCTCGTGGCCAAGGCCAAGGTGTAACGAGAGCAAACGGAGAGAGCAGGAGTTCAGTAGAGGCACGAAATGGGCAAGAAGAAATACGCGAGCACCAAGCCGCACGTGAACGTCGGCACCATCGGTCACATCGACCATGGCAAGACGACGCTGACGGCTGCGATCACCAAGGTTCTCCAGGAGAACGTCGGCGGCGACAACGCCTTCGTCGCGTTCGACAAGATCGACAACGCGCCTGAGGAGAAGGCACGCGGCATCACGATCGCGACCGCGCACGTCGAGTACGAGACGAAGACTCGCCACTACGCCCATGTCGACTGCCCCGGACACGCCGACTACATCAAGAACATGATCACCGGCGCCGCGCAGATGGACGGCGCCATCCTGGTGGTCGCCGCGACCGACGGCCCGATGCCCCAGACCCGCGAGCACATCGTGCTGGCGCGTCAGGTCGGCGTGCCGTACATCGTGGTCGCGCTCAACAAGTGCGACGCGGTCGACGACGAGGAGCTGCTGGAGCTGGTCGAGCTCGAGATCCGCGAGCTGCTCAGCCGCTACGAGTTTCCCGGTGACGACATCCCCGTGGTCCGCGTGTCGGCGCTCAAGGCGCTCGAGGGCGACAAGGACGCCGTCGACGGCGTGCTCAAGCTCATGGACGCCGTCGACACCTACATCCCGGTCCCGCCCCGCCCGGTCGACAAGCCCTTCATGATGCCGATCGAGGACGTGTTCTCGATCGAAGGTCGCGGGACCGTGGTCACCGGCCGCATCGAGCGCGGCATCGTCAAGGTGAACGAGCCGGTCGAGATCGTCGGCGTCAAGGACACGACGAAGTCGACGGTGACCGGTGTCGAGATGTTCCACAAGCTGCTCGACGCGGGGGAGGCCGGCATGAACGTCGGCTGCCTGCTGCGCGGCGTCAAGCGCGAGGACGTGGAACGCGGCCAGGTGCTCGCCAAGCCCGGGACGATCACGCCGCACACCAAGTTCAAGGCCCAGGTCTACGTCCTGAGCAAGGACGAGGGTGGACGGCACACGCCGTTCTTCACCGGCTACCGTCCGCAGTTCTACATCAGGACCACCGACGTGACGGGTACCATCGCGCTCCCGGACGGCCAGGAGATGTGCATGCCCGGGGACAACGTCGAGATGGGCATCGAGCTGATCACCCCGATCGCCGTCGAGGACGGGATGCGCTTCGCCATCCGTGAAGGCGGCCGCACAGTGGGTGCCGGCGCCGTGACCAGCATCGACAAATAAGCAGGACCAGACAGGAACCAGAGGAACACCAGGACCGCCGTGCCCCAGAAGATCCGCATCCGCCTCAAGGCCTACGATCACCGCGTCCTCGACCAGGCCGCGTCCAAGATCGTGGAGACGGCCACCCGGACGGGCACGCGTGTCGCGGGGCCGGTGCCGCTGCCGACCAGCATCAACAAGTACACGGTCGTGCGCTCGCCGTTCATCGACAAGGACTCGCGTGAGCAGTTCGAGATGCGGACGCACAAGCGGATCCTGGACATCCTCGACGCGAATCCCAAGGTCGTCGACGCGCTCATGCGGCTCAACCTCCCGAGCGGCGTCAACATCGAGATCAAGCTGTGAGCAAAGGGATTCTCGCCCGCAAGGTGGGCATGACCCAGATCTTCA
Organism: Candidatus Dormiibacterota bacterium; assembly: GCA_963713485.1. Lineage (GTDB taxonomy): Bacteria > Chloroflexota > Dormibacteria > Aeolococcales > Aeolococcaceae > Palsa-851. Next base: position 233,308 of record CAVQLW010000007.1, read on the forward strand.
CGCCGCAGGGCACCTCGGTCCCGGTGACGGTGCTCGAGGCGGACACCTGCCACGTCGTGCAGCGCAAGACCGTCGCCGCCGACGGCTACGAGGCGGTGCAGCTGGGTTTTGGTGAGCGCAAGCTCAATCGCACGCCAAAACCGATGCGCGGGCACTACAAGCGCGCCGGGCTCCAACCGCAGGTGCGGTTGCGCGAGCTGCGCGACGCCGGCGACGTGGCGGTCGGCACGCGGCTCACCGTCGCGATGTTCAGCCCCGGTCAGCGCATCGACGTGATCGGCGTGAGCCAGGGCAAGGGTTTCTCGGGTCAGCACAAGCGGCACAACTTCCATCGCGGACCCGTGTCGCACGGATCGCACAACATCAAGCAGGCGGGATCGATCGGCTCGACCGACGCCGCCCGCGTCTTCAAGGGCCTGAAGATGGCCGGCCATCTCGGGGCCTCGCAGGTCACGGTGCGCAATCTCGAGGTCGTTCGCGTCGACACCGAGCGCAACCTGCTGCTCGTGCACGGGTCCGTCCCCGGACACAAGAACACGGTGGTCATGGTCCGCGACGTCGATCGCTCGGCGTCGATTGGAGCGACCGCATGAGCGCGGCGCGACTCGTCGACCAGGCGGGAGCGGTGACCGGAAGCGTCGACCTTCCCGAGAGTGTCTTCGGCATCGAGCCCAACGGGCCGGTCATGCACCAGGCGCTCATCCGCCAGCTGGCCAACGGACGCCAGGGGACGTCGTCCACCAAGACCCGCAGCGATGTGCGCGGTGGTGGCCGCAAGCCGTGGCGCCAGAAGGGGACCGGCCGCGCCCGTCAGGGCTCGACTCGCTCCCCGCAGTGGGAGGGCGGCGGCGTCGTCTTCGGTCCGCACCCCCGGTCGTATCGGATGGACATGCCGCGCAAGCAGCGCCGGCTCGCGCTCCGCAGCGCGCTGTCCGCCAAGGCGGCAGACGGCGGAGTCGTCGTGCTCGACGGGTTCTCCCTCGACGAGCCGCGCACTCGCGCGGTGGCCGATCTCATCCGCGCCGTCGACGCGCCACGGAAGGTCCTGGTCGTGCTCGGCTCGCACAACGAGATGCTCGAGAAGAGCGCTCGCAACATCCCCGAGGTGCAGCTGACGCTTGCCGGCAACCTGTCGGTCCGCGACCTGCTCAGCGCCGACATGGTGATCGTCACCAAGGACGCCATCGAGCACATCGAGGAGGCCTTCGCATGACGGCCGGCCGCACCTTCGAGCAGGTCCTCGTCCTTCCGGTGGTGAGCGAGAAGTCGTATGCGTCGATGGCGAGCGGTCGCTACGTGTTCCGCTGCCATCCCTCGGCGACGAAGATCGAGATCCGCCGCGCGCTCGAAGAGGCGTTCGCGGACCAGAAGATCACCGTCGTCGAGGTCAACACGATCAACGTGCGCGGCAAGCAGCGCCGCCGCTCGCGCGGACAGAACCGCGTCATCGGCACGAGCCCCGCATGGAAGAAGGCAATCGTGACTCTCGGCGCGGGCCAGAAGATTGAAGGCTTGTTCGAAGGCGTATAGCAAGTAATGCCAACCAAGAAGTACAAGCCAACCAGCCCCGGGCGCCGATTCATGTCGGTGAGCAGCTTCGAAGGCGTCACGCGCAGCGCCCCGCAGCGCACGCTCGTCGAGCATCTCAAGAAGCACAGCGGACGCAACGCTTCCGGGCGCATCACCGTGCGCCATCAGGGTGGTGGTCACAAGAAGACGTACCGGATCATCGATTTCAAGCGTCAGAAGGACGGGATCCCGGCCAAGGTGGCGACGATCGAATACGATCCGAACCGGAGCGCGCGCATCGCGCTCGTCGTCTACGCGGACGGCGACAAGCGCTACATCCTGTCACCGCACGGCCTCTCGGTCGGCGACGTGGTGAGCTCCGGCGACGGCGCTGAGATCCGCCCCGGTTGCGCGCTGCCGATCACGAACATCCCCCTCGGCACGACGATCCACAACCTCGAGGTCAAGCTCGGTCGCGGCGGACAGCTGGTGCGCAGCGCCGGGACCGCCGCGCAACTGCTCGCCAAGGAGGGCGCGTATGCGCAGGTGCGCATGCCCAGCGGCGAGGTTCGCCTCGTCGACGTGCGCTGCCGGGCGACGATCGGCCAGGTCGGCAACGTCGATCACGAGAACGAGGTCATCGGCAAGGCAGGGAAGTCCCGCTGGCGCGGGATCCGCCCGTCGGTCCGAGGCATGACCATGAACCCCTTCGACCATCCCCACGGTGGTGGCGAGGGCCGGAGTGGCGCGGGTGGGAACCCGCAGACGCCGTGGGGCAAGCCCGCCCTGGGCTACCGCACGCGGCACAACAAGAGCACGGATCGCATGATCGTGCGCCGGCGGGACAAGTAGCCATGGGACGCTCGCTCAAGAAAGGCCCGTTCTGCGATGACCACCTGCTCAAGAAGGTGCAGCAGCTGAACATGACCCGCGAGAAGCGGATCATCAAGACGTGGTCGCGCCGCAGCGACATCTTCCCGGAGATGGTCGGGCACACGATCGCGGTTCACGACGGACGCAAGCACGTCCCGGTGCTCATCACCGAGACCATGGTCGGCCACAAGCTCGGTGAGTTCGCCCACACCCGCAGGTATCGCGGTCACGGGCACCACACCGAACGCAGCACGGCGTTGAAGTAGGCACGAGATGGAAGTCGTCGCAACCGCGAAATGGGTTCGCACCACCGCCCGCAAGGCTCGCCTCGTCTCGGCGATGGTCCAGGGATTGCCGGTCGCCGAGGCGCTGGTCGTGCTGCGCTACTCGCCGCGATCCGCAGCGAACGACATCGCGAAGGTCATCAAGTCCGCGGCGGCCAACGCCGAGCACAACTACAACCTCGACGCGTCGTCGCTGCGCGTGTCCCGTGTCGAGGTTGACGGCGCGATGATCATCAAGCGCTGGCGCGCGAAGCCGCGCGGGATGGCGGGCAGCATCTTCAAGCGCACCAGCCATCTCCGGGCCTTCGTCACCGATGACGAGGTGCCGGAACACGTGCGCCGCCGCAGCGCGGTGAAGCTGCCGCGCACTGTCGTTCCAGCGCCGGTGGTGACGCCTGCAGCGTCGAGCGGTACCGCCGCACCGGCGGCACCTCGCCCGGCGCGACGCCGTGCTCCCAAGCCCCCGAAGGAGGAGGCCGAGTAGATGGGCCAGAAAGTCAACCCGATCGGCTTCCGCCTCGGCGTCTACCGGAACTGGGACGCGCGCTGGTACGCCGACAAGGAGTACACGAAGCTGCTCCACGAGGACATCGCGATGCGCAGGCTGATCGGCAGCCGTCTGCGCAACGCCGGCCTCGCGCGCATCGAGACCGAGCGCAGCGCGAACCAGCTCACGGTGATCATCCAGACCGCGAAGCCGGGCATCGTCATCGGCAAGCAGGGTGCGTCGGTCGACGCGCTGCGCGACGAGCTCGAGCGGATCTCCGGCAAGAAGGTGCGGGTCACGATCCACGAGATCAAGACCCCCGAGCTCGACGCGACGCTGGTCGCGGAGAACGTCGCGTCGCAGCTGGAGAAGCGCATCGCGTTCCGGCGCGCGCTCAAGCAGACCCTCATGCGGAGCATGCGCGCGGGTGCGAAGGGCGTGAAGATCCAGGTGAGCGGCAGGCTCGGCGGGTCGGAGATGTCGCGTCGCGAGTGGGATCGCGACGGACGCGTCCCGCTGCACACGCTGCGCGCCAACATCGATTACGGCAAGGCCGAGGCGCGCACGACGTTCGGGCGCATCGGCGTGCAGTGCTGGCTCTACCTCGGCGACTTCGTCACCGCGACGGGCGAGCCGATCGCCCCCGGCAGGGATCGCGCTGACGACCGTGGTCACCTCGAAACCGAGGATCGCGTCGCTGCGCCGGCGCCGGTCGTCGTGGCTCCGATCGAGGAGTCGCCGGTGCCGATGGCGGTGGGCGCGCCGGAGGCCGAGCTCGAGGTGCTCACTGAAGACCTCGAGGATGTTGAGGACGCCGAGGAAGCCGTCGAGGAGGACATCGACGACGACGACGTGATCGCCGCGGTGGGCGTCGACCCTGCCGCGGGCGGCGAGAAGGTCGAGAAGCTCACTCCCAAGCGAGCCCCGGCGCGCCGCAAGCCGGTGGCGGCCAAGAAGCCCGCCTCGGTGTCGCGCGCGCCCAAGAAGCCCGTCAAGAAGGCGGACACGCCGTCGGACGCCGTTGAAGAAGAGGAGGAGGAGTAGCGATGCTGATGCCGAAGCGAACCAAGCATCGCAAGCTCCACCGTGGCCGGCGGACCGGCGCTGCGCAGCGCGGCAACAAGCTCGATTTCGGCACGTACGGTCTCCAGGCCACCGAGCAGTGCTGGATGACCAACCGCCAGATCGAGGCGGCCCGGCGCGCGATGACCCGGCACGTGAAGCGTGGCGGCAAGATATGGATCAGGGTCTTCCCCGATCACGCCTTCACGAAGAAGCCCGCCGAGACGCGCATGGGAAGCGGCAAAGGCCAGCCCGAGGGTTGGGTCGCCGTCGTGCTCCCCGGACGAGTCCTCTTCGAGATGGCGGGTGTCACACGCGAGACCGCACAGGAGGCGATGCGCCTCGCCGCCTTCAAGCTGCCGATCAAGACACGCTTCGTGATGCGCGAGGAGACCGGCGCCGAGGTGGAGGCGACCGCATGACCAAGCAGGCCGACTCCCTGATCGAGCTGCGCCAGATGACCGTCGCCGAGCTCGACGATCACCTCCGCAAGCAGCGCCGCCGCCTCTTCGAGGTCCGCTTTCAGCAGGCCACGGGACAGGTCGAGAACCACCGTCAGGTTCGCGAGATCCGTCACGAGATCGCACGGGCGCTGACCGTCAAGATCGAGACCGAGCGCGGGCTCCGTCCTGAGCCCACCCCGGCACCCCAGGCCGCCGTCGCGCCGGCAGCACCGCGACGTGTGCGCGCGCCAAAGCCGGCGGCAGCCGCACCCGTGGTCGAAGCCGTCGCCGAGGACGAGGAGCCCGAGGCAGCGGTCGCGGCTGCCGTCGAGGACGTGGACGGCGGTGATGAGGAGGATGTCGATGAGTGACGCGACCCCCACGGCACGCCCTCGTCGCAAGGTCCGCGACGGCGTGGTCGTGAGCGACAAGATGGAGAAGACCGTCATCGTGCTGGTGCAGGATCTCAAGCCGCACCCGCTCTACAAGAAGGTCGTGCGGCAGACACGTCGCTTCAAGGTTCACGACGAGGATCGCTCCTGCGGTGTCGGCGACCGGGTCCGGATCATCGAGACCCGGCCGATCTCCAAGGAGACCCGCTGGCGCGTCGCCGAGATCCTGGAGAAGGCTCGCTGACATGATCCAGCAGGAATCCGTCCTCAAGGTGGCCGACAACAGCGGCGCGCGCGAGCTGCTCTGCATCCGCGTGCTTGGCGGCAGCTATCGCAAGTACGCGTCGGTCGGCGATGTGATCATCGGGACCGTCAAGGTGGCCACGCCGAACGCGCAGGTGAAGAAAGGCGATGTCGTTCGCGCCGTCGTGGTGCGCACCACGAAGGAATACAAGCGGCCGGACGGCAGCAACATCCGTTTCGACGAGAACGCCGCGGTGCTGATCACTCCGCAGAACAACCCGCGGGGATCGCGCATCTTCGGACCGGTCGCGCGCGAGCTTCGCGAGCGGAACTTCATGAAGATCGTCAGCCTCGCGCCGGAGGTGCTCTGACATGGCCACGCCGCGCTTCGAGCGCAAGCGCCGGGCCACGCTGCGCCACGAGGGGTGGGCCGGTGGGCAGCTGCGTCCACTCGACATCCGCAAGGGTGACAACGTCGAGGTGCTGAGCGGCAAGGACAAGGGCAAGCGAGGCGTCGTCGAGCGTGTCCTTCCCGAGCAGCAGCGCGTCGCCGTCCGCGGGGTCAACCTGCTCAAGCGGCATACGCGCTCCGGCGTCAAGGGCAATATCCAGGGCGGCATCGTCGACTTCGACGGACCCGTCAGCTACAGCAACGTGATGCTCGTGTGCAATCGGTGCGACAAGCGCACGCGGATCGCGCATGGCGTCGACGAGCTCGGACGGCGCGTGATCATCTGCAAGAAATGCGGTGAGCACTACGAGAGGGCGCAGGTCTGATGACAGTCGTCGCTGATCTGCCCCGCCTGCGCCGTCGCTACGTCGACGAGATCGTGCCCGCGCTCGTCGCGGAGTTCCGCTACCTCAACGCCATGCAGGTGCCGGCCATCGAGAAGGTCGTGGTCAACATCGGTCTCGGCGAGGCGATCACCAACGCGCGCGCGATCGACGCCGCGATCGCCGACCTCAAGCAGATCACCGGCCAAGCACCCATCGTCATCCGCGCGCGCAAGTCGGTCGCGGCGTTCAAGCTGCGCGCCGGGATGCCCATCGGTGTCAAGGTGACGCTGCGGGGAAGGCGGATGTACGACTTCCTCGACAAGCTGCTCAACATCGCGCTCCCGCGCATTCGAGACTTCCGGGGCGTCGATCCCAAGGCGTTCGACGGCCACGGCAACTACACGCTCGGGTTGCGCGAGCAACTCGTGTTCCCGGAGATCGACTACGACAAGATCGACAAGCTGCGCGGGCTCGAGGTCTGCATCGTGACCACCGCCCGCACCGACGCGGAGGGTCGCTCGCTCCTCACCGGGCTCGGCATGCCCTTCAGGAAGAACTGACCGATGGCAAAGAAGTCGCTGATCGCCAAGGCCAACCGGCCACCGCGTTTCACCACGCAGGCGCACCACCGCTGCGGGGTGTGCGGGCGCCCGCGTGCCTACATGCGCAAGTTCGGCATGTGCCGGATCTGTTTCCGCCAACTCGCCAGCATCGGACAGGTGCCCGGCGTTCAGAAGAGTTCGTGGTGAGCCATGACCAGTGACAGCATCGCGGACATGCTGACCCGCATCCGCAACGCCAACGCGGCGCATCACCGCACCGTTGACATCCCGGTGTCGAAGATGAAGGTCGAGATCGCTCGCGTGCTCACCGAGGAAGGATTCGTCGAGGGCTACGAGATCTCGGGCGAAGCGCCGCAGCAGCTGCTCACGGTGACGCTCAAGCCGGGCAGCCCTCGGGGTCGCGCGCTCTCCGGTCTGCGCCGGATCAGCAGGCCCGGGCTCCGCGTCTATGCGCGCAAGTCGGAGATCCCGCGTGTGCTCGGCGGCCTCGGGGTGGCGATCATCTCGACCTCGCGCGGGTTGATGACCGGACGTGCGGCGCAGCGCGCCGGACTTGGCGGCGAAGTCGTCGCGTTCGTGTGGTGACGACGGTCTGATGTCGCGCATCGGCAAGCTCCCCATCCCCGTCCCCGACGGTGTTCAGGTCGCGCTCGAGACCGGCAACCGGCTCAGCGTCACCGGCACGCGCGGCACGCTGCATCGCACCCTCGCGCCCTCCATGCAGATCAACGTCGAGACCGGGACGATCACGGTCGCCCGCCCGTCGAACGCGCGCATCCATCGCTCGCTGCACGGCCTCACGCGGACACTTGTGGCGAACATGGTCCAGGGGGTGAGCGGCGGTTTCACCCGCGACCTCGACCTCGTGGGCGTCGGCTTCCGTGCGGCGCGCCAGGGAGGCGACCTGATCCTGACCCTCGGGTATTCTCATCCGATCCGCTACACCCCTCCTGAGGGGATCAACATCGAGGTGCCCGTCCCGACCCAGATCTCGATCAGCGGCTCGGACAAGGAAGTGGTCGGGCAGGTGGCCGCGAAGATCCGCTCCTTCAGGAAGCCCGAACCGTACAAGGGGAAGGGGATCCTCTATCGCGGCGAGAAGCTCCGGCGCAAGGCCGGCAAGTCGGGTAAGGCCGGCAAGACGAAGTAACGAGACCGAGTACGTCATCAGAGGCTGATCAGGATGTTCACGAAGCACGACCGACGCGCTGCCCGGACGCGGCGTCACCGCCGCGTGCGCAAGCATGTGTCCGGCACCGCGGCGCGCCCGCGTCTGGCGGTGTTCCGCAGCCTCCGTCACATCGGCGCCCAGCTGGTCGACGACTCGACCGGCCGCACGCTCGTCGCGGCGTCGACCACCGAGCCCGCGCTGCGTGCGGCGCTTGGCGACGCCAGCGCGTGCACCGCGGTCGGTGCCGCCGCGATCGGCAAGACGATCTCGGAGCGGGCTCGCGCCGCCGGCGTCGAGTTGGTGGTGTTCGACCGCGCCGGCTACCTTTTCCACGGCCGGGTCAAGGCACTCGCGGAGGCGGCCCGCGAAGGCGGGCTGAAGTTCTGAGATGGGCATGCGCATGGACCGCCGCGACGATCGCGGCAGCGAGTTCCAGGAGAAGATCGTCTCGCTCAACCGCGTCGCCAAGGTGGTCAAGGGCGGCCGCCGCTTCTCGTTCAGTGCGCTCGTCGTGGTCGGCGATGGCAAGGGGCGTGTCGGTGCCGGTCTCGGCAAAGCGGGCGAGGTGCCGGACGCGATCCGCAAGGGTGTCGACGATGCGAAGAAACACATGATCACCGTGCCGATGGTCGGGACCACCATCCCGCACGAGGTCCGCTACAAGCTCGGTGCGGCGAAGGTGATGCTCAAGCCGGGTGTCCCGGGCACCGGCGTCATCAGCGGCAGCTCGATGCGCGCGGTCGTCGAGGCGGCGGGCATCAAGGACATCCTCACCAAGAGCCTCGGCACCGACAACCCGATCAACGTGGTGCGGGCAACGGTCTCCGCGCTGGCAAGCCTGCGGACGCTCGCCTCGGTGGCCGAGCTGCGCGGCCGGACCCCCGAGGAGATCGTGGGGAGCCGCAAGATGGCCGACCGCATGCTCGGACGCACGCCGGCCGCGGCCGAGGTGCCGGTGGAGGCCGCCACGCCATGACGACCGTGCGCGTGACCTACCGCAAGAGCGCGATCGGCTACGCGCACGACCAGAAGGCAACGCTCGCCGCCCTCGGTCTGCGCAAGCTCAACCACACGGTGGAGCACGAGGGCACCGCCTCGATTCGCGGGATGGTGCACAAGGTGCGTCACCTGGTCAGCGTCGACGGACTGCCCGCCGACACGCCGGCCGGCGTCGCCCTGCTCCAGCGCCTCGCCGCCGACGCGGAGACCGAATCGTGAAGCTCCACGAGCTGACCCCCGCAAAGGGAAGCCACCGGCCGCGCAAGCGCGTCGGCCGGGGCATGGGTGCGGGTCAGGGCAAGACCAGCGGCAGGGGCCAGAAGGGGCAGGGGTCGCGGTCGAGCGTCGGCCTTCCGGTGGGCTTCGAAGGTGGTCAGATGCCGCTCAAGCAGCGTCTTCCCAAGCTGCGCGGGTTCCATAACCACTGGCGCCGCGAATACGTCGTGGTCAACCTCGGCAAGCTCGGCCGTTTCGAGGCGGGGGCCGTGGTCGACCCGGACGTGCTCACCGAGGCGGGCCTGATCCCGCGGGCGTCCTCGCCGGTCAAGGTGCTCGCGGCCGGCGAGCTCGGTCATGCGCTGACGCTCCGCGTGCACCGGATCTCGGTAGCCGCGAGGGCTGCGGTCGAGGCCGCCGGCGGCACCGTCGAGTTGCTTGAGAGGCCGGGGGACGCGGCACGGCCCGCGGCCGCCGGCGCGGATGTTGATGAGGCGGAGACCGAGGCGCCGGAGTGAACCTCCTCGAGGCGCTCGGCCAGGCGCTCCGGATCCCGGAGCTGCGGCGCAAGCTGCTCTTCACCCTCGGTCTCCTGCTCGCCTTCCGGATCCTCGCCAGCATCTCGATCCCTGGGGCGAACATCCAAGCCCTCAACGATCTCTTCTCGAGCAACTCGCTGCTCGGGCTGCTCAACCTCTTCAGTGGCGGCGGCCTGTCCCGGTTCACGCTCGTGGCGCTCGGCCTCAACCCCTACATCAACGCCACGATCATCATGCAACTCATGACGGTGGTCTCCGTCCGGCTCAAGGAGCTGAGCAAGGAAGGCGACGTCGGCCGCAAGAAGATCACCCGATATACGCGGTGGCTCACCGTGCCACTGGCGATGCTCCAGGCGTACGGGTATCTCGCGCTGTTCACCAACGGGCAGCTCACCCCTCATGGAGCAATCCTGCAGAACCCATCCGCGGCCACCGAGATCAGCATCATCCTGACCCTCACCGCCGGGACGATCATCGCGATGTGGCTTGGCGAGCTCATCACCGAGTACGGGGTCGGCAACGGGGTCTCGCTGATCATCTTCGTGGGCATCATCGGGAGGCTGCCGGGAGCGCTCGTCAGCTACGGAGGAACCGGCGGAACGGCACACGTCGTCCAGCTCGCCGTGATGACCGTCATCGCGGTGGCAGTGACCGCGGGCGTTATCGAGGTGCAGCAGGCTCAGCGCAAGGTGCCGGTCCAGTCCGCGCAGCGCGTCCTCAACGTGCGCACCGGGATGGCCGCGCAGGGACGGCGCAACTTCTTACCACTGCGAGTCAACGCGGCGGGAGTCATCCCGATCATCTTCGCGATCTCGATCATGACCTTCCCGACGATCTTCGCCAACCTCTTCGAAAGCAGCACCGGGTGGACTCAGTCCGTCGCCAGCTGGATCACCACCAACTGGCAGGCGACGGGCGGCTTCATCCCGCTCAACTTCCTCTACAACGGCATCTACTTCCTGCTGGTCATGGGTTTCACGTACTTCTATACGGCGATCGTGTTCGACCCCGTGGACGTTGCCGACAACCTGAAGAAGCAGTCGACGTTCATTCCAGGCATCAGGCCGGGCAGGAGCACCGCCGAGTACCTTGGCAAGGTCATGGGCCGGATCACACTGGCCGGGGCGCTGTTCCTCGCTTTGATCACCGTCGTCCTGCCACTGCTCACCGCCGTGCTGACCGGTGTCCCGTCCACCAGCCTGTACCTCGGCGGCACGGCGATCCTCATCGTGGTCGGCGTCGCGCTCGACACGATGAAGCAGATCGAGACCCAGCTGCTGATGCGCCAGTACAAGGGATTCATCAAGTGATCGCGATCATGTTCGGGCCGCCCGGGAGCGGCAAGGGCACCCAGGCGGCGCGTGTGGCCATGCGCCTCGGCATTCCGCACGTTGCCGCCGGCGACATGCTGCGCGACGAGGTGGCACGCGGGACCGATCTCGGCCGCGAGGCCAAGCCGGTCATGGACGCCGGGGGGCTGGTGCCCGACGAGCTGGTGGTTCGGATGATCGATGCGCGCCTCAACCAGCCGGACGCGGCGCACGGGGTCCTCCTTGACGGGTACCCGCGCACGCTCGCTCAGGCGACGGCCCTCGACTCGATGCTCGCCGCACGCAAGGAGGAGGTCGCCGAGGTCATCTCGCTCGAGGTGCCCGACGGCGAGCTTCGTGCCCGGATCCTCCGGCGCGCCGGCATCGAGGGACGCAGCGACGACACGCCCGAGCGGCTCGACCAGCGCCTGCGGGTCTACCGGGCCGACACCGAGCCGGTGCTCGAGCACTACCGGGGCGCCGGCACCCACATCCTCTCGATCGACGGCGTGGGTGACATCGACACGATCACCGATCAGATCATCAGCTCGATGCGCCACAACGGCGCGCCGGTGGGCACGGCATGAGCCCGCACGCGGTGGACAGCTTCCGTCTGAAGCGTCCCGACGAGATCGAGAAGATGCGCGTCTCGGGCAGGATCCTCGGCGAGTGTCTCGCCCAGCTCGCCTCGTCCGTACGAGCCGGGCTCACGACCCTCGACCTCGACCGGGAGGCGGACACCTTCATCCGCGACCATCACTGCATCCCCGGCTTCCTCGGCTACCAGGGATACCCAAACTCCCTGTGTGTCTCGATCAACAACCAGGTCGTCCACGGCATCCCGGGGGCGCAGGTGATCGAGGACGGCGACCTCGTTTCGCTTGACTGCGGGCTGATCCTCGACGGGTGGTGGGCCGACAGCGGTCTCTCGGTCGCCTGCGGTGAGGCGTCGCCGGAGGTCCAGCGGCTGATCGACGTCACCCGCGAGGCCCTCGACCGCGGCATCGCCGAGGCCGAACCGGGCAACCACATCGGTGACATCGGGGCCGCGGTGCAGTCGTTCGTCGAATCCCAGGGATTCTCGGTCGTCCGGCAGTACGTCGGCCACGGCATCGGCCGCGACATGCACGAGCTGCCCCAGGTGCCGAACTACGGCAAACCGGGGACCGGCAACCTCCTCAAGCCCGGATACGTCATCGCGATCGAGCCGATGGTGAACGCAGGCCGCGCTGAGACCCGCGTGCTCGACGACGACTGGACGGTGGTCACCGTCGACGGCAAGCTCTCCTGCTACTTCGAGCACACGGTCGCGATCACGGAGTCCGGCCCCGAGGTCCTGACGCTCCGGCCGTCTCGGGTGCTGGCGGACGCCGAGCGATGAGATCGGCCGGTTTGCCTGGTACCCGGGGCGCGGTTTATACTCGTGGTCTCGGGCTCTCGCATGAGCCTGGTTCGGCGCGCACGCATCGGGGTACCGCCGGCACCAGCGTCACGGATCGCCCCGGGACGCATCGAGCACCATGCCACGGGCGTCCTACGCCGCCAACCACGAGGAAATCGTCACCAGGATGAAGGTCAGAGCATCGGTCAAGCGCCTGTGTGAGCGCTGCAAGATCATCAAGCGCCACGGGGCTGTGCGCGTGATCTGCGACAACCCCAAGCACAAGCAGCGGCAGGGGTAGGGCAGTGGCACGTATCGCCGGTGTCGACGTCCCTCGTGACAAGCGGATCGAGATCGCGCTCACCTACATCTACGGGATTGGCCCCACCACCGCAAAGCGAATGCTGTCCCTCGCGGGTGTCGCGGCGGACACCCGGACCAAGGATCTGAGCGACGCGCAGGTCGGCAAATTGCGCGACGTGATCGCGAAGCAGTTGCAGGGCCGGGTGGAAGGCGATCTTCGCCGCCAGATCGCGCTCAACATCAAGCGCCTCACCGAGATCGGCACCTATCGTGGTCTGCGGCATCGCCGCGGTCTGCCCGTGCGCGGGCAGCGCACCCGCACCAATGCGCGCACCCGTCGCGGGCCGAAGAAGACAGTCGGCGTGCGGCGCAAGAAGGCGAAGTAACCCGTGGCCAAGAAGAAGAAAGTCGTCCGAACCCGTCGCCGCGAGCGCAAGAACATCGCCGTCGGCCATGCGCACGTGCTCGCGACGTTCAACAACACGATCGTCAGCCTCACCGACCCCGACGGCAACGTCATCGCGTGGGGATCGGCCGGCGCCCAGGGCTTCAAGGGCTCGCGCAAGAGCACGCCCTTCGCAGCCCAGGTGACCGCCGAGGCGGCCGCGCGCCGTGCGATGGAGCACGGGCTGAAGTCGATCGAGATCTTCGTCAAGGGTCCGGGCGCGGGCCGCGAGGCGGCGATCCGCAGCCTCCAGGCCAGCGGGCTCGACGTCAGCGCGATCTCCGACGTGACCCCGATCCCGCATAACGGGTGCCGCCCCCCGAAGCGGCGCCGGGTGTAGGGGGCGCCGATGGCCAATCAAGCAGGTCCCGTCTGCCGTCTCTGCCGTCGTGAGGGCGCCAAGCTCTACCTCAAGGGCGCCAAGTGCGTGACCAACTGCACGTTCGACAAGCGCAGCGGTCTGCTCCCCGGTCAGCACGGCCTCGCGCGGCGCCGCAAGCCGAGCGACTACGGCATCCAGCTTCGTGCCAAGCAGAAGGCGCGCCGCATCTATGGCGTGCTCGAGACGCAGTTCCGGCACTACTTCGAACGTGCCGAGAGCGCGCAGGGCGTGACCGGCACCGTCCTGCTGCAGCAGCTCGAGCGGCGCCTCGACAACATCGTCTACCGCCTCGGACTCGCGAGCTCCCGTCGTGAGGCCCGCCAGCTGGTGAGCCATCGCCACTTCAAGGTGAACGGCCGGGCGCTCAACATCGCGTCGGCGCAGCTCCGTCCCGGTGACGTGGTCGAGGTTCGCGAGCGCAGCCGCAAGATGCTCGTGCTCGAGAACGCCCAGCAGCTGGTGTCGGGCCGCGCCGTGCCCGACTGGCTGACGCTCGACGCGGCCGCGCTGAAGGGCACGGTGGTGCGCCTTCCCGAGCGGCATGAGATGGAAACCCAAGTCGAAGAGCAACTCATCGTTGAGTACTACTCGAGATGACGATGCTCCCGCGCCGAGATCGGCGCCACGCTTCACGTTCCCCGCTGAGGAGTCCCAATGGCCATTGACATGATCACGTCCCCCGCCGTCAAGGAGATCGAGAGCAGCGCCGACTACGGCAAGTTCGAGATCGAGCCGCTCGAGCCGGGTTTCGGCGTCACGCTCGGCAACTCGTTGCGCCGCGTGCTGCTGTCCTCACTCCCCGGTGCGGCGATCACCTCCGTGTCCATCGAGGGGATCGCCCACGAGTTCAGCGCGATCGAGAACGTCAAGGAGGACGTCACCGAGATCCTGCTCAACATCAAGGAGATCAACGTCCTCTCGCACAGCGCCGATCCGGTGCGGATCAGCCTGGACCAGCACGGTCCTCGTGACGTCACCGCGGCGGACATCGAGTGCCCGAGCGACGTGGAGATCCGCAATCCACAGCAGCACATCGCGACGCTCGACTCGCCGAAGGCTCAGCTGCGCATCGACATGATGGTCGAGCGGGGCAAGGGCTACGCCACCGCCGAGCGGAACAAGAAAGAGGGCCAGGCGATCGGCGTGATCCCGATCGACGCGATCTTCACCCCGGTCCGCAAGGCCAACTTCTCGGTGGAGAAGACCCGTGTCGGGCAGGAGACCGAGTGGGACAAGCTCGTGGTGGAGGTGTGGACCGACGGCACCCTCGCGCCCGTCGAGGCGGTCAGCCGCGCGGCCGGACTGTTCACCGAGCATCTCGGGCTCTTCGTGCGCTTCGGCGACAACCTCGCTGCCCCGCAGCAGCGTCAGGCGCGGGGCAACGATCTGCCGAGCCGCCTTGCCGACGTGCCGATCGAGGATCTCGAGCTCAGCGTTCGCGCGCTCAACTGCCTCAAGGCCAACGACATCACCAAGGTCGGCCAGCTGGTCGCGATGAAGCAGGAGGAGCTGCTCACCCTGCGCAACTTCGGGCAGAAGTCGCTCGACGAGATCCGCGAGAAGCTGGTGCAGCGCGAGCTGGTCACACCTGAGGAGCTGGACACGCTGTTCCAGCCGATGGCGAGGTAGCGAGAGCCCAGTCATGCGGCATCGGATCGCCGGTCGAAAGTTCGGGCGCAGCGCAGCGCATCGCCAGTCGATGACGCGCAACCAGGTGACATCGCTGTTGCGCTACGGGCGCATCACGACCACCGAGGCGAAGGCCAAGGAGCTGCGCCGGTGGGTCGAGCGCGTGATCACCGATGCCAAGCCCGACGACCTCAACGCGCGCCGCAAGGTGGCGCTGTACGTCAACGATCGCGAAGTCTCGAACAAGCTCTTCGGCACCTACCTCGAGCGGTACAAGGAACGTCCCGGTGGCTACACACGAGTGGTGAAGCTGCCCCCGCGTCACAGCGATGCCGCGCCGATGGCGATCATCGAGCTGGTCGAATAGGACGCACCCCGTGCCCACCTACAGCCTCACGCTCGAGTACGACGGCACCGACTTCGCCGGCTGGCAGATCCAGCCGCGGGTGCGCACCGCGATGGGCGTCCTCCGCGACGCGATCAACGCGGTGACCGCCGAGCGGCCTGCGCTGACCGCGGCCGGGCGCACCAACTCGGGCGCGCACGCGCACGGGCAGGTGGTCGGGTTCACGCTCGACCGCGCATGGGACCCGCGCGTGCTGCGCAACGCGCTCAACGCCGCACTCCCCGTGGATCTCGCGGTTCGCGACGCCGCGGTGCAGAGCGAGACGTTCGATGCCCGCCGCGACGCAGTCGAGCGTACCTACCGGTATCTCATCGTGTGCCGCGACGGACGGTCGCCGGTCCTGCGTCGCAACGCGTGGACGGTGCGCGGTCCACTCGACGTCGCGGCCATGCGCAGCGCTGCCGAGCACCTCGTCGGCTCCCATGACTTCGCCGCGTTCGGGAGCGCCCCCCGCCAGGGCGGGAGCACGGTGCGGCGTGTCACCGCGGTGACCATTGAGGACTACGCGATCGGCGACGGCGAGACGTCGCGGCACAGCGAGCCGGTGGTCGCCACGGTTGCGATCACGGTGCATGCCGATGCGTTCCTGCGCGGCATGATGCGCTCCTTCGCGGGCGCCCTTGTCAAGATCGGTCAGGGACGCGCGACCCCGGAATGGCTGGCATCGCTGGTGGACGGCGCGGTCGCGCGCGACCCCTCGGTTGCCGTCGCCCCTGCACGGGGTCTGCATCAGTGGGCGGTGCGTTATCCCGCCGCAATCGCCGTCGACGAGGAGCGTGCCGCATGAGCGGGACGATGACCTATCAGGCGAAGCCCGCCGAGCTGGAGCAGCGCTGGTTTCTCGTCGATGCCCGCGGGCAGACGCTCGGGCGCCTCGCAACCAACATCGCGCGCGTGCTCCGCGGCAAGCACCGTCCTGAGTTCACTCAGCACATCAACACCGGCGAGCACGTCATCGTCATCAATGCACGCGACGTCGTCGTCACCGGACGCAAGCGCACCCTCAAGACGTACGACCGCTACTCGGGATACCCGAGCGGGCGCCGTGTGCGCACCTTCGACGAGGCGATGGCGATCGATCCGACGTTCCCGATCATGCACGCCGTGCGCGGGATGCTGCAGCACAACACCCTCGGTGCCGAGCAGCTGACCCACCTCCGCGTCTACGCGGGGTCGGAACATCGACATGAGGCCCAGCGACCGCAGCCGATCACGTTCGGCGAGCTAGGGGAGATCATCGTTGCCCGCAGCAGCTGAGACGTACAAGCAGGCCACCGGCCGGCGCAAGACGGCGGTCGCGCGCGTGCGCATCGTCCCCGGTGATGGGGTCATCATTGTCAATAACCGGCCGCCCAGCGAGTATTTCGGGCGTCGCGATCTCGAGACGGTCGTCACCCAGCCCCTCCGCGTCACAGACACCACAGGACGCTATGAGGTGTCGATCAAGGTGAGCGGTGGTGGCATCGCCGGTCAGGCGGGTGCCGTCTGTCACGGCATCGCCCGTGCGCTGATCGCCGCCGACCCCGAGCTGCGTACCGTGCTGAAGCAGGCGGGCCTGCTCACCAGGGACTCGCGCGAGAAAGAGCGCAAGAAGTACGGCCTCAAGCGAGCTCGGAAGGCACCGCAGTACACCAAGCGGTAGTGAGCCGGCCGCCCGTGGCCACTGAGTCGGCGCGGGCTCGTGTGCTCGGGTGTCCGGTCGACGTCGTCGACACGGCCGAGGCCGTGCGACGGCTGGTGGAGCTTTGTGGAACGTCACCGCGCCGGCAACTCCGCGCACCCTGCGGTCGTCGTGACGCTGAACCCGGAGATGGTGATGCTGGCCCGTCGCGACACGGAGTTCCGTGCAGTGCTCGAGGACGCGAATCTCCTCGTGCCGGACGGCATCGGCATCGTCCGCGCGCTGCGCAGGCGTGGGCATCCGGAGGTCGAGCGAGTCGGTGGGGCGGACCTGATCAACGCATACCTTCCCGAGGCTGAGCGCCACGGGCACCGGATCGCGCTCGTGGGCGGAGCGCCGGGCGTGGCTCGCGCCGCGCGCGATCGCATGCTCGCCGCGCATCCGGGCTTGCAGGTGGTGGCTGCCAGTGCCGCGAACCCGGAGACGTCGACCGCACTCCGGCTCCGCAACTCGCACCCCGAGATGGTGCTTGCCGCCTTCGGCGCAGGGCGCCAGGAGCGCTTCCTCGACGTTCACCTCGGTGAGATCGGCGCGGCTGCGGGGATCGGCGTCGGTGGTGCACTCGACTTTCTCGCGGGCAAGGTGCGCCGCGCGCCGGCGATCGTGCAGAAGGTGGGGATGGAATGGGCCTGGCGGCTCGCGCTGCAGCCCTGGCGTCTCCGCCGCCAGGCCGTGCTTCCCGTCTACTGGTGGCTCGAACGCCGCGAAGCGGCAGCCGTCGCCGGGCGAGCGGACGGCTGATCGAAGCGTGCTCAGCATCATCGTTCCGGCGTACAACGAGGAGCAGCGTCTGCCCGCAACGCTCGACCGGATGCGGGAGTACCTCGATGGTCACGACGAGCCGTACGAGGTCCTGGTCGTGGATGACGGCAGCACGGACTCGACGCTGGCGCTCGCACGATCGGTCGCTGAAACGTGGCCGCAGCTCCAGGTGCTCGCGCTGCCCGCCAACGAGGGCAAGGGCGCGGCCGTGCGCCTCGGCATGCTCAGCGCGCACGGTGAGCATCGCGTCTTCAGTGACGCGGATCTCAGCACACCGATCGAGGAGATCGAGCGTCTCCGAGCACGACTGCAGGGGAGATGTGCCGTCGCCATCGCATCGCGCGCGCTTCCCGAGTCGACGATCGCGGTGCACCAGCCCGGGCGCCGGGAGGTGATGGGTCGCACCTACAACCGGCTGCTGCGGGTCGCCGCGTTGCGCGGGCTGCATGACACGCAGTGCGGGTTCAAGGCGTTCACCGCCGAAGCGGCGGTCGCCTGCTTCGAGCCGTTGCGCACGCTGCGCTTCGGATTCGACGCTGAAGTCCTGCTGCGTGCCCGGCGCAAGGGCTGGACCGTAGCCGAGGTTCCGGTGCGTTGGGAGCACAAGGAGGACTCGCGAGTAAGCGCGATGCGCAACTCAGTCGGCGTTCTTTACGATCTTTTGCGTCTTCGGTTCATTGTCCGGCGATAATCGATCGGTGAGAACCGCGCAGCGCGCATCGGCGTCGGGGCACATCGACGTCCGGGTCGCGGACGCTCCGTTGGTCGGCTTGCGGTTCCACATGGACTCCCGGGCAGTGGATCTCGAGGAGGTCGCCGCCGATCTCGAGCGGCAGCTGATCGAGATCGGCGCACACCGCGCGAACGTCCTCGTCCATCTTCGTCGCGCCGAGGAGGCTCGCCAGACGGCACTCGAGGTGCTGCCGGGCATCAGGCCACGATCGCCCGCGATCCTCGCGGAGATCGCGGCCGCATTCACCGAGAACATGGATCTCAGCACCGAGCTCACGCGTCTCGAGGCTCGCGCCGCGGGCATCCGCTCCCACCTCAACGACATCACGGCGGAACAGGCCGTCCTGCGCAAGGTGAGCGGTGAGCTCGCCCAGGTTCCCGGCCACGCGGTGGCGGACCCTGACCAGCGCGCGAGCAGATACAGCCGGGCGGCGCGCCAGATCTACGAGATCGTCGACATCGAGCATGCGGAGACGGCGCGCCTGATCCTCGAGGGCCCGATGCAGCGGCTCGCGGATGCCGCGCTCGAAGCGGAGCTGATCGGCCACAGCATCGCTCGCGAGCCCGCGACCGCCGTGGTGGCGAGCGGCCGGTGCCGGACCGCCGCGGTCGAGGCGTCGGAGCGGCTTGGTGACGTCATCTCGGGCCTCCTCCCGCTCAAGGCGGACCGTGGACTGGTCGGGGCGATCCGCGAGCTGCTCGCGGTGTGGGCGGGCCGGGGCACGCTGCTGCTCCACGTGATGGGCAGCGAGCGGCGCATGCCGGCGCTGGCTGAGATCACGACCTACCGGATCCTCGAGCAGGCGATTGACAACGCCCTCTCCCACGGGCGCCCGCAGCGCGTCGACACGATCATCTCCTTCCTGCCCCGGCAGGTGGTGGCGATGGTCAAGGATGACGGCGACGGGTTCGATGTCGGCGCGACCGATGCGCGGCTCGGCCGCACCGACGGCCTCGGGCTGATTCAGATGCGCGAGCGCGCTTCGGCGGTCGGCGGCAGGGTCCAGGTGCGCAGCGGTCTCGGGCTCGGCACCGAGGTGCGCGTCACCATCCCTGACAGCGGCGCGACGACCTAGCGACGACGCCGGCGAGCCGGATGCGGCTCGGTACGATCCCGCCATGTCCTCGACACCGCGCAACTTCCGATTGACGACCTCAGGTGGCGCCACCGTCGCGCAGGCGGTTGCGACGGCGGACACACCCTGGCAGCGATTCAAGGGATTGATGGGCCGGCGCGAGCTCCCCGACGGATCCGGTCTCTACCTGCGTCCGTGCAGCTCGATCCACATGTTCTTCATGCGGTTCCCCATCGATGTCGCCTTTGTGGACAAGGACTTTCGGGTGGTCCGGCTGTATCACGGACTCCGCCCGTGGCGGGTGTCGCGCGTGGTGCGCCGCGCAAAAGCGGCGATCGAGCTGCCGAGCGGCGCCCTGAAGCGCGCCGGCGTTGGAGTGGGCGACACTCTGACGATGAGCTGATCCGGTACCGTCCTGCTCCGCGCACCAGGGCCTGGAGGACGGACGTGTACGAAGGAATGCTCGCGGAGACCGTGACCATGAGCGGTCACGGTGACGACCGGATCGGCGCCTACCTCGCCCGGCCGCTCGGACCGGGACCGTACCCGGGAGTGCTCGTCATCCATCACGCGCCCGGCTGGGATGAGAGCACCAAGGAGATCGCGCGCAGATTCGCGTATCACGGCTACATCGCGATCAGCCCGAACCTCTATCACCGGTTCGGACCGGATCTGGCTCCCGACGACGCGGCCGCCGCGGCGCGCGCCGGCGGATGGGTCACGACCGAGCAGTTCCTGGGCGACGCCGGCGGCGCGATAGGCCACGTCCGTGAGCTGCCGATCAGCAACGGGAAGGTGGGCGTCATCGGGTACTGCTCCGGTGGACGCCAGGCGTTTCTCGCCGCGTGCGAGCTGCCCGTCGACGCCGCGGTCGACTGTTACGGGGCGTTCGTCGCGTCCAACCCTCCATCCGAGCTGCCCTACCCGATGCACCCCGTCCTCGACCGTGCGGGGTCGATGGCGTGCCCGCTGCTCGGGCTCTTCGGCGTGGAGGACCAGCACCCCTCACAGGAGGAGGTCGCGCAGATCGACGCCGAGCTCACCCGCCTGGGGAAGGCTCACGAGTTCCACAGCTTCGAGAACGCCGGTCACTCGTTCTTCGCCGTCGACCGGCCCGCATACCGCGTCGAGGCGGCCGTGGAGGGCTGGCGGCTCATCTTCGACTTCTTCGGCCGGAACCTGGCCTGAGCGCGAGGAGATCATCGATGTGCACCTACATCGTCGAACAGACCGCCGTGACGGGGAGTGCGAAGGGCCCGACCGGGTGGATCCCCATCACCACCGCTGTCGCGGCGGTGGATCACCCGACACACGCCACCCTCGACCACGCGCTCATCGTCGACTTCCTCAATCCCTCGAGCGGCCCTGCGGCGCGCGTCGCCGTGGAGCTCAGCGTCGCGTCGGCTCGCGAGCTGATCACCTGCATGCAGTCGGCGCTCGACGCGTTCGAGGAGGCCGGCTAGAGGGCTCGCGGAGGCGCAGTCGAACCGGGACGCGCGATGGTCCGGGGCGCGTCTCCGGCGATCCTGCATACCTGAGGCGTGCTCAGCACGCTCGCCCGCCTCTTCCTCGACGCGGTTGCGCCGCGCCGGTGCGCGGGATGTGACCTGGTGTCGGCTGAGCCGGTCTGTCCCGGCTGCCGGCGGATCATGGCCGCGCTGCCGGTCCCGGCCATCCGCCGCATGCGGTTCGGTCGCGCGTACGCCGGGTTCGAGTTCGTGGAGCCGGTTCGATCGGCGCTGCATCGCGGCAAGTTCGGGGGCGACCGCGAGGCGCTCGACGCCCTCGGGGCGCTCGCTTCGTCGCGGCTCGAGCCGATTGGACTGAACACACCCGACGCGGTGATCCCGGTCCCGCTTGGGCCGCGCAGGCGCCGTCAGCGGGGCTTCAACCAGGCGGAGCTGCTCGCCGGGGTGATCGGCGGAGCGCGCGGCGTGCCGATGGTCGAGGGCCTCCACCGGGTCCGGGACACCGCCCCGCAGAGCGCGCGCGACGAGGCGCCACGCCGTCTCAACGTGGCGGGGGCATTCGTCTGGGAGGGTGGATCGCTGCGCTCGGCCCGCCTCTGGCTCATCGACGATGTCCTGACCACCGGGGCGACGGTCACGGCCGCGGCAGGTGCGCTCGCCGAAGCGGGCGCCGAGCGGATCGACGCGATCGTGGTGGCCGCGGTCCTGTGACCGATGGGGGCTGCCAGAATGGAGAGAGCCATGTCCATCCTCCGAAAGCCGCTCAACAAGGTCCTGGGCGACCCTGTGCGAAGGGAGATCAAGCGCTACGAAGGCGTCGTCGGGCTCATCAACGAGCTCGAGGCGGACATGTCCGCCCTTTCGGATGAGGAGCTTCGCGACAAGACCATGGAGTTCCGGGAGCGCCTCGGCGTCGAGGGGGCCGACATCACCCACGGGCAGTCCTTCGCGGCGGGCCTCGGCGAGGAGACCGAGGAGATGGCGATGCAGCGCGCCGAGGAAAAGGAGCGAGAGGCGCAGCGCGCGCTCGCCCTCGACGAGCTCCTCCCGGAAGCCTTTGCGGTGGTGCGGGAGGCGTCGAAGCGCACGCTCGGCATGCGCCACTTCGACGTGCAGCTGATCGGCGGGATCGTCCTCCACCAGGGCCGGATCGCCGAGATGAAGACCGGCGAGGGCAAGACCCTCGTGGCGACGCTCGCTCTGTACCTCAATGCGCTGGAGGGCCGGGGGGCGCACCTCGTGACGGTCAACGACTACCTGGCCAGGCGCGACGCCGGCTGGAACGCGGCCCTGTATCACGCACTCGGCATGACGGTGGGCGTCATCGCCGGGCAGGACCTTTCCTTCGTATACGACCCCGACTTCCTCGACGACACGCATCCCGACCCGCGCCTGCAGCATCTCCGTCCATGCACGCGGCGTGAGGCGTACGCGGCCGACATCACGTATTCCACCAACAACGAGCTCGGGTTCGACTACCTGCGCGACAACATGGCGCAGAAGCTCGATCGCTGCGTGCAGCGGCGGTTGCACTACGCGATCGTCGACGAGGTGGACTCGATCCTCATCGACGAGGCGCGCACACCGCTGATCATCAGTGGCCAGGCGAGTGAGGCCACCGACAAGTTCTACACGTACGCGCGCCTCATCCCGCGGCTCGTCGCCGAGGACGACTACACGATCGACGAGAAGACCAAGTCCGCGACGCTCACCGAGGAGGGCGCCGAGAAGCTCGAGAAGTGGACCGGGATCTCGAACGTGTACGACATGGAGCACGTCGTCGAGGCGCATCAGATCAACCAGGCGCTGCGCGCGCATGCGCTGTGGCTGCGCGACCGTGACTACATCGTGCGCGACGGCGAGGTGATCATCGTCGACGAGTTCACCGGACGCACCATGCCCGGACGGCGGTGGTCGGACGGCCTCCACCAGGCCATCGAGGCGAAGGAGGGCGTTGCGGTCCAGCAGGAAACCGTGACGCTGGCGACCATCACGTTCCAGAACTTCTTCCGCCTCTACGACAAGCTCGCGGGGATGACCGGCACCGCGATCACCGAGTCCGAGGAGTTCCACAAGATCTACACCCTCGAGGTCGTGCCGATTCCAACGCATCGCCCCATGATCCGGCTCGACGAACCCGACCTCATCTACAAGACCGAGGAAGGCAAGTACCGAGCGGTTGTCGAGGAGATCGCCGACCGCAACAAGAAAGGCCAGCCCATCCTGGTCGGCACGACGAGCATCGAGAAGAGTGAGCGGCTGAGCCGCGCGCTCGACAAGATGGGGGTGCAGCACTCCGTCCTCAACGCCAAGCTGCACGAGAAGGAGGCGGACGTCGTCGCCAACGCCGGTCAGCGTGGGAGCGTGACGATCGCAACCAACATGGCCGGGCGCGGCACCGACATCGTGCTTGGCGGGGGCGTGGCGGACATCGGCGGCCTGTACATCATCGGCACCGAGCGCCACGAGTCGCGCCGCATCGACAACCAGCTGCGCGGGCGCAGCGGCCGCCAGGGTGACGCGGGCAAGTCACGGTTCTTCCTGTCCTTCGAGGACGATCTGATGCGCGTCTTCGGCGGCGAGCGCATGCAGGGGATCATGGGTCGGCTCGGTGTCGACGAGGACACGCCGATCGAGTCGAAGATGGTGTCGCGACAGATCGAGGGAGCGCAGTCCCGGGTCGAGGGACACAACTTCGACAGCCGCCGTCACGTCGTCGAGTACGACGACGTCATGAACAAGCAGCGCGAGATCATCTACGGCGAGCGCCGCAAGATCCTCGAGGGGACGGACACGCGATCCAACTTCGTGTCGATGGTCGAACACGTTGTGGCGGCTGAGGTGCCGACGTTCTGCGAGGGGCGACACCGGGAGACGTGGGACTTCGAGGGACTCTGGGAGCGGATGCACCAGTTCGCACCGGCGCTCCCGCCGCTGTCCGAGGTCGACGTGGACAGCCTCGGGAACACCATCGAGGACGTCTGCGAAACGCTCGGCGGCGAGCTGATCGGTCTGTACGAGGAGAAGGAGCAGGAGTACGGGCCTGACCTGCTTCGTGAGGTCGAGCAGTCCGTGATGCTGCAGGTCATCGACACGCGCTGGCTCGCGTACCTGACCCAGATGGATCATCTCCGAGAGGGGATGGGCTTCCAGGCATACGGCCAGATGGACCCGCTTGTCGAATACAAGGCCGCCGCGTTCACCGCGTTCCAGGATCTGACCGAGGACATCCAGCGCGAGATTGTCCGCGCACTGCTCAACGTGCAGATCAGGCGGGTCGATCCGGCGGCTGCTGCGCCCGCGGAAGAGGGCTCCCCGGAGGCCGTCGCCGCTGCGCCCACCGCCGGTGCCGCCAACGCGACCGCGCCGCAGTCACCAAGAGCCGACCGTCCCGGAGGTGCCACGGACGGCACGCAGGTGCCCCCGGCTCGGCCGGCTGCGGCCCTCGCCAGCGGCGCCCTTGCGCGAGCGACCGGCGCGCGGGTCTCCGCGCCGCTCACCGCCCAGCCCGCGGTGCGCAACATCGTGGAGTCGTCCTCGGCGGGAACCCGACGTGTCGACGGTACGAACGGCAGTGCCGTCGGGAACGGCGCGCGCGGGCAGCAGGGCAAGGTCGGCCGCAACCAGGCCTGCCCGTGCGGCTCGGGGAAGAAGTACAAGTACTGCCACGGGCGCTGAGTTCTCTGTCGTCTCGGCGCTGCTGAATCGCCGTCCGCAGGTCTGGCTCGGCGTCAGTGCGAGCCGGCGCAGAGCGACCTGGTGAACTTGCTCGCGATCAACTCGGCAGCGCCCTCGGTGGGCATGAGCAGCCACCCGGCGATGTAGAGGGCGATCCCGGCGCCACCCGCGACGGTGAGCACCGCGATGACGATGCGCACCACCGTCACATCGACGGCGAGGTATTCGGCGATGCCGGCAGCGACGCCCGCAATCATCCGGTTGTTGGCGGGGCGCCGCAGCATGCGCGGCCGGGTCTGGGTCTCGTCGATCGGGGGTGGCGGTGGGGGTGGTGTGTTCATGAGCCCACCGTAGGGCCGCCCTGCTTGAGAAACAATCGGGAAGAGCCCTGATTCGACCCTGAGATGCTCGCGGCACGGTCAGGGTTGTTCCGAATAGCCGCCAGGGCTCGCCCGGCGGATGATGGACCTGTGGCAGAGCACCGACACCGGCTGCGTGGCGACGGCCCATGGCGGCGCGAACGCGACGGTCGCCTTGTGGCCGGCGTCGCTGCCGGCATCGCCGCGCGCACCGGAATCGATCTCCGGCTCGTGCGAGCGTCCTTCGTCCTGGCGGCGCTGTTCAGTGGATTCGGCGTCGCCGCGTACGTCCTTGCGTGGCTCCTGATCCCCGATACCGGCAGTGATGCGAACATCGCGACGAAGGCGCTCGCCGACCGGCAGGGCATCACGCTCGCCGCGGGTGTCGGCTCGGTGCTCGTGGCAATGCTCGTCATCATCTCGGTGGTCGGGGCCGGGTGGCTCGGCTCGCTCGCCTGGCCGCTCGTGATCAGCGTCGCCGGGATCGTGCTCATCTGGCGGAACGCTCCGGCGGATGAGCAGGAGACGCTACGCCGTCTCGTCGACCCGCTCCTTGGGTTTACGGGCGACACGACGCCCGCTCGGATCGCGATGCGGGTGTCCATCGCGGTGCTGCTCCTGCTCGGCGGTCTGGTCACACTGCTCCTCGGCCACGCGCGGTCCGCGCTGCTGCAACCGCTGGCTGGCGTGGCGCTCGTCGTCGCAGCGATCGTCGTCGTGATGGGGCCGTGGTGGCTGCGGATCACGCGTGACCTGGTCGACGAGCGTCAGGCTCGAATCCGTGCCGAGGAACGGGCCGAGATGGCTTCGAGGGTGCACGACTCGGTGCTCCAGACGCTGGCCATGATCCAGCGTCGGTCCGGGGATGCTCAGCAGGTGGTCCGCCTCGCTCGAGCGCAGGAACGCGAGCTCCGGTCATGGCTGTTCGACGGGCGGCCACCCGGATCGTTCGACGGCGACTGCACCACCTTTGCGGCGGGTGTGCGGCTCATCCAGCGTGATGTCGAGGCGGAGCACGGCGTCAGCGTCGAGGTCGTGACCGTGGGTGACTGCCCGATCGACGACGACATCGACGCGCTGCTGGCCGCCGCGCGCGAGGCGACGGTCAACGCCGCGAAGTGGTCGGGAGTCGAGGTGGTGTCGTTGTTTGCGGAGGTCGAGCCGTCCGAGGTGTCGCTGTTCGTGCGCGACCGCGGACGGGGCTTCGACCCTGAAGCGGTGCCGGGCGATCGCAAAGGTCTGACCGAGTCCATCCACGCGAGAATGTCGCGCCGCGGCGGGTCGGCGACCGTTCGCAGCGTCCCCGGCGAGGGGACCGAGGTGCGCCTGACGATGCCCCGTGCGGTGCAGGTCGGCCAGTCTGCATGAGCGGAGGCGCGTGAGCATGCTGGATACGACGCAACGCCTCGACCGGCGGCCGCGAGTTGTGATCGTCGACGACCATGGCCTGTTTCGTGCCGGTGTCCGAGCGGAGCTCGGCGATCAGGTCGACGTCGTCGGTGAGGCCGACAGCGTCGAACACGCAATCGAACGGATCGCCGAGTGCGAGCCCGACGTGGTCCTGCTGGACGTGCACCTCCCGGGCGGCGACGGACAGGCGGTTGTGACCGCGATCCGAGCGACGCATCCGCACATCCGCTTCCTGGCGCTGTCCGCCTCCGACGCACCGGAGGATGTCATCGCGGTCATCCGAGCAGGGGCGCGAGGCTATGTCACGAAAACGATCTCGGGCTCGGACCTCATCGACGCGGTGCATCGAGTTGCCTTGGGCGAGGCGGTCTTCTCGCCGCGACTGGCGGGGTTCGTTCTCGACGCCTTCGCGACATTGCCTCCCGCGGAGCAGCGCCGTCCCACGTTCGACGCCGAGCTCGACCAGCTGACTCCGCGCGAGCGTGAAGTGCTTCGCTACATTGCGCGAGGCTTCACCTACAAGGAGATCGCCCGCGAGCTGTTCATCTCGACCAAGACCGTCGAGAGCCACGTATCGTCGGTGCTGCGAAAGCTGCAGATGTCGACGCGTCACCAGTTGACGCGATGGGCGACCGAACGACGCCTGACGTGATCTCAGTCACGCGCGTGGCGGGGGCATGCGCGTCGTTCCCGCAGACGTTCGTGATGACCGATCGTCGGTGGGCGGTTCCGCCGGCGTTTTCGGCTTGCGCACGTCAACACAACCGACGACACGCAGCGGTGACCACCACCCAGCTGCGAAACCGCGACGGCGTGATGCAGCTACTCCACGCGTCAAGCGCAAGACGGCTTCAAGGCCCCACCCGCCGAGATCCTCGTGCGGCAGTCATCGCATCGAGCAGTTGCGATTGGCCCTCACCCCACGGAGGGGACATCGGGGGGCCGAGCACGCCACGCCACCTCGGGCACCGGGCTTCCCGAACCCGGCTCCGCCACCGCGTCGCCGCCGCTGACGCGCCACATCGATGAGCGAGCACCGGCCTCCTGGAGCGGGCGCGCCGATACCCACATCGATGATTGGGGCCACCGTTGCCAGCGTGCCGTCGGGTTTCCGGATGAGCTGCCAGCCACCCTCATGCACGAGGCGGTGGTGGCGGTGGCAGAGCAGGACGAGGTTCTCAAGGGCCGTGCTGCCACCCTCAGCCCAATGCACGAGATGGTGAGCGGTGGTCCATGAGACCGGGCGGTCGCAATTCGGCCATGCGCAGCCGCCATCCCGAGCGCGCAAGGCCCGCCGGGTCGGTCCTGACGGGAGCCGGTGGGCACGGCCCACGTCGAGCACCGCGGAGCTCGGGCTGAGCACGACACGGGTGATGCTCGCATCACAGGCGAGGCGCTGGGCGGTGGCCGCGGCGATCGGCCCGGCGAACTCGAGCATCGCCGCCGGCGCTCCCGGAGCACCACCGCAGGGTGGCCACCGTGCTCGTCACCTGGAGATGGGGGCGCTGTCCACCCACGCTCGGCACGGCTCCGGCGTCGAGGCAGTGCGTGGCCAGCTCCACGAGCGCGTCGGCGTAGCGCTGCTCGCGGGTGCGGAGATCCCCACCCCCACGCCAGCGCGCCAGGGGATCGAGCGCGGTCCGCAGGGTGGCGCCGCCGACCGCGTCGAGGCAGCCGTGGAGGAAGAGCGCACCCTCCTCACCGGTGCGCACCTCGAGGGTGCGATACACCTCGTCGTCGTTCTGGGCGGCGAGGAAGAGCGCGGCGCTGTGGGCGTGGCGGACGTGGGCGCAGTCATCGCGAAAGCGCTTGAGTGGATGCGCGAGGGCCTGCTTGAGCAGGGGACGCTCGTCGAAGGGGGCCACCTCGACGCCCGCCGGATTCGGGGTTTCGCGCACCCCCTTGGCGGTGGCGGCGAGGAGGCTGAGATGGGCGAAGCCGAGCCGGCCCTGCTCGAGCGCGGCGATGCTGAGCGGAATCGCCGCCGCCTCCTCGCCGACGCAGACCGCCTTGACCGCGGCCGCCGAGCTCATCCTGCACTCCGCGCGGATCCAGTTGATGGCGGTGGGATACCCGCCCCAGTTCTCGTCGTAGCGGGCATCGAACGCGCTCGCCGTGGCGGCGAAGGCCAGTTCAAGGAGATCGGCCGCCCGGCGCAGGCGGATCAGCTCGTCCTGCAGCGCGGCCTGCGAGGCGGCCGGTCCCCGCGCCCGGACCCGCTCGACCGCGGCCGCCAGGGCATCGATCGCATCACCCGAGCGTCCAGTGGTGTCGCCGGCGCCATCACACATCCCTGTATCATACCAAACATACGTTCGCCACGCGTCCACAGGTTGTCATGCGGTTCGCTAGAACTGCACCCCTGCACACCTTCAAGAGCGCTCCGAGGCGATCGCTGAGCACCCGATTGCGGGCTCAGGCTCTTGACGCGCTATCGAACCCGGATGAAGCTCGCGTTGCTCCTGAACTCGTCGAGCGAGTGCGCGTCCATGTAGGACATCGAGCTGCGCAGCCCGGCGACGTATCGCTGCACCACGTCGGCGACGTGGCCCTTGTACGCCACGATCGACTCCGCCCCCTCGATGTACTCGGGGTCCTCGCCGCCGAACTCGTGCTGTACCGAGAAGGACGCCGACCCGCGCATGATCTTGAACTTCTTCCCGTCGACGACGATCACCCGCCCCGGCGCCTCGTAGGTCCCGGCCAGCGCCGACCCGACCATCACGCAATCCGCCCCCAACGCCAGCAGCTTGCACATGTCCGCCGGGTTGCGGATGCCACCGTCACCGATGATCAGCGCCCGATGCCGCACCTGCGCGCACTCGTGGACGCTGTACGGCGTCGGCGCGAAGATCCCGGTCTCCGTACGCGTCTCACACACGGAGCCGCCCGCGATGCCGACCCGGATGGCGTCGACGCCGAGGTCCTCGAGCCACCGGAAGGTCTCGGCCGTGGCGACGTTGCCGGCGATGATGAAGACGGTCGCGTCGCGCTGCCGGATCCAGCGCACCACCTGCCCCACCTGCTCGTGCGCCCCGTTCGCCGTGTCGAGGCACACGACCTCGCACCCGGCGTCCACGAGCCGATCGAAGCGCTCGCGGTAGTCGCCGGTGACCCCGAGCGCGGCGCCGACCGCGACACCCGTGGCCATGACCTGCCGGAGCTCCTCCACCTGATCGTCGATGCCCTGGAATCGGGGCAGCAGCCCGACCGACCCGTGCATGCCGAGCGCACGGCACATCTCCACGCCGCACACGTCGGGCATCGGCGATCCCACGAGCGGTACGGCGAGCCGCACCGGCCCGAGGTTCACCGCGGGCAGCGCCTCCGTCCGATGTGCCAGGGTCGACCGGACCCGCGGCACCAGCGACACGTCGTCGAAATCGAACGCCCGGGGCAGCTCGAGGAAGAGGCCGCCGATCGCGTCAGCCGCCGCGGCGGTGGCAGTTTGCATCCAGCCATTGTGGAATACTCGGGTCATGACCGAGCTTGCAGACCGCGCCACCGACGTTGCCGCCCGCATCGCCGAGCTCCAGGGGCATCTTTGACCTCGCGGGGAAACGCGTCCGTCTGACCGAGCTCGATCGGGAGATCGCGGCTCCCGACGTCTGGGACGATCCGCGCCGCGCCGCGACCCTCAACCAGGAGGCTGCGCGAATTCGCGAAGAGCTCGCCGGCTGGGAATCGCTCACCCAGCGTGCCGCCGACACGCGTGAGCTTGCGGCCATGCTCGACGCGGACCCTGACGAGGCGATGTCCGCCGACGTCGAGAAGGAGATCCGCGGTCTCGAGAAGGAGATCGCCCGGCGTGAGATCGACCTGCTCTTCAACGATCCGTACACCGACCACGTGGCGCTGGTCAGCATCCACGCCGGAGCCGGCGGCACCGACTCCCAGGATTGGGCCGAGATGCTCCTGCGCATGTACCTGCGCTGGGCCGAGGAGCACCGCATGCCCGTCGAGTTCCTCGAGGAATCCGTCGGCGACGAGGCGGGGATCAAGTCGGCGACCGTTCGCATCTCCGGGCCCCGCGCCTACGGCCTGCTCAAGGGCGAGCACGGCGTTCATCGCCTGGTCCGGATCAGCCCCTTTGACGCCGCCCACCGACGGCATACCTCGTTCGTCCTGGTCGAGGTGACTCCCGAGATCGAGGACACGGTCACCGTCGAGATCGACCCCGACGACGTCCGCACCGACGTGTTCCGATCGAGCGGGGCCGGCGGCCAGCACGTCAACAAGACCTCCTCCGCGGTCCGCCTCACCCATATCCCGACCGGGGTCGTGGTCACCTGCCAGAACGAGCGCTCGCAGCAGCAGAACCGGGACGTCGCATGGCGAGTGCTCCGGTCCCGGCTTCTCGCCCTCCAGCAGGCCGCCCACGCACAGAAGGTCGCCGATCTCAAGGGCGAGTTGATCGCGGCCGAATGGGGCAGCCAGATCCGCTCCTACGTCCTCCACCCCTACACGATGGTCAAGGACCACCGGACCGGGGTGGAGGTGGGCAATACCCAGGCGGTGCTCGACGGCGGCATCGACCCCTTCATCGAGGGGTATCTCCACTGGGCTGCCCGGGAGGGTCCGGAATCAAAGGCTTCGTGAGCGCCGCCGTCCGATCCCGAAGCACCCCGGGTCACCAATGTGTGACGTTTCGGGGGAGTCTCGCGGAAGCCCGGTCTATACTGGCCCGCGACACAGTAGCGACCCCCAGACATCTTCCTATGAACACATCGCCCCAGGGGGCAGCCTGGTGAGCGTGGCGGTTGCGGAACGATCTGCGGCCCCTCCTCAGCAGGCGCTGCGCCCAGTCATCTCGTTTCACGGCGTCAGCAAGGTCTACCCGAACGGAACGGAGGCCCTGCGCGACGTCGATCTGGCGATCCATCAGGGCGACTTCTGCTTCCTCGTCGGCGCCAGCGGCGCCGGGAAGTCGACCCTGGTCCGCCTCCTGATCCGCGACGAAGCGCCGTCCACAGGGCGCATCTTCGTCGAGGGCCAGGAGATCAGCCGGATGTCGCGTCGCAAGCTGCCGAAGCTGCGCCGCAAGTTCGGCATCGTGTTCCAGGACTACAAGCTGCTCACGCGCCGCACCGTCGCGCAGAACGTCGCGTTCGCGCTGCAGGTCACCCGGCCGGGGCAGCGCCACATGCGCGAGAAGGTCGAGGAGGTGCTCTGGATCGTCGGTCTCGAGGACAAGCTCGACACGTTCCCTGACGAGTTGAGCGGTGGTGAGCAGCAGCGCGTCGCGATCGCACGCGCGCTCGTGCACCGGCCGCGCATCTTCCTGGCCGACGAGCCGACCGGCAACCTCGACCCCGACACCTCCTGGGGCATCGTCCAGTTGCTGTTGCAGATCAACCATCGCGGTACCACGGTGCTGATGGCCACGCACAACCGCGAGGTGGTCGACCTCGTCCGCCGCCGCGTCATCGCCATCGAGGACGGCCGCGTCGTGCGCGATGAGGCCGAGGGGCAGTACCTGCGCGAAGGGAACGCGACGCTGTGAGACAGATCGCCGCCTCGCTCTGGTTCGCGCTGCGCAGCGCAGGACAGAACTTCCGCCGCAACCTCGGCGTGTCGCTCGCAGGCGTGTTCACCATGGGGCTCATCATCTTTCTCGTCGGCGGCGCATTGCTCTTCACCCACTCGGTCGACACCGTGCTCCAGGCGCAGGAGCAGAACGCGAGCCACCTGAAGATCTACATCTCGGACAACGCCTCCCTTGCCGCGATCACCAACTTCGAGGGGCGCCTCAAGCACGACCCGCGCGTCATCTCGGTGACCTTCGAGACCAAGGACCAGGCTGCGCAACAGGCGTCGCAGAACCCCGACATCGCCAATGCCCTCAACGTCCTCGGCAGCAACCCGCTGCCTGCGTCCTTGAACCTCGTGGTCCACAAGCTCACCGATCTGAGCCAGTTCAACAAGATGGCGGCGTCGACCCCGATCGTCGACAAGACGACGCCCACCGACTACAACTCCGACGTCATCTCCAAGCTCAACACGGTGATCACGATCATCGAGTGGGTCGGCGCGATCATCGCGATCATCCTGCTGACGATCAGCATCGTGATCATCATGAACACGATCCGCACCGCCGTGTACGCACGCCGCACGGAGATCGAGATCATGAAGCTGGTCGGCGCGACGGACTGGTTCGTCCGATGGCCGTTCATCCTCGAGGGCATGCTCGGGGGTCTGCTCGCCGCGGTGTTCTCGGGGGCCGTCGTGTACGGCGCCTATCGAGTGTTCGTACAGGCCGCGCAGCGCAGTCTGCTGAGTGTCCCGTTCGACGGGCGCTATACCGTGACGCTGCTGGTGTTCCTGCTCGTCGGCGGCATCGCCGTCGGCGCCTTCGGCAGCTTCCTGGGCGTCAGGAGATTCCTCGCGACGTGAGGTTTCGCCCGCTGGTCGTCCGCGGCATCGTGTCGCTGACGGTGGCGGGGTCGTTGCTCGCCATCGCGCAGCCGACCGCCGCCGACCACATCACCGACCACATCCGGCAGGACCAGGGCCAGCTCGCCCAGGCGAAGTCCGAGATCGCGCGCTTGAAGCAGGAGATCGCAGCCGCTCAGAACCAGGAGGCCGCGCTCTCCGCGATCATCACCGGCCTCAACGTGCAGATCCTCGCGACCGAGATCGACGTCACCGCGGCGACCCAGCGGCTGAACGGGATCGGCGTGGATCTCGCCGCGGCGCAGGCGAGGCTGAGCGCCGCCCGGGCGCTGCTCGACACCGATGAGCATCAGCTGTCGACGGAGCTGGTGGTCATCTACGAGCTCCAGAACCAGTCGACGCCGCTCGACAATCTCCTCACCTCGGGCAGCTTCAACGAGTTCTGGACCGACGTCATCAACAGCAGGCGCATCAGCGCGCGCGAGCTCGCGTCCGTCAACCGGGTGACGACGCAGCGCAACGCGGTGCAGGACGATGTCGCCCACATCCGCTCCGAGCAGCGCCAGCAGGCCGATCTGCTGAGCCAGCTGTACACGACGGAGCAGGCGCTCGATGACGAAAGGTCGGCGCGGACGGAGGCGGTCGCCTACCTCGCGAGTCTCCAGGCGCAGGACGAGCGAGCCGCGGCGGAGTGGGAGGCGGCAGAGAGCACGCTCAACAGCCAGATCGCCGAGCTGCAGCGCGAGGAACAGGCCGCACTCAAGGCGGGTGGCGGCAGCGGCCACTTCATCTGGCCCGACACGGGACCGATCAGCCAGGGTTTCGGGTGCACCCCGTACCCGTTCGAGCCGTACGACCCGAGCTGCCCGCAGAAGCACTTCCACAACGGCCTCGACATCGCGGGGCCGTGCGGTCATCACGTCATCGCCGCCGATGCCGGCATCGCATACATCGAGCCGTTCATGGGGAACGGCTTTGGGAACTACATCATCATCGTGCACGGCAACGGATGGCAGACGCTGTACGGACACCTGGCGTCCTTCGCCATCCGCAGCGGGCAGACGGTCGCGCGTGGGCAGCTGATCGGCTACGAGGGGACGACCGGGAACTCCACCGGGTGCCACCTCCATTTCGGCGTCAACCACAACGGCCACTGGGTCGACCCGCGCGCGTATCTGACCTGACCACCCGCGCCGCCGCACGCACCTGACGCGGATCCGGAACGGACGTACGCCACCGATATACTCGCGAATGTGCCCGAGCGTTTCGACATCGCCATCCTCGGTGGCGGGATGGGCGGCTATCCCGCGGCGATCCGGGCGGCGCAGCTCGGTCTGCGGGCGGTGCTCGTCGAGGAGGACAAGGTCGGGGGGACCTGCCTGCATCGCGGGTGCATCCCCGCAAAGGCGCTCCTCCAGAGCGCTGCGCTGCTCGATCAGCTGCGCCATGCCGACGCCTTCGGTGTCACCACAACGGACGTGCGCTTCGACTACGCGGTCGCGGGACGGCGCCGCGACCAGGTGGTCGCACAGCTCCACAAGGGCGTCGAGTTCCTGCTGCGCAAGAACAAGGTGACGGTGCTGCACGGGCGTGGCCGCCTCGAGGGCGCCGGACGGTTGTCGGTCACCGCCGGCGGACGGAGACGCCGTCGATGTCGAGGCGGGCGCGGTGATCGTCGCGACCGGCTCGCGGCCAAAGCAGCTGCCGGGCATCCCGGCGGACGGTCAGGTTGTGCTCACCAGTGACGAGGCGCTCAAGCTCGACCGGTCGCCGGCCTCCGCCATCGTGCTCGGCGCCGGGGCCGTCGGTGTCGAATTCGCCTCGCTCTACCGATCCTGCGGCGCCGACGTGACCCTGGTCGAGATGCTGCCGAGCCTGGTGCCGCTCGAGGACGCCGACGTCGGGCGCGAGCTGCGCCGCCAGTTCGAGGCACGGGGGATCAAGTGCCTGACGGGGCACCGGCTCGATCTCGAGTCGGTCGAGCGCAACGAGGGCGGCGTCGCAGTAACCGTCGCCGGAGAGGACGGGAAGGAGCAGCGCCTCCAGGCGGAGCTGCTCCTCGTCGCCGTCGGCCGCGCCGCGAACGTCGAGGACATCGGCATCGATGGCACCGGGGTCGCCGTGGATCGCGGGGTGATCGTCGTGGACGGGCTGCTCCGCACGGGCGAGACCGGGGTCAGCGCCATCGGCGACGTCGCCGGCGGGTTCCAGCTCGCGCACAAGGCTCTCCACGAGGGCGTGATCGCCGTCGAGGCGATCGCCGGCAAGGATCCGCATCCGCTCGATCCCCGCCTCGTGACGCGCACGACGTACTGCACGCCGCAGATCGGGTCCATGGGCCTCAGCGAGGCGGAGGCTCGCGCCGCCGGTCGCGAGGTGGCGACCGGAGTGATGCCGTTCCGCGGCAATGGCCGGGCGCTCATCTGGGGCGAGAGCGGCGGGTTCTGCAAGGTCGTCGCTGACAAGGTCAACGGCGACGTCCTCGGCGTTCACATCATCGGGCACGAGGTCACCGAGCTCATCTGGGGGCCGGCGCTCGGTGGCCTGCTCGAAACCACCGCGTACGAGATGGGACACGCGGTCGCGCCACACCCTACACTCAGTGAAGTGCTCTCAGAAGCTGCGCTTGCAGTGACCGGTGAGGCGATCCACATTTGAGCGGCTGTGGAGCGTTCGGGCCACCGTCGCCGGGGACAGCGTGGATCGGAGGAATGAGCGACCCGTGGCGATAACCAAGACCGAAACCAAGGCGCGGGCGGGGCTCGACGCGGAGACCCTCCGGCTGATGTACCGGCACATGCTCCGCTCCCGACTCCTCGATGAACGCCTCTGGGTGCTCAACCGCCAGGGGCGCGCTCCGTTCTGGATCTCCGGCGAGGGCCATGAGGCAGTTCAAGTCGCATTTGGCATGAACCTGCGGCCGATGTACGATTGGGTGGCCCCCTACTATCGCGACCTCGCGCTCACCCTCGTGCTCGGGATGACCCCGAAGGACCACCTGCTCTCCGTGCTGCAGCGTGCCGACGATCCCAACAGCGGCGGACGTCAGATGCCCGCGCACTACGGGTGCCGGCGTCTCAACATCATCAGCACGGGATCGCCCGTCGGCACGCAGCTCCTGCACGCCGCGGGTCTTGCGCTCGCGTCACGCATCCGGGGCGAGGACGCGGTGACGTTCACGTCGATCGGCGAGGGTGGCACGAGCGAGGGCGACTTCCACGAGGCGCTCAACTTCGCCGCGATCCACAAGCTGGCCGTGATCTTCGTGGTGGAGAACAACGGATTCGCCATCAGCGTGCCGTGGCAGAAGCAGATGCCCACCCAGGACGTCGCCGATCACGCCAAGGGGTACGGGATCCCGGGCGTGATCGTGGACGGATGCGACGCCATCGCCTGCTACCGCGTCGCCCGTGATGCGGTGAAGCGCGCGCGGCGCGGCGACGGCCCCACGCTCGTCGAGGCGAAGGTGCTTCGCCTCACGTCGCACAGCTCCGACGACGACCAGCGCCGGTACCGCAGCGCCGAGGACCTGGAGGCGCAGAAGGAGCGCGACTCGCTGCTGCGCTTCAAGGCGACGCTCGAGGAGCTCGGCGTGCTGCACCCCGGTGACGCGGAGGAGATGCGCGCGGAGCTGCTCATCGAGCTCGACCGCGCCACCGATGAGGCGGAGGCGGCGGCGCTGCCGTCTCCTGACACGGCGATGCTCAACGTCTACGCGGAACGGGGCGCCTGACCATGCCTGTGAAGACCTACATCGAGGCGATCCACGACGGCATTCGTGAGGAGATGCAGCGCGACGAGCGCGTGATGATCCTCGGCGAGGACGTCGGCAAGAAGGGCGGCGTCTTCGGCGTGACCGAGGGTCTCCAGAAGGAGTTCGGGGAGTGGCGGGTGCTCGACAGCCCGCTCGCCGAATCGATGATCGTCGGCGTCGCCATCGGCGCGTCGATGAACGGGATGCTGCCGATCGCGGAGATCCAGTTCCAGGACTTCATCATGCCGGCGGTCGACCAGATCGTCAGCGAGGCCGCGAAGATGCGCTATCGCAGCAACGGCGACTGGAACGTGCCGATGGTGGTGCGCTCGCCGTTCGGTGGGGGAGTGCACGGCGCGCTGTACCACTCGCAGTCGATCGAGGCGATCTTCGCCCACATCCCCGGGCTCCGAGTGGTCGTCCCGTCGACGCCGTACGACGCCAAGGGCATGATCATCGCCGCGATCCGCTGCCCGGACCCGGTGCTGTACTTCGAGCACAAGCGCGCGTACCGCGCCATCAAGGGCGAGGTCCCGGAGGGTGACTACACGGTGCCGCTCGACCGGGCGACCACCGTGCGCGAGGGGTCCGACATCGCGGTCTTCAGCTACGGGATGATGGTGCACACCGCGCTCGAGGCGGTCGATCGCCTTGCCACAGATGGGTTTTCCTGCGAGGTCACCGACCTTCGCTCGCTGCGTCCGATCGACCGCGAGGCGATCGTCACGAGCGCGTCCAAGTGCGGCAAGGTGCTGATCGTGCAGGAGGCCAACCTCGCGGTGAGCGTTGCGTCCGAAGTGGCGGCGATCATCGCCGAGGACTGCTTCGAGAGCCTCGACGCGCCGGTGATGCGCATCGGCGGCCCCGAGATCCCGGCGATGCCGTACTCACCGCCACTCGAGAAGTTCTACCTGACGACCCCCGACAAAGTGGAGGCGAAGCTTCGCGAGCTCGCCGCGTACTGAGCCTGAACACGAGGATGCGCAGCGGATGCCATTGACCGTCACGATGCCGCAACTGGGTGAGAGTGTCACCGAGGGGACGATCGCACGCTGGCTGAAGCAGCCCGGCGATGCGATCGCGAAATACGAGTCCATCGCCGAGGTGATCACCGACAAGGTCAACGCTGAGATCCCGGCTCCGGCGGACGGCGTGATGGCCCAGGTGATCGCTCCCGAGGGGACGGTGGTGCCGGTCGGGCAGCCGATCTGCAGTATCGAGACTTCCGTTCCCGCCTCTGCTTCGGATGCGTCGTCTGCAACGGCGAGTGTCGCAAGCGCCCCGGCTCAGGCTGAGGCGTCCGCTCCGGCGACTCCACCGGCTATGTCGCCTCCGCAGACACCTCAGCCTGAGCTTGTTGGTAGCACGCAGCCGCAGGCGGCGGAGCTCGCCGCGAGCGCTCAACGGCAGGGCTCGGACGGTCATCAGGCTTCCCCTGCTGAATCCTCCGATGGGAATGGGTCGGCGGCGGGGTATCACCTCACTCCGGCGGTGCGGATGCTCGTGCGGGAGCACGGGGTGGATCTGCGGGAGCTCACCGGGAGCGGGCTCGGGGGGCGGATCACGAAAAAAGACGTTCTTGAGTACGTGCAGCGGCGCGATGCCGGGTCGGTGCGGGGACAGGTTGGGGCATCCGCTCCGGCGACTGCGCCGGCGATGTCGCCTGCGCAGATGCCCCAACCTGCCCTTGCGACGCCCTCAGCTGCGGCAGCTCCAACGGTCCCAACATCTTCTTTGGTGACGGGTTCGGTCACTCCCGGTGAGGGGGACACGGTGGTGCCGCTGTCACAGGTGCGGCGGTCCATCGCGGAGCACATGGTGCGCAGCCGGCAGACGTCACCGCACGCGTACGTGATGGTCGAGGTCGACATGTCGGCGGTGTCGCGCATACGCGATCGCGAGAAGGCGGCGTTCGAGCAGCGCCAGGGGGTCAAGCTCACCTTCCTGCCGTTCGTGGCACGCGCCGTCATCGAGGCGCTGCAACGGTTTCCGACGCTCAACGCGTCGTGGAGCGACGCGGGGATCGTGCTCAAGCGCGAGATCAACCTGGGCATCGCGGTCGCGCTCGAGGACAACCTCATCGTGCCGGTCGTGCGCAACGCCGACCGGCTCAGCATCATCGGCCTCGCGACGACCATGGCGGACCTCGGCGCCCGCGCGCGGAGCAACCACCTCAAGCTCGACGAGATCCAGGGAGGGACGTTCACCCTCAACAACACCGGGGCACTCGGCGCCGTGATGACGCAGGCGATCATCAACCAGCCCCAGGCCGCCATCCTGACCATGGACATGGTCGTCAAACGGCCGGTCGTGGTCGGCGACGCCATTGCGATCCGGCCGGTGATGAACCTCGGACTCTCCTTCGACCACCGCATCAACGACGGCCTGCCGGCCACCCGGTTCATCACCACGGTCCAGCAGCTCCTCGAGAGCCTGGACCCGTCAGGGACCCTCGTCTAGCCCGTCCTGGCTATCATCTGGAGGAACGATGATCGAGCACGGCGCTTTCGATGCGTGGGGCCTCCGGACCCCGCCTGCCTGGGCCCAGCGCGCTCTTGAGAAGGGGATCATCGACGAGCACCGGTTCCAGGCCCTGATACGGGTCGCGTCGGAGGAACCGGCGGTCGCCCGGCGGTCCTCCCGGCACGCGGCGCACTGCTCCTGCCGCCGCCGCCCGGCGCGGTCCTGCACCCGCTGGCGCGTCTGATCTCTGACTGAGCCGGCCCGCGCGCCGGCCCGTCATCGGATCAGTCGGGATCCTGGTGCGTGTAGCGCCATTCGGTCGCCGGGACGAAGGTCTCCTTGATCGATCGCGGCGAGACCCAGCGCACCAGGTTGAGGATCGATCCCGCCTTGTCGTTGGTGCCGCTCAGCCTCGCGCCGCCGAAGGGCTGCTGCCCGACCACCGCGCCCGTCGGCTTGTCGTTCACGTAGAAGTTCCCGGCGGCATAGCGAAGGTG
Source organism: Candidatus Dormiibacterota bacterium (assembly GCA_963713485.1). Taxonomy (GTDB): domain Bacteria; phylum Chloroflexota; class Dormibacteria; order Aeolococcales; family Aeolococcaceae; genus Palsa-851. The sequence goes on from CAVQLW010000007.1 coordinate 272,996, forward strand.
GGCTGACGCCTCATCGATCGCAGCGCGGTCGTCCGCGAAGACCGCGCCCGTCAACGCGTACGGCGACGTGTGGTCGACGAGGTCGAGCACCGACCGCCACTCGTCGTCCGGATACGGGAAGACGGTGAGGATCGGACCGAAGAGCTCGCGTCGGAGCAGGTCGTGGTGCGGGTTGCGCGTCTCGTAGATGGTGGGGTGGACGAACCACCCGACCGCGCCGTCGCACTCGCCGCCCGCGACGAGCGTGAGGTCCGGATCGCTTCGCGCAGCAGTGAGGACCGCCTCGTGGTTGCGAAAGCTCGGCTCGTCGATCACCGCGCCCATGAACGTGCTGAACTCGGCGGGATCGCCGACCGGGATCGACTCGGTCGCAGCCGCAAGCGGTTCGCGCAGCCGCTCCCAGATGGAGTGGGGGATGTACGCGCGCGACGCGGCCGAGCACTTCTGCCCCTGGTACTCGAACGCTCCGCGGAGCAGGGCCACCAGGAGTCCGTCCAACGAAGCCGAGGGATGGGCGAGCACGAAGTCCTTGCCCCCGGTCTCGCCGACCAGCCGCGGATAGCTCCTGTATTGGCCGAGATTGGCGGCAACCGTGCCCCAGAGCGCCTGGAACGTGTCGGTGGATCCGGTGAAATGGATGCCGGCGAGCGCGGGGTGTCGCACCGCCGCCTCGGACACCACCGCACCGGGGGCGGCGACGAGGTTGATCACGCCGGGCGGCATCCCTGCAGCCTCGAGGATCTCCATGATCACGCCCGCTGCGAGCAGTGCCGTCGTCGCCGGCTTCCACACGACCGTGTTGCCCATGAGCGCCGGGGCGGTCGGAAGGTTGCCCGCGATCGACGTGAAGTTGAAGGGGGTGATGGCCAGGACGAACCCCTCGAGGGGCCGGTGATCCATGCGATTCCACTGGCCCGCGGACGAAATCGGCTGCTCCTCCTGGAGGCGCTCGCCGAAGTGCACGTTCCAGCGCCAGAAGTCGACGAGCTCGCACGCGGCGTCGATCTCCGCCTGCTGCACGCTCTTGCTCTGCCCGAGGATCGTCGCCGCGTTGAGCCGGTCGCGATAGGGGCCGGCGAGCAGGTCCGCGGCGCGCAGCATCACCGACGCTCGCGTGCCCCACGGGGCCGTCGACCAGTCGTGGTGCGCGGCAAGCGCTGCGTCGACAGCGCGCCGGACATCCGCCTCGGTGCCCGCCGCCGCCTCCGCGAGGACCAGCGCATGGCGATGGGGCGCTCGCACCGTGATGCCGGCGCCGTGCCCGTCGACGGCCTTCCCACCGATGTGCTGCTGGATGGTGTGCGGCGCCGTCGACTGCATCGTGCTGACGGCGTGACGCAGGTGCGTCCGCTCGGAGGTCCCGGGTGCATAGGACTGAACCGGCTCGTTTCGCGGTGGGGGAGAACTCATCGAGGCGATTGTGGCTCAGCGAGTGTGTAGAGTGATGCGCAGGCATGGACCAGATCCGCGTGCGGCCACTCCGGATGGCTGACGACCGGCCGCTGCATCAACGGCTGCTCCCCGAAGGGGTGGAGCGCCGCCCGGAGTGGCTCACCGTCAAGCTGCCGGCAGGCAACGGCTACGCGCAGATCAAGGGAATCATGCGCGGCCAGCAGCTCAACACCGTCTGCGAGGAGGCGCGCTGCCCGAACATCGCCGAGTGCTGGGGCCACGGCACGGCGACCTTCATGATCCTCGGGGACGTCTGCACCCGCGCGTGCGCCTTCTGTGCCGTGAAGAGCGGCAAGCGGGGCGGCGACATCGACTGGGACGAGCCGCGACGCGTGGGCGAGGCCGTGTCGGCCATGGGCCTTCGCCACGCGGTCGTGACCTCGGTCGATCGCGACGACCTCCCCGACGGTGGCGCCGGCGTGTTCGCCGCGACCATCCGCGCGATCCGCTCGGCCGCTCCCGGGACGACCATCGAGGTGCTCACCCCGGACTTCCAGGGCGATCACGCGGCGCTTGCCATCGTGATGGCCGAGACGCCCGAGATCTTCAACCACAACGTCGAGACGGTCGGCCGCCTGTATCGCCGGGTTCGTCCCAAGGCGGACCTGGCGCGGAGCCTCGAGCTGCTCCGCGCCGCCAAGGGGATGGAGACGCGGAGCCGCACCAAGTCGGGGCTGATGGTCGGCCTCGGCGAGGAGATGGCGGAGGTCAAGGAGCTCCTGGACCGGATGCGCGCCCATGACATCGAGATCGTCACGATCGGCCAGTACCTGCGCCCGTCGCTCAAGCATCACCCGCTCATCCGCTACTGGCATCCCGACGAGTTCGCCGAGCTGAAGGCGTACGGCCGGGCGCTCGGCTTCGCCCACGTGGAGTCGGGGCCGCTCGTCCGCTCGAGCTATCACGCGCACGAGCAGGCGGTCGCGGCGCACGCCGGATGACCGAGGCGGTCGAAGCCCCCGCGCTGCGCTGGGCCTGGCTCGGGACCGTCGGCTACGAGGACGCCTGGGAGCTGCAGCGCACGGTCGCGACCAAGCGGCGCAGCGGCGAGCTGGCGGACGACGCGGTGCTGCTCCTCGAACATCCACCCGTGTACACCGTGGGCCGTCGGAGTGAGGCACGTCACCTCGGCGCCGGGCCGGATGCGCTGATCGCCGCGGGCGCCGAATTCGTCGAGGTCGACCGGGGAGGCTCGGTCACCTTCCACGGCCCGGGCCAGCTGGTGGCGTACCCGATCGTCCGCCTCAACCAGGTCTTCCCGATCGCGGGCCACCCGGCGCACGGCGATATCGATCGATACCTCCGGGCGCTCGAGGGTGCGCTCATCGCCACCGCCGCGACGTACGGCGTCGAGGTGACGCGACGGCCGCCGTGGACCGGCGTGTGGTCGGGTGACCGGAAGCTGGCCGCCATCGGCGTGAAGCTCGCCGGCGGCGTGACGACCCACGGCGTGGCGCTCAACGTGACGACGGACCTGAGCTGGTTCGACCGGGTCACGCCGTGCGGCATCGATGGAGCAGGCGTCGCGTCGCTGGAGACCCTCGGCGCTCCGGGGCACACATGCGAAGCGGTCGCCCCGGTGCTCGCGGCACAGCTCGCCAGGGTCTTCGGCCGGCGCGTCGAGCCGGCCGGCCCGCTGACATCGATGCTCCGCCGGCCGGCCTCCGCCGTCAGCGCCGCCTAACCCTCCACGCCCGGCCGGGTTCACCGGCCTGGGGCATCCTCTCCGGGATTTCTCAGCACCGTCTCCGCGCGGTCTCAGGTCCGGCCGGGATGCCGATGGTTGGATGGGATGGCAGTCGATCACATCGATCGGCGTCAACCCGGACAACCCTGAGGAGACCGACGATGACCCATCTCGCGGCGCTGAGAAACAGTGTCCTGTGCGGCGTTGCCATCGTGGCCGTCGCCGGATGCGGCGCCACCCGGCTCACCGGATCCGCGAACACGGGCGCAGCGCCCGCAGTCGTGTCGACCGGCAGCTCCCCCGCCGCCGCGCCGACCCCGGACGACAGCGCGGTCAATCAGCAGGTCCAGAGCATCGACAACCAGCTCAGCACCATCGACGGCCAGATGAACGCTGCCAATGCCGGGCTGAGCACCAGCGAAGGAGATCCATCCCAATGAACACTCGGCTGCTCGCCCGTGGCGTCGCCGCATTGACACTGAGCGCCGGCCTTGGACTGGCCGGCTCGGTGGCGGTCGATGCGGACACCGCCCCGACGGCATCGCCGTCGGCGACATCAACCCCTGCGCCGCACTCGATCACCCTGGCAACGCTGAAGGCCCGGTGCAACGTCGCGGTGCAGCGACGCCTCGGCACCCTCGGCGCGGACGACACGTTCGTCAAGGATTCCGCGGCCATCACGGATGCCGACCGGTCGAAGCTCGAAGGGCAGATCACCGCCGACGAGCAGGGGCTCACGGCGCTCGACCACACGATCCAGGGCGACACGACGTGGGCGCAGGCGCACGCCGACTGCATGCTCATCGTCACCGACTACCGCGTCTACGTGCTCGAGAACCCGAAGATCCACGAGGTCATCGCGGCCGACGGCATCAGCAAGGTCGACGGCACGTTCGAGACGCTCATCCCCGAGCTGCAGGCGCTCATCAACAACTCGTCGGTCTCCGCCACCGTCAAGGCGCAGGCGCAGGCCGACCTCAACGACCTCACGAGCAAGGTGAGCGCGTCCCACACGTCGATCTCCGGCGTGACGGCGTCCGTCATCAATCTCGCGCCCGCAGGGTGGCCCGGCAACCAGGTCGACCTGAAGAGCGCGGCGCAGAACATCAAGACCGCGCGGAACGACCTCAGCGGTGCGCGCACCGACGTGAACGACATCCTGCAGCTGCTCGGCGAATAGCCTCCCCTTTCAAACCGTGAGGGCGGCTCCACGACGGAGCCGCCCTTGCGGCACGCGAACATGCGTTCCGCTATGCAAACGGGACACAGATCTGTAGGATCGCGACCACAGGACGTCCATCTGTTCGGTCCGACACACCCAACGTCACATCAAACCCCCGAACCCGGTGGACGCGCTGAGGGAGCGTCATGGCCACCTTCGTCCGAAACCGCGTCCTCAACCAGTTGGTGTGGTCAGCAGAAGAGGAACGTCAACGGGTCCGGCGCCGAGAGATGCTCTGCGAGCTCGACGGGCTGCTCACGCAACTCGAGGAAGTGAATCTGCGTGGTGGACCGATCCCCACCCGCGTCCTGGTCGCGCTCCGGCGCCGCGGCGTCGTGTTCCGCCCGCGGACCTCGGCTGCGGAGCTCATCGAAGCGGTGTTCGCCGTGCAGGAACGTTTCATGCGGCAGCCTGACGGTCTGCCGCACAGCCAGCCGGTCCACTCCACCGCCGCAGAGCTGAGCAGACGCCTGGCATCCTGATCGCTACCCTGCACGGGTGGACGTCGAAGCGGCCCGCCGCGCTGCAGGAGAAGCCGCGGTGCCGTTGGTTGCAGACGGCATGCGCGTGGGGCTCGGCACCGGCACGACCGCGTACTGGTTCATCCTCGGCCTCGCCGAGCGCGTCCGCCAGGGCCTGAGGGTCCGCGCGGTCGCGACGTCGCTCGCGAGCGTCGCCCTCGCGAAAGAACACGGGATGCCGGTCGAGGAGTTGGGGGCTGACGGTCTCGACCTCGCTGTTGACGGCGCCGACTGCGTCGACCCCGCGCTGCAACTCATCAAGGGAAGGGGAGGGGCGATGCTGCGCGAGAAGATCGTCGCCGCATCGGCATCGCGGTTCGTCGTGATCGTCGACGACGGCAAATGCGCACCGGTCCTGCGCGGCCGAGTGCCCGTCGAGGTGATCCGGTTCGGCAGCGAGCGGACGCTGGGGGTGCTCAGCGAGCGCACCGCCCTGCGGTTCGCGGTTCGTGTCGATGACGCCGGTGCGCCCGTCATCACCGACAACGGCAACCTCATCGCAGACAGCGAGGACTCGCAGTTCGACGATCCGGCTGGGCTTGCAGCAGCGATCGAGTGCATCCCCGGTGTCGCCGGGCACGGGCTGTTCCTGGGGTTGAGCGATCTCGTGCTCGTCGGGCACGCGGACGGCACGGTCGACCGGCTGACGCTGTCCTCGACCGCGTCCGGCGATACAGTCGCCATGGGCGGATAGCTCAGCTGGTCAGAGCGCCTCGCTTACACCGAGGAGGTCGCGGGTTCGAGGCCTGCTCCGCCCAGGCCGGCTGACGGTCAGCGTGTCGATGGGGTGAGGGCGGTCGCGCCAACGGCCGTGCAGCGTCCCGCGCTCGTCACTCTCTTGAAAGGATGGACGGACGACGATCACCACACACGGCCGGTTCGTTCCGCCCTTTGGGAGTTATTCGAAGTTGAGACGTCGCCTGCTGAGCAAGCCGGTCATCGCCGCCGCCGTGGTGGTCGTGGTCGGGGCGGGCGTCGGCACGTTCCTCCTGACACGTGGCGACGCCGCCGGCGTCCAGTACCGGACTGCCACCGCCACGCTCGGCAGCGTGATCCAGACGGTGTCACTCTCGGGAAACCTCGCCCCTGACGGCGAGACCGATCTGGACTTCGAAGGGGCGGGGAAGGTGACGGCGGTGAACGTCCAGGCGGGACAGACGGTGACCGCCGGGGAAGTGCTGGCCACCCAGGATCCCACCAGCCTCGACGCCGCCCTGACCCAGGCGCAGGCAACCCTCTCGGCGGCTCAGGCGAACCTCTCCCTCGCCAAGTCGGGTGCCTCCGCCTCGAACCTCACACAAGCAGAGGCGCAGGTGAGCAGCGCCCAGGTCCAGTACGACAACGCTGTCACCAGCCTTGCCGACACCAAGGCGGTGAACACGCAGCAGGTGAGCGAGGCTGATGCGGCCTATACCGAGGCCCAGAGCATCGCCACCGCGGACGGTTGCACGCCGAGCTCGACAACCTCGCCCTGCCTCCAGGACGAGCAGACGATGAACCAGGACTACCAGGCGTGGCAGGCGGCGATCGTCAAGGGCCGGCAGGCCGACGACCAGGCGCAGGGTCAGGTCAACTCGGACAAGGTGCAGTGGCAGAACGCCAAGGCCTCCCTGGCTGCGCTGGAGGACGGACCGTCGGCGTCGTCGACGCAGGTCGCTACCGACGAAAGCCAGGTCGAGATTGACCAAGTCAACGTGAACAACGCCGAGGCAGCCGTGAGCGCGGCGACGCTGAAGGCGCCCACGGGTGGCGTGGTCGAGCAGGTCAACGTGACCAACGGCGAGCAGATCTCGAACGGCGGCACGGGTGGTGTCTCCTCGGGCTCGAGCGGGTCCGCAACCCACGCCGTCGTGATCATCACGCCCGGAGTGTTCGAGGTCACCGGCTCCGTGAGCGACGCCGTGGTCAACGAGATCGCGGTCGGGCAGTCCGCCGAGGTCGTCGCCGCCGGATCGAGCAACGCAGTGGCAGGCAAGGTGACCGCGGTCGCCGAGGAGGCAACGGTCTCCTCCGGCGTTGCGACCTTTCCGGTCACGGTCGTCTTGAGCGGTGCGAGCCCGTCGCTGCGTCCGGGGATGTCGGCATCGGTGAGCGTGATCATCAATCAGGTCGTGCAGGTCATCACCGTGCCGACGAGCGCCGTGCACACGACCGGCGCCGGCAGCACCGTGACGCTGTTCGTGAACGGGAAGCCCGATCCCGTCGCGGTGACGGTCGGAGCCTCCGACGCGACCCGCACGCAGATCCTCACCGGCGTCAAGCTGGGTGACGAGGTGGTCATCGCAACCATCACCAGCACGATCCCCTCGAGCACCAGCGGCGCCGCCGGCCGCACCATCACGGGTGGCGGAGGATTCGGCGGCGGCGGGTTCGGCGGCGGCGGGTTCGGTGGCGGTGGCGTGGGCCGAGGAGGCTGACGTGACCGCGGAGATCATCCGCCTCGTCGACGTGCACAAGATCTACGGCACCGGCGACGCGACGGTGCGCGCGGTGGACGGTGTGTCGCTCTCGGTGCAGGAGGGGGAGTTCCTCGCGGTGATGGGACCGTCAGGCTCGGGCAAGTCGACGCTCATGCACATCCTCGGGTGCCTCGACGTTCCCACGAGTGGCGAGTACCGCTTCGCCGGCGAGGACGTCGGCGCCATGAACGAGCGCGAGCTTGCGAGCATCCGCAACCGCCGGATCGGGTTCGTCTTCCAGCAGTTTCACCTGCTGACGTCCATGTCGGCATGGCGCAACGTGGAGCTGCCACTGCTGTATCGCAACGCGCGGGATCGACGGCAGGTGGCGCTCAACGCCCTCGCCCAGGTCGGGTTGGCCGACCGCGTTCAGCACCATCCGAATCAGCTGTCGGGCGGCCAGCAACAGCGCGTCGCGATCGCTCGCGCTCTGGTCACCGATCCGACCATGATCCTCGCGGACGAGCCCACCGGCAACCTGGACTCGCATGCGAGTCGTGATGTGCTCGGCATCCTCAAAGGGCTCAACGCATCCGGTCACACGATCGTGCTCATCACGCACGACCCCAATGTCGCGAACGTCGCGGAACGCGTGGTCGAGATGGCCGACGGCAAGCTGAAGGAGCGAGTCGCCGCATGAACCTTTGGCGCACCTTCGACACGGGCATGCACGGGCTGCTCGGACACCGTCTCAGGTCGGTCCTGACGACACTCGGGATCCTCTTCGGCGTCGCTGCCGTCATCTGCACGGTCGGGATCGGCACCGCCTCGGCCGACTCCGTCAACTCTCGGATCGCCGCGCTGGGCACCAATCTGCTCACGGTCTCCGGTGGGAGCACTGTCAGCTTCGGCGTCCGCGGGGGAGCAGGGTCTGCCGACACGCTGACGATGAGCGACGTCGCAGGACTCGAGGACAAGCAGGACGCGCCCGACATCGCCGCGGTCGCGCCTGTGGTGTCCGGTTCCGCCACGCTGGTGAGCACGAGCTCCAACTGGTCCACCACCGTGCAGGGCAGCAGTCCGGGATGGCTCGAGACCAACGCGCGAACGCTCTCCGTGGGCCGCTTCTTCACCGGGCAGGAGGTGCAGAAGCACGCGCAGGTGACCGTCCTCGGCCAGACCACGGCTGCGGAACTGGGGGTGACGGTCGGCAACCAGGTGAGCATCTCTGGGACCCCGTTCGAGGTGATCGGCCTGCTCACCGCCAGCGGGTCGAGCGGGTTCACGAACAATGACGACCTCGCCGTCATCCCGATCACCACGGCGCAGGACCAGGTGACCGGCGGCAGCCCGAATTCCGTCCAGCGCATCCTGCTGAGCGCCACCAGCGCCGGCACGATCGGCTCCGCATATGACGAGGCCGATCAGCTGCTTCTGCAGACGCACCACATCCTCACGACCACCGCGGCGGACTTCACGATCACCTCACCGACGACGCTGGCAAGCACCGCGGCCTCGGTGACCACGACATTGACGATCCTGCTTGCAAGCGTCGCCGCGATCTCGCTGCTCGTCGGCGGCATCGGCGTCATGAACATCATGCTGGTGTCGGTCACCGAACGAACCCAGGAGATCGGCCTGCGCAAGGCCCTCGGCGCGACCCCCCGCGACCTCCTGCGCCAGTTCCTCATCGAGGCCTCGACGTTGAGCTTCGTCGGAGGGGTGCTCGGCGTCGGCGCGGCGTTGCTCGCGGGCTTTCTCGTTCCCCGCCTGGCGAACATCGCCGTGACCATCACCGCTGCTCCCGTGATCATCGCGGTCGCGGTTGCCGCCGGAGTTGGCCTCATCTTCGGTGTCTATCCGGCGGCACGAGCCGCGCGTCTCGCCCCGATCGCGGCATTGCGCGCGGAGTGATCGTCATGCCATCGACAGTTACCTGGACCACGCTGGGAGGAACACCTTCATGAACCGTGCACTTGTCGGCGCCGCCGGCGTCATCGCCTCCCTGGCGGTCGTCGCCTGCGGGAGCGCCTCGGCCGGCGGCAATCCCGGTGCCGCGACGCCCTCGCCCTCGGGTGGGCGCGCCGGCTTCGCGCGCAACGGCAACGCCGCGTTCGGGCAGCTCGTGCAGATCAACGGTCAGACGCTCATCCTCAGCGGGACCAACGGCAACTCGACGGTGACGTACGCGTCGACCACGACGATCACGCAGACGAGCACCGGCAGGGTCACCGATATCACCCCCGGGAACTGCATCACGGCAACGGGGACCAAGGGTGGCGACGGGACCGTGACCGCAACCACCGCGATCCTCAGCGCGCCCGTCAACGGATCGTGCACGAGCACCGGCTTCGGCGGCGGTGGCACCTTCAGCCCGCGCCCTGGTGCTTCGTTCAGCCCGCGCCCGAGCTTCTCGCCACCCGCCCAGGCGGCCGGGTTCACCGCGGTTCGTGGCCAGGTCAAATCCGTCACCGGGACCTCGGTGACCGTGACCGAGTTCGAGCGGGACCACGACCACCATCGATGTGCCCACGACGATCACCGTGACCACCTCGTCGGTTGTCACAGCGACGGCGCTTCAGACCGGTGAGTGCGTGACGGCGGTCGGCCCGAAGAGCAGCTCGGGTACGGTGGCGGCTTCGGTGCTGACGATCTCACCCATGGGCGCGAACGGGTGCACGGCCGGGTTCGGCGGCGGCTTCGGTGGCCGTGGCGGCTTCGGCGGGGGTGGTGGCGGTGGATTCGGCGGATTTGGCGGTGGGGGTACCGGCGGCAGCGGTGGGTGACAGGATCAGCTGATGCGGGTGCTCGTCGCTGAGGACGATCGCGGTCTGCGCGAGGTCCTCGTTCAGGGACTCGAGGAAGCCGGCTACTTCGTCGATGCCGTTGCCGCGGGCGATGAGGCGATCGAGCAGCTGCGCTTCTACGAGTACGACGTGGCGGTCATCGACTGGCGCATGCCCCGGGTCACCGGCCTCGAGGTCGTCGCCTGGGCACGCAAGCACAACCGCCCGACGGCAATGCTCATGCTCACGGCACGCGACACGCCGTCGGACCGGATCGAGGGGCTCGACGCGGGCGCCGACGACTACCTCATCAAGCCGTTCGACTTCGGCGAGCTGGTCGCACGGATCCGCGCCCTGCAGCGGCGCCCCCGCAGCGTCGACGGGCCGGCGATCACCCGTGGCTCGCTCACGCTCGACCCGGCCCGCCGCGAGATCGCGGTTCGTGGAGCATCGGTCAACCTGACGTCGACGGAGTTCAACATCCTCGAGCTGCTCATCCGGCGTTCGCCTGCGGTGGTCGATCGCAAGGCGATCGCCGAGCACGCCTGGCGCGACGAGACCCAGCCGCTCGGGTCCAACGCGATCGACGTCCAGATGAGCCGCCTGCGCGCCAAGCTGCCGAACGCGGGCGTGCACATCGTGACGGTGCGCGGCGCCGGGTACCGGCTGGAGGAGGCATGAACCGCCGGCTCGAGCGGGTCAACGTCGCGTCGCTCCGCGTGGCGCTGATCGGGACTGGGGTCGTCGCGCTCGTGTACACGATCATCGCGGTGGCCGTGGTGGTGTTCGTCACCAACAACCTCACCGCCCAGGTGGACACGCAGCTGGCTTCAGCGCTCACGTTCTGGGAACACTCGCCGGTGGCACCCGATCCAGCTTCCGTGACGGACACCGGGCAGGGTGACTTCGGCACCCGCGTGCTCGCTTGGGAGATCTTCGCGTCCGGCAGTCAGCGGACCAACGCAGAGAACGTCAACTCCCTCGTCCAGCTCCCGCAGGCATATGTCGACACCACCAGTCCGACAACCGCCCACATCGGCGGTGTCGACCTGCGGATCGCCGGGGTTTCCATCAATCTGCCCCAGGAGCTGTGCGCTCGCGCCTTCAGCGCGGCGGATTGCCGTGGGCGCCTCGTCGTCGGCTACAACGTCGATTCGCTGTCGCAGACGCAGTCGTCGCTCATCTGGACGGAGTCCATCGCCGGGGTTGCGCTGCTCCTGCTGGTGTTCTTCGGCACGCTGTTCGTCGGCAGGCGTGTGGGCGCCCCGATCGAGCTCGCCCGCCAGCGTCAGCTCGAGTTCACCGCCGACGCCTCGCACGAGCTGCGAACCCCGCTCGCGGTCATCGAGGCCCAGACGAGCCTCGCCCTCAGCCAGGACCGTGATCCGGGCTGGTATCGAGCCGCCTTCCAGCGCGTCGGGTCGGAGAGCGGCCGGATCCGGCGTCTGGTCGACGACCTCCTCTGGCTCGCCCGGGTCGACACCCCCCAGGGGCGTCCCGCCGCGGAGCCCGTGGAGCTCGGGGTGCTGGTGCACCAGGCCGCGGAGCGATTCGAGGCGGTCGCGGAGAGCCGCGGCATCGCCATGCAGGTCTCGGTCGGGCTCGGCCCGCTCGCCGTCCTGGGCTCCTCGGATTGGCTCGATCGCCTGCTCGGGGTGCTCCTCGACAACGCGTTCAAGTACGCGCCGACCGGGGGGGTGGTCGGGCTGAGCGTGGGGATCGACAGCAACCGCGTGCGGTTGGTGGTGGAGGAACTCGGGGCCGGGCATTCCCGAGGATGAACGCGCCAAGATCTTCGATCGCTTCCATCGCGCAGAGGGCCAGGGAGGGTATGGGTCCGGGCTCGGGCTGGCGATCGCCGATGCCGTCGTCCGCCATAGCCACGGCCGGTGGGAGGTCAGCACCTCGGCCTTGGGCGGCGCTAGGATGGCCGTCAGCTGGCCCCGAGCCCTGAGCGGGTCCCGAGATCAGACCGAGCCGGATCCGGCGGTCAATTGGAGCGTTCCGGCGCCGGCCGCGCACCCTCGACCCGAGTAGGCGAGGGCGACCCTCCGAGTTCACGGAGGCGGAAACATCAACTCCAGGTGGCACAATCGGCCAAGTTCGTGCCATCATCTTCCGAAACGGAACCGAGTCTGGAGGAGGCCGGAGCATGACCAAGGGAGCTATGGCGGCGCTGAGCGCGGGGGTTGCCGTCTTCGGGTTCGATCCTGAGCCCGGGACCCCGGCGAGCCGGGCGTTGCACGTGCTCACCATCAAGAGGACGCTGCCGACGGCCGATCTCGGTCCGAAGGAGCGGTTCTCGGAGGCGGCGCTCCGGGCGGCCGCCGAGGCGGGCATCGATCTCGGGGGGCGCCGCGGCGCGCGCGGAGCCCAGCGGTTGCACCTGGTGGGGGTGGACGACGACCCGGCACGGGCCAGGAGCGTCACGGTGTGGTACTACGCGGCAGCGCCGTTCGGCGCGTTCGGCGGGCCTGCTGCCTGGTCGGCGACAGGCCGCGGCCTGCATCTCGACGCCCCCGGGTCAGCGGCGCTGCGGGCCGCACTGGACCGCCTCCGAGCGGACACTCGCCAGCTCGCCGGCGCCGCAGCGCTGGTCGGCGACGTCTTCACCGGGGACGACCTGCTCCGGCTCCACGTGGCGCTGCACGGCGGCCCCGAGGGCAGCGAACGGACCTTCCGGCGCCGCATCCAGGAATTGCGGGACGGAGGCGTCCTGCGTCCGGTGCGCGATACGGAGGTTGCTGCACTGCGGCTTCGGGTGCCCCGCTTCCGGTCACCTGCGGGCACCGGCGGCCGTCCGCCCGAACTGCTCCGCTACTCGGGCGCCGGCGGCGAGGACGAGCAGCTCGCGGCGCTCAGGGCCCGGCGCGCCGGCTGATCCTCAGCCCGCGTCGGCAGGCCACGGTGGTTCGCCGCTGGTCAGCACGAGGGTGACCGGGCCGTCGTTGACCAGTTCCACGTCCATGTGGGCGCCGAAGCGTCCGGTTTCGACCCGGTGGCCCAGATCGCGCAGGGCATCGACAAACCTCGCGCAGAGCTCGACGGCGCGGTCGGGGCTTGCCGCCCCGATGAAGGAGGGCCGGTGGCCGCGCGACGTGACCGCATGGAGCGTGAACTGGCTCACGACGAGGATGGCGCCAGCCGCGGCTGCGAGGTCGAGGTTCATCCGGCGGTCAGCGTCCGGGAAGACACGAAGCGTGGCGACGCGCCCGGCGAGGCGCTTCGCGACCGTCTCGTCGTCCGCGGGCGCGATCGAGAGCAGGACGCAGAGGCCCCGGCCGATGGATCCCGTCACCTCGCCCTCGACCGTCACCGTGGCCCGGCTGACCCGCTGAACGACCGCCCTCACTCGAGGAAGCGCAGGCCGCGCCACATCCGCATCGCCTCGGCCTCGGCCTCGAGGAAGCTCGGACGCGAATCCCGCATGCCGTGTACCAGGAAGCTCCATGCGCGGCGCTCGCCGTCCATGCCGTCGACGGTGCCGAAGGCGGACCCGAGCGCCCGCGGTGGGTACATCTCGATCCTGGCTTCCTCGCTGACGCGCTTGAAGATCGGCCGTCGCACGAGGATCGACTCAAGTGCCCGGCGATCCGCAAGCCTGCCGTTGACGAGGTCGACCGTGCGCAGCTTCGCGATCGGGTTGTCCGGGTCGCGGATCCCGACGCGACAGGAGAAGTGCTCCGAGAGCTCCCGGAGGACGAACACGAGCGCGAGGGCGTCGGTCTCGTCGCCGGCGACGCGGATGAATCCTCCGGCGGAGAGGTCGCCGTGTTCCGGATGGTCGCGGGCCTCGGCGATCCGAGCCTGCTCGAAGAACAGCTGGCCGAAGAGATCGGGCGAATGCGCATCCGCCAGCCACGGGAGCTGGTCGCGCCACCCTCTGCTCCCGATGAGCTCAGCGAAGCGGTCCTGCAGCGCGTCCCGTTCGTTCAGCGTGACGCCGTACAGGCGAACGTGGATGACCCGGGCCATGGTGAGATTGTACGGTCGGGTGGAGTGAGGCAAACGCGCCACGGGATCGGCGTGGCGGCTGCCGCTACACTGCATCGCGGCTTGCCGAGGTAGCTCAGTTGGTAGAGCACAGGTCTGAAAAACCTGGTGTCGACAGTTCGATCCTGTCCCTCGGCACCATTATTTTGAATACGGCGGCGAGCGAGGGGTGCCGTGATCCTCAGCTTCGTCGTCGTGAACCACGACGGCCAAGCCCCGGAGATGGTCGGGATTCCCGTCAGGCGCGCTGATTTGGCGCGATCGGCAGCCACCCATGCGCCCGTCGTAATCGCCCATCAGCAGGTGCTAGAACACGGTCTACGTCACCTTGCCTGGCTTGTCAAAGACGATGAAATCGTCCGATCGCTCTTGAGTGAGCAATGGCGGCTGGTGTTGGCTGAGTACGTTCCCGAGCCGTTTCAGCACCTGGGGTGATGACCTCTCATCAGCCGCTCCTAGGAATTCGGCACCCACGGCGGCGCCTGCCGCCGCACACGCGACACCCGTAAGGGGTGGTGGGCCGACCACGGCTCAGCTCGGCGGTCGTCGCCAGGTCCAGCGCCCACGGACGCATCAACTCCAGCATGGGCGACTTGAGCGAGATCCTGGCTGATACACGACGGGGGCAAACGCATGCAGCCGCCTCCTCGATGAGCGCGTGGTCAGCAGAGCGAGCTCGTTGGCGCCGAAGGTCACAGGAATCTCGCGACTTTCGACCCTGTTATCAGTCATCGCTTGCGCTGAAGCTACCCGGAGTTGGATCGCGCGTCGTTGAAGACGAGAACCACGCAGCGGCAACCGACGGTGATCGGTCGGAACGGAACAGGAGGACGTCGTAGTGCTCGCCACGCAAGCACCGAATCTCATGCTGATCGTGGTCTTGCCATTCAGCATGCTCCTGCTGGTCTGCGTCGTCGTGTTCGCACTGTATGTTGCGCTTGGGCGGTTCGGCACGCCGCACCATCCGTAGCCTCAGAGTGCACGACCAGACGCGATCCCGCGTCCGGCATATCAGTCGGGCGGAGTTGCTCGAACTCCTCCAGCACCGCGCCCACGTGGGCCGGCTCGGCTTCATTTCGGAAGGGCATCCCATGATCCTGCCCGTGAATTACGCAGCCAACAACGAAGCGATCGTCTTCTGCACACGGCCGGGCACGAAGCTGAGTGCAGTCGGTGCGGGGGCCGAGGTGGTCTTCGAGGTCGGGGAGAACAGCCCTGAATACCGAACGGGGTGGAGCGTGATCGTTCGCGGGATCGCGCGGGAGGTCACCGACCCGTGGAAGCTTGATGGACTGCGATGGGGATCGTTGCGCTCTTGGGCGGTGCCCTCATTTGAACACTGGGTGGAGATCTCTATCGCGGAGATCAGCGGCAGGGTCATCGTCGGGGACTGACTTCGATGACCTGATCGAGGCGCCCGCCGAGGGGCGCCGCTGCCTATCAGTCCGTCGACACACTGCCCCTTAAGGAAGCGCATCATGTTCGGCTCTTGGCGCGGGGGACACGGTGAATGCCGAATCGATTCCGGGTGGCGCTGGCCACGCTGCTGGTGCTGTTGGCTGCAGTCCTGGTTATGACTGCAGCGGCCATGGACCGGAGCGAGATCACGCGATGGCTCACCAAGCACGACGGCGTCGCTATCGTTGTGGCGACTTCGACCGCAGCTGCGATTTTCCCTCTGTTGACGACCATCCGGATGTGGACGGTCTTACGGTCAGCACGGCGCGGGCGCTGAGAACGGCATCTCCAGCAACGCGCCCCAACCCTGCTTCGCCGATTCGCCGTATCCGGCATAAGGCGTTGACACTCACTGGATCTACCTGAGGGGCCAGCTTGACGATCCCAGCTCGGCGGCGCACTATGGGGCGACCGGGCGGGAACAGGCCGCCGGAGACCGCTCATACAGCCGGGCGAGTTGGCAGTGACCGAGCAATACATCATCGGGGAGTTGTCGGTTCGGCTCGTGCAGCTCGAAGCCGTGGCTCCCAACGACGAGGCTGCATGCGAGTTCGCCCGGCTGCGGGCGGAGGCTGAGAAAGCGCCGTTCGAGGAGCTGCCATGCATGGCCCTGCACGCGCTCCATCTGATCCGCGGGCTTTGCCGAGACTCTCTTGCGCGAGGCGACCTCCAGGCGCTGACCTCTCAGGCGACCATGGCTGCTGAGCTTCGGGAGTTCGCTGCCTCTGCAAGGCTGCTGGCGGAAGACTAGAGTTGGGGCGTTCACCCTGGGAAGAGCAACGCGGGTCAGGCGGCAAGTCGGAGGTTGACCAATGGCATCGGAAGTGCAGGTCACTGAAGCGCAGATTGCGGTGCACTGGCGCGAGGAGGATTACTTCGCCCCGCCACCGGCCTTCATCGGACAGGCGAATGCGAGCGACCCCAGCATCCGCGAGCGGTTCCGCGAGGAGAACTTCCCGGAGTGCTTCAAGGAGTATGCGGACCTGCTCACCTGGGATAAGTACTGGCATACCACTTTGGACACCAGTAACCCGCCGTTTTGGAAGTGGTTCGTGGGTGGCCGGCTCAACGCAAGCGTCAACTGTGTCGATCGTCACCTTGCGAAATCGCGTAACAAGGCGGCCATTGTTTGGGTCCCAGAGCCCGAAGCCGAGGAGACCGAGGCGATCACGTATCAGGAGCTCCACAAACGGGTAAACGAGTTTGCTGCACTCCTGCGCGGTTTTGGCGGCGTGAAGGTCGGTGACCGCGTCACATTTCATATGCCGATGGTTCCCGATCTCCCAGTTTCGATGCTCGCCTGTGCCCGCCTGGGCGTCATCCACAACCAGGTGTTCGGTGGGTTCAGTGGAACGGCTTGTGGAGGCCGGATGGCTGACTCCGGGAGCACCATCCTGGTGACGATGGATGGGTATTACCGCAACGGCGAACTCATCGACCACAAGGCCAAAGCCGACGAAGCGATCGCCGTTGCTCGCGAGCAGGGGATCGAGGTCGAAAAGGTACTGGTTTGGCGCCGCCACCCAGGTCAGTACAGCTCCAAGACCCCGATGGTCGAAGGCCGGGACTTCTTCGTCGACGATCTCTTGAAAGACTATGCCGGCATGATGGTCGAGCCGGTGTCGATGCCGGCCGAAGCGCCGCTCTTCATGATGTACACCAGCGGCACGACTGGACGCCCGAAGGGGTGTGTTCACAGCACCGGTGGCTACCTCGCTTACGTGACTGGGACTTCTAAGTTCTACCAGGACATTCACCCTGAAGATACGTATTGGTGCTTCGCGGACATTGGATGGATCACTGGGCATTCGTACATCGTGTACGGTCCGCTGTCGCTCGGGACGACCAGCGTGATGTATGAGGGAGTGCCGCTCTATCCGGATGCTGGTCGACCCTGGAGGATCGCGGAGCGTCTCGGCGTGAATATCTTCCACACAGCGCCCACTACCATCCGGATGCTCCGCAAGTTCGGCCCGGATGAGCCGGCGAAGTACAACTACCATTTCAAGCACATGACGACGGTCGGTGAGCCCATCGAACCGGAAGTGTGGCGTTGGTATCACCGGGTCGTTGGGAAGGGCGAGGCGGTCATCGTCGACACGTGGTGGCAGACGGAGAACGGTGGGTTCCTGGGAAGCACGCTTCCCGCACTCGACCAGATGAAACCGGGCAGTTGCGGTCCTGGAGTCCTCGGCATCTATCCCGTGATCTACGACGAGAATCGCCAGGTCGTCGAGCCGGGCAGCGGTCGCGCAGGCAACATCTGCATCCGCAACCCGTGGCCCGGCATCTTCCAGACGATCTGGGGTCAACCCGAGCGGTTTGTGGATACCTACTTCAAGAAGTACTGCCGAGACCCGGAGAGCAAGGACTGGCGCGACTGGCCATACCTCGCGGGTGACGGTGCCGTCCAGGCACCGGATGGCTACATTCGGATCCTCGGCCGTGTTGACGACGTGATCAACGTGGCGGGGCACCGATTGGGAACCAAGGAGCTTGAATCTGCGTGCCTGACGGTCGATGAGATCGCCGAGGCGGCGGCGGTCCCGGTGATCGACGACCTTCGCGGCCGCGCGGTCGAGATGTATGTGGCGCTAAAGCCGGGTGTGCAACCGAGCGACGAAATCAAGAAGAAGATCGACGCCGCGATCGACCGTGAGATCGGCAAGATCGCGCGTCCGCACAATGTCTGGATTGTTCCTGACATGCCGAAGACCAGGTCAGGAAAGATCATGCGGCGGGTGATCGCATCGATCTCCAACTTCACCGATATTGGAGACGTGACCACGCTTGCAAATCCAGAGATCGTTGAGAGTATCCGCCATCAGGTCCAGACGGAGAAGGTGGCGAAGGGCGACCAACCGCGCGAGCTGTCGCCGCAAGAACTTGAGGAGATCAAAGCTTTCGGAACCGTTGAATAGCGCGAGATCTTAGAGCAACGACATCTAGCTGGAGAGCCGCTGGCAGCCGGGCACGGCTGCTAGCGGCTCACTCTGCGCGGCAACGGCAAAGGCCGGAGTAGAACGACATGCCATTGGCCACTTCAGAATTGAGAGACCCTCCCGATCTCGGCGGGTTTGCGATTGAACTCAATCCGCTTGCGGAGCGATGGCTGGAAACGCACCAGACTTGTTCCCGTATCGCGATCACACTCTCCGTCACACGCTGCTGTGGCGGCCCACCGGTGCGTGATGTGCGCCTGCGATTCGATGAGCCTGGGACTGCACGACGGGGTCGCTTTGTGCGTATCGGTCGGGTCGCTGAACGGGAAGTGCTCATGGACGCTCGCCTTCTCAACACCATGCCGAGGCGCATCCCCATGACCGTATATAAGCTGCTGGGACGTCAGCGTCTAAGCCTAGAGCTCAGCGGTGAGCAATGGGGGCGCTTGCTCTACCCCTAGATGTGGGGACCAGATTCGCAATGGCCGGCTGAGCCGATGACCCGGGTGAATGCCGGGATGGCGAATCGCGTTGGGGCTCTGATCCATGCGCCGGCACTCGCGCGCACGACCTGCCTTCAGGTATGGCCATACGTTGACATTGCTCGGGTACGCGCGCCAACCATCGCCGTGTCGTCGACCATAACCTCGAGAGCTCGGTAGTGTGACTCGGTCGGGTCTTATTCTGGCGTCGTGGCAATCACGATCCGATGGCGGCCGGCGCGCTTAGCTGCTGGTCCGCCGCGATGAGATGGCTATTCTCGACGTAGCCCGCACGCTCAGGCGCATTCTGCTGATCAGTGAAGCGCGTGCCCACCTGAGGATGGTGCCGCCGATGTTTGAATTTGGGTAGGGTCAAAGGTCCCGAGCGGAGAGCATCGTTGCTCACTCTGGGTGGCGCTACCCTGCCATCGGGATCGGCATATCCTGGCGAGCGGGCCGGGCAGGGCGAGCGCACCCGTCACGAACTCTTGAGAGTATCCGGTGCCGGTCGTCGCCGCGATCGCCGAAAGGCCAAATACCATTGGCAGGCTAATGGCCGAGCGCGGGAAGCAGCTCTACGTCTTCGTCTGAGACTGCCACGGTGCGCAAGGCTCCTAATCACGTTGGGTTCAGCCGTGGGTTACGGGTGATTTGTTCAGTTCGGGCCGTGGGTCCACAGCCCGTGTCGCAACACTAATCAACAGGGCCGAAGGTCATCCCGGTTTGAGAAGCTGACCCCGACCACTCGCACATCGTCACCAAGTCGAGGCGCCGGGTATCGCATCGCCGTGAGGGCGCGCCGGTCCCTAACGACAACTGGGGACCGATGACGTTCCGAGTACCGTGAGCCCATGGACCCGGAATACGCGCTGCAGAGGTCTGGGATCGGAGCAGGACGAAAGCCGCCGCCCTGGAGTCCATGGCGAAGACGGGCTGATCAGCGACATGACCTTGAATCTTTGCCATATGCGAAAACAGCCATCAGGGGCATCAAGGCGGCCCATACCCTGGCATGGTTCTCCATCGAGAGTTGCATGCTCTTCGTCCTCTATTCGGGACTCGTCGGCCGCACCGATCGCAGGGTGGCCATCGCCGCGGGGGTCGTGGCTGCCGAGAGTTTGGTCTTCGTGGGGTATGGATTCCGCTGCCCGCTGACCGAGGTCGCCGAACGCTTGGGCGCTGATCGGGGCGGGGTGACTGATATCTATCTCCCAGCGTGGTTCGCGCACAACATACCTGCGATCCACGTCCCGCTCATTGCCGTTGCGGTTGCGCTCCATCAGCGGAACCTGCGTGCCCACGGCGGGTGCGGCCGCCTGTTGGGTCGCCCGCGTCGGGGCGGTGAGCGGGCGGCCCACGATCTCACGGACTATCAGACGGGTAAGTGAGCTTCCGCGTCGAACGGTCGAGTATGCAAGCCGGGGGTGCGGCAATACCGAGCGATGCGAGCGCCATTGAAATGTAAGCCTCGTTGAGCACACGAGCGTCTTGTCACCTGAGACACCCGCAGGGTGGTCGCAGCTTGGGTCTAGGATTGGCCGTCGGGCGGCGAACCGCTCGCAAAGTGACACCTTACCTGACACCTTCGTCTGCGGATGTCGGTGAACAATGGCGGACGACGCAGCTCTGTTGAAGGCCGAACTGAATACGATCACGGACCTCCGAGGACGGTAGCGAACGTCGGTTCGCGCGCCTGAAAAACCTGGTGTCGACAGTTCGATCCTGTCCCTCGGCACCACTATTTTGAATACGGATAGTTCGCAGGAACATGGAACTGACGAATGCCGCCGAACTTCCGGTTAGCGACGCCTGTCGGCAGGCCGACCTGCTTTGGTTGAATCAGCTGGGCCCTTGAAAGGCCGATGGCTAGTCGAGGCCTCGCGGTCTCGCGCCGTCCGCCTGTCGCATTGCGCCGGTCACGAACCCGTGACCTCTCAGGGGGTCACACCCGGCTCCCCGTAGGGTGGCTTGCATGACCACGCCGGCTGGTGGGCGCCCCCGAAAGCTCGCCGACATGAGGGGCCCCGCTGTCAAGTCCCCGGTAGTGGTGTGAATTCGGTGGAGTTCTCACAACGTCGGTGAGCTACGCGACGAGTCCCTCCGTGAGCGGGTTGGTGAGCAAGCGGCGGCCGTCGGGGTGGAGCACGCGCGCCATCGACTGCTGACTGAAGTGGCGGCGTCCGTCCTGCCACTCGTCGTGCTGGTCCTGGAGCACCGCGGTGAACAGGCGCAGCAGTGAGTCGGTGTTGGGGAAGATGCCGACCACCTTGGCGCGGCGGTCGAGCTCGGCGTTGACACGCTCGATGGCGTTGGTCGAGGAGATCGAGCGCCAGTGGTCGACGGGAAAGTCCAGGTAGGCGAGCACGTCGGCCTCAGCGGCGCGGAGCTTGGCTGCCACCGCGGGAAAGCGTGGCTCCAGCACGTTGAGGGCGTGGTTCACCGCGTCCCGGGAAGTCTCGCGGGTCGGCTGCAGGAAGATCGACTTCACCACCGCGAGCACCGCCGGCGCGTGCAGCTTGGGCACCGCGCTGGCCACGTTGCGCAGGAAGTGCACCTTGCAGCGCTGCCAGGTCGCACCGGCGAACACCTGCGACAAGGCGCTGCGCAGCCCCTCGTGGGCATCGGAGATGACCAGCTGCACGCCGCTCAGCCCGCGTCGCGACAGGCTGCGGCAGAACTCCAGCCAGAACGCCTCGGTCTCGCTGGCGCCGATGGCGAGGCCGAGCACGCTCTTCTCGCCGGTGTCGCGCACGCCCACGGCGACGACGGCGGCCTGGCTGACGATGCGCGCACCCTGACGCACCTTCTCGTACGTGGCGTCGAACCACACGTACGGGTACGGCTCATCGAGGGGGCGCTCACGGAACTCGGCGAGCTCCTCGTCGAGCAGCGCGCAGATCCGGCTCACCTCGCTGCGGCTGATGCTGCAGCCACCCAGCGCGGCCATGAGGTCGTCGACCTTGCGGGTGCTGATGCCGAGCACGTAGGCCTCCTGGACCACCGCCGAGGAGCGCGCGGTCGATGCGCCGTCGCGGCTCGAGCAGCGTCGGGAAGAAGCTGCCCGTGCGCAGCTTGGGGATCTGCAACTCGAGACGTCCCGAGCCGGTGTCGAGGATCCGCTCCCGGTAGCCGTTGCGGTACGTGGTGCGGCGTCGACGCTCGCTCGTGCGGGCCGGCGCCGATCTGCGTGGCCGCCTCGGCTTCGATCAACCGCTGCATGGCGTGCTCGAGGACGCGTCGCAACACGTCCGTGTCTGCGCCCTGGAGTTGCTCGAGCAGTGCCGGGGGCATCATCCTGTTCTGGGCCATCGTGGGTCTCCTGGTTTGGGTAAGAGCTTCCAAGAGAACTCCGCGGTGGCCTTCTTTGTCTACCTCGTCGGCAGCGCTGAGGTCACCCCGGATTTACACCACGACTAGGGACATCACTCGCTCGCTCTTGTCCTGATCCCCGTCGCTGTGGTTGCGGGGACGATTGCGTTCGTTCTCCTGTTGGAGCACCTTCCTTCGATAACGGGTGCCGCGGTCTACCTATTTCTAGGATCGTATGGTCTGCTGCTCGTCGCTCTGATCGTTGTCGTTGCGTACCGATCAAGGCACCAACGACCGGAAGCGACTAGAGCACTATCTCGCGAGTACCAGGCCGGTCATTTGGTCGCGGAATCGCTGGTCAGCGGTACCGCGGTCGTTCTAGTCGTGGCGGGTGGCTTCCTGCCGTCGGGATTCCTCATCCTTCCGCCGGTCGTGGTGGCACTCGCGGTAGCGGGTGACGTCGTCGTCTGGCGACGCTTGCGTACTCCTCTCCGTCTAGATCGTTACAGCGTGGTGCTAGCTGCCGCAGCACTTGCTGTGGGTGATCACGAAATCTAGCCACTCCTGATCACGAATCTTCGCCAGGTGCCCAGGCACCGACGGCTTGAAGAAAAGAAGTCCCCCGAACAAGCTCTTGGTGTTCGAAGCCGGAGCTCACAAGGGGGACCTGGCGTGCAGTCTGGAGAAACCTGGATGGAAATGAAAGCCCTGCATCACCACGGTTGGACGGTGAGCGCGTTGGCCCGAGAGTTCGGAGTGTGTCGAGACACGGTGCGCCGCGAGTTGGGTCGGGAAGGGCCGGCGCGGTACGTGCGCGCGAAGCCGACCAACCTCACGGCGGCGCAGCTGGCACACGTCGAGCGACGGCTTGGCGGCTGCGCGACCATCCGCGGCACCGACCTGCATCAGGAACTGGCGGAGCAGTACGGGTACACGGGCAGCTACCCGTCGTTCCAGCGGCAACTGCGCCTGCTCCGGCGGCGGTGGTGCGCGAGCCCGAGATCCGCTTCGAGACCGATCCTGGAAAGCAGGCCCAGACCGACTGGGGACACATGGGCGTCTGGCCGGTCGACGGCGAACCGCGTGAGCTGTTCGCGCTCGTGACCATCCTCGGATACAGCCGTCGACCCGCGGTGCGTTTCGCGTTGGATCGAACCAGGACCACGACGCTGACCCGTCTGGCGCTGACCTCGACGACCTCGGCGGGGCAACCAAGCACGTGCTCTCGGACCGAGATCCCGCCTTCGTGATCGGCTCAACGTCGGATGGGCGCGCCATCTTCGCGCCCGAATGGATCGACTGGGCGGGGTTGCTCGGCGTGGTGCCGAAAGCCTGCCGCCCGTACCGCGCCAAGACCAAGGGCAAGGTCGAACGCATGGTCCGCGAGGTCAAGGAGAGCTTCCTGGTCTGGCTCACCGGTCGAGCGTTGCCGCCGGTGGTGAGCGTCGCCGACTACGACGCTCTGGCCGCGCAGTGGATCCGCGAACGGGTGTTGCCACGACGCCACCGGACCACGGGGTTGGTGGTGGCGGCAGCATGGGCGGCGGAGCTGCCGCTGCTCACCTCGCTGCCCGCGCACGTCGTCGCCGCTGCCACGGCGCACACCACCACGGTGCACCGCCCGGTGGTGGTGGACATCACCCAGCGCCTCGCGGGCGAACACGTCCAGGTGCGTGACCTCGCCGACTACGAGGTGGCGCAATGAGCAGCGCGCTCGAGGCCACCGTGTATCAGCGCCTGCGTGAGCACCTCAGCTATCTCGAATTGACCGCCGCCGCCGAGCATCTCGGCGCCGAGCTGGATCGGGCGCAGCGCGAGCAGGCCAGCGCCACGCAGATCCTGGAGCGGCTCCTCGACATCGAGGTGCAGGCCACCCGAGCACGGCGTCTGCGCGGACGATTGCGGTTTGCGCGCTATCCCGTCCACAAGACGCTGGCCGACTTTGACTTCGACTTCCAGCCCTCATTGGATCGTGCGGTGATGGGCGAGCTCTCGACGCTGCGCTTTGTCGAGGAGAAGCGCAATGTGCTCCTGCTCGGACCTCCGGGCGTGGGCAAGACCCACCTCGCCACCGCACTGGGCATCGCAGCAACCGAGGCCGGCTACCGAACGTACTTCGTCTCTGCCGCGGACCTGGTGGCCAACCTCCAGTCGGCGCACCTCGAGGGCACCGCTGCCTACAAGATGCGCACCTACACCGGCCCCTCGGTGCTGGTGATCGACGAGCTCGGCTATCTCCCGCTCGACCAGACGTCCGCGAACTGGATCTTTCAACTCGTCAGTCGCCGCTATGAGCGCGGATCGATCGTGCTGACCTCGAATCGAGGCTTCGCGGATTGGGGCCAGGTCTTCGCCGACCAGGTGGTGGCCGGCGCCATCGTCGACCGCTTGCTCCACAACGCCACGGTCGTGAACGTTCGTGGGCACAGCTATCGGACCCGAAACTACGTCGACGCCCACAAGGCAAAGGGAGGTGACGCTGGTACAGTTCGCTGATCGTCTGGGTGGCGACTTTTCGTGATCACAACTGGCGACTTTTCGTGATCACTACACTTGCAATACTGATCGCCATCGGCTTTGGGGAGCTGTTGCGATCCGACGCTGTGCTCGCGGTGCCGGGCGATGCGCATAACGTCGTGGAGTGTGCGCCGTCGGTGAATATCCCGGACGAGGGCAATCAAGTGAACCGGTCGATCGCTGGCGCTACGACGGTCATGACGATTGGCTCGAAGATCTACATTGAGGACGCGCCTGCGCCTCGTGCGCTTCATCTCGAGGGGGCAAACGTCGTGTGTGCTGGCGGCGGCTCTGGGTTTGGTGAGATGCTGATCGGCACCAATCCGGGCGCCGCGACCCTGTATGTCGATACGGCGGCCGGACCGACGTACCGCATTCAGGTGCAGGTCAATCCCTGACAATCCCGCACCGAGGACGCCAGTAGACGCGATCAGGCGTCCCGCGTACCGGTCTTCGCGCCGTCGTCCGTCGCGCGTCGGCCGGTCAGGTTCACGCGACAGTCGCGCGTAGGAACTCCACGCAAACCGACGCGACCGCATCCCGGCCCAACGGCACCCCAAAAAGTTTGGCTTTCTCGAAACCGGTCGGTAAACCGCAGTTTTGGGACGATGGGACCGCGTCTGTGAGCATGGACGCGGAATGGGACAGCCGCTCGGCCTCACCGTCTGACGACGGTGCGAGTGTGTCGGGTCCCCTAAGACTCGGAACTTGACCGCATCGCCCCAAACACGTCATAGTGGAAGTCAGGAAGGGGCCGTGGGGTTCAGGGGGGTCGCATGCCGAGCATTTCGCTCGCACAGCAACGTGTCGCCACTCACGACTCCGACCTGCGCGCGGGCCCCGGAGAGACTGGTTCAGGGGGAAATGGCGAAACCAGGTCACGCGTGGTCCTGGTCGGTTTGATCGCGCTGCTGGCAGTCGTCGCGGCCGCAGCTGCCATCGCGCAAGCGATCCGTGGGGCTCAGGCGCTGGACTCCACTGACGCTCTTGTCTTCCAGACAGCGGGAAGAATCATCGCGGCACACGGCTGCGTGTACTGCATTGGAGCCGAGCGTGCCGCACAACTCGCGCTCCTCGGGGGCCACTTGCAGGCGAACGGAGTTCGAGGCCTTCAACAACCCGCCACTGATGGCGTGGCTTGTTCAGCCTTTTGCTGGCCTGAGTCTCTCTGCGTACACCTTGCTCAGCGTTGCGATCGAAGCGGCCGCGCTCCTTGTGGGAATCTGCATGGCGCAACGATTGCTTGCCGGCTCCGTGAACCTGCGCCTGCGCCTCGTGGTTGTCGCCATAGCACTGGTCGCGCCATTACCGGGGCTCGAGACGCTGCTTTTCGCACAATGGATTGGGCTCATGCTGGTTGCACTCCTTGGTGCGTATCTCCTCATGCGGGCCAACCACGGATTCGCAGCGGGACTCGCGCTGTCTGTCCTCCTGGCCAAGCCACAAGACATCTGGCTCGTCCCGATCGTGTTGATCGTTGCTCGCATGTGGCCGACGCTGCTTGGGCTTGCCGCGGGGGCCGGCGTATGGTTGCTGACGTCCCTCGTGGTCGTGAGCGGTGGAACACTCGCACACCTCATGGGCACGCTGAGCCAGAACCAGCCGCAGACTCCGTTTACTGACGGGCTCCCCGGCATTGCAACAGCCATCGAGGGCTCGGAGTGGGGCTTCATCGTTGCGGCCGCCGGCATCGCGTTCGCACTCGCGATGTTGAACCGCCCCGGGTTTCATAGAGACTCGGGTTATCGAGTCCCAGCCACCGCGACTTGGGGTGACTGATGGTAATAGGTCGCCTCAAGCTCAGCTGGAGGGATCATGCCGATCTCCCCGTGCAGACGACGCTGGTTGAACCAGTCGACGTACTCGAGCGTCTCGAACTCGACATCATCGAGACCGCGCCACGGCTGACGATGGATCAGCTCCGCCTTGTACAGGCCGTGGAAGGATTCCGCGAGCGCGTTGTCATACGAGTCACCGCGCGAGCCCACCGACGTCACCGCGCCGGCGGCGGCGAGCCGCTCGGTGTACCGAATCGCAAGGTATTGCGCGCCGCGATCCGAATGGTGAATGAGACCCTCGAGCCGCTCACCACGGCGCGCCCAGATGGCCATCTCGAGAGCGTCGAGGGCAAGGTCGGTGCGCAGCGATCGCGAGGCCTGCCAGCCGACCACGAAGCGCGAGAAGACATCGATGACGAAGGCCACATAGACCCATCCCGAGTGGGTCTTGACATACGTTAGGTCGGCCACCCACAAGCGGTTCGGTGCTTCGGCATGGAACTGGCGGTCGACCAGGTCTGCCGGCCGCGCCGCCGTCTCGCCGGGGAAGGTGGTGCGCACGATCTTGCCGCGGACCACGCCGCGGATCCCCAGGTCGCGCATCAGCCGCTCCACCGTGCAGCGGGCCAGCTTGTGTCCCTCACGTCGGAGCTGGGCCCACACCTTGTCGGCTCCGTACACCCGGCGGTGCTCGTTCCAGACGCGCGTAATCTCGCCCTTGAGCTCGTCGTCGCGCAGGCTCCGTGCTGACGCTGGGCGGCTCTTGGCGGCGTAATACGTGGCAGGGGCGAACTGCAGCACCCGGCAGATCGGCTCGACCCCGTACCGATCGCGCTGGGCGTCGATGTACGCGGTCATCTCGGTCGTCGACCGTCGAGCTCGGTCGCGAAGAAAAGCGAGGCGCTCTTGAGGATCTCATTGGCGCGGCGCAGCTCACGCACTTCCCGTTCCAGGAGGCGGAGTTGTTCCCGCTCCTCGGTGGTCAGCCCGGCGCGCTCACCGGCGTCGACCTGGGCGCGGCGCACCCAGACCCGAACGCTCTCGTGATGCACGCCTAACTTCGCGGCGATGGACTTGATCGCCGCCCACTCCGATGGGTACTCGCTGCGATGTTCGAGCACCATGCGCACGGCCCGTTCCCGGAGCTCCGCCGGATACCTGCCCTGTCTGCTCATCGCTCCATCCTCTCAAGGAATGGAGTCTCCAGTTTTCCCGGGGCGATTCAATGTTTCCGTTGCGTGGACACTTGCGTCGAGACCCACTGCTGGCGATCGACATCGGCATTGCGCTTTCGCTCTTGTTCTCACCCCATGTCTTCGGCGCCGATCTCCTTCTCATGGGCGCGGTGCTGATCGACCTGGGACGACGCAACCTGGTTGTCGCTGTCGTCGGGGCTCTGGTGCTCAACGTGGCTTACGTGTTTGAGACCCCGCTCTTGCACTCCACGGGACACCTGGAGGCGATCGCGCTCTTGTGCGTCACCGTGATCGTCGTTGCCACCGCCTCGAGGCGGCCGGAGGCTGCTTCGCTCGAGATGGAGGTTCGAGGAACCCGTTCCCCCGACACGCTCATCGCGCGGAGGTGTCTTTCAGTCACGCCGAGCGCGGGGATCGAAGCCAAAGGATCCCACGCGCACTACACACACACCTGAGTAAACGGCACTTGGGGGCGACCGGGAGCTCGATCGGGTGGCCGCTTGTCTGTACCGTCAATAGCCTGGGGAAAGCGGAGGTCACTGACGCGAGCGTCGCGACCAGAGACCACCTGCAGATGGAAGCGGGTTGGGCCGAACTTCACCGGTGATCGGCGGGTTCACGGCGCCCGTAGACTGTGGCGATGGCCGTCACCGCCGATGAACTGGTCCGACGGAACGCTCGGTTCGCCGCCGGCGGCGCGTTCGCCGGCCTGCCGTTCCCGAGCAACCAGACGCTGCGGGTCATCGGATGCGTCGACTCTCGGGTCGACCCGAGCCATGTTCTCGGTCTCGACCTCGGAGAGGCGGTCGTGATGCGCAACATCGGCGGCCGCGTCACGGCGGGGGTCCTGCGCTCCTGGCAGCTGCTCGCTAAGCTCGGCCAAGAAGGTGCTGGCGGTCAAGCGGGGGGCAGCCAGCCCCACTTGGTGGTTCTGCAGCACACCGACTGCGGGATCAAGAGACTCACCCGCTATCCGGAGATGCTAGCCGAGTTTTTTGAGATGCCTGTCGCCGAGCTCGACACCAAGGCCGTCAGCGACCCGTACGCCGCGGTCACGATCGACGTCGATATCCTCCGGCGCGCCCTTCCGGCGGGGCTTCTCGTGTCGGGTCTGGTCTACGACACCGACACCGGACTCATCGAGGTCGTCGTGCCGCCCACCACATAAGCCTCGCGTTCCTGCTGACGTCCCCCGATCGTTGTCGCGATCCACGCTGGGCTGCATCCTGGCGATGCTGCAGGTGCGGACCTCGGCGTCCAAGGAGAATAGCCCGATTCACCCCAGCGTGCAATTTGGTTCCTTGAGCGTTTGCGCGATCGCGCAGGTCATATCCGGCCTTGGCGCCGGGCTGCGGTTGCGCAGGAACCACCTCGTCGAGCTGCGGTGGCAAGCGCCGAGGAACCGGGGCAACGCGAGGACCGTGGCGGGCCAGGCGTCATGATCGTGGCGATGGGTACGATCACCCGGCGAGGGGGGCTCGCGGCGAGGCCTCGCACACGAGCCATGGCGCTTGCCGTCCTGGGAGCGGCTGGTGCTGCCGCCGCTGACTGGGGCTACCGGTCCCTCATCGCCTCCCAAGGAGGAAGTATCACCAACTTACCCAGCGGCTACTGGAGCCGGGTGGACTTCGTCACAGTCTTCATTGCCGGTATCGCTGCAGCCGCGCTGAGCGGAGCAGTGCTGCTCGGGATCCGACGTGACACGGCGGCCAGCTTTCCGCTCACCGCTGCCTTCACTGGCGCCGCGGCCCTCGGCTTCCTGGCCATCTTCAGCATCGGACTGGCCCTCATCGTGGTCGCTGCGCTGCTCGCGCTCCCCATGGCCAGGTCCGCGAGCATCAGGAGCTGGCGCGAGTTGGCCGCCCGGCTGGTTCCGGTCACCATTAGCCTCGCCGTCTTGATCGTCGGCATCGGTGTCACGGGTAATTGAGTGCGCCGGCGCGACCGGCCTTCCGCGGGGGAGCAGGTATTACCGCGGACTCCTGGCGAGAGCAGGTCTTCACGGGACCGCATGGTCGCTCACGCCAGCATCGGTCACGATGCCGAGAACGTGCTGCCCCGTCTACCCGGCAGGGCTGAACCTCGCTTGTTTGCGCTCTCCCCGCGCGGAAGTCAGACTCTCGTTTCGCCGGGGCGTACTGATCAGCAAAGCCGCGGTCTGATCGTCCAGTGGAGGAGGCATCCATGACAACAATCCCGGCAGACGCTCCGCGATCTGAGGACGGTCAGTGGTGGTGGGATGGCGCCCAGTGGCAACCCGTCGATGACCCTGGGGCGGCCGCGGTTCCGCAGTCTGCTGCGCCGGAGGCGGGCAGCGAGGTCAATACCAGCGGAGTCCCCTACACTGCCTCCGCGGAGATCGGCGAGGGCACCCAGATCGGCACCATCGACATGAGCCTCAGCGAGATCGAGTCCATCCTCACCGCAGCAGGTGTCGACCTCGGCAATAGCAGTGGTGGCGGCGACCTGGTAGCGGAGCAGAACCCGGACCAGGCGAACGCCTGATGGGAGACCCGCATCTCGTCACTCAGTGGGTCAACCAGTCAGACCTCATCGGTCACAGCTACGTCTGGCAGGTCCAGTTTCAAGTCAGTGATCTCCACTTCCAGTCTCTCAGCAGCCGGCTGGGAACGACCGACATCCTCAGCGACCCTGCGTTCGTTGTCCAGCCCAACGATTCATTCCAGCCCGGGCAGCTTGCGTTGCAGTGGAACCTCATCAACCAGACCTGGCCGACAATCGGCGGCATGGTGCTTCAGACAATGCTGCAGGGCGGTCTGCAATGGACCGACAGCTCGGGGAGCGCCCTCACTCTGCAGCCCGGCATCGACATCAGCAACACGCACCTCGACTGGTTCCACCTGCAGGTCGGTGTCCAGTTCAGCTTCAGCGAGGGTGCCGACGGTGCCCTGCGCGTGCAGACTCAGCTCCCCGTGTCCACGGTGATGACCGGCGTCTTCCGTTTCTAGCCAAAGGGCGTTGTGTTCGAGTTGTCGAACCGGTGGGCCGCCACGGCGAGGTTGTAGGCGAGTGACGGTGCCCAGCGGCCGGCGTCGATCATGGCGCGCACGAACCATCCTGGGGTGTTGCGCACGCGATGCACCAGCGCGGGCGTGAGGTCGCGCCATCCCCTGCCGGGGATCCAGACAGGTAGCTGCTGGATCAAGCCCTCGGCCGTGTCGACCTGAGCGCCGGCGGCGACGACCGCTCGGCGCAGCTGACGCAGGTCCCATTCGAAGAGATGCTCCGGATTCTCCACCAGCTCGAAACCGCGGACTCGAGTCAACAAATGGCGGCGGTTCGGTGTGGTGACGATCAGCCGTCCATTCGGCTTGAGCAACTCCACCCAGCGGCGCAGCGCATGGTGAGGTTCGGGGAGATGCTCGATGATCTCGCCGGCGTAGACAGCGTCGAACCGGCCGTTCTCGAAGGGCGGGTCGTCGGCGGGAGCAAAGCGCGAATCCACGCCCATCTGCTGCAGCGCGGCCACGGCTGCCGGATCGCGATCGAAGGCGTGCACGGTGAAGGGCCACGGACCGCTGTGCCAGACCATGGAGTAGCCGGAGCCGACGTCGCAGACCTCGCCGGTGATCCCCTTGAGGAGCCTGCGACACTGCCTCAGCCGGGCGTCGTTGAACGCCGTGCCCCATCGGTCGGCCACGTACGCCGTCTGGTGGTCGGGTCGCGAGTAGTTGCGTTCGAGCACGCTCTCGGCGCTGCTGACGACCTCGTGCTCAACCCCGTTGATGCGCGCGCGGATCCGCGGGGTCGCGATGAAGCCGTCGCACACACCCCGCTGTATGGCCGTGCCGCCCACCACATCGATGGGATCCGCAGCGAGAAAGTCGACCGTGAGCACGGACGGCGCCGCAGTCTCGAATCGCCAGACACCAGAGATCCGCGGGTGGTCGATGACGACCTCAAGCCGGCCTGCTGGTACGGGGATCGATGCGACCGACGAGCCGGTGTGCACCGACTCGGGATTGCGTGAGCTCACGGTTCTCACCACCGCACCGCGAAC
Source organism: Candidatus Dormiibacterota bacterium (assembly GCA_963713485.1). GTDB lineage: Bacteria > Chloroflexota > Dormibacteria > Aeolococcales > Aeolococcaceae > Palsa-851. Next base: position 304,759 of record CAVQLW010000007.1, read on the forward strand.
TGCTGATGACCGGAATCGCTCGAACGGGCCGTGCCGTGAAACGTGTCAACTCCGCAGGCAGGTTTCGTATACCAGCCGGTGCCCACGCCGCCCATTGCCGGGAGTGTACTGACACGGTCAACGGGCGAGGTCCCGCCTCATGCCTATGTCGAAGACGTTGCAGCCGCTGACTGAGCCCTCACGGTGCCCGTAGGAGATGTCGCGCGTGCCGCCGTCACCCAGGTGGCCGCATCGCCGCAAACGTAGCAGCGGCTGACGACACCATTGCCTGTCTTGACGATGAGCCGCTCCCGGTCACCGCAGCGGGAGCAGATCGTTGTCGAGTAATCCAACTCTTCAGTGGCTCTCATCGGGAAGTGGCCCATATGGTTGTTCCGAACCGCACGGCGCTGCGCTACGCAACAGGATTGAGTCAGCGGAATCGTTGGGGCGATGGTCGTGGTTTCGTCGTGAACCACCGGTCAGGTTGCCTTGGCGACGATCGCACCACACTTCCACGCAGGAGCCGCCGTCCACACCCAGGCACCTCGGAACCCGGGACGACGGAGGATGGAGCGGCCGGGCGGGCGCGGCCGTGACCGTGACCTCGGGCTGCCTGTCTCTGATCTCGCGCTCCGCCCACGTCGGCCGACCTTGGTGTTCGAAGATGTTAGGGTGATCCACACTTGCAGCTAATGTGACAAGATCCACCGACGGCGGCTCAGTCAACGAAACTCATTCCCTTCCTGAAAGGAGACCCCTGGCATCGTGCCAGGGGTCTCTTGCGTTCCCCGTGCGCTGAACGCGAGGGATAGAGCCCAGCAGTGGACGAGTTCGAGGGTCCCGCCGGGCTCACCTTCAACCGGGGGCTGATCGGGTGCTCGACATGGACCTGGCACGGCAGCAGGTCGCTGCCCTGGATCGACTACCACGGCCGACCCTCGTGACTTGTCGCACGGGTCGGCGCTCCTCGGCCGCCGCCTACCTCTATGCCGGTCTCCGAGCAGGCGCCACACCTGCCCAGGTCTTGTCGCGAGCCGAGGCGGACAACGCACCCTTCTGCGGCTCCGAGGATCTCAAGGCCTGGGTCGTCCACGGGCTCGCGGAACTCACCTGATCACGTAGCTCACGAGGGTCGCTCCCCGCCGGTTGCCCGTATGCACCGGCAGCAGGATCGCGCACCCGATGCGCTCGTGCCTGCCGCAGACTATTGCGCGTGCGCCCGGATCACGATGTCCTGGCAGGCCTCGCCCGCTCGTACCTCTTTGAGGGCATGACGCGCGATCAGATCGAGCCGCTCGCCGCTGTGACACGAGCGCGGGACCTGGTTCGTGGTGAGCACGTCTGCCACGTCGGCGACCCCGCGGACGAGCTCTTCGTCGTCCTGTCCGGCGAGATGAAGGGCTATGCGATCGACGCCGACGGGGAGGAGGTGATCCACTCCCTGCACGGACCGGGGATGACCTTCGGCGAGCCCGGCTACTTCGCTGCAGAGCACACTCGAATCGTCGCGGTCATCGCCTCGGAGCCGGCCACATTGCTTCGCCTCGACCGGCGCAACCTCGCGCCGTTCATGGAGCAGCACACGCGGGGTGAAGGATCGGGTGCTCGAGCGCCTGGCCTCCAATTCACGCTGGCAGACGATGGTCATCGCATCGCTGGCGACCCGCCCGCTCACCGACCGGCTCGTCCTTCGGCTGCTCGAGCTGGTGGACGCCAGTCCCGAGAGTGGGAGTGGCCGCGCGGTCACACCGAAGATATCGCAGTCCACCCTTGCGGCGATGATCGGCGTGAGCCGGGAAAACGTCAATCGCGCGCTCGGCCTGCTCATGGCGGATGGGGACATCCAGCAGGAGGCCGGGCGCTATGTGCTCGTCGATGAGCAGCGGCTGCGTCGTCGCGTCGCGGGCGAATGGTCGCGTGTGGCGCGTCGCGACCGGCGAATCGATCTGTCGGCCTTGTAGTCACCAGCTGTGACGTCAGGTCACACGCCGCATGTGATGCAGCGTCATAGCGGTGCGTGATCCGGACCCTCAACATCTTGCCCATGAGTTCGACGTTGGGAGGCACCATGAACAGCTTCAATGCGGATTCGCTTTCCGGACCCTTCCGAGATGCGTTCGCGGGCGACGTGATCAAACCCGGTGACCACAGATACGATGCCGCTCGCGCTGTGTGGAACGGCACGGTCGATGCCCATCCGGCGCTGATCGCTCAATGCCTCACCGCTGATGACATCGTCGCCGCGGTCAACCTCGTGCGCACTGCTGGATGCGCCTTCTCGGTACGCGCGGGAGGGCACAGCGTTGCCGGCCTCAGCGCGTGTGACGGCGGGGTCATGATCGACCTCTCGAGAATGCGGAAGGTCATGGTGGATGCGGAGGCGCAAACCGCGAGCGTCGAACCAGGTGCGACATGGGCTGACTACGACTCGGCAACCGGCGCACACGGACTGGCGAGCACCGGTGGACTCATCTCGAGCACCGGCGTTGCCGGGCTCACGCTTGGCGGCGGGATCGGCTGGCTGCAACGAAAGTTCGGACTCGCATGCGACAGCCTCATATCGGCCGACGTGGTGACCGCGGACGGAGCGATCGTGCGAGCGAGCGAGGCCGACCACTCGGGGCTGCTGTGGGGGCTCCGTGGCGGTGGCGGTAATTTCGGCGTGGTGGCGCGATTCGGCTTTGCCCTTCACCACGTCTCGACGGTCCTCGGTGGCCTGATGCTGTTTCCACTCTCCCGTGGGAGGGAGGTCTTGACCGCCTTCCGTGACTGGGCGCACGACGCCCCTGACGAGGCGACCATGCTGGGCGTGATCATGACCGCGCCTCCCGAACCGTTCGTCCCGGCGGCGCTCGTCGGCCAGAAGGCGGTGGGTATCGTCGGATGCTGGTGCGGCGATCTCGATGCCGGAGCCGCCGCGCTCGAGTCCCTGCGCACGCTGGGTCCGTCGACTGATCTGTTCGGCCCGATGCCGTACCCGGCACTGCAGGGGATGCTCGACGCCGGAGCGCCGCAAGGGCTGCGCAACTACTTTCGCGGTGGATACGTGCGTGATCTCGATGACGAGTTCATCGACGTCGCGCTCGCACACGGTGCCCGGATGCCGTCACCGATGTCGGCAATTCACTTTCATCAGATGGGCGGCGCGGTCGCTCGCATCGCGCCGGACGCGACGGCCTTCAGCGGCCGAACCGCGGGGTTCACCTACAACGTCGTGTCGACGTGGGTTGAGCCGGGTGAGGACCACAAGCATATTGCAGCGAACCGCGAGTTCTCTGCCGCCCTCGCGCCACTGTCTGACGGTGGGTCGTACGTGAACTTCCTGCCGGAAGCCGATGGGGATCAGGTGCGGGCGGCCTATGGCGCCGACCTCTACGGGAGGCTCTCTCGATTGAAGCGCGAGTACGACTCGGGCAACCTGTTCAACCGCAACCAGAACGTCAAGCCTGCGCAGTGACTACGGCACGCAGGTTCCTGATCGTGTCGTGGGACGGCGGCGGCAACACGCCGCCGGCCTTCAACCTTGGCACGCGCCTGGTCCGCAGGGGCCACCGTGTGCGGATGCTCGGTTGGGAATCGATGGCGGCGCGAGCCGCTGATGCGGGCATCGAGTTCGCAACGTTCCGCTCGATGATTCCGTGGCCGGCGAGCCTCCGCATGGACGATGCGATGGACCGCTTGATGGATCTCCTGCACAGCGACGCGACGCGAGACGACGTCATCGCCGAGAGTCAGTCCTTTGCAGCGGACGTGCTGGTCGTGGACTGCATGATGGAAGCGGCGCTCACCGCCGCACGGCAGCTTCGGCTGCCGACCGCGGTCATCGTCCACGTGCTGTACTCGGCGTTTGTCGACGGCGGGTTCGACGATGTGATGAACGGAAACGTCCGCGAAGTCCTCGCCCTCACCGACAGCGTCCTGGCGGTGATACCGCAGGGACTGGATGCGCCGGTGGAACTGCCTCGGAACACCCTGTACACCGGGCCGATCGCCCATCCGGACTTCGGGCGACAGTCGCTTCCTCCCACCGATCTCGAGATCATCGCGCGGCGCGGTGATCCATGGGTGCTCCTCAGCCTCAGCACGACACTGCAGGGACAGACTGAGGCGCTGCCCGCGATGCTCGAGGCGGTCGGGTCACTGCCGGTGCGAATCCTGCTGACGCTCGGCGGGGTCGTCAACCGCGAGGCGGTCGTCGCGCCGCCCAACGTGACCGTTCGCGATTTCCTGCCGCACGACGCGGTCCTCCCACACATGGCCGCGGTCATCTGCCACGCAGGACTGAGCACCATCACCACGGCGCTCGCTGCCGGCGTTCCCATCGTGTGCATCCCGCAGGGCCGAGATCAACACGGCAATGCGGCCCGTGTGGCGGCCAGCGGCGCGGGCAGAGTCATCGATCAATCCGCGTCTGCCGCGGAGATCGCGACCGAGGTCGACGCCCTGCTCCGGGATGACGGCGCTCGCTCTGCAGCTCGACGTCTCGCGGCCGAGATCGCCGCGCTCGGCCGCGGCGAGCGTGCGACGGACGAGGTCGAACGTCTGATGTCACAGGCGATCGAAGCCGCGGTCTAGGGGCGGCTCAGCTCAGCGCTGCGCTCGCACACATGAGAAAGCCCCGGCCGGATGATCGGCCGGGGCTTCGCTCGTTGCTCGGGGAATCAGGCGGTGCTTCACACCTCGTCGGATCGGCGACGCACGCCTTGACGACCCGTGTGGATCTTCCGCGTCAGGGCAACGCGATCGTGTTGAACACGCCCCACGGGGTGACCGCACCCGCCCCGTTGATGCTCTGCGTCCCGGTGACGCCCGGGATGTACGCGTCCTGGATGAAGAGGTACAGGGGCTTGCCCTTGTAGGTCACCTGGCGCGTTCCGTCCGGTCTCACGACGACTCCGAGCGCATGCTGCGCGACGCCGTCGCCGGCCTCAGGCTGCGCAGAGGTGAGGACGGGCGGCCAGATCAGTGCACAGTACTTCTGGCACGCCTGACCACTGCCGTTGCTCAACGTGTACACGGGAAAGGTTCCCGCCGGCAGGAGCGAGAAGTCATTGTCCATCGACGCCGCCAGCACGTCTTTACCGCCGACCGTTTCAACCTGCATCTGCAGCCGGCCAGGAGCGGGATGGCCTCGACCTGGCTCCACCAGGTACCACGTGCCGGCGGGGCTGGTGACCGGGTCGAAAAGGTTCGCCCCGTCCGTTTCCTCCGGGCTCTCGTCCTGGAAGAACCGGTACAACGGCAGCCCTGCATACGTCACCTGCTGCACGCTCTCGCCGGAGAGCACGTCGGTGCGGGTCACCGTCCCCAGGAGCTTGTGGTTGACCCCCGGACCGGCGATCGGGGCGCCGTTGGTCAAGAGCGCCGGCCAGAGGACGCTGTCGCACGGTTGGCCGATGGGATTTGGACCGTCGCTGCACGCGAACGCAGCCAGCCCAAACGTCATCGAATGGAGCTGGTCGGACGTCAGGATGTACAGAGAGCAACCGGCGAAGGCGCCCGAACCCACGCTCAGCACCTGCCCGAATTCCGTCGACTTCGTCGACACGGTCGCGGGACCGGTCGGGGCAGCGGTGATGGGGGTGGTGCACGACGGAGGACTGGCGTCAGCGTGCACCTGTGAGCTGAACTGAGGGGCCGCCGCCAGGAGGCCGAAGGTGAGCATGGCAATTGCGGGAGGGCCCGCAACAACCCTTGGGAACCGGCGAGAAAACATCGTCGTGACCTCCAAGAACTCTTTCGATGCTCGGCGTACCGAGCCGTCGTGACCAACTCTCCCCGCGTCACCGGGAAGAAACATCGACCGTTTGGTTGATTTATCGACGCCGCTGGGTGGACCGCTACCGCCTCACCGCGAAGTCAAGCGCCCCAGTGCACGTCACTTGTAGAAGTACGGGTCGAGCACCCGCACCCGCGTGATGCCGTCGATCGGCAGCTGGTTGCGCTCGGCGGCGCGGCGGATTGCCTCGGGGCTGGGCCCGTCATAGATGCAGTAGGTCTTCTTCTTGTCGTCGCTCACGTAGGAGTGCACCCACGTCACGCCGAGCTCGGCGTTGCGGTCCACCACACCGAGGCACGTGGTCGCGCCCTCCTCGGTCATGGGGATCGCCAGCCCGTCCGGAAAGGTTCGTTCGACCATGTATCGCGCCATTGCATTCCTCCTGCAGTGATCGGACCCTGAGTGGTCCGACCGCCACATGACGCCACGTCGCCCGGCGAGCGCGAATCGGGATGGTTACCCATATTGGTGGTGGGCGATACCCAATTTGACGAACCACCTGCGTTGGAGACGGCCCGATTCCGGTGCTGGAGCCCGGCGCCGGCAGCCGCTGCGGCGGCACGAGACGATGCACAATAGCCGCTGCCCGAATCGGGAGTGCCTCATATGCTCAAGAGCCTGCAACCGACCCTCCGAGCGGAACCGCTTCTCGAGCGCCAAGACCAACTCGCTCAGCTGGACGCCCACTTCGCGAAGGTTGTCGAGTCTTCGATGGGCCGGTTCATCTTCATCGGCGGAGAGGCCGGCGTCGGCAAGACATCCGTGGTGAGGTCGTTCTGTGCGCGGCAGTCGATCAGGGTGCTCACGGGATCGTGCGATGCGCTGACGACGCCACACCCATTCGCACCGGTGCTCGATGTCGCGGCGGTCACGAACGGAGCCCTGCGAGCGGCACTCCTCGGGGGCGCCAGGCCGTACGAGGTTGCCGCGGCACTGCTCGACGAGCTTCGGTTCCAGCATCCGACCGTCCTGGTGCTGGAAGACCTGCACTGGGCCGACGACGCGACCATGGACGTGATCCGGCTGCTGGCTCGCCGAGTGGAGGCTGCTCCGGCGCTGGTGATCGGGACCTTCCGCGACGACCAGCTCGACCGCTCCCACCCTCTGCGAGTGCTCATCGGCGAGCTGTCGACGGCTCCGGCGGTTGTCCGCGTCAACCTGATGCCGTTGTCACCGCGCGCGGTCGCCGAGCTGGCCGGCCCGTACGATTGTGACGCCGCCGAACTGTATCGCCGGACTGGCGGGAATCCGTTCTTTGTGACCGAGGTGCTGGAGGCGGGGGGCGGCTTCGTCCCACAGACGGTCCAGGACGCGGTGCTCGCACGCGTTGCTCGCCTCGGACCGGTCGCGCGGCGCTTCGTCGAGACGACTGCCATCTTTCCGGCCGGCATTCGCATCGACCTGTTGGAGGCGCTCGACGCCGAGGCCGTCACGAGCGTCGACGAGTGCCTGGCATCGGGGGTGCTTGTTGCGCTGCCAGGTGGGGTCGCGTTCCGTCACGAGTTGGCGCGGCTCACTGTCGAGATGTCGCTGTCCCCGGCGCGCCGCGTGGCGCTCCACCGGGCTGCGCTGGCGGCGTTGTGCGACCCGGAGCAAGGCCCCCCTGACCTGAGCCTGCTCTCGCATCACGCCGAGGCTGCCGGCGACACCGATGCGGTATTGCGGTTCGCTCCCGAAGCAGCGGCGAGCGCCGCAGCCGTGGGCTCGCATCGTGAGGCAGCGGCGCACTACGCGCGCGCCTTGCGGTTCAGCGAGCAGCTTCCAGGCGAGCGTCGGGCAGAGCTCCTTTCGGTCCTGTCATGGGAGTCGTACCTGACGGGCGATTTCGAAGCCGCGATCGAGACGCGTAGGGCCGCGATCGACGTGTACCGCGACCTTGGCGATCAACTCCGTGAGGGCGATGCCCTTCGTGCGATGTCGGCGAACCTTCGGTGTCACGGCCTCGTTTCCGAGGCGGCTGAGGCGGGCGTCGCCGCTGTGGAGATGCTTGAGGAGCTGGTGCCCGGACACGAGCTCGCTCTCGCCTACGCCAACCGCGCCATGCTCGCGCTCAACGTTGAGGATTCGGCCGCGACGCGCTTCTGGGGCGGCAAAGCCCTGGAACTTTCGCAGAACATCGGCGACCGGGAGACCCTCGTCCACGCCATGAACTCCCTCGGGACCGCCGGCTACCTGCTTGGCGACGACAAGGGGAGATTGGCGCTCGAGCGCAGCGTCGAGCTGTGCAAGGACTGGGGCTTCATCGAGCAGGTGGGGCGCGGTTATATCCATCTCGCGTGGGCATCGGTTCGCATCCACGACTACGCTCGAGCGGAGACGTACCAACGTGAAGGGATCGAGTACTGCATCGAGCACGGTCTCGACGCGTGGCGATTCGAGATCCTCGGCCATCAAGCACGACGCCTGCTCGACCAGGGCCAGCTGAAGACGGCCACCGACGCGACCTCGACGATCCTCACCTCGGTCACGACCAACGCCGTTGCCCGGACCATGGCGCTCGCGATCGTTGCGCTCCTGCGAGCACGGCGCGGCGACCCCGATGCGCGAACGGCACTCGACGAGGCGTGGGAAATCGCGAGGCCGACCGGCGAGCTCCAGCACCTGCTTCCCGTTGCGACCGCCTCAGCCGAGATCGCATGGTTGGAAGGTGGTGCCGGAAACGCTCGCGGGGTCCAGGCTGCCACGGAGGAGGCCCTGTCGCTCGCCCAACAGCGCGGCGCGGCTTCCGCGGTGAGCGAATTGGCAGCGTGGCGACGGCGATGCGCGATACGAGACCCCAGGCCGTCGATTGCCGTTGGGCCATACGCCCTCGAGTTGGCGGGCGACCCGGCCGCAGCGGCCGCAGCGTGGCTCCAGCTCGGTTGCGACTACGAGGCCGGCGTCGCACTCTGCACCGGCTCGACGGAGGCGGATCGTCGGCGGGCGCTCACGATCTTCCATGCGCTTGACGCGCGACCGGCCGCCGCACTTGCGGCGCGCCTCCTCCGTGAGTCTGGGGTTCGCGCTGTGCCCCGGGGCCCCCGGCCGTCGACCACGCGAAACGGCGGTCGAACTCACAACCCGAGAGGTCGAGGTGCTCGGGCTGTTGGGCCAGGCGATGCGCAACCGCGATATCGCCCGGCGCCTGCACCTTTCAGAGAAGACAGTCGATCACCACGTCGCCGCCATCCTCGCCAAACTCGGTGTGAGCAGCCGGGCGGAGGCGGTGACCGCGGCGGCCCGTTTCGGCATCGTCGCGTCGTCCGAATGACTAGTCTGCGTTTGTAGGAATGCCGATCTCCGTCACCGTGCAGATGGTCCGGCCCCGCAGGGTGGCGGCGACCACCACTCGAAGCAGCCGGACGCGCCGATCCTGTGCGACGTCGGCGTCGAGGTCACGCGGACATTTGAAGCCGCGGGCGAGGTGTACGCGACAGAAACGCCAGGTGGCGAGGCTGTCGTCGCCGTCCACCGCGGGCCGTACAGCGACATGGATCAGGCGTACAACGCGATCGACAGGTGGATGGCGATGAACAGAAGGGAGTCCGCCGGGCACTCGTGGGAGATCTATGGAGATCCGACGCCGGATCCGGCCAACACTGAGACGACGATCGTGCACCTCCTGAGAAGCACTGCGTAGCGACCTGCTGCCGGCTCACCCTCTGGAAACGCGCGCCACAGCGGTCGTCCCGCGACGGCAGGCATCGCGCCGGGAGGGGTGGGGTACGCTCGGACCCGGTGGATACATCAGGAGGTTCGACCATGACCGGAGTCACGGATCCCGAGAGCGGTCGCACGTTCAGTGACGATGAGCTGACGTGGGTCAGCGCGCATATGGACGACCTGCGTCGGACTGTCGCCGAGCGGGGCATCCGCAACTGGATGCTGTGGACCGGCCTTGGGTTTGGCCTGGTCGCGCATGTCGCCGGATTCCTGCTCAAGGCGTCGGTCAGCGGGGAGCCCATCGGTGTGCTGGCCGACCTCCTCTACACGCTCGGCTGGGCGCTCTGGAGCGGCGTGGTCGTCGTCGCGCTGATCGAGATCATCCCCGCGGCGAAGGAACGTCAGATCAGCCGCGCGATCGATGTGTACGAGGCCGCGCTGCAGACGCGGGCCCGCGAGAACGCCGATCGGTCCACGGTCGTCGGGCATGGTGCCGCCGGCCGCGGTGCGCGCCCGCGCGATCGGCGGGTGCCCGATGACAGCGTCAAGCGAGGAACCGTCGCCCGGAGACACGTGCCACCGCCGGACGCCGAATCGATGTAAGCGGTGGAGCTCAACGACGCCCAGTCAAGGGCCCCGGCGATCGGCTAGGCCGGGTAGCGAACCACGTGGAACTCGATTCGATAGAGGACGGTGTCGTCGTTGATGGGTCCGGCGTGAGCCGCGCGCTGACGCAGCAACTCTCGATCCGCTTCACCGGACCGGCGTAGGTCGTCCGCATTGATCGCGTAGAACGGGATCAGGTCGACCGCATCGACCTGAACGTGGGCGTTGCCGACCGCGTAGATGCCACCAACTCGAACCATCGGTCGCTGCCAGAGCCGGAAGGAGACGGTGATGCTGCCGGCCGCCACCTTGGGGCGTAGTTCGCGGCTGAACTCCATCGCATCGGTGAGGATAGGACGGGGCCGTCGTCTCGGCACGTCTCGGTACGTGTAGGACACAGCCTGCGTGGAAACGCTCTCACCGTTGCGGGGGTGTGGAATGGCCCCCCAATCCAGGGTCTTATGTCACTTGACAAACCGGCCTTCAAGGTCAGAATGTGGAAACGCTTCCATGAAAGATGGCAGAAAGGTGACTCTGGATCACGTCGCCGAGTTGGCGCGCGTCTCGCGCGCGACGGCGTCGCGCGCGCTCACCGCCAACCCGAGGGTGAGTCCTGAGGCCCGGCGGGCCGTCGAGCGCGCATCCCGAAAGCTGGGCTACATCCCCAACCATGCAGCCCGAGCCCTGGCGACCGGACGCAGCGATGCGATCGCCCTCGTCGTCTTCGAGCTGACCAGCCTGCTGTTCGGGGATCCCTTCTTCCCCCGGCTGATCCGCGGCATCGAGGACGTCCTGGCAAGTCGAGAGATGCAGCTGGTCCTGCTTGCGCCCCAGTCGACGTCGGACACGGACCGGCTGGAGCGATACCTGGCCGCAGGTCACATCGACGGCGTCGTCCTCGTGTCCTTGCACGGCTACCACCCGCTCCCCGGGATGCTCGCCGAGCGGGGCGTTCCCTTCGTGATCGGCGGACGGCCCGCCGAACCGGACCTGCACAGCTATGTGGACGTCGACAACGTGGGTGGAGCGTTCGCCGCCACCGCTCACCTGACGACCGGCGGACGTCGAACGATCGCCACCATCGGCGGGCCGCTCGACATGCCGGCAGGGCAGGATCGGTTGAACGGCTACCGCTCGGCGCTTGCGGCGGCAGGACTGGCTCCTGATCCCGCGCTGGAGGAATCGGCGGACTTCACCCAGGACGCGGGAGCTCGCGCGATGCATCGAGCTGCTGCGCCGGCGCCCCGCGCTCGACGCGGTGTTCGCCGCCTCGGATCTCATGGCGGTCGGAGCGCTGAAGACGCTCGCGGAGGCGGGTCGGCGCGTTCCGGAAGACGTCGCCGTGGTCGGCTATGACGACGATCCCGTGGCGGCTGTCACCACACCTCCGTTGAGCAGCGTGTGGCAGCCGATCGAGGAGATGGGCCGCGAACTGGCGCGGTTGCTGCTGGAACCCGACCACACCCCACGCCGAGTGCTGCTCGCGACCGAGCTGCGCGTGCGTCGCTCGTCACTCTCAGCGCACCAGGTCGCCTAGCCGTGCGCCTCATCCTCCGACGTCTCACCTTTTATGCGATCGCCGCCTGGGTGGCGCTCACCATCAGCTTCTTCCTCCCGCGGGTGATGCCGGGGAACCCGGTCCAGGAGGCGATCTCGAGAGCGACCCAGTCCGGGGTCTGCAACCTGCAGTGCGTCAACGCCATCCGCCTCGAGCTCGGCTTCGGCGTGCACACGAGCATCTGGGTCCAGTACCTCCAGTTCTGGGGGAACCTCTTCCACGGCAACCTCGGCAGCTCGTGGACCCAGGGGAACCAGCCCGTCACCACCCTGATCGCGCAGTACCTGCCCTGGACGATCGGGCTCCTCGGGGTCGCCACCGTCATCAGCTTCTTCCTCGGCACCTTCATCGGGATCGTGATGGGCTGGCTCCGCGGCTCGTGGCTGGACTGGCTGATGCCCGTGACCACGTTCTTCCAGGCGATCCCGTACTTCCTCCTCGCGCTGGTGCTGATCATGTTCTTCGGGGAGACGGCGCACCTGCTCCACCTGCTGCCGAGCTCTGGGGGGTACGACGTCTACACGGTGGCGCCCGGGATGAGCTGGGACTACGTGTGGAGCATCGTGTCCCACGCCGTGCTCCCCGCGGCCACCGTCGTCCTCGCGTCCATGGCCGGGTTCATCCTCGGCATGCGCAACCAGATGATCACGACGATGGACGAGGATTACGTCCTCCTCGCCCGTGCCAAGGGGCTGCCTCGGCGCAGGGTCGTCTGGTACGCCGCCCGCAACGCCCTGCTCCCCAGCGTTTCGAACTTCTCGATCGCCATCAGCCTGGTGGTGGCGGGTCAGCTGCTCGTCGAGCTTGTCTTCAACTACCCGGGGATCGGATACCACCTCTTCAAGGCCGTCGAGGACCTCGACTACGTCCTTGTCCAGGGGATCTTCCTCGTGGTCGTGGTGGTGGTGCTCGTCGCCAATCTCCTCGCCGACCTCGTCTATGTGCTGATCGACCCCCGGGCGCGCCAGGAGGCGGCGGCATGAGCACCGGCATCACGACGACGCTCTCCGAGACCCCGCTCGCCGGCGCCGCCCCACAGCCGCGGCGCTCGCCGGTGCGGTCCAGAGCGCTGCGACTGCCGCACTCTCCCAAGGTGATCGCCGGGCTCGCCATCCTGGTGGTGTTCGCGGTGATCGCCGTCATCGGACCGATGATCGCGCCGTACAGCCCCAATGAGACAGGGGTCTACTGCCGGACCGCGTGCTCAGGCGCTCAGGCCGCGGCGGCGTGGTTGCAGACCATCGTCGTGCAGCCGGCGGAGCAGGTCTGCAACACGGCCGGAATCTGCTTCGGCTCGCCGGCGGTGCTGGCGTTCGTGCCCAAGCCGCCCTCGAGCGCACATTGGCTCGGCACGACAGTCTTCGCGCAGGACGTCTGGTCGCAGCTCCTGGCGTCGACGCGGGCCACCCTGCTCGTCGGGTTCATCGCGGGCGCCATCGCCACCGCGCTCTCGGTGCTCGTCGGCGTGACCGCCGGCTACCTCGGCGGCAACGCCGACGAGGGGCTGTCGCTCCTCTCCAATGTCTTCCTGGCAATCCCGGGGCTCCCGCTCCTCATCGTGCTTGCCAGCTACGTCCCGTCCGCGGGCGCCAACGTCATGATCATCGCCCTCATCGTCGCCGCCACGGGATGGGCGTATGGCGCCCGCGTGCTGCGCGCGCAGACGCTGTCCTTACGGAACCGCGATTTCGTCGAGGCAGCGCGGGTCTCCGGTGAAGGCCGCATGCGGATCATCGTCGTCGAGGTCCTGCCGAACCTCCTGCCGATCGTCGCGTCGACGTTTCTCTTCACGACGCTCTACGCGGTGGGCGCGTACGTCGCCCTCGCCTTCCTGGGGCTGGCAGGTGCGCCCAACGCCACCCCGGCCGGGCTCTGGAACTGGGGCGAGATGCTGCAACAGGCCTATCCGCAGAACGCCGTTGCGAGCGGCTGGTGGTGGTGGTGGCTGCCTCCGGGGTTCTGCATCGCGCTCCTCGGCATGGGCCTGGCCCTCCTCAACTTCGGGATCGACGAGTTCGTCAACCCGCGTCTGCGCGCCGCCGGACTTTCGCGACGTTCGGCGCGTCGTGCCGGCATCAGCTTCCGTCCTCGGCTGGGCATCACGCCGGTGATGCGTCGTCGAGGGCCCGTCGGACAGCAGCCCGCGACGGCGGGTGCGCCCGCCGGCGGCGGTGGCGGCGAAGGGCCGCCGACATGATCGCCCCAGATGCGGCGGCAGGGACCCCGGACGCGATGCCCGCGCAGCTCGCCGAGCCGGTCCTGGAGATACGAGGGCTGTGCGTCGACTACGGGTACGGCGTGGACGCCGTGTCCGCTGTCGTGGACTGCGACCTCGTGCTCCGGCGGGGCGAGGTGATGGGCCTCGCGGGCGAGAGCGGCAGCGGCAAATCCACGCTGGCGATGGCCGCCCTCCGGCTCCTCCGTTCGCCGGGGGTCATCACCGGGGGCCAGGTGCTCTTCCACTCCAAGCCCTTCAGCGATGAAGGCCCTCGCGGCACGATCGACCTCCTCGCCGCCAGTGAGTCGGTCTTGCGGGCGGTGCGCTGGTCGGAGATCTCGGTGGTGCTCCAGAGCGCACTCAACTCCCTCAACCCCGTCATCACCATCGGCGCACAGTTCGAAGACCTGCTGAAGGTGCATCGCCCGACGTTCTCGAAACGGGACCGGTGGGATCGATCCGCCGAGCTGCTCGACATGGTGGGCATGACGGCCGACCGGCTTCGCAGCTATCCGCACGAGCTCTCCGGCGGGATGCGCCAGCGGGCGATGATCGCCATGGCCCTGGCGCTCGAGCCGCAGGTGATCCTGCTCGACGAGCCGACCACCGCCCTCGACGTCGTCACACAGCGCGAGATTCTCGAAGAGCTGATGGGGTTGCGCGAGCAGCTCGGGTTCGCGGCGCTCTTCATCACCCACGACCTCTCGCTCCTCGTCGAGCTGGCCGACGAGATCGCCGTCATGTACGCGGGGAGGTTGATGGAGCGCGCCCCCGCGGCCAGCCTCTTCCGCGCCCCGCGCCTGCCGTACACGTATGGACTCCTCAACTGCTTCCCACCGATGCACGGCCCGCGCCGGGCGATGGAGGGGATCCCCGGATCGCCCCCCGACCTCAGGCTGCTCCCGACCGGCTGTGCCTTCCACCCTCGCTGCCCGTGGGCGATGGAGCGGTGCAGGCAGGAGCGGCCGCTGCTCCGGTCGCTCGGTGGGCCGGATCGGGAGGTCGCATGCTGGCTCCATGCCGGCGACGCAACCATCCCCGGCGAGCTGAACCATCCCGAGCCGCCCAGGGCCGCCGGCCGGCCGGCGGCGACCGGTCCAGCCCGCGCGGCGAGGACGCGCCGGTGAGCGTCGACACCGCGCCCGTGGGCGCCGGCACCGTGCTGGAGGCCAGGAACCTCACCAAGTGGTTCTCGGTGAAACGCGGTCGCGGCATGCTCGCCGGACACGCACGGCTCTACGCGGTGGAGGACGTCTCGGTCAGCATCGGGGCGGGACAGGTCACTGCGGTCGTCGGCGAGAGCGGATCGGGCAAGACGACCGTCGCCCGGATGCTGGCGAAGATCATCACTCCGAATGGCGGCGAGATCCTGCTGGACGGCAGGCCGGCGCCGCGCGGCCGCCCGCGCGAGTACGCGCGCCAGGTGCAGATGGTGTTCCAGGACCCCTTTGCCTCACTGAACCCGGTGCACCGCGTGCGCCACAACCTGGTCCGCCCGCTCAAGATCCACCACGTCACCGACGACATCGACGCCGGTGTGGCGGGGCTGCTCCGCCGCGTGTCGCTGGAACCGCCCGATGAGTTCGCTGCCAAGTTCCCGCACGAACTGTCGGGCGGTCAGCGTCAGCGCGTCGCGATCGCCCGGGCGCTCGCGGTTCGCCCGCGGGTGCTGCTCGCCGACGAGCCGGTGTCGATGCTCGACGTGTCGATCCGCCTCGGTATTCTCAACCTGCTCGCCGACCTCCGCGACACGGACGGGCTGGCGATCCTGTACGTCACGCACGACATCGCGTCGGCGCGATACCTCGCCAACACCATCGTCGTCATGTACGCCGGCCGGCTGGTGGAGGCCGCGCCGAGTGTCAGCCTCACCGACGAGCCCGCTCACCCGTACACGCAGCTCCTGCTCTCGGCGGCGCCCGACCCGGAACGGCCGCAGCCGCCGAGCCTCGCTCGAAGCGGATCGCCACCAAGCCTCGTCGCGCCGCCAAGCGGCTGCCGCTTCCATCCCCGATGCCCGTACGCGATGGAGATCTGTCACCGGGTCTCGCCGCCCAGTGTCGAGGTCTCGGCCGGCCACACCGCAGCCTGCTGGCTCCATGTGGATTCGGCCCAGCGGCGGGTGGAGGAGGAGCGGTCGGCGGGCGGCGTCACCACCACGCATTCATCGGCACCCCGGCCTGCGCCGGAGCGTCCTCAGCAGACGACAGCAACCCCAGCCGCGAACAAGGAGAAGTGAGGATGAGGAACCGCAGCACATGGATCCACGGTGCACCGATCGCGAAGCGCGGACGGAGACGCCAAGTCCGCGCGCGTGAAGCCAGCGCGGAGAGGCGCCGGCCTCCGTAGCGACGTCTGACGTTGACTGATCAATCAGCAAATTGCGGCCCACAGGGACCGCGCAAAAACGGAGTAACTACGATGAACCGACAGATATGCGGGGTCGCGACCGTCGCGGCCCTCCTCGGGCTGGCCGCATGCGGCAGCACGAGTACGCCGGCACCCGGGTCGGCGGCCGGAAAAGCGCTTGTCGAGGAAGCGACGACCGGCTCGACATTCTCGAATGATTTCAACCCATTCGATTCCAACTCGACGGCACGGGCGATGAACCTGGCCAGCATCATGTATGAACCGCTGTACGAGCTCGACGCCCTCGATCCGACCGCGGCCGGGAGCCATCCCTGGCTCGCCACCGGCTACACGTTCAGCAACGGCGGCGACTCTCTGGCGATCACGGTCCGCCAGAACGTGAAGTTCAATGACGGCTCAGCGCTCAGCGCAAAGGACGTCGCCGCGACGTTCAAGGCCATCAAGGACCAGCCGAAGCTCGACTGGAGCGGTGTTCCCGTGCAGACGGTTGACCCGAGCGTCAGCGGCAACGTTGTGACCCTGACCTTCGGCAGCCCGCAGTACACCAACCTCTGGTCGATCCTTGGCACCACCTTCATCGTGCAGTCATCCGTGGCGCAGCAGCTGGCCTCGAACCCGACCATGGCAATCACAAAGCCGGTCGGCACCGGGCCGTTCATGGTCGGCGCGGGGGGCTACACATCCCAGCTCATCACGCTCACGCCCAACCCCCACTACTGGGGCGGTAACTGCAACGACAAAGTGCCGTGCACGGCGAACGGCAAGCCGCCGGAGTCCAAGATCGAGATCCCATACATCGCGGACAACAACACTGCAGCGCAGCAGCTCGCGAGCGGGAACCTCGACTGGGCAGGCAACGACGTACCGAACGTCTACCAGACGTTCGTCAACCTCAACCCGCTGACCAACCACGCATGGTTCGCATCGGGCAACACGGTGACCCTGACGTTCAACCTGACCGGCCCGCATGCGGTCCCCGCCCTCAAGGACGCGGCTGTTCGCAGGGCAATCAGCATGGGCATCGACCGGCAGGCACTCGCACAGCTCGGCGAGTTGGGCTACGAGTATCCGGCGACGTCGTCGGGTGGCCTGATCCTGCCGAACCAGAAGGTCTACATCAGCACCAACCTCGCCAACGATCTGCCCGCCACCCCTGAGACGAGCGCCGCCAAGGCCTCGAACGACAAGTGGCAGGGCGACACCGTCGAGAAGGAGCTCACGGGCGACGGGTGGACGGCACCTGCGCGCTGGGGAACCTCGACCGAGGTCGCGTGCGATGGCACAGTCGTCGCCAACTGCTGGCACAAGGGATCGCAGATCATCCAGTTCGCGATCTACGACCCGCAGCCCTTCAGTGACTACTGGGAGGACGCAACACTGATCTCCCAGGAACTCCAGTCCGAAGGCATGGCCGTGACAACGAGCGACGGCAAGGACTACAACACGTGGAACGGCAACCTCGTCTCGGGTAACTTCCAGGCAGCGATCCACTGGGGCGCTGGTGGCAACATCCCGTACGTGCAGTTCTACAACTGGCTCGATCCGGCTTCTCAGCAAGCGGGGAGCGGCAACTTCGGCGGGGTCAACGACTCCGCAGCGACAGCCCTGCTCCATCAGTATGAGGGCACCGATCCGAGCAACACCGCGCAGTTGACGCAGGTCGTGCAGGGCCTCGAATCGTACCTCTCGACCAACGCGCCGGACGTCCCACTGCTGTACGGCGCCGACTGGAACGTCTTCAGCAGCAGCAAGTACGTGGGATGGCCCTCGCAGAGCAATCCCTACATGAATCCCTCGCCGAACGATCCCGAGATGCCGTACATCCTCATGTCGCTGAGTCCGGCAACCTCCTGACCATTGACAACGGCGTGCGAACAAGCGCCTGAATCCTCCGCCACTCGAGGCGGTCGGGCCTGGCCGGCAACGTGCCGGCCGGGTCGCGGCGCATAGCCTTCTCATAGCCACCCGCCCGCGGTGGGCCTCGTCCGGCCGGCCATGTGCCGGCCGGGCGTTGACCGCCTCGTTCCGAGCGGCTGACCGACCCAAGTTAGGAGCCATCGTGCGGTACGGACACTTCGATGACGAACGGCGGGAGTACGTGATCTCGCAGCCCGATACACCACTGCCGTGGATCAACTACCTCGGCATGGAGGGCTACTTCGGCATCATCTCCAACACCGCCGGTGGCTACTCGTTCCTCAGCGACGCGCGCCTGAGAAGGCTCACCCGCTATCGCTACAACGATGTCCCGACGGACCTCGGCGGCCGGTACGTCTACATCCGCGATGACGCGACAGGGGAGTACTGGTCGCCGACGTGGCAGCCGACGCAGACGGCGCTCGAGTCGTACGAGTGCAGGCACGGGCTGTCGTACACCACGATCGCGTCGACGTACAACGGCGTTCGAGCCGAGACGCTCTATTACGTGCCGCTGGGGGAGACGCTGGAAGTCTGGCGTCTCCGGCTCACCAATCTACGCGACGAACCCCGCGAGCTGTCGCTCTTCTCATCGGTTGAGTTCTGCCTCTGGGACGCGCAGGATGACGCAACCAATTTCCAGCGCAACTTCTCGACCGGCGAGGTCGAGGTCGTCGACGGTGTCATCTATCACAAGACCGAGTACCGCGAGCGCCGAGCGCATTTCGCCTACTTCGCATGCTCCGAGCCCCTCGCTGGATTCGACACCAGCCGGGACGCGTTCCTCGGCCCTTATCGCGGCTGGGACCGGCCGATCGCCGTCGAGCGCGGCATCGCCGGGAACTCGGTGGCGCATGGCTGGTCGCCACACGGGTCGCACCACGTCCGGCTCACCCTGGGTCCGCGTGAGGAGCGCGAGGTCGTGTTCCTCCTCGGCTACTGGGAGAACCACCCCGACCTGAAGTTCGACCCCCCAGGCAGCCAGAGCATCGACAAGCGGGCCGTCCGTCCGGTGATCGAGCACTGGTTGCAAGCTGAGACGGTCGACGCCGGGCTCGAGCAGTTGCGCGCGCGATGGAGTGAGCTGCTCTCGACGGTTCAGGTGGAGACGCCGGACCCGCACACCAACCGGATGATCAACACCTGGAATCCGTATCAGTGCGTTGCCACCTTCAACATCGGCAGGTCGGCATCCTCCTTCGAATCGGGCGTCGACCGCGGACTGGGCTTCCGGGACACGAACCAGGACCTGCTCGGGTTCATCCACTCGATGCCGGAGCGTGCTCGCGAGCGCCTCCTCGACGTCGCGTCGACTCAGCTCGCGAGCGGCGGGGCATATCACCAGTACCAGCCGCTCACGAAGCGAGGCAATGACAGCATCGGCAGCGGCTTCAACGACGATCCGCTGTGGTTGGTGCTCAGTGTCGCGGCGTACGTGAAGGAGACCGGGGATGTCGCGATCCTCGACGAGCTCGTGCCGTTCGACAGTGACCCGGCGACCGCGAGCTCGCTGCTCGATCACCTGCGTCGCAGCGTGCGGTACACCGTCGACCGGCGAGGTCCTCACGGTCTCCCGCTCATCGGACGCGCCGACTGGAACGACTGCCTCAACCTCAATTCCTTCTCCGAGAGCCCCGGCGAGTCGTTCCAGACGGTGGCGATCCGCGACGACGGCAACGCCGAGTCCGTCTTCATCGCCGGCCAGTTCGTCCTCGCGGCAGACGAGCTGGCGGGGATCAGCCTCCGTTTGGGCCATATAGAGGAAGCCGCAGAGCTCCGCGAGTGGTCGGCGGCGATGAAGGCCACGGTCGTTGCCCACGCGTGGGACGGCGCGTGGTTCCTGCGCGCGTACGACGATGCGGGTCATCCGGTCGGCTCGTCGACGAACGACGAGGGGCAGATCTACATCGAATCCCAGGGCATGTGCGTGCTCGCGGGCATCGGGCTTGACGACGGCCGCGCTCGTCGTGCACTGGACAGCGTGCGCGAGCGTCTGTCGACCAGGCACGGCGCGGTCCTGCTGCAGCCTGCGTACACGCGATATCGCCCCGAGCTTGGCGAGATCTCGTCGTATCCACCGGGTTACAAGGAGAATGCGGGCATCTTCTGCCAGACCAACGCGTGGATCATGATCGCGGAAGCGATGACCGGTGACGCGGGCGCCGCTTTTGAGTACTACCGGCGCATCAATCCATCGGCACGCGAGGACATCAGCGAGGTGCATCGCTGTGAACCCTACGTCTACGCGCAGATGATCGCCGGCCGCGACGCCGCGACCCCGGGTGAGGCGAAGAACTCGTGGTTGACCGGCACCGCGGCCTGGAATTTCGTCGCGATGACGCAGTGGATCCTCGGTATCCGCCCCGAGCACGACGGTCTCCGCATCGACCCCGTGATTCCGGCAGCGTGGCCGGGCTTCACCGCGACGCGGCGATTCCGCGGAGCCACGTACCGGATCCGCGTGCGCAAGCCGGTTGGCGTGACGGGCCGCGTCCAGCAGCTGATGGTCGACGGTGTTCGGCTGGACGGCAACGTGATCCCGCCGGCGCCAGCGGGGAGCACCGTCGAAGTCGACGCGACCGTCGAGTCGGAGCTGGACGTCGCGAGCTGACCACGTCTGAATGCCGGCGCGCAGGGGTGCGTTCGCTCAGTGCTCCAACCGGTTGGCGCGGACGGTGCCCTGATACCACGCGAAGCTGGCTTTCGGGATGCGCTCGCCGCTGCGGAAGTCAACCCAGGTGAGGCCGAAGCGTTTGGAGAAGCCGTACGCCCACTCGAAGTTGTCGAGAAGGCTCCACACGAAGTAGCCGCGCACGTCGACGCCGGCCGCCACGGCGTCGAGCACCGCGTGCAGGTGGCCGTCGAGGTACTGGATGCGCTCTCCGTCGCGGATGTCGCCATCAGGCCCGACGTAATCGTCGAAGGCCGCACCGTTCTCGGTCACGTAGAGCGGCAGGGTTCCGTACTCGTCGCGCACACGCACCATGATCTCGGTGAGGGCACCAGGCTCGATCTCCCATCCCATCTGGGTGCGAGGGATGTCAGGGCGCAGGACATGCACCGCATGGAGATCACCGGCCGGCGCCGCATGATCGGGCGCGGGCACCCAGAACCCGGCAGCCCGCGCTTCCGCACGGCGGGTCGGCGCACACACGGTGGTGGGCGAGTAGAAGTTGACACCGAGGAAGTCGATCGGCCGGCTGATCACCTCGAGATCACCGTCGGCGACGACCTCGAAGCCAGGCCGATCCCCGGAATGGTATTCAAGCATGTCGGCCGGATACCGGCCCTTGAACAGCGGGTCGAGATAGAGGCGATTCAGGTTTCCATCGACGCGCTGGGCGGCAGCGCGATCATCGTCGTGATCGGTCGCCGGCCGGATCGGCTGCATGTTCAGGCCGATCCCGAGCTTGGCGTCCGGAACCGTCGAGCGGAGCACGCGCAGCGCGGCTCCGTGGGCGAGCAGCAGGTGATGGGTCGCGGCGGCGGCCATGCCGGGATCGCGCATTCCCGGCGCATGCTCGCCGGTGGCATAGCCAAGCCAGGCCGAGCACCACGGCTCATTCAGCGTGATCCACGTTTCGACCGTGTCACCCAGCGCACCGGCGACGATGCCCGCGTAGTCCGAGAAACGCCCGACGGTGTCGCGCGATACCCACCCTCCGGCATCCTCGAGCGGCTGCGGCAGATCCCAGTGGTAGAGGGTGACGATAGGGATGATCGATCGGCGAAGCAGTCCGTCGATGAGCCGCCGGTAGAAGTCGAGGCCGGATTGGTTTGCCGCACCGGTTCCGGTTGGCTGGATTCGTGGCCAGGCAACCGAGAAGCAGTACGCAGGGGCGCCGAGCCGCGCGAGCAGATCCAGGTCCTCGTCGAGGCGGCGATAGTGATCGCACGCGATGTCGCCGGTGTCGCCGTTGCGAGTCGCACCCGGGGTGTGGCTGAACGTGTCCCAGATTGACCGGCCGCGACCGTCAGCGTCGACCGAACCCTCGATCTGGTACGCGGAGGTCTTCGTTCCCCAGAGAAATCCGTCAGGGAACGTCGCGGCGCGCTGCGTTGACACGATGAGTTCGCCCTCCGAAGCCGACCGCCGAATGCTCGCTATTGTGCAGGAGTGGCGCCGCGGGGAGCCCGCCTTCGTGCTATGGATGGGGATCACATCCGGCGAACGAGGACCTTCGGCCCTTGCCTGTGGCGCCCGCTGCCGCGAGCATCGAAGGAAGGCATGGCTCAAGCGCACACGCTGACGACAACGTCGCGGCCCCTACGGTCTTCGCGACGGTCACCGTGGCTCACGCTCGTCGTGTTGTGCTCGACGATTCTCGTCGTCAACCTCGACAGCACCGTCCTGAACGTCGCGCTCCCGACGCTTGTACGCGATCTCAACGCGACGTCGAGCGACTTGCAGTGGATCGTCGATGCCTACGCGCTCGTCTTCGGTGGCCTCCTGCTGGTGGCCGGCAGCCTGGGCGATCGCATCGGCCGTAAACGAACCTTCGTCGCAGGACTCGCAGCGTTCGCGGCGGGCTCTGCGTGGGCGGCAGGTGCCGGCTCCGTCGGCATGCTCATCGCCGCACGCGCCAGCATGGGCATCGGCGCAGCATTGATGATGCCGTCGACGCTGGCGATCATCGCAGACGTGTTCCCTGACGGTGCGCAGCGCCAGCGGGCCATCGGCGTCTGGGCAGGGACCAGCGGTGTCGGCTTTGCGCTCGGACCCATCATCGGTGGACTGCTGCTCGCACACTTCTGGTGGGGATCGGTCTTCCTGATCAACGTGCCGATCGCAGTCGTGGCGCTGTTCTGCGCGGTGTTGCTGGTGCCCGATTCGAAGAACCCCGCGGCGGGGCGGCCTGATGTTGTCGGCGCGCTGCTGTCGATCGCCGGGTTGGGCCTCGTGCTGTGGGCGATCATCGAGGCGCCGGCCAATGGGTGGTTGTCAGTGCGCGTTGCCGCTCCCGGCGTTGCGGGGCTCGTACTGATGGCCGGGTTCGCGGCCTGGGAGCGAGCGAGCTCGCATCCGATGCTGCAGCTTCGCTTCTTTCGTGCACGCAGCTTCTCGTGCGCCGTGTCGTCGATGGGCCTTGTTGCCTTCGGGCTGATCGGCGCGCTCTTCGCGCTCACGCAGTTCCTCCAGTTCAACCTCGGGTACTCCGCGCTCGATGCAGGAGTGCGCATGCTGCCGATCGCTGCCGCGGTGGCGGTCGTGGCGCCGATGTCGGCGCTGCTGGTTCGCATCGGTGGACACAAGCTGACCACGGCCGGGGGCATGCTGATCATCGGCGCCGGCCTCTTGCAGGCCTCGCATGCATCGGTCGATTCCGGCTACCTCGGCATCCTCCCAGGGCTCATCCTGGCGGGCGTCGGGGCGGGGCTCGCGATGCCGTCGGTATCGGGGTCGGTGATCGCTTCGGTGCCACGCGCCGAAACGGGGGTCGGATCGGCGACCAACGGCACGTTCATGCAGATCGGCGGAGCGATGGGCGTCGCGGTCGTCGGCAGCCTGCTGTCGACCCGATATCAGAGTCGCATGAGCGACGCGCTGGCTCCGTATCACGTCCCGGCCGGCATTCAGCACACGATCCTGGAGTTGGTCGGCAGCGCGCTGGCCGTCGCCGAGCGCATCGGCGGCACCCTCGGGCATCTGCTGGCGGCCGCGGCCCGCTCGGCCTTCATCAGCGGGTCGGATCTCGGAATGGTCGTTGCCGCCTCGGTGGCGTTCTTCGGCTGCTTCATCGCCTTGGCAGCGCTGCCGTCGCGCCCGTCGAGCACCGACCCCGGCAAGGAGTGAGCGTCTACGCGGGCGCGGTCTGGTTGCGCAACCATGTATCGCGGGTGATCGCGTATTCGACCTCGCCGGCGTCGCTTCCCGCGACGGCTTCCGAGGAGTCCGCAGGAAAGCCGCGGACGTAGGTCATGCCGATGGACCGCATGACCGCGCGGGACGGTTCGTTGATCGACAGCGTCTGCGCGAAGATCCGGTCGAGACCGAGATCGACGAAACCATGGCGCAGCAGCTCGCGGGATCCCTCGCTGGCCAGGCCCTGACGCCACCGTCGGCGCAGCAACCGGTAGCCGAGGTCCGCCTCACCCGCCACGCGCGGTTGGTCCGGGCCGTGCGGCGGCTGCAGGATCCACCAGCCCACGAACTCATCGGCAACGAAACCGACCCAGAACCCGAGGCCCGGGATCACCCGACCGGCCGCCATGCGGCGCTGATGAGCCTCCTCGATCTCCTGGGACGTCCGCGCTCTGGCATAGAGGTAGCGGAGCACCTCCGGGTCGGAGTCCAACTCCAACTCGAACGCCAGGTGCTGGTCTGCGAGGGGGATGAGCTCGATGCGGGTGGTGTGGAGCACGGCCTGCCGTGGAACGTCGGGATCGCGTCGCTCCGATGCAGCGCGCACTCCTCAGGCCTCCGCCGGCACTCGAATATCAGTTGGACACAGCTTCATCAGAGCACGCGTGACCACCGTGGTGACCGCGTCTGACTTGCTCCGTACAACCTGCGAGGATAACCATCATCGGTGAAGCCTCGCATTCACGTCATCACCCTCGCGGTCGATGATCTCGACCGCGCATTGGACTTCTATCGCGACGGTCTTGGGCTTGCGTCACGCGGCATTGTGGCCACGGAGTTCCCCGGAGACGAGGAGACCGCGGCAGGCGCCATCGCAACGTTCGAGCTTGATGGCGGTCTGATTCTCGCTGTGTATCCACGCACGGAGCTGGCGAAGGATGCAAAGGTACCCATGCCACCACCGACCACCGGCGGGTTCAGCCTCGGGCACGCGGTGAGAAGCAGGGAGGAGGTCGATGCGCTCCTGCTGACCGCGGAGGCCGCGGGTGCGACGATCACGGTACCCGCCTATGACCGCGCGTTCGGCATCTACTCCGGTTACTTCCGAGATCCGGACGGGCATCTTTGGGAGGTCATCTGGAATCCGGCGCTCGTGGACGTTTGAGGACCAGCCCCGCGCATACATGGAGAAGTGGCGATGAACATGACGTTGGAGGTGGTGACAGTACCCGTGAGTGATACCGACCGGGCCGCAGCCGAGCAGTAGACGCGACAGCGCCGATGGCCGAGATTCTTCTCTTTCACCACGCTCAGGGAGCGACAGCCGGAGTCCGGGCGTTCGCCGATGATCTCCGCGCAGCCGGGCACACTGTGCACGCCCCTGATCTCTACGACGGCAGGGCCTTTACGACGCTCGACGACGGCGTCGCCTACGCCAGGGAGATCGGCTTCGACACGATACTCGAGCGGTGTCGAGTTGCCGCCCAGAGTTTGCCGGACGAGCTCGTCTACGCCGGCTTCTCGCTGGGTGTCATGGGAGCGCAGATGCTGGCGCAGACGCGCCGCGGTGCGAAGGGATCGTTGTTGTTCAGCGCCGCCATCCCGGCCTCCGAGTTCGGTGGTCCGTGGCCGCATGGCGTTCCGCTGCAGATCCACATGATGGAGGACGACACGTGGGCAGTGGAGGATCTCCCCGCCGCACGCGAGCTCGTCGAGACCGTCGAGGGCGCCGAGCTATTCCTCTATCCGGGCGATCGGCATCTGTTCGCTGACAGCAGCCTGCCCGACTACGACGAAGGCGCGGCGACACTGCTCAAGCAGCGCGTGCTTCGCTTTCTCGACGGCATCGAGTAGCTGTGTCGTCAGCCGGCGAATCGCGGTATCGACAGCCCGGTTGAGCGATTCAGAAGCGCCCGAAACGTCGCCGCGGCCGGAACATGCGAACGATGAGGAGCAGCACCACCGCGCCCAGAAACGCCAGGACGATCTCCGACACAATCGGGTGCCCCGGGACATTGAACGTCACCCCGAACGCTCCCGCGAGCAGCCCTGCTGCGAACGCGCCGATGATGCCGACCACGATGTCGCCGATCAAACCCATACCGTGACCGAGCATCAGCTTGCTCGCGATGAAACCGGCCACAAGTCCGATCACGGCCCACACGAGGATCGTGTAGGGATCGATCGTGATGCTGATCGCGCTCAGACTACCCAATCTCAATCCTCCTTGATCCATCCCATCGTAGCCGCAGGTACCGCGTCGCGCTGAACCGAATCGACAGCACTAGACTCGCCTCGGACATCGAGCCAAGCCACGCCGGCTGTCACACGAGGAGTCACCATGGAACCCGAGAGCGCATTCGACACACATCTGGATGTTCGCTTTGCGCCGCTCGAGCTCAT
Source organism: Candidatus Dormiibacterota bacterium (assembly GCA_963713485.1). Classification (GTDB taxonomy): domain Bacteria; phylum Chloroflexota; class Dormibacteria; order Aeolococcales; family Aeolococcaceae; genus Palsa-851. The sequence continues at coordinate 331,037 of CAVQLW010000007.1, forward strand.
CGATGTGCAGGCCCTTGTCGATGCGAACACGCACCCCTGGTACAACCAGACGCTGTGCCGGATCAACGACTGCGTGATGCGCCTGGGGGTCGTGCAGGGCGAGTACATCTGGCACAAGCACGACGACGAGGATGAGTTCTTCTTCGTCGTCGAGGGACGCCTGCTCATCGACCTCGAGGACCGTACCGTGGAGCTCGGAGTGCGCCAGGGCTTCAGCGTGCCCAAGGGGGTGAGGCATCGGCCCCGGGCCCCGGAGCGCACGGTGATCCTCATGGTCGAGGGTGCAGGTGTCGTCCCCACCGGCAGCTGAGGGAGCATCGCCGGCCCGGTCAGGAATCGAGAAGCATCGGCCGGGGAGGCACGGCTAGCATCCTGGGCATGGACCCCACGGGCAACCGGCTCTGCATCCGCGAGCCGCGCTGAGCGAGCGACCGAGGAGACGCATGCTGGACACCGTCGATGCGCCGGCGACGCCGGCGGAAGCGACGTGGCGGGAGCTGCTCAAACGCGAGCACCTGCGATTGACGATCGGGCTCGTCTTCGTGGAGTTCATGGCCGGCATCCAGTACCTGGTCGTCGACGCGGTGATGCCTCGCGTGCAGAGGGAGATCGGCGGCATCGCGTTCTACGGGGCGGTGTTTGGCGGCTACATGGTCGCCAGCCTGGTGTCGATCCCTCTTTCGGGGCGGCAGGCAGACCGCGAGGGGCCGCGGCGTCCGTTCGCCATCAACCTCGCCATCTTCATCGGCGGCACCGTGCTCTGCGGTCTCGCGCCGACGATGCCGCTCCTCGCGGCGGCGCGCCTGGTGCAGGGGTACGGTGGGGGAGCGCTGTACAGCCTGGCCTACGGCATCATGGCCAAGGTCTACCCCGCGCACCTGCGGCCTCGGATGGTCGCCCTGCTCACCGGTGTCTGGGTCGTGTCCGGGGTCATCGGGCCCGGATACGGGACGCTCGTCGCCCAGACCGTGGGCTGGCGCTGGGCGTTCCTGTCGGTCGCGCCGCTGGCGGTCCTTGCAGGTGCGCTGCTGTTGCCGGCCATCCGGGGCATCGCCGGCAGCGGCGACGAGCTGGCCCGGATGCCGCTGCGCTGGCCGCTCCAGCTGGCGGCTGGGTGCGCACTCGTGGTGGCCGGACTGTCGACGCTCGCATGGCCGGGCTACGCCGCCGGCGCGGTTGGGATGGTGCTGGTGGCAGTGTCCCTGCGGCACGTGCTGCCCCCGGGTACGCTCACGGGGCGGCCCGGCCTGCCGGCCGCGGTCGGCGGGGCATTCCTGCTGAGCCTTGCATTCTTCACCGCCGACAGCTTCGTGCCGCTCGTCATCACCGGGGTGCGCGGGCGCAGCCTGACCGAGGCAGGCATCGTCGTCACGCTCGTCGCAGTCAGCTGGTCGCTCGCGACGTTCTGGCAGGCGCGCATGGTCGATCGCTTCTCGTACGCATGGATGGTGCGCACGGGATCGCTCATCCTCGCAGGCGGGACGGCGGTGTTCGCGCTGGCGATCGCCGGTGCGCCGCTGCCGCTCGCGTATGCCGCGTGGACGATCGCCGGTGCTGGTATGGGCATTGCGTTTCCCACACTCTTCCTCGCGACGATGGACCGTGCGGGTGCCGGTGAGGAGGCGGGTGCGGTCGCGGCGCGGTTCGTCTCGGGCCGGATCGGCATCGTCCTCGGCACCGGTCTGGGCGGTGTCGCCGTCGGCGCGGCGCGAGCGGCCCATGCGCCACTCGGCATCGGGCTCGCCGCGGCGATGGGGCTCGCCGTGGCGGGAGCGCTCGTCGCCGGCCTGCTCGCGCCCGTCCTGGACCGGAAGGAACAACCCGCCGCGTAGCCGCGATCGCCCCGCCCCATTGGAGATGATGGTCCGGATGGACCTCGAACCCCGCGTCGCGATCGGCCTCTGCGAGCAGTCACATCGCCGTCTGCTCGCCACCGCCCGGCGCGTCACCGACGCCATCGCCCGGCAGCCGAGCCGCCTGCCGGGCTGGACCGTCGGTCACGTGCTCACGCACCTTGCTCGGAATGCGGACGGCCACGCGCACCGTCTCGAGGGCGCCCTGCATGGAGAGGACGTCCCAAGGTATCCCGGCGGGTCTGAGCAGCGTGACCGCGAGATCGAAGCGGGAGCCTCGCGAACCGCGGAGGAGCTCGTGCGTGACCTCGAGGAATCCACGCGACGCCTGGAGGCGGTGTGGGCGCGCTCCGAGCTCGCGGGGTGGCCGAATGCCGAGATGCTGGGGGACGACCGCTTTCCGATCACCGGCAGCCCACTCCGACGTCTCCGCGAGGTTGAGGTTCACCACGTCGACCTCGGGTTGGGGTACGAGGCGACCGACTGGCCGGATGCCTACGTGGAGTGGGATCTCCCTGCCGCGCTGGCGGGGGTGCCGAGGCGCCTGGTGGGTGAGAAGGATGCGCATCGGCTGCTCGGGTGGCTCACCGGACGGGCCCCGGCGCCCGACGGTGTCGAACTGCGTCCCTGGATGTAAGAGGAGCGCATCCCTCTCCGCTCACATGAGCCGCCGGCCGCCGAGCAGGGGGTTCGATACGTAGAAGGGTCGGTTGACGACCTGCTCCCCGCGGTGACATCCTGCAGGTTCCCTGCAACTTGAAGGTGGACATTCATGTGGAGGTGAATGGGGTGGACGGTCTCAAGCGCATCACGAGGCTGCGCGTCGCTCTCATCGGCGTTGCCGTCGCGGCGCTGCTCACCACCACGCTCAGCACCCGGGCAACCGCCGCCGCCGCCAGCAGTTCGCTGACGGGGAGCCGCCCCACCTGGGCGCTGAAGGCGACCGATCTCGGTGCGCTGCCGAGCTCGCAGCGAGTTGACTTCCAGGTCGTGCTTGCCGTGCGGAACGCCGCCGCAGCCGAGCAGGAAGTCGCGGCCGTCTCGACTCCGGGGAGCTCGACGTTCCATCAGTTCCTCACCGACGCCCAGTTCGACGCACAGTTCGCGCCGGCGCCGGCGACCGAGGCTGCCGTGGCTGCATGGCTGCGGTCGGCCGGTCTGTCCATCGTCAGCGTGGCGTCGAGCCGCATGTACATCGAGGTGCAGGGCAGCGTCGCTCAGGCGGACCGGCTGCTCGGCACCTCGCTTCACAACTACCGGTACCAGGGTCAGACGCTCCCAGCGCCGACGGCGAACTATCTGGTTCCGGCCCAGTTGCGCGGTGCGATCGCAGGGGTCGTCGGGCTTGACGGTACCCGCGCGCAGACCGCAGGGACGCTTCCCGGACCCCCGCCCGGTTCGCGCTATGGCGTGCAGCCGTGCTCGGCGTACTACGGCCAGAAGGTGGCCACGACGGTCCCTTCGGCTTACGGGCAGCAATGGCCGTACACCATCTGCGGCTACTCGCCCGCGCAGTACCAATCCGCGTTCGGCCTCACCCAGTCCATCCAGGACGGCAACGATGGACACGGTGTGACCGTCGCGATCACCGACGCCTATGCCGCGCCCACCATCCTCAGCGATGCCAACACGTGGTCCAATCGGCGCGGGCTCCCCTCGCTGACCGGGCACTTCACGCAGGTCACGCCGAAGGCAAACGCATACAACGAGCAGAGCGCGTGCGGACCGCAGGGCTGGTACGGTGAGGAGACCCTGGACGTCGAAGCGGTCCACGGGATGGCGCCCGGCGCGAACATCCTCTTCGCCGCCGGCAAGAACTGTGTCGGCGGTCTCGACGAGGCCTTCGCCAATGTCATCGACCACCACCTCGCATCGATCGTCACCAACTCGTGGACGTGGGGAACCGGCGAGGGCAGCGAAGACATGATTCCCGCGGGCGTGCTCGACTTCTTCCACCAGTACCTGCTCGAGGCCGACCTCACCGGTATCAGCGTGCTCTTCTCGTCGGGCGACGAGGGGGACGACACTGTCGCGATCGGCTCCCGCCAGGTCAACTTCCCGGCGTCCGATCCGCTTGCCACCGGGGTCGGCGGCACGAGCACCGAGATCGGCAAGCAGGGACAGATCGTGTTCCAGACCGGTTGGTCGAGCTCGTACTCCACGCTCACCAGCGGCGCATGGTCGCCGGCCCCGCCAGGCAACTACAGCAGCGGTTCCGGTGGCGGCACGAGCCAACTCTTCCGTCAGCCGTTCTATCAGAAGGGTCGCGTGCCGGCATCCATCTCGGAGTATTTCGGATCCAAGCCGATGCGTGCGGTGCCGGACATCTCCATGCCGGGCGATCCCAACACCGGGTTGCTCGTCGGTGAGACACAGGTCTTCCCCAGCGGCACGTATTACGACGAGTATCGAATCGGCGGCACCAGCCTGTCATCGCCGTTGCTCGCGGGTGTCCTCGCTGATGCCACGCAGTTCGCGGGGCACGCGATCGGGTTCATCAACCCGCTGGTCTATGCCGACGAGTACTCGCAGGCCATCACGGACGTCCGCCCGCAATCGGGGCCTGAGGCGACGGTGCGTACCGACTACGCCAACTTCCTCAACGCGCACGCGGGTTACCTCACCCGGTTGCAGACGCTGGGTGTCCCGACGACCATCTGGACGCGCCGTGGCTACGACGACGTCACCGGGGTGGGCACGCCGAACGGGGTCGCCTTCCTCCGCGCCTTCAGGGCTGCCGGCTGACGAGCCTGCTTCAGTCGATCCGTCGACGCCCCGCGAGGTGTTGACGGGATCGCTCCGGCTATTTCTGCAGCGTGAACTGATACGCGAATGGCCCGACGTTCGGGAAGTTCACGATGAGCTCGTAGGTGCCCGGCCCGGGGATGTTGGACTCCGAGTTCTCGGTGCAATCCAGCGCGGCCCCTACCGGCTTGCCTGAGGAGTCAGCAAGGCCCACGATCGAGTTTGCCGGACCGATGTTGCATCCGCTGCCGAAGATGTGAATCACGTCCCCCGCCTGGGCGGTGAACTCGTAGACATCGTGCGTCGCCGTGTCGGGGATGGATCCCGACACGGACTGCCCGTAGCTTGTCTGGAAGATCATGTCGTGGCGTTCGAAACGGATGGGCACGGCGTAGCTTCCCGAGCGCTGTTTGTCGGCATTGGCCACGAGCTGGTAGGTGCCCGACGTCGTCGCGGGAACACGGCCTATCCCGCACCCGCTCAGCCCCAGGGTGACGTCCTCGGCGTCGAGGGTGCGTCCCTGCGGGTCGACGACGGCGAACGTCATCTGGCCGTCGTCGCAGGCAGGTGGGCCGAACCAGAGGATGTCGCCCGCCTGTGCTGAGAACGTGAACACCTGCTCCTCCGCGGGGCCGCCCACCCTGCCACTGTCGATGAGGACGCCCTGGAGGTTCGGCGTTGGCGTTGCCGTCGTCGCGGCCGGCGTCGGGGTCGCGCCACCGCCGGGAGCGGTGGGCGCCGTGAACGCGGGCAGATGATGCGCGATGTTGAACTGGACGGTGGTGACGACCTGAGCCTGCGCGTAGTGGCTCACGACCGCCGGATCGTGCACCGCCGACGCATCCACGACGCAGTCGGCGAGGAGGTACTGGTCGGTGATGCCGTCCGCCTGGCACTCCTGCGTCGCAGCGGCCGCACCCGGCACATGCGCGGCGTCGACGAAGCTCGATGGGAATGAGCGGTTCGTGAAGGTGGCGGTGGTCTGACCCGGCTTGTAGTCGAAGAGGGATTGCGACTGCGTGATCCGCCACGAATCGGCGAACTGCCCGTGCACGGTTTGGGCTGACGGTCCGGTTCCGAGGCTGACCCCGTCGGCGGTGGCGAAATCGTCGTCGGCCTGGCCGTTGTCGTTGCCGAGCAGCCCGACGAGCTTGCCTGCGCGAGACGCCGCCGGCATGATGGCGACGTTGAGGCCGACGAGCCCCAGCTGCCCCACGCGAACGGTCGTGCCGTCCGGCCACTCGAGCAGAAAGCCCACTCCCGCGTCCGTTCCAAGCCGTTCCAGTGTCCCCGCGCCGACGTTGGTGACGCCACCAAGGTTGTCGACGATCCCGTCGACCCGCGCCACCACCACGCCGTTCTCCAGCGCAACCGTCACACGATGACCGGCCAGCTCTGCGGCGACGGCCTGGTTCACCGCAACGGGAATGGAGCCGGGCAGCGGCACCTGGCGCACCTGGACGAGGAGATCGTCGACCGTTGACTTCACGAGGGTGAACTCCCCGGCAGCCTGCAGATCGTAAGCACGACCGTCGAACGTGAGGAGGTGGGGATCGCCGGTCGACTGCCCGGGGGGTGGCGGTGGCGGGGGCAGGTCACCACCGCCGCTTCCGCCGCCGCCGCCGCCGCCCGGCGCTCCTCCGGACGGCGGGGGCGGATCGGGCTGCTTGCAGTACTTGTCGAGCGAGTCCCCGGCGGCGTAGGCAGCAAGGCTCGTATCACCACCGTCGAGGCCCACCGTGATCGGCGACGTCGCCGGGATGGTGTGCTCGGACGCTCCTGGAGTCCCATCCGGGCACTTGCAGCCGCCCTGCTTCACGCACAGCGCCAGCGGCGCCGACGTGTCGAGCGTCTTGTCCACGGCGTAATCGCTGTCGTGCACCTTGCCGTACCCGGACGTCAGGTTCACGACCAGAATGTCGCCGGTGGCGTCGATCACCGTCTGCGCCGCCTGGTACGGACCGAAGAGACCGATCTCCTGTGCGTCCTCGCTGCCGATGGTCACCGACCGCGGGGTCGGGCCGCTGGACGGTGGGGTGCCGGGCCCCGCCATATGCCAGTCGCTCTGCGCCTGGTCCTCGTAATAGCTGCCGCCCCAGGTGCTGTAGAAGCGGTCACTGTCGCTGCTCATCAACAGGGTGAGCGCGGCGGAGTCATGGCCGCCGACATCGTCGGTGACGATGCCCAGGAGCAACGGCCAGATCATCGATTGATCGCCGGCGAGGTCACCCTCGTGCCCGTACACACCGACCGCGTCGTAGCTGCGGTCGTCGAACTTCGTTGTCGGTGTGAACGCGTATTTGGACCAGTAGCTCGACACCACCGTGTTGCTGGGGTGCAGCTGCTCCATGACCCACGTGGCCTCACCCTCGGTGACCCACGCGCTCAGGCTGGCCGCGTTCTGGTTCGACCCGGCCCAGCGCTGCTGGTAGCAGTGAAAGACCTCGTGCGACATGATCGCCGCAACGTCCTCCGAGTCGATCGCGTCCATCTTCTGGGCGTACACCGTGATGTGGCATCCGTCGGGCCATGGAACCCACTGCACCTCGGGAAGGAGCAACTCGTAGGAGGTCGTCTCGGCGTAGGACTTCGAAGCATCCTCGGACACGTCGATCACGAACCCTGAGATCGGCGGCTGCGAGACGTTGGTCGCCTCCTCCGAGTTGGCGATCTGCGCCAGCTGGAGGTAGTCGGCTTCGGTGTATGCCGTGAACACATCGCGGGCAAGGACGTCGGTGTTCGGCGCCTGCGCGCCTCGACCTCTCGGGCCGGCCGGCCCGACGGTGGTCGACGCGGATGGCGGCGGCGATCCCGATCCGGTGACGGTGTGCGAGGACGTGACGAGCTTCGTTGCCGCGTTCTGGACGGCCTTGGAGAGCCCTTTCCACTCCGCCTCGAGGTCGAGCAGCGCAACGGTTCCATCAAACCCGGCGTCCGATTTGATCCCGGCCACCGACACGCCCGGGAGTGGCCCGACGTCAAGCGCAAAGAGCAGTTCGGCTCGCGCCGGGGTCAGGCCATCGGTCCGGATGGAGGTCAGGAGCTCGTCTTCGGAGGTGATCGCGCCGCCGGTCGCCACCGGCCGGGTGTGCGTCGGCTTCGCAGGGCTTCCGGTATAGCGGCCGACCAGAACGACGGTCACCACTGCGCCGCACAGCACCGCCACGATCGCCACCAGGGCGATGGTCATCTGCCGGCGGTTCGGACGCGTACGCCCGGTTTGCGGCGGTGGCGGGGGTGGAGGTGGCGGAGTCGGTGGCGGGGCGCTCTCCATCAGCGGGAGAGGGTACGCGGCGCGATTTCAGTTTCCTTAAGGTCGCCGGAGACGGCCCGACCTACTCCTTGTAGGCCTCCTCCCAGGCCTTCTCGCCGTCATCCTTGTACAGCCTGGCCTCCTCGACGTGCGCTTCGTGCTCCCACTTGATGGGGCTCTCGTGGTCGGCGCCGAGCTTCGAGTTGTGGAGATCGGCACGGACACGCTCGTACGTTCCGAAGAACTCGTATTCGAGCTGCTGCCGGACGATGTCGTAGGCACCGGTTGCCGCGGGGATGTGCGCGTAGTCGCAGACGGCTTGGATGAAGTCCGGCTGGACCGTCATGGTCTTGTCGTCGAGGTCGGACAGCACGTCTTCGACCAGGTCCGGCAGCTTCGCCTTGGCGGCGTCCCATACGTGGACCGAGTTGTCCGTGTAGCTCTGCACCAGCGCGTGCAGCGAGTTCCGGAGCCGCTTCTTCGCGTCCTTGAGGGAGGTGTCGACGTACCGCTGGTACCCCTCCAGCGTCTGGGCCTCGAGCTCGAAGATCACCTTGAAGACCTCGAGCGCTTCCTTGGCCGCCTCGGCCTCGGGGAAGATGAGGCCCATCGCCGTCGAGAGTGCGCCGACAACGGGGCCGAAGTCGAAGTCCGAATCCCCGTCCTCGAGGTTGTCGATGTGTGATTGCGCGCCTTCGTTGAACGCGATGACGGCGCTGAGCACCTGGGTCTGGTGTTCATGGAGACGCGTCTGCAATGCGATCAGCAACGCGTTACGGACCTCGGCGTCGGTCGCGACGGGATACGAGCCCTTGTTGAAGTCCCCGTCCGGCGGCATCTCGATCTCCTTCGGGGTCTGACCGTGATGCACGGTCACCCCCGGCACCGCATGCGGCTCCGGAACGGGCTGCCACTGGGCGCCGTCCCACCACCACTGGCCATCCTCCGAGAGCGGGGCGTTCGCCGGCATCTGGCTCATGATCGATCCTCCATCCACCGTTGCCGCCGCTGGGCCGGCGGGGGGGTGAGCATAGCTCGCAGTTCCGGTCGCCGACTATGGAATTCCTGGCACACCAGACGGCGGATCGCCCAGGCTGCCGTTTCCGCGGCACCGGCAGCCTCGAGCCCAAGCGTGGCGCGGTTTAATCTCATGTCGCGCCCAACCCTGGCGACCGCCGGGGGTGTCACTCCGCGTCAGCGAAACAAGGAGGTCGGTGGTGGACATGAGGCTCGAGGTGGTGATTGTGCCGGTATCCGACGTGGACCGTGCCAAGCGCTTCTACGTGGGGCTCGGTTGGCGGCTGGACGCCGATTTCCGTGGCGATGGTGACTTCAGGGTCGTGCAGGTCACGCCTCCGGGCTCAGCATGCTCCGTCATCTTCGGCAGCGGGGTCAGTTCGGCCGCGCCGGGTTCGGCTGATGGCCTGCACCTCGTGGCGAGCGATATTGACGCAGCGCGGGAGGAGCTGATGAACCGGGGTGTCGAGGTGAGTGAAGTGTTCCACGACGCCGGTGGAGTGTTCCATCACGCCGGGAGCGCAGCGCGAGCCCAGGGCCCGGCTCCCAACCACAAGAGCTATGGCTCATTTGTCTCCTTCAGCGACCCGGACGGCAACGGCTGGTTCATCCAGGAGATCAGCACGCGGCTACCCGGCCGCTGACCCCGCTCGATGCTCACCACCGCGCGCCAACCTGCCGAAAGGGGATAGCCTTGAACGCGATGTATCGTCCGGGTTTCAATTGGCATGGAGCATCCGCCGGGCACCGGCGTCGTGGGTTCCACACCACGGTCGGTGTCGGGCGCGGACGGGTTGGCCCACGGCGATGAGTCCGGGCGTGCGCGTCGGCCGTCGCGAGACGTTCAGCGCCGCGCACCAGCTGTGTGATCCGGCGCTGTCGGCGGCGCAGAACCACGAGCGGTTCGGGCCATGCGCGGAGGTGCACGGTCACAACTACACGCTCGAGGTGGTGGTGGGCGGCGACATCAACGCCCACGGGTATGTCTGCGACCTTCGCGCGCTCAAGCAGGTCATCCACGAACGCATCATTTCGGACGTCGACCATCGCGATCTCAATCACGCGGTGCCGTGGCTGGCCGGCCTTGTGCCGACCACGGAGGTCCTCGCGCAGGCCTTCTGGCGACGGCTGGTCGACCATATCCCCGAGGGACGCCTCGAGTTGGTCCGGGTGTATGAGACGAAGAAGAACTTCGCCGAATGCCGGGGGTGACGAGCGTCCGTTTGCTCCAGCGGTATGGACCGGACGCCATGTCGGTTCTCGATGCCGAGGAACGCTGCAGGTTTCTGGACGCCGACGGGCGGGCGCACGACGATTCGAAGCTGGCGTGGGAGCTGCTGTATCGGCTCGAGCCCGAGCTCTACGAGCGGCTGATCGCCGGTGAGCGGCTGCATCCAGAAATATCGACGTGGCTTCCTGAGTCGTGTGGCACCGTGGCCGAGCTGGGCGCCGGCACGGGGCGGCTCACACTCGATATCGCGCCACGCTGCAGCAGTCTCATCGCGATGGATCCAGCACTGCCGCTGCTGTCTGTGCTCAGGAGGAAACTGGCCGAAGCCGGAAGGACAGAGGTCGAGGTTGTCCGCGCTTTCTTCGACTCGATCCCGATGCCGAGCTCGAGTTGTGACCTCGTCATCTCGTGTTCGGCATTCACGCCGGATGCCGAGCGCGATCCCGAGGCGTCCCTCAACGAGATGCGGCGATGCTGCCGGCCGGGTGGTCTGATCGTGATCGTGTGGCCGAACGGTCTCCCGTGGCTCGATCGTCACGGCTTCACAAGAGTTGCGTTCGACGGGCCGATGGCTGTCGAGTTCGGAACGATGGTCGAAGCGCTTGAGTTGACGGCGATCTTCCACCCGCACGCACTGGACGATGTGCGCAGACACGATTCGCCGACGGTGCCGTACGAGATGCTGGGTGTGAATCCACCGCGCGATCTGTGCTGGTTGCGCGTCGAGTGACTCAACAGCGGGTTTCGCGGCCCGCCGCACGGTTGCGGATTGCCGTGATCGCCCCGCTGGTGGCTCCGATCGCGGAACCCCAGATCGGTGGCTCGCAGGTGGTGGTGAGCGATCTCGCCCGAGGACTCGTGGCGCGAGGGCACGACGTGACGATCTACGCCGCGGAGGGGTCTCGAGTCGAGGGAGTCCCGCTGATGACGCTGGGCATCGACGCCGCTGCATTCGGCGCCGACACCTTTCGGCACGACGCTCAGCGGGCGGCATCGCCGAGCCCTCGTCGAGGGATATGCGGCTGTGTACGCGCACGTGCGCGGCCGGCGATTCGATGTGGTGCACAACCATGGCTATGACGCTCCCGCGATCACGGAAGCGCTCCGGGCGGGGGTCCCGGTGGTGCACACGCTGCATCTCCCGCCGACTGACGCGATCATCGATGCCGTCAACGAGGTAAGCGCCTCGCGCATCCCGGCATGGTTCTTCGGCGTGTCAACCAGCCACGCGTCCTCATGGCAGCTGCACGTTCCGGATGTCGGGATCCTGGCCAACGGCGTGCCGGTCGATGCGATGCCGTACTCTCACGTGGCTCCGCGCACCGCAGTCATCGCCTCACGCTTCAGCTCTGAGAAAGGCATGGCTGAGGGGATCGCGGCCGCTCGCCAGGCCGGGTGGCCGGTCGCCGTCTACGGCACGCCGTACGACCCTGACTACGAAGCGGTGGTCCGCGCTCGATGGAGCGATGATCCCGCGGTTCGGTTCCGTTCGGCGGTCGAACGGGAATCCCTGTGGCATGCGCTCGCCGGTGCCGGAGTGCTGCTCTCACTGGTTCGATGGGACGAGCCGTTCGGGATGGTCGTGGCTGAGGCGCAGGCGGCGGGGACTCCGGTGGTCGTGACGCGGCGCGGTGCGCACGCGGACATCATTCGTGATGGCGAGACCGGAGCACTTGTCGAGACGGATGACATCGGTGCCGCCGTCACCGCCCTTGGCACGGTGGACACGCTCGATCGCGCCGCGTGCCGCCGTCACGCGGTTGAGCACCTGAACCTGTCAGCCTCGATTGCGCGTCACGAAGCGGTGTATGCGCGCGTTGCGGCCTTGACGAGGGCCATGGTGTGAGCGGGTGGCTCGAGCAACGCACGGTCATCGTGACCGGAGCGAGCCGTGGTATCGGCGCGGCGACGGCTGTGGCCCTGGGGCTGCGGGGCGCGCGCGTGATCGCCGTCGCGCGCACGGAGGAGAAGCTTCGCGAGACGGTCGAGACGATTCAGCGAAACGGCGGGTTCGCTCAGTCGATACGATCGGACCTGAGCACGCCTGACGCCGTGCCGATCCTGTTTGAGGCTGTCGAACGGATCGGCGCGGTGGACGGTCTCGTGTGCGCCGCCGCAACGCTTGGCAAGGGTGACGTCGAGCACACGACCGCAGCAGTCTGGCGTGAGGTGATGCGGTTGAATGTCGATGCCGTCTGGGAATGCTGCCGCCGGCTCTTTCTCATGAGCACGGCAACGGGCGCGGAGCGGCGGATCGTCACCCTCGGCTCACTCTCAGGCATCTATGCGACCGAGAAGTTCGCGGGGCTGGCCGCGTACAACAGCTCGAAGTTCGCGGTGATCGGGCTCACCGAGGCGGTTGCCGTGGAGGGTCGTGACCATGGGATCTCGGCGGTGTGTGTGAGCCCCGGTGCCGTGGCGACCGCGATGCTCCACGAGGCCAACCCTCACCTGGTGCCGCGTCTGTCGGCTGCCGACGCCGGTGGTCTCATCGCAGAGCTGCTTGACGGAGCCGGTTTCCCCGCGATGAGCGGCGCCGTGATCCCGTTGTTCTCCAATGCCTGACATCGGATTCAGCGCAGGCCTCGCAGGTCAGTAGCGGGTTCCCTCGGGCGCGGGCAGAGCGTCGAGCTCGGCCACGTCGGCCGCCGTCAGCTCCACATCGGCGGCGCCGGCATTGTCCATGAGGTACTTCGGGGTTTTGGTGCCCGGAATCGGCACCACATGCCGGCCCTGAGCAAGCACCCATGCCAGCGCAACCTGGGCAGGTGTCACCCCCACCCGACCGGCGATCTCTCGCACCCGGCCGACGATGGCGAGGTTGGCGCGCAACGCGTCGCGCTGGAAGCGTGGGAGCCCGCGCCGGAAGTCATCGAGCGGCAGGTCGTCGAACGACGAGAACCGCCCGGCGAGGAAGCCCCGGCCGAGCGGGGAGAAGGGGATGAACCCGATCCCCTGCGCGGTGCAGTACGGCAGCACCTCAGCGAGCGCGTCGCGGGTCCACAGCGACAGCTCGGACTGCACCGACGTCACAGGGTGCACCGCCTGTGCCCGCTTGATCTCGTCCACCGACACCTCGGACAACCCGATGTGCCGAACCTTGCCGGCAGTCACGGCCTCCGCCATCGCGCCCCACGTCTCCTCGATGGGCACCTCGGGGTCGACCCGGTGCAGCTGGTAGAGGTCGACGTGATCGGTGGCGAGACGCCGGAGGCTTCCGTCGATCGACGCGCGCACGTGGTCAGGGCGGCCGTTTCGACCGGCGCCGGGTGAGGCGGTTCCGGGTCCGGTGGCTGCGCCGGTATCGCCCATCACCAGGCCGACCTTCGTTGCCAGCACCGTGCGCTCGCGATGCCCGCCTGCGAGGGCCCGCCCGACCAGTTCCTCGTTGGTGAATGGTCCGTACGCGTCGGCGGTGTCGACCAGCGTCATGCCGATGTCGAGCGCCTGGTGGATCACCGCGATCGACGTGACGTCGTCGCGGGGCGTCTCGAGGTCGTAGCTCGCGGTCATCCCCATGCACCCGAGACCGATGACCCCGACCTCCGGGCCGTCGGCGCCGAGTGTGGTGGTTCGCATCGTCATCGCCGCGCATTGTGACCGTGTGGACGGACTCGCGGATGTCTACAATCCCGGACGTGGCAGACAGCGAGGCGGTTGCGGACGAGGCCGTGGAGTACCCGGCCGGCGACGGCGAGTGCGAGACGTGTGGCAAGAAGAGCCTGCTCGCGCGCATCACATCGCGGGCCTTCCACAGCGAGGTCCGCATCTGTGACGAGTGCCTCGACGACTACCGGCGCGGCGATCCCGAGGTCGCCAAGATGGTGATGGGCCGCCTGCGTCCGCTCTGACAGCGGGCAGCCACCGAGAGTTAGGCCGGCCGTTCCTCGAGGAAACGCTCCGCGACGACGTCCTCGAGCACCGCTCGCCCGAGATCGGCAGCGGCGAAATCGTCGGTCGCGTGCGGATCGAGGTCCGGAAAGAACTGCGCCACTCGAACCGGATCCTCGTCAGTGAGCCATCGCAGAAAGGCGTGCCCGAAGGCAGCGGCGTGCTCGTCGGTGAGGTCGTCGATCTTGGCCATGCGCTGCTCCCTGCTGTCTACGGATGCGACGGGGCGACCGGCGCTCCCTCGAGCTCGAACATGAGGTCGTCGAGATAGCAGTAGTACCAGTCCTCGCCCGGCTCGAAGGACCGGATGATCGGATGCGCGATCGTCTTGAAGTGTGCGGTCGCGTGCTTGCCCGGTGAGTAGTCGCAGCAGCCGACGTGCCCGCACTCCTGGCACACGCGCAGGTGGACCCAGTCGTGTCGCCCCGCCGCAAGGCACTCGACGCAGCCCGTGCCCGAGGGCGCGACATCGAGGATCTCATCGAGATGGCCGCAAACGTCACTCACGTCTCATCCTCAGTCTCGGATGATCGCACGGCGGAACCGGAGGGTGGATCGCTGACCCGGGTGAGGTCCGGATCCCACCCCATGAGCGCGGACGCACAGGCGTAGGTGGTGCCGAGAAAGTCGAGCACCGCCGCCTCCGGGTCGGGAAGGCCTCGCGCCTGCTCGTACGGGAGGATGAACTCACCGGCCGTGTCGCTCCACGCTGCTTGGCGCGGCTCGATGGCGGCCTCCTCGATGCCCTCCGGCTTGGGAAACGCATAGGCGTAGAAGGCCGGATCAGGGACGCGCTCGTCACCGGGCCACCATCCGGCGCAGACCTCCTCCGCATCACCGCTGAAGCGCGTGATCACATCGGCGTCGGGCGGTGGAGCGACTCGCCGGCCCGAGTAGCGGGCGAGTGCCAGGTCGAAGGTCCCCCAGAAGAACTGGACGGGGGTGGTTCTGCCGCGGAACCGCGCCCGGTGGCGCTTCAGCACGAGGTCGACCAGCGTGAGCACGCGGAAGAAGCGCGTCGCGTGAGCTTCGTCGTACGTGGCGTGCGCGCGGTCCTCCGGGAACGGCACGGGGTGTGCAACCTCGGAGGGGATCACCGATATGGTGGCGTCGACCTGCAATCGCGAGAGTGCGCGCATCACGTCCCGGTGGAAGTCCGCAACAGCGCCACCGAGTGGACGCCGTTCGACGCGACCGTCGCTGGTGCGGAGGATGAGCGCGTGGTCGACGAGATCGAGCTCCGCATCCAGGCTGCCGCGGCCGACTCGGCATCGGCGACGTCGTCAGTCCGCGCGCGGTGAGGTAGAGCGGGACGTTGCCCCACTCCGGCTCGAACGGGCTCAGTGCAAGGCGTAACTTGCCGATCACCTGCGTGTACATGTGCAGGGTGTCACGCGTTTCGCGCCACTCCTCGTACGGAAGTCCCGGCCATGCGACCTCGGTCACACGATCACCTTACGCTCCGGCTGTATCGATGTCAGCAGGCGGAACGTGTCCGCGTTTGTTGCGGGGCTCTCCGCGATTCAGGGGTGGAGCTTCAGGCTGCTCAACACGTCGAGCGCAGCAGCTTGATCCTTCGATTCCCGCTGCGCCTCGGAGATGAACGGGTCGACCATCCCGACCCGGAAGTACACGCCACCACCAAGCTGAACGTTGAGGTACGTCCAGGTGGCATGTCCCAGATCGGGGCGCGTCACACGGATGGCATAGAACGTGTGAACTCCGGATGACGCACCCGGGAATATGGTCGAGGCGGGCACCCAGTTGACCGTGTAGCTGACGGTCTCCGGTTGTGCTGATTCCTGAGCCTCCGCAAAGGAGGAGCTGTCCAGGATGCTGACCGACGCTCCGGTATCGCCGGATCCCGGAGCGGGGGATGCGGTCTCCTCGAGCGACCCCGGTGAGTAGCTGCACTCGAGCGGTCCGTCCGTCATCGATCCCAGCGGGCTGCCGAGACCGTCGAACACGGTGTTCACCGTGGTGCCGAGCAGCGTTTGCGCTTCGTCTTTCGTCAGCCAGCTGCAGGGGTCGGCCGGTGACGAGGTGGTCGAACCGAGAGCCGGCGATGCAGTGGCGGTTGCGTTCGACACTGCGGTGCTGCCGTGGCCGGCGTGATTGTCAGCGGTCGTGGCTTGAGCGCCGCAGCCGGCCAGGAATGCGACGGCGAACGTGGCGATGCAGAGCGATATCCTGCGGGGAGATACGGGGTGTGCGTTCATCGTGCTCGGACAACGCACGCCCTTTCGGTGACGTTACGCGCGCGGCCGCTCCTCTGGCGCACCTATACTCGCGGCCCGGCCCACACCAAGGAGGATTCCCATGTACGGATCCGTCTCGCGCTGGCGCGTCAAGGAAGGGAAGCAGGATGAGCTCGAACAGCTCATGAACGAGGTCACGAACGAGCAGATGCCCGGATCGCTCGGCGTGACCGTCTATCGAGCCGACGCCGATTCCCGCGAGTACTGGATCTGCGGGCGCTGGGAGAGTCGCGAGGCGTACACGGCGAACAGCGCCACCCCCGAGCAGGATGCGCGGTTCCGGCGCCTTCGTGCGCTCATGGACGGCGATCCCGAGTGGCACGACGGGGAGATCATCACCTCGAACTGACGGTCGTGGGGAACCCGTCAGGACTGCTCCGCGTGAGAGCAGTCGTGGCCTGACCCTCAGCCGGTGGCGTTGACCAATGCCTCGCCAAGGGGTGTCCGCGCGTAGAGGACCATGCGTCCGGATCGGCTGCTTCGGACCAGCGACGCGTTGCGGAGCACCGCGAGATGCTGGCTCACCCCGCCTGCGGTCAGCGCTGTCCGCCGCGCCAGCTGGGTTGTCGTTGCGGGTCCGCTCAACGACACGAGCAGTGCCGCACGTTGGGCGCCCATCAACTGCGCGAGACCGTTCGCGGCGACCACGCTGAGGGGGTAGCCCCATAGCGTGGCCACCCCGCGCGCAGGGTAGATGAGCATGGGTCGAAGCTCGGGCGTTGTCATCGTCAGGATCGAGGGCCACGCGAAGGCGCTCGGCATCAGCAGCATGCCGGCACCTCCCAGGTTGAGGCGCACGAAATCCGAATGCAGCGCGCACGTTCCGATCGTGCACGTGTGAAAGCTCGACAGGCATCTGCTGTTGTCGACTGTCAGTGTTGCTTCGCGCCACGTGACCCTCGGATCGAGGTCGCCGAAGAGCAGTGCCGCGCCGCCGTTGGCGAAGTCGCGGCTTCGATGCACGATGTCGCTCTGAAGGAGGTCGCGCAGTGCCGGCCAGGTGCCGGCGATCGCGCAGTCCCAGTACGCCATCAACGCCTCGGCGATGCTCCGCAGGCCGGCCCTGGGATTCCGTCCCACCGCCACGAGCACCTCTGGCAACCCGCTTGGGTACGCGTGATTGAGGTCACGACGCAGCACCGCGGCTGGGGTGGCGACGACCGCGTCGAGCTCGGAGTCCAGTGGCGGCAGGGCAGTTGAAGGCGGTGGTGTCAGGAAGTCGGGGATGTAGTGGCCGGGTGGCACGATCGCCCGAAGCAGTCGCGCCTCAGGAAGGTGCTCGAACTTCGTGCGCACGTCCTCGACCCAGGGGAAGTGGACCGCATCCGGCGCCGGGGTTTGCAGCACGCGCAGGCTGCACACCAGCTCCCACAGCGGCGATATCGCGAAGTTCGTGCTGGCGAGATCGGCAGCGCTGAACTCCAACTCCAGCATTTAGCTCAGAGTAAATCATTCGCGGGCTGCTGAGGCTGAGCCCACCCTCGGGGCATGAGCCTCGCCGCCACCCAGCTCGCAACCGAGCGAGGATCGTCCCCGAGGAGCCCGAGTCCGAGCGCATCGAGGGACGGACGCCGGCGCAACTCGTCTTTCAGCGGCTCAGGACCGATCGGGTCGCGCTGATGTCGATCATCGTGATCCTGCTCATCGTGGCGATCGCGATCGCGGCGCCCCTGATCGCGGGACTCACGGGCCACGGCCCCGCGGACGCGAACGTCGACACCGGGACCGACGCGAGCGGTCAGCCGTTGCCGCCGGGCAGCGCCGGCTATCTGCTCGGCACCGACAACCTGGGTCGCGACATCCTCGTGCGCATCGCGTACGGGGCGCGCATCTCGCTGCTCGTCGGGGTGCTCGCCACCGCCATCGCGACGGTCTTCGGTGTGGTGGTGGGCCTTTTCGCCGGGTACTTCGGGGGCTGGCTGGACAGCATCCTCGCCCGCCTCCTGGACGTCGTGCTCTCGTTCCCCTACGTGCTCCTCGCCATCGTGCTCGTGTCGGTCTTCGGGGCCAGCCTGCCGCTGACCATCCTGGTGATCGCGTTCTTCTCGTTCGCCGCCATCGGGAGGATCGTGCGCGGCCAGGCACTGTCGCAACGCGAGAAGGAGTACGTGGAGGCTGCCCACTCGCTGGGCGCCGGCAACCTGCGCATCATGTTCGTGGACATCCTTCCCAATCTCGTGGCGCCGGTCATCGTGCTCGCCACGCTGCTGATTCCCGCGGCGATCATCTTCGAGGCAACGCTGTCGTTCCTTGGTCTCGGCGTCGTGCCGCCAACTCCATCCTGGGGCAACATGCTGGCCGATGCGGAGGGCGTCGGGTTTCAGGCGTGGTGGTTCTACATCTTCCCGATGCTCTTCCTCCTCCTGACGACGCTGGCCTTCAATCTGCTCGGCGACGCAGTGCGTGACGCGCTCGATCCCCGCACAGAGCGGATCTTCGCGAGGCGCCGGAAGGATGCGAAGACAGCGACGAGATGATCCGATTCCTGATCCGCCGCATCGTGCTCGGGCTGATCACGCTGTGGGTGATCGTCACCCTGGTCTTCGTCCTTTACTACGCGGCGCCCCATGACCCGGCGCGGCAGCTGGCTGGTCGAGCGGCGACCCCGGCGCTGCTCCGCCAGATCAACCGGGAGTACGGGTTCGATCAACCGATCATCGTGCAGTACTGGCACTACATCGGCCGGCTGCTCCCGATTCCCGGGCATTTCAACCTGGGCACATCGAACACGAACCGCCTGCCGGTCACCACCATCGTCGCGCAGGCGCTGCCGATCGATATCTCACTAGCCGTGGGCGGAGCGATTCTGTTCTCGGTGCTGGGCATCAGCGTCGGCGTGCTCGCGGCGCGCCGTCCTCGCAGCTTCTGGGATCGGAGCGCGACGGTGTTCGTGCTGACCGGCGTTTCGATGCCGATCTTCATCCTCGCGCTGCTGCTGCTCTACGTCTTCTACTACCTGCTCACCGTGCACGGGATCGCGATCTTCCCGAAACCCGGGAGCTGGACTCCGATCACCACCAACCCACTCGAGTGGGCTCACGACCTGATCCTTCCGTGGATCACGCTCGCGCTCATCACGGCCGCAACCTACTCACGATTGACGCGCAGCTCGCTGCTGGAGACACTTGGAGAGGACTACATCCGCACCGCCCGCGCCAAGGGGCTGAGCGAGCGACGCGTCGTGTATCGCCACGCGCTGCGCAGCTCGCTGACGCCGATCGTGACGCAGTTCGGCATCGACCTCGCGGGCGTCCTCGGCGGGGCCATCGTCACCGAGACCATCTTTGGATTGCCCGGGCTCGGACTGACCGTGGTGCAGGCGATCCAGGTGCAGAATCTTCCGGTCGTCATCGGCGTTGTGCTGGTCGCATCCTTCTTCGTCGTTGCGGCCAACATCGTCGTCGATGCCCTGTACGCGGTCCTGGACCCGCGGGTGCGGCTCACCTGACCCACGGCACTCGAGTTCAGGCTATCGGGCGGGGCGTCCTCCCGCGAACTCGCGATGGACGCTCGCGATGCGGCAGGTACGAGCGATCACCGATCCATGGAGCCGGCGGGACCGCAAGGCCCTTGGTCACCTCGTTCAACCATCCACCGTATGTGGTTCGCAGATCGCTGAACTTCTCCCACGCGGTGTCGGTATCGCGCAGCCGGTATCCCGCGCGCCGCAGACGAGCGCATGCCTCGTCGAACTCCTCGCGCTCCACGCCGGGAACCGCCTCGGTCTTGTACCGGAAGTAGAGGCGCATGTCGGCGACGAAATGTGAACCCACCTTGTACATGAGGTGCGCATGCCCCACGGGTCCGCCGTCCACCGTGGTGATGACCAGCGCCGCCGCGTCCATCACGGAACCGAAAGAGTTGGGCCATGCCTCGTTGTCGTGGCTCGAGCGGAAGTAGAACAGCAGCGGATACGTGAGGTGGGTCTCGAGGACGTCCACCGTCCACATTCGCCACTCATCAAATGTGGTGGCCAGTTGCGCCGTGAGGTCGTCCTTGGCGCACGACTCCAGCAGCTGAATCCCTGACGGCGGCGCGCCCGCAAGCGCATCGAGCGCGACCACCGCAATTTCCCGCCGCTGGAATGACCCGAAGAGCGAGAACAGCAGGCTGATCACCAACGCGAACAACCCGAACCCGGTGGCTGCCTCGACGCCGGTCAGGATGCGCGTCGCGACCCCCGTCGCCTCGATGCCGCCCACTGGGAAGGCGAGCATTCGCCCCGCCGAGAAGAACACGGTGGTGCCGAACGAGTCCGGTTGGGGCTGCAGGCCGTCATGAAGTCCGCCGAAGATGAGCGCGTACCCGACGACGAGCAGCAGCGCCCAGAGAACGAGCAGCGCCACCACGGTCATGGGCGCGAAGGCAGCGAGCGCCGCCTCGCGCGTCTGGAGCCGTCGCGGGCGCTCAGCGATCTTCCGCCACGCCCGCCAGCTGAAGCGGACGACCGTGAAGCTGAGCCGGACCCGCCCGACGGATGGTCGCGGCAGCACGACCGACTGGAACACGTCGAACAGCGTGACTGCGACAAGAACCGCGCCGCACCCGATCTCAACTCCGTCGACCGCGGCGCTCATCGATTGGGGCCGGTCATCACATGCTCCTTGGGTTGTGCCGCCGGAGTCTCCGACATCCACGGGCCCACCTGTTGCAGCACGCGATCGACGGCTCTGACGCCGGATCGCGGCGTAATGGGTGAAGGGGCTGTTGCTCCGCGACAGTCGTTAGGATGGGACGGTGGCAGCGGGTCCGTCGACTGATCTCGCGGTCGAGGTTCGCGGTCTCGTGAAGTCGTACGCGGGCGCTCAGGCCGTGAGGGGCATCGACCTCTCGATTCGCCGGGGCGAGGTCTTCGCGCTGCTCGGCCCCAACGGCGCCGGGAAGACCACGACCGTCGAGATTCTCGAGGGATACCGCAGCCGCGATCGCGGCGACGTCAGCGTCCTCGGTGTCGACCCGGGTCGTCAGCGCCCGGAGCTCAAGGGCCGCATCGGGATCGTGCTCCAGTCCACCGGCATCGATCGTTATCTCACCGTCCGCGAGACGATCGCGATGTACGCGACGTTCTACCCGCACCCCCGTCCGGTCGACGACGTGATCCGGGTGGTGGGCCTCGAGGAGAAGGCCGACGCCAGGGTGTCGAAGCTCTCGGGAGGACAGCAGCGCCGCCTGGATGTGGCCATCGCCCTCGTCGCCGATCCGGAGCTGCTCTTCCTCGACGAGCCGACCACCGGGTTCGACCCGTCGGCCAGACGCGACGCGTGGAGCGTGATCAAGAACCTGGCGACCCTCGGCCTGACGGTGCTGCTCACCACGCACTACATGGACGAGGCGCAGTTCCTCGCCGACCGGGTCGCGGTGATCGTCGGTGGTCAGATCGTCGCCGAGGGTCCGCCGGCGACCCTCGGTGGCCGGGACGTCGCGAAAGCGCGGATCCGTTATCGCCGATCCGCGGGCGCCGCGCCTCCGGGCGAGCTGTCGGGGACCGTCGGATCCGACGGCTACACCGAGATGACGCCGGACGATGTGGTCAAGACACTGCATGACCTCACCGGCTGGGCCATCGATCACGGGAGCACCCTCGACGGGCTGCAGGTGACGAGGCTGTCGCTCGAGGACGTCTATCTCACGCTCACCGGCGCTGCGACCGACGCAGGCGACCGGTCGAAACCGTTGGTGGAGCAGGGGGAACGCGGCCGATGAGCGCGGCAGCCCTGACGCTCTCGCAGCTGCGCTACGTCAACAAGGCGTACTGGCGCAACCCGGCGGCCGCGTTCTTCGCCGTCGCGTATCCGCTCATGTTCCTGGTCATCTTCACGTCGATCTTTCACAACTCGGACGTCGCGTACGGGCCGGGACGGGTCAACGAGGCCACGTACTACGTGCCCGGGATGGCGGCGCTCGCGGTGATCACCGTCTGCTTCAACAACATCGCGCTCACCATGACGTTCCAGCGTGACTCCGGCATCCTCAAGCGGATCAACGGGACCCCGCTGTCGAGCGCCGTGTTCCTGGGCGCCCGGATCCTGCATGCCGTGCTGGTGTCGGTCCTGCTCGTGGTCATCACCGCAGCGTTCGGACACTTCTTCTACAACGCCGGCATCCCGTCGGGGATCGCGTTGGTGCAGACGATCGTGGTTCTCGCGGTCGGCGCCGCGGCGTTCTGCGCGCTCGGGTTCGCGATCTCGGGGGCCATTCCGAACGCCGACGCGGCGCTGCCGATTGTCAACGCCGTCATCCTGCCGCTGCTGTTCCTGTCCGGCGTCTTCATCCCCCTGAGCGAAGCGCCGGCGTGGATGGTCTGGGTCGGCCGTGTCTTTCCCGTCAGCCACTTCCTCACCGGTATGCAGGCCGGGTTCCTCGGCGGGTCGTTCAGCTGGGTGGACGTGCTCGTCCTCCTGGCCTGGGGACTCGGCGGCGTCCTCGTCGCCATACGCTTCTTCCGTTGGGAACCGCGAACCGACTGACGCTGGGCGCTCGGGGGAGGCGATGAACCCGCACGCGATGGACTTCCAGATGCGCAGGCGCACCGGGCATCCGGACTTCCTCGACCTCCCCTGGCACCTTCCCCTGGCAGGCTGGCGGCATGATCGCCTGGTCGACGTGCCCCGCGGCATCTCGCGGCACGTGGTGCGGTTCGTGAGGTACGGCGAGGCGATCTACGCCCTCAAGGAACTGCCTCGCCGTCTCGCGGAGCGCGAGTACCGGCTCCTCGCGGAGCTGGATCGGCTCTTCATACCGGTCGTCGAGGTCGCTGGTCTCGTCACCGACCGGGGAGGATCCGGAGGGATCGTCTCGCACCGGACATCACCGGGCACCGAGCTGGAGGCGATCCTGATCACCCGTCACCTCGACTTCTCGCTGCCGTACCGCCGCGTCCTCGGAGCGACGGGAACGGATGCCGCGCTGAGCGACCGCCTGCTGGATGCCCTGGTGAATCTCCTGATCCGTCTCCACGTTGCCGGCTTCTTCTGGGGCGACTGCTCACTGTCCAACACCCTCTTCCGCCGTGATGCGGGCGCTCTCGGCGCCTACGTCGTCGACACTGAGACGGGTGAGCTTCACCCCCAGCTCAGCGACGGCCAGCGCCTGCATGACGTGATGGTCGCGGAGGAGAACATCGCCGGCGAATTGATGGATGTGACCGCGGAGGGTCTCGAGCATGGCCTCGAACCCATCGTCGCCGCCGAGGAGCTCGGCCGCCGCTATGAGCGCATCTGGTCCGAGATCACGCGAGAGGTCGCATTCGCCCCCGACCAGCGGTACCGGGTCGAAGAACGGCTCCAGTGGCTCAACGGGCTCGGCTTCGACGTCGATGAGGTCGAGGTGGTCGCGCTGGGCGGGGAGTACCGGCTCCATCTCCAGCCACGAGTGGTGGAGCCGGGCCACCACGTCCGGACGCTGCGGGCACTGACCGGCCTCGAGGTCCAGGAGAACCAGGCGCGGCGGATGCTCGCCGACCTCGCGCGGTATCGCACCGAGCTCGAGGCATCCACCGGTGGCCCGGTCTCAGATCTCGTCGCCGGCCGCCGCTGGCTCACCGAGGTTTTCGAGCCGACGCTCGCTGCGGTGCCGGCAGCGTTGCGCGGACGGCTGGAACCCGCGGAGCTGTTCCACCAGGTGCTCGATCACCGCTGGTACCTGTCCGAGGCGGCCGGTCGCGATGTGGGTCTGAATGAAGCGGTCAAGTCCTTCGTGGGCACGGTGCTGCCTGCGGCGGTCACGACAGGATTGGCGGAAACCCTCGTGGATGAGACCTGAGCGTGGGGCCCTATGTGATCCGGCGGGTCGTCCAGGGCGTCGTCACCCTCTGGGTCGCGTGGTCGCTGCTGTTCGTCGCGTATTTCGTTGCACCGGAAGACCCGGCATCGATGCTGTGCCGCATCGGCTGTCCGCAGATCTTCCTCAACCGGATTCGCGAGGAGCTCGGCCTGAACCTCCCGCTCTGGCAGCAGTACCTGAATTACTTCGGACGCATCCTTCACGGCAACCTCGGCTACTCGTACGTCAGCGGTGAGCCCGTAACCACGATCGTGGCGCGCGCCGTGCCGGTCGACCTCTCGCTTGCGATCCCGGCGGGGGTGATCTGGCTCACCGTCGGACTGGGTCTCGGCATCATGGCGGCGCGACATCCGAACAGCGCTCGCGCACGGGCCGCAACGCTGTTCGTCTTCGCCGGGCTCTCGGTCCCGACCTTCATCGTCGGGATCGCGCTCCTCGACCTGTTCGACGGCGTCCTGATCCGCTGGCTCGGCCTCTTCCCGCCGCCTGGGAGCAGCTGGACGCCCTTCCTGACGAACCCACTCGAGTGGGCGCACGGCCTGGTGCTCCCCTGGATCACGCTCGCGTTCGTCTCGTCGGCAACGTACGTTCGGCTTGCGCGGAGCTCGATGCGAGACGTGCTCGGAGAGGACTACATCACCGCCGCCCGTTCACGTGGCATCTCGGAGCGGCGAGTCGTCTACCGTCATGCGCTCCATGCGGCGATCTCCCCGGTGATGACCCAGTTCGGCATCGACTTCGCGACGGTGCTGGGCGGGGCGATCGTCACCGAGGTGGTCTTCCAGCTCCCCGGGCTGGGGAGGACGATGGTCCAGGCCGTGATCGGCGAGGACCGTCCGGTGATTCAGGGGCTGGTGCTGGTCACCTCCGCGTTTGTGGTGTTCGCCAGCCTCTGTATCGACGTCCTCTACCGGATGATCGACCCGCGGGTCCGGTTCACGTAGACCATCGTGGTCGGGCTGCGTCGGGTCCCATGAGTAAGCCGCTTCGATCGCGGGTATCACGGAGGGCATGACCGAACCCAAGCCCGAATTGCTGCCAGTCCTCGCGCTCGACGACATGGTGGTGATGCCCCACATGAACGTCCCCCTCGGCGTGCCCGAGGAACAGCAGGCTGCCGTCGACGCGGCGCGCCAGGGCAACCAGCTCATCCTGCTCGTCCCCCGCGTCGACGGCCAGTTCCGATCGATCGGGACGGTGGCGAGCATCGTCGAGACCGGAAAGCTGCCGAACGGCGCCGAGGTGACGATCGTGCGCGGCGAGTATCGAGCCCGGCTGGGCAGCGGCCAGGGTGACGTCGGAGGCGCCCTCTGGGTGCAGGCCGAGCCGATCCGCGAGGCCGAGCCGACCGAGCAGGAGCACGTGCTCGCGCGCGAGTACCGAGCGATCCTCGAGAACCTGGTCGAGAGCCGCGGCGCGCCCGGCGTGGTGCAGTTCCTGCGGGCGGCGCGAACCCCGGGGCAGCTGGCGGACCTCGCCGGCTACTCGCCGGACCTCACCATCGATCAGAAGGTCCAGGTGCTCGAGACGCTCGACGTCGAGTCGCGGCTTCGCATGCTGATCGACTGGATGCGTGGGATCCTCGCCGAGGCGTCGCTCAAGGAGAAGATCCGCAGCGAGGTCAACGAGGGCATGGAGAAGGCGCAGCGGGAGTTCCTGCTCCGCCAGCAGCTCGAGGCAATCCGGAAGGAGCTCGGTGACAGCGGTGACGACGTCGTCGGCGGCTACCGCAAGCGCATCGAAGAGGCGGGCATGCCCGAGAAGGTGCGCGGCGAGGTGGAGCGCGAGCTCAACCGGCTCGAGCGCACCAGCGAGCAGAACCCCGAGCACGGCTGGATCCGGACCTATCTGGACTGGATGCTCGACATCCCGTGGAACGTCCGCTCGGACGATCACTACGACCTCAAGGAGGCCCGTCGCATCCTCGACGAGGATCACACCGGTCTCGACGACGTGAAGTCGCGGATCATCGAGTTTCTGGCAGTGCGCAAGCTCCGGCAGGAGCGTGGGCTGTCGGTGCTCGGCGGGCGCGGGTCGGGCGCGATCATCACGCTCGTCGGGCCTCCGGGCGTCGGCAAGACCTCGCTCGGCGAGTCGGTCGCCCGCGCGCTGGGGCGCAAGTTCGCACGCGTCTCGCTGGGGGGCATCCACGACGAGGCCGAGATCCGCGGCCACCGGCGGACCTATGTGGGGGCGCTTCCCGGGCGAATCGTTCGCGCGCTCAAGGAGGCCGGCACGAAGAACCCGGTGATCATGCTTGACGAGATCGACAAGGTCGGCAACGACTGGAGAGGTGATCCCTCGGCCGCGCTGCTCGAGGTGCTCGACCCCGCGCAGAACAACACGTTCCGGGATCACTACCTCGAGGTCGATCTCGACCTCTCCGAGGTCCTGTTCATCCCCACCGCCAACGTGTGGGAGACGATCCCGGCGCCGCTGCTCGACCGGATGGAGCTGATCAAGCTCGACGGCTACACCGTCGAGGAGAAGCTGGCGATCGCGCGCGACCATCTCCTGCCGCGGCAGGTCACGCAGGCGGGCCTGCGCACCGACGAGATCGAACTCGGTGGGGATGCGATCGACGCGGTGATCACCGGGTACACGCGCGAGGCCGGCGTCCGCAACCTCGAGCGGGAGCTCGGCAAGGTGGCGCGGAAGATCGCCACGGCCTTCGCGACCGGCGAGTTGCAGCCGCCTGTGGCCGTGACTCCGGAGATGGTGGCCAGGTTCCTGGGAACGACCAAGTTCGACAATGAGGTCGCGGAGCGCACCGCCGTGCCCGGTGTGGCCACCGGCCTCGCTGTCACCGGCGTGGGGGGCGACGTGCTCTTCGTGGAGGCGACGTCGGTCGGCGAGCAGGGCTCGCTCACGCTGACGGGCCAGCTCGGTGACGTGATGAAGGAGTCCGCCCAGATCGCGCTCTCGTACGTCCGCTCGCATGCCGCCGAGCTCGGCATCGATCCGGAAACCGCCAACCGGGGCTTCCACCTGCACGTGCCCGAGGGCGCGGTGCCCAAGGACGGGCCCTCCGCGGGCGTCACCATGACCACCGCCATCGTCAGCCTCCTCACCGGCCGCGCGGTTCGCAGCACGGTCGGCATGACCGGTGAGGTCACGTTGCAGGGGCTGGTGCTGCCCATCGGCGGCGTCAAGCAGAAGGTGCTCGCCGCACATCGCATGGGGCTCAAGGAGGTGATCCTGCCGGTGCGCAATGGCAAGGATCTCGATGACATCCCTGCGAGCGTGCGTGATCAGATGACGTTCCACCTCGCTCGGCGTGTCGAGGATGTCCTGGCAGCGGCGCTCGAGACCGCGTCGGAAGCGAGGCAGCCCGCGGTCGCCTAGCCTCCGGCCGGCGCCACGCCCTCAAGCAGGCGCTCCGGGCTGTGCGATCTCCATCCAGGCGAGGCCCGAAAGCGCGAGGCGCACGTGTCCGGGCCGGTGAACGATGACCATGAGGATGCTCTCGCATCCGTGGCAGCGGAGGACCGCACCGGGTGCCTGGGGCGCCATGTACAGACGCTGCGATCCCACCTCGCCGACCGTGCCGCAGGAGGCGCACGCACCTCGGGCGGTGGTGACCTCGTTGACGAACACCTCCTGGAGCAGGCCCGCGGCGGCATTGCCGTCGAGCATCAGGGAGCCATCACTCACGGACGTCTAGCCTCCTGTCGGTCCGAATCGCTCGGTCTTGATTCGATCCGCGTCGTGGCCGAGTTCCACGAGCGCCTCCGCAACGGTTTCGACAAACGGCGTGGGGCCGCAGACATACACGAGCGGGTGCTCTGACGGCGCCCAGACCACCTCCTGCAGCATCGACGCGTCGACCCGCCGCCGGTAGCCCGGCCATCCGTCGGGCTGCATCCGCGTCAGCGTCTGGACAACGTCGAGACCGTCGCCACCCAGGTGCTCGAGCTCCCCGCGATAGATCACATCGTCGAGCGAGCGCGATGAGTACAGGAGGCGAGCCGGCGTGGCGTCGCCCCGCGCCGCTCGGTGGCGGAGCATCGCCATCAGCGGGCAGACACCTGACCCGCCCCCCACCAGCATGAGCGGGCCTCCGTCGGCAACATCCCAGACGAAGTACCCCCCGATCGGGCCGCGGAGCTCGATCGCTGTCGTCGACGCGCAACTCCTCAGTGAGGAAGGGCGACACCTCGCCATCCTCGATCCGCTCGACGGTCAGGGTGAGCAGGTCCTTCGTCTCCGGCGGCGACGCGATCGAGTAGCTCCGCTGCGCCTGGTAGCCGTCGTCCGCCGTGAGACGGACATCGACGTGCTGACCGGCGAGATGTCCCGGCCAGCCGGGCACGCGCATCACGACACTGCGGACGCGCGGGGTCTCGTCGATGAGCTCGACGACGTCCGCCATCCGCCACGTCAGTCGCCGCTGTACCGCTGCTCCTGCCATGGATCCCCGTACATGTGGTAGCCGTACGTCTCCCAGAATCCGGGAGCGTCATCGTTCATCAGCTGGAGCCCCCGCACCCACTTCGCGCTCTTCCAGAAGTACAGGTGCGGGACGAGCAACCGAGCCGGACCCCCGTGCTCCGGATCGAGTGGCTGACCGTCGTACGCGAACGCGATCCACGCTTTGCCACCCGTGAGGTCGTCGAGCGGCAGATTCGTCGTGTAGCCCCCGTCGCAGAACGCCATCACGTAGTCGGCAGCAGAATCCACGCCCTCGAGCAGCGTGTCGACCGACACGCCTTCCCACGTCGTGTCGAGCTTCGACCACTTGGTGACGCAGTGGATGTCGCGCGTGATCGTCTCGCTCGGCAGCGCTCGAAATTCGTTCCACGTCCAGCGTCTCGGCTCGTCGACCTCGCCGGTGATCGAGAAGTTCCACGCCGCCGACGCCGTGTGCGGGGTCGGACCGGCCGAAAGGACGGGGAAGTCATGAACGAGGTACTGCCCGGGCGGGAGGCGGTCGGCATGTGCGGGATCGCGCCGCCGCCCTTTGAATCCCCGGGTCACAAATGACATCGGTCGCCTCCGTTCATCTCCGGGTGCAATTGAACGTGGAGAATACGCGCCATGTCCGTTGCGGAGCGGGTCGAGATTCGCGCCTTCGCCGCCGGCGAGCTGGGCGACGAGCACATCGACGCCCTTGCCGAGGTGCTTGCGGACTGCGTTGCCGGCGGCGCGTCGGTGAACTACATGGCACCGTTCTCGGTCGAGCAGGCGCGAGCCGCGTACCTCGCGATGGCGGCGGAGGTGGACCAGGGCCGGCGCGTCCTGGTCGCGGCGTTTGACGGCGGCCGCGTCGTCGGCACGGTGCAGGTGATCCTCGCGGCGCCGCCGAACCAGCAGCACCGGGGCGAGATCGCGAAGCTCCTCGTGCACCGATCCGCCCGCCGGCGGGGTATCGCCCAGCTCCTGATGGAGCGTGCGGAGGTCGAGGCGCGCGCCGCCGGGAAGACGCTCCTGGTCCTCGACACCGTGACCGGCGACAACGGCGAGCGCCTGTACGCGCGGCTCGGATGGAACAGGGTCGGGGTGATCCCCGGCTATGCGCTGTATCCGGACGGGTGCCCCTGCGATACCACCGTCTTCTGGAAGGCGATCTGACGCCGGGAACCCGGTGACGGCTTTTGGCGCTGCGCGTCACAGCCCTGCACGCCGGATCGGGGTGCGCGACGCCCGCCTACACTCGACCGGGCTGGGAATGTCAGACCGGACGCGGCATCTGCAAGAGCGCTTGGCCATGCCGCTGTTCAACGAGCACAAGCATGACCACACCGAGATCGCCTGCCGTTCGCAGTCGGCGGGGAGCGGCTCCGGAGGGCAGCCTCGCGGAGGACAGGAGACTACGCGCCCTCGTCCGGAGATCCCGTGATCTGATCCTCGTCGTCGACCCTCGCGGTCGCATCACGTACAACAGCCCGTCATTCGCCACGGTGCTCGGATATGCGCCGGGCTCGCTCCTCGGGACCGATGCGCTGGCGCTGATCCACCCCGACGATCGGACCCGCATCCGATCCGTCCTCGCGGCGACGGTCACCGACCCGAGGCCGTCCGAGCGGCTGCGCCACCGGGTCCTCGACGGCGCCGGGGAGGTTCGCTGGATCGAATCCACGGCCATGAGCCTCCTCGACGAGCCGGCGGTCGGCGGAGTCGTCGTCAACGCCCGCGACATCACCGACATCAAGGCCGCCGAAGACCGGGCGACCGCCGGAGAGGAGCGGTTTCAGGCGCTCGTGCAGAACTCGACGGACGCGATCTCCGTGATCGGCGCCGACGGCAGCGTGACGTATATGAGCCCTGCCGCGGAGGCTCTCGCCGGCGCACCGCCCGGAGCGCCGACGATGAACGGCCTGGACGAGGTGTACGACGAAGATCGTCCGCGCGTCATGGAGGCACTGGCTCGGCTCCTCGAGCGACCCGGCGAGAGCACGACCATGCGATTCCGGGTCCCGCATGCGGACGGCACGCTGCACGACCTCGAGACCACTGCGCGCAACGCCCTGCAGGACCCGGCGGTGCGCGGCATCATCGCGAACACCCGTGATGTCACAACGCAGGCGAGGGCGGAATCACTGCTGGTGGCCCAGGGCCGCATCCTCACCCTGATCGCGACGGGGGCGCCACTCGCCACGACGCTGAGGGAGATCGTTTCGGAGGTCGAGTCCCGGTTGCCCGGAGCTCGATGCGCCGTTCAGGTCCTGGGGTCGGACCGGTCGGCGATGCAGATCGCTGCCGCGGTGTCTCCGGAGTCGCTCGCGTGCCGGCTGATGGAAGGCCGCGGAGATCGATCCTGAGCGAAGCATCTGCGGTGCCTCGCTGGCGCGGCGGCGGGAGATGCTCGTCAACCTCCCCGGCAGCGGCCCGCAGTGGGGGACCTCGGCGTGCATGAGTGGCCATCCGCCCGGGGCGTGCTGGGTGCAGCCCATCGCGAGCGGAGACGGCGGGGCTCCGATCGGGGTGATCTCCTGCTACTTCACCGGACCCTACGAGCCCGACGGCGAGGCCCGGCATGTCGTGGGCCTGGCGCGGGATCTGGCAGCCATCGCGATCGAGAAGCAACGCAGCGAAGACAGGCTTGGCTATCAGGCGATGCACGACGCGCTCACCGGCCTGCCCAACAAGGCGCTCCTGCTCGACCGGCTGGGCAACGATGCTGCGCGACGTGGGCAGGTGGAGAAGGTCGGCAACATCCTGTTCATCGATCTCGATCGATTCGAGCTGATCAACGACAGCCTCGGGCATGCATCGGGGGACCTGCTGCTGCAGGAGGTGGCCCAGCGCATCACGCACACCGTGCGATCCGAGGACACCGTCGCTCGTCTCGGCGGGGACGAGTTCGTGGTGAGCATCCCGGATATGCCCGACGAACGTGAGGTGGTCGCACTCGCCGACCGGATCCTGGATGCGATCCGGGTGCCGTTCAGCCTCGGCGGTCACGAGGTCACCGTCACCGCGAGCATCGGCATCTGTTCGCGAACGCTCAGCGCAACCACTCCCGGCGAGCTGCTTCGCGACGCCGGGGCCGCCGCCAAGCGTGCAAAGGAACAGGGCCGCAACCGCTGGGACATCTTCGACGTGCCGCTTCGCCGCCGGGCGATCACCCGCTTGCGCAGCGAGGCCGCGCTGCGGGAGGCGGTCGAGAAGGGCCAATTCGAGCTCGTGTACCAGCCGGTGTGGTCGGTCAGCCAGAGCGAGGTGCGATCGGTGGAGGCGCTGGTTCGCTGGCCGCATGCAGGCGGGCGCATGGGCATGCCGTCCGCCTTCATCCCGCTGGCCGAGGAGACGGGCTTGATCAGCTCGCTCGGATCATGGGTGCTCGACCGTGCCTGCGCGGATGGCGCGTGGCTCGACCGCAAGGACTGCCACATCCCGCATCTCGCCGTCAACGCCTCGGCCCGCCAGCTCACCGACGGCTCGCTCGTCCCCGCGGTCGAGAACGCGCTCAACGCAACGGGCTGGGACCCGCGCCGCCTCACCGTCGAGGTCACCGAGTCCGCGCTCATCCTGGATCCGAGCGCCGCGATGCGCACGTTGCGCAGCCTGCATCGATTGCACGTGATGCTCGCGCTGGACGACTTCGGCACAGGGTTCTCGGCGATGGGATACCTCAAGCGCTTCCGGTACTTCGACGTGATCAAGATCGACCGCTCGTTCATCACCGGACTGCAGAATCCGGGGTCTGCTGATCGCGCGATCGTTCGAGCCACGGTCGCGCTTGCCGAGGCGCTGGGAGCCACCGTCATCGCCGAGGGTGTGGAAACGGTCGAGCAGCTCGAGGCGCTCATCGCGCTCGGCTGCGACCGGATGCAGGGCTATCTCATCGCGAAACCCATGGGCCTCGATGCACTGCGGACGGCGCTCATGAGCACGGTCCCGTTCTTCGTGCGGTCAGCCGCCTGAGGCTCGTTCGCATCTCGCGGCACCGCTCCTTGCGGGTGCCGGGCTCCGCGTGCCCTCAGCCGGCGCGGCGCAGCGTCCTGGGCACCGGGGCGATACGGACGACGGCGTTGTACGTGACGAGCGCAACCGCGACGTGCATCGCCATGAGCACCGCGACGGCATCGAGCGGCTGACCCTTCATGAGCAACCAGACGTCGGGAAGGAAGAGCACGAGCGTGGCCAGAATTGCCAGCCTGAAGAAGAGCCACCGTGGAGCGGAGCTGAGCCTGGTCACGACCGGCCACCCCGCGCATCCGCACACGACGCCGATGATGGTCAGCTTCGCGTAGTCATCGAACCGGAAGTGCTCGTAGCCGGCCGTCGAAGGGAAGACCGCTGTCGCGATCGCCACCAACACCGCGTCCGCGAGCAATGCAACGACGACTGCGAGTGCCGTTGCGGACATCACCCGCGCGATCGGCGGCTGCTCGTGGGTGGGCGACCAGTCGACACGCGCATACGCAAACGCGCGATCGATCAGCGCGCGCTCGGCACTCATGGGATGACCCTACTGAACGCTTCCTTGCAGAACGGTGAAGGCATCAGTCCCCGGCGTCTCCTGGGAGTACGCTGCGTGCACGTGCCGGATCTGCAACGTTGTGGTGATCTCGATTGACCGTCGTGCTGGTCGCGGAGGATGACGCCAAGCTGAGCGAGGTGCTGGTCCGGGGTTTGCGCGACGAGGGCTATTCGGTGGATGTCGCGAGTCGTGGTGATGAGGCGCTCGACATGCTGTTGCTGCATCCGTACGCCGCGGCGGTCGTGGACTGGCGGATGCCGGGCCTCGACGGCATCGAGGTCGTGAAGGCGCTGCGCAAACAGGCACGACCCACGCCGGTCCTCATGCTCACCGCCCGCGACACACCGGCCGATCGCATCCACGGGCTCGACGCCGGGTGTGACGACTACCTAGTCAAACCCTTCGACTTCCAGGAGATGCTCGCTCGTCTGCGCGCGCTGATGCGGCGCCCGCAGCAGACGCTCGGCGTGCAGCTGCGCATCGGCGCGCTGATCGTCGACCCCATCGAGCGAACCGCATCGGTGAACGGCGAGGCCGTCGGGCTCACGCCGACCGAATACGCGATCGTGGAGGTGCTCATCCGCCGCAGCCCCGCCGTCGTCGCCCGCGATGCGATCGCGAATCACGCGTGGCCGGATGTCCTCGACCCGATCGGCTCCAACAACATCGACGTGCACATCGCCCGGCTGCGCGCCAAGCTTGTCGCCGCGGGAGTTCGTTTCGAGGCGGTCCGACGGGTCGGATATCGGCTCGTTGCGCGATGATGTCGAGCGGCGGCCTCAACCGGCACGCGCTGCGCACGGCGGTCATCAGTACGGTGACCGTCGCTGCGCTGGTCGCGGCGCTGTGCGTTGCAGTCGACCTCATCGTTGCGACCTCGCTGCGCTCCTCGGCCGCCGATCGCCTCACGGCGCAGCTGACCCAGCTGGCGAACGCGCCCGGTGGCCCGGCGTTTGAGGAGCCGGACCTCGACGATCCGCTCCTCGTATGGCAGTTGGATGAGTCGGGAGCCGTCGTCAGGGCAACGGCAGGCGCACCGTCGCTCCCGAACAGCGCGCGGCGGCCGATGGCGCCGTCCGCCATCAGCATCGCGGGCAACAGTCTGCTCATCGCGAGCGAGCGGATCACAGGAGGTCTGCTCGTCGGCGCGGTGAGCCTCGCCAACGAGTTCGAGCTCCCTCACCACGCTGGTGATCACCGAAGCCATCGTCGGACCGATCCTCCTCGCGCTCGTGTTCGGTGGAGCATTCCTTGTCGGGCGCAATGTGGCGGGGCCGATCGAACGGGCACGGCGGCGACAGCTCGAGTTCACGGCCGATGCATCGCACGAGCTGCGGACCCCGCTGACGGTGATCGAGGCCGAGACGTCGTTGGCTCTGACGAACGGGCGGGCCGCCAGCCACGACACCGCGACCCTGCAGCGGGTCGCGGCGGAGACCCGCCGGATGCGGACGATCGTCGAGGACCTCCTCTGGCTTGCGCGATTCGAACTCGATGCCCCCGGATCCCGCCATCGAGCCTGTTGACCTTGCAACCGCGGCCGAGGTCGGCGTGAGCCGGTTCAGGTCGGTCGCCGACCAAGCGGCGGTGCACCTCGATTCCCTGGACGGCGCCGGCGTGACGGCGCTGATCGACGCCCCCGCCGAATGGGTCGACCGGCTCATCGGCGTCGTGCTCGACAACGCGTGCCGGTACACCCCTGCAGGCGGGCGTGTGACCGTCTCCGTCGCGCGCGATCGCAGCCACGCTCGCATCACCGTGCGCGACACCGGGCCGGGGATCCCCGTCGAACAGCGCACGCGGATCTTCGAGCGGTTCCACCGCGCGTCCGCGGAAAGCGGCGGAGCGGGGCTCGGACTCACCATCGGCAACGCGATCGTCGCGGCGACCCATGGGCGCTGGCAGATCGATGACGTGCCGGGTGGCGGCGCCTCAGTCGGAGTCGTCTGGCCGCTGTCGCGATCCGGCCTCGTCGGTCCCGACGATCCTGAGCGCGGCCCGGGGACACTCGGTGACCGCGCGTCGCGCGTGCCCGAGTAGGTCGGGCGGGAGCGGGCGCGGGTCGACGATCGGATAGCCCCAGTCGTCCAATCGCAGCCGCTCAGGGATCAGCTCGACGCACATGCCATGCGCCTTGCACTTGATCGGATCCACGCGGAGGCGGTGCTTCACCACCACCCCGGATTGGCCTCGGGCACCGCGAGGATCGGCGGTTGAGCGCTGAACCGGCAGCCACCGCTGCGAAGGTGATGCCGGAGGTCCGCAGCGAAGACCTGCAACGCGCTCTGGAGGAACAGCACCGCACCATCCGGGTGCCGGCACGCACCGCGGCCGAGCACATCGGTGCACCAGCGTGCCAGCAGGTCCAGCGCCGCGGGTCGTGCGCGGCCCAGTGCGACCCGGTGGAATGTCTCGGCGATGGCGGGGAGGCCGACGTGACATGGACCGCACTGTCCGGCGGTCTGGCCGGCGAGGAAGCTCAGCACCCTGTCGGTTTCAGCGACGCCGCACGCCGCGGTCGGCAGCACCGCGATGACGCCCGCACCCACCGACGCACCCACGGTGCGCAGCGACTCGGCGTCGATCGACCCCTTCCAGATGCGGTCGGCGGCAACCCAGCGTCCGAAGTACCCGCCGATCAGGACCGCCGCCGGTTCACCGGCGACGCCACCCGCCCAGGTGACGAGGCTCTCGAGCGTCGCGTCGTGTTCGGCTTCCACGACGCCGGGAGCGGCGACCGCGCCGGTGATGGTGAGGAGCGCCGTTCCCGGGGATCGCTGCGTCCCCACCGAGCGGAACCAGTCCGGCCCGAACCGCGCCACCAGCGCGGCGTGGCCCAGTGTCTCCACGTTCTGGACGAGCGTCGGGCGCCCGTCGACGCCGCTCTGAAACGGACGCGGCGGGACCACATGTGGCTTCGCGAGGCGCCCCGAGACGCGTGCGGTGATCGCGGTCTCCTCGCCGGCGATGTAGCGGTCGGGCCCTGCAAGGATCTCGATGAAGACGTCGCTCTCCGCGCGTTGGCGCCGCTCGATGATGGCCTCCTGGAGGGACCGGCTCAGCCTGTCGTGCGACCGGCAGGTGTACACGACCGCGCGGCGAGCCCCGACCGTCTCCGCGGCATGCTCGAGCCCGTCGAGGACGAGATGGGGCCGGGCCGCGATCAGCGTGCGGTCCTTGAAGCTGGCCGGCTCGCATTCGGCCGCGTTCGCGACCACGACGGCGTTGAGGCGATCGGAGTTCTCCATGACCGCGCGCCACTTGGTTCCTGTTGGGAACTCCGCGCCACCACGGCCGCGGAGGCCGCTGTCCTCGAGCGCGGTCAGCATGGCATGGGGATCCGGGCGCGGTCGCGGCCCGAAACGATCGAGATGGACGTCGAGGCCTTCAGGCTCACCTCCATCGGGGAGCAGCCTGGAGACCATCGTCCCCGCCCTCACCCGGCCACCTGGCGAGTGACGAGGGTTCCTCCGATCGCGCCGCCGGTGCCCGCGACGAGTTGGATGTCGACGCCCACGTGGCCGCACTGCCCCGTTGCGGTATCGGTGCCGATCGTGGCCGGGCCGCTGCAGATCGTCGTCCCGGATCGCACCACGGTCACGGTGCCCGACCCATCGGCATTCGCCCTGATCACGAGGTGCAGTGTCGAATCGCGCGAATCCGCGAGGGTGGCGACAACGCTCGTCGCCGACTGGGTGATCGAGCCGGTCAGTTGATCATCGAGGCCGGCCGGCAGCGTCGGCACGGGAGCGGCGGTCGCGGTCTTCGCACCGGAGAGCAGATCGGCGGGCGTGCCCGCCGCCTTGGCCCATCCCGGTTGCAGCGGTCCTGCCGCCATCCACGCCACCAGCGCCACGATGCCCACAACGCCCGCTCCGATCCCGACGACGCGGAGCACAGCGAGGCGGGGCCAGCCGCCGGCGAGGCGCCAGATCAGCGCTCCGACTACCACGGCCACGCACGCGGTCACGACGAGAAGCGCCCACACCGCTTTCGTGTCGGTTCCGGTGCCGACACCGTGGACCACGGCGACCGGCCAGCTCACGTACGCAAGCAAGTGGACCACCTGCCACGTCCGCCATCCGAGCCGGTGGCGGAGGAGGCTCGTCGCGGTGATGGCGATCAGCAACTCCAGGCTCACGACGCCGAGCCCCAGCCAGAGCGGGCGGTACGAGGCGACGAACGGGATGACGGCGTCGAGCACCGAGAGCTTGGCGAACGGATCGATGATCGAGGTCGCGATGTGGATCAAGAGGAACACCACGACCATCAACGAGAGGTTGCGGTGGAGCGACTGGACCACGAACCTGGGCCAGTCGCGCGTGCTCTGCCGGGACGAGGTCAGCAGACCGAGCACCACCGTCGCGCTGAGCAGGACGAGGGCCGTGTAGCCGCTCGCCCGCGTGGCGTACCACATCGGAGTCGGCCCGGTCGCGAGTGCGAGCACCGGAGCCGCCCGGTCAGGACCCGCCGGAGACCGCTACCGGCGTGCCCCCGTAGCCGTACTGAGGCACCTGCGCAGGCCCCACAAAGCCGGGTTGCACCGACCCGGAGGAGAGGGTGCCGGTTGATCCCTGCTGACCTGCCGCGTTCGTCGAGCCAACCGTGTGACCGGGCAGGCTGGTTGCGGCGACGAGGGCGGCGACGGCGGTGAACCCGGTCGCCCCGATCGCAACGGTCACAGTGATCCGGCGGGCGCGCGCCAGGCCCAGATCTCGTCGGAGACGGGCGGAGTCCATCGCTGAGAGGCGTGCCACGAGCAGCACGGTAGCGCGGTCACTCTTGCGGAACGGTGAAGGCACCGGAGGCGTGACAGGGGTGGATGCCGCGGCGGTTCGCCGATTCCTCGCCTCCTGAAGGCGGATACTGAAAGCCTCATGAAGCTCGCGACGATCACGCGCTACGAGACGTCGAGCCGGCCCTGGAACCGTCTCATCGAGATCGCCGCTGATCGATTCCCGGACACGGTCGAGGACCTCACCTCGCTCCAGCGCCGAAAGGTGAAGCTGGAGCTGCGGATCAACGCGGACGCCAGCGCGTACGCCGCAGTCCTCGTCGGGCCGGAAGTGGCGGCGATCGAGCAGCTTCGGACGGCACAGGGGCGACCGCCGCTCGGCGAGCCACTCGCCGCGCTCGCGCTCGACACGCGGGAGTTCGAGGTGACCCGTGCCAGGCGCCTTGCCCGCGAAGCCGCGATGGGGGAGCTGACGCTGAAGTACGCGCGCTCGGCGTGCGAGGGATTCGGATACAGGGCGTTCGACGCGGAGCTGTCCAGATACCAGGCCGAAATACAGTTGAGCATCGCTGCAAACAAGAAGCGCGGCAAGCGCTGGTCGTTGCGAGGCAGGACGCAGTAGCACGAGCCGCGCGCGGGCGTGCCGCCCGCGGCTCAGTGCCGCAGTCGAGTCTGTCCGATCTCCCGGTGATCCATGCCGAAGTAGTGGGCGACTTCGTGGAGGACGGTGTCGGTCACCTGCGCAACGAGCTGCTCGCGAGTCCTGCACCACCGCTCGAGGTTGTGCTGGAGGAGGACGATGCGTTTCGGGTACTCGTACGCACTGAACACCGATCCACTGCTGCCCTGGTAGAAGCCGAGCACATGCTCGTCGATGCCGTCCGCGCGATCGTCGTCGGTCGCATCCGGCTGGACGACGATCATCAGGTTGTCGTCACTCATCCGGGCGCGCAGCGACGGTTCGACGCTGTCGAGCGCGCGAGCCACGATGTCCTCAAATTCCTCGGCCGCAACGTGGTACGCCACAGATCGAGCATGACATCAACCAATTGCGATGGGCGCCCCGGTCGGTTGGCTTCGCTTATGCTCCTGATGCGATGACTGAACCCGCACCGAAGAACGGTCGCGAAGAGCAGGCGGCGAAGGAGCAGGGGCAGGCCGACGAGCGCCGGCGTAAGGACGAGACCGAAAAGATCGAGCGCGATCGAGCCGACGAAGCCGGGCGGCAGTCCCGCGAGGGGACCTGATCAGCTGAGGCCGGCCGGGCGGGTCTGCCCGGTCGCCGGGGCCGTTCGAGCACCCGCCTCGGTGTCCCCGCCCCGCGCGAGCAGCAGCGATCCGAGGGTGGCGGGTATCAGTGTCAGGCACCCTCCGGCGACGAGAGCGGCGGCCTCTGCCGGCCCGAGCAGTCCCGTGCTCAGTCCGAGGCTCGCTGCCGCTGCGGGCATCCCCAGCTGCGCAGACGCGGCGAGCCCGGTCGCGACGAAACGCTCGTGACCCGCGACGCGCGCCGCGATGACATGGGTGATCACCGCCGCAACCGCGAGCCCGACCGCGAGCAGGATCCTCGACGGGGACGTGAGCAGTGCGCGGAGGTTCAGCTCCGCGCCGAGCAGGACGAAGAACAGCGGCACGAAGAAGCCGTTGGCGACGCCGCTGAACTGCACGACCAGGCGGTCGGATTCGTGGAGCCGCACGAGGATCATCCCGGCGAGAAAGCCCGCGACCAGCGTGCTGGCACCGGTCTGCTGGGCGATGGCGGACAGGCCGAGGAGCAGGACGAGCGAGATGCGCACCTGCCATGCCCAGCCTCGCTGCAGCGACTCACGGCGCATCTCATGGACGACCCGCGCGTGGCGCACCTGCCTTGCTCCGAGCAACGTGAGCACGCCGACGGCGATGATCGCCGCGTCGCCCGCGATCGCCTCGATCGGGTTGGCCGACTTCGCCAGCGTCAACGGCATGATCACGACGGTGACCGAGTTGGCGAGCGCCACCCACGCGATCAGGAAGGCGATGTTCGGGCCGGTGAGCTTGCGCTCCTCGATGATCGGAAACGCGATCGCCGCCGAGCTGCCGGTGACGATCACCGCGATCAGCGCGACATGGCCGATGTTGAGGGTGTGATCGAGGAGGATCGCGAGCGGTACCGCGGTCACACCGACCACCACGAGCGCAAGCACTCCGCGCGCGAATCCCTTGCGGATCACCGGTGAACCGATGTCGACATGGGTGCCTGCGCTGAACATCAGCATCGCGAACCCGATACCGCTCAGCACCGGCAGGGGTTGCGTCGCCGAATCGATCACACCGAACCCCGTGCGGCCGAGCACGAAGCCCGCGAGGAGCTCGCCGATCACCACCGGGATCAGGCCGCGCCTGCCGAAGGCGAGCAGCGGTCCGGCGAGTCCCGCGAGCACGAGGACCGTCAGCTGTACGAACATCGCGAGATCATGCCCCCAACTCCGCCGCTTGTGTCAGTGGTCGAGGCGACGCGCAGCTACGAACAGTGGGTGGGGCGTCAGGTGCCTGTGGTTCGCGCCGACCTTGCGTTCAAGCACGAGCAGATGGCGGTGGCGCCGTTCCCCTTTCTCCGCGCCACGTTCTACCGGTGGGCGCAGCAGTGGGAATCGTGCTGCGGCGACCTGGCCGCGGCGCCCCCGGTTCTTGCCGTCGGTGATCTGCACACCCAGAACTTCGGCACCTGGCGCGACCCGGAAGGTCGTCTCATCTGGGGCATCAACGACTTCGACGAGGCGTTCCCCATGGCGTACACCAACGACCTCGTGCGCCTCGCCACGTCGGCGCGTCTGAGCATCGCGGCCGGCACGATGCAGATCTCCCCGCGTGTCGCATGCGCCGCCATCCTCGACGGGTACCGCTCGGGCGTCGACACCGGCGGCCGGCCGTTCGTGCTCGCGGAGGAGCATCCGGTCCTCCGTGGTGAGGCGGAGTCCGAGCTCCGTGACCCGGTGCCGTTCTGGAAGCGTGTGAGCGCGCTCCCCGTGGCCCAGCGTCCGCCTGCTCGTGCGGTTGCGTTGCTGCGTGCCGCGGTGCGGGGTGCCGACGGCCCTCATTTCGTGAACCGCCGCGCCGGCCTCGGCAGCCTCGGGCATCCGCGCATCGTGGTGATCGCGGAACGCTCGGGTGGACGGATCGCCCGGGAGGCCAAGGGGCTGGTCGGGTCCGGGGCAGCCTGGGCGTCAGCACCCGCAGCGAGGCCCACGATCCACTACGCGACGATCTGCAGGCGGGCGGTGCGCTGCGCCGACCCGTTCCTCGAGGTACGCGGCGAGTGGGTGCTCCGTCGCCTCGCACCGGACTGCAGCCGCATCGACTTCACGGTCGCGTCGACGGCGAACGATCAGACCCAGCTGCTGAGATCAATGGGCGCCGAAACCGCGAACGTCCATCTCGGATCCGGGGTGCGCAGGATCGAGGCGGTCCGCGCCGACCTCGCTGGTCGCGCACCTGCCTGGCTGAAGCAGGCGTCAAAGGTGATGGAGCGGGCGACGCTCGCCGACTTCGCGGCGTGGCAGCACGCTCAGCCCGTGACGGTCAGATCCGGAGGAGGGCGATCAGCGAGCGGGCGCTGACGGTGACCACGTCGCCGGGATGGTGCTGACGGGTCGAGGGCACGGTCTCCAGGTCCGCGGTGTCGGCGAAGACCGACCACCGGGTGCCCCAACCGCTCGGGATCACCCACCCAACCTCCTGATCACCGGCGTGGAGCAACACCATGAGCGTGCTGCCTCGAATGCGCCTGCCGCGCGGATCGCGGTCGGGGATCTCGTCACCGTTCAGGATCATCCCGAGCGAGCGCTGGCCGTCGTCGAACCATTCCGCGTCACCGACCTCCTGGCCGGACGGGAGGAACCAGGCGATGTCCTTTCGGCCCGAACCGTGCACGGCCTGCCCGGAGAAGAAGTGGCGCCGGCGGAGCACCGGGTCGCTGCGGCGCAACGCGATGATCCGTTCGACAAAGCCGAGCATCGCCGTGTCGACATGGTCCCAGTCGACCCACGAGACGTCGTTGTCCTGACAATAGGCGTTGTTGTTGCCGTGCTGGGTGCGCCCGATCTCGTCACCGCCGAGGAGCATCGGACACCCCTCGGAGAGCAGGACCGTCGCAATGAGGTTGCGGCGCTGCCGCCGGCGCAGCTCGAGGACTCCCGGGTCGTCGGTGTCGCCCTCGGCGCCGCAGTTCCACGAGCGGTTGTCGTCGCTTCCGTCGTGGTTGAGCTCGCCGTTCGCCTCGTTGTGCTTCTGGTTGTACGAGACGAGGTCAGACAGCGTGAACCCGTCGTGCGCCGTGACGAAGTTGACGCTGGCGGACGGCTGGCGGCCGTCGCCCTGGTAGAGGTCGCTCGACCCGGTGAGACGGTACGCGAGGTCGCGAATCCCGGTGGCACCGCGCCAGAAATCGCGCACCGTGTCGCGGAACGCGCCGTTCCACTCCGCCCAGCGCACCGGGAAGTTACCGACCTGATAGCCGCCCGCACCGACGTCCCAGGGCTCGGCCACGAGCTTCACACGCGACAGCACAGGGTCCTGATGGATGATGTCGAAGAATGCAGACAGCCGGTCGACGTCGTAGAACTGGCGTGCCAGCGCCGACGCGAGGTCGAAACGGAACCCGTCGACGTGCATCTCCTGCACCCAGTAGCGGAGGCTGTCCATGATCAGCTGCAGCGTGTGCGGGTTGCGCACGTTGAGGCTGTTCCCGGTGCCGGTGACATCGAAGTAGAAACGCGGATCATCGTCATTGAGCCGGTAGTACGCGGCGTTGTCGATACCGCGGAAGCTCAGCGTCGGACCGAGATGATCGCCCTCGCCGGTGTGGTTGTAGACGACGTCGAGGATCACCTCGAGGCCCGCGGCGTGCAGCGCGCGCACCATCGCCTTGAACTCGCGCACCTGCTCGCCGTTGGTGCCGGACGAGGAGTAGCGACCCTCTGGCGCGAAGTACCCGATCGAGTTGTATCCCCAGTAGTTGACAAGGCCGCGCTCGACGAGTTGCGTGGCATCGAAGAAGTGATGCACAGGCATCAACTCCACCGCGGTGACACCCAGGCGTTGGAGGTGCTCGATGGCGGCGGGATGTGCGAGCCCCGCATAGGTCCCGCGCAACGCGTCGGGGATGTCGGGATGGCGTTTCGTGAACCCCTTGACGTGCAGCTCGTAGATGATCGTGTCGGACCACGCGGTGTTGGGCCTGCGGTCGTCACCCCATGGAAACGAGTGGTCGACCACGACGCAGCGCGGCATCGCCGGCGCCGAGTCGATGCCGCTGATGCGCAGGTCGTCGCTGCCGATGCGGTAGCCGTAGAGCGACCGGCCATTTCGGAAGCGGCCGGAGATGGCGCGGGCGTATGGATCGAGGAGCAGCTTCGCGCGGTTGTGCCGCAGTCCCTCATGCGGCGCGTACCGGCCCTCGACTCTGAACCCGTAACGCTGACCGGGGCCGCACGTTGGCGATGTACCCATGCCAGACGAGGTCGGTGCGTTCGACGAGCGGATGCGTGCCGACCTCAGCGCCGCGCTCGTCGAAGAGCACGAGGTCGACACCCTCCGCGCTCTCCGAGAAGATGGCGAAGTTGGTCCCGGATCCGTCCCACGTTGCGCCGAGCGGCGCGTCGGTCCCCGGCCACGCCGCACGATGGTTCGGTGCGCGCGCGACGGGCGGCGGATCCGGAACGGTCATCGCTGCACTCTGTTGGTGATCTCTGGAGTCCCCGCGTGACCGGCCGGGCGATGCGCCGCGACGTGCGGAAATCGGGTGTCCAGAGAGAGTACGTGGATGCGATGGGGGCTCGCCGCACGGTCGATCCCGCCGACGCCGGGGCCGTCGAGGCAACCCTGCGCGGCACCGATGTCCCCGATGAGGCGGTGCCGGCGTTCGTGCGGCCCGGCGGTGCCTTGCCCTCCGGGGTCAGGAGCATCGAGCTGGAGGATGGCCGCGAGACCCGGGGCGCCGCGACGCTCGGGGTCGATGTGCCTTCCGGATATCACCACCTGGTGATGCGCGACGGGCGGCGCAGGCGGCTCGTCACGGCTCCTCCGCGGTGCGCGATGCCGGAGAGCCTGCGTGGCTGGGGTTGGGCCGTGCAGCTCTACTCGGTGCGGTCCCGAGGGAACTGGGGAATCGGCGACCTCGGGGACCTCGCCGAGCTGGGCGCATGGTCGCGGCGCATCGGCGCTCATGTGATGCTGCTCAACCCGCTCCACGCCGTGCGGCCCGGCCTTCCGCAGGAAGCGAGCCCGTACTTCCCCTCGAGCCGCCTGTATCGCAACCCGCTGTACCTGAGCATCGATGCGCTTCCCGGTGCGGCCGGCGACCCGCTCGTCCAGGAGGCTCGGCGTTCCGCGAGCGCGCTTCGCACCGCGCCGGTCATCGACCGGGACCGCGTGCTGCCGCTGAAGATGCGAGCGCTCGAATCGCTGTGGGCGGGTTTTCGCGGTGACCCGGACTTCGATGCGTACGTCGCCAGGGAGGGGAAGCTGCTCGAGCGGTATGCGTGCTTCTGCGTCCTTGCGGAACGGCATCGCGGTTCGTGGGAGACGTGGCCGGTGGAGTACCGGCACCCTGAGAGCGCCGGCGTTCGCGATCTCGCAACAGCGGAACGCCATCGGGTTGACTTTCACCGCTGGTTGCAGTGGTGCATCGACGCGCAGCTCGGCGTCGCCGGCCGGGAGCGGGCGCTGGTGCACGACCTTGCCGTCGGCTTCGCTCCCGACGGCGCCGACGCGTGGATGTGGCAGGACCTCGTGGCGTCGGGCGCGCGCATCGGCGCTCCGCCGGATGAGTTCAACACCGCGGGCCAGGATTGGGGCGTGCCCCCGTTCGATCCGGGCATGCTCCGAGCGGCCGGGTATGCGCCGCTCGTGGCGACGCTGCGCCGGATGATGGCCGCAGGCAGGGGAATTCGCATCGACC
Organism: Candidatus Dormiibacterota bacterium; assembly: GCA_963713485.1. Classification (GTDB taxonomy): domain Bacteria; phylum Chloroflexota; class Dormibacteria; order Aeolococcales; family Aeolococcaceae; genus Palsa-851. The sequence continues at coordinate 375,665 of CAVQLW010000007.1, forward strand.
ACGTCATGGGGATGTTCCGGCTGTGGTGGGTGCCGCTGGCGGCGAGGGATCCGTCGGCCGGCGCCTACGTGCGCTATCCCGCCGGCGAGCTGCTCGACATCCTCGCCATCGAGAGCGAGCGCTCCGGATGCGGGGTCATCGGTGAGGATCTCGGGACCGTCGAGGACGGTGTCCGCCCGGAGTTGCGCCGGCGCGGCGTCCTCTCGTACCGGCTGGCCTGGTTCGAGGCGGAGCAGCCGAAGCGATTCCCCGTGCAGGCGCTGGCGGCCCTCAGCACGCATGATCTGCCGACCGCCGCGGGGCTCTGGACCGGTGCTGATCTCAGCGAGATGGCGGCCCGCGGCCGATCGGTCAACCGAGAGGCGGAGCTCGGCGTTCGCCGCCGTCTCCAGCGCCTGGCGGGAGTTGACACGGCGGCTCCGGCCACCCTCGTCGTCGAGCGCGCCTACGCGGCGCTCGCGGCGGCACCGAGCCGGCTGGTGGTGGCGACCCTCGAGGATGCCAGCCTCGCTCTGCGACGGCCAAATCTCCCCGGGGTTGTCGATCGGCCGAACTGGTCGATCCCGATGCCGCGGACGCTCGAGCAGCTGCGCAGGGACCGGCTCCCGCGACGCATCGCGGCGGCCCTGAACGCCCGAACCTGAGGGCGGACGCTCAGGCGGTGCCGATCTGGCCGGCGGGCACCGACGCGGCGGCGGCACGTGCAGCCGCAAGCGCCTGGCTCGGGTCGGCGCCGAGCGCCGAAACTCCCGCAGTGAGCGTCACGTCGAGCGCGAGCTTGCGCATGAGGGCCATCACGCGATTGGCGAGCGCGTCTGCGGAGCCGGTGCCGCCCTCCCGCACGAGCACGAGCGCGGTGCCGTCGTCGAGGACGCACACGGGCTCATCGGCGCGCGAGTACGCCATCACGAGCGAGGCGTAGCCTCCCCGGGCTCTCGTCGGGATCGACGGATCCACGACGAACACGCAACAGGCGCCGCCCTCGGCGACTTCCCGCGCGGCCCGAGTGAACTCATCGAGCGTGACCTGCCACGGGAGCTGCGTGATGATCCTCGGCTCATTCATCGATACGTCTCCATGCCGCGATGGTGTCATGGCCGCTCACCGGCTCGTCGGCGCCTTTGCCCGCCGGTGCTGGCAGTCGTTCGTGTTGTGGTGACACCCGCACGTGTCCATCGTCTCGACGAGCAGCAGGTCTCCCGAGGGGAAGTGGACGACCGGGACCCCGCCGCCCGGGTTGCCGTCAGCGACGCGCGCCGACTTGACGTAGACCGCGCGTCCGTCGACATCCACCCAGGGCAGCATGTTCGGAGCGCCGGCGCGGACCATGCGCTCCGCCTCCGCCGCCGACTGCGCCTCCTCGAGCGATCGATGCCCGACCGAGGTCCGATATGAGGATGTCGCCGCGTCCACCGGAATGCCGTCCGCGTCCGAGAGCAACCGCTCGAGGGCCAGGGGGAGCAGGTGGACGCCCGCCTCGACGAGGCGTTTCGTCAGGGTGCCGGCGGTGTCGGTGGGCAGGATCGCGACCCTCGTCTGCGCGAGGACAGGCCCGGCGTCGACCTTGGGAGCGGCGCGATGCAGCGAGATGCCGGTTTCGCTCACGCCGTCGGCGATCGCCCAGTACACCGGCTCGGGCCCGCGATACGCAGGCAGGAGGCTCGGGTGGACGTTCAGCCACCCGTGCCGGGCGAGCCCGAGCGCTCGCGGGCCGACGATCTGGTCGAAGCTTGCCATGACGACCGCGTCGAGGCCGAGCTCCTCCAGCGCGAACCGCGAGTGCTCGTCGTTGATGCGCCATGCGCGTATGAGCGGGATCCCGAGGTGGTCGGCGATGCGGCTCAGCGCGTTGTCACCGAGGATGGCGGGGTGGGCGCCGGGCGAGGTGACGATCCCGACCGGATGAACCTCGCACTCCAGGAGGCGGAGCAGAAACGCCAGGCTGAAATCCGACGGGAATCCGGCGAAGGCGACGCGTGGACCGGGGCCGGGAGCGATCGTGCCGGGCGGCGCCGGGAGATCGCGGTCGGGGATGAACGTGAACACGTCGCGGGCCCAGAGGTCACGCCGGACGGAGTCGAGGTACGCGGAGCTGGTCGCCACGTCAGGTGATGCTACCGATGCGGGGTCTGGCGGCCACGAGTCCCTCGCGGACCAGCGCGTCGAGCGCTGCGGCCACATCGGCCAGATCGCGGCCGGCCGCCGGAGGGCCGGCGCGGTGCCGCAGGGCTTCCAGGGTGGCCGGGGGCGGATCGGCGAGCATGACTTTCAGCAGTGCCCCGCGCAGCTCCCGGACGCTTCCCTCGAAGCGTCCCTGGCTGCGGCGGGGTGGGGGAGCGGTGACGGACACCCGAGGGCGCGCCGCGCATCCGGTGGCGAGCGGGCAGCCGTGGCAGCGCGGAATCGCCCTGCAGTGCAGCGCTCCGGCGTCGAACAGCGCGTATGTGTACGCCCGAGCGCTCATCCGCCGGGGCCGCCCCGCGGCCAGCCGTTCGGCGATCGACAAGGGACGCGTCTCGTGCGGTTCGCGGCCGAGCGCCGCGCGAGCCGTGACCCTGGCGATGTTGATGTCCTGGGGCGGCTGGCCATCGTCGCCGAACGCGAGCACCCGAAGGGCGCGCGCGGTGTAGGGGCCGATACCCGGCAGCGCTCGGAGTCCCTCCTCGGTTGGCGGCCAGCCCCCGGCGGTCACGATCCGGGCGGTGTCGTGGAGGGCACGGGCGCGGCGGGGGTAGCCGAGTCCCTGCCACTCACGCAAAACGTCATCGAGCGTCGCGGCCGCGCATGCCTGGACCGATGGCCAGCGTGAGAGGAACGATTCCCACCGGCCGGCGACCCTCGCCACCTGGGTCTGCTGGAGCATCACCTCGCTGACGAGGATCGCCCAGGGGTCCATGGTGGCACGCCACGGCAGGTCATGCCGCCCACTCACGGCGTACCAGCGCCCGAGCCCCCGAGTCCACATCGCGCTCAGTGTGTCAGAGCGCTCCGGCACCCGACGCATGGCGGCAGGGCTGTTCGTCAGACTCGGGGCGACGGCACCTGGAGGACAGCACGAGCATGGCGCGACACACGATCACACTGATTCCCGGCGACGGCGTCGGGCCCGAGGTCAGCGAGGCAGCTCGCCGAGTCATCGACGCCACCGGCGTCGAGATCGACTGGGAGGTCCACAACGCGGGCCTCGGTGTCATGGAGCAGTACGGCGACCCATTGCCCGCGCACGTCCTCGACTCGATCCGGCGCAACAAGGTGGCGATCAAGGGCCCGCTCACCACGCCCATTGGGAAGGGCATCCGGTCGGTCAACGTGGCCCTGCGCCGCGAGCTCGACCTCTACGCGCTGGTCCGTCCCTGCAAGTCATATCCCGGGGTGCGCAGCCGGTACGAGGACGTCGACCTCGTGATCGTGCGCGAGAACACCGAGGACCTGTACGCCGGCATCGAGTTTGCCGAGGGAGCCGCCGAAACGCTCGAGCTGATCGCGGATATCGAGCGCCTCGGAGGACGCGCGATCCGTCAGGACTCGGGCATCAGCATCAAGCCGCTTTCGATCTTCGGGACGCGACGCGTCTTTCGATTCGCCTTCCAGTGGGCCATCGACAACGGCCGTCACAAGGTGACCGCCGTGCACAAGGCGAACATCATGAAGCACACCGACGGGCTGTGGCTCCACGTTGCCCAGGAGGTGAGCAGCGAGTTCCCGCAGATCGAGTTCGAGGATCGCATCGTGGACAACATGGCGATGCAGCTCGTGCAGAAACCGGAGCTGTACGACGTCATGGTCATGCCGAACCTGTACGGCGACATTCTCAGCGACCTCTGCGCGGGGCTGACCGGCGGGCTCGGACTCGCGCCTGGAGCGAACACCGGTGACGACGTCGCGGTGTTCGAGGCAACCCATGGGAGCGCACCGAAATACGCCGGTCAGAACAAGGCAAATCCGATGGCGATGATGCTGAGCGGGGTCCTCATGCTCCGGCACATCGGCGAGGGTGACGCGGGCGACCGGCTCGAGCGGGCCATCGCGCGGGTCATCGCGGAAGGGCGCAGCGTGACCTACGACATGAAGCCGGACCGCGACGATCCGACCGCGGTGGGAACGTCGCAGGTCGCCGACGCGGTGATCGATGCGCTGGGCCACTAGTCGGAAGTTCGCCGCGGAGCCGGTCTCGTGGATCTGATCGGCGAGCGTGTGCGGCTCCGCGCAACCACCGACGCCGACGCCGACTTCTTCGCGGGAACGCTGATCGATCCGAAGGTGGTCCGGTTCCTCGCGAGCTGGGCGTGGGTGCCGTACGGACGGCGAGAGGCGCTCGAGTACATCGGTAGCGCGAGATCGGACAGCGTCGGCTGGACGATCGAGTGCCGCAGCGACGGCCAGCCGATCGGCGCAACGGGGCTTCACCGCATCGACCACCGCAATCGCAATTGCGGCTGGGGGATCTGGATCGGCCCGCCCGAACGGTGGAATCAGGGGTTCGGCACCGAGGCGTGCATGCTGGCCGTCGGCTACGCCTTCAACCAGCTGGCGATGGAGAAGGTGAGCCTCGATGTCTACGAAGGCAACGACGGCGCTCGGCGCGCCTACGAGAAGGCCGGGTTCACCCGGGAGGGGTTGCTGCGACGGCATCTCTGGCTCGACGGGCGCCTGAGGGACGTCGAGATCATGGCGGTGTTTCGCGACCATCCCCTGTACGCGCGGCCGGGTCCGGCCGGGTCTGGATAGCGCCGCCGACTTTGACGATGCGGTGAAGGCAGGGGATTTTGCGATTTCTGCCTGATACTGCATCGTGCCTTGAGCACCGCGACCCTTGCGCTGTCATGGGCTGTGGGGGGCGCCTGTATCCTCGTCGGCGCACTCACCATCGAGGGATGGTGGCGCTACCGTGATCGCACGCGCGCACTGCTGGCGCTGTCGATAGTCCTGCTCTGCGCCTGCGGGGTCAGCGTCGCAGCCGGCATCCTGACCGGAGGGCACGAGGTCTGGATCAGCGACATCATGCTGGTGCTGCTGCTCGGTTCCGGATGGGCGCTGCTCGCCTTTCGCGCGGCGATGACCCGCGTCCCCGCGGCGGTGAGCATCGGCACCGCCGCTGCGGTGCTCGCCACGATCTTCCTGGTCTGCGTCGCCGGAGTGGCGCTCGCCGGAGCAGGTTCGAACCGGCAGCGGCTGATCGTCGCGCTCCTCGGGGCCGTGTTTCTCGCGTGTGTCGCGGAACCGACCGTGTGGTTGTGGCGGATCTCGAACGGCATGCCGTCGGTCCAGCGGGCACGGCTGCGCTCGATCGCGCTCGCCTACGTGTCCGTGATCGTCGTGCTCGTCCTGTCGATCTTCTCCGACGTCGGCCTCGGGTGGAACCGGCCGGAGGTCGCCGTCGCGATTCCGGCGCTCGTGGTGCTCCCGCTGTTCTACATCGGGTTCGAGCCGCCTCGATGGCTGCGCACCTTCTGGCGCCAGCGTGAGGAGGGCAACTTCCGCGAGGCGTTCACCGACCTCGTGCTCTATTCCCCCGACCGGCAGCGGCTCGCCGAGCGGGCCGTGGAATGGGCGGCACGACTGGTCGGAGCCGACGGCGCCGTGATCGCCACCGACGACGGGGAGGTGCTCGCCGTGCACGGCATCGATCGTGCCGCGGGATGGAGCCTCGTCTCCGACGGCGACCGGATGGCGCGCGGCCGTGCCGCCGGCTCGCACAGCCCACAACCGCCGGGCGTCATTCGCGTCCATCTCGACGCGCAGTTCAGCAGCGGCGTGATGGCGGTCACATCAGGCCCGCTCACCCCGCTCCTCGGTGACGACGAGGCGATTCGCCTCACCCAGTACGGCACCGCGCTCGCGCCGGCACTCGATCGGGTGCTGCTCGTGGAGCGGATGCGACGCAACGCGCAGTTGCTCGACCTCGCCTACGACGCCGTCACGACGTGGAACGTGCGCACCCAGCTCATCACCTTCTGGAACAAGGGCGCGCAGGAGCTGTACGGCTGGAGCAGCGAGGAGGCCATCGGCCGCGACGCAAGCGAGCTGCTCAAGTCGGAGCTGCCGGAGAGCAAGGAATCGATTCTCGCGCTCCTCCGGTCGGCGGGTCGCTGGGACGGGGAGATCATCCAGACGACCAAGGGCGGGCGGCACATCCACGTCGCCGCACGATGGGCCCTCCAGAGCGACACCGCGGGGTGGCCGGAGGCGGTGATCGAGATCGCCCGCGACGTCACCGCGGACAAGCTGGCCGCCGCCGAGATCCGCCAGGCGCGCGACGTGGCGGAGCAGGCCTCGCAGGCGAAGAGCGAGTACCTCTCCCGGATGAGTCATGAGCTCCGCACCCCGCTGACCGCCATCCTCGGATACAGCGATCTCCTCGAGATGCGCGACCCGCGCGACGATCAGGTCGAGTCGATCGCTGCCGTCCAGGAGGCGAGCGGGCATCTGCTCAGCCTCGTCAACGACGTCCTCGACATCGCGCGGATCGAGTCCGGGAGAGAGACGTTCTCGCTCGAGCCGGTCTCTCTCGAGGCCACCGTGGAGGAGTGCGTCCGCCTGGTGGCGCCGTCGGCGCTGAGCCATCACACGACGATCACCCGGACCCTGGGTGACTGCGCGGACGAATACGTGCTCGCGGACCGCCAGCGGCTCGTGCAAGCACTGCTCAACCTGCTGTCGAACGCCGTCAAGTACTCCGGTGACGGTGCCCACATCGTGGTCGAGGCTGCCCGTGAGATCGGGGTGGCGTCAGCCGGCAGGCACAACGGGTCCGGCGCCGTGCCGGGCGACCTGATTCGTGTCGGCGTCCGCGACACCGGGCCGGGATTCGGCGAGGAGGCGAAGGCTCGCCTCTTCCAACCGTTCGAGCGGCTCGGCGCGGAACGCACCTCGGTTCCGGGGACGGGCCTTGGGCTCGCATTGACCAGCAAGCTGGTCGAAGGGATGGACGGCACCATCGGTGTCGAGAGCGAGCCGGGGGTCGGCAGCACGTTCTGGATCCGTCTGATGCGCTCGCCGGTTGCCGCGCCCAAGCCGCGCGTCCGGCGCAAGGCGAAGGTGGTGGCGCCGCTGCTCGCATGCGAGCGCACCGTGCTCTATGTCGAGGACAACCTTGCGACCATAGGGCTGATGGAGGAGGTGTTCGCGATGCGCCCGCACATCCACCTGCTCACCGCGATGCAGGGGGGTCTGACCCTGGAGCTCGCCCGCGAGCATCGACCGGACCTGATCGTGCTCGACCAGCATCTTCCGGACATCCAGGGCGACGAGGTGCTGGATCAACTTCGATCGGATCCGCGCACCGCGGGCATTCCGGTGGTCATGTGCAGCGCCGATGCGACCGACCGCCGGCGCAAGCAGCTGATGGACGCGGGAGCGCGCGCCTACCTCACGAAACCCGTGAAAGTACAAGGGTTTCTCCGCATGCTCGACGAGGTGCTCGCGAGCACCCCGGTGAGCACGGCCTGACGCTCGCGAGGTGGCGGATCCGACGTTCGAGGTGCTTGCCGACGGCGAGCCGGGGCCGCTCCTCGATGCCGAGGCGCCGTATGGGCGGCCGTTGCGGTTTCCCGACCGGCCACGCCCCTACATCGTCGCGAACTTCGTGTCGACCATCGACGGCGCCGTCTCGCTCGGCATCAGCGACGGGACCGACTCGTCGACGGTCGGCGCGGGGTCGGCGGCCGACCGATACGTGATGGCGATGCTTCGCGCCGCCGCCGATGCCGTCGTGATCGGAGCGGGCACGCTTCGCGCGACCCCGGGGCACCAGTGGGTGGCCGCTGCGGTCGCCGGCGACCGGACAGGGCTGTTCGACGCCTACCGTGCGGAGCTGCACGGGAGCGCGGAACCCGCGCCGCTGGTGGTCGTCTCCGCGCGTGGGGATCTTCCCGCGCATGTTGCGCTCGATCAACCGGCGACGCGCACCGTCGTGATCACCACGCCTGCGGGTGGTTCGAAGGTTCGGGCCGCTCATCCACGCGTCGAAACAATCGAGCTGCAGGGCGATGCAGGGATCAGCGCGCCCGCGATCGTCGAGGCGGTCGCGACCGTGTCCGGGTCAGGGGTGGTGCTGACCGAGGGTGGCCCGCTGCTGCTAGGCCGGTTGATTGCGGCTCACGCCGTCCATGAGCTGTTCCTGACGGTGTCCCCGCGCATCGCCGGACGCGACCACGACCATCCGCGCCCGGGTCTGGTCGAGGGTTGGGCGGCCGGTCCGGAGGCGCTGCGGCGCAGCGCGCTCGAATCGGTCCGCCGGTCCGGCGACCATCTGTTTCTGCGTTACCGCCTCGAACCCTGAACGCCGGATCCTGCGAACCGCGTCGGCGAGCAGGAACTCGACCCCGACGCCGCTCTCGCTTGCGCCCTGACGCGCGAGCTCGAGGACGTCGGGGTTGGTCCGGAGGAACCGGGTGGCGGCATCGATGATCACGGCGTTCTGAGGCATGTGATCAGTGTCGGCGCCCGTCGCGACAGGTGCCTGTCGCTAGTCCTCCGTCTTCTCCGACGGCGAGGACTCGCCGCCGGCAAGGAGCAGGTAGATCCGGCGCCGGGCGTCGTGCAGGATCTTCCGTGCCTGCGCGATGTGCGCCGTGTCGCCGGCCCGGCTCACCTGCCACGTCGCCGCGAGCAGCTGGAAGGCCTGATCGCGGAGGTCCCGATTGTCGCCGCCGACCGCGCCGGCGGCTTCGGCCCACGGCGCGGGGCCGGCTGCGAGCCGGGCCGCCTCGTCGCGACCGGTGTCGGTCAGCTCAAAGACGCGCCGCCCGCCGTCTGCCTCGACCGCACGGACGAGCCCCTCGTCCTCGAGTTGCTGCAAGGTCGGGTAGACCGATCCCGGGCTGGCCCGCCAGGCGCCTTCGCTGCGCCGCTCGAGCTCCTGGATGATCTGATAGCCGTGCGAGGGCTTCTCCGCGAGGAGGACGAGGATCGCGGCGCGAACGTCGCCGCGCGCCGCCCGCCGGCCGGACGCAAACGGCCCTCCGAACCCTCCGCCCATGAATCCGTGCAGATCAGCGGGGTCGAAGGGTGGCCACCCCCGGCGGTGCCGGAAGCGTGCCTGACGCTCGACGTGGTGGCGGATGTGATGGAAGCGTCGCGCCGCCTCCTGGTGGATGTCGGCCCACGGTTCGTCGTGGACGGTTTGCCTGTCTTGGCGGTTCATCGGGATTGCTCCGTGAAGGTTGGTTCCTGCGATGAACGATATATCGAGAGCGGTCGCTTGTCAAGCGCTGAGGTCAGGCGCTCGCCGCCCAGTCGAGATCCATCTGGTCGAGCATCTGGGCGGCGACGGCCGGCGCGGCAGGCAGCTCGATGTCCAGCTCATGGTTCCGCGCAAACCCGCCACCCGACCAGTTGGCGCTCCCGAAAAGGACCGACGTCCGATCCGCGACGATCGCCTTGGCGTGCAGGAGCTCGCCCCGGCTGCGGTACCAGCGCACCGGGATGCCAGCCACCCGAAGCGCAGCAGCGGCGGGGTTGCTCGACGGCTGCGAAGGATCGAGGAGTACGCGGACGGCAACACCGCGAAGCGCAGCTGCCTCGAGCGCGTGCACGATGCCGGTGTCGGTGAGCACGAACAGCTCGAGATCGAGACTGTGGACGGCGCCGTCGATCAGTCCCAGCGCGAGCGGCCGGATCTCAGCGCCGGGAAGTGTTGCGGCGACCACGATGGATGAGTCGGGGATCGCGTCGGGCACGCCCGCCTCCCGCCCGCACGTGACCAGGTCCCGGAAGAAGACGCGATCCAGGTTGCGGACGACCGGCCCGCGCAGCTCCGCGTCGTAGTCGTGGTTCGCCGGCGACCTGGCGCCCCAGTTGATGCCACCAACGACGGCAACTTGCGCGTCGACGACAAGGAGCTTGACGTGGTCGATCATCTCGGCCCGGATGGGGTAGTCGACCACGTCGACTCCCTGAGCCCGAAGTGCTGCGGCGGTCGCGACGCTGCTCAATTCAGAGGGGTCGTCGATGACGGTCACGGCCACGCCCCGGTGCTCCGCATCGATCAGCGCCGTGGCGAGCCCGCGCTGCCCGAACTCGTAGACCTCCACGTGGATGCTGATCCGGGCGTCGTCGATCAGCAGGCGAAGGCGTGCGAATGTCGTGAGCCCGCTGCGCAGGAGCGTCACCTCGTCGCCCCCGAGGATGACCGGCGAAGCCGGGCCGAGGAGGGGAGCCGGCGGATGTGGACCGGCGGGCGAGACAGGCACCGCGGCACATGCCGCGAGCGGCAGCACGGCAAGCAGCGAGGGCAACCGCCGGCCCATGGGCTCGCCCAGAGACGTACACAGCGCGGACATTTTGTGACCACAGTACCACACAGCTGGCGGTGTTCGGTGGGGGTGACGCCGAACTGATCGGGGATTGGATCGCGCCGATCCACCTATACTCGGCCCGTGCATTGCCAAGGAGGCGTTGTTGCGTGAAGACCGCTCTCGGCGTCGCCCAAGTGGTGATCGGGATCCTCGCGGTCCTTGGCATCCTGCTCCAGACCCCGAAAGCCACCGGCCTCGGCGGCACCATCGGTGGTGGCGGCGATTCCGGCGGCGGGTACCGGCGCAGGCGCGGCCTCGAAGCGAGCCTGCTGCGGTTCTCCGCGGCGATGATCGTGCTCTTCGTCGTCGTCTCGATTCTCTCCACCTACGTCACCAAGTAAGGTGGCTGCGCCGGCACCGACCGATTGAGGTTGCCGCCGGCGCGACGCTCGCGGTCGTGGCGATCGGGGCGCTCGGGTTCGCCCTCTCGCTCCATTTCGGGCTCATCGGCGGCCCGCAGTTCACCGAGGGGTTGGTCGTCAGCGAGCGCCCCATGTCGCTCAATCCGCTCGTCGACGCCTCCGATCCGGCGGTGGTCGACGTCGGTCACCTCCTGTATCGCTCGCTGCTGAGGCTCGACCCGACCGGATATCCGGCGCCGGATCTCGCATCGTCCTATGCGGTGAGCGCCGACGGCCGCACGTACACGGTCGTGCTGCCGGACGACCTGGAGTGGTCGAACGGACAACCCATCACTCCCGCCGACGTCGCCGCCACCTGCGAGTTCGCGCTCTCCCGGCAGGCGGACGATCCCACGGTCGCGTCAGCGCTGGCGGGGGTCGTCGTGAGCAGTCAGGGCTCCGCGGTCACGTTCACGCTGCCGGCGCCGCGTGCCTCGTTCGCGGCGACGCTCACCGAGCTGCCGATCCTCCCGCTCGGAGCGCTCGGCGAGTCAGCGTTCCTCAGTGCGGTCGGGCACCCCACGACCCCGCTGCCGAGCTCGGGCGCGTATGAGGTCGCCTCGTCGGGAGCGCTTGCCATCGTGCTCCGGCCGAACCCGCATGCCACCCGCCGTCCCGACATCGCGAGCTACGAGCTGCGGCTGTACCTCACGTTCAAGGACGCCGAGTCCGCCTTTGCGCAGGGAAACGTCAACGCGCTGCTCGCGACGACACCCGAGGAGCTCTCGACGCTGCTCGCCGTCAAAGGCGCCCAGGCGGAAGACATGACCACGCTCGGCTTTGTCGACCTGATGTTCAACGAGCGAGTCGCCGGGCTCAGCGACTCGGTGGTGCGTCACGCCATCGGGGTCGCCATCGACCGCTCCGCCGTCGTGGCCGGCGCCCTCGAGGGCCGCGGTGGCGTGGTCCAGACCGGCCCGTTCTCGCGGGGGCTGCAATGGGTCGGCGCATCCCACGTGGAGGCGACGTCACCGTCTGCCGCGGACGCCGTCCTGCAGGGCGAAGGCTGGGCTCCCGGTCCGGACGGGACACGGCAGCGCGGCACGGAGCGGCTGGCCTTCACCCTGTCGGTACCCTCGATCGACCCCCTTCCGTCGGTTGCGAAGGAGGTCGCCGCTCAGCTCGGGACGATCGGTATCCGCGTGACAGTCAAGACGGTGCCGCCGGCGGGCTTCCTCACCGATACGCTCGCCACCGGCGACTACCAGCTCGCCATCAACTCGTGGAGCCCCAATCCCGACCCCGATGTGAGCGCCTTCTGGCGGTCGAACGCCGTCCCACCCCACGGGTACAACGTATCGGGAGCACCGGTGGACCCCTTCCTGGACGCCGCCCTGGATGTGCTCGCCATGTCATCCGAGCGGCCCGCTCGCATCACAGCGGCAGGCAAAGTCACGACGCTGGTGGCGGATGACGCCCCGGCGGTGTTTCTGTACACGCCCGAGGTGTGGGCTGGTGTTCAGGGCGCCGGTGCCGTACGCGCCGATCCCCTCGATCGGGAACGAGTCCGCCCGCTACGACGACATCGGCTCCTGGCAGCTGCGGTAGCCCGGCATCAGGGTTCGTCCTCCGGCGTGGGCGCTGTCCTCGGGCGCTGATACCATCGCAGGACGCCTCGCCGAGGTGGTGGAACTGGTAGACACGCAGCGTTCAGGGCGCTGTGCTCGTAAGGGCGTAAGGGTTCGATTCCCTTCCTCGGCACTCCGTTTCCATTGCAGTGGAGCCAATTTCGGTTTCGCTGGTCCAATACTGGTCCAATACCTCCTCGGGGAGGACGCGGAGACGAGGCCCGAAACGCGCGTCAATCGCGTCGACCAGGGCTTCGGTGCTGGCGTGGGTCATGTGGGCACGGCCTCGACAGCTTCAGCGATCGCGACGTTGAGCACTGCGCGTTGTTTGCGCACGTCACGGCCGCCGCGTGGAACAACGCGCAGCTCTACCGCGAGCTCGAGGCTCGATCGCACACTGACGCGCTGACCGGCTTGCTCAATACGAGGTGGTTGGACGAGACAGCGTCCCAGGTGACAGCCCGCAGCCTGCGAAGCGGATCCAGCAGCGGTGTACTACTCCTCGACGTCGACCACTTCAAGCTTGTCAACGACACCGGCGGCCACGCAGCCGGCGATCAAGTGCTCCGCCAGGTCGCTCGCGTGTTCCTATCCGTAGTACGCACAGGCGATGACGTGGTGCGGTTCGGAGGCGAGGAGTTCCTCGTGTTGCTGCACGATACCGGTCCGGGCGGTGCGCTACAGGTGGCGCAGAAGATCCGAGCGTCCCTCGCCGACAGGGTGAAAGTGCTGAGCGGTATGACGATCACCGCGTCGATCGGCATCGCAATGTTCCCGATGCACGGCTCGACGCTGGACGACGTGGTCCGCGTCGCTGATTTGGCCATGTATGACGCGAAGACGAGAGGGAGGGATCGAGTCGTCGCGGCACCAGTCGCTTCTGGCGACAGGCCCGACATCGCGGACGGCATCTGAGGTGCAACGGTGCGCATCGGTTCATGGCCGTACCTTTTTGCTGTCCTCTGCCGCGACTCTCGTGACGACGAGCACCTGCTACTCAGCCTCGTGACCACGGCATCGCTCTGGCGCGGAGAGATTCCCTTGCGCCAGCCGACCCCGCTTACTCGAGCCGAGATCGACGGGGCAGCTACCGAGCGGTTAGAGCAAGTCGTGTGCCGAGCGCCACGAACGAGCCGGCGAAGACGCGGCGCATCCAGGCCACTGCTCGTGGACGCGAGATCACGTGACGGCGAAGCAAGGCCGCGGACACGCCGTATCCGGCGAACACCACCAAGGTGATCAGCATGAAAACTGCGCTCAACGCCAGCATGTGAAGGGAACCGTTTGGTTCGTTGGCGCTCACAAACAGCGGCAGGAATGCGAAAAAGAAGACGGTCAGCTTGGGGTTGAGGAGATTGATCAGAATGCCTGAGGTGATCACCTTGGCCGCCGATTGAGGAGCAGTCGCCTCCGTTGTCAGTGCACTCTTGTCCCGCCAGGTTCTCCACCCCATGTAGAGGAGGTAGGTGACCCCGAGGTACTTCAGGATCTCGAACGCCAGCGCGCTCGTGTGGAGCAGTGCAGCAAGCCCGGTGATGGCCGCCACCATGTGCGGCACGATGCCCAGCGTGCATCCGACGGCGGCGATCACGCCAGCGCGCGTTCCGCGCGAGAGTCCAGCCGACAGGGTGTAGACGACGCCGGTGCCCGGCGTCACCACGACCACCAGCGTGGTCAGTAGAAACTCTGTGCTCAACAAAGTGCCCCTGTGGGATCCGCCGGTACTCGGCAAGCATAGCTCCGTCGATGCACCATCGCGGCACACGTGAGCGTGACGACCCGTCGTGTAGCCGCGAGCTGTTTGACACCGATGTCGCTGGAGCCGTGCCCGTGGCTCTAGGCGACTACCCGAAGCGACGTCGCTCGGAGGGTGCCGTGGTGGACATCTTGGGTGGCCTGGCTCGCCCTGGCCACGGGCCTGGCAAGATGTAGCGGAGATCCTCGTATGTCTCGCCGGTTCTGGGCACATGAGAAAGGACTGTCCCGCTCGTGCGAATCCGGCCCTGACAGCGACTCGTTGACTGACCACGAGCTCCTTGTCGATGCGCAACTCGACCTGGCGAGCCAGCCCTTAAGACAGCAGCCAGTCAGCGACGAGGCGAGTTGCAGCTGATGCGTAGCCTCGGCCGCGGTGATCTGGGGCAATGCCGTAGACCAGCTCGGCGACCCCCTCACCTCGATCGCCGAGCCCGATCTGACCGATGAGGTCGTCCTTGTCAGGGTCGACGTTCGCAAGCGCCGGGCCCTGATAGCTCGGTTCATTCCGCCACCCCGCGAGCCAGTCATCGATGATGCTCGTGCACTCCGGCACGCTCGCGCCCGCTGCCAGCGGCAGCCAAACTCCTTCAAACCCACCGTCCGCCAGTGCGTATCGGTGGAGCGTCGCTGCATCGGAAGGGGTGGGCAGTCGAACGCGGATGCGGTCTCCACCTATCGGAGGATCTGGTGGTCTCCAGGTACCCATGAGATCAGAATACCTAAGGAGTGCGGCCCCGATCGCCCTGTGCGCATCTCCAGGTGCCTTGACCATGGCGGAGCCCGGGGCTGCGGTCGACGCCGGGTTGACGATTTCCGCGGGCGTCATCTATCGGTGAGACTGCCGTTCATGCGCGATGGTCTGTCAATTCCGGAGTACCTCGCCCGAGCGGTTCAGGAAGACGGGAGAGAGGAGTGGCTCGCCACATTGCCGCACACCATCAAGGAGCTCGAGTCACGCTGGACGGTGACTGCCGGTGAGCCTTTCCAACGCGGAGGACGGACGGCGTGGGTGGCTCCAGTTACGGGGCCTGGCGGTGACAGCGGTGGCGGTCCGTGCGACCCGGTCGGCGGATGTCAGGATCCCGAATGGCCAAACGAGTTCGAGCACCACCGAGACGACGCAGACAGGGGCCATCGCTCATGTCGTCTTCATCGATGGCAGCAACGTCTTCAAGACCGATCTCGTGATCATCACGAGTGGCGCGCAGCTCCTGGTGGACGACATCTACTGCACCGGGCAGGATCCAAGTACCACCGACGCGTATGCGTCTGGCTGGGACGTTCGCTCGGTGTGTCAGGGCGCCTGAGAGCGACAGCCTGCCGCTCTCAGCCCGCTGAGCATGTGACCAAGGACCCAGGGTTGTACGGCCAAGGGCACTTGATGCGCCGCCTGCCACAGCGAATGATCAAGTGGTGGCGAACACATGGCTGGTTCCTGGTCCCGAAACCCACGGCATTGCGCCTGGCGCCGGGTGGAGAGATGAGCCCGAGGGTACGGTCACCGATCTCCTGACAACGGCGGACCTCGGTGCCGAGAACCTGATCACCCTCCTGGACATCGCGGCGCGATGCAAGGAGACCCCATACGCCTTCAGCGACCTGCTGCGCGGCGACACCGTCGTGCTGTACTTCAACAAACCGTCCACGCGGACCCGTATCTCCTTTGAAACGGCGGTCACGCACCTCGGCGGCACGCCGCTTTCGATCGGGCCGCACGAGTTGCAGCTCGATCGAGGCGAGACCATCGAGGACACCGCCCGCGTCATCAGCAGCTACTCGCGAGCGTTCGTCATCAGGACGTTCAGCGATGACGACGTTCGTCGTTTCGCGGCCGCCGCCACGATCCCGGTGATCAACGCGCTCACCGACCTGCACCACCCATGCCAGAGCGTCGGCGACCTGCTGACGATGCGCGAGCTGTGGGGCGGTTTCACGGGCCGCCGGCTTGCCTTCATCGGCGACGGCGACAACGTGGCCCACAGCCTCATCGAGGCCTGTGCCCTGGTCGGCGTCGACATCGCCGTGGCCTCGCCGCCCGGCTACGAGCCCGATCCTGGTGTGGTGGCGCGCGCGACAGAACTCGCCGCCGAGTGCGACAGCCGCGTGCTGATCACCAACGATCCACTCGAGGCGGTGCGCGGCGCCGACGCCGTGTACACCGACGTCTGGCTGTCGATGGGTGTCTCCGAGCTCGAACGCGCCTCCCGCATCCACGCGTTTCGGCCATATCAGGTCGATTCGCGGCTCATGGAGCGCGCCGCTCCCGACGCGGTGTTTCTCCACTGCCTGCCGGCGCACCGTGGCGAGGAGGTCACCGCGGATGTCTTCGACGGTCCGCAATCACGAGTCTTTCATCAGGCCGCAAACCGGCTTCCCACGGAGCAGGCGATCCTCTGGGCGTTGATCCAGGGCACCCTCCACGTCACCGACTCTTCCTCTTAGGGGATACGCACATGCGCAAGGTCATCATCATGGGCGCGGGCGGCCGCGATTTTCACAACTTCAACGTCGTCTACCGTGATCGCACGGACGTCCAGGTCGTCGCGTTCACGGCTGCGCAGATCCCGGGCATCGATGACCGCATGTATCCGCCGGAGCTTGCGGGTGCGCTCTACCCGCTGGGCATCCCGATCCGTCCCGAGCACGAGCTCACCGCGCTGGTGCGCGAGCATGACGTGGACGAGGTGGTGTTCGCGTACTCCGACATGCCGCACCTCGAGGTGATGCGGCGTGGGTCGATCGCGCTTTCTGCAGGCGCTGATTTCACGCTGCTCGGGCCCAAGTCCACGATGCTCGACAGCACCAAGCCCGTGGTCTCCGTCTGCGCCGTGCGCACCGGCTCGGGCAAGAGTCAGACGAGCCGTCGCGTCGGCCAGATCCTGATGGGCGCGGGGCTGCGTGTCGCGCTGGTGCGGCATCCGATGCCCTATGGCGATCTCGTGGCCATGCGCGTCCAGCGGTTCGCCACGCTCGCCGACATCGACAAGTCGCACCCGACCATCGAGGAGCGCGAGGAGTACGAGCGTCCCGTCGAGATGGGGATGATCATGTACGCCGGTGTGGACTACGGCGCGATCCTCGAGCAGGCACAGGCCGAGGCCGACGTCGTCATCTGGGACGGTGGCAACAACGACTTCTCGTTCTATCGGCCGACGCTGAGCATCGTTGTCGTGGACCCGTTGCGCGCCGGCCACGAGCTCTCCTATCACCCCGGCGAGACCAACCTGCGCATGGCCGATGTCGTGGTCATCAACAAGATCGACAGCGCGGGTCTCGACGCCACGCAGAAGGTGATCGAGGATGTGATCTCGGTGAACCCGAAGGCCACCATCATCAGGGCGGCATCACCGTGCAGCCTGGATGAGGGACCGTCGGTTGCCGGCAAGCGTGTCCTCGTCGTCGAGGACGGACCGACGCTCACGCACGGCGGCATGAGCTACGGGGCCGGAGCGGTCGCCGCGCGACTCGCCGGTGTCGCCGAGCTTGTCGACCCCCGCTCCCACGCGGTGGGATCGATCGCCGAGACCTTCCGGCGGTTCCCGCACCTGGGCCACGTGCTTCCGGCGATGGGGTATTCCGACGCCCAGCTTGCGGAGCTCGAGCAGACGATCAACGATGCGGAATGCGACGTGGTGATCACGGGGACGCCGATGGACCTCGGACGCCTGATCCACTCCCGGCATCCGATCCGTCACGTCACGTACGAGCTCCAGGAGATCGGCGAACCGACGCTCACGACGGTGCTGGCGCCGTTCGTCTCGGGTGCCAAGCGCCCGATCCTCGCAGCCGTGTGATCGCCATATCCGATCCGGGCACAGGGACGCAACCAGACGTCACCTGCTGGTAACGCGGCATCGCGACTCGTCGCACAAGGACGTTCGGCGGGCGTGTGCGAGCGTTTCATAGCTACAGAGCGACTCAAGCGCTCGCATCCTTGAACGGGGGGTCGGTGGCATGTCAACGGCGACGGTTGCAATCCGGACGAGCAACGCCAGAAATGGCGCGCTTCTGGTCGCGTAGTCGATGCCGATGCTGTTCAATCGTCACCGTTCGCAGGGCGGAGCGCCTGCCCTCGAGGTCGTCACGGGCGTCGCGTGCGCCGTTCCAGGCTGCTCCAAGGAGACCGCCGTGCGCTGCGGCTATCGGGATCGCCGGGA
Source organism: Candidatus Dormiibacterota bacterium (assembly GCA_963713485.1). GTDB lineage: Bacteria > Chloroflexota > Dormibacteria > Aeolococcales > Aeolococcaceae > Palsa-851. The sequence continues at coordinate 393,847 of CAVQLW010000007.1, forward strand.
GCGTCAGTGCACCGCCGCGTTCTGTTCGGCGCACTCAGTCGTCATCGACGGCGTCGCATATTGCCGGCGTCACGCGGGGACGGTGCAGGCGATCGGCGACCTCGCCACCCAGATGGTCGGCCGTCCCGACGTGGACGACCGCAAACCGTCGCTCGTCAACTGGATCGCGCGCGACCTCGACAGCACGATCACCGAGATGCTCACGCGAGCGATGCGACCCGGCGAGAAGGTGCTCGCCGACAGCGTCGTGCGGCTGACGCGGAACGGTCTGCGCCGGGTGCGCTGGGAGCGAAGCTGGCGGATCGTCGATCACACCGGGGTCGTCCTGAAAGTGGTGATCCACATGTCCGAGGACGACGAGGGCGTCCACGTCGGGGTCGGCAACGAGCTCGCCGCCGATGCCGTGCCGCCGTGGATCGCGCGGCGCCGTGGTGACGCCGATGTTGAAGCGGCCATCGACATCTCGCAGCGGGAGCGCTTCTACCGTTTTCTCGAGGAGAACATCTCGGAGGCGGTCGCACGGTTTCGTGCCCACGCCGACCGGGTCGAGCTCACGAAATAGATCGCGGGGCGCAGTCGGGGCGCCTCAGTACGCCGCGATCGTCACCTGACTGTCTCACCCCCGCTACCCTGCGCCGCGCCCCGGGTCCGAACACTCGACCCGAAGCCATGCGCACGCGCACGTTCATCGCCCTCGCAGCAGCAGCCGCGCTGATCGCGCTGATCAATGTGGGCGTTCTCGTGCTCGCACCGGGGCAGCGGGCCACCGTCGTCATCGATGATTTCTCCGAGTGCCTCACGCCGCTGGGCGCCGCGGCGTTGTGCCTTGCCACGGCATTCCGCAGCCACGGGCGAGCGAGGCAGGCGTGGGGGCTCATCGGCATCTCGGCGGCGTGCTGGGGCCTCGGGCAGGCGTACTGGACGTACGAGGAGGTCTTCCTTCGCGTCGACGCCGCGAACCTGTTCCCGTCGTATGCCGACCTGGGATTCCTGACGTCGGTGCCCTTCGCCCTGCTCGGTCTGCTGCGGCTCTCGGAGGGGGAGGCGTCCCTGGGCGCGCGGGTTCGGTCGCTCCTCGACGGGATGGTCATCGCCGGCGCCCTGCTCTTCATCAGCTGGGACCTCGTACTCGGCCCCGTGTATGCGGATTCGCCGACCGACCTTCTCGCGAAGTCGGTCGGCCTCGCCTACCCGGCGAGTGACATCGCGATGGTCACGATCATCCTGTTGACGATCACGCGCCTGCGAGTTGGCCGGCGCGTTCCTCTGGCGCTGCTCGGCGGCGGCCTCCTGCTCACCGCGCTCGCCGACAGCGCCTTTGCGTACCTGACGACCGTGCAAGGGTTTGGATCGAGCAACATCATCGATATCGGCTGGACGCTCGGATACGCCCTCATCGGGCTCGCGGCGATCGGCTCACTCGAGTCCGCGACGGGTATCGGCACCGCCGAGACGCGCATGCCCCACTGGAACCTGATGCTGCCGTACTGGACCGTCGGCGGCGCCGGCATGCTCGCGGTGATCACGGAGTTCACGCTCGGTTCGCTCAACGCGGTGCTCGAGTGGGATCTGCTCTTCATCATCACCGTGGTCCTTGTCCGCCAGTTCCTCTTTCTCGGCGAGGCCGAGGCGCTCAACACGGAGGTCGCGAACAAGAACGAGGATCTCGACCGGCAGGTGCGGGAACGCACTCGCGCGCTGACCCAGAGTCTCGAGGAGCTCTATCAAACCGATGACGAGCGGCGCCAGCTCGTGCTGCGCCTGGTGACGCTCCAGGAGGAGGAGCGCCGCCACATCGCCGACGTCATCCACGACGACATGCTCCAGTCGATGATCGGGGCGAAGATGCGCACCTTCCTGCTGCACGATGCTGCCGGCGCGAACGCCGAGGCGACCGCGTCGATCGAGAGCGCGATCGATCGGGCGATCGTTCGCATGCGCAGCCTGATGACGGATCTCCGTCCACAGATCCTCGACCTGGGTCTGCTGCCGACGCTCGAGCAGTCGATCGCCGAGTTCAACGAGGCCGGAGACCTCACCGTGACGCTCGAGAATCACCTCGCGGATGATCCGTCGAGCCTCGTCGGGACGAGCCTGTACCGCATCGTTCGCGAGGCCCTCAACAACGCGCACAAGCACGCCCTAGGCGCGACCGTCACGGTGACCCTGTCAGGTGGCGTTGCGGAGGGATTCAGCCTCAGGATCCACGACGACGGTCCTGGGTTCACGCCACAGAGCAACGGCAAGTCACCGATGGGTCACCGGGGGCTCAGCTCGATCAGCGAGCGCGCCGAGGCGCTGGGAGGGTGGGCCCGGCTGGTCACCGCACTCGGAGAGGGCACGACCATCGACGTGTGGCTGCCGAACCGGCTCGAGGTGGTGCCCCGCATGCCCGCGGCATGACGTTCCGGTCACGAACCCGTCATCTCCGGGAACACCCCGGGAGCCCGGCTCATAGTCGCTGACATGGCTTACAGGACGGTGAAACTCAGCGTGATGATCGTGGACAACAGCGATGAGGTGCTGTCGGCGCTGTCGAGCGTCATCGACGGTCAGCCGGATCTCGACGTTGTCGGCGTGGCCGGCGGGGTCGTCGAGGGCGTCCTGCTCGCGAAGCAGGTGCAGCCGGACGTCGTCATCCTCGACGTCAACATGCCCGAGGGTGGCGGTCAACGAGCCGCACGGGAGCTCAGCGCCGCAGTCCCGGGAGTTCGGATCGTCGCGTTCTCAGCCTTCGACAAGGCGCTGATCCGCAAGATGATGCTCTCGGCGGGGGCTGACGCCTATGTCTCGAAGTCGGCCAGCATCCCGGAGTTGCTCGCAGCGATTCGCGACGGCTCGCAGCTCGCCGGCATATGAGCCACCCGGAGGACCCCGCACTGTAGCCGGGGACATCGACCGCCGAGGGGACCAAACAAGGAACTCATGGTGAGCGCCCACAGCCCAGTCTCATGGATCCCCCAGAGCGACGCCGGGCTCCGGAAGATCTGCGAATCCATCCCGCACATGGTCTGGATCGCCGACTCGGACGGGAGCGTCGAGTACGTGAACCGCCTTGCCACCGAATACACCGGCGAGCCGGCGGCGGCGCTCGAAGGAAGGGGCTGGCTCACACACGTGCACCCGGATGACGTCGCCACGGCGCGTGCCGGATGGGACCTGGCGATCCGCACGCAGACCCCCTACCGCGACGAGTACCGGGTGCGGGATGCAACCGGCGGGTTCCGCTGGCACGCGGTCGAAGGCGTGCCGGTTCGGGGTGGCGAGGCCAGGGCGAGGAAGTGGATCGGCACCGTCCGGGACGTTCACCACGAGCGCGCGATCGAGCGAGAGCTTCGCAAGGTCGAGCGCGACAGCGCTGAGATGCTGACGCTGCTCGACACGCTGCAATCCATGGCTCCCGTGGGATTCGCATACGTTGACCGCGACTTCCGCATCGCGCGCATCAACGACCGGCTGGCGGCACTCAACGGGAGCTCGGTCGAGCGGCAGATCGGGCGCACCATCGCCGAGGTCGTGCCGGAGCGCTGGCCGGATCTGGAGCCGATGTACCGGCACGTTCTGGAGACCGGTGAGTCGGTGGTCAACCGCGAGATGAGCGGGACGAGCGCCGAGAGCCCCGAGGTCCTCTGCCACTGGCTCCGGAGCTATTACCCGGTCCGGATGAACGGCGAGGTCATCGGCATCGCCGTCGTGGTGGTCGACGTGACCGAGCGCAAGCTTGCCGAATCCAGTCGCATCGAGCTCACCCAGGCGGCTGTGACGGCAATCGGCGCGACGGTGGAGGTGCGGGATCCGTACACCGCCGGTCACCAGGATCGCGTTGCGCAGATGTCCGCGGCGATCGCGCGCGAGATGGGGCTGGACCGTTTCAGCGTGAAAGGCGTGAAGGTCGCGGCGAGCATCCACGACATCGGCAAGCTCGCCATCCCCTCCGAGATCCTCAACAAGCCCGGACCGCTCCGGCCGGCCGAATTCGAGTTGATCAAGAACCACTCGAAGATCGGCCACGACATCGTCGCCGGCATCACCTTCCCGTGGCCCGTCGCCGAGATGATCCTCCGCCACCACGAACGCCTCGACGGCAGCGGCTATCCGGACGGCCTGACCGACGAGGGCATCGTCATCGGTGCACGGGTCATCGCCGTCGCGGATGTGTTCGAGGCGATGAGCTCGCACCGGCCGTACCGCGCGTCACGTGGGGTCGGGTACGCGCTCGACGAGCTGCGGCGGGGGAGCGGCGCGCGATTCGACGCGACCGTGGTGGACGCCTTCATGCGGCTCATCGAGGACGGTCGCATCAGCGACGATCAGCCGAGCGCATCCGAGGTGCCGGCATGAGCGACGCCGCGAGGGCACAAGCGCAGTCGAAGCAGCGGCGCGGGTTCGGCGTGCTGACGCGAACCGGCCGCCGCCTCCGGCCGCAGATCGGCCGCATCGCGCACGAGAGCAGGGAGGCCGGGCTCCTGGCGTTCGCGCTGGCGTCCGTCGTCGGTTTCGCGGCGGCGATCGCACCAGGAAACTTCGCCCGTCCGCAGATGACGGCCGCCGCGGTGATCATGGCGGGGGTGACGGTCGGGCTCGCCGTCGGGTTGGTGCGTCGCCCGTTGCTGCCGCTGGTCGCGGCGTCGATCCTCCTGTATTACACGGCGCTCACGCTCATCCTCCTCGGCGACGGTGGAGGGAACGAAGGGCTGCTCGCGCTCGTTGCGATTCCCGTGGTCGCGTGCGCCCTGTACGGACCGCCGTGGCTCACGATCCTGTCGCTCCTGGCCGCAACCGCGACGCTGGTGATGGAGGCGAACGCCAACGCGCTGAGCGTGTCCGACTACGCGCAGCTGCTGACGGTGTGGCCCATCACGGGAATCGGGATCGCGTACACGATTCATCAGCTGCGCTTTCGCCTGGAGCGCACCGTCGCCGCGCGCGAGGATGCGATTCATCACGACGCGATCCTCTCGTTGATCGCCGACGAGCTCTATTCGACGTTCGACGGGGAGCGTGTCCTCAGCCTCGGTCTTCAGAGCGCGGCGCGGTTGACCGACCTCTCCGGCAAACCAGGCTCGGACGCGGTGTTCTTCCTGGTTGAGGGAGAGCGCGCGACGCTCATCGCCTCCTATTCCGCGGAATCGGCCGGCGAAGCGCGCGACGACCCACGCATCGATCGCCTGTCGGTTCCCCTGTCGTCGACCACCAACCTGCTCGCGGCCGTGGCGGGAGAGGACAACGATCGGCTGTTCGTGCTCAACAGCCGGACCCCCGTCCCACCCGAGATCCGGGAGCTGCTCGATGAGCTCGAGGTGGTGAACGCGATCGTGCAACTGGTCCGCGTCGGTGACTCAGGGACGGGACTGATGGCGGTCATCAACAAAGGGACCGCCGAGTACACACCGGCACAACGCGAGCAGCTTCGCGGGCTGGCGCCGATCGTGGAGTTCGCACTGTCGCGTGCCCTGGTCTTCGAGGCGCAGGCGACGACCGATCACCTCACCGGGCTGGCCAATCGCCGCGAGTTCGACCGCCGACTGAGTCACATGCCTCGGAGCACGCGCTACTCGGTCCTCGCGATCGATGTCGACCGGTTGAAGACGATGAACGACACGTTCGGGCATCACGCGGGGGACGAGCTGCTCCAGGCGGTCGCGGCGGTCCTCCGCCAATCGACCCGGCGTGGTGACGTCGTTGCCCGCGTGGGCGGCGATGAGTTCCTCGCCGTCCTTCCGGATGCCGACGACGTGCGGGCGACGATCATCGTCGACCGCATCCTCGCGGGGCTCGCCGCGACGGCCGTCCAGGGACGGCGTCCGAGCATCAGCGTCGGCGTCGCCGCGTTCGCCGCAGGCGCGGATCCCGCAGCGCGGGTGGCCGCCGCGGACACTGCGCTCTATCAGGCGAAGCGTGCCGGCGGGGACCAGGTCGTCCATGCCGAGGTGAAGTCAGACCCTGCGCCGGTACCGATCAAGGTCTGACGGCCGCGTGACGATCCGTGCGACGGCCGGCCGTTCGGGCGAAACCGGGAGCCACAATCGAGTATGAGCACCCCGGTCGACTCCAGGTGGTTCAACACGCCGGCGGGCGCGTATCCGGCGGCCCCGCCGACCCCGCTGACCGAACGGTTCTTCGATCTCGCGATCGACCTGCTGTGCATCGCGGGCATCGACGGCTACTTCAAGGTGCTGAATCACGCGTGGGCGGAGACGCTCGGGTACGAGGACGGCGAGCTCCTCCGGCGGCCCTTCATCGAGTTCGTCCACCCCGACGACCGGGCAGCCACCATGGCCGAGGCCGCCAAGCTTGCCGAGGGGTTCAAGCTCGTCCACTTCCGCAACCGGTACCGCCACAAGGATGGGACCTACAAGTGGCTCGCGTGGACCGCGAGCCCCGCGCTCAACGACGGCACCATCTACGCGACCGCTCGGAACGTCACCGAGGACGTTGTCGCTGAGGTGGAGGGAGAGTTGCTCCGCGAGGAGCAGCACGCCCGAGTGCTCGCGGTGATAGCGCAGGACCGGGTCCGGCCGGTGTTCCAGCCGATCGTCGACCTCAGTACTCGAGCGGTCCGCGGGTTCGAGGCGCTCTCCCGGTTCGAGAACGATCCCAAACGGTCGCCGCAGCAGTGGTTCGAGGACGCGGGCCTCGCGGGGCTGCGATCCCAGCTCGAGTTGCACGCCATCCGCCAGGCCATCGCGCACGCGTCGCAGCTGCCGCCGCCGGTCTTCCTGTCGGTCAACGCCTCGCCGGAGACCTTGCTGAGCGAGGACCTCCGGGGAGCCATACGCGACCTGGACGGACGACGGCTCGTGGTGGAGGTGACGGAGCACGCCGCCGTCGAGGATTACGAGCCGCTGCAGCGTGCGATCGATCGCCTGCGACGGCGCGGGGTGCGCCTGGCGATCGATGACGCGGGGGCGGGCTTCTCGAGCCTCAAGCACATCGTGCGCCTCCTTCCGGAGTTCATCAAACTCGACCTCTTCCTCGTCCGCGACATCCACCTCGATCCGGTCAAACGGGCGGTGGTCGCCGGGATGCTCGGCGTCGCATCGCAGATCGGCGGGAAGGTCATCGCGGAAGGCGTCGAGAACCGCGAGGAGCTCGATGTGCTGATCGACCTCGGTGTCGAGTGGGCGCAGGGGTTCTACCTGGGGGTGCCGGGACCGCTGCCGGGCCGGGCCGCCGCCTGACCAGGCGAGCGCGGCGCTAGCCGGCGGGCGGCTCCCAGAGCGGGTCCTGCAGCTGCAGCTCACCCTCCCATGACTTCCGGCGACCACGTTTGGTCTCACCGACGAGACGCAGACGGTATGGAGTGTGTGTCTCCCCGGTGCTCGGATCGATGTCATCCGGCCATTCGCCGTACACGTGGCTGACGACGAGTGAGACGTTGCCGCCGTCGTTGGGCGGGAGATCGATGACCTGGTGACGGAAGAACGGCTGCACACCCTCCATCTTCGGGGCGAGCACCGCGGAGTCGTCCGCATCGACGATGAAGCTCTGTGGCACCGAGGACTGGTTGAAGATGCGGATCCACACCGTTCTCGACCGTTCATGCGGGTCCTGCGTGCTCAGCGGGTGCGTCATGAACACGTCACTGCCCTTGGGCCGGCCGATGACAATGGGATTTCGCTGTCCCGATACGGTGCGCGCGTGCAGGTACGCGAGCCATGCGATGCATGCGTTGAGCAGCACGGCGGCTGCGACGACCCAGATACCGACCAGGGTCCAGTCCAACATGGCCAGACTCTAGCGTCCCGCGCCGCGGCCGGAAACCATGGCGCCGCGCAACTCGTGACCGTGCCGTCGTTTGGGTAAACTCCCAACGCGCGCCCGGAAAACGGGAGTGACGGCGCGCGGAGGATGCGGGTGTCGCAAATCGTCGTGGTCGGCAATCAGACGTTCAAGAAGCGCAACGTCGTCGCCGTCTGGTTGGGGTTGCCGTTCATCACGCTCGGCATCTACAGCTTCGTGTGGATTTACAAGGTCAATGACGAGGCTCGTCGTTTTCTCCACGACAACTCGATTCGCCCCGTCATGTCGGTGCTGGCCTTCATCCCCGGGTTCATCCTCATCGTGCCACCGTTCATCGCGATCTACCGAACCGGCACTCGGATCTCCCGGATGGAGCAGGCGGCAGGGAGCCCGAATCGGGCGGAGCCGATCGTCGGCCTGATCCTGGCGTTCGTGTTCTCCCTGTACAGCCTGTACTACCAGGATCACCTCAACGGCCTGTGGGATCGATATCTCGGCGTGGGCGTCATCCCGCCGCCGCCGCCACCACCGGCACCACCACGTCCATACGTATGAGCAGCGAGTATCACTTCCTCACGCGCTGGCGTGTGCTCGGCACGCCCGAGGACGTCGCCGGCGTTCTTCGCGACGCGGCCGACCTGCCGCGCTGGTGGCCGTCCGTCTATCTCGACGTGAAGGTGCTGGAGGATGGTGACGAGCACGGCATCGGGCGTGTCGTCGACCTCTGGACCAAGGGCTGGCTCCCGTACACGCTTCGGTGGCGATTCACCACCACGCGGAACGACGGTGCACGAGGCATGTCGCTGCGCGCCGACGGCGATTTCGTCGGTGAGGGCACGTGGACATTCCTCGCCGACGGCGACCACGTGAACGCGTACTACGACTGGCGGATACGAGCCGACAAGCCGCTCCTGCGCCGCCTGACCTGGTTGATGCGGCCGGCGTTCAGCGCCAACCACCGCTGGGCCATGCGCAAAGGTGAGGAGAGCCTGCGGCTCGAGCTTGCGCGGCGTCGGCTTCCCGCTGGGTACGGCGAGCGCGTCGGCGCGCCGCCGCCCCCAACCTTCTCATGGCTGCTCCGCTCGCGAGCGCACGGCGACTGAGGGCTGTCGAGGGTCTGTCGCGGGTGGGTGTCCGGCGGAGCTGCTGATATCATCACGACCGTTTTCGCGCCCCGCGGAATCCGGTGATGGGTCTCACCGTTGACGGCCGTCCGGCCTGATGGGCCCTACCAGCGTGAATCCCTGGTAGGAGGACCCATGAACTGTTGCCCGCTGCACATCGGCGTGCTCGACGTGCTCAACAACACCTATGGCATCGCCACGCTGTGGATCGGGCTCGCCTTTGTCGCGAGCGTCATCTCGGTCCGTCTCGGCCTGTCGGTCGCGCTGGTGGAGATCCTTGTCGGCGTCCTCGGCGGGAACCTCTTCGGGATGTCGTCCAACGAGTGGATCGACTTCCTCGCCGGCTTCGGTTCGGTGCTCCTGACGTTCCTCGCCGGCGCCGAGATCGATCCCGGGTCGCTCCGGCGGTTCCTGGCGCCAAGCCTCGTCATCGGCGGGATCGGGTTCCTCGCGCCCTGCCTGGGGGCCTGGGCGTTCGCGCTCCTGGTGCTGCACTGGCCGCTCCACGCCAGCGAGATCGCGGGTATCGCCCTGTCGACCACATCAGTGGCGGTCGTGTACGCGGTCATGCTCGACACCGGTCTCAACAAGACCGATCTCGGCAAGCTCATCCTCACCGCCTGTTTCGTCTGCGACCTTGGGACGGTGCTGGCACTGGGAGCGGTCTTCGCGAACTACAACAGCGTCCTGATCGCGTTCGGGATCGCGACCGCGATCGTGCTCCTCCTGCTGCCGCGGACCCTCCGGTTCGTCATCCGCACGATCGGCCATCCGGTGAGCGAACCGGAGGTGAAGTACGTCTTTCTCCTGCTCTTCGGACTGGGAGCGCTCGCGACCGCGGCTCGGTCGGAGGCGGTGCTCCCCGCCTACCTCCTCGGGCTTGGCGCTGCCGGGGTCTTCCACGCCGATCCGAAGATGGTCGGCAGGGTTCGCGGGACCGCGTTCACCTTCCTGACGCCGTTCTTCTTCCTTCGCGCCGGTACGTTGATCTCGGCTCCCGCCGTCGCCGCGGGGGCGCTGACCATATTCGTGCTCTTCGCGGTGAAGGTGGGATGCAAGGTGATCGGCGTGTTCCCGGCGACACGCCCGTTTCGAATCCACATTCGCGAGGCGTGGTACACGACGATGATGATGTCGACCGGGCTCACGTTCGGGACGATCGCGGCCCTGTACGGGTTCACCAACGGCTACATCGACCGCTCCCAGTATTCGATCCTCGTGACGGTGGTGGTGCTGACCGCGCTGGTCCCGACGCTGATCGCGCAGCTGGCGTTCGCGCCACGAGTGACCGAACTCCTGCATGGAGCTCCCGATCCGGATCCGGACCCGGGCGTGCTCGTGGCCTGACCGTCAGTCCGTCGTGAGCCGCATATACCGGTAGGTGGTGACGGTCTCGAAACCGAACCGCTCGTAGAGCCGGACGGCCGGCGTGTTCTCCGGATCGACCTCGAGCCCGACGTCGGCCGCGCCCTCGGTGCGGAGACGCTCGAGCACCGCCGCAAGCATTCGCGATCCGAGACCCTGCCCACGACGCTCCCGGTCGATCACGAATCCGTAAATCATCGATCGATGGGATGACGGGATCAGCCGCAGCGTCCCGACGACGGCTCCTCGCTCGAGCGCGATGAGGCTTTCGGCGTCCGTGTAGCTCGTGAGGCGCTCCTCGATCTCCTCCGCCGTCTCCGTAAAGCGCTCCATCAGCAGGCCGATCCGGGCCGGGCGATCGCCGGGGGTGGGCCGGCGGAGCTCCAGCGCCCCGCCTTCCACGGCCCAGGGCCGGGCTCCGTCCGCGTCCGCCAGGTGCAGGGTCATCCGGCGTTCCGACGCCGCGTGGACGGCACCGAGGCGACCCATCCATGCAAGCGCCACGGGCCCCGCGTCCTCGCAGACCCACGCGAGGCTGTCGCGATCAAGGCTGCGTGCGACCCTGCCCACCTCACCGAGGAGGGACGTGCCGATCCCCCGGCGGCGCCAATCCGGGTGGACCATGCCGCATGCCTCCGCCTGGTCGTCCCCCGTCATGCCGGCATACCCGACGAGGGCATCGCCGGCGAACGCGAGCTGGTGAAGCGGCTGGTCCGGCCCGCCCGTCTCGTCGAGCTCGATCTTCATATCGAGGCGCTCGGCAGCCTCGCAGACCTGCCGGAGGCGCTCGATGCTCGCCCGCTCATCGTTGCTGACGTGTGATCGCCCGACCAGAGCCCAACTCGTCACGAGGCGAAAGGGTGCATCACGCGGGGCCGCCGGCGCGTCCTCCCGGTCGCGGCCTGTCGATTTGAGGCGGTGCCGTTCGTCGTCATGATGGGACGACCCATCACCGTGACCAAGGAGCTGATCTGTGAAGTACGTGTTGCTGTTCATCCGCGACGAGGCAGACACCGTCGACGAGGGGCGCTACGCGGCGATCGATGCCTGGTTCGGCGAGCTCGGCAAGCAGGGGAAGGTGCTCTCCGGTGAGGAGCTCCAGACGCCCGCGACCGCAACGACGATCCGCTGGAGCGATGGGCGGCCGATGGTCACCGACGGCCCCTTCATGGAGGCGAAGGAGACGGTCGCCGGGTTCGTCACCATCGATGCCGCCGATCTGGATGAGGCGATCGCCATCGCCAAGCGCTGGCCGGTGCAGGACCAGGCGGTCGAGATCCGGCCCGTGCTCTCGCACGACGACATGCCGAATCACCCGGTCGGCTGAGTATCCCGGGGCTTTGGATCGTGGCGATCAACGACCCGACCGGCGATGCCATGACCGCGGTCTTCCGCGACGAGGTCGGCCCGATCTGCGGCTCACTGGTCCGGATGACCGGCGACTTCGATCTCGCCGAGGACCTCGTTCAGGATGCGGTCGTCATCGCGCTCCAGCGCTGGCCGGTGGACGGCGTCCCTGACCGACCCGCTGCCTGGCTCCTTCAGACCGCGCGCCGTCGCGCGATCGACCGGCTCCGGCGCGATACGGCGTATCGGGCCAAGCTTCAGCTGCTGACCGAGGGTTGGGCGCCGGCCGTGCACCCGGACCCCGACGACCGGTTGCGGCTGCTCTTCACCTGCTGCCATCCGGCCATCGCTCGCGAGGCTCAGGTCGCGCTGACGCTGCGCGCCGTCATGGGCATGACCACCGCCCAGATCGCGAAGGCGTTCCTCGTCTCGGAGGCGACCATGGCGCAGCGGATCGTCCGGGCCAAGCGCAAGATCGTCGACGCCCGGATTCCGTATCGGGTACCGGGCCCCGACGAACTGCCGGATCGTCTCGCCGAGGTCCTCGCGTCCCTTTACATCGTCTTCAACGAGGGCTACCTCGGCAGCGGTCCCGAACGCGCGACCAGCCGCGATCTCTGTGCCGACGCGGTCTGGTTGTGCAGCCTGGTGGCCCGGCTGCTCCCGGACGAGCCCGAGGTCATCGCGCTGCTGGCGCTGATGCGGGTGCACGAGGCGCGGCGCGAGACGCGCTTCGACGCCGGCGGGGCGCTCGTCCTCCTTCGCGACCAGGACCGCACCCGCTGGGATCACGCCGCCATCGCCGAGGCCGGCACCCTGCTCGAGCAGGCGCGAAGGCTCGGACGCCCGGGCCCGTACTGGCTGCAGGCCGCGATCGCCGCGTGTCACGCGGAGGCTCCGACGTTCGAGGACACCGATTGGGCGCAGATCCTCGCGCTCTACGGCGCGCTCGTCCGCCTCAACCCGAGCCCGGTGATCCGGCTCAACCGCGCCATCGCGCTCGAGCACGTGGCGGGCCCGGCACCCGCGATGGAGGAGCTCGACGCGCTGCGCGATGAGCTCGAACTCGTACCACCTGTACTGGGCGACCCGAGCCGAGCTGCTCCGGCGGTTCGGCAGGCTTGACGAGGCGACCGCCGCAGATCGACGCGCGATCGAGCTCACCGACAACCCTTCGGAGCGCGCGCTGCTCGAAGCGCGACTCGAACCCACGGTCATCCGCGTCGCGGACGGCGCGAACAGCAACTGACGCAAACAGCAGGAGGCACGACATGGCGAAGTACTTGCTCGTCTACCACGGCGGCAGCATGCCGGAGAGTGAAGCGGAGCGCGGCCAGGTGATGGCGGCGTGGGGGACCTGGTTTCAGCACCTCGGGCCGGCGCTCGCGGATGGCGGCAACCCCGTGGCGCAGACGAAGACCATCGCCGGTGGTGCGGTTTCGGACGGAGGTGGCGCAAACGCGGCCACCGGATACAGCCTGATCGAGGCGGAGAACATGGACGCTGCGGTCACCCTCGCTCAGGGGTGCCCGGTGCTCCTGGGCGGCGCCAGCATCGAGGTTGCGGAGACGTTCGACGTCATGTGACGACGCCGGCCCTTCGCCTCACGCATCGTCGCGGGGGGATGGGGTCGGGACGCGCTGCTCGTGATCGCGTTGGGCCGGGTGCATCCCGGCCCGGCGCATCACACATTCGACAGGACCGAATCGCGACAATACGAGCAGCATGAGCGAGGACGAGGTCCCCGCCGGACCGCCGGCGTGGCCTGGGGGAGAATCGCGCGAGCAGTGGGGGACGACCGGGTGGGCGTCGGCGCCACCGCCGGACGGCTGGTGGCCGCACTACTACCAGTACGAGCCGCCACCGCCACCACGACGCACGTCGAGGCTCCGGATCCTCGCCGTCGCAGTCGTCCTGGTCGCGTTCGGCGCCAGCGCCGCGGGAGCGGCGGCGATCGCGACACGCGGGATTCACGCTGCCGGCAGCGTCAGCAACGTCGACTCGGCGATCGTCGATATCGACACCATCCTTGATACTGGTTCCGCCGCCGGGACCGGCATGCTGCTGACCTCATCCGGCGAGGTGCTCACCAACAACCACGTCATCGTGGGGGCGCGGAGCATCACCGTGCAGCTGCCGGGAAGCGGCTACCAATACGACGCGCATCTCGTCGGCACCGACGCGACCGACGACGTCGCGGTCATCCAGCTCGTCGGAGCGTCCGGCCTGCCGACCGTCCCACTCGGTGACTCATCGACGGTGCAGGTCGGGGACCAGGTCACCGCGCTCGGCAACGCGCTGGGGCGCGGCGGAACGCCGTCGTCGGCGACCGGGCAGGTGACCGCGCTCGATCAGAGCATCACCGCCTCCGACGAAACCGGCGGTAACCTCGAGAGTCTCTCCGGGATGATCCAGATGAACGCCGCGATCCAGCCCGGTGACTCCGGGGGGCCGCTCCTCAACAGCTCGAATCAGGTGATCGGCATGGACACGGCCGCGAGCGGGGGAAGGCGTTGGCAGCAGACCGGCGCGGTGGAGGCCTTCGCGATCCCCATCAACACCGCCCTGACCATCGCCCATCAGATCGTGAGCGGATCGGGTTCTCCGAAGATCAACACCGGTCAGGGTGCGCTGCTCGGGGTGTGCGCCATGACGAGCACGGACCCGCCCGGGGCGCTGATCGAGACCGGGTGCTCGGGGGCGCCGGACGGAGTCGCGCCGGGAAGTCCTGCCGCGACGACCGGCCTTGCCCCCGGCGACGTGATCACGGGGCTCGGCGGGGCCGTCGTCGATTCGGAGGATGCGCTGCGGAACATCCTCCTCGAGCACCACGCAGGGGATAACGTGATCCTCTCCTGGGAGACGCCGCAGGGGAAGCAGCAGGAAGCCACGATCACGCTCGCTGCGGCACCCCCAGTCTGAACGCCGGCGCAGGAGCGGCTCGCCCACAATCCAGGTTCATGGATGTGGCGCTGACCGACCTGCTCGGGGAGTACGAGCTGCTCGCCCGGGAGCGCCTGCCGGCGGCCACCTACGAGTACATCGCCGCGGGAGCCGGGGACGAGCTGAGCCTCGAGGAGGCCAGGGTCGCGTGGCGCCGGCACCGGCTTCGCCCCCGTGTCTTTCCGGACGCGACGGGGCCCGATCTTTCGATCGACGTGCTGGGCACCCATCTCACGGTGCCGATCCTCGTCGCGCCGACGGCATACCACCAGCTCGCCCACCCCGAGGGCGAGGTCGAGACTGCGCGCGGCGTCAGCGCTGCCGGAGGGTTGATGGTGGTCACCACGCGAGCGACGGCGGTCATCGAGGACATCGCGGCGGCGCTCGACGCGCCGTGGTGGTTCCAGGTGTACGTGGTCCGCGAGCGCCGGCTCACCGAGGGCGTGGTCCGGCGGGCAGCGGCGGCTGGAGCGAGGGCCCTGATGCTCACCGCCGACACCCCGTATATCGGGTTCAAGCGCCGCGGGCATCACGCGCCAGTGAGCTTCGAACAGCACCTCGTCAACTTCGGAGCCCATCTCGCCCCCGATGCCCAGGTCGAGAACGTGGCGGCGAGCCTCGAACAGGACCCGGCGATCACGTTCGACACGATCGAGTGGCTGCGTGACCTGACCGGGCTGCCCGTCCTCGTCAAGGGGGTCCTCCGCGGCGACGATGCGGCGGCGTGCCTCGATGCGGGCGCGGCCGGCGTCGTGGTGTCGAACCATGGTGGCCGCCAGCTCGATCGCGCGATCGCGCCGGCCGTCGCGCTTCCGGAGGTCGTCGCCGCCGTGGAGGGGCGCGGACCCGTGCTGGTCGACGGTGGGATCAGAAGCGGCACCGACGTCCTGGTGGCGCTCGCACTCGGGGCGACCGCCACCCTGGTCGGACGGCCGGTGCTCTGGGGCCTCGCCGCGGCGGGAGGTGCCGGGGTTGCACGGGTCCTCTCCGGATTCCGGGATGAGCTCGACCACGCGATGGGGCTTGCCGGCGTCGCGAATGTCGCGGCGATCTCCCGCGATCTCCTCGCCTGAGCTCCGCGATTTGTAACGGGGACGCGTGACCCGGTCGGTGGACGGACTCGTACGATTACGGCCACCGCAGTCCGCCGAGCCGTAGCGAAGGAGCCGCAATGGACACGAGCGACATCGGGACATCGACATCGGGCCGTGGACGTGGGCGACGTGGTGCAACGACGCCGGTCCAACCTGCGACGCCCAACACTGTCGTGCTGGGGCCACGCGATTCGCTGATCGGATCACTCACCGTTGAAGGCGATGTGCGCATCGAGGGCACGCTCCAGGGTGACGTGTCGGCGACCGGCGAGGTGAGCGTGCAGTCGAGCGGAAACGCGCATGCGCGCATCGAAGCGCGCGACATCGTCATCGCCGGCCAGGTCGAGGGGAGCGCGGTCGCACGCGACCTGGTGGTGCTCGCGGACACGGCGACCTTCGCCGGCGAAGTCCGCTCATCGCGTCTGCGCGTCGACGAGGGCGCCACCATGAACGCGACGGTCGCCATGAGCGGCTCGGGCGACGCCCCGCCCGCGCGCCGGATGGAGGAGCATGACGACGAGGCGACGATCGACGTGACCGGCTCGGCGTTCGAGGCGGAAGCGGTGGAAGGCGCCTACGCCGAGGTGAGCACGGGTGCCGAGCCCGATGCGTACAGCGAGGACCGGGCGGCGGAGATCTCGGCGATCGCCTCAGGCTCGGACTCCTCCGAGGGCTGATCCGCCCACCGGTCGCGGAGCCGGCCGGTGGCGAGGGTGAACGCGCCGTGGAAGGCATAGTCACCCTCGCCGAGGCGGTGCATGGTCAGATCCAGCTCCTCCTCGAACGTCGCGCGAGCGCGCGGACTGAGCAATCCGAGCATCGCGTGCGGCCAGGGTCCCGACTCGCCCATCATCTCCGTCCACTCGTGCACGTCGTCGGCTCGGACGCCGACCAGCAGCTGGGTCACGGCGATGTCGGTGAACCCGGCCATCTCGAGCATCTCGGTGAGCACCCATGGTTCGCCGAAGAGGGCGTGGTGAGCGGGTGTCCGCGGGAGCCGGATGGCAAGCCGCTCGAGGCGGTCGAAGAACACGTCCTGCGCGGGGGTCGACAGGCTCCGGCAGCGGCAGCTCACCGCGATCCGCCCTCGTGGGGTGAGCACGCGTCGCACCTCCGCCAGCGCGCGCCACGGGTCCTCGAAGTAGGCGAGCGACTGACCGAGCACCGCGACGTCGAACATGTCGTCGTGGAAGACAAGGTGGTGCGCGTCCATCGCTGAGTACCTGACGCCGGCGCTCAGTGGCGTGCAGTCACGCGCGAGCGTGATCATCGCCGGCGACAGATCGATCGCCATGTGCTCCTCTTCGGGGTACGCGGTGCCGAGGCTCCGGCTGATGAGACCGGTCCCACATCCGATATCGATCACGCGTTCGCCATCCTCCAAACCGGCGAACTCCACAAGCCGTTCAGCGGCTCGAACGTTTGCGCCGCCCGCCCACGAGTCGTAGCGGTGCGCTGCGTCTTCATAGAAGTCGAGTTGCAGCTGGCGGAACGTCTCCGGTTCGATCTCGACCGTGGCAGCACCGTGCGTCGTGAAGACACGGTGGTCCATCAGCGGCGGCGGCGCTGGATCAGTACGATATGCGCCGAGCAGCGGCCGAGAAGGAGAAGACACATCCATGGAGAACATCATCACCGAGATCGAGGAAGCGTCCATTCCACGCGGGGGTCACCGGAACGGCGCCGCGGGCGCCAAGGGAGTCACGTTGGGACCGCGCGACGTGCTCAACGGCTCGCTCACCATCGATGGTGATCTCCGCATCGAGGGAACGGCGGACGGCGAGATCAGCGCATCGGGCGACGTCGACGTCGAAGGGTCTGCGACGGTGCGCGCGAGCATCGACGGTCGCAACGTCACGGTTCGTGGCAACGTGACCGGCAACGTGATTGCGCGCGGGCGCCTCAGCGTTTCGGGAAGCGGGGTCGTGCGCGGCGACGTTCGGGCGGCCAGGTTGCGCGTCGACGATGGTGGCACCGTGAACGGCAGCATCACGATGGGTGCGATCGAGTTGGAGTAAGGCATCCGGCCGGTTCGCATTGCTGAATTATCCGCCGTCCGGCGGCCGATTCAGCGTGTTTGCAGAGTTTCGAGCAGGCGGGCCGTCGCCGCGGTCACCTCGTCGACCGCCGTCTCGAAGGCCGGCCGGTTCGCGACCGACGGGACGCGGTAGCCGCTGATCTTGCGCACGAACTGCAGCGCGGCGGCGCGCGTCTCGTCGGCTCCGGCGGGCGGGTCGGCGCCGCGAAGTGTCTTGATGCTTCTGCACATGTATTGAGAATACGCGGCCGTTCGGACCAGCCGTAACGTTCGCACGTACTCTCTGCATCCACCACAGCAGAGGTTCTTCACCATGCGACGCATCTTCGTGACCCTCGTGTGCGCCGCGGCACTCGCCGCCTGCGGCGCCACTTCGACCGCGACATCAGCTCCGGGCAGCGGGAGCGGCGGCTCCACCTCGCCGACCATCGCGACCGGCAACAGCTCGCTCGGGACCGTCCTCGTCGACTCCCAGGGTCTGACGCTGTACTACTTCCTGCCGGAGAAGAGCGGCAAGATCGGAGCGTGCGATGCGGGCTGCCTCGCGACCTGGCCGCCCGTCACGGTCACGGGGTCGCCCAATGCGACGTCGGGCGTGACCGGGACGCTCGGGACGGTGTCGATCACCGTGAACGGCGCCCAGATGAACGAGGTGACGTACAACAGCTGGCCGCTGCACACATACTCCGGTGACAGCGCTGCCGGGCAGGTGAACGGCCAGGGCCTCGAGGACGTCTGGTACGTCGCGATGCCGGCGACCACCTCGACCGAGACCGGCGCGACGGGCGGCTCCTCGGCCACGCCGACTGCGACCCCGACGAGCACGGCCGGCGGAGGTTATGGATACTGACGCCTCACCAATGTGAGCGTCTTTCAGTACATCTCCGCCAACTGGGACCAGATCGGGCCACAGATCGCCACCCACCTCGAGATCGTGGGGGAGTGCATCGTGATCACAAGCCTGGTCGGGCTGGGGCTCGGTATCGCCGCGGCGAGATCCGAGCCCCTGTCCACGTTCATCCTGGCGGTGACGAGCACCATCCTCACGGTGCCGAGCTTCGCGCTCTTCGGGCTGCTCTCGATCTGGTTCGGCCTGGCGAACCCACCGGTCATCATCGGGCTCGTCATGTACGGCCTCCTGCCGGTGACGAGGAACACGCGAGCGGGGATCAAGACCGTCGATCCGGCGGTGGTGGAGTCCGCGCGCGGGATGGGCATGAGCTCCTGGCAGGTGCTCCGCAAGGTCGAGCTGCCGCTGGCCGTGCCGGTCGTGCTCGGCGGGATCCGCCAGGCGACCGTGATGATCGTCGCGATCGCCACGGTCGGGGCGACGGTGGGGGTCAATGACCTCGGGCAGACCATCCTGGCGGCGATCGGCCGGAGCACCGGAACCCTCGACGCCGCGCTCGCCGGCATCCTGCCGGTGGCGGCGATCGGGATCATCGCCGACCTCGTCCTCGCGGCGGTCCAGCGAACCCTTTCGCGGGGCCGCGTCTCGGTGGCGGCGACGTGATCACGTTCGAGGCGGTCGTCAAGCGCTACGGCGGGCAGGTCGCGGTCGACCACCTGTCGCTCGAGGTCAAGTCGGGCGAGATCGTCATCCTCGTCGGCCCTTCCGGGTGCGGGAAGACGACGTCGCTCAAGATGATCAACCGGCTGATCGAGCCGTCCGAGGGGATGATCTGCATCGACGGTCGCGACACGCGCACGTACGAGATCAACGAGCTCCGGCGCTCGATCGGCTACGTGATCCAGCAGGTCGGCCTCTTCCCGCACTACACCGTGGCCGACAACGTCGCCACAGTGCCTCACCTGCTCGGGTGGTCGAAGCAGCGGATTCGCTCGAGAGTGGAGGAGTTGCTCGACCTGGTGGGTCTGCCGGCGGCGGACTACGCGCAGCGGTTGCCCTCCGAGTTGAGCGGGGGAGAGCGTCAGCGCGTCGGGGTCGCCCGCGCCCTTGGGGCGGATCCCAACATCCTGCTCATGGACGAACCGTTCGGCGCCATCGATCCGATCGCCCGGGATCGCCTCCAGAACGAGCTGCTCCGGCTCCAGAGCGTGGTCCGCAAGACCATCGTCTTCGTCACGCATGACATCGATGAGGCGGTGAAGCTCGGTGACCGTGTTGCCCTGCTGTCCAAAGGAGGCGTGCTCGAGCAGTTCGCCACCCCCGAGGACCTGCTTGCGCATCCCCAGTCGGACTTCGTCTCCGGATTCCTCGGCGAGGGGCCGCTCGTGCGCCGCCTCGCACTCATCCCGTTGCGCGAGGTGGATCTGGCCGCATTGAACGGCGCACCACCTCCGGAGGCGACCGTGGCCGCCGGCGGGACGCTCCGCGACGCGCTCGACGCGGTGCTGCGAGCCTCCGACGGTCGGGCCCGCGTCGTCGACGGTGACCGGACCCTCGGGGTGGTCGACACCGACGTCATCCGCGCGGCGTCGCGGCGGGCGCGGTAGATGCCCGGCGTCCCCCGGTGGATGCGCCGCCTGCGACCCTTCGCGGTCCCCATCGGCGTCGCGATCGCGATCGCGCTCTCGTTCGGCATTTACCAGACGCTGATCGGCAAGCAGTTCGACTCCGAGGTCATCAACGCGCCGTCGCTCGAGAGCGAGGTGATCCAGCACATCTTCCTTTCGGGAGTTTCCTTCGCGATCGTCACGGCCGTCGGCGTCCCGCTCGGGGTTCTGATCGCCCAGGCAGGCCCGATCGTGCGCGTCCCCGTGTTCCTGATCGCGAACCTCGGTCAGGCGGTGCCCGGAATCGGCCTCCTGGTTCTCCTCTTCGCCGTCTTCGGCCTCGGCGCCACGCCGACCGTGATCGCGCTCGTGCTGTACGGGCTGCTGCCGGTGCTCCGGAACACGGTCGCCGGCATCCAGGGCGTGGATCCCGCCGCCGTCGATGCCGCGCGCGGAATGGGAATGACGCGTTGGCAGGCTTTGCTGCGAGTGCAGATTCCCTTGGCTTCGAACCTCATCTTTGCGGGCTTGCGGACGTCCCTTGTCCTTATCATCGGAACCGCTACACTCGGGAACTTCATTGGCGGTGGTGGACTTGGTGATGTCATCGCCGCTGGAATCAATAACAGTGATCGGGTCGTCTTCGTGGGAGCTGTGATGGTGGCATCGCTCGCTTTGCTGGCCGACTGGGCGCTCTCCATGGTCGAGCGCGTCGCAGTCCCGAGACGCGTCAACGGTTGATCATGCGGAGGAACACACTCATGAGGCGCAAGTTCATCGCGGGCATCGCAGTGGCGATCACCGCAGGCCTTGCCGCATGCGGGGGTGGCAACTCCGGCGGCGGCTCTCCCACGAGCGGCGGCGCGACCACGAACTGCCCATCGGGATCCGGCACCAGCGGCAACGGCGCAACGGTGTCCATCGGCAGCAAGTCGTTTGCCGAAGAGGAGTTGATGGCGCAGATGACCAAGGACGTCCTCGAAGCGCACCACTTCACGGTGAACTACTCGTTCATGGCTGCTGACAAGGCGATCGGCAACGCGCTCACCAGCGGGACGATTGACATGTACTGGCAGTACACCGGGACGGAATTGACCGACTACCTCGGTCTGCAAACGGGATCATTCCCGACAGCACTCGGCGCGGCGTTCACGTTCGTACAGAAGGCGGACGAGCCGCACGACCTCTGCTGGGTGGCCCCGACACAGTTCGACGACACCAACGGCATTGCGATCAAGCAGAGCCAGACGGGCACGTTCGGCAGCTCCCTCAGTGCGTTCGGCGCGTACCTCGGGTCACATCCGAACACCAAGGTCTGCATCCAGTCCGAGTTCCTCACCCGCGCTGACGGCCTGCCCGGGCTGGTCAGCACCTACGGCTGGCCCTCCGCGTCGAGCTTCAGCTACAAGCAGATCGGCACAACCGCTGAGAAGGAAATCGCCGGTGGACAGTGCGATGCCGGCGAGGTCTACACCACGGACTCGGGCATCCAGGCGAACAACGAGGTGACGCTCACCGACGACAAGAACCTCTTCCCGCCGGACAACGCGGGCCTCATGGTGCGGTCCGACGTGCTGAAGAAGTACCCGGCGATCGCCAACCTGATGACCCCCGTCGCAGCGAAGCTGACCACCGATGTGATGCTGCAGCTCAACGCCATGGTGGAGATCCAGAACCAGACGGTCGCCGACGTGGCGCACGCCTGGCTTGTGCAGAACGGGTTCCTCACGAGCTGAAATCTCGGGTAGCATCCCCGGAGAGATGCGACTGCTACCGGTTGCGACAGCCGCGGTCTCGCTTGCGCTGATCGGGGCAGGGGGAGCGGCGACGGCTCGCGCCGTCAGTCGCGCGTCGTCCTTCCAGCACGATGCCGGCACGCTCGAACGGACCTGGACGCAGGACGAGCGCGACGGCGTGCCCGCGTCGAGCATTGCGCCGCTGCGGCGTTTGCTCGACGAATCACCGTACATGCGCGCGGCGGCCTGGTCGTCCTTGTGGTGGGCCGACGACGGCGGTGCGCTGCTCGGAGCGCTCCATCGCGAGACCGGGGCGACCTGGACGGAGGCGATCGCCGTTGCCCGGTCACGTGCCGACGGGATCATGACCGCCTGGAGCGAGATGGAGATGGCTTGGGGGCCGTACGTGCCCACGGGGGCGGCGAGCGCGGCGGCACGGTGGGAGGCGGAGCTCGCGGCGGCGCGCACTCCGGCGCAGATCGACCACCTCGCCAGGGCGTGGGCCGCGCAGGTCGCGGATGCGCGCAAGGGGGCGCAGGTCGCGGAGCTCACTGCCGCCTCCGGCTCGTACGGTGGTGTCGAGCCGCTGCTCGCCGCCGCGCAGCGTGCGGTTTCGGTCGCACGTGGCGACAACCTCCCCACCGGGGCGATCCCCTCATTGATCGCGACACTGAGCGCTCGAAGCGCGAACCCCACCGCCGCGGTCGCGATTATCAAGTCGATGGTCGCGGCACTCGATCAGCTCAACGCCCTCATCAGCCTCGACGGCACCATCGCCACCGAGCTCCAGGCGCTCGATGCGAAGGTGCAGCTCGCCACGGCGCACGTTGCCGCGGGCGCAGCCGGTTTCGCCGGCCAGTACGCGACGCTCGCCGCGGCGCTCCATGCCGGAGGCGATGCGTCGCGACTGCAGGACGTGGCGGCACAGATCGCGTCGACGGAGCGAACGGTGAACGCGGCGCTCGCCGCGGTCGGATGCGGACACGATGTTCCGGCGGGCAAGGTGATCGACGTCAACCTCACCACGCAGGACGCGGTCTTCTATGACGACGGGTGCACCGCGGGTTCGTCACTGATCACGAGCGGCATGGCAGGCCTGCGCACGCCGACCGGGACGTACCACGTCTACGCGAAGTTCACCCCGATCACCTTCTATTCGCAGTGGCCCACGTCATCTCCCTACTACTACGCGCCCGAGAAGGCGCAGTTCGGCATGGAGTTCGCGAGCGGCGGATTCTTCCTCCACGACGCACCCTGGGAGCCGTCGACGGCGTTCGGACCTGGCAGTGAGGACGGCAGCTACGCGAGCCATGGGTGTGTGCACGTCCCCACATCGACGATGCAGTGGCTGTACGCATGGAGCCCCATCGGCACCACGGTGATCATCACCGACTGAACGCCGCGCTCAGCTCGTGCAGTCCTGCGTCGAGACTGCGGCCGTTCGGTTCCTGGCGGCCTGCAGGTCCGGGAACACCTGAGGGATGCTGAGCGCGTAGGCGACGTCGGGCTCGGTGGTGCTTGCGGCGAAGACGACGCCGATGATCTGGCCGCCGTCGTTGACGATCGGGCCGCCCGAGTTCCCCGGGATCACGTGCGCGGCGAGCACCTCGAGATCACGGGTGACGAGGTTGTCCCCGTAGATGTTGTAGCCCCGCGCGGTCTCCGTGCCGCTCACCGCTGCAGCCACGACCGTCTCCGAGCCACCACCCGGATACCCGATGACCGCGCCGCCCGTGCCGCGGGATGGATCGCGGTTCACGAGCGTCAGCGGCTGCAGCGTGATCCCCGGAGCGTAGAGGACGGCGAGATCGGTGTCGGGGTCGAAGAGCACCACCCTGGCGCTGTGGTGGCCGCCGTCCGGCGTGTCGATCTCGACGCTGCTCGAGCCGGCCACGACGTGCGCGTTGGTGACCATGTACCCCGCAGCGAGCGGCCACGACGACCCGGCCTCCGCGCCACCGTTGCATCCGGTGGCGATGACCTTGGAGGTGACGTTCGCCGCCTGCCGGATCCCGGGGGTGTTCACGAGTGGAGGGATCGACACCGGCGCCGGTGGGATGTTGAGGATGGTGGAGAAGGGATTGGGAAAGTCGCCCGGCCGCAGGAGATTGCCGATGGTGGCCAGGAAGGTGGGCGGGCGCGGCATCACATGGTCGAGGGCCCGTTCGATCGAGGAGTTGCTGATCTGATCGTCCAGCGCAACCCACGGGCTCTGCGAGAACATGAGCCCGAGGTACCAGGCGGCCGCAAGCGCACCGAGCAGGCCGAGCGCGGCGCCGATGCCGGCGTCGGCAGGGCCGAGGACCGTGTGTCGCGTGCGCTGGCGGATCCGGAAGCCCACCGCTGCCCCGACTGCCTCGATAACGAACGTGATCCCGAGGAAGAGACCGATCGCGACCGCGGGCTGGATGGTCCGGTCGTGCGTGATCAGGCGGGCAATCGGCGGTGCGATCAGCGCGCCGAGGAAGAGCCCGGCGAGCAGGCCGGCCAGCGCGAAGACGGCGCCGCTCAAGCCGCGCCGGAAGCCCGACAGCGCAAAGAGGACGAGGAACACGAGGATGACGGCGTCGAGGTAGTCCACGTCAGCGCTCAGTGTGCCGTGGGTGTCCGACCTCGGGAGGTGTGGGCAGCGGCGGTGTGATCCGCGTCAACAGCAACTCGGGCCGCCCAGGATCGCCAGGAGTCCATAGATCACCATGAGCGCCAGAACGAACAGCGCCATGCCGGCGAGCAGCAGTTTGGCCTTCGTGTCCATGGTCGGATCGTGAAGGATGCACGACCGGGGCGGCATGAGGAGGCATCCGTCGAGTTGGGATGTGTCGTCGCTGCACGCAGCGCCTTAAGGCAACCTGAATACTGGGCGAGCACACTCACGCGGATCCTGGGATCACCGGGAAGGAAGCACAAGGAGGCCGGAGATGAAGGCTGAAGGTCAAGTGGACGAGGGGCGCGCCAGTCATGGTAAACGCGAACGCAGAACACGGACCTTCATGGCCGGTGTGGGGGTTGCGGCGCTCGCCCTGATCGCAAGCTGGATCGTCATTGCCAGGGCTGGGGGTGGAGGGCAACCGGACGCGGTCGCCTCCGGGACAGCCACGGCCACCAACAACGTCGCCGCGTGCAGCAGGATCGGCGGCGGTGGCGGGCACTGCCACATCTCGATCCACGGCGACTACTTCGGCGATGGGCTGCTCGGCAACGGCACGTACACCGGTGCACTGACCATCGACTGGTCTACCTATGCAACCACCGGCAGCGGCGAGAAGTGCGCCAGCGTCAGCGGCAAGATGACGTTCACCAGCGGGTGGAGCGTTCTGAGGACCACGGTGGTCGGCGCGTCAGATCTCTCCAACAGCGAGATCTGTGAGTTGCTCGGAACGGCGCCGTTCGTCTTCAACCGCGACTACTTCTTCTTCGAGAGCATTGTCAGCGGGACCGGCAGGTTCAAGCATGTCGTCCCCTCGGAGAGTTCGCTGGCGATGTCCGGCAATGCTTACGGAGAGCTGAATGCAGGCCAGACCGTCGCGACCGGCACGTACCTCGACCAGCCCAGCATCTTCACGTCGTTCACCGTCTCGTAAGTCGACCGCAGCCGGCAACGGAGGGCGCTTGTGCCCTCCGTCGCCGGGCGCGCGTGCTACCTTTCAGAGCCTGATGGGTGTGCCTTGCACTCGTGAGGAGCCGCTCCGGCGCGGTTCTGAGTGGCAGGTGTCCGCACTCAAATCAGACCTTCGGGGCGTGGCGCAGTGGTAGCGCACCTGCTTTGGGAGCAGGGGGTCGCTGGTTCGAGTCCAGTCGCCCCGACCACTTCAGCGAGGTCGCTGCAACGACGTCGCACCGGCAGTCCCGTTAGGCGTGCTCCGAACGAGGTGCTGCTCTAGCGGCGGCGGGTGGCGCGCGAGCGACGCGCTGCCGCAGGAGCGGCGAGGAGGGCCAGCGCGAGTCCGCCGAGCGTGAGCACCAGGCCCGTCACCGGCACGCCGCTCGGCGCTGCACCCGTGGACGGCACCGGAACACCGCCGGCAACCACGAAGGCGGCGCTCACAGTGACGGGGAACACGTCGTTCGAGCCCACCGCCGCGGAATCGTTCACGGTCGTTCCACCGGGAGCCCTGACGATGACGGGCATCGACAGCGGCGGCAAGGCGGACCCTGGCGCCAGCGGAACTCGAGACGTGGTAGGTGCACGTGTCGGTCTGCGCGGTGACCACGCACGTCCATCCGGTTCCTCCGGCTCCCGACGCCTGCGGCTTGACGCTGCCGGGGAACGTGTCGGTCACGACGATCGACTGCGTCTCCGGCCCGCCGGCGGCGGTGGTCGAGGCGTCCAGGACGTACGTCGATGTCCCACCCGTCGCTGCCGCCTGCGCCGTCAAGGTCGCCGACAGCCCGGGCAGCTTGCCGCTGAGCGTGAAGACAGCGGCGTCGGTGATCTCGTGGATGTCGATCGATCCCCCGGTCGAGCCCACCCATCCCATCGTCAGTTGATACGGCAGGCCTGTCCTGGCGTTGATCCACGCGGACGGGATCGTGCCGCTCGGGATCTCACCGTTGCCCGCCGTCGGCAGGGTGCCACCGAACGACTCCTGCGACCCTCCGATCGGGGTGAACGCCACTGTGTAGTCGCCCGCCGCCACCACCAGCCCGGATGTCGTCGTCAGTGACGTCGCACCGGGATTGATCGCGATCTCCACCGGCACCACAGACGTCGCTCGTGATCCACTCGGACCACCGTCGAGCGCTTGCGGTGCACCGGAATCCGTCGCGGCGGTGCTCGTGAGCGGGCAGTAGCCGGTCGTTCCATTCCCCGGGCCGCGAACGGTCACCTGACCTGGGACGACCGTCGAGACCCCGACCCAGGAAGGATCGGTGCAGCCCGTACCGTCGAAGTCGCTGTTGCTGTAGTTCCCGTAGACGTCGATACCGATACCCAGATACCCGTCGGCGAGCCCTGTCGTGCCGGTTCCCGAGGAGTAGCCGAGGTCTCCACCCGGCGAGCCGATCGTGCTCGGCGGGGCAGGGTTGCTGGGGTCGGTGGCGGCGAGGAAGAAACCGATCCCGTCCGCGCCGTCGCCACCGTACTGGTAGCTGTTGAACGTCACGTCGAGGCCCTTCGTCGTAGGAAGCGTTTGCGTGAACGCGACCCCGCCCTCCTCGCCAAAGTCGGCGTCGGTCAGGCGGAGGGCCCCGCTGCCGTCCGGGTCGGGTGAGCCGAGGGCGCAGCCCGGGATGGGGGTCTGCGACCCGTCGCCCGACGCGGTGAGGCATGCGACATTCGTGCCGGCTGGGGCGACGGGCAGCGTCCAATCCGGTGAGGTCGTCGTTGTGTTGGTGAACGTCTCGGAGACGATCGGCGTCTCCGCTGCGAATGCCGACGTTGCGAATGCGACGGCGGTGACGGCGGCGACGCCGATGCCTGCGGTGACCCGGCGAACGGAATACCGAGAGCGCGACGGGCGCGGGTGATCGGGGTGGGGCGCCATGCGGGGGCAGAGTGTACCGATGCCGCAGCGGTGGATGACGACGCAAGACCGCCAAACGACGCAATCGTTGTAGCGAGAGACGCGTCGTCAACACTGCGCGCGACATTGCGCAGGAACTTCAAAGCGATGCCGAATGGAATTTCATGCTGCAAACAAAGGACCCGCAACGCCGCGTGATGTTGTGAATCTGTCTGCCATGCTGTCACGGCGGCATATCGCAGCCGGGAATCACACTCCAGCGATCGATGCATCGCGCGTCAACCTGATGTGTCTCGGCAGTGCACGCCAGATCGCTTCACAAGCTGACGGCACGCAATCAGAATCGCTCCGGAGTCGCATGAGCACACCGCATCGCCGCACGGCCACTGCGCAACGACGCGCGATACCCTGTCAGCAAATGACATCCTGGTGGGAGGTCGTCATCCTCGTGGTCGCCATGATCGGCAGCGGGCTGATCGGCGGCATTATCGGCGTCCGCCTCGCTCGCCGGGACGAGACTCGTCGCTACGAGGACGGTTGGCTGCCATCGATCAGCGATGCGCGTTTCGTCGAACGCAGAGCAAGCGTGTATTTCGAGGTTGCGGTCGGCTGGCACGCCTACCTCGATTCCGTTCGGCCCCTTGCGTATCCGTCGGAGGGATCGCCGTCGCAGCGGCCGCGAGACCTTGCAGCCGTCATTCGTTCGCGTGCTGAGCTGGAGCAGTTCGGCACCATCGCCGCGCAGCGCCTTCACGATGAGGCGCTTGATGGGGCGGTGACCCTCATCAACATCCTACGGGCACTGCCGAAGCTGCGAGGAACGGGCGCGCCCGACCTCGTGCTGGGCCGGCAGCCGCTCCGCGCCCTGCTGGTGCAGCTTGGGGCGAAGGTCGACGAGCTGGAGCTCCAGATGGGTCGCGATCTCCAGTCGGCGCAACTGCCCGCCGACCTCCATGTCGAGCTCACCGGCCGCCCAAAGGCTGTGGATGCCCCGGCCGCGGCTCACCGCACGCCCGCGAAGTCGGGCTAGCTCGGGTGGCGGGGCCGGGCTGGTGGTACGAGCGCGCGGTGGCGCGGTCGCCGGCGCCGTCCCGGCCGCATCTCGAGGGGTACCACCAGGCTGACGTCGTCGTGATCGGCGGTGGCTTCACCGGGCTCTGGTCGGCCATCCGGATGGCGGAGGCCGACCCGTCCCTTCGCATCGTGGTCCTCGAGCGCGAGACGGTCGGCTTTGGCGCCAGCGGCCGCAACGGTGGGTTCGCGATGACGATGGTCGGCCGCAGCCTGCACGACCTCGTGCGGAAGGTGGGCGCCGGCGCCGCCAAGGCGACCCACGCGGCGATGGTCGAGACCCTGGCCGACATCGAGCGCTTCTGCGCTGAGGAGGAGATCGACGCAGCCGTCACGCGTCCGGGCCTCCTCACGGTCTCGAACGGTCCGGAGCAGGACGAGCGAATACGGCAGGACCTCGAAGCGGCTGCGCGTCTCGGCCTCGACGACGTCGCGCCCGTGACCGCCGCGGAATGTCGGGCGATGGTGGCGGCCGAGGGCGTCCGTATGGGCCACTTCGAGCCGAATGCGTTGCTGGTTGACCCGGCCGCTCTCTCGCTGGGGTTGGCCCGGGCCGCGGAGCGACGCGGGGTCACGATCCACGAGCACAGTCCGATGACCCACACGCACGTCACCCCCTCGGCGCTCATCGTGCGGACTCCGGGCGGCGCGCTGCGCGCCGATTGCGGGCTTCTCGCGACCAACGCCTACGCCCACAGCATCCCGCGCATACGGCGGTTCCTCTTCACCATCTGCGCGTACATCGTCTGCACCGAGCCGCTCACGGCCGCGCAATGGGGGCGCGTCGGTTGGGGCCGCGGCATGGGAATCGAGGATCGGCGGGTGATGCCGCATTTCCACCGGCCGACGCCTGACGGGCGGATCCTGTGGGGTGGGCGCGACGCGCCGGTGTCGCCGATCGGCCCTGACCCGCGCCGCGACCAGGATCCATACGTGTTCCGTCGCCTCGAGGAGACCTTCCGGCAGACGTTCCCCCAGCTCGACGACGTACGGATCAGCGACGGGTGGGGAGGCCCGGTCGCCGCCACGGTTCGCTGCCTGCCCAGCGTCGGGTGGCTGCATCGCGGGCGTCTCGCGTATGCCGTGGGGTACAGCGGTCACGGCGTCGGGCCGTCGGCCCTGGTCGCTCGCGTCGCCACCGACCTTCTGCTCGAGCGCGACAGCGAACTTCTCGGCCTTCCGTTCATGACCCGGCGCCCGATGCCACTGCCGCCGGGGGCGATCCGCTGGCCCGCCCTCAAGGGAGCTCAACGGGTCCTGCAAGCGGCCGACGATCAGCGTGGACCTCGGGGTCCGCTGGGGCATGCGCTGATCCGGCTCCTCCAGTAGCGCGCCGGCGGCCTTGGGAAGCACGGTCGTCGCCGCGATCCTGGCGGCGGGCGCCGCGTGTGGGATCGGCGCCGGCGCCGCTCTCCAGCAGCAGGCCGCGTACGGCACGACCGGTCCAGGGACGCGCGGGATCCGACTCATCGCCATCTTGCTGCGCCGCCCGGTCTGGCTCCTTGGCATCGCGGCCATGGTCGTCGGGTTCGGGTTGCAGGCCGCGGCGCTCGATCTCGGGCGCCTCGCGGTCGTGGAGCCGGTGCTCGCCACGAGCCTCGTCGTCGCCGTCGTGGTCGCGGCGCGCCGGCGGAGGTCGTGGCCCCGGCCGGCGGACTGGCTCGCGATGGGCTTCGCAGCCGGTGGGGTCGCGCTGTTCCTGGTCGTCGCCGCACCGGCCGGCGGCCGTTCGCAACCGCCGGCATTGGCATGGGTCCCGCTGCTCGCGGGGGTGGCGCTGCTCGGATTCGGGGCGATCTGGCGCTCGCGCCGTTGGTCGCCACCGAGGAGGGCGATGGCCCTGGCGGCGGCTGCAGGCATCACGCTTGGGTGCTCCGACGCTCTCGTCAAGACGACCGTCGCAATCGTGTCCGCTCAGCATCTCGCCGTGCTCGCGACGTTCGCCCCGTATGTGCTCGTCGTGGTCGGCGGGGCGGGCTTTGTGCTGCAGCAGCACGCGTATCGCATCGGTGAGCTGAAAGCCGCGCTCCCCGCGGCGTCGGTGCTGGAGCCGTTGACCGGCACCGTGCTCGGACTCACCATCTTCAGCGAGCGCATCGCTGTGCACGACGTTGGGTCGGGTGCCGTGCTCCTCATCGCGGCTGCGATCGCGATCGCCGCCGTGTGGCGGCTGGGCAGCGCTCCGCTGCTCGCGCAGGGCGATGCCGTCGGGAGATGAGCCTGGGCCGGACTTCAACGCCGGTGACTCCCCGCGGCGCACACTCGGGCGATGGGCTGCCTCGGTCGATGATCAACCGTCGAGCGCGCGCGGCGCTGTCCAGAGCCGCGGCGGCTGCAGGGGCGGTCGCGGCCGTATGGCTGACCGGCGTTCTCTACGGCAACGATTTCTCGGTGCCGACGTCGGACGTCAGGCGTTTCCGGAACGTCCTCGCTATCTTTCCCCACGCCGATGATGAGACCGTCAACTGCGGGGGCGCCCTGCGCGCCTGGGCGCGCAACGGGGCGACGGTGACGCTCCTCGTGCTCACCAACGGCGAGCGAGGGAACCGCCGCGGCGAGGTCGACGAGTCGTTGAAAAGAACCCGCCAGGCTGAGCTGCAGCGCGCTGCGGGGATCCTCGGCATCAGCTGCGTCATCCAGCAGGACTTTGGCGATGGCGAGCTGCACCGCCGTCTGCCGGAGCTCGCCGAGTATCTGAACGCACAGATCGGCACGGTGCGGCCCGACCTCGTGGTCACGTACGACCACGCCGGACTGTACGGACACTTCGACCATGTCGCATGCGCCGAGGTCGTGAGCGAGGTGCTGCTGACAAAATGGCCTGACGTCACCCTCTGGTACGTGACATTGCCCTCGCGCGTCGTGACGTTGCTCGTGAAAACCCGCCAGCTGGTGACCAGCCCGGGAACGGAGGCACGCCGCACGATGCCGACGTGGAAGGTCGGCATCACCAACCACGTCGTTGCGAAGCTGAGAGCCTGGTATGCCTACCGGAGCCAGCGCCAGGCCATCGGGCGTGGGCCCGGGCAGTTCTTCCCGGTCTCGTTCTTGATCAGCATGATGCAGTTCGAGTACTTCGCGGACCGAGCGGTCCGCGCGGCGCGTCGACCGGTAGCGGTCCACGCTACGAAGGGCGAGCTCCATGCAGCACGTCAACGTCAAGGCCTCCGGAAACGAGATGCGGGAAGGTCCAGGCGAGAGCTGTGTCGTTCGTGCACAACCATCCCCAGGCCGCCATCGTCACCCGTATGACGAGCCTCACAACTCGGTCCGGGCGTGCACGCGGTGTATCCACGCCAACCCGTCCATGGAACGAAGGCCAGCCGCCGGACACCGCGGGGGCGACGAACACCTCGGAACCGTCGCTGAGCTGAGCCTCCATCGCGCCGCTGCGGGCGCTCTCGCCGTCGATGAAGATCAGGACGTGGGGTCGGAGCTGGCCGCGCTCGTCGCGGAGCCGGCGCTCGAGCTGCGGGAATCGCGTTGCAAGCTCGTCCAACGCCACGCCGAGCGTGCCGCCGGAGATCTCGATCTCACTCTGCTCGTCCGCGAACCGGCGCAGGGCGGCGGGAAGCAGGAGGCGCGAGGTCAATCGATCGCGGCGACCCGCACCGACATCACGTCCGGCAGATGACTGGCGATCATCGCCCAGCGTTCTCCGTCGTCCCTGCTCGCGTACACCTCCCCGAGCCGGGTGCCGAAGTAGATCCCAGCCGGGTCTGCCTTGTCGGTGGCCATCGCATCGCGGAGGACGGCGGCGTAGTACGGATCCTTCGGAAGGCCTTCAGCGAGCGGCTCCCAGCCGGCGCCGGCGTTCTCGCTCCGGTAGACGCGGCAGTGGCCCTCGGGTGGAAAGCGCTCACTGTCCGCCTGGAGCGGAAAGGAGTACAGCGTCTCCGGGCGGCGCGGGTGCACGACCATCGTGAAGCCGAAGTTGCTCGGGAGGCCCGTTTCGATCGCGTCCCACGAGTCGCCGCGGTTGTCACTGCGGTAGACGCCGAAGTGGTTCTGCGCGAAGAGACGCTGGGGACGGTCGGGATGGAAGGCGACCTTGTGGACGCACTGACCGAACTCGGGGAACCGCTGATCCTCGGGCAGGAAGACCGCCTGGATGCCGCGGTTCGCGGGATTCCAGGTTGCGCCGCCATCACGAGTGCGATAGACGCCGGCGGCGGACATCACCACCAGCACGTCCGCCGGGTCGTCGGGGTTCGGCAGGACCGTGTGAAGGCACGCGCCACCACCGCCGGGCGTCCACTGCGCGCGATGGGGGTGGTTCCACAGGCCCTCGACGAGGGAGAAGTGCTGCCCGCCGTCATCCGATCGAAACAGAGCGTGGGGTTCGACCCCGGCGTAGACGACGTCGGGCTCTCGCTCGGCGGCGGGTTGAATCTGCCAGACGCGAGCGACGGCGGCATCCATGCCTGCTGGAAACCCGATCGGCGGATGCTCAGGCTGAGACCATGTGGCGCCGAGGTCATCGGAATACGTCAGCAGCGGACCCCAGTGTCCAAGACCGACGCCGGCAAAGATCCGGGGCGGATCGCGCCGGGTGTCGAGCGCGACCGAGTAGACCTCCTGATTCCGGAACTGGAAGTCGTCCGTCACCCAACTCCGCCGGTCGTCGGTGCTCCGCGCGATCAGCAGACCCTTGCGGGTCCCGACCAACAGCATTGTCAAACCCATGGCGCTCACCTCCGTGTGTCGCCGGACCGCAGGGGAGTCTATTGCTGACGGGTGGGGGGATGCAGAGATGGGGGCGAAGCCGCTAGGGTGGGTGGTCGGCTCATCGAGGGGACTGAGCAGCACGCTCTGCCCGCACACCCATGGAGAGAACCATGCTCGCTTTCCACATCTTCGGCACCAAGGAGATCGTCGTCTACGTCGTCGTCGTCGTGGTCATCGTGATCGCGGCGGTGTGGTTTGTGATGCGGCGCCGGCCGAAGGCCTGACGAGTTGGACAGCGATTTGGTGAACCAGGTGGTTGACGTGGCGACTCGGGTCGTGGCCAGCGGCGCGATCTCGGCGAACGGACACGGCAATGTGAGCCTGCGCGTCCCAGGGGCAGACGAGATGTATTTCACGGGCGGTCCGTCGCTCAGGAATCACGCTCCCTCCGCGGTGGTGCGAGTTGGGTTGGACGGCACCCTTCGGGAGGGAGTGCTGCCGCCCATCCAGGGAGCGGTCGTCGCGATGCACACCGCGATGTATGCGGATCAGCCGGATGTCGCCTGCGTCCTGCACACGCACTCGCCGTACGCCACGGCGTACGCGGTTGCCAATCGCCCGATCGCATGCTGGATCGAAGCGCTCGCCATGTTCGGTCTCGCGAGCGGGGTCCCTGTGGCCGCCTACGGCCCGCGCGGATCCGAACAGGCCATCGCCAACATCCGTGCCGCGATCACGCCGGGCGTTCCCGCGGTCCTGCTCGCCAATCATGGTGTGCTCGTCTTCCATCGCACTCCCGATCTCGCGATCATGGC
Organism: Candidatus Dormiibacterota bacterium; assembly: GCA_963713485.1. Classification (GTDB taxonomy): domain Bacteria; phylum Chloroflexota; class Dormibacteria; order Aeolococcales; family Aeolococcaceae; genus Palsa-851. The sequence goes on from CAVQLW010000007.1 coordinate 427,710, forward strand.
CGGCGGCGTGATCGAGGAGGCGGCGCAGGCGAGCATCAATGCCCGCAGCCTCGGCGGACCGGTGGAGGTTCCCGAAGAGCTCCGCGCCGCGGCGTTGCAGCGCGCGATGGCATTCGAGGCGCGGGGAGCAGCGAGCGTCTGACCCGGGTTCAGCGCGGATCGAAGTGCACGAGGGCGCAGGCCGCGGTGCGGTCGCCGTCGACCATCCAGACGGAGAGCTCCGCTTGCGACTCGTCGACGGCCAGCTCGAGGTGCCCATTGAGGTCCACCGGGTTCCGGTACTCGAGAACCCCCCGAACACGCGACGCCGTCAGCGTCTCGCGACGGTGTGCGCTCGATGCGATCGCCGTCTCGACCGCGGCCCAGTACACCGCATTGTTCGCGTGGCCCAGCACGTCGATGTCGGCGGCGCGCAGCGGCCACGGTCCGCGGATCGCGTTCGGCGGCGGCTCTGGATCCAACTCGAGTTTCGCGGAGATCGTTCGCCCGAGGGTCGACGCGGAGTAGAGCGCGTCGAATGCGGCCGGTAGCCGAGCGAGGCGCGCAGTGCCCCGCTCGATGAGCACCCAGAGGCTCTCGGCCTCGGCGCGACCTCCGGCGTCGCCGGCGATCGTGGTGCGCCGGCCTGCCCATCTCGGTCCGGTGGCGCTCGCCCACGTGGAGAGTGCGACCGATTTGTCGGCGGCGCCGAACTGGCGCACCACGTCGATCACCGTGCGCCGAACCACCCACGTGTACGCGTCGTCATCAGCATCCGCATCGGCGACGTCGTCCGAGGCGACGTCCTGCATGTAGCGGGCCATGGCATCGAGACGCAGCCGCCCGTCCTGCGTGGCGTCGGAGAGCCGGATCCTGCGCGAGGACCGAAAGACGCGACCGACGCCGGGTTCGGGGGACAGTTCGGGGTACTCGTGCATGGCTTCGTGGTGTCTGATCCTTCGCGACCGACCGTTCGCGACTACTGCGGCGGCCGCGCTGAGTTGGATGCGGCGCCTGGCGCGATGGTAATGGGGACATCCCCGCGTCCGCCGATCGCCCGAGCACAAGAGGCTTCCGTCACGTCGCAGGTGACACCGTGCCTCCCTCGAAGCTAGCGTGGAGGTTCGCGCACACCCTGATTTGGTGACGAAATGCTCTGCTGCCCTTTGCGCCTCGAGGTCCAGTCTGAATTCGTCCTATCGGCGGGGAAGGGGGGTTCATCAGGGGCGACGACTATGTGGCGCAGACGATCCCTCGGGGATGCACGGAAGTCAATCGGTCGGATGATGTCGGGCGGGTCGGGCTCACGGCGGTTGCTCCGCCTCGGGATGCTCGGGGTTGCCCTTGCGCTGACGTTGGTCTGGACCCGTGGATCGATCGGTGCTCCCGTGAGCGCGACCGCCGCATCAACGTCACCGGGCGTGGCGCAGACCTTCGGCGGGGCGCTGACAACCGCGAAGACGCAGCTCAAGGTGTCGCCGGCGACGGCAACGACAGCCGGAGATCTGCTCGTCATCACCGTCGAGGTGCGCAGACCCGCATCGCTGCCCTCGATCGCCGCCGTCAGCGACACGGCACGCAATACGTGGATCAAGGCCACGACGGTGCGCAGGGGCAACATCGACGACGAGATGTGGTACGCGAAGGGTGCGAGCAGCATCCTTGCGTCGGGTCACGTCACTGTCACCGCGAGCGCGTCCGGCGCGATCGCCGCGACAGTGCTCGAGTTGAGCGGGACGGTGTCGAGCGCCCCGCTCGACGTGACGGCGAGCTCGTCCGGGTCGAGCCGTACAGCGTCGACAGGGACCACGATCAGGACGAACGACGCCACTGAGATCGTGGTGGCCGAGATTGGCTGGAGCACGAACGTCACGCCGAGCGGGCAGACGGCCGGTTACAGCCGGCTCGCGACGCAGCAGTCGAAGGTCACCAGCGAAGCAACCGGTGAGCAAGCGGCCTACCGAATCGTGAGCGTCACGGGGACGCAGCGATATGCGGCGACGATCTCGTCGTCGGTGCCGTGGACCGGGGTCATCGCCACCTTCGAGGGGGCGGCGGCCCCACCGACCCCGACCCCAACACCGACCGCGACCCCGACACCGACCGCAACGCCAACGCCGCCCCGCCCGCCGGGAGTCCGATCAAGCATGTCGTCGTCATCTATCAGGAGAACCACTCCTTCGACGAGGTGCTCGGCGACTGGTGTCTGACCACCGGTCGCTGCGATGCCGGCTACAACGTCACCCAGCCCGTCACGCTCAAGGGCGGGGTCGTGATGCCCATGAAGGTGTCGCCTGACGTGGTGCCGAACGTTGACCACAGTGTCGCGGCGCAGGTGACCGCGATCGACGGCGGTCTCATGGATGGGTGGGCAGGCGTCAACGGCTGTGGACCCACGTCGACCCTGAGCGGCTCAATCCCATATGGATGCCTCACGTATTACACGCCGTCCGAGATCCCCAACCTCACCAACCTGGCAAGCGACTTCGCGGTCTCTGACGCGACATTCAGCATGGCCGACAGCCCCTCGTGGGGAGGGCACCTGTACACGGTGTCACCAACGACGGACCAGTTCACCGGTGACAACCCGGTGCCACCCGTCCCGACCCCTCCAGGATGGACCGAGGGTCCCGGCTGGGGCTGCGACTCCAACAGAGTCGCGAACTGGATCAACCCGACGACCGGGGCCTCGAGCAAGCAGCCGGCGTGCATCCCGGATCCGACTCTCGGCCTTCCGAACGGAGGCGCCTTTGAGCCGACCAGCGTTCAGTACGTGCCAACGCTCATGGACCGCCTCGACCAGGCCAGCCTGCCGTGGCGGCTGTACACGAGCCCGTCGGACGACGGCGGCTACATCTGGGCCGTCTGCCCGTCGTACGCCGAGTGCCTCGACACTGCTCAGGCGCAGAACATGGTGCCGACCCAGCAGGTGCTCAGTGACGCGGCTGCCGGATCACTCCCGGCGTACTCGCTGGTGCTCGACGGAGCAGGTTCCACGTACGGGTCGGTGGTGCAGCACAACAACATGTCGATGGCGGTCGGGGACGACTGGATCGGGCAGGTCGTCACCGCGATCGAAAACGGTCCCGACTGGGATTCGACCGCGATCTTCATCACGTATGACGACTGCGGCTGCTTCTATGACCACGTGACCCCGGGGTCAATCCGGACGGCACGAAGCAGGGAACCAGGATGCCGATGGTGATCGTGTCGCCATATGCGAGAGCGGGGTACACGGACTCGACACCGGCGACCTTCGCTTCGATCCTCGCCTACGTTGAGCAGACCTTCGGGCTGACGCCGCTGGGTGTCAACGACGCCGCCGCGTACGCGTTCACGAACGCCTTCGACTACTCGCAGTCGCCGCGCCCGGGCATCCCGATGCAACGCGAGTCGATCCCCATCTCCGAGCAGCAGTACCTCGCGGCGCACCCACCTGACGCCGACGACCCGACCTGATCGTTATCGCCGCTGACGCCAACGATCCCGGCTGACCTCCAAACCATGCGCAGCGTGGATCAGGAGGTGGTGATGGTGGCCACGTTGGTGGTGGTGTTGAGGGTCACCTTGCCGTGCTGGAAGGAGCGGCTGTAGACGCCGTTGCTGAGCGTGAAGCCACCCAGCGCCGCCCCCAGCGCGGCCCGCATGATCGGGGAAGTAGATGGTGGTCCGGTCCGAGTTGGTCGACGGCGCGCTGAAGTCGTAGTAGTCGCTCACCCCGTTGTCGACCAGCAGGTACGCGGCCAGCGCATAGGTGTTCCAGGCGGCCTCCTGGGCCGGGCTCACCGTGGTCCAGATCTTGGTCCACCCGAAGAACGACTTCCCCTGCGCGTTGAGGGTCTGCACCATGGCCAGATCACTGGCCAGCGTGCCCGCGCTCGGATACTGGCTCGGCGACGAGCTGGCCACGCGCAGCCAGGAATCGGTCTGCACCCCGTTGACCGTGGAGTAGGACAGGTAGTGGGTGAAGTCGGTGAACTCGGTGCCGTTGACCAGCCCCGTCGAGAACAGGAACTTGGTGCCCATGGCCGCCTTGATCACCGACAGGGTGTGCCCCGCCGCCTCCATCCACGTGGTGTCGGTGAAGGCCTGCCCGGTCGAGGGATCGATGGGCACCGCCGTGGTCGTCCCCGAGAACGGACCGGGTCCCATCGAGTCCACGTAGGCGCCGTCGAACCCGTACTTGGCGATGTTGCTGACGATGCGCTGCGCCTCCCAGGCCTGCCAGCCCGGATTGGCCTCGTCCATCAGCGTGTTCTTGGGGATAGCCGGGGAACCGCTCGCCGCTTGCACGGTGATCAGCGCGCCGGAGGCGCTGCGCGGAAATAGTCGGGGTGGCTGGCGAGCAGTTCGGTGTACTCGCTGCTCCCGCGATGGTGTACGGACCGAGGTCGTAGACCAGCACCTTGAGCTTCGGGTTCCAGCTGTGCAGCTGGGGAATCATGTCCCCGTACACCCGCCCCGGGGTGCCCACCAGGATGGCGTGGGTAGATCGCCGCCTGCTGCCACGCCGCCGTGGAGCGCGTGCTCGGGGCCCCGTTCCAGTCCTGCCCGTAGAGGAGGATCGGCGACGTGCTGCTGCTCGCCGCACGCCCGGGCTCGACTTCGACACCGTCACCGCCGCACCGCCGTGCTGCCCCGCCGGGCTCGCACTCTGGGTCGCTCCCGGCGTCGCTCCCGTAGCCGCCCCCGCACTCACCTGCGGCAATGTCCTGATGGTGGGCGCCGTGACCTCGTCTGATCCGGCGGGCATCCGTGCGACGGTGGATCCCGAAGCGCAGGCAACCATGGAGGCCAGCATCGCGGTGACGCCGGCGGCAACAACGATTCGAGAGCGCACGTTCATCCTCTGCTGAACCTCCGGTGAATCCGCGATGCTCTCGCCACGAACTCTGATTCACCGTTGTCGCGCTCCAGTGACAACACGTCACCGAGCGCCGATCGACGTGGTATTCGAGCGAGGACGCGGTAACGGCCGATTGACCCTCAGGGTGGAGCCGTTCGGCACTGGTTCCGCTCCGACGACAGTGATCACCCTTGAGGTGAAGACATGGCGACTTGTTCAGGGAGGGACTGTGATGTCCGCGCTCCCGGCAAGGGAGTGCTGCGATGAACGACACAGATGGCGTTGCGAGTGGAAAGGGTCGAGGGACGCGGCTGAGGCACCGCGTGCGCGTACTCATCCTCGTCGGCGCAGTGGCGGCGCTCGGGCCCATCACGGCGATGGCGTCGACGTCGGGGGGCCAGGTGACGCCAGGACCGGGATATCTCACGATCCAGTTCGGCCGATCGATCGTGGGCAGCTACCTCGGCAAAGGGTGTGTGCATGCACCCGGGTTTCTGACGCTTGCTGAAGTCGCGGAGGACCTGGAAGCACTGGGGATGACCGCCACCAGCACCGTGGTCGTCGATCGCACGGGGGCGAGCACGGAACAGTGCATCGGCGGCGACATCTAGCGAGCTGGCCGGATCTAGAGGCGCTTCGCGAGGAAGGCTGGTCGCTCGTCAGTGACGGGATGACCCACGACGACATCGTCACGATGACCTGGACCCAACAGGTGCAGGAGAGTTGCGGGTCGCTCACCGCATTCTCGGAGTACGGCCTCAATGCGTCGGGTCTCTACGCTTACGGTGATAACAAGTTCACCACCGCGATCCAGCGAACGATCGTCGAAGAGTGCTTCGCATATGGGCGCACTACAGGGGCGGCGTGAACAACCGCGCAACGATGAGCTCGATCGGCTTTCAGAACACCAACAGCATCACGGGTGGTGCGTGCAACAAGACCGGCCAGCCCTGCTACAAGACGATCAGCGGCCAGGCCGGTAAGCACTACATGAGTCCGGTCACACTGGCCGCTCTGGTCGCGGGCGAGAAAGGCGACCAGTGGATCGATCTCCAGTTCTACCGGCTCGTGTCGGGTGTGATGCACAACGGCGCGTACTCATGGGACTGCACCAGCAGTGACTGGACACTCCACTGGACGTCGCAGACCGAGATGTACTGCGAGAACGACTTCAACTCGATCCTCAGCAGTGTGCCGGCCGGAGTTGTGGTCACCGACCCGGTACGGTCGGGACCGCCTGGGGACGCTCGATAGACAGCTGACGCGCAGGCATAGGATTGGACGATCGACCTAATGCGGATCTGCACTGAAGCGCGGTCGCTGCCGAAGGCAGAGAACACCGCTGATGTCGTAGAGTGCCCGAATTCCGGGGAGACCGGGACGATTCATGATTCGCGGCCATCCAGAGAGAGGGTGCCGCACAGTCTGTGTTCGAGCGGTGATGCACCGCGGCGGGGGAACTCGATGATCGGCAGATGCTTCCGCGTATTTGCGGCAGCCACAGTGGTCGTACTTGCCTTGGTGCTGTTCACCGGTCATGCGTCGCAGCCGTATCGTGCCGAGGTCAACGCGGTATTCGTTGCAAACGGGACATTGCCGCAAGTGAGGCGAGGGCGGCAACGGGAGCGACGCCGGGAGCGACCAGAGTGCGAGCCAGGCGGGGCAGCACGGCGGTGGGGCGGTGACGGTGTCGACGAAGTCGAGCGCGGGGCGTGCGGCGAGCAGCAGCGTGTCGCCGATCCTCCTCTACGGGCAGGACTGGAACGGGGCCCGAGCACGCGCTCGACGGCGGCGTGGCAACAGGTGGCGATGAACCACGCGATCCTGGTGGGCACCCGGGGCGGGTGTACGGGGACATGATCCCCCAGCTGCACACCTGGAACCCGAAGCTCAAGGTGCTGGTCTACGACCTCGGTCCGTACACCATCGAGGGGAGCAGCGAGTACACCGAGCTGCTCGCCGGCCACCCAGACTATTTCGCGCGAAGCGCTAGCGGCGCGCTGATCACCGTGAAAGCGGCGAGCGGATCCCCGGCATATCCCAAGAACACGCTGATGGACGAGGCCAATCCGGGCTGGCAGGCGTGGGAGGCGCAGCGCATCGTCAGCAACATCGCCAAGTACGGGTTCGACGGCGCTTAGTGAACTCGATGGGACCGGGTCCGTTCTCGGGGACGACCACGGCGGTGCCCATCGATCCCTCGACCGGGAAGGCCTTCACCGACACCACGTGGATGGAGGCGGCGGGGCACACCCTGTCGGTGATCAAGGCGGCCATGGGCACCAAGTTCCTGTTCTCGACGGGGCTGGTCAACGGCACCGAGTTCACCGACTTCACCCACTACCTGTCCGACTCCACGGTCAACGGGGTGCAGACCGATTCCTGGCTGCGCGTGGCCAGCTCGTCGCCGAGCCAGTATCCGAGCGCGGGCACGCTGGCCAGTGATCTGGCCATGGTGCAGACCCTCAACGCGCAGGGGAAGTCGTTCTTCGGGTGGACCAAGATCTGGACCACGGTGAGCCCGGCCCAGGAGGCCGCCTGGAACACCTATGCGCTGGCGGCGTACCTGCTGGTCGACAACGGGGTGAGCGACTACTACGACTTCAGCGCGCCGTCGACCAACTCGGACCGGACCACCATCTACTTCCCGGATAGCGGGCGCGCTGGGGGCGGCGCTGGGTGGCTTCACGCTCAGCAACGGCGTCTACAGCCGCTCCTTCCAGCACGGCAAGGTGACCCTCAACACCACCACCAACGTGGCCACCATCACCACCTCCTGAACCCCGCTGCGCATGGCCAAGCTGATCTACTCGGTGATCACGTCCCTCGACGGGTACGTTGCCGACGAGACCGGGAACTTCGACTGGGCTGCTCCCGACGAGGAGGTGCTTGGCTTCGTCAACGACCTCGAGCGGCCGGTCGGCACCTACCTGTTCGGGCGCCGGATGTACGAGACCATGGTGTACTGGGAGACGGCGCACACCATCGCTGGTCAGCCTCCGGTGTGCGGGACTTCGCGTCGATATGGCAGACGCGCCGACAAGGTCGTGTACTCGACGACCCTGGCCACGGTCTCGAGCGCGCGAACGCGAATCGAGCGAGCGTTCGACCCCGATGCGGTGCGGCGGCTGAAGACAACCGCTGAGCGCGACATCACCGTGGGCGGCCCCGGTCTCGCTGCCCAGGCATCAAGGCCGGACTGGTGGACGAGTGGCAGCTGTTCCTCGCCCCGGTGGTGGTGGGCGGCGGCACGCCGTGGCTGCCGCGAGATACTCGCGTGAAGCTCGATCTGCGGGATCACCGCCGGTTCGACAGCGGGTTCGTGTACCTCAACTACGGCACCGGAAGTTGACCCGCAACACGGCGTCACCGCCGGCGTTCGGGCGGCCACACGGACCGATCGCCAAGGTGGCACAATTGCGCGCGATGGAGCGAAGGGGACTCTTGAGGGGCGTGGATCGTTGGCGCGTTGGGGTGCGATCGTGGGCGGCGATTCCCCTGTTGCTCGTCGCGATTGATCGGGCTGGGGCAGGCCCGGCCGCTCAGGCTGCGAGCGCGGTGGGTCGCTCAACGCGCCCCGGCTGACCCATCGGCCGACGACTGGGCGATGTTCCACCACGACGCCGCCCACCTGGGCATCTCGCCTGACACGGCGGTCGGCGCCACGGCGGCGGCCGCGGGACTGAACCTGGCATGGAAGGTCCCTGCCGGAAGCAAGATCGAGGGGACGCCGGCGATCGTGTACAACGCCACCCTCGGGAAGTCGATCGTCTATGTCCAGTCCTGGAACAACCGACTCCTGGCGCTGGATGCCGGCACCGGAGCGACGATCTGGTCGTACACCGAGTCCGGTTCGAAGGGGGCGGATTCGTCGCCCGCCGTGTACCAGAACACCGTCTACATCGGTGGAGCATTCGACCACACGCTGTGGGCGTTGAACGCCACCACCGGACAACTCGAGTGCTCCTTCAAGACCACCGGCAGGATCGTCTCGGCACCTGTGGTCGCCGACCTTGGGACTGGGCCCGAGGTGTTCTTCGGTGACACCGGTCTCAACGAGGCTGACAACGCAGGTCGCGAGTGGGCGATCACCGGCTTCGGCAATGCGGCGGGTGCCTGCAAGCTCGTCTGGTCATTCAACGGCTGGGTCGTCACCAACGGCGGGAAGCAGGGTGGATCGTGGTCGCCGCCGGCGCTCGGGTACGACCGCAACGGGCGGCCCTTGCTGGTCCTCGGCAGCAACCAGCCTGACTCGTCGGTGTACGCGCTGAACGCTACCAACGGAACGCTCGTGTGGCGGTATCAGACCGCGACCAAGGGGGATCTCGATGTCGGCGCCGGTCCGACGATCACCGCACCGGGCGTCAACGGCTTCGCCGACGGCGAGGTCTACATCGATGGGAAGAACCAGGTGCTGTACGCGTTCGACCTCATGACCGGGGCGGTGACGTGGTCCTTCCGGATGTCGAAGCCCATCAAGCTCTACGTCAACTCGGTGTCGACCCCGGCCGTGGTTGGCAACACCGTGTATGTCGGCATACGGCTACGGCGTCTGGGCGTTCAACGCCACGACAGGGGTGGAGGAGTGGTACACGGGGACGCCTGAGCCCCGTGGGAGCGATGATCCTCAGCTCACCGGCGGTGGCCGGTGCGGCGGGAGACCAGGTCATCTACTCGACTGATGCGGGTGGGGACATCACCGCGTACCGCCTGAGTGACGGTGTGAAGCTGTGGCAGTACGCCTCGCCGCAGCCGCTGTACTCGTCAGCCGCGGTCTCGGATGGCCAGGTCTTCTTCGGCGGCATGGACGGGAACGTCTACGCGTTCGCCCCGTAGGGGCACGCGTCTCGTCGCTTACTCAACACGCTCGAGAACTTGGGATACCGGTCGGGGGGATCTGGCGAAGTAACCAAACGGGGTTCGAGAGCGCAACCACGACGCCGCTCGAACTCACGACCTGCGTGCGCACGAACGACGAGACCGTGCACGCTACCGGGAGCGTGACAGCGCCGCCAGACAGAGCGGCCGCGCTGTACGTCGCGATGACCGACGTGTTCGGCGCGGGAGCGGCGGTGCCGGCGTAGTCGACCGTGCCCTGAAGAACCTGCACGGTGCTTCCGGGCGGGAGGCCCGACGCGATCACGGTGAGCTGTCTGCTGGTGAGCGTTGACACCGATGCGGATCCCATCGGGCAGGTCCCGTCCACGAGCAGATCGAGTGTGCCGCGGAACCCGGAGAGCGATGCGCACCAGGAACGACCGGACGCGAGTGCGGCAAGCAGGTCGGCCTCGTCATTGCTCGATGCCCAGACCGAGGTGAACCAGTTATTCCCGAATCGGAGCCAGTTCGTTCCGACGTGGTCGTCGCTGACGCCGTTGCCGGTCAGGAAGAGCGCGTTGCGGGAACAGACGTCCCATAGAGCGATGTGATGGGCGAGGTCCATTCCGCTGCGCAGGGGGTACCCGACCTCGAGGATGTCGGCGGCGAGTGCCCTGTTCTTGAGCAAGGTGGACGCGGTGCTGGTCAGCTTCTGATTCTGCGTTGCCTGTGGAAGTACGGCAATCGCTTGCACGCCGTAGGGGTGGTTGTAGCTCACCAAGCCCCCGGCGGCGTGGATTTGCGGAATGACCGTCGACTGGAGGAACGCCTGATATTGCTTCGCGCCGACGGTGCCGTAATCGGTCAAGGTCACGCCGCTGCCGAACCAATTGATGTGTGGCAGGGCCAACGAGATCTCCAGCGCTTGAAACTGCTGGACCCCCGGGAACGACGGGGCGTAGCTGATCTCCATGTCCTGTTGCGCCTGAAGCTGCACGTCACCGCTGGAACGTGAGAACCGGAGATAGTCGAAGTTGCCCGACGCGGCACCTCCGGTCGAGACCGCGTTGAGGTTCAGCCCGAAGAGCCCGAAGTCACGGGCGTCCATATCCGGCCATAGCGCTGCGATGTCGACTGGCGGGAGTGACGGCGACCGAGTTCCACTGGCCGGCGCACGACGGGGACGTTGACGACGCCCAGCAGACCCGACACCGACCTGGTCCCGGGTGCACCGGCCCCGCCGAACCGGTACGAGAGGACGTACTGCCCGGCTGCACGCCCGGTACGGGCCGGGTGGTACGAGCTGGTGACCAGGAGCTCGAGATATGCGGTTGCGCCGATGGACGTTGGCAGCACCTCGATGGAGAGGGTCTGTCCGATCAAACTGCAGTGGTAATTCCAATCCGAAGGGTGGGACTGCGCGTAGAACCCGAGTGTTGCCGGGGATTGGCTGGTGCTCTGCGCGGATACCGCCAGGCTGCCACCGATCACAGGATCGAGCGGAGAGGCCGGACTGGTGACGATGCCACCACTGGAATGCGCATTCAGCGGACCGGTGCGGACGAGCTGCCACTGCCAGGCTCCGCCTTCGCCCGGGCCGCCCTTCTCGGCGGTGAGGCTCGTGAAGTGCACGGTCTTCCGATATCCGAGGCCGCTCATCCGGTAGTCGTGGTCGGTCCACCAGATGACGTCGACGGCGTTCTGCTGTGCCTGGAAGAGATGCGACCTCCATGGATCCGTACTGCTCGCTGAAGGACGAGTGAATGTGCATGGCCATGCTGACGGGGATGGTGCCGTCGGCGGCAACGACCCGCGAGCCGGCCGCCAGGACCGTCCGGGGCCACTCGGGTAACCCAATGGCGAGGGCCGCAAGACTCGCCGAATAGGCGAGGAACTTCCGGCGGCTCAGGTCCGGTCTGTTGTGACTGTTCCGCGGCAGGTTCGTCCTGTTCACACATGGTGCCGGTGCCCCCATCGACGGACTGACTCTTCCCGAAGGCGCGACCGTGTCATTTCGACGTGGGCATCGTCGGTACGGTGACCGACTCAAGAGCACACGCGATCCGAAACGCAGACGGGAGATGGCGCCTGGAAGTCGTTGTGCGTAGCCGTCGGCGCGGCTTGGACGAATCTCCCGTGCGCCCGGGCATATGACTAACGGCACTGCAGCTGGTGACGTTCGGCACGCGAAAGCGGCTGATTGCGCGGTACGTAACTTCAGGCTGTCGAATCAGCCGGATTCAGGGGTGTTTGCCATGAAGGATCCAACTACAGGAAGACGCGCGTATGGGCGCACCCGCTGGCGGAGGTTCGGCATCCTCCTGGCCCCTGCGTTCACCGCAGTGGCCGTGATGATGTACATGGTCGCCACGGGCGCCATCGCGGTGTCTTTTGCCATCTCTGGGATTCCGTTCACCCTGAACGCGGCGAATCTCTCGGGTAACGGCTTCGTGCAGTACGCGACGGTCGATCCAGACGACGAACACTGCCGCGGGAGCTCTTCGTCAACGCGGTCGTCCAGGCGGGCACTGGCAACTCAAGCGCCGTCTCCTCAATCGGCGGCACACGACGCAGCCACGGTGACCGTGCTGCACGACGGGACGATCACCGGCCTCGACCAGACGATCTGCGTGCCGCTCCAGGCGGAGCCCCTCGGCAATCGCCTGCTGGTTGAGCTCAAGGCAGGGCAGTCGGCGGGAAGCCCGGTGAGTCTTCTCGACACTGGTAGCGGACGCTCCGCTGCTGACCGCAACCGACGCCACGTTCACCAACATCGATATCGGACGAGATGCCAGGAGGCGATAAACCACTACGTTCCCGCGTCCGGCATCAACCGGCGCTGACGGACTGTTCTCGCAGTCGGCTGACTCGGTGAGCATCAACGGCCTCACGCAGGTCTCGATCGGGACCAGCGCGAGCAGCTTCACGGTTCCTGGACTGAACCTCTCGGCAACCTTCGTTGGCTAGCTGCGGGTTGTAGCCCGAGATAGCACAACAGCCATCACCGTGAGGGAGGGCGGGCCGTCCGCCCTCCCGATCGCGGTGGCTCCATCACGACAATCACGACTTGACTCGGAGACGGTGATGATGGAAATGACCGCACAGGAGACGCCTCTTGTGGGGCGGCGTCAGAAGCAATACAGGCGCTTCGGCCTGCACAACACCCGCCTGGCCTTCCGCCGCTGGCGGCGCAGCCGGCCGTTCTGGGGAGGGCTCTTCGCCATCCTCGGTGGCGCGATCATCGCCTACCTCCCGACGATGGCGATCAAGCTCATCATCGCCTCCGGCACCACGGTCATCGTGGCGATCTCGGTCGGGCTTCTGATCGTGATCTTCGGCCTGTTCCTCTGGTTTGCCGCCTACCTGCGGCAGATCGTCGGCGTTCTGATCGTGCTGCTCGCGGTCGTCTCGCTGATCACGTCCAACCTCGGCGGATTCTTCATCGGCATGATCTTCGCGATCGTCGGCGGCTCGCTCGGCTTCTCCTGGGTGCCGACAGAGCCGCGAATCAAGAAGTGGCGGACGCGACGGCTGCTCCACCTGCCGGTTCCGGCGGTGCAGCCCGAATTGGAGCTTCGCGGCATCACGACGTTGGCATCGGCAGAGCTTGTCGGTGTCCCGCAAACGACGGAGGCCGCGGCGCCTGCCGCCACGGGACCTGATGAGAACGCGAGTGCATCCGACCCGAGCTGATCGCTTTCCAGCGAGGCGCCTCGCGCGAATCGCCGTCCCAGCGCTCATGCTCCTGGCGATAGCGCTACTGGTCCGCTCGGTCGCGCGCCGAAGAAGCAAGGCTCGCCAGCCGGCTCAGATGAGCGGCGCTGCGGGTGCAGGAGCCATCCAGACGCTGCCTGGTCGGAGGTTCTCAAGGCATCGCGCGGGACTGATCGCGGCCGCTGCGACGGCGTTAGGTCTCGCGGTCGTCGCGGCCCCGGCAGTCGGCGGCGCTACCCCTGCGGTTCTAGCCGACAACGCCGGATGCTCCACGCCAGCGCCGAGTGCGTCTACATCGACGAGCGCTGCGTTATCGCCGAGCGCCTCGGCGTCGCCGAGCGCTTCGCCATCGCCGAGCTGCGTCGCCATCGCCGAGCGCGTCGCCATCGCCGAGCGCCTCGCCGTCGCCGAGCGCGTCGCCATCGCCGAGTGCTTCGCCATCGCCGAGCGCTTCGCCATCGCCGAGTGCTTCGCCATCGCCGAGCGCTTCGCCATCGCCGAGTGCTTCGCCGTCGCCACCTCCGTGCACGACACCGGCGCCGACGCGCGACACCAACGGCTCACGCCGTCGTCCACGCCGACGCCGTCGCAGCCACCCCGTCGCCGACCCCAACGCCCAAGCCCAACTCCAACGTCCGACACCCATACCAACGCCTGCGCCGCAGCCCTCCGGCCCGGCGGCGGGGATCCTCCGAGTTCAGCGTCACGACCCCATCGATGGCGGTGACTGACCTGACGTTCGTCGATGTCGAGACGGTGCAGTCGGGCGGTTCGACGGTGTCGGTGATGAAGTTCACTGCGACCGAGCTCCGGCCGGCGCGGCTGGACGATGACCGGATCGTGCAGCCCAGGCGCGGACGGTCTCGATTCCGAAGTGACCCAGACCATGCCGGACACCGCGACAGGAACCCTCAGCGGCGATGTGACGCTCTTCCTGACCGGCCTCGCCTTCACCGAGGACGGCACTGCATACGGTTTCACTCCCACCTCGCCCCCCGCCGGAGCGCCGTTCCCGGTGGCCTCAGGCACGCTCACCGGAGTCAGCCTCGTGGCCACGACGATCTCCGCTGGGACCGCGACGTTCCCGGGCGCTGTCGAGAGCGCACCGTTCTGCTGACCATGCGCACTCAATCCGTCGTGAGCGCGAGGAGCGCGCCGCACCCGCCGGTCAAGCATCGGGTGGTCAGCGTCCTGCTGGTTGTCATCACCGCCGCCGTCGTGGTGCTGGCGATCACCGTTGGCGTTTCCAAAGCTCACGGCACCCCAGCGCCGTCAACGCCGACTGCTCATGCTGCGGCGCCCACGGGACCCACGCTGCTGCAGTCTGTCAGTCAGGTCGATCCCGCGGTCCTGGTGGCGGTTGGCTCGGGCGGTCTTGCCGATCCGTTCACCGCCCTGACGAAGGCTCCCGCGCTCGTTGACGCGAACAACCTGCCGATCGTCTTCTTCGTGGGGTCCGAATCGTGCGGTCCCTGCGCGGCAGAGCGATGGAGCCTCGTGGTCGCACTCTCCAGATTCGGCACGTTCGGCCACCTGCCACTGTTCGTCACCGGCTCAGGTCCGACGAATTCGCGGTTCTCCACGTTCACTTTCATCGGAGCCACGTACACGAGTGAGTACGTCGCGCTGGCCGGCTTCGAGGAGGCCGACAGCGCCGGGAAGCCGTTGGAGACGCTCACGACGAAGGGCCTCCAATTGCTCAGCACATATGACGCACCGCCCTACGTGACCGCGAGCCAGAAGGAGGGCGTCCCCTGGCTTGACGTGGCCAATCAATATGCCTTGCAGGGCAGCAGCTACTCGCCGGCTCTCATCGTGGGCCTCGATTGGGGACACATCGCAACTCGTCTCTCGAGCGCCGATGACCCTGTGACACGGGCGATCGTCGGATCCGCCAACTACCTCACGGCGGCGATCTGCAAGGCGACCTCCCTGCAGCCTGCGTCCGTCTGCACGGCTGCACCGATCGCTGAAATGATCAAGCAGCTGCCATGACGAAGTTGATCGTTGTCGGCGCGGTGCTGCTCGTGGTCGCGGGGGTTGTGGCCGGCTGGGCCGTCATCGTGGGCAAGTCCCCCCGTGCGACGTGGTCGCGTGACGAAGAACGCTACGCGATGATCGGGCTCGCGCTTGTCGCTCCTGGAGCGGTGGCCTTCGGCTTCGTGAACGGGGCGCCGCTCGGCGTCGGCAGCCTCCTGCTCTGGGGTGCCCTCGCGGCAGTCGTGTACGGCGCAACGCGCCTCGACAGCCGCGAGGCGGACGACCTCGACGTCGAGAATCGCTGGCTGATCGACCTGACGAGCCTGATGTTCATCCTGATCACGGTCTTGTTCTCGCTGGTGTCGCTCGGAAGCGTCTTTATCCCAGCCGCATGTGTGCTCGTGGGTCGCCTGCCGATTCGCACACCTCCGTCGCCAATCGATTCCCGATGCAGATGCCGCGCGCCCAGCGACCACGTGAGCGTGGAGTTCCGCCGCTGACGGAAAACGACCATGTCAAAGCGGTCACTCGTGCCCGGAGCTCGGGCGTGAAACCGACGCCGCTTGACAACGCATTCGACGCCCTCCGTGTCCGCCAGTACTTCAACGGCGTGACCATGGCGCGCGATCTCGCCGACGGCATCCGTCGGGACGCGACCTTCCTTCGCGCGCTCCGTCGTGCCGTGCTCCCGCTGCCGGGGGATCCACCGATCTACGTCGACCGCCATCCCTTCCCGCGGTTGAGCCCAGCTCCCCAGCGGGCACTCCAATCGCAACGCGTCGCGCTGCTCACCACGGGCGGGAGCGGCGCGCTCTCATCGTTGGTCGGCGCCGCGCGTGCGTTCGAGGAGGCGGGCGTCCGGCCGGCGATGATCTCGGTGTGTTCGGGAGCCGCACTCTTCGGCTTTCCGCTCGCGGCGGGACGGAGCGCCGAGGAGGTCGCGCACACAACGCTGGGCCTCACCCCCGCGGACCTCGTCGACGTCGACTGGGAGGCGCTGCGCAGGTTGATTCCAACCCAGGCGCGCGGCTTCAACGGGTTCCTGCGCGGCGAGCGCATCGAAGCGTGGTACCGGAAATGGCTCGGCGCCATGACGCTCGGAGATCTGCCGATCCCCGCATACGCCCCGGTATGGAACGTCGAACGCAACCGCGTCGAGTACATCGGCCCGCGCACGCACCCACGCCTCTCGGTCGCCCGCGCTGTGCGCATGGCCGTCTCGCTCCCGCTCTTCATCGAGGCGGTGAACTACCGCGGTTACCACTACTACGACGGCGGCACCGCCGACATCCTCCCGGTCCGCCCGTTGCTCGACATCGAGACGCCGCCCGACGTCGTCGTCGCCATCAACGGGTTCTATCCGACGGAGTTCGACGGTGAGGACATCACCGGCTGGCTCGAGAAACCCGGCTCAATCCTCTACGCGGCGTCCCAGGTGCGCGAGATCCAGCACATCCAGCTGGCCCGCGACAACCTGGCGCGCCTGCGTCGTGAGGTCGCCGATGTGCGGCTCATCAGCCCCGTCCCGTACGACGTGATTCGAGGCGTCGGACTGTACCGGCAGTTTGTCGACAACACCATGTGGCCGGAGTTCATCCGCGCGGGCCGCAGAGCGACCCGCGCGGCACTGCGTCAGGGAGTGAAGACCTCGATCCGGAGTTGCCGAAGTCGTTGACGTAGATGTTGCCGGCCGCATCGACGGCGAGGCACATCGGCTGGTTGAAGCTCACCGTGGGCGGTACCCTTCGTGCCCCAGCTGCCGATGAACGCGCCGGTCGTCGGGTTGAACTCGCTGATCCGGTTGTTCTTGACCTCGCTCACGTAGAGGATGCTGCCGTCGGGCGACAGCGCGGTGTCAAACGGCTGTCCGAGCTTGCCGCCGGGCGCCGTGGCGCCGATCGTGCGGAGCAGCTTGCCGGACGAGCTGAACACGTCGATGACGCCCTCGTTGATCGATGCCGCATACACATTGCCCGCTGAGTCCGCGCTGACCCCGGTGCAGCCGTTGTATCCGGCCGGGTTGTGGCCGACCGTCCCGCACTTCACGGGGAATCCGGCGACCTCGCTGCCCGACTGCGTCAGGACCTGCAGACGTCCGTTGGAGCTGTCCGTGACGTAGACGTCGTCCTTCGGGCCACCCACGAAGATGCCGCGAGAGTAGAAGAACTTACCGGGCGAGCACGAGATGCAGGTTCCCGTCTGAACCTGACCACCGAACACCGTGAGGGCGCTCACGGTGGCGCTGCTCGGCGTTGCGCAGGCGAGGGTGCCGTTGGAGTTGCCGCCCGGCGTGTAGGCCTTGATGTACCCCGACCGTGTGTCATTGATCCAGAGGTTGCCGTTGGTCGGGTCGACCGAAGCGCCGCGCGGATAGTCCATGGCGCACATGTCATTGAGGACCGGCTGGCGGCTCCCCCACATCTGGACGAACGCCCCCGGGGTGGAGCTGCTCAGGCCGTCGAACTCCTGGACGCGCTGGTTGAAGGTGTCGGTCACAAAGACGCTCTTGCCGTCCTGCGACACCCCGACGCCCACGGCCTGGTTCAGGCCGCCGGCAGGCGGCGGGATCGTCGGATTGGGGATCGGCTGGATGAACTTGCCCGGGTTCGTCGACGCGACGATCGAGTTGAAGGCGTCGATGGTGAAGCAGGTGTAGTCGCTGACGTACACCGTTCCATTCGGTCCGACCGCCGCATCCCGCGGCCCGTCAATCTGGCCGCCGCCGGAGCAGTCGTTGCCCGGGGTGCCGATGATGCCGAGAAACTTGCCGGTCGTCGCGCTGAAGGCCTCCTCACGCTGCTTCGCAAAGTCGGCGATATAGACGACGTTGTTCAGGCGGTCGACGGTCAGCCCGCGAGTGTTGGTGCTGGTCTGCTCGCTGGTGGGCAGCCCCGCCTTCGTGCTGATGGACCGCTCAAACGTGCCGGTGGCGCTGAAGACCTGGACGCAGTTGTTGCTGACGTCGTTGATGTAGACGTTGCCCGTGCTGTCGACGTCCACACCGCGGATGAGGCCGAACTGGCCGCTGCTGCAGCTCTTACCGTTCGTTCCGAACTCGCTCAGGAAGTTGTCGTTCTTGTCGTAGATGAGCACCACGTTGGCGCCGGACAGGTTGAGGCCTGTCGACTGCACCACGTACACGTCTTCGTTGGTCGGGCTGATGGCGATGAAGGGCGCGTAGTAGGCGTGCTCGGCCGCAGTGCTCACCGAGTCCAGGAGCGTGCCGGTCGAGCTGTACCGCAGGTACCCCTCGAGGTCATCGACCACGAAGTTGCCGGTGGTCTGGTCGACCGCGACGCCGTAGGGTTGCTGGCCGTTGAGCGCCGCCTTCGAGCTGTAGGTACCGGCAAGCGATCCCGAGGGCGTGAACCGGCGAACCTGCCAGTTGTTGTAGTCGCTCGTGAGCATGGTGTTGCTCGTCGGATCCCATGCCATGCCCCACGGGTAGCCGGTCTCGTTCTTCAGCACGTTGGCCCAGCCGGCCGGGTTCGTGTAATGACGGCCCACGGTCGTCGTCAGCGTGTAGCAGGGCATCCCGACCACGTTGCACTCGCCTCCGAGGACGTTGTCGGCGCTCTCGAACCACGGCGCCTTGAGCTTCGACCGTACGTTGATCGTCGGGGTGTAGCTGTATACGCGCCCGTACGCGAAGCAGGTGCTCACGACCTTCCGCTGGATGGTGGACGTGTGCATGTCATCCGGATACGCGAACTCCCCCCAGGCACGCGTGAATCCCTCGGACACGAAGTCGGGGAGTGAACCGCAGCTCTCGGCAACCTGCTGCGCCATGGTCTCGCCGGTGATGTCGTTGTGGTTGAGCCCTTCGCTCACCACCTGGAATCCGTACGACGCACTGAGCGCTTGCAGATCAGCCCAGTTCGCGTATATGTCACCGTTGGTGCAATCCTCGGCCGGCGTGCTCGCCCGGTCGACATTCACAGCACCCACCGCCGTCAGACCGAGCGCATGGACGTCGGCAACGGCCTGATCCAGCCGGAGGATGCCGGGAACCGGCACGCATCCCGGAGTTGGTGTAGCTTCCCTCGATGGCACGTCCGAACTGGATGGTCACGTAGCCGGGACCTGCCGCCGACGTGGACGCCGCGGCGTTCAGGCTCAGCGCCGCAACCGCCACGAGCGCAGCCACTCCGACCAGAGCTCGAAGCTTCATCGGTCGCACCTCAACAGATGGAGGGGCGC
This sequence comes from Candidatus Dormiibacterota bacterium, assembly GCA_963713485.1. Lineage (GTDB taxonomy): Bacteria > Chloroflexota > Dormibacteria > Aeolococcales > Aeolococcaceae > Palsa-851. Next base: position 447,247 of record CAVQLW010000007.1, read on the forward strand.
TCCGGCCTCATCCTCGGGGCGCCCGACCGTGATTCGTGTCAGCACCACCGCCGCGCCGCTGTGATAAGAATGGCCGGGCAGGGCTCCAGGGCGGGGAGAGGAGGGGGGTGTCCGCCTAGGGGGATGAGCCGTGCCCGGCCACGATCCCCAGCATACCCCTGCGGTACCGGCGCCCGTTCGCAGGCTGCGAACGCTGCTCGATCACGGCTCTTCGACCGCCTACGCGGGAGGCCCCGGGCTGAGCGTGACGGCTGCCGAATGCGTCGCCCCGCTCGCGTCGCGCCAGACCACCGTGACGCTGTCGCCGGGGCGCCGGTCCTGCATGACGCTGTTGAGGTCCGACACCGTCTGGACCGGAATGGCCGCGACCGACGTGATCACGTCGCCGGGGCCGATACCCGCGGTCTCCGCGCCGTCCCCGGGGGTGACTCCTTCGACAACAGCGCCGGTGACGCTCGTCTTCTCGTCAACGCTGACTCCGAGGATTCCGCGATGGCCGGACTCGATATAAGGGGATGCAGTGCCCGCCCGAATCTGCTGGGCTATGCTCATGGCGCGGGTGATGGGGATCGCGCACCCCCACTCAGCACCGGCACCGTTTGCCGTGGTCACGGAGCCGGCCGTGTCCATCCCGATCACGTGCCCCTGGTCGTTGAGCAGCGGGCCGCCAGAGTCGCCCGGTTGGATCGGTGCATCGAAGCAGAGCACCCCGTCGAGCGTTTCTCTGATCGTCGCCGACTCGTCCTGCACCTGAATCGTCTCGTCGAGCGATGTCACCGAGCCTGATGCGGGGACCGGCGCGCCGTCGCGCCCGAGCGCGTTGCCGAGGCCCGTGACGTGATCGCCGACTGCGAGCGACCCGGAGAGGTCGAACGACACGGTCGGCAGGCCCGATGCACCCTGGAGCTTGATGACCGCGACGTCCTGCGTCGGATCAACACCGAGCACCGTCGCCTGATATACGGGCCCTTGCCCGGCGAGCTGCGCGGTCAGCGACGTCGTGTTCGCGACGACATGATTGTTCGTGAGCACGAGCCCGTCGGACGTCAACACCATGCCCGTGCCCGCGATCAGGCCGTCGGGGACCACGCCGTTGATGTTCACGATGCCCGCGTTGACGTCCACGACAGCCGGGGTGCTGGGCCTCGATCCCGCGGATGGCGCCGGTGCGCCGGAGATGCCGCTGATGACCAGCCATGCGATGGCGACGACGGGAATCGCCACCGCCGCGGCGAACATGCCCAGCGCGTATCGCTTGCTGCGATCTCGCGACGGCGGCGGCGGTGGGGGGGTGGCGGTGGCGGCGCGGGGAACGGAGGAGGGGGCGGGCCGGTCAGCGCGGGCGGCGTGAGCACGCTCAGCTGCCGGGGATGACCACCGGGGCGGGCACCTCGATCGATGTCGCGTTGGGAGCGACCGAGATCGTCGTCTTGACGACCCATGCGGAGAGGTCGACCACGTAGAGCTTCTGCTCGCTGGTATCAAGGACGTAGGCATGCGTGGCGTCGGGCGACAGCGCCACCTCACCGGGACGTGTTCCCACGGCGAGTGACTTCTCGGTGGCGAGGGTGTCGGGACTGATCTCCACGAGCGCGGCCCCGGAGTTGTCGACCGCCAGGATCATGCTGCCGTCAGTGGTCTCGACGACGTCGACGAGGTTGCCGGTTTCGGCTTGGCTCTGCACGATCGTGTCGGAGTTGGTGTCGAGGGTTTGCAGGGCGTTGCTTCCCGCGACGATCATGGTCGTTCCCAGCACCGGCGTCACCAGGCGCGGATCACTGGTGACGGCGATCGGCGTGCCGAGACGGTGGCTTGCCACGCTGACGGGGATGACCCGGGCGATGTCGCCGCAGGCTGCGAAGAGCTTGGTGTTGTCGGGGGTGATCGCCAGGGATGTCGGTCCGCAGGGCAGCGCGATCGTCCCGGCCGAGCGCCAGTGCGTCACGTCGACGATGCTGATCGAGTTCGTCTGATAGTTCGCGATGAACGCGGCGCCGCCCGTCGACGTCAGTGTCAGGTCGGACGGTCCTGCTCCGACGCTGATTGGCGTCTGCTCGGCAGAGGTGGACGTGTCGATTGCGGTGAGCATTCCCGGATGACGGCCGTCGCCGAAGCTCAGCACCAGCAGCGTCCGGCCGTCGGGTGTCAGCTTCATAGCGGACGGGGCGCGAGAGACCGGAATCGGCGGTCCCGCCGTCTGCGCGGCGACGTCGAGGCGCTGCACGGTGTCGTTGAGCGAGTTCGCGACCCAGCTGGTCTCGGACCCGGACCCGATGAGCACCTGGGGCTCGTTGCCGACCGCGACCGTTCGCCCCGCACCGGGATTGTCCTTGAGGAAGTTGATCGTCCCGTTGGAGCTGGGGAAGAGGACCCATGCGAGCCCTGACGTTGCCGGCAGCGCAAGATCCCCTGGCGCGTTGCCGAGCGCGATCGGAGCGCCCGCTTGGTGGGTTGTCAGATCGACCGGGACGAGGGTGCGTTGGAGCGCGCAGGCGACCCACGCGGTCGTACCACCGGCGTCGATCGCGACGCTCGTCGGCGTGGCGCCGACCGGCACCGTCGCGATGACGCTGCGTGACGCGAGATCCACGATCGAGAGGGTGTTGTCGACGACGTTCGCGACCACGTCGATCGTGCCGTCGGGCGTCACCGCGAAGGCCGACGGCGCAACTCCAAGCTTGATGGGGCTGCCGGCGGTCTGCGAGGCCACATCGATCGGCACGAGCTCACCCGGTTGGCTGTTGGCGCCCTGCTCGTCGACCCACACCGTCCTGCCGTCCTTGCTGAAGAACGCGGACTGCACGGGATTCGTGCCGATCTCGAGGGGCGCCTCGGGGCCGGTCGCGGGGTTCTGGAAGTAGACGACCCCGGGCTGCCCAGCCGCTGTCGCCGCGCCGACGAGCCCTCCGGACCCGCTCGGCGAAGGGACGTAGAAGCTCACGCCCTGGGTCAGCGGTCGCGCGGGCTCGGCACGTCCCGTCGACGTGTTGATCGGGATGACGGTCCCGCCCAGGTTGTCCGTGACGTACAGCGTCGATCCGTCAGCGGACATCTCCTCGTCGACGGGCAACTTCCCGACCGGGATGGGGGCGCCGGCTTTCCCGGTGACGAGGTCGACCGGGACGACATCGCCGTGATCGGTGTCGAGGAGGAACGCCTTGGTGCGATCGGGCGTCTCGACCACCGCCTCCGGCGATCCGGGAAGCCGGACGGTCCGGGTCGTTTCCCCGCCGGTGAGTGACTCGAGCGCCAACACGGCCGGGCCGGAGTGGACCACCGCGACCGTCGCAGGTGGTGGTGTCGAGAGCGGGACGCCCACGGGCGCCGACGGATGGGTCACGACGTAGATCCCGGTGCCCGCCACCGCGACGATGAGCACGGCCCCGGTGATGATGGCGATCCGCGCACGCAGCGGGCGTCGCGGTCGGCCCGGCGGAGCCGGACCCGTCGGCGGCAGCGGCGGTGGTGTCGACGACGGGTGGGCCGGCAGCAATGGAGGAGGGGCGGGAGGCGCCGGCACCGAAACGGCCTCGAGCACCTGGACCGGTCCGTGGACGAGTGCCGCGACCGGTGGGGGCAGCGGGGGCGGCTGCGCGTCCCATCCACTGTCGGTGACGAGGCGGGCTGGACGTACTCGCCAGCCTGCGCCCCCTCCAGAATCGGGCTGCGCTTCGTCGGCCATGCCACGGCGGTAGCTAACCGCGGCCCGGTGCCCGCCAATCGGCGTGCTGCACGATCGTTGCAGCCTCGTTCGATGCGCCTGACCGGCCTCGCTCATCAGCCGCGGCCGGCACGATTGACCCGTGGTAGGCTGGGGAACCTGAGGGTGGGCTCGGGCATGATCAGCCAGGGCTGGTGGGCAGGAGCAAGGAGGGGCACGATCATCTCGAGGCGAACGCTTGGCGCCGTGGTCGCCATCGCTGCCGTCGCGGCGCTGGCCGTCTGCGGGACCTCCGGGGCTGCCTCCGCCGCGACCCATGCGTCGGCGTCCGCCCCGAGCGCCCCGGTTCCAGGCGCCTACACGGCGGTCACCCCCTACCGCGTCTGCGACACACGTCCGGCCGGTCACGGGATTCGCGGCGAACCAGTGCAACGACAACAGCACCGGGGCCGGCAAGGGTCCGATCACGCAGGGAGCGACCCGCGTCATCACCGTCGACGGTTCGGGACCCTCCCGGCGAGCGGAGTCACCGCGGTCGTCGTGAATCTCACGGCGGTGGCGCCGACGCATGGCACGTACCTGACGGTCTTCGAGGACGGACTCGGCCAACGGCCGGCGACGTCGAATCTGAACCCTGCGGCAGGGATGGTGCTCGCGAACCTCGTGGAGGTCGGGGTGAGCGCAGCGGGGAAGATCGACGTCTTCAACGTCCTCGGCACGACCAATGTGGTGCTCGACATCGAGGGCTACGTGGCGCCGGCAACCTCGTCCGACCTGTACACATCGACCGCGCCGCTGCGCATCTGCGACACTCGCGCGCCCGGCCCGGGCATTGCAACCAACCGCTGCAACATGGGCACGCCGAGCGCCCATCGGCGCCGGCCGCGACACTCACGTTCGCGGTGAGCGGCATGGGCAGCCTGGTGCCCGGAACCGGAGTCGGCCGCGGTCGCGTTCAACCTGACCGCCATCGCCCCGACGGTGCCGACGGTGCTCACCGCCTTTACCGGTGGCGGCGTGCGCCCGAATGCGTCGAACCTCAACGTCCCGGCGCACGCGGTGCTCCCCAATCGCGTGATCGTCCCCGTGACGTGCGCGAGCGGCAGTTGCACCGTCTCGATCTGGAACAGCGTCGGCGCGGTGAACATCGCCGTCGACATCGACGGCTGGTTCAGCACCGGTTCGGGCGCACAGTTCACGGCACTGACGACTCCGGCTCGCATCTGCGACACGCGTGCTCGGCACGGCAACGTGCGCCAGGGCGCCGATCGGGTCGGGGCAGGTGCTCAACACCCGCGGTTGCGGGGGTCGACGGGATTCCGCCGGATACCGGTGGTGCGGGCTCACCGACGGCCATCGTCGCGAACGTGACCGCGGTCAGCGCCACGAAGGGGACGTACATCACCGTCTATCCCGGGCCGCTGTCGCAGAGCCCTCCGGGCGCATCGGACCTCAATGTCGCAGCGGGCGTGACGTCGACGAACCTCGTCGTGGTCGGAGTGGGCTCGGACGGCACGATCAACCTGTTCAACGCCGTGGGCACGGTGAACCTCATCGTCGATGTGCTCGGGTACTACTCGTCAGGGAGCACGGCACCGCTCGGCTCGCCCGTCTACAGCAGCACGCTGGTCGGCCCCGGTCAGGCGGACATGTACCCGGTGGACGTCTCGAACGACGCGCAGTACTACTTCGTGCTCGACGCGGGCAATTACCGGATCATCGCGGTGAATCGGAGCACCGACGCGATCGACTGTCAGATCGGAGGCCTCCAGGGGAACGGCCCTGGGCAGATCGGCGATGCGCGCGCGCTCGACTACGACTCGAGCAACAACGAGCTGTTCGTCGCCGACACGCCGAACAACCGCATCGAGGTCTTCTCGTTCTCGGCGTCGGCGTGCGCCACCGACTCGGCGAGTGCCTTCACGTTCCTGTCCCAGTTCGGGACCAGGGGGAGCGGGGACGAGCAGTTCAGCCAGGTGTACGGCGTCGCCGTCGACGCCGCACACAGCTGGGTCTACGCGGTTGACGGCGCGGGGCGGGTCGAGAAATCCGACCTGGCCGGCAACCTCATCAGCCAGTTCAATGCCGGCGGTTCGCTGAACGAGCCACGTCAGGTGACGGTGGCACCCAACAGCGATGTTCTGGTCATGGATGCGCGCAACCATCAGTGCGACGTGTTCAACGACTCGGGCACGCTGCTCTTCTCGTTCGGCAGCCTCGGCACCGGGCCCGGTCAGTTCACCGACGACCCGCGCGGGGTCGCGGTCAGTGCGGATGGGACGCTCGCGTTCGTGACCGACTCCGGGGGCAAGCGGGTCGAGGTCTTCAACCTCCAGGCGAGCGGCGGCGATTACACCGGCGCCACGTTCGCCTACACCATCCCCTCGGCTGCGTCAGGCGCGGGGCAGTTCGTCGGTCCGCGCGGGCTCACCACCACCTCGGACGACCACCTTCTGCTCACCGACGAGTGGGGATTCAACCTGCACGAGATGACCTTCACCGCCACCGCGGCCATGTCAACGGTCAACACGACCCCGGCCGCGGCGCCGGTTCCGGGTGTCAACGCCCCTCGGGGCGTCCACGTCGCGGCCGGCGGACAGATCTACATCGTCGACTACTGGAACCAGCGCGTCGAATACATGAACGCCGACGGGACCGGCGCCGGCAGCTTCGGCTTCCGCGGCAACCCTTCGCAGAGCGGAGCGATCAACTTCGCGTGGGATGCGGCGATCCAGCCCGGCACCGGCGACGTCTTCGTGGCCAACCGTGAGAACGATCAGGTGGCCGTGTTCTCACCGACAGGTGCCTCGCTCCTCATCTTCGGCAAGAACGGCGCAGCGAACGGCCAGTTCAGCTTCCCGCAGGGCATCGCGTTCGCCCGGACGGCACGTTGCTCGTCGACGACTCGGGCAACGACCGGATCGAGCGGTTCAGCCTGTCCGCCGGGGACTCCAGCGCGACCTGGAAGGCGACGTACGGGCAGACCGGCATCGGGTCGACGGCACCGGCGGGCGATCTCAACAATCCGACGGGCATCTCCGTGGCCCCTGACGGCACCATCTGGGTCGCCGACACGCTCAACAACCGCATTCAGAGCATGTCGCCGGGCGGTGTCTGGACTGCCTTCACCAAGCCGATCGGCGCCGGGGTGCAGCCTCCGTACAGCATCCCGTGGGGCGTCACGGTCGCCCCGGACGGCAGCATCTGGGTCTCCGACACCGGCAACAACCGGGTGGTGTCGGTCGACACGTCCGGCAACCTGATCTTCAGCGCGAATGCGGCAAGCATGGGCGTCCCGGCGGCGCCTGACGACTCGGTCGTCTACCCGTTCGCCCTCGCCTTCAGCGGCGACACCGTCTACCTCAGCGACATCTGGAACAACCGGGTCCTCGTCCTCACGACGCACTGAGCACCGCCGGGGGCGGAGATCGGCGCTGGCACGTCGCGGGGCCGGTCCTGGCGAGCGCTTCGAAGTTCTCGAAGAGGCGCGGCTCCTTGAACCGCTCCCTCGCCCGGCGCGCCGCCGGCTCGAGACGACCCCACATGAACGCGAATGCCCACAGGTCATGGGCGAGCACGTCGTCGAGCAGACCGTGCTTGCAGAGGGTGCCGACCCCCTCGCCGAACTCGAGGAGCTTGGCCACCGATTCGTCCGTGGATGCGGCGGTCCGGGGGTCGAAGCTGTCGGACAGCACGGCCCTGGAAGCGTTCTCGATACCAAGCTCGGTACCCCAGCGCATGAGCTGGACGAGCACCATCGCGTCCTCGTGAGTTGCCACTGCTGTCTCCTCCAATACGCTGTTGCGAAGGCTGTGGCGGGGGGTCCTGCCGGTCACCGCGCCGCCGGGAAGTGAAGTCCAGTCGCCGTGCCAATGTCAACGACATCGGTATCCGTCGATCCCGGATCAATCCGTCACACGTCTGCGAAGGACTGTCCGGGTGGGCGTGACCGGCTGTTCAGGCCTCGTTCAAGACCGGGCGTCAGTCTGTGGACATAAGCCGTTCTGTAAGGAGAAGCATCAAATGGAGTACCTGTTCCTTCGCTGCCGCGAGTTCGTTGTGGAAGAGCTCGGCCGGCTGAACCGCCGTCCTGAGGACGGCCAGGGCATGGTCGAGTACGCGCTCATCCTCGTCCTCATCGCCATCGTCGTCATCGTCATCCTTTCGACCCTCGGCAAGCGGGTCAACAACGTCTTCTCGAACATCAGCAACGGTCTGAGCAGCTAGCCTCTCCGGCGAACACGTCGCGAACCCGAGCCGTCGACTGATCGGACAGGGCGGCAGCGGTGCAGCGGCTTGCCGCGCCAAGATTTCGGCAAGGTCGGGGTAAGGCCGGCGCCTATAGTTCCGCTGATGGAGACAGGCCGAGGCGAGCTGCGGGTTGCGATCGTGCAGGAGCCGCCGGTGCTGCTCGATCGCGAGGCCACGCTCGAGGCGGCGGTGCGGCATCTGCACGCCGCGGCCGATGACGGAGCCAGGCTCGTGGTCTTTCCCGAGACGTACGTCCCGGGGTACCCGGCGTGGATCTGGCGGCTCAAACCGGGTGATGACTACGAGCTCACCGGCGAGATCCATCGTGTGCTGCTCGAGAACAGCGTCGACCTCGCGGCCGACGGCCTCCGGTCGCTTCGCGACGCGGCGCGTGACCGCGAGCTCGTGGTGGTGTGTGGGGTGCATGAGCGCGACGGGGAGTTCGGGCGTTCGACGATCTACAACACCGTGGTCACGATCGGGGCTGATGGGGAGATCGCGAACCGGCACCGCAAGCTCGTCCCGACGAACCCCGAGCGGATGGTCTGGGGGCAGGGTGACGCAACCGGGTTGCGCGTCACCGAGACGGCCGTCGGGCGGGTCGGGACGCTGATCTGCTGGGAGAACTACATGCCGCTCGCCCGGTACACGCTGTACAGCGAAGGGGTCGAGGTCTACGTGGCCTCCACCTGGGACGACGGCGAGACCTGGATCGCCTCGATGCGCCATATCGCCGCGGAAGGACGTTGCTGGGTCGTCTCCTCCGGGTGCTCTCTCCGCGCTTCGGACATCCCCGCGGCATTCCCCAGGCGCGACCAGGTGTTCCCGGATCCGGACGAGTGGATCAACCCGGGCGACTCCGTGATCATCGCCCCCGGTGGCACCGTCGTCGCCGGGCCGCTGCACGAGGAGCACGGCATCCTGACGGCGGAGATCGATCCAGGGCGAGCCGGCGCGGCGCGGAGGACGCTCGACGTGGCGGGCCACTACAGTCGCCCCGACATCTTTCAGCTCACGGTCGATCGCAGCGCTCGCGACCCGGTGTCGTACCGACCCGCCTGACTCACCGCTCCTGGTCGCGAGACCTCCGTGCGCCGTTCACACGAGGTTCACAACTCAGCGCGAGAGTGATGCACATACCGTTCAACACTCCACAAGGAGATCGACATGTATCGTGCAGGACGCCTCGTTTGGGGCCTCGTCGCAGTCGGCGCCGCAACCGCTGTCGGCGTCACGACGGAGAACCCCGGCTTCGTTGTGATCACGTTCATCGGCACGTTGGTGCTGCCCCGCGTGCTCGGCCTCACACCGCGGGGATGGAACAGACACGGCGACGGCCGTCGCGGCATGGGATGGCACGGCGGTTGCGCCGGCGAGCATCGCGGCTCGGACACCCAGCCGACCACGCCGGCATCGCAGTCCGTCTGATGCGCATCGGGGCGGCGGACATCGCCGCCCCGAATGCCGACTACGATGCCAGCGCAATGAAGACCATCCTCGTCGTCGACGACGAACCGGCGATCGTTCGGCTCGTCCGCGACTACCTCGAACGCGGCGGGTTCGAGGTGACCACCGCGACGACGGGCACGGCGGCGTTGCAGGTCTTCGCCCGGACCCGTCCCGACCTCGTCATCCTCGACCTCGGGCTGCCGGACGTGGACGGGCTCGACGTCGCGCGAGTCATGCGGCGGAGCGGCGACGTGCCGATCATCATGCTCACGGCGAGGGCTGACGAGGTGGATCGGGTTGCTGGACTCGAGCTCGGAGCGGATGACTACGTCACCAAGCCGTTCAGCGCGCGTGAGATCGTCGCGAGGGTGCGTGCGGTGATACGCCGAGCCCAGCTGGCGGCGGTGCGCGAGGAGGTGGTTCATGTCGGCGACTCGATCGTCCTGGACGCGCCGAGGATGCAGGCGCATGTCGACGGGCGCGAGGTCGGCCTGACGGCCACGGAGTTTCAGCTACTGCTGCACATGGCGAGGCAGCCGGGACGCGTGTTCACCAGGGCGCAGCTCCTCGACGCTGTGCACGGCGTCGCGGTCGAGTCGTACGAGCGAGCCATCGATGCGCATGTGAAGAACATCCGCCGCAAGATCGAGCTCAACCCGCGCGCGCCGCGCCATCTCCAGACGGTGTTCGGCGTCGGATACCGGCTCGTCGACACGCCGACGTGAGGGGAGGCGGTCCGCCGTGGGGATGGGGGAAAGGCAACGGGCGGCCACCGTGGTGGCCCGAGGGCGATCTGGGACCGGGCGGCGCCGCGCCGGCCGACTGGCAGCGGCACGGCAGGCGGATGGTGCGGCGCATCGGGTGCATCGCCGGCGTGGCGCTCCTCGTCGTCCTGAGCGCGATGGTCGGTGTCGTCTGGTTGCTGCTCGGCGCGTTCGGCGTGGTGAGCGCAGCCCCGTTCACCACGGCGGTGGCGATCAGCGCCCTGGTGCTCGGCGTCATCGCGGTGGCGATCGCCCTCCGCGTGTGGCGCCGGCTTGCGGCGCCGGTCGGCGCGCTCATCGAGGGGGCACACCGCATCGAGGCAGGTGACTATTCCACCCGGGTCCCGGTGCGCGGGCCCGCGGATCTGCGCTCGCTTTCGCGTGCGCTCAACAGCATGAGCAGCCGTCTCGAGGCAGACGAGACACGGCGCCGCTCCGTCCTCGCTGACGTCGCTCATGAGCTGCGCACGCCGCTCACCATCATTCGCGGGCAGGCAGAGGGGATCGCCGACGGGTTGTACCCCGCGGACCTCGAGCACCTCACGCCGATCATCAGCGCCACGGAATCGCTCGAGATGCTCGTCAACGATCTCGGCACGCTGACGCTTGCGGAGAGCGGAGCTCTGCGGCTGCAGCGCGAGCCGGTCGACGTCGCGGTGCTCGTCAACGAGACCGTCGAGGCGTTCCGCCCCGAGGCTTCGGCTGCGGGCGTCCAGCTCAGCGCGGCGGTGGAGGAGCAGGTCCCCGACCTCGACGCGGACCCGGCAAGAATCCGAGGTGTTCTTGGCAATCTCGTCACGAACGCGCTGGCACATTCACGGCGTGGCGGCAGCGTGCGAGTCGAGGCGACTGCCGTCGACGGTTCGGTGCGCATCACCGTGCGTGACGACGGCGAGGGTATCCCGCGCGGAACTGCTACCCCGCGTGTTCGATCGCTTCGTGAAGGGGCCGGGGTCCACCGGTTCCGGTCTGGGCCTCGCGATCGTGCGGGACGTCGTTGAAGCGCACGGCGGCTCGGTGAGCGCCGCGAGCTCCGCCGGGAACGGCGCTGCAATCAGCGTGACGCTCCCTGCGCTGCGGGGGCGTCCCGGGGCGCGCTGAAGCCGGTACGCTGAGCCCGTGAGCACAACGACCGAAACGGTGGACTGGGCTCGGTGGCTCGCGCGGTGGGATGCGCAGCAGCAGCGGCACATCCCCGACCGTGAGGAGCGGTTCGCCGCGATCGTCGACGCCCTTGCGGCGTTCACCGGTCCCGAGCCGAAGGTGCTCGACCTCGGCTGTGGCCCGGGGTCACTGAGCGCCCGGGTGCTCGATCGCCTTCCCGGTGCGACGGTGGTCGCCGTCGATGCGGACCCGGTCCTCCTCGCCATCGGTCGAGGCGCGCTCGGCGGCAACAAGCGGCTTGTGCTTCGTGGATGCGGACCTCCGCGGCGAGTGGGTTGGCGCGCTGCCGTTCCCGGGGCCGTTCGACGCCGCGGTGTCGACCACCGCGCTCCACTGGCTCGGCCTCGACCAGCTGCTCGGCCTCTACGACACTCTGGCGGGTGTGGTGAGGCCGGGCGGGATCCTGCTCGACGGCGATCGCCTCGACTTCGATCACGACCAGGCGGCGATCGCCTCGGCGGCGCGGAAGGTGCAGCCGGACTGGCCCGAGCCACCGGACGACGCGGAGGACTACGGGGCGTGGTGGGTGGCGGCGGTCGCCGAGCCCGCGTTCGCAGCCGAGGTCGAGGAGCGCGCTCGTCGTGGACACGACCACCCGCACGACAACGACGCGCACAGCTACGAGTTCCATCGATCCGCGCTCTTCGCAGCGGGGTTCGCCGAGGTCGGCACCCTCTGGCAGCACCTGTCGAACAGGGTCCTGGTCGCCGTCCGCTGACACGCTGACCGGTGGAGAGACGGCCGGACGGTGGCGGCCTCGGCGAAGACCACACGAGCCGCCACCTGGAAAGCTTCGCAAGGATCCGCCGGGCGCGAAGGATATCCGCTGAGAGCCCGACCACGGCTTCGCGGCTGCCGTCGGAGGTTTGTCGCGTGATCTCGCAGCCCCGTAACAAGGGCGCCGAGGAGGAGATCCGGAGCGTCGCGTCTTCCTAGCATCTGCGCCGTGGCCTCCACTCCCACAGCGGATCGGCCTGCGGCCGCTCACGATGCCCACGAGGGCCGGCTGCCGTTCGCGGTTGTCATGGTCTTCGCCTTCGCGAGCGTGCTGATCCCGTCAGGCACGCCTCGTCTCGGCTGGCTGCTCGCCGCGATGGTGCTGACCGCGCTGCGTGCTCGTCGCTCGCCAGCTGAGCCCCTGGAGGAGGATGCCGCGAGCGGTCCACGTGCTTCCGCTCATCCTGGCGACAGCGGCGATCGGATGCCTCATCTACTCGGCCGGCAGGTCGACGGGGCTCACCTCCCTGCTGCTGCTGCCACTGATGTACTCGGCCTTCTACGGAGCGCCGTGGGAGTCGGCCGTGCTCATCCCCGCAATCGGCATCACACTGGCCGCCACCGGCATCGCGGCAGGCGACTCTCCGCTGGTGCTCATGCGCCTGCTCGTGTTCTGGGTCGCGCTGCTCTCGATGATGAGCTTTGTCGCGCACCAGCTCCGGGCCCGCCTGCAGCGCTCGGTGACCCTGGCGACCGAGGAGGCGCGACGGAGCACTGTCATCGCGGATGCCACGAGAGTCCTCACGACGGCGCTCGACCCGGCACTCGTGATCCGCACCGCCGCGCGCCTCGCCGCCGAGCTCGCTTCGCCGGTGCTCAACTCGGCCCGGCGAGGACAGTACTTCACCGCGACCGGCGACGCGGTCAGGCTCGCTGCCGACAGTGACGAGAGCGGAGCAACAGGTGTCGGCACCGTGTTCCCGGCGGGCGAGCACCCGCAATTGCGTCAGGTGCTCGAGAGCGGTGAGCCGGTCAACGGAGCCATCGAGATGGGGGCGTGCGGGCCGGCGGTGCGCCGTCTGGACGAGCGGCTCGGCATCACCCACGGCGCGTACGTCCCGATACGCATCGACGGGGCCATCCACGGCGTGCTCTCCGCCTCCGGCCGCGGCCACGAGATCTCCCCACAACTCTTCCAGCGGCTGCTCACGCTCGGGAACGTCACCGAGCTCGCCCTGGCCAACGCATCGGCGCATCAGCGCCTGGAGACGCAGGCGCTCACGGATCCCCTCACGAAGCTCGCCAACCGCCGCGAGCTCGAGCACGCCTTTGCGCGGATGCCGGACCGGCTCCCGTTCGCGATCCTTGCCGCGGACCTCGACAACCTCAAGCGCGCGAACGACCGGTACGGGCACGCCGCCGGGGACGCGGTGATCACCGCCGTGGCCACGGCCATGGCGGCGGTGGTGCGACGCGGAGACACCGTCGCCCGCGTCGGCGGGGACGAGTTCGCGGTGCTGATGCTCGACGCCACCGTCGAAGGCGCCGAGCTGCTCGCCGCACGCATTCACGAGGCCGTCGAGCGGATCGACCTCCTCAGCGGGACGCCGAGGCTGAGCATCGGGTGCTGCGTTGCGCGATGCGGCACCGACTCGGGTTTCGTCCAGGGGGTGGCTGACAGCGCGCTGTATGAGGCGAAGCACCGGGGCGGTGGCTGCACCGTCATGCACGTGTTCGATCCGGCGGAGCCGGTGCTGGCCGCGACGGGCTAGGGGATCCCGCGCCATGCGCGGCGCCATCGCGGCTTCGCGCTGTGGCACGATCGCCCCGTGGAGGCCTCCGAGTTCGACATCGTCCTGCCGACCGGCCGGCTCCACGCGAAGCGCTACGGCACCGCCGATGCGCCGCTCGTCCTCTGCGTCCCGGGGCTCTCGGCGAACCTGATGAGCTTCGAGTTCCTCGGTGAGCGGCTCGGGTTGCCCGTGCAGCTCGTGGCGGTGGATCTTCGCGGGCGCGGCAAGAGCGATGTCACCGAGCCCGGCACGTACGGATGGGTCAATCACGCCGCCGACCTCTTCGGCGTCGCCGACCACCTGGGGGCAACGACCTTCTCCGTGATCGGGCATTCGATGGGAGCGGCGGTGGCCATGGCTGCCGCGGCGCATGACGCCGCCCGCATCGAGCGGGTGGCGCTCGTGGATCTCTGCGGCACGCCCGACGCGTCGACCGCGGGGCCGATCGGTGTCTCCGTGGCGCGGCTCGGCGCCATCCATCCTTCGGTAGAGGCGTACCTCGCACAGGTCCGGAAGCTGGGCGTCATCGAGCCCTGGAGCGAGTACTGGGAGCGGTACTACCGCTACGAGCTGGAGCCCGTCGAGGGCGGTGTCGCGGCACGGACGAGCCGGGCGGCGGTCATGGAGGACGTGATATTCGGCGCCGGAGCGTTCGCGTTCGGCGACGCCGCCGGGGTGTACGGACTGTGGCGTTCGCTCACCATGCCGGTGCTCCTCCTCAGCGCCTCGCGCGAGATGATCCCCGGCGTCGGGTTCATCGTCAGCAGGCGCGATCGCGAGCGGTTTCCCGTCGCGGTGCCGACCTCGACCGTGGTGGACATCGACGCCAACCACTACACGATCGCGACCAGCGACGACGCGGTGAGCGCCATCCGGGAGTTCCTGTCGACGGGTCGGTGAGGGGCGAGCCCGCGGGCGGGCTCCCGGTCGGGTGGCTTGGTCAAGCGCAACGCCGGTTCGGGTGATTCACGAGATTGCAGGCAGAAGCCTGTCCATCACGGTACGCTGGCGGACACTCATGGGGTTGAGCGAGACCGCCTAGGGTGGAGGATCAGTCGCCAGGCGCGACGCCTGTGGTCCTCGACGTCGCCGGTGTCGACGTGCACTTCGAGGGCGTGGTCGCTCTCGACGGCGTCTCCCTGGCCGTTCGCGCGAACCAGATCGTCGGCGTCATCGGCCCCAACGGCGCGGGCAAGACGACGCTCTTCAATGCCGTGTCGAGGTTCGTCACGCCGGTCGCCGGAACGATCACGTACCAGGGCCGATCCCTGCTTGCGCTGCCCGCATGGCGGCTGGCGCACATCGGGATCGCGCGGACCCTGCAGGGCCTGGGGCTCTGGCCGGCGCTCACCGTCCTCGAGAACGTGATGGCGGGCGCGCCGTCGCGGTCGCGGGTGGGAGCCGACGCGCTGGGCCTCCCGAGCGCGGACCGGCGCATGACGTCCGTGCGGGACGAGGCGATGCAGGCTCTCGCGGATCTCGGGGTCGCCGACAGAGCGCAGGCGTATCCGGGCGCGCTGCCACACGGCGTCCAGAAGCGCGTGATCATCGCTCGCGCGCTCATGGCACGACCGTCGCTGCTGATGCTCGACGAGCCAGCGAGCGGCCTGTCGGCGGCCGACGTGAGTGAGCTCATCACGCTGCTTCGAACGCTCCGTGGCCGGATGGCGATCGCGCTCGTCGAGCACCACGTCGACATGGTCATGGCGGTGAGCGACACCATCACCGTGCTCAACCTCGGTCGCGTCATCGCGTCGGGACCGCCCGAGGCGATCCGCGCCAATGCCGACGTCGCGAACGCGTACCTCGGGCAGCAGGTGGCCCATGCTTGAGGTCAGCAACCTGACGGTCGCGTATGGCGGCGTCGTCGCCCTCGATCAGGTCTCGCTCTCGGTGCCCGAGGGCAGCATCACGGCGGTGCTCGGCGCCAACGGCGCCGGCAAGACCACGCTGGTCAGGACCATCTCGGGGCTGGTCAAGCCTCGCCATGGGTCGGTGCTGCTCGGGGACACCCAGCTGGTGGGTCGCACGCCGGAGGCGATCGCCCGCCTCGGCGTCGGCCACGTGCCCGAGGGACACGGCATCATCAGCGAGCTCAGCGTCGACGAGAACCTCCGTCTCGGTGGCCTCTGGCGACGGGATCGGGCGGACCAGCGAGTCGCGATCGAGGAGGCGTACGAGCTGTTCCCGCCGTTGCTGGCGCGACGCACCTGCAGGCGGCGAACCTCAGCGGCGGCGAGCGGCAGATGCTGTCGATCGGGAGAGCGCTGGTCGCGCGTCCGAGCGCGCTGCTCCTCGACGAGCCCTCATTGGGCCTGGCGACGATCCTCCTCGCCCAGATCATGCAGCGGCTGACCGCGCTGGTGACCGAACGCAAGTTGAGCGTGCTCCTCATCGAGCAGAACGCCCGCTCAGCGCTGTCGGTGGCGGACCATGCGGTGGTGCTCTCGCTCGGCAAGGTCGCGCTCAGCGATCGCGCCGAGCGCCTGGCCGGCGATGACGCATTGCGCCACGCGTACCTGGGATTCTGACGTGCGCCTGTTCACGATCTACACCGTCGACGGCGTCGTCAACGGCATGGTCTACGCAGCGGTCGCGCTCGCGCTGGTGATGATCTGGCGAGCAACCCGGATCGTCAACTACGCGCAGGGCGCCATGGCGATGTTCACCACGTACATCGCGCTCGTGGTGATCCAGCACGGGGTGTGGTACTGGTTCGCATTCGTCATCGCGCTTGCTGCGGGGCTTGTGCTCGGCGCCGTCACCGAGCGAGTGCTCGTGAGACCGGTGGAGTCGCGGCCGCCGCTGAATGCGGTGATCCTCAGCCTCGGTGTGCTCATCCTCCTCGAGGCGGTGGCGCCGATGCTCTTCGGCGGCCAGACCCAGTCCTTCCCCGCGCCGTTCTCACGCATCGACATCACGACCGGGTCAACCCAGCTCTACGTGTCGCCGTTCGACATCTTCAGCGTCGGCGCGGTGCTCGTGGCGATGGTCATGCTCTTCCTCGTCTTCCAGCGCACGACGCTCGGACTGCGCATGCGCGCGGCAGCGTTCAATCCCGAGATCTCGCGCATCCTCGGGATTCGCGTCGGCAGGATGCTGACGCTGGGCTGGGGGCTCGCGGCGTTGCTCGGTGCGCTGGCGGGCGTGCTCGCCGCGCCGGCGATCTTCCTGTACTCGAACAACATGGACGAGGTGCTCGTCTTCGGCTTCACGGGAGCCATCATCGGCGGGCTCGACAGCCCGATCGGCGCCGTCATCGGCGCCCTGGGAGTGGGTCTGGTCCTCAGCTACGTCAGCGGGTACGTCGGATCGGATCTGGCGCCCCTCGGCGGGCTCGTGATGCTCATCGCGGTGCTGATGGTCCGGCCGCAGGGCCTCTTCACCTTCGGGCGGCAGCGCCAGGTATGACGTCGCTGCTGCGCCGTTCGACGCTGCTGAGGCACGGGCTCTTCTTCCTGGCGCTCGCGGCGATTCTCGGAGCTCTCACGTGGTTCGTGTTCGATCCTTTCACCGAGTACAACGTCGCCGGCGTCGCCATCTACGCCATCTCGGCGGCAGGGCTGACCGTCCTCACCGGCCTCAACGGACAGATCTCGCTCGGGCACGGTGCGCTGATGATGATCGGCGCATACACGACGTCGGTCCTCCTTCAATGGCGTCCGGATCTACCACTCATCCTCATGCTCTTCGCATCGATTGCGACCACGGGGGTGGCGGGGGCGATCATCGGGATCGCTGGAGCCCGGTTGCGAGGGCCTTACCTGGCCGGTGCCACCCTCTCGCTCGCGGTGGCGCTTCCCCAGGTGCCCACCCACTTCGCAAGCGTCTTCGGTGGCAACCAGGGCATCAGCGTGCCGACTCCGGTGCCGCCCGATGCGCTTGCCGCAGTGACTCCGCAGCAATGGTTCACGTGGATCTGCCTCGCCGCGGCGGTGATCACGTTCTTCCTGCTTGCGAACCTCGTGCGCAGCGCCACGGGACGGAGGTTGCAGATGGTGCGTGACAACGAGGTGGCGGCGCGCCTCGCCGGAGTTGACGTTGCGCGCACGCAGGTGCTCGCATTCGTGATCAGCGCCGTCTGCGCCGGTCTCGCCGGGTCGCTCTTCGCCTACTGGATCACCCTCACGTCACCGACCGGCTTCACGCTCACGCTCTCCCTCTCGCTGCTGACGGTGGTCGTGATCGGTGGCCTCGGCAGCCTCACCGGTGCGGTGCTGGGCTCGTTCATCATCGTCTACCTCCCCGTGTGGACCGGCGGTTTTGCGAGCAGCGCCAACCTGCCGAGCAATGTCGCCAACAACGTGCCCCTCGCCATCTACGGGATCGTGCTCATCGCGGCGATCCTCGTGTTCCCACGCGGCATCGCCGGAGGGGTCGCGTCGATCACCCGCGTCGTTGGAACGACCTTTCGCTCGCGTCGTCAGACGAGTACCCTGCCGGCATCCCCGGCACCCCCCGCGCAGTGACACCAGCAACAGCGGCAACCGCATTGAGAAGGAGTGCAGGCATGGGATCAGGTTTCAACCGATCGAGGACCCGGGCGCTGGCAACAGTTGGGATTGCCGCCGCCTTCGTCACCGCCGCGTGCGGGAGCTCATCATCCGGCGCCAACCAGGCATCGGCACCGGGTGTCACCGCCACGTCGGTCACCATCGGGAGCACCCAACCGCTCACCGGTCCGGCGGCGGCGGGGTACTCGGAGATCGCGCCGGCGGCCAACGCGTACTTCAAGTACGTCAACGCGCACGGCGGCGTCAACCACCGCACGATCAACTACACGTATCTCGACGACGGCTACAACCCGACCAACACGGCAACCCAGACGAAGAAGCTCGTGCTCCAGGACAACGTCTTCGCCATCTTCGGCGCCCTGGGCACACCGACACACCTCGCGGTCGTCAACTACATCAACACCGAGAAGATCCCGGACCTCTTCGTCGCATCGGGGTGCAACTGCTGGAACGACGTCTCGAAGTACCCTGAGACCTTCGGCTGGCAGCCGGATTACACCATCGAGGGCAAGATCCTCGGGCAGTACATCAACCAGAACTTCGCCGGCAAGAAGGTCGGGTTCTTCGCGCAGGGCCCCAACGACGAGTTCGGGACCGACGGCATCCTGGGCGTGACCGACCAGTTGCAGAACGGCGACGTGACGCTCGTGGCAACGCCCGAGTACTACACGCCGACGGCCGCCGGCGCGCAGGCGGTGGGCGCCGCGATCGCGGCGCTGCAGGCGCAGGGCGTCCAGGTCATCGTGAGCTTCTCCGTCCCGCTGTTCACCGCCGTCGCGCTGGCGAGCGCGGCCGGGCTGAACTACCACCCGACGTTCGTGGTCAGCAACGTGGGATCTGATCCGGCGACGCTCACCGGTATCCTCACGGGTGGGGCGCTCGGCACCAAGCTGCCCGGGGCGCTGATCGACGGCATCGTCACCGACTCGTACCTGCCGCTGGCGAGCGACAGCACCAATCCGTGGATCTCGCTCTTCCAGGGCATCAAGAACACCTATGCACCGAGCCTGCCGTGGGACGGCAACGTGCTCTACGGGATGGCCGAGGCGTACACGTTCGTGCAGGCCCTCAAGGCCGCCGGCCAGAATCCGACGCGAGCGTCGATCGTCGCGGCCGTGCAGAACGGCAAGTGGACCGACGGCCCGGGGCTGGCACCCTATGGGTATTCCTCGAGCAACCACCTCGGGTTCCTCGGTGTCCAGATGGCGATCATCGGGACCAACGGCGCGGCAACCACGGCCGGTCCGGTGCAGGTCACGACGGACAACGCGAGCAGTGCGATCACCACGTACACAGGGACGCCGTCAACCCCGCCGACGAGCGGCATCCCGAGCGACTGAATGTGGAGCAGGGGCCGCGAGGCGTGACTCGCGACCCCTGCCGTCCACCTGCGCGATGGGCCCCCGACAGCGACGGCGGGGGAGTATCAGCGGCGAGGCTTGCCGCGCCTGACCCTGCGGTGGACGGACATGTACGTCCGCCCTCGATAACGGCTGTCCGGCCGGGGCCGCGTCGGTGGCAGCACGGACGCCCACCAGATGACAGCACCGATGCCCACGGCCAGCACGAGGAGGAAGATCACACCGGCCACCGGGCGAGTGTAGGCCCGCACGCCGGCAGGCGGCGGTGGCGATACGCCGGCGTGTCGTGTGTCGGGTGGTCGCGCCGGGTCAGACCCGGTCACGCAGCAGGCGCACGCCGCGGAGCGCCAGCCTCCAACCGAAGACCGTGAGTCCGACGAATGCGTATGCCACGATGATGAACGCGATGGGTGTGGCGCGACCGGTGATCACAGCACGCAGCACAAGCGCAAGCGCGATCCCGATTCCCCATGTCGCCGCAACTCGATCCCATCGCGACGGCCACGATGCGTAGAGACGGCACGCCAGCGCGACGATGAACCATCCAACGAAGAACGGCCACAGCACGGTGAGGTACCAGGTGATTCCCGAGGTGATGTCGTGACTCTCACGCCCGAGGATGACGAACACCGCAAGACAGGCGGCATCGGCCGCGGCGGCGATGGCGGGCACCGGGCCTCGCGAGGTCATGCCGCGAACATAGCAGGCGACACTGTGCCCGAGATTCCATGCGCTTGAGCTCCGGTGGAGCGAACGCGGGCCGGCATCAGGATCCGGAACGAGTCCGCGCGAGCTACGACGCGGTGGCTGATCGGTACGTCGAGGCGATCCACGACGAGTTGCGTCACAAGCCGCTCGACCGCGCCCTGCTGACGTCGTTCGCGGAGCAGCTGCATGCAGAGCACGGCGCCGGGCCCCGCGTGTGCGACATCGGCTGCGGTCCCGGGCACGTCGGCGCGTTTCTTGCCGAGCGAGGATGCGCCGTGACTGGCATCGATCTGTCGCCGGTCATGGTGGCGCGTGCGCGGTCGCTGCATCCGGAGATGACGTTCGAGGTCGGGACGATGACCGCGCTCGATGCTCCCGACGCCTGCTGGGATGGCATCGCCGCTTTCTACTCGGTCATCCACCTCACTGCTGATGCCGACGTTCGCGCCGCTCTCGCAGAGTTCCATCGAACGCTCGCACCGCGTGGACTGCTGCTCGTCGCGGTGCACCTCGGCGACCAGGGTGACGCGACGGTGCACAGCGAGGAGATGCTCGGTGTCACCGTCGACATGGACTTCCGTTTCTTCGATGCCGAGCCGCTCGCCGCCGCTATCGAGGGGGCCGGGTTCTCGATCGACGCCCGCCTGACCCGCGCACCGTACGAAGGAGCAGAGGCACAGACCACACGCGGGTACTTCCTGGCTCGCCGGAGGGTCTGACCCGCGGCCGATCCCGCCGAAACTTGACTTAGTGGGTCAGGATTCCATAGCATCGAGCCCACATGGATCGGACACCTCGATTGACGCGCCGCCGCTGGTTGGACTGGGGTCGGATCCGTTCTGGAAGGGCCATCTGTCCGGGCTGAGCCGCTGAGGCCACCGGTGCGGCGACCTGTTCGTCGACCTGTGCACCTCGCCGCCGCCGTTCGCTCCGCCCGGTCATCCCGCCGTCGTCGGGAACAGCAAACCAACAGATTCAGGAGTCCTTCTTCATGTCCGAATACGCACATCCGGAGGTGCTCGTCACCACCGAGTGGCTGGCCAGTCACCTCACCGATCCTCAGGTCCGCGTCCTGGAGGTCGACTACGATCCCTCGGCCGCATATGAGCTGGGGCATATCCCCGGTGCCGCGCTCGTGGACTGGAAGCGCGACATCAACGACACCGTGCGACGCGACATCCTTTCGAAGGAGCAGTTCGAGCAGCTGCTGTCACGGGTCGGCGCAACACGGGACACGACACTCGTCCTCTACGGCGATTTCCGCAACTGGTTCGCGGCGTTTGCCTTCTGGACGTTCCGCATCTACGGTCATCCCGACATCCGGCTGCTCAACGGCGGCCGCCGCAAGTGGATCGACGAGGGACGCGAGGTCACCGAGGCAGCGCCGTCGTTCACCACGAGCTCGTACACCGCGTCCGATGCCGACACGTCGATCCGCGCGTTTCGCGGCGAGGTCGAGCGTGCGCTCGGCGCCTCCGGACGAGCCCTCGTCGACGTCCGCTCGCCTGCCGAGTTCAAGGGCGAGATCTCAGCGCCACCCGAATACTCGAATGAGGGCGCGCAGCGCAGCGGCCACATTCCCGGGGCCGCGAACATTCCATGGGCACAGGCGATCCAGGACGACGACACGTTCAAGCCCGCCGCCGCGCTGCGCGATCTCTACGCGGCGCAGGGCGTGACTGACGACAAGTCGGTGATCACGTACTGCAGGATCGGGGAGCGCTCGTCGCACACGTGGTTCGTGCTGACGTATCTGCTCGGGTTCCCCCGAGTGAGCAACTACGACGGGTCGTGGAGCGAGTGGGGCAACTCAGTCGGACTCCCCATCGAGAAGGAGGTCCGCGAAGCGGTCGCGGTCTGATCTGACACACGCAGCATCGGTGTCCCGGCGAGCGTGATCTCGCCGGGGCGCCGTGCACGCGTGCGCAAGGCGAGGGTGGCGACGACGTACGCGCCGGTGGCGGTGGCCGTGCTGGTGAGCACCAGCGTGCTCCAGCCGAGGACCTTGACCAGCGATACCGCCGCGACGGCGCCGGCAAGCATCCCTGAGTACAGCAGCAGACGCATCAGGCCGTTCACGCGGCCGAGCATCTCGGTGGCGACGCGCTGCTGCAGCGCAGTCTGGCCGCGCGTCTGATAGAGCGCGCCGGCCGCGGTGCTGACGGCGAGCAACGCCAGTGCGGCGGCCAGGTTGCCGATCAGCGCGAACGCTGCGAGCGGCACGATCTCGACGAGGAAGCCGAGCGACACGCCTCGAGCGCCGATGGCGGCCGGCCGCCATCGCAGCAGCATCAGGCTGCCTGCGACGCCTCCCGCTCCGACCGCCGCGTACAACCAGCCGACTGTCGTGTCATGGCCGAAGCGTTGCGCCGCGGCAACCACGAGCACCGCCTGCAGCGCGGTGATCGCGACGCCGCTGCAGAAGAAGGAGGCTGCGAGGGAGCGCAGCATCGGGTCGCGCCTCACCAGGGTCGAGGCGGTTGCATCGGGGTCAGCGCGGAACGAGGTGGATCGCGCGCGGCCGACACGCAGTGACAGCATGAGGATTCCCGCAACGACGAACGTCCCGGCGTCGGCGGCGACGAGCACCTGCGGCTGCACGAGCGACAGCAGGAGCGCGCCGATCGCAGGCGCGGCGAGCACACTCGATTCGAAGAGCGCGCTGTAGATCGCGTTGACTCGCAGCAGGCGCGCCGGTGAGGTCACCCGCGGGATGCACGCGCTGTACGCGGGTTGCGCCATCGAGCCCAGGAACTGCGCAGCGGCGACCGCCGCGAAGATCGCCCACACCGCGCCGGTGCCGGCGAACACGACGATGCCGCCGGTGAGCACGCCCTGCGCGAGCGCGCACCAGCCGGCGACGCGTCCGGGGCCGATCCGGTCGGCGAGCGATCCACCCGGCGCGGGTCCGAGCACGCGCGGCGCGACACGGGCGAGGATGTAGGCGGCCGGCGCCTCCGGCTGGTGGGTGAGCCGGAAGAGCAGGACGGCGAGCGCGACGACCGTGAGCCAGTCACCGTAGGTGGAGACGCCGGCGGCGACCAGGAGCCGTGCCGAGCGGTCAACAGCAGGCCGGGCGGTGACCGCTGCTGGAAAGAACCGGGCGGTGTCGATCGGCATGTCTGCTCCGTGGCCCGGGTGGAAACAAAGCACGACGCCGAGGGCCATGCCCACGACGTCGCACCAACGGGTTCAAAAATCCCGAGCGTGCTCGGGAGTCATCGACTGGGAATCAGCCCCAGGCTGCGCCTTGCGCCGTCACTTCCGCCTCCAATGGATGCTGCCAGGACGAGATCAGCCCGAGTCAGAGTCCGTGACGGGGCTGGCCCATCGGAAGGGTGCGGGTCCGACGCTCGGTGCGTTTGCGCATGTCCCTGCCAGGTTTACGATTCTTGGCGAGAACTTGATAACTCTTTGCTTCCATGGTCCAGTGGATTGAGCCGTCAGACGCTTGAACGGCCCGCCTCACTGACGGCGGCGACGAAGAGCACCGACGCGCTCGTAGCGCACACGATCAGCACCGTCGCCTCCCATCCGATGCTCGTGACGAGCGCTGCGGCCGCGATCGCGCCGACGAGCATCCCCACGTAGACCGCGAAGCCGAGCACGGCGTTCGCCCGCCCGAGCAGCTGCCGTCCGACGCGCTGCTGCAGGCCGACGGTGCCTCGAGTCTGGTACAGCGTTGCCCCGATCGAACTGACGAAGAGCAGCGACATGGCGACGGCGAGGTTGGTGGTGAACACGAAGGCCGCCAGCGGAACCAGCTCGAGCGCCGACGGCCCCACGATCCAGGGCAGCCCCACGCGCGACGGGGTCCGGTGGATCACCGGGAGCGTGCCGAGCAGGCCGCCCGCGCCGACTGCGGCGTACAGCCAGCCGACATCGGTGTCATGGCCGAAGTGCTGGCTGGCGGCCACGACGAGCACTGCCTGCAGGGTGGTGACGGCAGCGGGATTCGTGACCGAAGCCACGGCGAGGAACCGCAACATCGGGTCGCGGGCCACCACATGGATCCCGGCGCCGATGCCGCGGACCGGAGCGGTGTCCTGCTCGGCGGAACGACCGGCGCCGGCGAGCGTCGTCAGGAGGATCGCAGCGATCGACGAACGTCGCCGCGTCGATGCCGATCAGGACCTCGGGAGTGGTGAAGGGCAGGAGCACCGCGCCGAGCGCGGGTGCGACGAGGATGCTCGAGCTCTGCAGCGCTGCGTAGCTCCCCTGAACACGTCCGAGCCGGTCTGCAGTTGTCACCCGCGGCACGATGGCCGCGTAGCACGGCTGCGCCGCCGAGCCCAGGAGCTGCGCGACCATGACCGCGAGGTAGATCGCCCATACAGTCCCGCTCTCAGCGAAGACCACGATGGAGGCGGTGGTCACCGCCTGCAGCGCCGCGCACGACGCGGCGATCCGCGCCGGGCCGAACCGATCGGCAAGGGCACCTCCCGGGAACGGCCCCAGGACCCTCGGGGCGACCCGGGCGAGGATGTAGAGCGCCGGCCCGATCGGCGAGCCGGTGACCCGAAACAGGAGCACGACGAGCGCGACCGTGGTGAGCCAATCGCCATAGAAGGAGGTGCCGGCAGCGATCAGGAGCCGCCATGCCTGTCCGCTGATCCCAAGGCGTGAGTTCCTCGACGCCGAGGCTTCAGGGGAGGCTATCAGGGTGGAACTCCTCGTGAGGTGTGCCCGAGAGGCTCAATCCTACGGCGCGATTAAGCAGCGGAGCCGGGGCGCGTCAAATTCGCGCACCCGGCATCTCGCCGACGTCCCCCTCACGGTAACGATGCGATCGAACCGTTATCAGGTCGTGACCGCATCGTCCAAAAGATCGTTACGCCCCCGGCCTACAGTGAGCCGTGGGCCACATGCTTGGGCTAACCCCAGCTTGCGTTGTCGCCCCAGTTCGCCATGGGTACCTCCACAGAACTTGCGTCGCGGTAGCTTTGAGACCCGCCGCTGGCGCATCGGTTGGTATGTGGAGTGTAGCGCGGGTGAGGACGTACGTCTTAAGACGCCCTCACTTGCCCCGAGAAGCGGGCCAACGGCGATGCGTGCGACCAATTTGGGCCGTTTTCGCGTTCCCGCAATGCGCCATTGACAGCGAACGCGCTACTCGCTCCGGAAGCGTTCGCGACGCCCGAGGTCCCGGGACCTCCGGCCTGACAATGCTGTCGCGCGGCTGCTCGTGAAACGACTCAGGCAATAGGATCGCCTGGTGGCACAGGACGTAGCGTCCTCCCCTCGACACCTCGACGCGGTGCGGCCGCTGCGGCGGGCAATCGCGCGCGTGCGGAGCCTCCAGCTCCTGCCTCCCAGCGCGCCGCTGGCGCGCGTCGTCATGACTGCGCCGCTCGTCACCTATGTCGCGCTGGTCAGCGTTCTCGGAATCGCCATCGCGGTCATCACCGTTCGATGGCAGGCCAACGCAATCGTCTTCAATGGCACGCCGGACCTGGCGACTCTCGCCGCGGGGTCGCTGGCGACCTTCCTGATGGCGCTGTTCGCCGTGAAGCTGACCGAGGGCATGTTCGTCTGGTCGCCGTCGGTTCTGGTGAACCTCGGGCTGTCGGTGACACTCGGGCCGATCGGTGCCGCGGCGGCGGCGCTGGCCGAAGCGATCGGCGTGGCACGCCGGGCCAGAAACGGCTGGTTCAGAACCGTCTTCAACGTCTTCAACCACTTCCTCTCGAACGTGTCGGCGTACGAGGCGTTCCACGGAGTCAACGCGGTTGCCGGGACCACCAGTCCTCTGGCACTCATCGCGGCAGGGCTCGCGGCCGGTGTGACCCAGCATCTCGTGAATCACGCACTGCTGGCGGGAGTGATCCGCGCGTCCAACCCGGCGGTGAACATGCGCGACGTCGTCCGCAACAGTCTCGGGCGTCCTTCCGTACAGCATCGGGTACGGGTTCGCGGCGTTCACGTTCGTGAAGATGCATCAGCACGTGCGCAGGTGTACGGCTTCATGGCGCTGCTGGCGCCGATGATCCTGCTGCAGGGTTATCTCATCCTCTTCGCGCGCCGCGTGCAGGCGCACGAAGAGGAACGCGCCGCACATCAGAAGGAGCGTGAGGAACTCTTCTAGAAGGCGGTCGAGGCGTCGGAGATGGAGCGCCGGAGGATCGCACGCGATCTCCACGACGGCGTGGTGCAGAACCTGGCGGGAATGGCGTTCGCGCTGTCCGCCGAGTCCTCGCAACTCAAGGCGCATGCGAATGGGGAGAACGGCCAGAATGACCTCCTCAAGCTGCTCGACGACTCGGCCGAAGAGACGAGGCGTGCGATGAAGGACCTGCGCACGCTGATCATCCAGCTGTCGCCGCCGACGCTCCGTCGCGAGGGGCTGCAGGCCGCCCTGCTCGAGGTCTTGCGCGAGATCAAGAAGAAGGGGACGAAGACCAAGCTCGACCTTCCGCCGGACCTGCGTCTGCGCGAGGATCGTGCCGCGCTCATCTTCCGCGTCGCGCAGGAGATTCTTCGAAATGTGGCAGCACACGCGGAGGCGAAGAACGTCATGGTCGAGCTCGTCACCGAGGAGGGCTCGGCGATCCTCAGCATTCAGGACGATGGCAAGGGCTTCAGCGAGGATGAGGCTGCACGCCGCAGAGCCGAAGGACACCTTGGAACTACCGCAATCGTCGAGCTTGCGGAGGAGGCGGGCGGCACGCTCACCGTCAACTCCGAGCCCGGCCGCGGCACATTGGTCGTACTCACGCTTCCCATCGGGTAGAGTGGCCCTGGAATGTCAGCAGCAATGATCCGCGTCATGATCGTCGACGACCATCCGGTTGTCCGAAAGGGTCTCGCGTCGTTCCTCAGCCATGAGACCGACCTCGAGGTCGTCGGCCTTGCGGAGTCAGGTGAGCAGGCGCTCGAGCTCGCCGCAACCGTCCACCCCGACGTCGTGCTCATGGACCTTTCCATGCCCGGCATGGGCGGCATCGAGGCCACACGCCGGCTGGTCGAGACCGCACCCGGCACGCGGGTGATGATGCTCACGTCGTTTGGCGGTCATGAGCGCATGGTCGAGGCGTTGAAGAGCGGGGCGGTCGGCTACGTCGTCAAGGACACCGCTCCCGCCGATCTGCTCGCCGCGCTGCGCAGCGTCGCCGCGAACGGAACGCCCGCCTACTGCTTCTTGACCTCGGCGAGCAGGGCGGCGACTGAGGTGCGCGCGTCGCCGAACAGCATCAGCGTGTTCGGCTTGTAGAAGAGCGGGTTGTCGACTCCGGCGAACCCGGTCGCCATGCTGCGCTTGAGGATCACGACGGTCTTCGCCTGGTCGACATTGAGGATCGGCATCCCGTAGATGGGGCTGTCCGTCTGCGTGCGCGCCGCGGGGTTGACGACGTCGTTGGCGCCGATGACCACGGCGACATCGGTGCGTGGGAAGTCGCCGTTGACCTCGTCCATCTCCTTGAGCTGCGGATACGGCACGTTGGCCTCCGCGAGCAGCACGTTCATGTGCCCGGGCATGCGTCCGGCGACGGGATGGATCGCGTACTCGACGCTGACGCCACGCTTCTCGAGCTCGTCGGCGAGCTCCTTCACCTCGTGCTGCGCGCGAGCGACGGCCATCCCGTAGCCCGGGAACGAATACCACCAGTTGCGAAAAGGCGAGCAGCGGCGCGAGGTCCTCGACCGTCGTCGGGTGAACGCTCCCTCCTTCAGCGGCCGCGCTGCCGGCGGCCTCGATCTTTGACCCGAAGCCACTGAAGAGCACGTTGAACAGCGACCGGTTCATCGCCTTGCTCATCGCGAGCGTGAGGATGGTTCCCGACGCGCCCACGAGGGCGCCGCTGACGATCAGCACGTCGTTGCTCAACACGAAGCCCGTCATCGCCGCCGCCAGGCCCGTGAACGAGTTGAGCAGCGAGATGATCACCGGCATGTCCGCGCCGCCGATCGGCACGACGAACAGCACGCCGAGCAGGAGCGACAGCACGATGAAGATGGCAAAGAGCGTGAGGTTCTGATCGCCGACGATCAGATACACGGCGAGCCCGAGGATCACGAGCAGGATCAGCCCGTTGACGGCGCTCTGCAGTCGATAGGTGAGCGGGCGTCCCGGCATCAGCTCCTGCAACTTGGCGAACGCGACCATGCTGCCGGCGAAGCTGAGCGACCCGATGACGCAGCTCGCCATGATCGCCCACGTGATGTCCGGCGTTGCGTTACCGTTCGCCACCGCCGTACGGAAATCCTGGGAGGCGATCAGCGCCGCCGAGCCACCTCCCATGCCGTTGAACAGCGCCACCATCTGCGGCATCGCGGTCATGCGGACGAGCCGCGCCGACACGGCGCCGATGGCGGTGCCGATGATGATCGGCGGGATGATCAGGGGCCAGTTGCTCGTGTTGTGGATGAGCGCCGCCGTGATGCCGAGGACGAGCAGCATGCCCACCGCCGCAACGCGGTTGCCCTGCCGTGCTGTCGCCGGTGAGCGCAGCAGCTGGATGCCGAACATGAAGCCGATCGCGGTCAGCATGTAGCCGAGGGTGGTGATCGCGGACGGCTGCATGGTCGTCAGTGGTCCGAGGCCGGCGGCGGCGCGTCAGCCTTGTGCGCGTCCGCAGTCGGGCGCCGCTTGAACATCTGGAGCATCCGGTCGGTGACGACCCAGCCACCGACGACGTTGAGCGTGCCGAGCAGCACCGCGGCGATGGCGATCACGTAGCCGAGACCGTCGTGCACCCCCGCCGCGACCGTGAGCGCGCCCACGAGCACGATGCCGTGGATGAAGTTGGTCCCCGACATGAGCGGCGTGTGCAGCATGGTCGGCACTTTCGAGATGAGCAGGAATCCGACGAACACCGCGAGCGCGAAGATGAACGCGCCGAGCGCGAGCGTCTGCCCGCTGCTCACGCCTTTGCTCCCTGCAGCAGGGCTTCGATCTGCTCGCCCACCGGCTTGCCGTCGTGCGTGATGCAGGTCTGGCTGATGACCTCGTCGTCGAAGTCGAGGTGCACCTGGCCGTCCTTGAGCATCTGGGTGAGGAAGCGCGTCGCGTTGTGCGAGTAGAGCTGGCTCGCCTGGCCGGGAATCGACGCGGGAAGGTTGGTCGGCCCGAGGATGACCACGCCGTGGTCGTTCACCTCCTGGTCGGCTTTGGTGAGCTCGCAGTTGCCCCCGCCCGGGGCGGCGAGGTCGACGATCACGGATCCCGGCCGCATGGAGGCCACCATCTCGGCGGTGACCAGGATCGGCGCCTTGCGGTTGGGGATCTGCGCCGTGGAGATGACCACGTCGGAATCGCGCACATGTTCCGCGAGCACCTGACGCTGCCGCTCCTGGGCGTCGGAGGCAAGCTCACGCGCATAGCCGCCGGTGTCCTGTGCGGTGTCGGATTCCACGCCGGTTTCCACGAAGCGGGCGCCGAGCGATTCCACCTGGTCGCGAACCGCCGGCCGCACGTCGAAGGCTTCCACCACCGCGCCGAGGCGGCGGCACGTCGCGATCGCCTGCAACCCGGCAACGCCGGCGCCGAGGACCAGCGCGCGCGCCGGTGTGATCGTCCCCGCGGCGGTCATCATGAGCGGGAAGATGCGCGGCAGGCGGTATGCGGCCATCACCGCGGCGTGGTACCCGGCGAGCGTCGCCATCGACGACAGCACATCCATGTCCTGGGCGCGGCTGATGCGGGGCATCGCCTCGAGACGGAAGGCGGTGATCCCGTTGTCGACCAGCGCTCGAACCATCGCCGGATCGGCCGCGGGATCGAGGACGCCGACGAGGATCGCCCCACGCTTCAGATGGCCGACCAGGTCTTTATCGGGCCGGCGGACGACGACGACGATGTCCGAATCCGCGAGCAGGGCGGTCGCATCCTTGACGATCTCGGCGCCGACCTCCTTGTACGCGGCGTCGGTGAGGCCCGCCGCCGCCCCGGCGCCGGCCTGAATGGCTACCGTTGCGCCTGTGGACACCAGTTGGGTGGCGGAGCGGGGCACAAGCGCGACCCGGGTCTCGCCGGGCGCGGTCTCCTTGGGAGCTGAGATTCGCATGCTGCGTGCCTACTGTACGTTCCGGCCGTCCTCGCGCGTCCGTCGCCGGGTGGGGGCGCCGGGCCGGCGGTGATCGGTGGCCGCGATGGCTCCTGCTGACGGCGGCTCGGTCATCGAGGCGCGGGTTCGAGAGCGCCTCGCAGCGCTCGGTGTCGATCACGAGGTCATGCCGTGCGATCCGGACTTCGCGGACACCGCCGCGTTCTGCGCCCGGTACGGCGTGCCGCCGGAGCAATCCGCCAACACCATTGTTGTCGCGGCGCGCAAGGAACCGGGCGTGGCGTGCGCGTGCGTCGCGCTCGCGACCTGCCGTCTCGACGTGAACCACGTGGTGTGCGATCTGCTCGGCGTGCGCAAGGCATCGTTCGCAGCCCCCGATCAGACTCAGGCGCTCACCGGGATGATGATCGGCGGCGTGACCCCGTTCGGTCTCCCTGACTCCCTCCCGCTGTATGTCGACGCTCGCGTGATGGATCAGGAGTCCGTTGTGATCGGCGGAGGCAGCCGTTCGATGAAGATCAGGCTTGCGCCGTCGGGCCTGCTGCGACTGCCGGGAGCGCAGGTCGTCGAGGGGCTCGCGACGCTCACCGAGCCGAAGACGCCATGACGAGACGCAATGCCGCCGGCGGGCACATCGTGCGCGCCGACCCCGCCTTTCGCGCCATCGTCGACGCCAATCTGGGCATGGAGCTCCGCGAGCCCGCCGACTCGGCGTTCGAAGCACTCATGCGCGCCATCGTGTTCCAGCAGCTCGCGGGCGCAGCAGCGACAACCATCCACGGCCGGGTGCTCACCGCCCTCGGCGGCGCGCCGGTCCATCCCGAGGTCGTGCTCGCGGCCAAGCCTGAGACGCTGCGCGCTGCCGGGCTCTCCGCGAACAAGCTCGCGGCGGTCATCGACCTGGCGGCGAAGTTCCTCGACGGGACCGTGCCGACGCACGACCTCGACGGGCTCGCCGACGACGAGATCGTCGAGCGCCTGGTCGCCGTCAGGGGAGTCGGGCGCTGGACGGCGGAGATGTTCCTCATCTTCCAGCTGCGCCGCCCGGACGTCTGGCCGGTCGACGACCTCGGGGTCCGCAACGGATGGGCACGGATCCACGATCTCACCCCCGCTCCCACGCCGAAGCAGCTCGCGCCGCTGGGTGATCCGCTGCGCCCCTACCGGAGCATGGCGGCCTGGTACTGCTGGCGTGCCATGGCGCCGGTGCCGCTCGAGGCGCGAACGGAACCCGCGGTCAAAGCCGCGGGTCGACCACGACCTTCCCGCCCGACGAGGGCGTGATCAGCTCCTCGAACACCGCGGGCAGCTCCGCCAGTGAGGCGCGCCGGGTGACAACACGTGCCAGGCCGGGGTCCGTCCCGAGCATCGCGATGGACGCGCTGAAATCGTCGGTGCTGGACGCGATGCTGCCGACGATCTCGATCTCACGAGTGACCCACATGAGCGGGGCGACGCTGGTCTCGCCGAACGGGACGCCCACGAGCACGAGCCGGCCTCCCGGCGACACGAGGTCTGCGGCGGCCTGAAGCAAGGGGGCGTACCCCGAGCATTCGATGACCGCCGGAACCGGGCCGGTGAAGCTGCGCGCCTCGCGAACCTCGGCAACAGCCGCCGTGCCGCCGAGCTCGAGGCTCAGCCGGCGCCGGTCCTCCACCGGGTCGACGCCGATGATCGGGGCGATCCCTCGTGCCCTCAGCGTCGCGACGGTGAACAGCCCGATCGGTCCGAGGCCGATAACCACCGCACCGTCACCGTGGTGGAGCCGGGCCCGTTCCACGCCGTGTATCGCCACGGACAGCGGCTCGACCAGGCACGCGTGCTCGAGCGCCAGTCCCGCAGGCAGACGGTGGAGCAGCGTCGCGGGCGCCGCCACCAGCTCGGCAAAGCCTCCGTCGCGGGCAAAGCCGATGCCGGCTGTCAGCGCCATCGCGCAGCGGTGGGCGGCGCCATTGCGGCAGTCGTCGCAGAACCCGCAGGGGATCTTGGGATCGATCACGGCCTCGTCGCCCGGGCTCCAACGGGTCACGCCGTCGCCGACAGCCTCGACCGTTCCGGCGAGCTCGTGCCCGGGGATCGCGCCGGTGAAGAGGCCGACCTTGTACGAGCTCAGGTCCGATCCGCAGATGCCACAGCCGTCCACACGGACGACGACCTCGCCGGGAGCCGCCTCCGGGTCGGGCGCATCGACGAGCTCGAGCAGGTGCGCGTCGACGAGCGTGACCGCGCGCATCGCCTACATCAGGTGGAGGTGCGAGACCATGCGCAGGAGCTCGGAGAGCACCGCCGGGTCGGTCCGCACGTCGATGACGCTGCAGACGCCGCTCTCGATGGATCGCTCCAGCGCCGGCCGCAGCTCCTCGAGGCGCTCGACCCGTTCGCCGTGACCGCCGAGCGCCTCGGCGAGGCGGTCGTAGCGCGCGCCGGCGAGCGAGCTTGCCACGTTCCGTCCGGGCCCGAAGGCCTCGTCCTGCTCGTGCTGGACGTCGCCCCACGCGGCGTTGTTCGACACGATCACGATGATGGGAAGGCCGTGGCGCACCGCGGTGTCGACCTCCATCGCTGTGAGCCCGAACGACCCGTCGCCCGTGAAGAGGAAGACGCGTTCGCCGGGTCGCGCCACCTGCGCGGCGAGTGCGAACGGCATGCCGACGCCGAGCGTGCCCAGCGCGGTGGTCGTGCTGAGCAGGTGGCCCGGCAGCTCGGCGTCGAAATAGGCGAGTGCCCAGGCGAGGGCGTCGCCGCCGTCTGCCACGAGTGTCGCCTCGCCCTTGTACCGCTCACGCACCAGCGAAGCGACCTCGCGCGCCGCAGCACCCGCATGGATGACATCCCCGGTGTGCTCGTCGATCTGGCGATCCCAGAATCCGACCGACGCGGCCGCCAGCGACCGGGCCTGGGTGAGCCACGCGTCCCGACCCGGCGGCGTCGCGCCCCACGCGCCGGCGAGGTCACGCACCACCGAGGCGATGTCCCCGATCACCACGACGTCCGCGGCCCGGTTCCCGCCGACGCGTTCCGCGGCGATGTCGACCTGGATCATCGTCTGGTCGAGCCCGAACAGTGGAGGCCCGCCGTACATGACGTTGGCGTTGAAGGCGGATCCGAGCACCAGGACGCAGTCCGCGCTCGGGATCGCGAGGCCGCCGTGCACGAGCGATCCGAGGCTCCACGGGTGCGAGTCGGCGACGATGCCGCGGGCAGCGCTCGCTGTGATCACCGGGATCTGGGCGAGCTCCGCGAACCGGGCGATCGCCTCGCCGGCGCCCGACCAGAACGCGCCACTCCCCGCGACGATGACCGGGCGGGCGGCGGTCGTGAGCGCGGCGACCGCGGCGCCGATGTCCTCGGCGCTTCCCGACGGCCGCGAGGGCGTTGGAGCGAAGCCGGTCGCCGTCACGTCGAGCGGCGCCGCGGGGCGGTACATCGCGTCGGCGTCCACCTCGAGGTAGACGGCGCCGGGGCAGCCGCTTCGCGCCCGGTGCAGCGCCTCGGCGACATGGCGAGGGACGCGAGCGGCATCCGAGCACGTCGCCGCCCACTTCGCCAGCGGAGCCGCGATCGCGCGCTGGTCGATGTCCATGACCGCGCCGCGGCCCTGCCGCGAGCGGCCGGTCCTGCCCGAGAGCATCACGAGCGGGACGCTCCAGGCGCCCGCGTCGAGCAGGCCGATGAGCCCGTTGGCGAAGCCCGGTCCGGCGGTGACATTCGCCACGCCCGTCTCGCCGGTGGCGAGCGCCCAGCCCTCCGCGGCGAGCACGGCCGCTCCCTCGTGGCGCGTATCGATCACGCTGATCTCCTCGTCGAGGCAGGCGTCGAGGAACGGCAGGGTGTGGCCGCCCGGCAGTGCGAAGATCGTGGTCACGCCCTGCTCGCGAAGCGTGCGCGCCACCAGCGCGCCGCCGTCCATGCGTTGTGCGGCTGCGTCGCTGCGGAGTTGCTCGGTGGCGACATCGGGCATTGGGGTATTCCTCCTCGGCTGCGCGCCGGCCAGTGTATCGACTGGCGTTGTCAGCCTGGCACCGCGGACCGGCGACGATAGAATGAGCGCCTTGCAGGACGAAGTCGCGCCCGCCGGCGCAAACACGCCGGCTGTGCCCGGCGGGCTCGGGATGCGAGCGCTGCGCAACACGCTCCTCATCCTCGTCGTGCGCGTGATCTCACGGATCATCGCGCTCATCGCCGTGATCATCGTCTCCAAGTCGCTGGCGGCGACCAACTTCGGCGAGATGCAGACGGCCGTCACGTACGTCGGGCTGGTGGGAACGCTCACCGACCTCGGGTTCTCCGCGCTGTACGTGCGTGAAGGCGCGCGGCACACCGACGAGCTGTCGAGATACTGGAACAACGTCGCGTCGGTGAAGCTCGTCGGTGCGGTGGTGGGGCTGCCGCTGCTGCTGCTCGCCCTGTACATCGCCGGACTGCGCTCGCTGTTGCTGCCGTCCTTCGCGATCCTCGTGCTGTCCGGATATCAGCTGCTGCTGCGCAACACGCTCTACGCGATGCAGCGGCTCACGTTCGAGATCATCGAGATCGTCCCGGAGACGCTCGTCGTCCTCGGGCTCGTCCTTGTCGGAGTCAACATCCACGCGGACGCCGGGTACTTCCTCTGGGCCTACGCAATCAGCTACGCGCTCGCGTGCATCTACTTCGGGACCGTGCTCATCGCCAAGGGGGTGCTCCGCCCCGGCGTCCGCTTCGAGCCGAGGCTGCTGCTGCCCTGGGTGCGCATCGCGATCCCACTCGGGATCACCTTCATCATCACGACGGTCTACTTCAAGGTCGACGTGCCGATCCTCCAGCGGTTCCGGCCGTATGCCGAGGTGGGGTGGTACACACTCGCCTACAAACCGTTCGAGTCACTGCTGTTCATCCCGTTCGCGCTGCGCAGCGTGGTGTTCCCGGTGCTCTCCGTCTATCACCGCCGATCGCCGGATCGCGTGCTGCCACTGGCCGAGAAGTTCTTCAAGGCACTGGTGATTCTCGGGTGGCCGGTGACGGTCGGCGTCTTCCTGCTTGCGCCGCAGTTCAACAGCCTGCTCAACCTGTACCCGCAGTCGGCGCCGTCGTTGCAGATCCTCGCGCTGGCGATCGTCTTCATGTTCGCGGACAACACCTTCGCCGCGACCCTCAACGCGATCGACAAGCAGAACGTGTTCGCGTTCGTCGCGATGGTCGGGCTGGTGATCAACGTCGGGGTGAACCTGGTCGTCATCCCGCGCTACGGATACCTCGGCGCGAGCTGGGCCGTCGTCGTCACCGAGGCTGCGCTCGTGGTGGTGGGATGGTTCGTGCTCCGCGCCCAGCTGGGGGTGATCCGGGTGGTGAGCACCTCCTGGAAGGCGATCGTCGCCGGCGCCGTCATGGGCCTGTTCATCTACCTCGTCAACCCGCAGGGACGGGTGTTGCTGTTCGTGGTCGTGGTCGCGTCGGCCTTGATTTACGCCGCCGTGTTGCTCGCCCTTCGGGTTGCCGATCGCGAGGAGCGGAGCCTCATTCGCAACGCCCTGCGCATCCGCGGCTAGCCGTTATCGCCGGTGCGGGGCGCACCGGTGGCGGTCAGCTCCGTCGGGATACGCAGCCTCAGCGCGCGGCATCGGCGAGCACCGCCATCGCGCAGTTCCGCCCATTGATCGCCATCACGCTGCCGCCCGGGTGCGTGCTCGCACCGCACATGTAGAGGCCGGGCATCGGTGTCCGCGCAGAGAAGCGCCGCTCCCACATCTGCTCCGGAATGCACTCGCCCTGGAAGATGTGTCCGCCGGTGAGCCCTGTCGCTGCCTCGATATCCGGAGGTGCGAGCACCTGGCGCGCCTCGATGCACTCGAAGATGTCCGGCGCGAACCTGGCGATCGCAGTCAGCGCCTCGTCGGCGACGGCGTCGCGCCGGGCATCCCACGAGCCGCTCGCGAGCGTGTATGGCGCGTATTCCGCGAAGACGCTCATCACGTGCTTGCCGTCGGGCGCGACCGAGGAGTCATACGCCGAATGGAAGTACAGCTCCGCCCAGCGGGGAGCGGGTTCGCCGGCCTTGCTGCGCTCGAACGCCGCCTGCGTCTCGTCGATGGTCCCCGCGATCGTGACCATGGCGCGGTGCGGGGTGTCGCCCGGTCCGGCGGCCGTGAACGCCGGGAGCCGCGACAGCCCGCAGTTGATCTTGAGGACCGGTCCCTCCATCCGCCACGCCCGCACCCGATCGCCGAAGGCGGACGGCGCGTCCTGCTCGCAGAGGGAGAGTGTGGACCGGGGGTCGGCATTCGACACGATGGTCCGCGCCGGGATGCGGGTTCCGTCCTCGAGGAAGACCGCCTCGCCAGGCTCGATCCGCGCGACCGGCGCGCTGCGACGGATCACCACGCCCGCCTCCTCCGCAGCGGCTGCAAGGGCGAAGGAGACGGTGCCCATACCACCTTGCACGTAACCCCATGCACCCTGACGGCCCTCGATCGTCCCCATCGAATGCATCGCGTGGATTGCCGCGGTGCCGCGGTCGCGTGGCCCGGCCCACGTTCCGATGAGGCCCTGCCCATGGAGCGCGATGCGCAGTCGCTCGTCGCTGACGTGGCGCTCGACCACGGACGCGATCGACTCTTCGAACATGATCTCGATGAGCTCGGGGTCGTGGCCGAGCAACTCCTCGAGCGCGGGTCGATCGGGTGCGTCGCCGACCCACGTGTCGTGCGGCTCACTGCGAAGCGCCTTCCGGATGCGCGCGAAGAGTTGCTCGTAGCGTGCGAAGCCGTCGGCGTCGCCGGGGCTCATCGCGGTCACGACCTCGCGGTTCCGCGCGGCACTGTCCCAGAGGCTCAGCGACGTCCCATCCTCGAACGGACACCACAGATGCGGGTCGACGACGTGGACACGATACCCGTGGCGGCGAAGGTCCAGCTCATCGATGACGAGAGGATGGAGGAGGCCGACGAGATACGCGCACGGGCTGACAAGGAAGCCTTGATCCGGGAACGGACGCTCGAGGGTGCAGGCTCCGCCGATACGGTCGCGCGCCTCGAGGACCAGCACGCTCCGCCCGGCGCGCCCGAGGTACGCGGCGGCGGTGAGGCCGTTGTGCCCAGCGCCGACGACGATGGTGTCCCATGGTTTCGACGGGGGGTGATCCGTCATTTCGAGGCCCACAGGTAGGTCATCGCCTGACGCCGCTCGCCGTGTCCGTTGTGCATGGCATCGCGCAGCGCCGCGACGAAGCGCCCGGCCTCCTCAGGTGTGAGGGCGGAGGCGATCAGCGACCGCGTCGTGGATGCGAGCGGGTTGGGCGCGGTGTCGAGGAAGACATCGAGGTCGTCGCGGGCCGGCGGTGGGGCGAGCTGCATGTCGGTCTGGACGTCGACTCGCCGAAAGCCGGCGGCGCGAGCCATGGTGCCGAGATCGCGGTCGTCGAACCCGCGCACGAGCGCCGCAGCCGGCGCGTTGAGGGCCACATCCACAGCGTGGAGCTTGCGCTCCAGGTCGATCACCTCGGTGACGTCGTAACCCCAGACGTACCCGGGCCGGTCCACGCCCATCCAGGAGTTGAGCGGCTCACCGAGCGAGAGCCGGCCACCGGGCGCGAGGACGCGGTGATATTCCGCCAGTGCCCGCTCGCGATCCGCGATGAAGAGGAGCACCGCTCGCTCAACGACCACGTCAACCGAGCCACCGTCGACGGGTGAGAGGTCGGTCGCGGACGCCACCACGAACTCGGACCGCGCCATCGCGGACGCAGGACCCACGGCGGCACGGCAGTCGGCGAGAAGCGGCTCGGAGATGTCCGAAAAGATCACGCGTCCGTTGGGCGCGTTGCGCACGAGGGCGCCGATGCCGAGCAGGCCCTGCCCGGTTCCGACGTCGAGCACCGTGTCGCCCGGGCGCACGTCGGCACGATCGAGAATGCGATCGCGGAGCGTTGCAAGGCGCTCGAGATTGTCCGCACGCATCCTCGGGCTGCCGCCATCACGTCCGGTGCGAAGCCAGGCGGCCCAGACGTCGGTCTCAGGCACGCGCCGCGACGTCGAGCACGATCTTCCCGGTGGCCTCGCCCGCTTCGATCAGGCGGTGGGCCTCGTCCGCGCGCTCCAACGGCAGGACCCGGTCGATGACCGGCTGGAGAGAACCGTCGGCGAGCGCCGGCACCACGTCCCGCGCGAACGCGGCCACGATCGCCGCCTTCTGCGCCGCCGGACGCGCGCGCAGCTGAGTCCCGATCAGGGCAGCGCGGCGGCGCAGCAGCACGCCGAGGTCCACGTCGGCCCTGGTGCCGCCCTGGAGGCCGACGACGACGATCCGCCCGTCGACGGCCAGCGCATCGAAGTTCCGCTCGGCATACGTGGCACCCATGATGTCGATGATCACATCCGCGCCACGGCCGTCCGTCAGCGCGCGGGTGCGCGCCACGAAGTCCTCCGAGCGGTAGTTGATGCCGGCGTCCGCGCCGAGGCCTGCGCATCGCTCGAGCTTCATCGCGCTGCCCGCGGTGACGAGCACGCGGCATCCGTGGCGGTGCGCCAGCTGGATCGCCGCGGTGCCGACGCCGCCGCCACCGCCGTGGATCAGCACGGTCTCACCGGGCTGCAGCCTTCCTCGCGTGAAGAGCGCGTCATGCGCGGTGATGAACACCTCAGGGATGCCACCCGCCGAGATCATGTCGATGTTGTCTGGAACACGCACGACCTGGGTGGCACGGACCGTGACCAGCTCGGCATAGCCGCCACCCTCGACGAGGATCATGACGCGATCCCCGTCGGCAAGACCGGAAACACCCGCGCCCATCCCGGCGATCACCCCTGACGCCTCGAGCCCGAGAATCTCGCTGGCGCCCGGCGGTGGGGGATAGGCGCCCATCCGCTGCAGGAGGTCGGCTCGGTTGACCCCCGCGGCGCCGACCCGCACCAGGACCTCATCCTCGCGCGGTGCCGGATCAGGCCGGTCCTCGATCCTCAGGACCTCGGGGCCGCCGGGTGCCGTGAC
This sequence comes from Candidatus Dormiibacterota bacterium, assembly GCA_963713485.1. Classification (GTDB taxonomy): domain Bacteria; phylum Chloroflexota; class Dormibacteria; order Aeolococcales; family Aeolococcaceae; genus Palsa-851. Next base: position 486,594 of record CAVQLW010000007.1, read on the forward strand.
GACGATGGCGCGCACCGGTCAGCCGCCGATGTCAGCGCGCCGAGCGGTCAGGAGTTGCGGCCGGGGAGGGACGACACGCCGGTCGGCCCGGTCCAGACCGCGCCGAGCCCGGGGGTGTTCGAGAACTGGGCGAATGTCAACTGCCAGTCGCCCTCACCGTCCGAGTACGAGGCGTTGTAGCCGGTGTTCTCGATCTGCACGACGTCACCGGGGAGGCTGAAGTTGTAGAAGGCGATCGCCCGCGCGATGCTGAGGTTGACGCACCCATGCGAGACGTCCGCGCGCCCCTGCGAACCCACCGACCACGGCGCGGCGTGGATGAAGTACCCACTCGTCGAGATCGCGGTGTCGTAGTAGACCGGGTCGTCGTAGTACTGCGCGCCGCCGGGGATGCACGCGGCGGGGGTGTGGAAGGTCGGGCAGGACTTCATCACGACGACGTAGGTCTTGTAGAGGACGACGAGGGTTCCCTGGATGGTGGCGAACCCGCCCTTGCCCAGGCTGACCGGGTAGGTGGCCCAGAGCTTGCCGTTGTCGAACACCTGCATGGTGTGGGTGTTGTTGTTGATGAGCGTGTAGTGCTTGGCGCCGATCGTGAAGCTCGACGACCAGTCACCGAGTCCCCAGATGCCGCCGCCCACGTCGAATCCCTTGAGGTCCGCCGTGACCGTGACCCTGGTGCCCGCCGGCCAGAATGTTGCGGGCCGGAAGTGGACGATCTGGGAGCTGAACCAATGCCATCCACCCTGCACCGCCGGCGTCGACGTGACCTGGATCCGCTCGAGAAGCGCCGCGCGCTGGGCCGCGGGGATCGGTGTGTTGAACCGGAGGTCGATCGGCTCACCAACCCCGACGGTCTCGCCGTCGATTGGGGTCATGCCGGTGAGCAGCCGGCTGGATGCCACGAGCGTGGTGAAGGAGGAGCTCGCGGTGGACGTCGAGCCGGCGCTCGTCGATGCCGTGGCGACGACGGTGTAGTGAGCACCTTGGTCGAGCGGCTGAGTCATCCTCCAGGTGCGCCCGTCGGGGGAGAGGACGCCCTGCGGTGCGGCGGAGGTGCCCGCCTCGGTGATCGAGACCGTGTCGAGGTGCCCGGAGCTGGCGGTGACCACGATCGGCGCGTCCAGCCCGACCCGCTGGGAGTGATTGGCCGGGCTCACCGCGATGGATGGAGGCGGCGCGACGACGGGTGCGCCGGCCACGTTGACCTTGACCGCGCCGACCGGACCCTGGGTACCGGGAAGCGAGCACGAGGTGAGCACCAATGCGCCGAAGGCGACACCGGCAACCAGGCCGCCCCGGCCCCGCCAAGTCTGGTCAGCCATGCAATTCCACCGTACCATTGTTCGGTCTGAGGGCGCGTTTGACGCTCCCAATCGATAGTGATAACGCCGTAGCAGCCACTCCGGTTTCGTCGCTGCGCAACACTGGGGGATCCTGCACCCATGGTATCGCTCCTGCACGATTGTCACGATCTCGCTTCACGGCTCGGGGCGCACGACGCGCCGGTGGTGCTCGATATCCGATGGGTGCTCGGCGGGCCGCCCGGGATCGAGGACTACCGCCGTGGCCACATCCCCGGAGCGCGGTTCGTCGATCTCGACCGTGAGCTGAGCGCCCCGCCCGGGCCTGGAGGGCGCCACCCGCTGCCCGACCGCGTCTCGTTCGAGGCGGGGATGCGCCGCCACGGGGTCACGGGTACCCGATCGGTGGTCGTGTACGACGCGGCAACCGGCATGGCCGCCGCCCGCGCGTGGTGGCTCCTGCGCTACTTCGGCCACCCCGACGTCACCCTTCTCGACGGCGGCTTCGCGGCGTGGATCGCAGCCGGCCTCCCCGTCATCGAGGGGGATGAGCCCGAGCCTGAGCCGGGTGACTTCCAGGCGACCCCCGGTGGAATGCCGCTGCTCGATGCGGGCGGCGCTGCCGGTATCGCGAGCCGCGGCGTCCTGGTGGATGCGCGCGCACCCGAGCGGTTCCGCGGGGAAACCGAGCCGGTCGACCCGGTGGCCGGTCACATCCCGGGTGCTCGCAACCTTCCCGCACCGCGGACGCTCAACCCCGACGGAACCATGCTGCCGGCAGAGGAGCTGCGCACCCGTCTCTCTGCGCTCGGAATCGGCCCCGGCACCCCGGTCGGCGTCTATTGCGGCTCCGGGGTGGTGGCCTCGCAGGGTGTGCTCGCCATGGCACGCGCGGGTATCGACGCCGCGTTGTACGCGGGCTCGTGGAGCGACTGGATCACGGACCCGCACCGTCCGGTCGCGGTGGGCGAGTAGCGCCGCTCGAAGGGGCGACGGGGCCGGCGCTCCCCCGAACGCCGGCCCCCCTGGATGTGCGTTTCCCGCCCAACATCGCGAACGCGTCGCACGATGCTTGCGGGTCAAACGGAGAGTACTTCGCCGACGCATCCCATGTAAAGCGGCGGCGCGGCCGCGTGGCACGCTGGACCCGGCGGCTGTACGCTAGACGACATAGCGGTTGAGTGGAGGTCGCCCTGGTGACCGCGGTTCTTCCGGATCGGTGGCTCAATGAGTTGCATCGAACGTCGCGCTCCCTGCGGCTCGTCCGGGGCGAGGGTGCATACGTCTGGGACGACGAGGACCGCCGCTACCTCGATCTGACGTCGAGCGGCGCGAGCACGCTGCTCGGACACAACCACCCGCGGGTCGTCGAGGCGATCGGTGCGCAGCTCGGTGCCTTCACCACTGTGCCGCCGGGGTTCGAGCACGATCTCCGCGAGGAGCTGCTCGAGGCACTCAGCTTCATCATCCCGGTGCCCTTGACGCACGTCAGCTTCACGTCCTCGGGATCGGCGGCGATCGACCTGGCGATCGCCTGGATCGCCTCCGCGTCGGAGCGCGAGCGTGTGGTCACGATGCGGGGCTCGGGCCGCGGGTCGAGCCTTGGCACGGCGAACGGCATCGCCCGCCGCGGACTCGAGCTGGTGGAAGTGGGATTCGATGACCTCGACGCGCTCGACGCCGCACTCGACGAACGGGTTGCCGCGGTGATCGTCGAGCCCGTCCAGGTCGACGCGGGTGTCCGGGTGCCGAGGGATGGATACCTCGCCGCGGTGGCGGAACGATGCCGGCGGACGGGCGCGCTGCTCGTCGTCGACGAGGTCCGGACCGCGCTGCGGATGGGACCGACGCTCGCGTCGTCGAAGCGGGGCATCGATCCGGACATCGTCTGCCTCGGATCGTCGCTTGCCAACGGACTGCCGTTCGGCGTCGCGGCGGTCGGCCCTTCGATCGCGCGGCGAGCCCGGCTCGCCCGCCGTGATCCCGACGATTCCTGCCCGCCGCTGGTCTGTGCCGCCGCCAACGCCACGATCCGGACCGCGCTGAGCCCGACCGTTCGCGCCCTGGCGGAGCTGACGGGCGAGCGGTTGCAGTCGCGGCTGCGCGCGCTGCGCCTGGGCGAGATCCGTGAGGTCCGGGGATGCGCCTCCATGGTCGGCGTCGAGACCAGCCTCAGCCCCACGACCCTGCTCCGCCATCTCGAGCGACGCGGCATCCTCGCGCTGCCCGGCGGGCAGGGAAGCGTCCGGTTGCTCGCTCCGCTGATCCTCGATCGGCGCGAGGTTGACGGCATCATCGAGACGCTGGCGGCGATCATCCTCGCGAGCCGGCCACCCCGGCGGCGTGCCGGCGCCGAGCCTCCGCATCGCCCCGACGAGGTCGAGGTGAGCCTTCCGGGACGAGCGTCACGACGCCGCGCCCGCGTCGCCGGCTAGGCCGGAGCCCCGCTGCCGACTACTGCAGGCGCTCCACGATCATCGCCATCCCCTGGCCGCCACCGACGCACATCGTCTCGAGCCCGATCGTGCCGCCGACCGTCTGCAGTCCGTTGAGCAGCGTGCAGAGGATGCGCGCGCCCGTCATCCCGAAGGGGTGACCGAGCGCGATCGCCCCACCGTGCGGGTTGAGGCGATCGTCGAACGGATCCAGGCCGATGCCACGCGCGGACGGGATCACCTGGGCGGCGAAGGCCTCGTTGATCTCGACGATGTCGACGTCGTCGATGGTCATGCCGGCACGGCGGAGCGCCTGCCTGGATGCCTCGATCGGTCCGAGTCCCATGAACTCCGGCTCGAGCGCCGTGAGCCCGGTGGCGACGATCCGCGCGAGCGGCGTGATGCCGAGCTCCTTGGCGCGAGTGTCCGACATCACGACGACCGCGGCGGCGCCATCGTTGAGCGGGCAGGCGTTCCCGGCGGTGACGCTCCCGCCCTCGCGGAAGACCGGCTTGAGCTCTGCCAGCTTCTCGAGGGTGGTCTCACGGCGCGGACCGTCGTCCTTCGTGAGCGTGCCGGCGCCATCGGGAAGCGTGATCGGCACGATCTCGCGCTCGAAGAACCCGTCGTCCTGGGCGGCGACGGCGCGCTGCTGGCTGCGCAGAGCGAAGCGATCCATCTCCTCGCGTGAGATCTCGTCGCGCGCGGCGACGTTCTCCGCGGTCTGACCCATCGCGATGTAGATGTCGGGGAAGCCCTCGGGGTTGCCCGGCTGGAGCCGATCGTTCTTGCACTGCGACATGTCGCTCGTGCCGTTCATGTAGCGCGTGACACATTCGACCCCGACGCTGAGGAACACGTCGCCCTCGCCCGCGCGAATCGCGTGTGCCGCCATCCGCGTGGTCTGCAGCGAGGATGCGCAATACCTGGTGACCGTGGTGCCGGGAACGTTGAGCCGGGTGAGGATGCTGATCACGCGGCCGAGGTTGAATGCCTGCTCGCCCCCGGGGAGGCCGCACCCGCAGATGAGGTCCTCGATGGTGTCGCGGTCGAGCTGGGGGAGGCGGTCCAGGACCTGCGTGACGACGCTCGCTGCGAGGTCGTCCGGCCGCACGTTGACGAGGGATCCCTTCATGGCGCGCCCGATGGGGGAGCGGCCGAGGGCGACGACGACGGGCTCAGGCATATCGGACACAAAGAATAGAGGGCCGGGTCATCGACCCGGCCCTCCGTGTGTCAGTTGGCGGTGTTGGTCAGTCCGCGAGTGAGCTGACGAGGTCCGGCGCCCAGATGGTGCCGAGCCCGCTCGCCAGGTCGTAGCCCGGGCCCGCGCTGAACCCGTGCACGGTGACCAGGTGGTCGCTCGCGTTGTAGAAGGTGAAGCTGTTGTTGCCGTGGGTGACGTCCACGAGGCCAGAGTTCGGCCTGGCCCTGAAGCGCATACAGCCTGCTGTTCAGTTGTCCGAGGTCGTGACCCGCTGCCTGATCAGCAATCGCCACGATGCCCGAGAAGAGCGGCGACGCCTCACTGGTGCCGCCGAACAGGTACCAGCCGGGGCTGAGCGGCTCGAAGCTGAGGTAGACGAGCGCCGCACCGTCGACGGCCGCGCTCATCGAGATGTCCGGCGTGCCGCGATGCGCGCCGACGACGTCAGCAACCGAGTTCTGGTACGCGGGCCGGGAGAAGATCTCCGACTTGCCGCCGCCACCGCCGCAGCAGGTGGTCGGATCCGTCGGGTCGCCGTTCAGGACGCTGTTCGGGTCGTTCCAGACACTGTCGCGATACACCGGCGCAGCGCCGGTGCCGGAAGCGTTGGCGTGGATCCGGGTGCCGCCGAGCGACGTCACCAGCGGGTCACTGGACGGCCACGAGTTCACGGGGCGTGCATAGCAGCACGAGCCGTCAAGGAAGGCGTTGGTCGCGCCGTCGTCACCCGATGACGCCAGCACGGTCACGCTGTGGGCGGCCGCGTTCTTGTAGGCGCTGCGGAGATGGAGGAGCGACTGTGCCGTGGGGAACGTCTCCTCGGTTGCCCCAAAGCTCTGCGAGATCACATCACCGAGATGGTGATTGATGACGTAGTTCTCCGCCGCCACGATCTGCGGGAACCCGGTCACGCCCTCGGTCTCGGCGACCGGCGTTTCCACGAGGAGGATGTTCGCGCCAGGTGCCATCGAATGCGACATCTCGACGTCGAGGGTCGTCTCCTCGGCCCAGCCGACCATCGTGCTGTTGGTCGGATCGAATGGTGGAATGGCGCCGACCGGGTGGATGATCCTCAACGAAGGATTGGGCAATCCGAGCTCTGAGTCAAACGTTCGCAGGTCGGCGCGGATCGTGGGCGAGCCATACGAGTTGACGATGACGATCGTCTTGCCCTTGCCGTTGAGCCCCTCCGCGTACAGCTCAGGCAGGCCGTAGTGGTTCTCGAGCTGGCGGCCCGAGAAGCACGGGATGTTGAAATCGGCGAGGCACTCGGCGGTCGTCGGCACCTGGGCGCCGGTGAGATGTCCGACCATATTGCCGGTGATCGCCGGGATGGGGACGGGTCCCCCGGCCGCCTGCGAGAGCAGCGCGACCCCCGGGAGTGCGCTGCCCGCCGCGATCGCGCTGACCGCGCTCGTGATCAGCGCACGACGAATGGTTCCGTGACCCATATGCATTCTCCTGTGCCTCCTGTGGTCCCCGCCCGAGAATGGTGGTCAGCCTAGCGACTGGAGTGACGGAAATCAAGGAACGGCGCAGGCGCGTCGAATCGCCCTCGCCGCCGCCTCGTGGGGTGGCCGGGTCGCCGGCTCGACGGGGGGCTTGTGGCGGTCGCGTCGCAGGCCGACTATCCTCCGGCGCGTGAGTTACTTCGTCACCGGGGCGACCGGGTTCATCGGCCGCCAGCTGCTGCCCCTGCTCCTTGCCCGCGGGGGCAACGTCTTCGTGCTCGTCCGGCACGGCTCGCATGCCCGGTTCGCCACGCTGCGCGAGCACCTGGACCCGGGCGGGAAGCGGCTGCACGCGCTGAGCGGCGACCTGGCGGAACCGGGGCTCGGACTCACCTCGGACGACCGCGAGCAGCTGCGCGGCGCGCAGTGCTTCCACCTCGCCGCTGTCTACGACCTCCTCGCGCCGGCTGACGAGACCGAGCGCGCCAACGTGATGGGGACGCGCCACGTCGTCGGTCTCGCCAACGAGGTCGGCGCGAGCTGCCTGCATCTCGTCAGCTCCATCGCGGTCGCCGGACGCTTCAAGGGTTCCTTCACCGAGGAGATGTTCGACGAGGGGCAGGCGCTCGACCACCCGTACTACAGGACGAAGCATGAGTCCGAGCGCATCGTCCGCGAGGAGGCGACGGTGCCGTGGCGCGTCTACCGTCCGGGCATGGTCATCGGTTCATCGCAGACCGGGGAGGCCGATCGCGTCGACGGCCCGTACTACGCCTTCAAGCTCATCCAGCAGATGCGCGACGCCTTCCCGCAGTGGGTGCCGTTCATCGGCCCGGAGGGTGGGCCGTTCAACCTGGTGCCCGTCGACTTCGTCGCAAAGGCGATCGATCACATCGCGCACGCCGACGGACTGGACGGCCGCGTCTTTCACGTCGTCGATCCGGCGCCGCTGTCGCTCGGCGACACCCTGAACACGTTCTGCCGCGCGGCGCATGCCCCCGAGTTCGCGCTGCGGATCGACCGGCGCATGGCGCGGATGATCCCGGGAGGCGTGGCGTCCGCGATGGGCGCACTGCCCGCCGTGAAGCGGATGCGCGAGCAGGCGCTATCACGTCTCGGCATCCCCGAAGCGGCGTTCTCCTACATGAACTACGCGGCGACCTTCGACTCGACCGGCGCGCAGGAGGCGCTCGCGGGCAGCGGGATCGCCTGCCCCCCGCTGCACGAGTACGCGTGGAAGGTGTGGGACTACTGGGAGCGGCATCTCGATCCCCAGCTCCCGACCCCGGGCAACCTTCGCCGTGTGGTCGGCGGGCGCGTGGTGGTCATCACCGGCGCCTCGAGCGGGATCGGGCGCGCCGTCTGCAGGCACCTGGCCGAGTCGGGCGCCACGATCATCGGCGTGGCGCGCCGGGTCGAGCAGCTCGAGGAGATGCGCGCGGAGGTGGCGAGCGTCGGTGGCGACGCCCACGTGTATCCCACCGACCTGAGCGACCACGATGCGTGCGCCCGCATGATCGAGCGGGTGGTCGCCGACCACGGCCGGGTCGACGTGCTCATCAACAACGCGGGGCGGTCCATCCGGCGCTCGGTGCTCGACTCGCTCGACCGCTTCCACGATTTCGAACGCACCATGAAGCTGAACTACTTCGGCGCGATCGCCCTCATCATGGCGGTGGTGCCGGGTATGCGTGAGCGCCACGACGGGCACATCATCAACATCACGTCGATCGGCGGGCAGGCGTACCCGCCGCGGTTCGCCGCATACGTGGCAAGCAAGAATGCGCTCGATGCGTTCTCGCGATGCTTCGCTCCCGAGGTGGCGAGCGAGGGCATCGCGATCACCACGATCCACATGCCGCTCGTGCGCACGCCGATGATCGCGCCCACCGGGATGTACAAGAACTTCCCCACGATCAGCTCCGACGAGGCGGCCGACATGGTGGTGGAGGCGCTCATCAAGCGCCCGCACGAGGTCTCGACGCGCGTCGGGAAGTTCGGCGAGCTCGTGCACGCGATCGCCCCCGACGTCCATCAGCTGGTCATGGCCGGCGCATTCCACATGCTCCCGGACAGCGCGTCGAAGACGGGCGGTCAGCGGGAGGACGAGGACCAACCGGTGACGCCCGAGGCATACGCGCTCGGCATGTTGATGCGAGGGATTCACCTCTAAGCACCGCGGTCGTGGCGGTCGCCGTGGGGGAGCACTTGGACCCTCGAAGTCGAGCCGTTCTCCCCTAGGAGGGGCACCGGTGCCCGGGGCCACACTTCCGTTAACGGCCCACAGGCCGAGCCGCCACGGTGGCCGGCCGCACCCGGAGAAACGCTATGGCCGACACGGCTCCAGTCCACATTGATGAGCAGGCGGTCGAGTTTGTCGAGACCACGCTGCTCCCGGTCCCCGACTCAGCGAGGACGTCAACGGCGGCGCATCAGTTCTGGATCTGGGCGGGCGCGAACATCGCGCCAATCAACTGGGTCCTCGGCGCCCTCGGCATCGCACTCGGATTGAGCCTCTTCCAGTGCATCGTGGTGCTCGTGGTCGGCAACCTCATCGGCATGGGCGTCTTCGGATTCTTCGTGCTCATGGGGCAGCGCACAGGGGTGAGCCAGATGGTGATGTCCCGCAGCGCCTTCGGCCGACGCGGCGCGTACTTTCCCACCGCCATTCAGGGCCTCATCTCAGCAGGCTGGTGCGCGGTCAACACCTGGATCGTTCTCGACCTCGTCCTCGCCCTCTTCTCGAAGCTGGGCATCGACGGCGGCATCGGCTTGAAGATCGGCGTCGTCGTCTTTGTGATGGGCATTCAGATCTGGCTCGCGGCACCGGTTTCCGTGCGATCGCCAAGTTCGAGCGCTACACGGTGCCGGTGACGTTCGCGGTGCTGCTGACGATGACCATCGTCGCCTGGACGCAGAACCACGTGCAGTGGGGCTACGCCGGGAGCGGCCTCCAAGGCACCGCGCTTTTGTCGGCGATGAGCACGATGATGACGGCGATCGGCATCGGGTGGGGCGTCACCTGGTTCGCGTATGCCTCTGACTACTCCCGGTTCGTCCCGAAGTCGATGCCCAAGAAGAAGGTCTACCTCGCCAGCGTGTTCGGACAGTTCCTCCCGGTGGTCTGGTTGGGCATCTTCGGTGCGACGCTGGCGACCGTCAGCCAGCAGGTCGACCCGGGTGCACTCGTTGTGAACAACTTCGGTGTCATGGCGATCCCGGTGTTGCTGCTGGTGCTGCACGGCCCGATCGCGACCAACATCCTCAACATCTACAGCTGCTCGCTCTGCGTGCAGACCCTCGACTGGCACCTCAACCGGCGCAAGATCGCGTATCTCGTCGGCGCCATCGCGCTCGCCTTCACGGTCTACCTGGTCTACCAGGTGAGCTTCGCGAACACGCTCGACGGCTGGCTCAGCGGACTCGTGATGTGGATCACGCCCTGGGCCGCGATCATGCTCATCCACTACTACGTGTTCCTCCGCCAGAAGGTCGACGTGGATTCGCTGTACGACCCGCCGAAGCACGCGCGCATCGTTGACATCCGCTGGCAGGCGATCGTCGCCTTCCTGGTCGGGTGCGTCGCGGCGTGGTGCTTCGAATTCGGCATTCCGACGTTCCTGCAGGGACCGGGGGCCAACGCGCTCGGTGGGGTGGACCTCACCTGGCTGGTCGGCCCGATCGTCGCGGGTGCCGTCTACTTCATCATCGGACGGCCGTCGGTGGCACCGCTGTACAAGAAGCCTGTCTCGGGCGCTGGGTCCACAGGGCTTCGGGTCGGCGGCCCGGCGATCGTGCCGCCAGGACCGATTCCCAGGGGGCACGGGGCGTGATCATCGCTGGGGCACCGGACAGACCGGTGCCCCAGCTTCGTCTCCTCGGGGCGGATTGCCGATGAAACGGTCGGCGTAGGAGTTTGTGATGCAACTGGTTGTCAGGAACGCGCGATTGCTGGATGACGACATGCCTGATCGTCACGTCGACATCATCGTCGAGGCGGGGGAGATCCTCGCCGTCGAGCCGGCGGGCGTCAGCGTCGGCGCCGTCGAGACGGAGCTCGACGTGCATGGCGCGCTCGTCACGCCACCGTACGTGGAGCCACACGTCCATCTCGACACGTGCCTCACCGCGGGTGAACCGCGCTGGAACGAGAGCGGCACGCTCTGGGAGGGCATCCAGCGCTGGTCCGAGCGCAAGGCGACCCTCACCCACGACGACGTCGTCAAGCGGGTGGAGGAGGTCCTCCGCTGGCAGGTGGCCAACGGAGTCCTGCACGTTCGGAGCCACGTCGACACCACCGATCCGACGCTCACGGCGCTCGACGCGATGATCGAGGTGCGCGAGCGCGTCCGCGACGTCGTGAACCTGCAGCTCGTCGCCTTCCCGCAGGAGGGCATCCTGTCCTTCCCGGACGGCGAGCGCCTGCTCGAGGAGGCGGCGAAGCGCGGCGTGGATTGCATCGGCGCGATCCCGCATTTCGAGGACACGCGCGAGGACGGGGTGCGATCGGTCGAAGTCGCCGTGGCGACTGCGATTCGATATGGATTGCTTGTCGATGCGCACTGCGACGAGATCGACGACGAGCAGTCACGCTTCGTGGAAGTGCTCGCCACCCAGGCTGCACGCTCAGGGCTGCGTGAGAAGGTGACCGCGAGCCACACCACCGCGATGGGCTCGTACAACTCCGCCTACAGCTACAAGCTCCAGCGCATCCTCGCGCGTTCCGGCATCAACCTCGTGTGCAACCCGATGGTGAACCTGCACCTGCAGGGTCGTTTCGATGCGTACCCCAAGCGCCGTGGCCTCACCCAGGTGAAGGAGATGCTGCGGGCCGGCGTCAACGTGGCGTTCGGGCACGACGACGTCATGGATCCGTGGTATCCACTCGGCACGGGCAACCCGATTCAGGTCGCGCATGTCGGTGCGCTTGCCACGCAGTTGATGTCGCCGGCCGAGATCAGCGAGTGCTTCCACATGGTGACCTCCCGCGCCGCCGCCGTGCTGGGACTCGGTGCGTCGTACGGTGTGCAGCCGGAACGTCCCGCGAGCTTCATCGTCCTGCCGGCGACGGACGCCTTCGACGCCGTGCGGCGTCAGGTTCGTCCGTGGTACGTCGTGTCGCACGGGCGCGTCGTGGCGGAGACCCCGCCGAGCGCGGCCGAGCTGCGCTGGCCCGGGCGTCCAGTCGAGATGGTCGACTTCGTGCGGGATCGCGACGCGACGAGTGCCACGTGGCGCGAGAGAGCGGAAACTCCGCACGCCGCTGCTGCCGCACGATAGGTCGGCGCAGCGGCTTGTGACCAGTGCCGGGAGCTCTGCTCCAGAGGAGGGCCCCCGGCACGACGTCCCCACCCGCGGCGCTGCAGGCGAGCGCTCGACTCCTCGAGCGGGGGGTGGCGACAGATAGTGCAGGGGGTCAAGCCGCGGGCGCGACCAATGTTGGGATCAGGCGACCTGAGCTCGAGCCCGAGCGGGTGTGGTCCGTCTGCCGCGGAGCTCCGGTTCCAGGTCGTTGCCCGGGGCTGTGAGGAACCGCATCGTCAGGAGCACCAGGGCCGCGTTGCGCACGGCGATGCCGGCGAGCAGCACAGCGCTGTACGTGACAGCGGTTCCCTGCCCCACGTCCGGCCACAGCGCCGGGAATACCAGCGCGGTGAGCAGGCACACGATGAACCATCGGAGCTGGAAGCCCACCGTCAGCGCGAGCAGCGGTGCCACCCAGAGCAGGTACTGGGCGCTCAGCACCTTGCTGGTGCAGAGCAGCACCAGCACGGCAGCGACGGCCGCCTGCCCCACTGAGAAGCGTCCTCGCAGCTGCCCCCAGTAGACGGCGGCAAGCCCGCAGAGCAGCGCCGCAGCTGCCAGCGCGTTGATCACCGGGCTCAGGTCGCTCACGAGGTTGAACGATCCGAAGCTCACGTCGGGGCGTGCCGCCGGACCGAGGATCGACCCCAGCCAGAGCACCGTCGCCGGCACGGACTCGACCTCGACCGGGCGGCGCAGGTCATACGTGAACGAGCTGAGGCCGTGGGCTGGATCGAGCAAGCCGGCGGCGACGAAGCCTGCTGCGACGATTCCGGCGAAGGACGCGACCCCAAGCCCCACGTGCGTCCATCGAGGACCGGGGTCCCCACGACGTGAATGCCAGTGCGCGATCGCTGCCACGGGGAGGAGCAGGAGCGGGAAGAGCTTCATGAGCGTGGCCACCGCGAGCAACGGATACACCGCGCTGAAACGTCCGCGCTGCATCAGCCAGACGGACCCGACGGTGATGAGTGCAGGCACGAGATCGAAGCGGAAGAGGAGCGTCGCGACTCCCGCCGCGACGACGTACAGGGCGTACGCGGTCGCCTGGGGCGGCGAGGTCAGTCGCCGAAAAGCGACATAGCCCACCACCGCGATGACCCCCATCCAGAACGCGAACACGTCCGGATACCACGCAGCCGGACCCAGCATCGTCAGCGAGAACGGCAGAATCGAGAGCGGTGGGTACTCGGTCGGCAGCAGCGGATGCGCCAGGTTGCCCCAGAAGCCGAGTGCGTAGGTGTGGAAGAGGGCAACGTCGGCCTTCCTCCAGTCGCCGGCTGCATAGACGGTCACGACCGCTGCGGCGAGGCCTGCGACCACCAGGACGCCGAGCCATCGGGGATATCGATGCTTCATCGTCCAAACGCCCACGCCACCATGCGCGGGAACTCTGCTCGCCACAACCTCGCGCCGTGCGACACCTCCCGTTCGCTCATGACGACGTCAGCACCCGCATCGCGCAGCGCGACCGCCCACCGGGTCGCGTTGTCGAGGAAGAACGGCTCGAGTGTGCCGCCGAAGAGGTACACCCGAGGAAGCAAGGTCGGCATCTCGTCAGGCGGTGTGTAGCCGCCGCCCGGCGAGCCGGAGAAGATCGCGCCGTAGACGTCCGGATGGCGAAGCCCAAGCGCGAGCGCGAGCTCTCCACCCGCCGAGTAACCGAACACCGCGGTGCGTTCCGCGGGCAGCTCGACTCCGAAACGCGAACGAGCCCATCCGCGGACGTCCTCGACGAAGAACTGCTCGTGTGCCGCGAATCGTTTCGCGTCGAAGACGGGCGAGTACTCGTGGAGCCGCGGCATCTCCTCGGCCAGCCCGTGGACGCCGACGATCATCGTGGACGGGACATCGGCCGCCTCGAGGAACCGACCCCATCTCGAGAACCCCTGTCCGTCACCCGCGAAGACGACTGCCTCGGGCGGATCCGGAGGGACGTACGCCGTGACCTGGCGACCACCGTCGTACTCGAGCAGCGTCTCGGTGACGAGCTCTCCCGCGATCGAGGCGGTGCGCGGCGATTCCGCGCCGGCCGGCTCATTGCCCAATGGGGCTGATGACTCCGAGTTCACTCTTGGCGCAGCGAGATCCACAGGTCGTTCTTGACCAGTGCCACCAGGAGCTCGGGCCAGAACCTCGGACCACGGCAGCTGAAGCCGACGACCTCGCCCGGCCCGACGTCGAACGCACGCTCACGGCTGCGGTGCCGGCCGGACCCGAGGCGCAACGTGTGGTGCCCGGGGCCCACGGCTACCTCGACGGTCTCCTTGCCGGCGATCGAGCCGACCACAACGCCGTCGATCGCGATATCCCACTGCTCACCCTGACCACCGATTGCGATCCCACTCCACGTCCGAACCAACCTCACCGTCCCGTCGCTCGAAGATTCCTCGTGTGCGTCGATGTCGCCGTCATGCCGGCTGACCGCCGCTGCAACGGCGCGGACTTCAACGCCACCGCCTCTCCGTCCGACTCGCAGCAGGAAGTATCCGATGAGCGCGGCGCCCACCACGATGACAATGATGATCTGGACGATGTGGCTGCCGGAACCACCGAGGGGGCCCGCCACCATGGGCGCGGGTCGCGACTCGGTGAGGATGACGCGCGCCTGATTCATGCGTCGTTCTCGATGAGTGCCGCCGTGGGTTGTGGCCGGCCGCACCGCTCAAGCCGCCTCATCAGCTCACTATGCCATCGTCCTCCGCGCCGAGGATTGGGAGCCGCAACGTGCCGGGTCGGCCGGGCGCGCCATGGCACGCTGGGACACCCTGATCTCTTCCCCAACTTGAGCAAGGCGTGGTCGCCTCGTCGGGTCACTCTTCGCTGAGCCGGCCGCTCCCATCCGTTTGGGCAGATGTGGCGTCGCCGGGATCTTCTCGGCACCTTCTGCACACGCCTTCACCTTGCCCAAACTTGTCGTCGAACTCGATGCGACCCCCGCAGCTCCGGCAGGTTCGGCCCGTATCCTTTCGCAAGACCATCCGAAGGCCCTCGCCGAAGGTGTTGATGATTCTCATCATGGCCGGCCCATCCTCCAAGGTTCAGTCGTTGACCCCAGTCTCCTCCTGAGATCCGCCCTCCGTGCGCAGCAGCAGTTCCGGCAGCGGTGGTCTCGCGCCGGGAACCTGACGTCTACCCCGAGGCACGATCCTCAGCGACGATCCGATTCGCGATGGTGCCGATCCCCGGGATCTCGACCTCGCACAGCTGGCCGGGCTGCAGCCACGGAGAGGGTTGCTGTCCCATCGCCACGCCGGAAGGCGTGCCCGTGAGGATGAGGTCACCCGGCTCGAGCGTGAACGCGTCCGAGATGTAGGCGATCAGCGTTGCCACATCGAAGATCATGTCGGCGGTCCGTCCGTCCTGACGGGTCGTCCCGTCGACACGGCAGCGAACCGCCAGGGCCTGCGGGTCCGGGATCTCGTCGGCCGTCACGATCCAGGGACCGATGGGGCAGAAGCTGTCGAAGCTCTTGCCGCGCAACCACTGATCGCCGAGGCCGAGCTGGGCGTTGCGTGCGGAGACGTCGTTGGCGCAGCAGTACCCGGCGACGCGCTCGAGCACACGCTCCTTTGGGATGCGGCGGCCACCGGAGCCGATGACCACGCACAGCTCGGCCTCGTAGTCAAGGTCGTCGACCTCGCGCGGCCGGACAACGTCGTCAAAGGGGCCGCGAACCGACGTGACCAGCTTCGCGAACAGGATCGGTCGGGTCGGGACGTCGTTGCCGAGCTCCCTGGCGTGGTCGGCGTAGTTCCTGCCCGCGCACACGATCTTGCCGGGCCGCAACACCGGTGGCCCGAGTGCATCGAATGGGTACGACGGCGCCGCGCCGCGCGCGATGAGCCCCGGGAGCTCAGCCGCGGCCGCCCGTGCGGCCGTGGCGACCTCCGGCGATGCAAGCACGGCAGCGGCATCCGCACCATCCGGCACGGCGACGGGAACGCCGCCCATCGCGCCGAGAATGTCGTCGAGCCGGAACGCCCGATCGCCCTCGATCAGAGCCGGCCGCACCGTGTCGCCGTCGCGCAGTGTGCCGATCCTCACGATGCCGGCCCACCGTACCCGGCCGCCTCAAGGACGAGGTCATGGAGCAACCCATTCGACGAGATGCCCGTACCGCCCAGCTGCGCATCATCGCCACTGCGATCGGTGAAACGGCCGCCCGCCTCGGTGACCACGAGTGAGAGCGCCGCGAAGTCCCAGAGGTTTGCCCGCGACGTCCACCCGATGTCGGCGCTGCCGCGTGCCACGGCGAGATGCGACATGGAGTTGCCGACCCCGCGGGCGTCCCAGCAGCGTCCGGCGAGTGCGACGAGCCGCTCGGCCTGGTTCGTGATGACGAATCCCCGAATCGCGGTGTGGGTGATCAGCGCCTCGCCGATGTTGGCGATCCTCGAGACGTGAATCGGGCGTCCATTGAGAAAGGAGCCGCCGCCTCGAGTGGCGTGGAAGCGCAGCCGCATCGCGGGCGCCGATGCCACGCCCACCACGGATTCCCCGTCGCGCTGGAGCGCGATCAACGTCGCCCACGTCTCGTTGCCGCGAACGAAGCTCCGGGTCCCGTCGATGGGATCGATCACCCATCGCCAGGTTGCGCCCGGATCGCCGATGACCCCGAACTCCTCACCGATGATCGCGTGACCGGGCCGCGCGGCTTCGATGCGCTCGCGCGCGTACCGCTCGATGGCGTGATCCGCCTCAGTGACAGGCGAAAGATCGGGTTTGGCGTCGATCTTGAGGTCGTGAGCGCGGAACCGCTCCATCGAGATGCCGTCGGCGACGTCGGCAAGCTCGAGCGCGAGCGAGAGGTCGTCAGTCACCGCGGGTCAGCTTAGCCGGGTGCAGACGTGCCACGGTGCGCAGCCGCGTGTAGCCTTAGGGGGCGATCCCAGGATTGCTGAACCGCGTCATCCAAGATCGAGAGGAATCACTCATGGGTTACCAGAAACTCGACGTGCTCGCCGCCAACGGCTCGGTCGTGCTCCGCGACGGTCCGGCAATCCCACCCGAGGAGTGGGAGGGCTTGGAGTACGTCGACTGGAAGTCCGGCGGGGATACGAATTTCGCCCCACTCGCGTCGGCGATGGGCCAGATGGAGTGCGCCGGCTTCTGGGATCACGGCAAGCCGGACAAGGACGGCGTCTGGACGTCGAACCGAGAGATCGCGCCGACGCTGTGCAAGTACGTCGAGGCGATCGGCGCCCGATTCGGACGCGTGCGCGTGATCAAGCTCAACCCGTCTTCCGAGGCTGATGCGTTGCGTCAACTGCATCAGGACGACAACAACCGTCTCAACCCCGACGGCGAGGGCTGGGTGGTGCGTGCGTGGCTCGAGCTCAACGCACCCCAGGGATCGACCTTCATCCTGCGAGAGGTACGCGACGACCCATCGACCGAGCTGCGCATCCCGCTGCACCCGCGCCGTCAGCTCGTGCTCGACACCGAGCGGCTGTACCACGTGGTGCACAACCCCGGCCCGGGACCGCGTTACGCGCTGATCAGTTCGTTCGAGTCGGGTGACGCGCTCGAGCGCTGGATCGCGTCGCAGCGTCTGGAGGCAGCTGCGCAGGTCTGACGACCACCGAGGTGATCAAGCCGCTGCACCCCTGGTAGACAATGCCGCCGCCGTCGCATCCGGATTGCGGAGATCGTCGGTCGGCCGGGGTCCGGTGTTCCACACGCCGCTCACCGGAGGGGACGCGTGCTACCTTTCAGGCCCTCGGCACGAGCAGCTTCCCAGACTTGGGGAAACGTATCCACTGGAGTGCAGAAAGGTAGGGAAACGCTCTAGCTGAGATCAAAAGACCCGCGGGAGTAGCTCAGTGGTAGAGCACTACCTTGCCAAGGTAGGGGTCGCGAGTTCGAGCCTCGTCTCCCGCTCCAGCCCTCGCTGCGCGTCTCCCCAAACTTCACAAAAGGTGCTGATGGCATCGACGCCTCCATCTGAAGCGCCGAGACAGCTGGCGTGACCGACATCACGGTGCGTCCGATAGACGGCGCCGACGAACTCGGCCTTTTCACCCGACTGCCGTACGTCCTCAACGAGGAGCTTGCGGAAGACCTTGCCGAGGGGCGCCGGCGGCCGGAATGGATGTGGGTCGCGCTACGAGGCGAGCGGCTCATCGCCAGGGCTGCGTGGTGGAGCAGTTCGGGAGCGGACGCGCCGGCACTCCTGGACGTTCTCGACATCGACGACGACAGCCGGGACCCTGATCGTGCGGACGTCGCGGTGCACATGCTGCGCACCGCGATCGCCGCAAGCATTCCGAACGATGGACATCCGCCGGACTACATCCGATTCGTCCCGCCTGACTGGCGCGAGGACGTCGCCACGAGGCAGGCAGTGGAGGACCGCCTCGCGACGGCAGCGCATACCGGTGCGCGGCTGTTCGTCGAGCGGCTGCGCCTTGAATGGCGCCCCGGAACTCCGATCAGAGCTTCAGATGAACGTCTGAGGTTCCGGCCCGTCCAGGACGACGAGGAACTGATCGTCCTGCTCACAGCCGTGCTGGACGGAACGCTCGATGCCCACAGCCGTGCTGACCTGACCCGGATGTCCGCGCGGGAGGCGGCCGTCGGTCAGTATGAGGACGAGTTCGGTCGGTATTCCAGCCCCAAGGAGTGGTGGCGGGTTGCGACGCTGGCGGACGGCGATCCCGTCGGGTTTGTGATCCCGGCTCGCAATGACTACAACCCCGTCATCGCGTACCTGGCGGTGCTTCCGCAGCACCGCGGCCGTGGTTACGTCGACGACATCCTCGCCGAGGGCACCCGCGTCCTCGCCGCGCAGGACGTCCCACGCATACGAGCGGCCACGGACCTCGGCAACACCCCGATGGCAGCGGCGTTTCGGCGAGCCGGATGGGTCAACTTCGAGCGCGCCATCCACATGACCTGGAGCTGACCGCTCGAGGTCGGCGCGATGGCCGGAGTGGGTTCCCACCCGGCCACCGCGGGATAGCGAAGGAGTGCGGTCAGGCCCCCTCCTGCACCTCGGTGATGTCGTCGGCGACGAGGCCGTGCGCCTCCCGGTGCACCTGAGCGGCGGCCTCCTTCGACGGAGCCTCCACCAGGCAGAAGACCGCACCCGTGCCCTCGTCAAACCAGTACTTGACGTAGTTGACCCCGTGCTTGGCCTGCACCTCGAGGTCCCGTTGATGGGCGCCGGCAACAGCCTCGGCCGTGAGGCCGTCAACTTTGTGGTGGTGGTCCATGTACAGCGGCATCGAGCTTTCCTCCGGTGGCTGCGATCGCAGCCGTCACGCTCAGCAGAAGATGCGGTGAGCTTTCGAACGCGGAGTGTAGCCGTACCAGACCGCCATCCGAATCAAGTTCAATCAACCGTTCGGTCGATCTTTGCGAGGCGCCGAACTCACGCGACCTAGTCGAATCGAGGCCGGCCCGGGTCAGGTCAGTCGCAGCCCCCGGCCGCGTTGTAGAAGCCGGGACCGGACAGCCCCGGCCCGGTGATCCGGGGCCGGTTCGCTCCGCCGCCGCGGACGTACGCCGTGTCGAACCACTCATGGAAGAACTGCGTCAGCCGGGCGCTGCACGCCGCGCTCCGATTGGGCATCCATTGGTGGAACGCCGCCTCCAGCTGAGGCTCGGTGATGCTGCTTCCGCCGTATTCGCGCTGGAGTTGATACATGGCCTGGGTGAAGTTGCTCACGCCGAGGATCTGGCGCAGGGCGATGTAGGCGATGCCCGGGCGGCTGTACGTCGGATCGCTGTCGAACAAGCTGAACGGCGTCGGGTTCGACGGCGCTCCGGTCCAGAAGCCCCCGCCGCTCGCGTACGTTTCGTTGAAGATCTTCACCAGCGCGCGCTCGAAGGCCGCCTCGCCCGCCGCGGTTCCCGGACCGCCGGCCGCCGCCTCCGCCCTGCGCGCCGCGAACAGGTACTCGCCGAGCGTCGCGAAACCCTCCTTGAAAAAGGTCATCTCGTACCCGCCCTCGGTCACGTTGTCGCCCCACCACTGATGCATGTTCTCGTGGTAGAGCGTGTCGAGATCGATCTGCCCGCCGGGGAACGTGATCATCGTCTCCATCTCCTCGGCGAAGCTCGCGTCCGGGGTCCCGACGATGACGCCGTCGGACGTGAACGGGTAGGTGCCGTTGAAGAGGCTCTCGAACGCCGTGATGTTCTGTTGCTGCTGCATGATCGCGAGGTTCTTCTGCTGCTGCTTCGCGCCGATCGAGGTGTCCTGCGCCTCGTAGTAGATGACACCGTTGTCGCTGACGCGCTCTGTCAGTGCGAAGTTGCCCACGCTGTTCTCGACGAGGTAGCTCGCGATCGGCGCGGTCTGGCGCCAGTGCCATGTGGCTGAGCCACCCGGGAACTCCGCATTCGGAGCGTTGGTGCGCGTGGAGAGCAGGATGCCGTTGCACAGCACCACCTTGCCGGCGTTCACCGTGTCATAGAAGTCGTATGTGGGCTTCGCCGTCGGGTAGTCGTTGAGCGGCATCCAGTCCTCACTGGCCACGGGCTCGGTGGTCACGAAACCGCCGTCGGGTGAGCGAAACCACCCCTCGGTCGTTCCGTCACCGTCGTTGTGCACCCCGGGCCTGCCGGTGTAGTGCACGACCACCGTGAAGGTCGCACCGTTTCGTATCGGTGTGGCGGGCGTGATCACGAGCTTGTTCGCAGGACACTGCAGGCCGTCGTGCAAGTCCTGGAGGGCCGGATTCGTCGACGTCAACTCGGGGGAGCAGGCGGGCGGCAGCGGGTTGTCGGACGGGCCGCCGACCGGATTGAGCTCGGACGCTTCGTGCGCGGCTGGGTTCGGATCGTTCTGACCATGCGGGTCACCGGGGTACGTCGGTTGGGCGAACGTGTACGTTGCCGGCCGGCCGTCGACCGTGACCGAGTTGATGCTGAGATCGGGGCCCGCGACGCGATTGGCGGAGTGGCGCTCGAAGTCGAGGCTGAAGTCGGTCAGGCACTGTGTCGACCGGTCGGTGAGGTCGACATGGTTCCCCGTCAGGAACATGTCACTGACGGCGTCGTAGACCATGTGGATGTCGGTATGGACACTCATGTAGCCGCCGTTGCCCGTGTCCGGATAGAGATGCGAACCGACCGGCGCGAGGGTGTGCGCGCCGGACGAACATCCGGCGGCTGAGGTCGCGCCGGAGGCGGCGCGGGCCGTCGAGCCGAGGGCCGGCGCCGCGGCGATAAGCACGGTTGTCGCCGCGAGTGCAACTCGAAGACGGTGGCGGCTCATGGCTCCTCCTCACACGCCCTGACGCGTTCGACGCGAGAAGAATAGCCATCATGGCGGTCCTGTTGCTGGCGGTCCGGCCGGGACCATGTGCCGCCGGAAACCCCGTCGCAGGCTCGCGCCTATGATCACGCCACCTTTGACCGAGACCGAGCGTCCCCTTACCGGCAGAGTCGCCATCGTCACCGGCTCGAGCCGCGGCATCGGCAGGGCGATGGCGATGCGGCTCGCCAGCGAGGGGGCGTCGGTGGTGATCACCGGCAAGACCGAGCAGGGCATCGACTGGCTTCCCGGAAGCATCCACACCGTGGCCGAGGAGGTGACCGCCGCCGGGGGTGCCGCCATCGCGATCCGCGTGGACGTCCGCAGCGAGGACGACGTCAAGGCGATGGTGGATCAGACCGTCGAGCGGTTCGGTCGCATCGACATCCTGGTCAACAACGCGGGCGCGATGTGGTGGCAACCGGTGCTGAAAACACCGCCGCGGCGCTACGACCTCATGTGGGAGGTCAACGTGCGCGGCGCCTATCTCTGCTCCTACCACGCGCTGCCGCACATGGTGGAGCAGCGCTGGGGGCATATCGTCAACTGCTCCCCGCCCATCGGGACGGCATCGAACGCCGGTCATGTCGCGTACATGACCACGAAGATGGGCATGACCCGGCTCGCAATCGGCATCGCCGCCGAGAACGCGGCGCACGGGGTGGCGTGCAACTCGCTCTGGCCGGTCACCATCATCGAAAGTCAGGCGAGCATCAACTGGGGGCTCGGTGACCGCTCGCAATGGCGATCACCGGACATTCTCTGCGACGCCCTGATGGAGATCGTCCGGACCGAGCCACCGGCGCTCACCGGGATGCAGCTCCTCGACGAGCCCTTCCTGCGCGAGCGCGGGTGGAACTCAGGAACGCCTCGATGCCTACTGGCTCGAGGGGAAACCGCCCGAGCACCCCGTCTACATCGATGGACGCTCTGGCGGGTGGCCGTCGCCCACCTGAGTGGACACGTTCACCCGTCAGTCCGAACGCCCGCGGTCCCAGACGAAGCTGGTCCGTGCCTGAGTCTCGGCGGCGACGCGTCCGCGACTGACCACCCACCTCGGCGCCGCGTGGTTGCGCAGCAACGCCGGAACGTCCTCGCATTCATGGACGGCCAGATTGGCGAGGTTCCCCTCGGCAATGCCGTGGTCATGGACGCCGAGCACGCGCGCGGCGCCGGTCGTGACGAAGTTGAGCAGCCGCCCCTGGTCATGCTTCGACAGGAACCCGAGCGCGTGCGCCGCAAGGAAGGCGATCTCGATCATGTTGTTCCGTCCGAACGGGTAGTACGCGTCCTCGATGTCGTCCTGACCGAGGGCAACCGGCACGCCGAGCCGATCGAACAGGTCCACGGGGAGGCGGCCAGGGCCGGTGTGCGGATCGCTCACGAATCCGAGGCCGGCACGCAACGCAAGGCCCGCAAGGCGGCGCTGCGCCGGCTCGCCGTAGGTTCCGACCGCGCGCGCGTGACAGGCGATCCCGCGCCCCTGGAGACCATGCTCGATCAGCGCCTCCGCGAGCATCCCGGTGGTGGTGAGCGACGGATCGCTCGCGTCGTCGACGAGCATCGCCACCGGGCGTTGCAGGCGCGCTGCGAGGGAGCAGGCCCACTCCATGTGCCGCGCGGCGTCGGTGTCCGAGTACTCGATCCACGGGATCCCGCCGACCACGTCCGCGCCGGAAGCCATCGCCTGCTCGCACAGCTCGGCCGCACCGGGGTCTCGGACCACACCGTCCTGCGGGAACGCCACGATCCTGATGTCGAGCACGTCCTTGAACTCCTCGCGGGCGTCGACAACCGCCTGAAACCCCTCGAGCCGTCCTGTTGTGTCGACGTCGGTGAACGCGAGGATGTGGAGCGTCCCGAAGCGAACCGCGTCCTGCAGCGCACGACGCACGTTCGGGAGGATCCATGACCGGTCGTACCGCTCCTTCACTGCACGGGCCAGCTCGATGCCGGTCATCGCCGCTCCCATCGATCCTGCGGTGTACGCCAGCAGTGCAGCGTCGCCAACCATGTCGAGCGTGTGCACCTTGTCCAGGTGGAGATGAGCGTTCACGAACGACTCGGTCACCAGCCGGCCGCCGGCGGGAATCACGCTCGGCGCGCGCAGCGTGTTCGGGTCGCCGATCGCGCTGATCCGGTCACCGGTGATCCCGATATCGACCACGCGGCCGTCACGGAGGCGGCCCTCCGAGACGACCATCGTCAGCGTGTCAGGCATCGCAGGTCGCAACCGCCGGCTGCCGAGGCGGCAGCCGTCTGGTCAGCGGCCCTCCTTCGCCTTGGCGCCGAGCGCCGTGACGGCATCGACGAACAGCGACATCGGCGGATTGACAAGACCCGCTCCCACCTGACCGATCCCCGGGAGCCTGCCCGCGATACCCGTGTTGACGATCGGGAGGATGCCCGTTCGCGCCACGAGGGTCGCGTCGATCCCTGTCGGCGTTCCGCGGAATCCAAGGACCGGGATCTGGTACGCGGGGTGCTCGGCAAGGGTGATCTCGTACATCGTCAGCGTGTGGCGGAGCGCGTCCGCGGCCTCGCCGCCGATGAAACGGGCGATCGCCGGCGCTGCCGCCATCGCGAACCCACCCAGACCGACCGTCTCGGTGATCGTCGAGTCGCCGAGGTCGGGGTTGGCATCCTCGGGGCCGAAGCCGGCAAGGTACAGCCCCTTCACCATGGGCGCCGGCGCGGTGAACCATTGGTCACCGGTCCCGGACGTCTGGATGCCGAACTCGGTGCCATTGCGGGCCATCGCCACCACCATCGTCGAACCGGGGATATCGCGCGCCGCGTCGGCGGCGGCCTTGCCCGCCGGCATCGAGAAGTTCAGGAAGAAGTGGTCGTTGCCGTTGATGAACCGGAGTGCCGCCGCGATCTCCGACGTCGGAGCATCGATCTCGATGAGGTCGGGGACGATCTCTCGCAGGAGCAGCGACGTTGCCGCGCGATTGCGGTTGTGCGTCTCGTCGCCCATCTGCAACGCCTGGGCGATGATCGATGGGAGGTCGACCGGGCCGTGGCGCTGGAGCATCTGACGGAGCATCGGTGCGAGCACCTTCTCGAGCCAGTGCAGCCGCTCGATGACCTCGGCGTCGTAGGCGCCGAAGCGCAGCACCTTGCCGAGTCCCTCGTTGAGCGTCGCATACGACGTACCGCCGAACTCGGTCTCATGGAGCACCACGACCGGCATCGACTCGCTGATGACGCCGGCCATCGGACCGACGGCGCCGCGGGAGTGACACGGAGCCAGCGAGATACCGCCACCCGCGGCGATGCGCTCAGCGTCCTCGACGTTGGCGGCGAGCCCTTCGTACACCATGGCGCCGAGCAGCGCGCCCCGGACGGGTCCTGACGCGTCCTTCCATTCGATCGGAGGGCCGGCATGCAGGAACTCGGCCTTTCCCAGTCCGAGCACGTCGCCGGCGCGCGCGACGTCGACCCATTGGGCGCGAGCGGTGGTCAGCCGCCGCGCTGCCTCGGCATTCGCGTCCGGGGTGCGTGCATCGGCTGCGATGGCCGCGAGCGCGGCGTCCGAGCCGCCGGCGGGTGGCTGCCACTGCACGGGTGTCACGGGAACGGCCTGGGCGGCAAGCGCCTCATCGAACAGGGCGAGCCCCGCGGTGACGATTGCCTTCGGCTCCTCGAGCAGCGACGTTGCGTTGGTGGTCATCTCAGGCTGTCCTTTCCACGAGTGCTGACGCGTCCACGAGTGCGGCCGCGGTCCGTGCTGCAGCGGCGTTCGAGAGATGCACGCTGGCTCCGGCTTCCTGGAGCGCGAGGGCGGTGGCCTCGAGCCCCTGCGGGTCACCCGAGGTTCCGGTGAGGGAGACGACGATGGCGAGATCCCTCCGGTCTGCGCGGGCTCGCGCTCGAGCATCGCGGAGCGCCGGGACCAGCACACCGGCGGGTGCCTCGTGCGACCCATAGCCGAGGACGACATCGAGGAGCACGACCGCGCACGCGGGATCCGCGGCCTCTTCGGCGAGCCGGTCGAGCCGCAGCGTCCAGTCGATCATGGGGTGCGCGCGCCCCTGTGTCAGCCGGTCGTCGCCGAAATCGATCATGACGTGCCCTTCGGAGCGAAGGTCGTCACCGAGCGCCCAACCGGGCTCCAGGGGGATGTTGGAATGGATCGGTCCGAGCGATTGGGCGGCGATGATCATCGCCTCGTCGCAGAGGGTCCCGCCGGAGAACAGGCCGCGCAGCATCCCGTGGCGGGGCCGGCGTTCCCCCGGCGCGAGCCATTCGCGCGGCGGGGCTGACGGCAGACCCAACGCACTGAGGATGCGCGCGTTCACCACGGTGAGATCGGGCTCGCCGCGGCCCAGGAATCCGACGATGGTCGGCGTGCGCATGTGGCCGACGGCGTCGCGCACCAGGGTGGCGACGTCTGCCGCCGGTGGCTTCGACAGCACCACCACAAGTTCCGTTTGAGGATGCTGATCCAGCATCTCGAGCGCGCGCAGCGTCGATCGAGCGGCGACGGCGTGCGAGAGGTCGCGCCCGCCGGTGCCGAGGACGGCGCTCACGCCGACCCCTGCGGCGTCGAGCAGCGAGCAGATCTGCTGCGCTCCCGTACCGGATGCCGCGACCAGTCCGACGGGCCCCGGGCGCACCACGTTGGCGAAGCCGAGGCCGACCCCGCCGACCACCGCGGTTCCGCAGTCCGGCCCCATCACGAGCGAACCGCAGCGCGTCGCCTCGTCCTTGAGGGCGATCTCCTCCTCGACGGTCACGTTGTCACTGAACAGCATCACGGAGGCGCCCGCGCGGAGCGCGTCCATCGCCTCGACGAACGCGTTGCGTCCCGGGACCGAGATGACGGCGAGGCCGGCGCCGGATCGCTTCAGCGCGCTCGCGGTCGTCCGAGGCGCCACCGGCGCACCGAAGCCGTCGCCACCGGACTGGGCGTCACGGGCGGCAAGGAGCTCGGCGAGCAACGCGAGTGCGGACGCCATGGAGGCGTCGTCGTCCGAGCGAAGGGCGACGAGCAGGTCGTTCGGTGTTGCGCCAGCGGCAGCCGAGGGGTCGATGCCGAGCCTCGGGAGCAGGTCGAGATTGAGGGGGGTCGCCATCGCGACAAGCGCCGCCTGGATACCCGGCGAAGCCGACAGCGAGCGTGAGATCTGCATGAGCTTCACGGAATCGCGGTAGACCCCGTGCCGGAGTTCGACGGAAGTTGTCACAACGTAGCCTCCTGTGGCGCGCAGACCGCGGCTCGCGCGCCGGCGACGAGTCCGATGGCGAGCGCAGTGCCCGACGTGCCGCCGACCGCACGCAGGTCGTCGAGCGCGGAATCAAGTGGAGCGGTGCCGCAGAGCGCCGCGAGAAAACGGGCGGCTTGAGGAACGACCTGGCCGGCGGCGGCGCAACAGAGCAGCGAGCTCGACAGCGACGTCGTGGCGGACGCGGCGTGAGCGAGCACTGCCTCGGTCGCACTTCTGGGGAGTCGCCGTCGAAGCGCGATGGCAGCGAGGGCGCCGGCGACAACGTCGTCACCCGCGGGGGTGAGGCCCGGTCCGCGACCGATGACCCGCAGAGCAGGCGTCGGATCGCCGTTGATCAGAGACGTCGCGATGGTGTCGAGCGGCTCATCCGGAAGGCCGTGAGCGTCGGCCGGTAGCCCGTCGAGGAATCCAGCTGCCGCATCGATGCGATCCACCTGGAAGGGTTCTTCGAGTCGAGGACGAGGGTCGAACCAGCGAGTCGCGCGAATCGCCAAAGGCCCGACGCTGACCTCGCCGCCTCCCACGGAGGCCGTTTTGCTGGGGATGTGGTCGGGAAGGCGACCGGCGATCACGAGGCCGAGCGGGAGCCGGACGGCGTCAGGGGCGAGCACCGCGATGACCGTGACGCCTCCTCGGGACGCGTCGAGACCGAGGTAGAGCGCGAAACGCGACGCACCCAGCAGCTGAGCCTCCTGAGGCGCGGCTGCCAGGAGATCGGCGATCGTGGTGCTCGCGACAGCCGTTTGAGCCCATGGAAATGCCGTGCGCTCGTACCTCGAGACTCGTTGAGGAGTCACGAGATCCTGGGGCATGAACGAAGCCTAGCTCCCGGCGCGATGAAAGATCAGGAGCCATCCGGTCCCTTTCATTGGGACGTACATCCGTGAGAACACGGGACCTTGGACCCTGGCAGTCGCTGGAATGTCACACCAGACTGACAAACGTGATCGCACGAAGTGACAGTTTCCAAGGAGGGGTGCGGGCCGTTCCGCAACGCCTTCAAGGGCGCCGTTGTTTCCACACCCTCACAGTTGCGCCCGGGTCTCCTCATCACCCTATCAGTGAGGTGAGCTCCGTGGCATCAGACCCACACCCACTTAGGGGGTAGGAGACATGGCAGCGCTCTGGACCGTCCATGGAGATGGGAAGCACGTCCTCCCGACGGAGGTGGTATCACCCGATGAACGATTGGCCTGGCCTCAGACCATCGGTCTCGGCCTGCAGCACGTCCTGGCGATGTTCGGTGCGACGTTCCTCGTCCCCGTCCTCACCGGGTTCCCGCCGACCACCACGATCTTCTTCTCGGGGATCGGGACGATCGGCTTCATCCTCATCACGCGCGGCCGGGGCCAGCGCATGGGTCTGCCAAGCTACCTCGGCAGCAGTTTCGCGTTCATCTCCCCGGTCATCCTCGCCGAGGGAGGCCTCGCAGGAGGCGTCGGCAGGAACATTCCACTCGCCCTGGGTGGCATCTTCGTCTGCGGCGCCGTCTTCTTCATCATCGGCGCCTTCGTCAACCAGTTCGGCAGCAAGGCCATCGAGTGGCTGATGCCGCCGGCGGTGACCGGCGCCGTGGTCGCCCTGATCGGCCTCAACCTCGCCCCGACCGCAGCGGGCGAGTTCCAAGCACAAGCGCTGACCGCGTTCGTCACCCTCGCAGCGATCCTGCTGTGCACCGTGCTCCTTCGGGGGTTCATCGGCCGCATCTCGATCCTGCTCGGGGTCATCATCGGGTGCATCGTCTCGATCCCCCAGGGGCAGTACGACTTCAAGCCGTTCCAGGCCGCCGCGTGGATCGGGCTCCCGACGTTCCACACCCCGACCTTCAGCGGGTCGGCGATTCTCGTGATCGTCCCGGTCGTCCTGGTCCTCATCGCCGAGAACACCGGCCACATCAAGGCCGTCGCCTCGATGACCGGTCGCAACCTCGACAGGTCGCTCGGACGTGGATACATGGGTGATGGTATCGCCACCATGCTCGCCGGTCTCGGCGGCGGCAGTGGCACCACGACCTACGCAGAGAACATCGGCGTCATGGCGGCCACCAAGGTCTACTCGACCGCGGCCTACGTCGTCGCCGGCCTGCTTCGCGATCTTCCTTGGGTTCATCCCCAAGTTCGGCGCGCTCATCTTCGCCCTTCCGGTCGGGGTCCTCGGCGGAGCAACGACGGTCCTGTACGGACTGATCGCCGTCCTCGGCGCCCGCATCTGGGTCGAGAACCACGTCGACTTCAAGAACCCGGTGAACCTCATGCCCGCCGCGATCGCCCTGATCATCGGCGCCGCGAACTACACCTGGTCCTTCACCGCCGGTGGCAACTCCTTCGCCTTCAACGGGATCGCGATGGGCTCGTTCACCTGCATCTTCGCCTACCAGCTCATGAAGTACCTCGCGCGCTACGGCCTCTTCAGCCATGGCGAGCCCGGTGAGGCTGAGCCCGTCGTCGCGGCACCGCCGCCGCCGACTGGGCCTGCAGGCAGCCCGCTCGGCACCCCGCCGGTCGACGGACCTGTGGGTGGCCCCGTCACCACGCCGACGCCGCCAGTTCGGATCCCGGTCGGTCGGTAGGGTCAATCAAAGAGAACATTGCTCCGCCCAACCCCTCCTCACCGGCAACCCGTCGATGAGGGCCTGCCCCCCACGCCCAACCGGGCGGGGGAGGCAGGGGGTGGCGGAGTGGGGGAGCCACGGATGGCCGGCGCAGCACCCTCAGCTCATCCAGGTCGGCCGTTCGTTCTAGTCAGAAATAGCCTTTACTCACCAGGAGTGTGACCCCATGTTGCTCGAAGCCCCAGAGAAAGTCTCCCAGGACCACATCATGCTCGACGTGCAGGAGATCGAGCCGCTGTTGCAGGGTCCGCCGTCGCAGCTGAAGCCGTGGCCCGGCGCCATGATCACGCTCAAGGACGGTCGCACCATGTACATCCGCGAGGCTCGCATCGAGGAAGCCCCCGCGATGATGCAGTACGTGAAGCGCGTCATGGAATCCGACCACGACTTCTATGACATCGTCGGTGCTCGCGTCTACGCCGAGATCCTCGGCTGGTACCGCAAGCGGCTCAAGGACCCCTACACGCTCGTCGGCCTGGTCGACGGCAAGTGGGTCGGCTTCTGCAACGGCCGGCTGATGAACGATGACATCAACATCAGCCTGCACAGCATGGCGCTCGATCGTGGCGGCCGCATCGGCGCGGTCATGTACTACGCCAAGGCGTACTACGCGTTCGAGGTGCTCGGCAACAAGGAGTTCTGGGCGACGTACGAGAGCTACAACGGCTGGCACCGCTGGGGCCTCGGCATGGCACAACCCAGCTACCCGTGGCCGGACGTCCAGCACGAGCTCGGCGGCGCACGCGTCTACTACGTGACCAAGAAGTACTGGGACTCGTCCATCAAGGACTACGCACGCCAGATGACCGGCGCCGAGCTGGTCTTCGACGTCCCCGATGCGATCGTCAAGGCCAACGAGACGATGATCGTCCCGGAGGAGGTCGTCGTCTGACGACACGGGCTGTTCCGCGGCGCGATGCGGGTGCGTGTCGCGCCCGCGGACCCGGCCTGAGACACTCAATGAGCAATCAACGACAAGAACAGTCACCAACCAGCAGCGCTCGCCCGGAACGGCCGAGCCCGGCAGGAGAATGCCATGCCTGACCCAATTGAAGTCCGCAAGGTAGCCCTCGAGGGTGTCAGTGACGCCTCGGGACTGGCGAAGCTCATCGACGACGGCATCATGGAGGCGGACCGCGTCGTCGCGGTCGTCGGCAAGACCGAGGGCAACGGCGGCGTGAACGACTACACGCGCATCCTCGCCGACCGCGCCTTCCGCGAGGTCCTCGTCGCCAAGGGCACGAGGTCCATGGCGGAGGTCAAGGAGATCCCCATCGTCTGGTCGGGTGGCACCGACGGCATCCTCTCGCCGCACGCGACGATCTTCGCGACGATCGATCCGGCGAAGGCCCCGAAGAGTGACGAGCCCCGGCTGACCGTGGGCTACGCGATGAGCGAGCAGATCCTCCCCGAGGACATCGGCCGTCCCGCGATGGTCGAGAAGGTCGCCGCCGGCGTGAAGGTCGCCATGGAGCGCGCCGGGATCACCGATCCCAAGGACGTGCACTACGTGCAGACCAAGACCCCGCTGCTCACGATGGAGACGATCACCGACGCGCGCTCGCGCGGCAAGACGGTCGTCACCGAGGAGACGGGGGTGTCGATGGACATCTCCAACGCAACCACCGCATTGGGCATCGCGGTCGCCCTCGGCGAGATCAAGATGCCGACCGCAGACCAGATCTTCCATGACCTGTCGCTGTACTCCTCGGTCGCCTCGTGCTCCTCGGGCGTCGAGCTCGACCGTGCGCAGATCGTGGTCGTCGGCAACATCCGCGGCATCGGTGGCCACTACCGGGTCGGTCACAGCGTCATGCGCGACGCCATCGACCAGGAAGGCGTCTGGTCCGCGATCAGGTCGGCGGGGCTCGAGCTTCCGGAACGCCCGCGCGCGAGCGACCTCGACCACCAGCTGGTCAACGTGTTCCTGAAGTGCGAGGCCGATCCCACCGGTCGCGTGCACGGCCGCCGCAACATCATGCTCGACGACTCGGACGTCCACTGGCATCGCGCGATCAAGGCCGCCGTCGGCGGCGTGGTCGCGGCGTGCACCGGTGACCCGGCGATCTTCGTCTCGGTTGCCGCGGTGCATCAGGGCCCGGCGGGCGGTGGACCGATCGCAGCCATCATCGACTGCGGCTGATTCCAATGGCCGCCGTCTTCGCGTATCGCTCCCCGACGCAACGCACGGAATTGCTCAGCCTGCTCGCCGATCGTGGCGAGCAGGCCCGCGTTCTGGCTGGAGGCACCGACCTGCTCATCGATATGAGGAACGGGGTGGCGCACCCAGAGGTGGTGGTGAATCTCAAGAACGTCGAAGGGTTCTCGGCGATGTCCTGGAGCGATACCGAAGGGCTGATCATCCGCCCCGGCGTCACCGTCAACGACGTGCTCTTCGACGCCCGGATCCGTGAGTGCTATCCCGCTGCTTATCGCATGCGCGCGGGATCTCGCCTCGCACCAGATCCGAAACCGGGCGACTGTCATCGGCAATGTGGTGAACGCCTCGCCGTGCTCGGACATGGCTCCGGCGCTGCTCTGTCTGGGAGCACGCGCGGTGATCTCATCGAAGGACGGCCAGCGCGTGGTGCCGTTCACGGAATTCTTCACGGGGGTCAAGCGGACGGTGCTTCGGCCGGGTGAGATCCTCGAGGAGGTCATCGTCCCCGCCAGTGCCGCCGCCGGCCGCGGCGCGTACTGCAAGCTCAAGCGGATCAAGGGCCACGATCTCGGCATCGTCGGCGTCGCTGTCATGCGGCAGAACGGCTCGCTCAGGCTTGGGATCAGCTCGTGCGCACCCACGCCGGTGCTGGTGGCTGATCTTTCGTCAACAGCCCCCGTCGACACGATCGTGGCGGCGGCTCGTGGCGCCGTCAACCCGATCGACGACCTGCGCTGCACCCGCGAGTATCGCGAGCAGATGGTCGAGGTCTTCGTTCGCCGAGTGCTCAAGGAGGTGGCGTGATGAAGATCTCCGTGACCGTCAACGGTCATCTCTACGATCGGGACGTCGAGGACCACTGGACGCTGCTGCGCTTTCTGCGCGAGAGCGTGGGGCTCACCGGCACCAAGGAAGGCTGCGCCGCCGGCGAGTGCGGCGCGTGCACCGTGGCGCTGAACGGCAAGACCGTCAACTCCTGCCTCGTCCTCGCGGCGGAGGCCGACGGTGGGTCGGTGGACACGATCGAGGGTGAGGCGCACGACGGCGAGCTGTCGTCCATCCAGGCCGCGTTCGCCCGCAACCACGCGGTGCAGTGCGGGTTCTGCACGGGCGGCATGATCATGTCGGTCAGGGATCTCCTGCGCAGCAATCCCAAACCGAACGTTGCCGAGATCAAAGCGGCCATCGAGGGCAACTTCTGCCGCTGCACCGGATACGTGCAGATCATCGAGGCCGTGCTGGACGCATCGGGGCAACTCACCCCGGCGACGAAGGGGGAGTTGGAGTATGTCTGAGCACACGAACGGGGCGACGATGCAATCCGTCGGTGTGAGCCATCCGCGGGTCGAGGTGGTGAGCAAGATCACCGGCGACGCGCTGTACACCGGCGACATGGTCATGCCGGGGATGCTCCACGCGAAGGTCAAGCGGAGCCCCCACGCGCGGGCGAACATCGTCCGCATCGACACCTCGAAGGCCGAGGCGCTTCCAGGGGTCCACGCGGTGCTGACCGGGCGCGACCTCGACTACCGGCTCGGCCTTTACGTGGTGGACAAGGACATCCTCGCCAAGGACGTCGTGCGTCACTTCGGTGAAGCGGTCGCGGCCGTTGCCGCGGAGACGGTCGAGATCGCCGAGCATGCCGTCGATCTCATCGACGTCGAATACGAGGTGCTGACCCCGATCCTCGATCCGAAGGACGCGATCAAGCCCGATGCGCCCCTCGTCCACCCGGACCTCGGCTCGTACTCGTACGTCGAGGCGGCATTCAGCCCGCAGCCGGGGACGAACATCGCGAATCTCACGCGGATGCGCAAGGGCGACATCGAGAAGGGATTCGCCGAGGCCGAGTGGATCATCGAGCGCGAGTACACCAACCCATCGGTGCAGCACGTCCCGCTCGAAACCCACGTGGTCATCGCTCAGTGGAAGACGGGTGACGAGGTGACCCTCTGGACGAGCGCGCAGTCGCCGTTCACGGTGCGGAGCCTCTTCTGCTCGGCCATGCGCCTTCCGCTCAACCAGGTGCGAGTCGTCGTGCCCCATGTGGGCGGTGGATTCGGCGGCAAGGCGGGCATCCATCTCGAACCGCTCGTCGCCTGCCTTTCACGCAAGGCCGGCGGCCGGCCGGTGAAGCTGCAGGCGACCAGAGAAGAGGAGTTCAGCCTGCTGCCGTGCCGCAGCGCCCTGACCTACAAGATCAGGACCGGCGTCAGCGCGGACGGCAGGATCATCGCGCAGCGGATGACCATGTACTGGGATGCGGGTGCGTACGCCGACTACGCGGTCAACGTCACCCGCGCCTCGAGCTACTCCGCCGCCGGACCGTACGACATCCCCAACGCGTGGGTCGATGCGTACACCATCTACACGAACAAGCCCTACGGAACCGCGTACCGCGGCTTCGGGCACGTCGAGTTCTTCTGGGGACTCGAGCGGCACATGGAGCTCGTCGCCCTGGCCATCGGCATGGACCCGCTGGAGTTCCGGCGCAAGAACCTGCTGCATCCCGGATCGACGACGCTGACCGGGGAGACGATCACCGATCACACCGGCAACATCCGGAAGTGCCTCGACGAGGCCGCCAAGGCGATCGACTACGGCACCCTGACGACGGAGGAGCAGGAACGCCAGACGCGCACCGGCCGGCTGATCGGCAAGGGGCTCGCGACGCTGCACAAGGCGCCGGCGATGCCGTCGTTCACCGCGACCGCCGTGGTCGTGAAGATGAACTCGGACGGCTCGGTGGTGGTGAATCTCGCCCTCAGCGAGATCGGCCAGGGCAGCGCGACCGCGGTCGGTCAGATTGCCGCCGAGACGCTGGGCTTTCCCGTGAGCAGGGTCAAGGTCGCCATCGAGACGGACACCGACAAGGAGCCGTACGACTGGCAGACCGTGGCATCGAAGGGCCTCATCCTGAGCGGCAACGCCACGGTGCTGGCCTGCCAGGACTTGCTCAAGCAGGCGTATGACGTTGCGGCACAGGCGCTGCACTGCAACCCGATGGATCTCGACCACGACGCCGAGAAGGTTTTCGTGAAGCACAATCCGGCGGCATCCGTGACGTTCGCCGCGCTGTCGATCGGGTATGCGTATCCGAACGGGAACGGGATCGGCGGGCCGCTCGTCGGAGTCGGCCGCTACACCGCTCAGGGGCTCTCCAATCTCGACAAGGAGACCGGGCAGGGGTTCCCCGCACTCGACTGGACCTACGGCGCCCACGGCGTCATCGTCGAGGTCGATCCGGAGAGCGGCGAGTTCGACATTCTCAAGATCGCGTCGGTATTCGACGTGGGCAAGGTGATCAACCCGGCCCTCGTCCGCGGACAGTGCGTCGGCGGGATGCTGCAGGGTCTCGGCACCGCGCTCTGCGAGGGATACATCTACGACGAGCAGGGTCACCTGCTCAACCCCTCGTTCACGGACAACAAGATCCCGACGGCGAAGGACCTGCCCGAGGTGGTCCAGAGCATCGCGGTGGAGACCGCGCAGGTCGACGGACCGTTCGGCGCAAGGGGAGTCGGGGAGCACCCGATGATCTCCGTCGCCCCGGCGGTCGGCAACGCCATCCATCAGGCGACCGGCGCGGAGTTGCTGCACATGCCGATGCGCTTCGAGGACGTCTGGCGCGCCATGCGGTCGATGGAGCCCATCGACAACTCGATCACGAAATCGCCTGTCGGGTCGTGCCGGTCCGTGGAGATCAGCAGGCCCGCGTCCGACGAACCCGCCGTGCCCCAGGTTGAGCCTGTCACGGTGGCTTGAAGGACGCACACGGCAGGAGCATCGGCTCGAGCGACACAACAAGGACGAGCGCCATGAACGTTTCATCGGAGCGTGTGCTCATCGCCATCGGCGGCAACGCCATGACGGACGAGCGGGGAGGAGCGGCGCCGCAGGCGCAGATCGCGGCGATCGAACGCACCATGGAGCGCGTCGGTGACGTCGTCGTGGCCGGTCATTCGGTGGTGCTGACGCATGGCAACGGCCCGCAGGTCGGCAACATCCTCGTCAAGAACGAGGTCGCGGCGACGGTCGTGCCTCCCGTGCCGCTCGATTGGTGCGGGGCGCAGACGCAGGGGACCATCGGCTTCATGATCCTGAACGCACTCGATCGGGTCCTCGCTGAGCGTGGCGTCAACCGTGGTGTCGCGGCCCTTGTCACCCGCACGCTGGTGGCGGCGGAGGACGAGGGGTTCACTCATCCCACCAAGCCGATCGGCCGGTACCTGCCGGAGGCCGAGGCGCGCGTCATGATCGAGCACGGCCAGACCTGGGAGGATCGCGGCAGCAAGGGCTGGCGCCGCGTCGTCGCGTCGCCCGAGCCCCTCGAGGTGCTTGACGCGCCCGCGGTTCGCGCGCTGGTCGAAGCGGGGCTCATCGTCGTGGCTGCCGGAGGCGGCGGGATCCCGGTCGTGCGCAGGGACGGACGGGTCGTGGGCGTCGAGGCCGTCATCGACAAGGATCTCGCAGCGGCCGTGCTTGCTCGCGCCGTGTCCGCGCGCGTCCTCGTCATCGCCACCGACGTCGAGTGCGCGTCGGTCGCCTTCGGGACCCCACAGCAGCGACCCATCGGCGCAGTGACCGCGCGCGACCTGCGCGAGCTGGCCGCCGCCGGCCACTTCGCGAGCGGCAGCATGGGGCCCAAGGTCGAGGCTGCGATCCGCTTCGTCGAGTCCGGCGGGCATCGTGCCGTCATCACCTCGCTCGACCGCATAGCGGACGCGGTCGACGGCCTCGCGGGGACCGTCGTCGAGCTCGAACACGCGAGGAGCGCGGTCGCTCCGTGACTGGGGCAAGCGGGTCAGCAGCGAGCCGCACTCCGTCCGTCGCCGATCTGGGGCTGGCATACACCCCGGCGGTTGATCTCGCGAGGCGCATCGCGAATGGCGATCTGTCCCCGGTGGAGGTCGTCGGCAACGCGCTGGCGCGCATCGATGACGTCAACCCTGCGTTGAACTGTTTCTGTTTCGTGTGGAAGGAGGAGGCGCTCGAGGCAGCCGAAGCAGCCGCAAACGCTGTCGCGCGGGGGGATGTCCTGGGACCGCTGCACGGGGTCCCGGTGGCGCTGAAGGACACGACGCCGACCGCCGGTCATCGCACGACGCTCGGGTCGTTCACCCACGAGCAGTGGGTGCCCGACCGCGACGCGTACATCGTCACCGCGCTCCGGAGGGCAGGTGCCGTCATCGTCGGCAAGACCACCGCGCCGGAGTTCGCCCACACGCTCGTCACCGAGAGCCCGCTCTGGGGTGTGACGCGCAACCCGTGGGATCTCGAGCGCACCCCTGGAGGATCGTCGGGAGGCAGTGCCGCCGCGGTCGCCGCCGGATGCGTCCCCCTCGCGGAAGGGAGCGACATGGGCGGTTCGGTGCGCATCCCCGCGTCGTGGTGCGGCATCGTGGGACTCAAGCCCGGGCTGGGACGGATTCCCATGGACGGTCTGCCCTCGTTGTTCGACACCCTGGCGCATCACGGGTCCCTGACGCGTTCGGTCGATGACGCCCGACTCTTCCTCGCCGCGACGCAGGGGCCCGACGACGCGGACATCCTCTCCGTCACGACACCGCTGGCCCTGGCGGAGCCGATCGATCCGACGGTCGAGGGAATGCGCCTCGCGCTCAGCGTCGATCTCGGCTGCTGGGCGGTGGATCCGGCGGTGGAGAGCGCGGTCCGCGCGGCCGCCGCAGCACTGGGACGCGCGGGCGCATCGGTGGAGGAGGTGGATCTCCCGCTCGTGCCGAGGGATGAGCAGGTCTGGAGCGAGCTGTGGGCGGTGTACATGGCCGCGTACTACGGCGACCTTGTCGCGGACCACGAGGCGCGGATGGACAGCGCGGTCCTGCGCCTCATCACTCGCGGCAACACGATGGGCGCGGCGGCGGTCAAGCGGCTCGACATCGAGCGGACCGACCTCTGGCGGCGGGTTGCGCGGGTGCTCGCGAGCCATGACGCGATCCTGTGCCCGACGATGGCGACCGGCCCAATCCCCGCATCACGCGCGGGTCGCGTGCGCGAACCCCGGCATGGCGACAGCCGTCTTCACTCGCCGGACATGACATCCGTCTTCAACCTCATCGCACCCTGCCCCGCGCTCTCCGTGCCCTGCGGTTGGGATCCCGATGGGATGCCCATCGGGCTGCAGATCGTCGGACGGCGGTGGCGGGAGGACACGGTGATGCGCATCGGACGCGCCGTCGAAGTCGCGCTGCCTGACGCAACCCGGCGGCCGCCACTCTGATGCCCGCGCAGGCTGCGTCGCGCGCGCTCGCTGTCATCGCCGAGGTGGCCGACCCGGGTTCCTTCGAGCCATGGGACCGTGACGTCGTGTCGGGAGATCCACTCCACTTCGTCGACACGCGCCCCTATCCCGAGCGCCTTGCCGCCGCCGCGTCAAGATCGGGCGCAGACGAGTCCGTCATCACGGGAATGGCGCGGATCTTCGGCCGGCCGCTCGCCCTCGTGGTCAGCGACTTCGGGTTCCTCGGGGGCAGCATCGGCATCGCCGCCGGAGAACGACTCGCTCGCGCCTTCGAATGTGCCGAGCACCGGCAACTCCCTCTGCTCGCGGTGGTGGCGTCGGGAGGCACGCGCATGCAGGAAGGGACGCTCGCGTTCCTCCAGATGGTCAAGGTCAGCGACGCCGTGCGCCGCTTCCGCAAGTCGGGGCTGCTCTATGTCGTGCATCTCTCGAACCCGACGACCGGCGGGGTGCTCGCCTCGTGGGGTTCACTGGGGTCGCTGACGTATGCGGAACCGGGTGCGCTGCTTGGGTTCACCGGGCCTCGCATCATCGAGACGCTCACCGGCGCTCGGTTGCCCGACGGGGTCCAGGGGGCCGAGAACCTGCTGGCACACGGTCTCATCGATGACGTGCTGACGTTGGGTCAGCTCCGCGCCCGTGTCGGTGACCTGCTCGCAGTGGTGGAGGGGCTGCCGGAGCGCTCCGCCGGAGACAGGGCATGCGAGGCTGAACGTGACGCACACCGAGTGTCAGTCGCCGCATGGGAATCGGTGCGCCGGTCGCGCGATCCCGCGAGACCCGGCGCGACCGAGCTCATGACCGCGTGCGTGTCAGCGTTCACGCCGGTCGGGCCAGCGCCCGTCCCCGTCGATCAGCTGCGTTGCATCGTGGGTCTCTGCCGCGTGGCGGGGGTGCCCGCGGTGCTGGTCGCGCAGAACCGCCGCGCCCCGGGTGGCGCGCGGATGGGTCCCGCGGAACTCCGCCTGGCGGCGCGGGGGTTTGCACTCGCTGACGAGCTGGGGCTTCCGCTGGTGACGATGATCGACACCGTCGGAGCGACACTCAGCGTCGACGCTGAGGAGGGCGGTCTCGCGCGGGAGATTGCCTACTGCATCACGGGGATGCTGTCGGTGCGCCCACCGACCCTCTGCGTCCTGCTCGGGCAGGGTTCGGGAGGCGCCGCCCTGGCGCTCTTCCCGTCCGATCGGGTCATCGCCGCGGAGCACGCATGGCTGTCGGCCATCGCCCCGGAAGGCGCGTCGGCGATCCTCCACCGGGACATCGACCACGCCGCTGTGCTCGCCGATGCGCAGCGCATCGTGTCGTCTCGGCTGATGGAGCTGGGAATCGTCGACGCGGTCGTCTCCGAGGACGAATCCGACGGCCCCTGGATCAACCACCTCGCGAGCGCCGTCGGGGGAGAGCTCCGATCGCTGTGCGCGCTGCCGGCGTCCGAACGAGCTGAGGCACGACGCCGGCGGTACCGGTTCGTCGGCAACCTCGAGGCCGGTCTGCACGTGGCGGGCGAGCAGTGACCGCGGCAGCGCAGGAGCTCCGACGAGCGCCCCGGCGCTGAGGAGCATCATGCCGGCCATGCCATCCCAGCCCATCATCGAGCCCTTCCGGATCCATTCCGTCGAGCCCCTGCGGATGACGACTGTGGAGGAGCGGCAGCAGGCGGTGCGGAAGGCCGGGTACAACCTCTTCGCGCTGCATTCCGACGACGTGATCATCGACCTCCTCACCGATTCGGGCACCGGCGCGATGTCACGTGACCAGTGGGCGGCCGTGCAGCACGGGGACGAGAGCTACGCGGGATCGCCGTCCTGGTTTCGCTTCCTCGACGCGGTGCACGACCTCTTCCCGTTCCGGCACGTCATCCCGACACACCAGGGACGAGCCGCGGAGAAGATCCTGTTCACCGCGATCGGAGGCCCCGGCAAGGTCGTGCCGAACAACACGCATTTCGACACCACGCGCGCGAATGTGGAGTTCACCGGGGCGGAGGCCGTCGACCTGCTGGTGGCGGAAGGACACGACCCGGCCTCGCGCCACCCGTTCAAAGGCAACATGGACGTCGAAGGGCTCGAGGCCTTGCTCCGATCCCACCCTGGGTCGGTTCCTGTGGTGTTCGTGACCGTCACGAACAACTCGGGAGGGGGCCAGCCGGTGTCGTTGTCGAACCTTCGCGCCGTGCGCGAGGTGTGCAATCGTTTCGGCGTCCCGCTGTTCCTCGACGCGTGCAGGTTCGCCGAGAATGCCTGGTTCATTCGCGAGCGGGAACCGGGTCAGGGGGATCGTGAGGTCCGCGACATCGTGCGCGAGATGGCGTCACTCGTCGACGGGATGACGATGAGCGCGAAGAAGGACGGGCTCGCCAACATCGGTGGCTGGCTCGCGATGAACGACGATGACCTCGCCGCGAGGTGCCGCACGCTCCTCATCCTCACCGAGGGTTTTCCCACATACGGCGGACTCGCCGGGCGCGACCTCGAGGCGATCGCCCAGGGATTGAGCGAGGTGGTGCAGCACGATTACCTGCGCTACCGGATCAGGTCGACGGCGTACCTCGGCGATGCGCTGACCCGCCTCGGCGTGCCGACGGTCCAGCCCACCGGCGGGCACGCGGTGTACATCGATGCGCGCGCGATGCTGCCGCATATCGCGCCGCTGCAGTACCCGGGTCAGGCGCTCGCAGTCGCGCTGTACGTGACGGGCGGGATCCGCAGCTGCGAGATCGGAACCGTGATGTTCGGCAGGCACCCGGACGGGTCGGAGCGCCCGGCGGACATGGATCTCGTGCGCCTCGCGATCCCCCGGAGGACGTACACCCAGAGCCACATCGACTACGTCGTCGTGATGTGCGGAGAGGTCGCGAAACATGCCGGCGAACTGACCGGGTACCGGATCGTCGACGAGCCTCCGGCATTGCGCCACTTCACCGCGCGATTCGAACCGATCCCGGCGGGGTGACGCGCCACCACGCCCACTTCGCGAAAAACAGACCGAGTACCCGTATCGGTTTGTGACCTCCGGCACTAGCTTCCGGCGCGCAGTCGCGAGCAGGCTGGATCCAATCGATATCGAGCCGGCACGAGGTGTATCGCAGTGGTGGTGGGCTTGGGGAACGCTTCGGAACTTGTCGACCTCCCGGCTGACCCCACGCTGGGGGCGCGTCCCCTCGAACACCGTCAGGTGCACGAGAACATCGACGCCGACACGCTCCATCTGACGCTCGACGCGCTGCGGGACTTCACCGCGCGGCACTTCCCTGACCAGCAACTCCTCGAGCTCGACGCCGCCGACGAGGCTCCACTCGAGGACCTGAGGGCCATGTACAGCGGCGAGCTGGGCATTCACCTGCTCTTCCTCCCGGTCGAGTACGGCGGCATGGGAGGCGGCGCATTCGACGTCTATCGTGTGTGCGCCCAGCTCGCCGGCGTCGATGTCGGCATCGCCGTCGGCGTCTCGGTCGGATCGCTTGGCAGCGACGTCATCGCCCGAGGTGGCACCGAGGCGCAGCGAGCGCTGTGGCTCTCGCGCATCGCCTCGGAAGGACTTCTCATGGCGTACGCGGCCACCGAGCCCGAGGCTGGATCGGATCTCGGAGCGCTGAAGACGGTGGCGGAGCCCGTTGTGGAGTCGGGAGTCGTGACGGGCTACCGGATCACCGGCAAGAAGCAGTGGATCTCGAACGGCGGGATCGCCGCCCACTACTCGCTGCTCGCCAACGCACCCGGCGGCCCGACGTGGTTCATCGTCGACGCGGGCGCACCGGGTTTCGAGCATGGGAAGCCGGAGAACAAGCAAGGTCTTCGGACGTCAAACACCACGGCCCTGTTCCTCGATGGCGTGGCCGTCGGCGCGGACCGGCGTGTCGGCGATGCCGAGGGTCAGGGGTTGCTCGTCGCGCAGACGGTCTTCGGGTACAGCCGCCTCATGGTCGCGGCGCTCGGCCTCGGGGCTGGATGGGCGGCGCTCGACCGTGCAATCGCGTACGCGAAGACCAGGGTGCAGGCGGGCGGACCGCTCTCGGAGAAGCAGGGATACACGCACAAGCTCATCGTCCCGAACGCCGTGCGGCTGGAGGCCGCCCGGGCGCTGCTGGAGGAGTCCGCCGAGCGCATCGACGCCGGCGAGGGCGCCCTCAACACCGAGGGTGCGGTCGCAAAGCTGATGGCAACGGTCGCGGGCCACGCGGCGGCGGACGCGTCGATCCAGGCACTCGGAGGCTATGGCTACACGCGCGATTTCATGGTGGAGAAGATCACGCGTGATGTCCGGATCACACGGATCTTCGAGGGCACCTCCGAGATCATGGAGATGACCATCGCCCGTGATCGCTGGCAGCAGCACCTCAAGACCGGTGGACGCCACTATCGCGATGAGGCGGCCGCGATGGAGGCGCTGCATTCTGCGAACTCCGAACTCGGGGCGAACGTTGCGGCGCTCGCGCTCCACTCGCTGGCCGAGATCATGGAGCAGCTCCGGCTGGGACGCCTCACCAGGCACCAGCACGTGCTCTTCCGCCTCGGCGACTGGATCGCGCATGCCGAGTGCGCCGCAAGCCTGTCGCGACGTGCGCGGCGCGCGGCCGACGGCCGTACGCACCCCAAGGCCGATACACGGTTCACGCCTGCGGTGCAGGCCGCGATCGCACGCATCTTCGCTCGTGAGGCGGCGCTCAAGGTGGGGGAGGAGGGGATGCGCTGGCTGATCGGCGTCAACGCCGCCGCGCCGGACTCCGGCGAGCTCGAGGCGGCGCTCCGGCTCCACGACATTCGCGCCGCACAGGGCGGTCTTCTCGCCGACATGGATCAGGTTGCCGGCGCCCTGTTCCCACGAGCGATGAGCGATTGAGACACCAATGGCCATAAGACAAGGGATCAATGACATGGACGAGGCATCCGGCGCTCACGCGGTAGCCGTCGTCGGGCTCGGGTGCATCCTCCCTGACGCGCCCGACGTCCGCACCTTCTGGCAGAACATCAAGTCGGGCCGCTACAGCATCACCGACGTCGAACCGGACCGCTGGGATCCTCGCCTGTATTACGACCCCGATCCCAAGGCCCCCCAGAAGACGTACTCGAAGATCGGCGGCTGGGTGCGTGACTGGTCCTGGGATCCGGGGGGCTGGCACCTGGCGCTTCCACCGCGCGTCGCGGATGAGGTGGACATCACCCAGAAGTGGGCGATCGCCTGCACCAAGGCAGCGCTCGATGACTACGGCTATCCGTCGCGCCCGCTCGAACCCGAGCGGACGGCGGTCATCCTCGGCGGTGCGATCAGCGGTGAGCGCCACTACCTCACCTCGATGGGCATCTACTACCCCGAGTACGCGAACCTCATCCAGCAGACGTCGAGCTTCCGCGCCCTGCCGGACAAGGTGCGGGCGGCGATCCTCGACGAAATGCGCGACAGCGCGGATCGCCGGTTCCCGAGAGTCAACGAGGACACCCTCCCCGGAGAGCTCGGCAACATCCTGGCCGGACGAGTCGCGAACCTCTTCAACTTCCGCGGCGCGGGGTTCACCGTCGATGCCGCCTGCGCGTCCGCGCTGGCCGCGCTCGACGCCGCCTTCTCCCTGCTCGTCTCGGGCGAGGTGGACGCGGTCGTGGGCGGTGGCGTCGACCGGAACATGGGCGCCAACCTCTACGTGAAGTTCTCCAAGATCGGCGCCCTGTCCGCGACGGGCACGCGGCCGTACGCAGACGGTGCGGACGGCTTCGTCATGGGCGAGGGTGGAGCCGTCCTGCTCATGAAGCGGCTTGCCGACGCGGAGCGTGACGGGGACACGATCTACGCCGTGATCCGCGGCGTCGGGGGCTCGAGCGACGGGCGTGGCAAGGGCATCACCGCACCCAATCCCATCGGTCAGCGTCTCGCTCTCGAACGGGCCTGGAAGCGGGCCGGCGTGTCGCCCGGCACGGTGAACCTCCTCGAGGGCCACGGGACGTCGACGAGGGTCGGCGACGTGGTCGAGGTCGAGAGCCTGCACGCGGTCTTCGGCGAGGCCGGGCTGGCGACCGGTTCGGTGGCCCTCGGTTCTGTCAAGTCGAACATCGGGCACCTCAAGTCAGCCGCCGGCGCTGCCGGGCTGCTCAAGACCGTGCTCGCGCTGCACCACAAGCTGCTGCCGCCGAGCCTGCACTGCGAGCACCCGAACCCCGGTATCGACTTCGCGCACTCACCGTTCCGCGTCAACACCGAGTTGCGCGAGTGGGAGGTCGACCCCGGTGTCATCCGCCGGGCCGGGGTCAGCGCCTTCGGGTTCGGCGGTGCGAACTTTCATGCCGTCCTCGACGAATACGTCCCTGGAGCCGTGGATGCTGAGCACCGGCGCTCCACCGCGGTCAGCGCGCTGCCGCTGCGCTCCGATGAGCGGCCGCCGGTCACGCCACCGGCGTCGGCGGGCCCGAGCGACCAGGCCATCGTCCCCGTACGGGGCGCACTCGTCGTCGGTGGGCCCGACCAGGCGACCGTCATCGAGCGGCTGCGCCGGGTGCTCACCGATGCCGAGAGCGGCCAGGCTCCGGTTCGTGCGCTCCCCGCCGCATCGGATCTGCATGCCGACCACCGCGTGGCCATCGACTATTCGGACGCCGCGGATCTCGCGGACAAGACCCGGCGGGCGCTCAGCGCGTTCGAGAACGAGAACGAGCCGGCGGCATGGGGAGCGCTCGCGAACGGGGGCGTCTTCCACGGCCATGGCCCTGCACCGAAGCTCGCGTTCCTCTTCACGGGTCAGGGCTCGCAGTACGTGAACATGCTGCGCGAGCTGCGCCGCACCGAGCCGGTCGTCGCGGCGACGTTTGCCGAGGCCGACGCCGTGATGACGCCGATCCTCGGGGGCCCGCTCAGCGATCTCATCTTCACCGATGCGGACAGCTCCGATGAAGGTCTCGCCGCGCGGGGTCTCAACGAGACCGCGGTGACGCAGCCCGCTGTGCTGACGGTCGACATCGCCATAGCCAGGCTGTTGAGCGCATACGGCATCGTGCCGGACATGGTGGCCGGCCACAGTCTCGGCGAGTACGCCGCACTGGTGGCTGCCGGATCGATCACCTTCGCCGACGCACTGCGAGCGGGGAGCGCGCGTGGCCGGGCGGTCGCCGCCCTCGAGGCACCCGATCCGGGGAAGATGGCCGCGGTCTTCGCGCCCCTCGACGTGATCGAGCGCGCGGTCGCGACGACCGATGGCAGCGTCCACATCGTCAACTACAACAGCACGACGCAGGCAGTCATCGCCGGTGCTTCGGACGCCATGGATCGGATCAAAGAGGCGCTGCAGCAGGAGGGATCCTCTGTGGTACCGCTGCACGTGAGCCACGCCTTCCACACCGCGATCGTTGCTCCCGCTGCTGCCGCGCTTCGCGAGGCCCTGGGTGGGCTGGCAATCCACCCACCCGTGCTGCCTGTGGTGTCGAACCTCACCGGCGACTTCTACTCGATGGACCCCGGGTCCGGACCGGCGGTCATCGACAGCCTCGTCCGGCATCTGACCTCCCCCGTGCAGTTCATCAAGAGCCTGCACACGCTGCATGACGCCGGCGCGCGCGTGTTCCTCGAGGTCGGACCCAAGCACGCGCTGCACGGCTTCGTTCGTGACGTCCTGCGCGACGACCCGAGCGTGGTCGCGCTGTTCACGAATCA
Source organism: Candidatus Dormiibacterota bacterium (assembly GCA_963713485.1). Classification (GTDB taxonomy): domain Bacteria; phylum Chloroflexota; class Dormibacteria; order Aeolococcales; family Aeolococcaceae; genus Palsa-851. The sequence goes on from CAVQLW010000007.1 coordinate 531,463, forward strand.
TCCGAAGCACGGGGATCTCGTGTCCTTCAACCACGCGCTCTGCGGGCTGTACGCCGCGGGGCTTGGAACGAGCGGCGAGGGCACCGCGACCGGGATGACGGAACCCGGCGCCGCGGTCGAGATGGCGGCCGCACCGGCGGCCGACTTCACCGCCTCGGATGCCGTGCCGCGCCGGGTTCCGGTTCCGGTGCTGAGGCCGCCGCTCGACATGTGTCTCCCCAGCGGGGTTGCGCTCGCCGCGGGCGGGCGCGTGGTGGTCATGCCCGATACGGGCGGCGTGTGCACGGCACTCCTCGAGGAGCTCGCGGCGCGCGGTGTCACGCCGCTGGTCCTCGACCGCTCGGCCGACGCCGCTGCGCTCGAGACCCGGCTGCGGTCCTGGCTCGATGGGGCGCCCGTCCAGGGCGTGTACTGGTTGCCGGCGCTCGACGCTGAGGGTGAGCTCGAAGGCATGGATCTCACTGCGTGGCACGAGGCCCTGCGGGTCCGCATCAAGTCGCTGTCCACCACCATGCGGACGCTGTACGACTCGATCGGACCGGCCGGGACGTTTCTTGTCAGCGCCGTCCGGCTTGGCGGCAAGCACGGCTATGACGAGGCCGGCGCAGAGGCGCCGCTCGGTGGGTCGGTGAGCGGGTTCACCAAGGCGTACAAGCGAGAGCGCCCCGACGCGCTGGTCAAGACCGTTGACTTCGAGACCAGGGCAACGCCCGCCGACGTGTGCCGGTTGCTTATCGAGGAGACGCTCCGCGATCCGGGTGCGGTCGAGATCGGACACTGCGCCGGCCTGCGCTGGACGGTGGGTCTCGTGGCGCAGCCTGCCGCCGACGGCCGGCGTGGCATCCCGCTGACCAAGGACACCGTCTTCGTGGTCACCGGGGCTGCGGGCGGCATCGTGTCGGCCATCGTCGGCGACCTGGCGGCGGCGTCGGGCGCCGTGTTTCACCTGCTCGATCTCGCTCCCGAGCCGGATCCTGAGAACCAGGATCTGGCGAAGATCGTCTCGGATCGCGACGGCCTGAAGCACGACCTCATCGCTCGCATCACGGCGCGCGGCGAGCGTCCCACACCGGTCGCCGTCGAGCGGGAGCTGGCCGGCCTCGAGCGGCAGCAGGCGGCCCTCGCAGCGCTGACCGCCGTGCGCGCGGCAGGCGGGGCGGCGCACTACCACCGCGTGGATCTCACCGATGCGGCGGCCGTCGCGGCAGTGATCGACAGCATCCGCGCGAAGCACGCTCGTATCGACGTGCTCGTGCACGCGGCGGGTATAGAGATCAGCCACCTGCTTCCCGACAAGTCGCCCCGCGAGTTCGACCTCGTCTTCGACGTCAAGAGCGACGGCTGGTTCAACCTCATGCACGCGATCGGCGACATGCCGCTCGGCGCGACCGTGGCGTTCACGTCGGTCGCCGGCCGGTTCGGCAATGGCGGCCAGACCGACTACAGCGCCGCGAACGACATGCTCTGCAAGCTCACCTCACACCTCCGCCGCACCCGTCCTGCAACCCGCGGGATCGCCGTCGACTGGACCGCCTGGACCGGCATCGGGATGGCGACCAGGGGCTCGATCCCGAAGATGATGGAGCTCGCGAAGATTGACATGCTCGGACCCGACGCGGGTGTCCCGGTCGTCCGTCGCGAGCTGACCGTCGGAGGCACCCGTGGGGAGGTGGTGATCGCTGACCGCCTCGGGATGATGCTCGACGAATGGAACGAGACGGGCGGCCTGGACCCGGCGGCCGTCGTCCGCGGCCCGATGATCGGCGCCGACGTCAGCATGGGGATCCACAGCGGGCTCACCGTGCGGACGACACTCGACCCTGCTGAGCAGGGATTCCTGCGCGATCACGCGATGGATGGGACGCCATTGCTCCCGGGCGTGATGGGTGTGGAGGCCTTCGCCGAGCTCGCGTCGCTGCCGCTGCCGGGGTGGTCCGTTGCCGCCGTCGAGGACGTCCACTTCGATGCACCGTTCAAGTTCTATCGCGCGCAGCCGCGGACTCTCACCCTGCGCGCCACCTTCCGGGAGGACGGGCCGGACGTGATCGCCGACTGCAGCATGATCGGGATCCGCGAGCTGCGGCCCGGCCTGGAACCACAGGTGACCACGCACTTCCGAGGGCGGGTGCGGATGAGCCGGACCCCTGCCACCCTCGCGGCCGCGAACGTCACGCCACTCGATGCGCCGTCGATCCCGTCGAGCGTCATCTACGACGTGCTGTTCCACGGCCCCGCGTACCAGGTGCTCGCGGAGGAGCGGGCGTCCGGACGCCGGGCAACCGGTGTGCTGACCGCCGGTCTCCCCGATGACCACGCGCCGATGACCACGCCGTTTGCCCTGCAACCGCGCCTCATGGAGCTGTGCCTGCAGACCTCGGGGGTCTGGGAGCTGGCGACCTCCGGCAGGCTTGCGCTGCCACTCGGGATCGAACGGGCGGCGGCGGCATCCTCGGGTATCACGGCGGCCGGCCGGGTGACCGCGCAGGCCACCGCGCGGGACGACGGCGCCTTCGACGTGGTCGTCAGCGATGAGGCCGGCACGGTCCTCGTCCGCATGCTCGGGTACCGCTCGATTGCATTGCCGGGTGGGGGCGACGCGAATGCAATCCGGCTGCTCCAGGCTGCCGCGACCGCCGAGGGAGCAGCGTTGCGCCAATGAGGACGAATGGCGGACCCAGTCATTGACTTCCGCCTCTGGTGGCGACCCCCTTGGTCACAGGACGATGACGTGAGATCAAACAACACGAGGTGGTGATGACTATGGCCAAGGGTCTCGACAACGACAGCCTGGCCCTTGCCCTCGAGTTGATCAGAGACTTCGCACACGCTCGCCTGGGCGAGGAAGTCCTGCGCGGATTTGACGAGCGAGATGAGTTCCCGATGGAGATCGTGCGCGCGATGTGCGGCGACGGCCTCGGGATCCAGTTGCTCTTCATCGAGGACGAGTACGGCGGCATGGGTGGGGGAGCCTTCGACGTGTATCGCGTCTGCGAGCAGATGGCGAACATCGATCTGGGAGTCGCGACGGGCGTGCTGGCAACCTTCCTGGGCAGCGATCCCGTCGTCTTCGGTGGGACCCACGAGCAGAAGCAGCGCTGGCTCGGCCGTATCGCCGAGAAGGGCGCGCTGATGGCGTACGGCGCCACCGAGCCCGAGGCGGGCAGCGACCTCGGCGCGCTCCGCACCACGGCAGCGCGTGTCGAGGAGAACGGCGTCATCACCGGATACCGGATCACCGGGCGCAAGCAGTGGATCAGCAACGGCGGCGTCGCCGACCTCTACTCGATCCTCGCGAATGCCCCCGGCGGGCCTTCGTGGTTCGTCATCGACGCCGGCATACCCGGATTCGAACACGGCAAGCCCGAGGACAAGCACGGGATCCGCGCCAGCAACACGGCGGCCCTGATGCTCGACGACGTCCTGGTCGATGCGGACGCCCTGGTCGGCGGGGTCGAGGGGCAGGGCCTGCTCCAGGCGCAGCAGGTGTTCGGGTTCACCCGCCTGATGGTCGCGGCCTTCGGCCTCGGCGCGGGGTGGGCGGCGCTGGATCGGGCGATCGCGTACTCACGAGACCGCGTGCAGGGCGGCTCACCGCTCTCCGAGAAGCAGGGATACACGCACAAGCTGATCGTCCCGAACGTCGTGCGACTCGAGGCGGCGCGCGCGTGCATCGAGGAAACCGCCACGCGCATCGACAACGGCGAGGGGAGCCTCAACACCGAGGGCGCGATCGCCAAGTACCTCGCGACTGAGGCGGGCAACCTCGCCGCGGACGCGTCGATCCAGGCGCTCGGCGGCTACGGGTACACACACGACTACATGGTCGAGAAGATCAAGCGCGACGTGCGCATCACGACGATCTACGAGGGCACCTCGGAGATCATGGAGATGACGATGGCGCGCGACCGGTGGCAGCTCCATATCAAGACACGTGGAGAGCACTACCACGATCAGGCCCGCCTGCTGGAGCAGCTCCACGAGAGGCATCCCGATATCGGCGCCGATGTCGCCGCGCTGGCTGCGCATTCGCTGGCGGCGCTGCTCGAGCTGTGCCGCGAGCGCCATCTGACCCGGAACCAGCACATCCTCTTCCGTCTCGGGGAGCTCATCGCCTATGTGGAAGGCGCGGGCGCGCTTGCGCGGCGAGCCGGTGCCGCCGCCGAAGGCGACCTCTCCCCGAAAGCCGCAATCCGCTTCTCGGCCGAGGCCATCGCCTCGTTCAGCCGGATCTACGCCCGGGACGCGGCGATGCTGGTCGCACAGCAGGGTCTGCGCTGGGTGTGGGGCAGCGACGGCACCGAGTCGGACACGTACGCCCTGAACATCATTGAAGACCAGTTGCATCTGGCTGACGCGCATCGTGCCCAGGCGGGTTTGCTCGCCGACATGGACCACGTCGCGGACATCCTTTACGACCGCGCGACGGCCGCTGTGGGCGAGACCGTTCTGGTGGCCACACGGTGAGGCAGAAGACATGAGTGAAACCCCTCGAGTAGCAGTTGCCGTCGTCGGCGTCGGCGCCATCCTGCCGGATGCTCCGGACGCCGCCGGCTTCTGGGATAACGTCAAGACTGGCCGATACAGCATCAGCGAGGTCGATCCCGCCCGCTGGGACCCGGAGCTCTACTACGACCCCGATCCGCAGGCACCGGACAAGACGTACAGCAAGATCGGCGGCTGGGTCCGCGAGTGGGAGTGGAACCCGATCGGGTGGCATCTCCCGCTTCCGCCGCGCGTCGCCGACCAGATGGACGATGTACAGAAGTGGGCGCTCAACTGCGCACGCGCCGCGCTCGTCGATTACGGGTGGCCCACGCGCGCCCTCGACGTCGAGCGCACCGCCGTGATCCTGGGCAACGCGATGGGCGGCGAGAAGCAGGCACGCACATCGCTGCGGGTCTCCTTCCCGGAGTTCGTTCGCGAGCTCGAGCAGAGCCGGCGCTTCAAGTCACTGTCCAACGATGCGCAGGAGGCGATCATCGCCGAGGCCCACGACTCGATGATGGGGCACTATCCGGTGATCACCGAGGACACGATGCCCGGTGAGCTGGCAAATGTGGTTGCCGGCAGGGTCGCCAACATGCTGAATCTCAACGGTCCGAACTTCATCTGCGACGCGGCATGCGCTTCGGCGCTCGCGGCTGTGAACTCGGGAGTCGAGGGGCTCATGAGCGGGCATTTCGACGCCGTGCTGGCAGGCGGCGCCGACGGAAACCTCTCTGCCTCAACCTACGTCAAGTTCTGCAAGATCCGCGCGCTCTCCGCAACCGGCACGCGTCCATATGCCGAGGGCGCGGACGGATTCGTCCCCGGTGAGGGGGCGGCGCTGCTCCTGCTGAAGCGTCTCGACGACGCCGAGCGCGCCGGCGATCGCATCTACGCGGTGATCCGCGGCATCGCCGGTTCCAGTGACGGGAAGGGCAAGGGCATCACGGCTCCGAACCCGATCGGTCCGCGTCTTGCCATCGAGCGTGCCTGGCACGCCGCGGGGCTTTCCCCGGCCACCGCAACGATGATCGAGGGTCATGGAACGTCCACGGCGGTCGGCGACGTCGTCGAGGCGCAGGCGATGACCGAGGTGTTCGGCGGCGCAGGCGCACCGTACGGATCGATCGCGCTCGGCTCCGTCAAGTCGAACATCGGTCATCTCAAGGCCGCGGCCGGCGCGGCGGGGCTTCTCAAGGCGGTCCTCGCCATCGACGAGAAGGTGTTTCCCCCGAGCATCAACGCGCGCGTGCCCAACCCGGGCATCGACTTCGCTCACTCCCCGCTTCGCGTCAACCACGAGCTGACCGAGTGGCCGACCCCCGGCGGGGAGGGCGTCCGCCGCGCGGGCGTCAGCGCATTCGGCTTCGGCGGCACCAACTTCCATGCGGTGCTCGAGGAGTACATCCCCGGACGGCTGAACGGCAACGGGTCGAAGAGCTTTGCTGTGTCGGCGCCCACCGAGGCCTCGCCGGTCACGGCGCAGGCCACACCGGCTGCGACGACACCCGCGTCTGGCGCAAAGGCGCCGCTTCGGGGCGCGCTCGTCCTGGGCGCGGCGACGCGAACCGCGCTCGGCGAGCGGATCGCAGCCGCGGCAGAGGCCGCACGTGCGGGCATCGCACCGGCACCGACGGCTCCCCTGGAAAGCGATCTGCGCGCGGCCGAGCGGGTTGCCATCGACTACGCGGACGCCGCCGACCTCGCCGAGAAGGCAGGTCTCGCCGCCCGCGCGCTCGCGATGGAGGAGCACTCGGATGCGGCGGGCATGTGGAAGGCACTCCGGTCCCGCGGCATCCATCGCGGACGCGGTGGGCCCGCCAAGGTCGCCTTCCTGTACACGGGGCAGGGCTCCCAGTACGCGAACATGCTGGCCTCACTCCGCGAGATCGAGCCAATCGTGGCAGCAACCTTCGTCGAAGCCGACGCGATCATGACCCCACTGCTGGGCCGTCCGCTCAGCGAGTACATCTTCGTTGATCGCGACGACAAGGCCGCCGTCGATCAGGCCGAGCAGTCGCTGCGCGAGACGGAGATCACCCAACCGGCCATCATGGCCGCTGATCTCGCTCTCACGCGCCTGCTCGACGCGTACGGCGTGAAGCCCGACATGGTCATGGGGCACAGCCTCGGCGAGTACGGGGCACTCATGGCGGCCGGCGTGCTCACCTTCGAGCACACGCTCGAGGCGGTGAGCGCGAGGGGCCGCGAGATGAGCCATCTCGACGTCGAGGACCGCGGGCTCATGGCAGCGGTGCTCGCACCGCTCGACGAGATCGAGGCTGCCGTGGCGGGTGTCGACGGCTGCATCATCGCCAACTTCAACAGCACGAACCAGGCGGTGATCGGCGGGGCAACCGCAGCGGTGCAGACCGTCATGCAGAAGCTCTCCGAAGCGGGCCGCACCGTGGTTCCGCTTCCGGTGAGCCACGCGTTCCACACCAGCATCGTGGCCCCCGCCAGCGAGCCGCTGCGCGCGGCGCTGACCCGGCTGGGTCTCCAACCGCCAACACTTCCCATCGTGTCCAACGTCACCGGCGAGCTCTATCCGACCGGGGACGCGTCGGTGCCTCAGGCACTCGATCTCCTGGCGCGCCAGGTCGCCTCGCCGGTGCAGTTCGTGACCGGGTTGCGCACGCTGTACCGCGAAGGCGCGCGCGTCATGATCGAAGTCGGCCCCAAGAAGGCGCTGCAGGGCTTCACCGACGACGTCCTGGGCGATGAGGTGGTGAGCCTGTTCACCAACCATCCCAAGGTCGGCGACGTCGTCTCGTTCAATCAAGCGCTCTGCGGCCTGTACGCCGCCGGTCTCGGGACGGGCATCAGCGCGTCCGAGGGCTCCGATCACTCACTGCAGTCCACCGACGATTCCACGGAGACACCATCAACGATGGCCACGCCACGCCCGACCCCCGATGACGATGTCCGGCTTCAGGCGGCGCCGGGAACGGTCCCCGAAGTCGCTGAGCCGGCGAGCCGGTGGAGTGAGCCGGTCGTGATCACGGGTGCGTCGCTCGGGTTGCCGCGCGACCAGGTCTTCGACGACGGCAACGTGGCGCGAATCCTCGACGGTGAGCAGTTCATCGACGTCATCCCGACCAGGATCCGCGAGGCGATCCTCGACAAGCACATCACGCGTCTCGTCAAGCGCGAGAACGGCACACCGAGCTTCGAGGTCATCGACGATGCCGCGGACGTCATCAAGCTCGCCGGTCGCGGCGGCGCTGTCGACCTCGTGGAGGAATACGGGGTCAGCGCGGAGCGCGTGCCGGCGCTCGACCGCACCACCGTGCTGGCGATCGCCGCCGGCATCGATGCGCTCCGCGACGCGGGGATTCCGATGGTGATGCGCTTCAGGACGACGAGCCTTGGGACCCAGCTGGCGCAGCGATATCAGCTCGCCGAGGCGCTGTCCGATGACACGGGCGTCATCTTCGCGTCGGCGTTCCCCGGCGGCGACGCCCTGGTCACCATGGTGACGGACTACGAGCGGGATCGCGCCCGCCGCGAGGAGCTGCACCAGCTCGAATCGCTCCGCACCCATGTGGAGAAGACGGCCGGCGCCGAGGCGCTCACGGAGATCGACCACCGCATCCATTCATTGACGGCCGCGATCGAGAGCACGCCATACGGGTTCGACCGCCGGTTCCTCTTCCGGGCGCTGTCCATGGGCCATTCGCAGCTCGCCGAGATCATCGGCGCGCGCGGTCCGAACACCCAGATCAACGCAGCCTGCGCCAGCACGACGCAGGCGGTTGCGCTGGCGGAGGATTGGATCCACGCCGGGCGCTGTCGCCGCGTGGTGATCGTGGCCGCTGATGACGTCACTTCCGACCACATGCTCGAGTGGGTCGCGTCGGGCTTCCTCGCCTCGGGCGCCGCCGCAACGGACGGCGTGGTCGAGGAGGCCGCACTGCCATTCGATCGCCGGCGCCATGGGATGCTGATCGGCATGGGCGCCGCGGCGATGGTTGTCGAATCGGCATCGGCTGCTCGCGAACGGGGCATCGCCCCCATCTGCGAGGTGCTGGGTGCTGTCACCGCGAACAGCGCCTTCCACGGGACCCGACTCGATCCTTCGCACATCACCCAGGTGATGGAGACGCTGGTCGCCGGCGTGGAGCGTGACTGGGGTATCACCCGTGATGAGATCGCGCGGTCCCTGCTGTTCATGTCACACGAGACGTACACCCCGGCTCGAGGCGGCAGCGCCGCGGCGGAGGTTGAATCGCTCCGTGCCGTGTTCGGCGCCGCGGCGGACTCGGTGGTCGTGGCGAACACGAAAGGCTTCACCGGACATCCGATGGGCGTGGGAATCGAGGACGTCGTCGCCATCAAGGCGCTCGAGACCGGCATCGTGCCGCCGGTCCCGAACTACAAGGAGGTCGATCCCGACCTCGGGACCCTCAATCTGTCCAAGGGCGGCTCCTACCCGATCCGGTACGCGCTGCGGCTTGCGGCGGGGTTCGGATCCCAGATCTCGATGACCCTCGTGCGCTGGACGCCCACCGCTGACGGCCTCCACCGCGAGCCCGATCAGCTGGGATACGCATACCGGGTGATCGATCGCATCGCATGGACCCGGTGGCTGACCCACATCAGCGGCCGCCCGGACCCCGAGCTCGAGGTTGTCAAGCGGACGCTGCGCGTGCATCAGGAGACAGCGGCACCTGCTCCGAGAGCGCCGAAGACTCCTGACAAGCCAGAGATCGCGCCCGTTGCGGTCGCGAAAGCCGTCGAGCCGGTCCCGGCAGCCGTGGTGCCGGTTGCGACCGCGCCGGTGGTGGTCGCACCTGCCGGGCTGGATCGCGAGGTGATCCGCCAGGCGGTGCTCGACCTGGTGGCCGAGAAGACCGGGTACCCGCAGGACATGCTCGATCCCGAGCTGGACATGGAGGCGGACCTGGGGGTCGACACGGTGAAGCAGGCGGAGATCTTCGCGGTGATCCGTGAGACCTATGACATCCACCGCGACGAGAGCCTCAAGCTCCGTGACTTCCCCACCATCAACCACGTGATCGGCTTCGTCATGGACCGGGCTGCGGCCCCGGCCGGCGCGCCGTCGGGCAACGGATCGGCCGCTCCGGTGGTGGAACCGACGCCCCCGGCTGAGACCACTCCCGAGCCCGCGAAGGCTGCGGCGCCGGTCGCCGCAGCAGCGGTCACGGCAGGCGCACCCGCCGGGCTGGATCGCGAGGTGATCCGCCAGGCGGTGCTCGACCTGGTGGCCGAGAAGACCGGGTACCCGCAGGACATGCTCGATCCCGAGCTGGACATGGAGGCGGACCTGGGGGTCGACACGGTGAAGCAGGCGGAGATCTTCGCGGTGATCCGCGAGACCTATGACATCCACCGCGACGAGAGCCTCAAGCTCCGTGACTTCCCCACCATCAACCACGTGATCGGCTTCGTCATGGACCGGGCTGCGGCCCCGGCCGGCGCGCCGTCGGGCAACGGATCGGCCGCTCCGGTGGTGGAACCGACGCCCCCGGCTGAGACCACTCCCGAGCCCGCGAAGGCTGCGGCGCCGGTCGCCGCAGCAGCGGTCACGGCAGGCGCACCCGCCGGGCTGGATCGCGAGGTGATCCGCCAGGCGGTGCTCGACCTGGTGGCCGAGAAGACCGGGTACCCGCAGGACATGCTCGATCCCGAGCTGGACATGGAGGCGGACCTGGGGGTCGACACGGTGAAGCAGGCGGAGATCTTCGCGGTGATCCGCGAGACCTATGACATCCACCGCGACGAGAGCCTCAAGCTCCGTGATTTCCCCACCATCAACCACGTGATCGGCTTCGTCATGGACCGGGCGAAGGCCCCGGCCGGCGCGCCATCGAACGGCACCGCCGAGATGGTGCCGGCGCCCGAGCTTGTGGCCGCTGTCGAGCAGCCCGAGAGCAAGACCCCGGCGAAGGCCAGGACCAAGGCGAAGACGGCACCCGCACCCGCACCGGCGGCAGCGACCGCCGTGGCGCCCGAGCCCGAGCCCGTGGCACCCGCAGCCGCCGGGCTGGACCGCGAGGTGATCCGCCAGGCGGTGCTCGACCTGGTGGCCGAGAAGACCGGGTACCCGCAGGACATGCTCGATCCCGAGCTGGACATGGAGGCGGACCTGGGGGTCGACACGGTGAAGCAGGCGGAGATCTTCGCGGTGATCCGCGAGACCTATGACATCCACCGCGACGAGAGCCTCAAGCTCCGTGACTTCCCCACCATCAACCACGTGATCGGCTTCGTGATGGACCGCGCCGGCTCCGGCGTCCCGTCGAGCGAACGCGACGTGATGACCGCGGTGTGAGGTCGACCGCGCTCGCAGAGGCAGCGATACGCATATGACCGGCCGGATCGAGCGCATCGCCATCGTCAACCGGGGCGAAGCGGCGTTGCGGCTCATCAGCGCTGTGCGCGAGCTCAACGAGGAACAGGGCAGGCAGATCCACACGATCGCGCTCTTCACGGAACCCGAACGTCACGCGCTCTTCGTGCGGGAGGCCGATGAGGCGGTGCCGATCGGAGACGCGGTGGTGCACGACCCGGACGGGACCGGCCACAGCGCCTACGTCGATCTTGCTGTGCTGGAGCGCGCGCTCGTCGAGGCCCGCGCCGACGCCGCGTGGGCCGGGTGGGGCTTCGTCGCCGAGGACCCGGCGTTCGCCGAGCTGTGCGAGCGCCTCGGCATCATCCACGTCGGCCCAGGCCTCGAGACTCTGCGGCTCCTGGGCGACCCGGTGGCGCTCGATCTGCTGGTGGAGGATTGCGAGATACCGGTCCACGCAGGATCGAGCGATGCCATGACGCCCTCGAGCCGGGTGCTCGAGGTGCAGCTCGTCGCCGACGGCGGCGGGACGGTCTGGACGCTGGGGGTGCGCGACGCCTCAGTGCAGCATCGCGGCGAGAAGATGCTCGAGGAGTCGGCTTCCCCGGCCGTGACGGGTGACCAGCAGCACTGGCTCGAAGACGCCGCGCGCCGGCTGTGCGAACGGTCGGGGTATCGCGGAGTGGGCGCGGTCCGATTCCTGCTCGAGCCCTCGAGCGGCAGCACGACGTTCCTCGGTATCACACCGCGCCTCCAGGTCGGGCATCCGGCCACCGAGATGACGACCGGCGTCGACCTGGTGAAGCTCCAGCTGCACATCGCGGAGGGTGGACGCCTCGAGGGTGCCCCACCGATGCCACGCGGCCACGCCGTCGAGGTTCGTCTGTGCGCTGAGGATCCGGACGACGACTTCAACTCGTCCCCGGGCAGGGTCGCCGCGTTCAGCCCCCCGTCCGGTGCGGGCGTCCGCGTCGACACCGGTGTCGTCCAGGGTGATGTGATCGACAGCGCCTTTCACCCGGTGATGGCGAAGATCGTCGCCTGGGGGCGCAACCGCGTCGAGGCACTCGCGCGGCTGCATCGCGCGCTCGTGGAGACAACGGTGGTCGTGGACGGTGGCGCGACCAACCGCGCGTTCCTCCTCGAGCTGGTGCGCCGACCCGAGGTGCTCGACGGTTCCGCCGGTGTCGGCTGGCTCGACAACACCGACCGTTCCGCGTCATGGCCGCGCCCTCACGCCGACCTCGCCCTGGCGGTGGTGGCGGTCGAGGTCGACCGCGCTGAGCTCGCGATCGATCAAGCGCGGTTTCTCACCTCGGCAGCGCGCGGTCGCCCCGCGGTCCGCGTCACCGTCGGCCGGACGGTGGAGTTGCAGATGCACGGGTACCGCCAGCGCCTGCACGTCCAGCACCTCGGACCGACCACCGCGCGCGTCGAGCTCGACGGGCGCACCCTCGATCTCGAGATCGAGCCGCTGAGCGCTTTCGAGCGCAGGGTCCGATGCCTCGGCGAGACGCACCACGTCCTGTGCGTCGAGCAGGGTGGTCGTTATGTCGTCGAGATCGACGGCGTCCAGCACCGAGCCAGCCGGAACGACGGCGGGCTGATCCGAGCGCCGTTCCCGGCAGTCGTCGTCGCGGTGCGCGTCCAGGCGGGAGATATCGTGGCGCAGGGCGACGTCATCGCGGTCCTCGAGGCGATGAAGCTGGAGATGCCGCTCGTCGCACCCTTCGCAGGCACCGTGAGCCGTGTGCTCGTGCAATCCAACGTCCAGGTCGGCACGGGCGAACCGCTGCTCCGTGTCGAGGCCACAGGCGATGGCGCAGCCACCGCGATCAAGCGCGGCGAGCAGCTCTCCCTGCCACAGACGCCGGACACCGACACGACCCAGGAGGAGCGGTGCCGGCGATCGCTCGACATGCTGCGGCGCCTCATGCTGGGGTACGACGTCGACTCCTCGACCGCGACCGCTGCCCTGGCGGATTACGCGACCGGGTGCGCCCTCGGCGCCCCGGGCGAGGACGGCCTGCGCTCTTTGGAGAACGAGATTCTCAGTGCGTTCGCCGACGTGTGCGCGCTCTCCAGGCGGCAGCCGGAAGCAACCGATGAGATCGCCGGCCCGGGGCGGAGCGACCAGGAATGGTTGTTCGGCTATCTCAGCACGTTCGATGCAGACCCGCTGCCTGCGCAGTTCACCGACAACCTGCAGCGCGCGCTCGCGCACTACGGCATCACAACGCTGGCCCGCACTCCCGAGCTCGAGGATCGGCTCTACTGGCTGGTCCGTGCGCAGCAGCGCGCGGATGCGCAGATCCCGGTGGTGCTGTCATTGCTCGATCACCTCGAGGAGCATGCCGACGACCTCGCCCCGGCTGCGAGTGACGATCTGCGCGCCATCCTCGACCGCGTCCACGCTGCGGCACTCCATCGGCATCCGTCGGTGGTCGACCTCGCTCGCGAGGTGCGCTTCCGCTACTTCGACCACCCACTGATGGAGCGAGCGCGCGAGCTCGTCTACGACGACGCGCGACGGCACATCGAGCACCTCGAACAGCACCCGGACCTCAACCGCGAGGAACACGTCACCGCGCTGGTCGACTGCCCGCAGCCGATGCACAACCTGCTCACCAGCCGCTTTCCCGACGCGTCGCCGCCACTCAACGCGGTGATGCTCGAGGTGCTCACACGCAGGTACTACCGCACCCGGGAGCTCGATGAGCTCACCACGATCGAGATCGGCGGGGAGGCGGCGGCCGTCGCGGATTACGTCCACCACAACGTCCCCGTCCGCGCGGTCACCACGTTCGCGCTCATGGGACAGCTGACTCCGAGGCTCCGCGCCCTGCACCGTATCCTTGCCGATGTCCCGGAGCGTACCGAGGCGGTCATCGACGCGTACATGTGGCGATGGGATCCCGCGCAACGTGACGACGCACTGGCTCGGCATCTCCGCGACGAGATCACCGCCGCGAACCTGCCGATGACGGTGCACCGGATCGTCGTGATGGTCACGGAGCCGCGCCTCGGGTTGGGGATGTCGTCGGCGCAGCACTTCACGTTCCGGCGCCACGGCACCGGCTTTCGCGAGGACCGCCTCTTCCGAGGTCTGCATCCCATGGTTGCTCAACGGCTCCAGCTGGGCCGTCTGCGCAACTTCGCCATCGAGCGACTCCCGTCGGTCGAGGACGTCTACGCCTTCCACGGCGTCGCGAACGAGAATCCCCGCGACGAGCGCCTGTTCGTGATGGCAGAGGTGCGTGACGTCACGCCGGTTCGCGACGCGGACGGACGCGTGGTTCGGTTGCCCTCGCTCGAGCGGATGCTCGCCGAGGCGCTGGCAGGCATCCGGCTGTACCAGTCGCACCGCGCGCCGGAGCAGCGACTCCAGTGGAACCGCGTGAACCTGTTCGTGCTCCCGCACCTGGAGCTCGAGCTGAGCGAGATCAGGGCTATCGCAGAACGGCTTGCACCCGACACGGAGGACCTCGGCCTCGACCGCATCGACGTCGAGGTCACGATGCGCGACCGGCGTGGGGTGTTTCGACCGATCGTGCTGCACCTCACGCACCCGGCAGGCGCGCCGGCGATCGTCCTGCGTGTGACCAAGCCATCGAAGCGTCCGCTGCTCCCCCTCGACGAGTACACGCAGAAGGTCGTCTCGATGCGCCGCCGGGGGCTGGCGTACCCGTACGAGATCGTGAGCCTGCTCGCCCCGGCGGCCGGTGCCTCAGGCGGATTCCCACCAGGCGACTTCGTCGAATATGACCTCGAGGCCGGTGGCGCGTTCACCCCGGTGGATCGGAGTATTGGTCACAACAGCGCAAATCTCGTCGCCGGGGTGATCCGCAACTTCACCCCCACGCATCCGGAGGGCATGGCGCGGGTCATCCTGCTCGGCGATCCGAGCCGCAGCCTCGGTGCCCTCGCCGAGCCGGAATGCCGCCGGATCATGGCGGCGCTCGATCTCGCGGAGCGCATGCACGTCCCGCTCGAGTGGTTCACCCTGTCGTCCGGCGCCCGCATCGCCATGGACTCGGGGACCGAGAACATGGACTGGATCGCGAGAGTCCTCAGGCGCATCATCGATTTCACACAGGCGGGTGGCGAGATCAACCTCGTCGTCGACGCGATCAATGTCGGCGCGCAGCCGTACTGGAATGCCGAGGCGACGATGCTCATGCACACCCGCGGCATCCTGATCATGACCCCGCAGGGGGCGATGGTCCTCACCGGGAAGCAGGCACTCGAGTACTCGGGGAGCGTATCGGCGGAGGACAACTTCGGTATCGGCGGCTACGGACGGATCATGGGTCCGAACGGCCAGGCACAGTACTGGGCGAGCGACCTCGTCGCGGCGTGCTCGATCCTGCTCCGGCACTACGAGCACACCTATCGATCTCCGGGGGAGCGGTTCCCGCGTCGCACCGGGACCACGGACCCGTTCGACCGCGATGTCTCCAGCGCGCCACATCCGCAGCACTCGAGCGGTGACTTCGCCCACGTCGGCGACATCTTCTCGGAGCAGCTCAATCCGGGCCGGAAGAAGCCTTTCGACATCCGCGCGGTGATGAGCGCGGTGATCGACCATGACCATCGTCCCCTCGAGCGCTGGACCGACATGGAGGACGCGGCGAATGCCGTCGTCTGGGACGCCCATCTGGGGGGCTACCCCGTGTGTCTCATCGGGATGGAGTCGCACCCGCTCGTGCGCCGCGGGCTCATCCCCGCCGACGGGCCGGATCACTGGACGCCGGGGACGCTGTTCCCGCAGTCATCGAAGAAGATCGCCCGGGCGGTGAACAGCGCGAGCGACAACCGGCCTCTCGTGGTGCTCGCGAACCTGTCCGGGTTCGACGGCTCACCCGAGTCGATGCGCCGGGTGCAGCTGGAGTTCGGCGCGGAGATCGGGCGTTCGGTGGTCAACTTCCGGGGCCCGATGGTCTTCTGCGTGATCTCCCGCTACCACGGCGGAGCGTTCGTCGTCTTCTCTGCGACGCTCAACGAGCATCTCGAGGTCGCGGCCGTGGAGGGCTCGTTCGCCTCGGTGATCGGTGGCGCGCCCGCCGCGGCGGTCGTGTTCACACGCGAGGTCGAGAAGCGCACGAGGGCCGATCCGCGCGTGGCGGAGCTGGCCACGGCAGTCGAGGCGGCGAGCGGATCCGAGAAAGCGCCGCTGCGCGCCCGGATGGCCGCGATGCTCGAACAGGTTCGTCACGAGAAGCTCGGCGAGGTGGCGTCCGAGTTCGACTCGATCCACACCGTGCAGCGCGCCCAGCGCATGGGCTCGGTGCACCGGATCATCGCGGCGAGCGCGCTGCGCCCGTATCTGATCGATGCCGTCGAGCGGGGGATCCAGCGCGAGCTGGGCGCCATCGAAGTTGCCGTCGCCGGTCACACCGCGCAGCAGCGCGAAGAGCCCGCACCGATCGCGGCACCGTGATCGCGTATCTCCTCAGCGACGCCGACGACGTCCCTGCAGGCGACGCGTGGCTGCTGCCATCCGAGCTTGCAACGCTGGGCGCCCTGACCCGCCCCAAGCGGCGAGCCGACTGGCGCCTTGGCAGATGGGTGGCGAAGCATGCCGTCGCACGGGCGCTGCTCATCTCACCAGACGTTGTCGAGATTCGCAGCGCGGAGGACGGAGCGCCGCATGCATGGCGCGACGGCGATCCCCTGGATGCGGTGATCTCCATCAGCCACTGCGGGGGGACGGGACTGTGCGCAGTCGCCACCCCGCGGCTCGCACTGGGGTGCGACGTCGAGCGGATCGAGACGCGCCCGGCTGTG
The DNA here is from genome assembly GCA_963713485.1 of Candidatus Dormiibacterota bacterium. GTDB lineage: Bacteria > Chloroflexota > Dormibacteria > Aeolococcales > Aeolococcaceae > Palsa-851. Next base: position 548,048 of record CAVQLW010000007.1, read on the forward strand.
TTCGAGGAGGACTGGTTCACAACGTCCGAGCGCGACCTCGTCACCGCCGCATCGCCGGCCGAGCACGACCTGCTCGCCACGATGATCTGGTCGTCGAAGGAGAGCGCCCTCAAGGCGCTGCGGGCCGGCCTGCGCCGGGACACCAGGTCGGTGGTGGTGGAGGAGTGCGACGGTGAGCCGTCCGACGCATGGCACCGGCTTCGCATCCGCGACCTGGAAGGCCCGACCCTCGATGGCTGGTGGCGCCGGGACGCTCAGCTGGTGATCACCGTCGCTGCCGCTTCGATGGAGGCGGCACCGACGGCGCTGTAGCCGGAACCGTCCCGCGATAGCCGGCACGCAGCAGATCGACGACCTCGGCGAGGAGCGGCATCCGCGGATTGGTTCTGATGCTCGGATCCGCAAATGCCGCGCGGGCCAGATCGGGCAGCGCGGTGAGGAACTCGGTCTCATCGACACCCGCCTCCCTGAGGCTCCTTGGCATGTCCACTCCCGCGAGCAGCCCCTCGACGTGCTCCAGGAGGCGTTCCCGGCGCTCGCCGTCGGTGCGGCCGCCGAAGAGAATCCACCCGAGCTGCGCGTACTTGTCCGGCGCCACGTACGCGGAGTACCCGGGCGCGGGCATGAACTTCGTCGGCAGCGAGGCGTTGTAGCGCATCACGTGCGGCAGGAAGATCGCGTTGGCCCGGCCGTGCGGGATGCCGAACCGGGCACCCACGGCGTGCGCGAGCGCATGATTCACACCGACGAACGCGTTCGAGAACGCGAGCCCGGCGATCGCCGCTGCGTTGGCCATCGCGGTCCGAGCTTCGAGGTCGCCGCCATCCGCATACGCCCGGGGCAGGTTGTCGAAGATCAGCCGTGCCGCCTGGACGCAGAACGCGTCCGTGTACGGCGAGGCGAAGATGGAGACGGCGGCCTCGAGCGCGTGCGTCAACGCGTCGATGCCGGTGTCGGCCGTCACCGCCGGCGGCATGCTGAGGGTGAGGGTCGGATCCACGATCGCCATGTCCGGCACGAGCGAGTAGTCGACGAGCGTCGCCTTGGTGTGGCCCATCGTGATGACCGCCGCCGGTGACACCTCGGAGCCGGTCCCTGCGGTGGTCGGGATCGCGATGAGGCGCACCGTATGGGTGCCCGTCGGGTAGACGGCGACCCGCTTGCGGGCGTCGAGGAACGGCAGCGCGAGGTCGCTGAGCGACACGTCGGGATGCTCGTACACGAGACGCATCACCTTGGCCGCGTCGAGGACCGAGCCCCCACCCACCGCGATGATCACGTCGGGCTGCACCTGATCGAGGAGGCGCACCCCTTCCTGGACGATCGACTCGTCGGGCTCGGGCTCGACGTGCGCGAACACGCTGAGGGGGCTCGTCCGCAGGTGCTTGCGCACCTCGTCCACCGCACCGCGCTTCTCGTTGAAGGCGTCGGTCACCACGACGATCTGGCGCGCCTCGACCTGGCGGAGGCTCTCGAGCGAGCCGGCATTGAAGTACGTGTCCGACGGCACCCGGAACCACTGTGGCGGCACTCGCCGCCGGGACACGGTCTTGATGTTGAGCAGGTTGCGGTAGTTGACGTTGTCGGTCGTGGCCGAGCCGCCCCACGTGCCGCACCCGAGCGAGAACGTCGGCGTCAGCGAGTTGTACACGCCGCCGAGCGCGCCCACCGCCGTGGGGGCGTTGACGAGGATGCGCCCGGTGCGCACCGCCGCCGAGAACCGCTCGATGATCGGCTCGTCGCGCGCATAGATCGCCGACGTGTGGCCGAGACCACCGTGCTCGGTGACCAGCACGCACACATCGATCGCCCGCTGCTCGTCGCGCGCGCGAACCACCCCGAGCACCGGCATGAGCTTCTCGCGGATCAGCGGATGCGCGGCAAGCGTGTCAAGGTCGTCGGGGAGCGGTGTGAGCAGCACCTTGGTGCCGTCGGGAACCGAGAACCCGGCACGCCGGGCAAGCTCGGCCGCGGGCTGGCCCAGGGCGGCCATGTTGACGTGATCGTCATCAAAGGCGAACGCGGTGAGCTGCTCGATCTCCTTGGCGTTCAGCACCCTGGCGCCGAGCCGCTCGAACTCGGCGATGACCGGGTCATAGATCGAGGCGTCGATCACGCACGTCTGCTCCGCCGGGCAGATCACCGAGCTGTCGAACGTCTTCGAGATGAGGATGTCAACCGCGGCGCATCTGATGTCGGCGCTGCGATGCAGGTAGACGGGCGCATTCCCGGGTCCCACGGTGATGCACGGTTTGCCGGCCGCCTGCGAGTAGGCGACGATCTTGGCGCCACCCGTGGTCCAGATGAGGTCGATGCCCGGGTGCCGGAAGTAGTGGTGGGTGACCTCGTTGTCGGTGTCGGGGACGATCTGCAGGGCGCCCGGCGGCATCCCGGCGGCCTCACCGGCCTCCCGGAGGATCTCGACAACGCGTGTCCCGCATCGGAACGCGTACGGCGACGGACGGAAGATGATGGCGTTCCGGGTCTTCGCGGCGACGATCGCCTTGAACAGCACCGTCGAGGTGGGGTTCGTGATCGGCGTGATGGCGAGGACGACGCCGATCGGTTCGGCGACGTGCGCGATGCCGTTCGCGGTGTCCTCGTCGATGATCCCGACCGACCGCTTGTCCTTGAGGTAGTCGGAGAGGAATTCGGTCGCGACGAAGTTCTTGACGACCTTGTCTTCGAACACGCCGAAGCCGGTCTCCTCGACGGCGAGCGCGGCGAGCTCGACCGCCGATTTCAGTCCGGCGACCACCATGGCCGAGACGATGGCGTCGACCTGCTCCTGATTCAGCAGCCGGAATGCCCGTGCTGCCTCGCGCGCTCGATCCACAAAGGCGTCGAGCTCGCTGACACGTGCCGGATCGAGCGATTCGGGAGCTGTCACTGCCACGGCGGTCATCCCTCGCCACCCTCGGCGGCGAGTGGAGCGGTCAAGATCATTTCGTCACCTCGGATCTGGGTCGGAGTCCCTGCGAACAGCGTGAACTGATCTCGCGCCACACCCAAGGGCCGTTGGTCATGAGACGGAGCGCCGATGGTCCGTTGACCTTCGGCACTGGCAGGAGAGGCGGCTCTGACCGTAGGCTAGGCCGTAGACGGCGCATTCCGTGCATCGAGGACCTCCATGCGTCTCCCGGCGGCTTCCGAAAGTTGGGTCGAGCTTCCATCCCGGACCCGCGTGTTCATCTCCCGTCGTGGCAGCGGGGACCCCGTCGTGCTCCTGCACGGGATTGCGCACTCCTCCGATGCGTGGGCAAGCGTGATCCCGGCGCTCGCCCGGCGCCACGAGGTGGTGGCGATCGACCTGCCCGGTTGTGGCCGCAGCGACAAGCCGGACACCGACTATTCGATCGGCGCTCAGGCCGCCGCCGTTCGCTACGCGCTGGACTCGCTCGGTCTCGACCTGGTGACCGTCGTCGGCCACAGCCTGGGTGGCGGGATCGCGATGATGCTGGCGTACCAGTACCCGGAGCGCGTGGGACGGCTCGGCCTCGTCTCCAGCGCCGGATTCGGGCGCGATCTGCATCCGCTGTTCCGCGCGGCGACGATCCCCGTGCTCCCGCGCTACGCGATGCGCGTCCTGTTCCACCCCGTCGTGCGCCGCGGGCGCAACCTCGCCGGGCAGTTGCTCAGCCGCGCGGCCGGTGATCCGTTCTTCGTGAAGCCCTCGGCGTATCGGAAGGAGTTCGAGTCATTGCTCGAGGGGCTCGAGGACCCCGCGGCGCAGCGGGCGTTCACCGCGACGTTGCGCTCGGCCGGTCACCTCGGCGGTCAGGCCATCTCCGCGCTCGATCGCATCGGCAGCGCTCGCTTTCCGGTCCTCATCGTGTGGGGCAGCGCCGACCGCGTGTTCCCTGTTGAACACGCGCACCGCGCGGCGAAGGAGGTGCCCGCCGCGCGGCTCGTCATCCTTGACGACTGCGGCCACTTCCCGCAGATCGAGGCGACCAAGGAGTTCACGAAAGTCCTGCTCGACTGGCTCGACAAGACGGAGTCGATGCGCACCTACCATCCGCCCGGAACGCAGAGCGGAGAGGGGATGGGGGCGGGATCGCCGGCCGCTTGACCTATTCCTCGAGCATCGACGCGACGTGATCGGGCACGTACGTGTAGGTGTCCCGGCTCGGCCGCACGTAGCCGTCGTCCGACTGGCGGGGCGGCAGATGGAGCGGTGTCTTGAGGACGTCCTCGTACGGCACCTTCGACAGGAGGTGTGCGAAGCAGTTGAGGCGGGCCCGCTGCTTGTCGTCCGCCTCGACGACGTACCACGGTGATTCGGGCGTGTCCGTGTGCACGAACATGATGTCCTTGGCGCGTGAGTACTCGACCCAGCGAAGCCGGGACTCCAGGTCGATCTGGCTCAGCTTCCAGTGTTTGAGCGGGTTGTGGAGGCGCAGCTGGAAGCGCTTCTCCTGCTCCTGGTCGCTGACCGAGAACCAGTACTTGACGAGGATCAGCCCGGAGTCGATGAGGAGCTGCTCGAAGATGGGGCACTGACGCAGGAAGAGCCGATGCTCGTCATGCGTGCAGTAGCCCATCACGTACTCGACGCCTGCCCGGTTGTACCAGGAGCGGTCGAACAGGACGATCTCGCCCGCGGACGGGAGATGCTCGATGTATCGCTGGAAGTACCACTGGGAACGCTCGCGGTCCGACGGCGACGGGAGCGCCGCCACCTTGACGACCCTGGGATTCAGGTATTGGGTGATCCGGCTGATCGTGCCTCCCTTGCCGGCTCCGTCGCGGCCTTCGAAGATCACAGCGACGCGCGATCCGCTCGCCCGCACCCACTCCTGCAGCTTGACGAGCTCGATCTGGAGGCGGCGCAACTCCTTCTCATATGCCTTCTCGGTCAGGCCCTTGGGATGACCGTGCCTCGGCGCCGCCTTCTTCGCCACGGCTCCATTGTGACCCCGCGCCGGAACCAGGTCTGAATCACGGCGGCAACGAAAGCGCCCCAAGCGGGGGAGTGGGCCCGCCGGTGGGGGTTCCGGCGGGCTCGGGGTCGCTAGTGTTTGATCGCGATGCGGTTCGCGGGCTTGGGCGCCACCGGTTCCATCAGGGGCACCCGGATCTCGAGGATCCCGTCGCGATAGCTCGCCGTCACGTCCTTGTCGCTCGCTCCGTCCGGGAGCGGGATCGTCCGCGTGAACGAGCCGTACTGCATCTCGGTGAAGTGCCTGCCCTTCTCGTCGGCCCTGGTTTCGCTGCGCCGCTCGCCGCTGATCGTCAGCAGGCCCTCGTCAAGGGTGATCTGGACGTCCTTGTCCGGATCGACCCCGGGCAGCTCCGCACGGATCACGAGGTGGGCGCCGTCGGCGAACTCCTCGAGGCGCATCGGGAACTCGCGCGCCAGACCGATCAGCGGGAAGACCGGCCAGCGAAGGAAGTCGGCGAAGGTCCTCCCGAACACGTCATTCGGATACACGGGCGCCAGACCCTTGGTCTCTGCCATCGTGTCACCTCCAGTCGGGATTGACGGGTTCCAATGCCCATCGTCTCCCGGCCCGCGGATTCGGGCCACTGCTGAAGGTCCTCAGAACGATGCTGAAAGTCCCGCCTCGGGAGGATCAGATCGTCAGCCGTGATCCTCCTCGTCCTCGATGACGTCAGGCTGGCGGCCCATGCCGCCGGGATCGTAGGCGGGATCCTCGCCGAACGCGGGGGCGCGCTCGGGCAGCGGCGGGAGGTCGCCACCGGGGTCGACCGCGGAGGTGTCGACAGTCGCCACCGGCAGGGCGCGCTCCGGCTCGGGGATGTCAACGGCTTCTTCTTCGATCTCGGTCATCGCGGTTCTCCTCCGGTGATCCGGCCGTCGGACAGTCTGCCGGCCTCCACGTTACCCCCGTTGCGATCGCAGGGGACTCGCTCCGTGATGGGTGAAGTGAGCAAGACGCCTGCCGACGCGCCGGGCGAACCGAACGGCATGTGTCGAAGGCGGCTTCTCGAAGCGGCTCGGATGCGCCGCGTAGAACGCGATCTTCGCGACCTCCACGAGGCAGAGGTACGTGACGATCATCCCGATCAGGATGAGGAAGAAGACGAACGGCAGCCGGGAGAACCCGAGCACGCCGGCGAGCGGCGTGAACGGAACGATCGCCCCGATCACCGCGCACGTCATCGGCAGCACGAGCATCAGGGTGCTCGGGCGGCTGCGAACGAAGGGGACGCGACGAGTTCTGATGACATACACGACCAGGGTCTGCGTGGCGAGTGACTCGACGAACCAACCGGTGCGGAACTCGCTGTGGCCGGCGTTGAGCAGCGCCAGCATGACGAAGAACGTCAGGAAGTCGAACACAGAGCTCACCGGGCCGAAGACGATCATGAAGCGGCGCACGAACCGGAGATCCCAGGCCGCCGGGCGCGCGAGCGTCTCGGCGTCGACCTTGTCGGTCGGGATGGCGAGCTGGCCCGCATTGTAGAGCAGGTTGTTGAGCAGGATCTGCGAGGGGAGCATCGGCAGGAAGGAGAGGAAGACCGATGCCGCGGCGGCGCTGAACATGTTGCCGAAGTTCGATGACGTCGCCATGAGGACGTACTTGATGGTGTTCGCGAAGACGCGACGGCCCTCGGCGACGCCGTCCGCGAGGACGCCGAGGTCCTTCTCGAGGAGGACGATGTCAGCCGCGTCCTTGGCGACGTCCGTCGCGGAGTCGACGGAGATCCCGACGTCGGCGTGGTGGAGTGCGACCGCGTCGTTGACACCGTCACCGAGGAAGGCGACGTCGACGCCGGTCCGCCTCGTCACCTTGATGATGCGAGACTTCTGGTCCGGGCTCACCCTGGCGAACACCTTCGTGCTCGTGACGGCGGCCGCGAGGGCGGCGTCGTCCATCGCCTCGATCTCCGGGCCGGTCACCACGGTTCCCGGGTCGACGCCGATCTCGCGGCACACGGTCGCCGCGACGGTGCCGTTGTCGCCGGTGATGATCTTGACCTCGATGCCCAGGGCGTTGAGCCTGGAGATCGCCTGCCCTGCGCTCGCCTTCGGCTGATCGACGAAGGTCAGAAAGCCGGCGAACGTGAGATCGCGTTCATCCTCGCGCGTCACGGTCGCGCCGGATGTCGCGCGCGTCCCGACCGCGACCACGCGGGCGCCCGCCGCGAAGAGGCCCTCGAGGGTCGCACCGGCCGCGGGCGGGGCGCTCGAGCATCGCGCCAGCAGCGCTTCCGGCGCGCCCTTGGTCACGATCTCGCGTCCGTCCGGGCCGTCGACCAGGACGGAGGCAAGCTGCCGCTCGTGATCGAACGGCACCCGGCCGAGCCGGGTGTACGCGGACGGGCCGCGTGGTTGCCGCCCGAGCGCAGCACCCTGAGGACTTGCCCAGAGTGCCTGATCCAGCGCGTTGCCGCCGACGGGACCGCCGGCGCCCTCCGAAGCCTCGTTGCACACGAGGCCGAGCAGCAGCGGGATGTCCGAGGACTCTCCGTCCGCGAGGATCGCACGATCGAAGGTGATGGCGCCCTCCGTGAGCGTGCCCGTCTTGTCGGTGAACAGGACTTCGATGTTGCCGAGGTCCTCGATTGCAACGAGCCGTTTCACGAGCACCCGTTTGCGGGCCAGCGCGCGAGATCCGCTCGAGAGACCGACCGTCACGATGGCGGGCATCAGCTCCGGCGTGATGCCCACGGCGATCGCCAGCGAGAAGAGCAGCGCGTCGAGCAGCGGCTTGTGGAACGCGATGTTGAAGATGAAGATCGTGACGGTCAGCACGCCGGCGACCCGCACGAGAAGCGTCGAGAACTTGCTCAGCCCCTGCTGAAATGCGGACGCGGTCGCACGTTCCGCGAGCCCGGATGCGATGCCACCGAACGCGGTCGCGAGGCCGGTTGCGACCACCACACCGCGTCCCGCCCCCTCGTGAACGATCGTCCCCATGAAGGCGCACGACGTGAGGTCGACGCCCGTGCCGCCCGGTTGCGCCTGCGCGGATTTCGACACCGGCATGGACTCGCCGGTGAGCACGGCCTCGTCGCACTCCAGCGAGTCCACGTCGAGCAGTCGCACGTCGGCGGGGACGATGTTGCCCACCTCGAGGTTCACGACATCGCCGGGGACGAGCGTGGTCGTGTCGACGAGCTCATCGTGACCGTCGCGGCAGACGAGCGCTCGGTGGTGAATCTCGGCGTGCAGGGCTTCGACCGCGCTCTCAGCCCGATACTCGTTGAAGAAGCTCAGCAGCACGCTGACGGCGACAATCGCGGCGATGATGACCGCGTCGGTGGGATCGCCGGTGAACCCCGATATGGCCGCACAGCCGAGCAGCAGCAGCAGCAGCGGGTTTCGGAACTGCCGGAACAGCACGCCGAGCGGCGTGACACGGTGCTCTCTCAGCACGTTGCCGCCCTCGCGCTCGAGCAACTCGGCGGCGCGCGATGCGGTGAGGCCCTGGCTGCTCGACCCGAGCGCGGCCAGCACCTCCTCGCTGGGAAGACGTGCCGCCTCGACGAGGTTGATGTGCGTCAGCCGCGCTCGTGAGGCGTCGGTGGCACCAGCAGGAGCGGCACGTGCGTGTGGTGCACCATGGCACGCGACACGCTGAACTCGGGACCCGCGCCCGTCGCCTGGCTGCCGGCGGCCCCGATCGCGAGGAGATGAGGCTCGCGCGTGGAGCGACACGCCTCGCGCAGGGCATCCGGCACGTCGGCGTGAGTCACGACGCGGGTGGCAACGCGCGGGGCTTCCAGGTGCTCGCTCGCGGCCTCGACAGCGGGCGCGAGGTGGCGCTCGGCCTCCTTGAGCGTACCGGGCTGTTCGTCGTGCACGACGGTGACCAGCCGGAGATCCGCGTCGGAGAGCCGTGCAAGCCACGCGGCGAGACCCGCGGCGTGCGTTGCCTCCGGCGAGCCGTCGCAACCCACCACAACATGTCGCGGCGGCCAGTCGTGCCCGTCGTCGCGCACGAGGAGCACGGGCCGGAAGGAGCGGTGCACGACGTCCTCCGACACCCGGTAGGTGAAGAGCTCCTCGATGATGCCGAGGCGGCGCCCGCCGACGACGATGATCCCTGCGCTCACCGTTCGGGCGGTTGCCAGGATCCCGTGCGCCCGCGAGCCGGACGGCGTGTGCACGCCGGCGACGGGGCAGCCGAGTTGCTCCTCGATCAGCTTTGCCTCGTCGGCAGCCACAGCCGAGGCGATGCGCTCCGCAACGTGCTCCGCGTGGCCGATCGCAGCGGTCCGAGACCAGACGTGGACGATGTGCAACGCCGCGTTCGCGGTCCGCGCGATGTGCGCGGCGGCGGCGCGCGCGTTCTGGCTCGCCGCCGTGCCATCGGTGGCGAAGAGGATCGCGGTTGGTTCGGTGTTGATCTGCGCTCCCTCCACGGCCGCGTCGGCCTGGCCGGTTCCATCGGGCTGCTGCGGAGCCCACCCGGGAGATGAGGGTACCGGTTCCGCCTTCCGGCATGGAGCTCGGCGGGATCCGTGACCATAATGCGAAGACGTCGCCGGAACCCGGAGGTGTGTGTATCGATGGCGCTCGAGACCGCCGAGGAGCGGAGCGCGACCGGCGCCGCGCCACCGGCCGTGTCTTTTGCCACGGATCCCGCCGGCTACCGCCACTGGCGGCTCAGCATCGACGGCGGCGTGGCAACCCTCGTGATGGATGTCGACGAGCAGGGTGGGCTGCGTGATGGTTACGCGCTGAAGCTGAACTCCTACGACCTGGGAGTCGACATCGAGCTGCATGACGCGGTGCAGCGCCTGCGTTTCGAGCACCCGGAGGTGGGCGCGGTCGTCATCACCTCGGCCAAGGATCGCTGCTTCTCGGCAGGCGCGAACATCGGGATGCTCGCGCAGTCATCGCATCCCTGGAAGGTGAACTTCTGCAAGTTCACGAACGAGACACGCCTCGAGATCGAGGACGCCTCAGCGAACTCCGGCCAGACGTACATCGCCGCGGTGAACGGCCCCGCGGCGGGAGGAGGCTACGAGCTGGCACTCGCCTGCGCGGAGATCCTGATGATCGACGACGGATCGTCGGCCGTGTCGCTGCCTGAACTGCCGTTGCTTGCGGTCCTTCCCGGGACCGGAGGCCTCACCCGCCTTGTCGACAAGCGCCACGTCCGCCGCGATCTCGCGGACGTGTTCGTGACCAAGAGCGAGGGAGTCACCGCCCCCACCGCGCTGCGACTGGGGCCTGGTGGACGCCGCGCTGCCTCGCAACGGGTTCGAGGCGGCCGTCGCCGCACGCGCGGCGGAGGTCGCATCCCGTACGGCACGACCCGCGCCGGGGCAGGGAATCCGCCTCGATTCTCTGCATGTCGCCATCGACGCCGACAGGATCACGTACGACCACGTCAGCGCGTCGCTGGACCGGCGCACCGGCGTGGCCGCGATCACGGTGCGTGGCCCTGACGAGGCGGCGCCGCCTGATGCTGCATCAGCGCGGTCGCTCGGCTGCCGCTACTGGCCGCTTGCGGTCGCTCGAGAGCTCGACGACATGGTGCTGCATCTGCGCGTCAACGAGCCGGCGATCGGGACGTGGCTCCTGCGCAGCGCCGGGCACATGGAGTCTGTCCTTGACCACGACCGTTTTCTGCTCGAGCACCGCGCGGCCGACTGGTTTGTCGGTGAGGTCGTCGGGCTGCTCGCCCGGGTCTTCAAGCAACTCGACGTCAGCAGCCGCAGCCTGATCGCGTCGATCGAACCGGGCAGCTGCTTCGGGGGGATGCTGCTCGAGGTCGCCCTGGCCTGCGACGAGCAGTTCATGCTCGACGGCACGATGTCGGATTCGGAGGAACCCGCGACCATCGTCATCACGGAGTCGAATACAGCCCTCTTCCCGATGGGGAACGGCCTGTCACGCATCGAGTCCCGTTTCTACGGACGGACGGCCGACCGTGACACGGCAACCGCCCGAGCGGGTGACCGGATCGATGCCCCCGCGGCCTCGTCGCTGGGGCTCGTGACCTTCGCGCCGGACAGCATCGACTGGGAGGACGAGCTGCGCATCGCGCTCGAGGCGAGGGCGTCGTTCAGCCCCGACGCGCTCAGCGGCATGGAGGCGAACCTTCGGTTCGTCGGCCCCGAGACGCTCGAGACGAAGATCTTCGGCAGGCTGAGCGCCTGGCAGAATTGGATCTTCACCCGTCCCAACGCCGTCGGCCCCACCGGCGCTCTCCGGCGATACGGGAGCGGCCAGCGCGCCGTGCTCGACAGGGAACGCACCTGACATGACCCTCGACGCCGACTACACGGATCGGATTCCCAACAACGTTGACCTGCGCAGCGACCGCCGATTGCAGCGTGCGCTCGAGGCCTGGCAGCCCCGCTTCATGCAGTGGTGGAGGGACCTCGGACCCGACCTCATCGCGCGTGACGTCTACCTCAGAACGGCGATCAGCGCGGACCGTGACGGCTGGGCGCATTTCGGGCACATCCCGCTCGAGGAATACCGCTGGGGGATCTTCCTCGCCGATCGTGACCCCGACCGTCAGATCGCCTTTGGCGAGCACATGGGCACCCCCGCGTGGCAGCAGGTGCCGGGAGAGTACCGGGCGGAGCTTCAGCGCCTGCTCGTCGTCCAGGGCGACACCGAACCGGCGTCCGTGGAGCAGCAGCGCCTGCTGGGTTTCACGGCTCCCAGCCTCTACGACCTCCGCAACCTCTTTCAGGTGAACGTCGAGGAGGGCCGGCATCTCTGGGCGATGGTGTACCTGCTGCACGCCTTCTTCGGTCGCGAAGGTCGCGAGCAGGCGGAGCAGTTGCTGTTGCGCCATTCCGGCAGCGTCGACGCACCACGAATCCTCGGGGCGTTCAACGAGCCGACGCGCGACTGGCTGGCCTTCTTCATGTTCACCTACTTCACCGACCGAGACGGCAAGTTCCAGCTGGGGACGCTCGCGGAAAGCGGATTCGATCCGCTGTCACGCACCTGCCGCTTCATGCTCCGCGAGGAGGCGCATCACATGATGGTGGGCACGACCGGTATCGACCGCGTCGTCCGGCGCACCGCGGAGCTGATGCGCGAGCACGACACCGACGACGTGAGCGCTCACGGAGGCATCCCGCTCGGCGATCATCCAGCGGTATCTGAACTTCCACTACAGCGTGTCGCTCGATCTGTTCGGCGGGGAGCGGTCCACCAACGTCGCCAACTACTACACGGCGGGGTTGAAAGGGCGCTGGCAGGAGGAGCGGAGGGCTGACGACCATCAGCTCACCGACATCACCGCCGCAGTTGAATCCGTCGTCGACGGGCGGATCGAGACCGCGCACGTCCCGGCGCTGACCGCGCTCAACCAGGATCTCCGATCCGAGTACTTCACCGACTGCAACAACGGCGTCCGCCGCTGGAACCGCATCCTCGAGACGTCCGGCATCGATGCCACGTTGTCCCTGCCACACCACGGCTTCAACCGCCGGGTCGGGGCGTTCGCCGGCCACTTCGTCAGCCCGGGTGGGGCGCTGATCGACGCGGAGACATGGGCGAGCAACGAGGTGGCGTGGCTGCCGACCGAAGCGGATTACGACTTCGTCCAGTCGTTGATGAAGCCTGTGTTCGAGCCGGGGATGATGGCCGGGTGGATCGCGCCGCCGGCGACGGGGATCAACGGGCAGCCGGTCGAATACATATACGTTAATCTCTAAAATCCACGCCGCTGGCGCGGCGGGTGAATCTTTAGAATCCACGCCGCTGGCGCGGCGGGTCAATCTTTAGAATCCACGCCGCTGGCGCGGCGGGTCAATCTTTGGAATCCACGCCGCTGGCGCGGCGGGTCAATCTTTGGAATCCACGCCGCTGGCGCGGCGTCCGCTGACCGGATCAGCCGCCTTCGCTGAGCGCGAGCGTCGCGTCGCGGCGCAGCTCGGCCCGAATGACCTTCCCGGTGGCGGTCTTCGGCAGCGAGTCGACGACGAGCAGCCGACGCGGGCGTTTGTAGCCCGCCAGCTCCGAACGGCACCGACCGAGCACCTCGTCGACGTCGAGCGCGCTGCCCGGACGGGCGACGGCGAAGGCGACCGCCCGCATGAGCCCGTCGCGCCCGAGCGCCCCGACCACGGCGGCCTCGGCGACGGCCTCGTGACTCAGCAACACGCTCTCGACCTCGGCCGGTGACACCCACTCACCGCCGACCCTGAGCATGTCATCGCGGCGGCCGAGGTGCCGGTAGACGCCGTCGCCGTCGACGGAATACAGATCCCCTGTCGCGACCCAGTCACCGACGAACGTTCGTCGCGATTCCTCGCCGCGGCACCAGTAGCCTGTCGCGGCGGCGTCCCCGGACACCCACAACTGGCCCGGCGACCCGACCGGGGCCGGCGTGCCCTCGTCATCGAGGATGCGGAGGCGGTGCCCGGCCACTGCGGTGCCCGAGGCGCCCGGCACCGCCTGTCCGGGGCGATTCGAGATGAAGATGTGGGTCATCTCCGTCGAGCCGATGCCGTCGAGGATCTCGACGCCGAATCGCTCCTTGAAGCGCGCGAAGAGCTCGGCGGGCAACGCCTCGCCCGCCGAAACCGCCTGGCGGAGTGGACTAAACGTCGAGTCCGGAAGATCGGCCGCCAGCACCGCCGCGTAGAACGTGGGGACGGCGAAGAAGAGCGTCGGCCGGTGGCGCTGCACGAGGCCGGCGACCAGCGCCGGGGTCGGCGGGCGCGTCGGTTCGAGGATCGCCTGCGCCCCGGCGGACAGTGGAAAGGTCAGCGAGTTCCCGAATCCGTATGCGTGGAACATCGGCGCGACCGAGAGATGCCGATCCTCGGGCGCGACCCCGAGGACCTCGCTCGCGTACCCCTCACACGTCGTGCGCACGTCGGCATGGCGATGCATGGCCAGCTTGGCGCGCCCCGTCGTCCCCGAGGTGCAGAGCCAGAAGCACGGTGACTCGTTGGACGTCGCATCGATGGAGGTATCGCCGCCCGCCGCGAGCACGTCCGTCCAGGAGTGCGCCCCAGCCCCGCCGTCAGGAGCGCTGCCGACGTGAATCGTGACGGCGAGGTCCGGCGCCCCTTCCTCGAGCGCCGCCGCGAGGGCTCCGGCGTCGCCGGGGATGACCGCGCAGCGAGCCCGCGAGTCCGCGGCGATCGCCACGAGGTCGCGTGCCGGCAGCAGCGGATTGACCGGCAGCGCCACGGCGCCGATGCGCATCGCCGCGAGGATGGCTGTGGCCAGTTCAGGTCCGTCGCGGAGGGCCAGCAGCACGCGCTCCTCGCGGCGGATCCCGAGCTGCCGCAAACCGGCCGCGGCCGACTCGACCGAGGCGAGCAGCTCGGCATACGTGATGCGCGCCTCGCCCGACACCACTGCGATGCGATCACCCGCACCGCCCTCGACATTTCGGTCGAGCAGCCACGCGGCGGCGTTGAAGCGCTCAGCCATCACCGTGCTCCATGCTCAACTCCGCATCCGCCCACAGCGCCTGCACGTCGGTGGCGCAGCGTTCCGGCTCGACGCGGTGAGGATCATGCGTGGTCGTCTCCACCCACGTCAGTCGTGCATCGGGGATCGCCGCGTCGAGCGTTTCCGCGTGCAGGCGTGGCGCCAGGTCATCGTGCGTGCCGTGGATGGCGAGCACCGGGCAGTGGATCGATGAGAGCTCGTCGACGATGCTCCAGCGCGCCCACTCAGGTGACGTCCAGAGCGCGTGCCAGCGACCCGCAACATCGGCCCAGTCCGGCCCGTGGGCGCGGGCCAGGCTGCGCCGCATCGACTCAGGCCACTCCGACGGCGGACCCATGCGGCGGAGTGTAGCCACGGTCACGGGGTCACCGCGAACGTGCACCGCGATCACCGCGACGCTGCGCACGAGGTCCGGGGCTCGCGCGGCGAGCAGCAGTGCGACCGTGCCGCCATCGCTGTGCCCGACGAGGTGCACGCGCTCATGACCGCGCCGCTGGAGGATCGCCTGAAGGTCGGCGACATCCTCGTCGAACATGGCGGTGGTGAAGTCGCGGTCGTGCGGTGATTGCCCGAACCCGCGACGGTCATACGCGATCGCACGCCGGCCTGCCGTCACCCCGGGCAGCAGCGTGTCCCAGGCACGCGTCGATCCGACACCGTGGTGCAGCCACACGGTGACCGGATCCCGGCCGGGGTGTTCCTCGACATGAAGGGGGTCGCGCACGCGACCGTGCTCGCCGCCCAGGGAGGTGCTCCTATCCGACGAGGATCTTCTGGATCGCCTGCTCGGAGGCGACCATCGCCAGCACGATCACCTCGTCGCCGGGGGAGAGCTGCGTCTCGGGGTCGGGGATGATCATGTGCTCGCGGCGGACCAGCGCGACGATCGCGGCCTCGCGCGGCAGTCCGAGATCGGCGATCTGCATCCCGCACGCCGGCGAGGTGTCGGCGAGGGTGACCTCGAGGAGGTGCGCCGACGCGCCTTCGAAGCTCATGAGGTGCACCAGCGAACCGACCGACACCGCCTCTTCGACCAGCGATGTGTAGAGCTGGGGCGTCGACACCGGAACGTCGACGCCCCAGCTCTCTGTGAACAGCCATTGATTGCTCGCGTTGTTGACGCGCGCGATCACGCGGGGCACGGCGAACTCCTGCTTCGACAGCAAGGAGATGACGAGGTTGTCCTCATCGTCGCCGGTGGCCGCGACCATAACGTCAACGTCGCTCATCCCCGCGGCCTGGAGCGACGACACCTCGCATGCGTCGGCGACGGTCCAGCGCACGTCGACGTGCGGTTGAAAGCGCGCGACCACCTCGGGATCGACCTCGAGGATCATGACGTCGTGGCCGTGCTGCTTGAGGTCGGCCGCGACCGCCATGCCGACGCTTCCGCCGCCCGCGACCGCGACCTTCACGAGGACACCTCCGCCGTGACCGGCTCCGCAGCGAGCAGCTGCTCGAGCGCGGGCAACTCGTCCTTGAGCACGATGATGTGGAGCAGGTCGCCGTCCTGACCGACGAGCGCGGCGGTGTCGAGGCGCGGAACGCCCGCTCGCGTGACGGCGATGAGGCGAGCTTTGCCGCCGTCTTCGAGCGTGGCCAGCTTGCGACCTGCGAAATGCTCGGGGAGCACGCGATCGATAAGGAGCAGTGAGCCCGATGCGTCGCGCCACCGCGGCGTGAACTCCTCCGGCAGCAGCCAGCTCCGGACCTGATCCACCGTCCAGGTCACGGTCGCCACGGTCGGGATCCCGAGGCGCTGGTAGACCTGCGCCCGTTGTGGGTCGTAGATGCGAGCGACCACACGCTCGACTCCGTACGTTTCCCGGGCGATTCTCGCCGCGAGGATGTTGGAGTTGTCCCCGGAGGTCACAGCCGCAAAGGCGTCCGCTTGATCGATGCGAGCCTCGGTCAGCGCGTCGCGATCGAACCCCGACCCCACCACCACTAATCCCTTGAAATCGGCCGGCAGACGTCGGAACGACTTGCGGAAGCGATCGATGATCGCGACGGAATGTCCTTCTGCCTCGAGCGCTCGGGCGAGTCCGGACCCAACCCTGCCGCACCCGCAGATGACCACGTGCACCGGTCCATTCAAGCAGGTCGCTCGGCGTTCCGGCCCGGATGCCGCTCACTCAGGCATGGGGCATACTGCGGCCGTGGAAGACCCGCAATCGGAGGCGCCGGCGACGGAGCGGCCGCTGGCGCCCGAGCGCGTGGAGCCCCTGAGCGCCCTTGCCTACCCGGAATCCTGGGCGTACCGCCTCAAGAACCGTCTTCTCGGTCCACCGATGGTGTCGGAGCAGCTGACGCAGGAGCGCCTCGCGACTCCCGTGGCGATCGGTGTGCTCGCGCCCGACATGATCTCGTCGTCGGCCTACGGCACCGAGGAGATGCTCCTCATCATGGTGCCGATCATCGGTGTTGCCGCGTTCACCATGGTCATTCCCATCACGCTGGCGATCCTCGCGGTGATGATCTTCGTGATGGCCTCCTACATGCAGGTCATCGGCGTGTACACGCGAAGTGGCGGCTCGTACATCGTCGCCCGGGACAATTTCGGCCCTCGCATCGCGCAGGTGGCCGCGGTGGCTCTGCTCATCGACTACACGGTGACCGTTGCGGTGCAGACGTCGGCAGGCACCGCCGCACTCACATCGGCGCTGCCGAAGCTCGTGCCGTACACGGTGGTGATCACCGTCGGTGTGACGCTCATCATGCTCTTCGGCAATCTGCGGGGCATCCGCGAAGCCGGGGCGGTGTTCGCCGTCCCGACCTATTTCTATGTCGCGTCCCTGTCAGTCGTGGTGATCACCGGACTGGTCAAGGGAGTGATGGGCACGCTCCAGGCGCACGCGCTGCCCAGTCCCGCCACCCTCGGTTACACCCCCGGGCATCAGACGGGGTGGCTGATGGGGCTCGGCATCTTCTACTGCCTGCGTGCCTTCGCCAACGGTGGCTCGTCCCTGACAGGACTGGAGGCGGTCTCCAACGGGATCTCGAGCTTCCGGCGCCCGGAGGCCCGCAACGGTCGCATCGCGCTCGTGATCATGTGCTCGATCCTCGGGTTCCTGGTGCTCGGGACGTCACTGCTCGCGCACTGGACCCACGCGGTTCCGTACATGGAAGGCACGCCGACCGTCGTCTCGCAGGAGGTCCGATTCGTCCTCGGCTCGAGTTGGTTCGGCATGGTCGCCTTCTTCCTCGTTCAGACGGCAACGGTGCTCATCCTCTTCACCGGCGGTAACACGAGCTTCAACGGGTTCCCATACCTGGCGAGCTTCGTCGCCGGGGACTCGTTCCTGCCCCGTCAGCTGACCAAGCGCGGCCACCGCCTCGCGTTCTCCAACGGGATCTTCGTGCTGGCCGTGGTGGCCATCCTGCTCATCATCGTCTTCAAGGCTCAGGTCAATGCGCTGGTCGGCCTGTACGCGATCGGTGTCTTCACCGGGTTCTCGTTTGCGGGTTTCGGCATGCTCAAGCACCATCTGAGGAATCGCACGAAGCGCTGGCGCGCCGGCGCGTGGATCAACGGCTTCGCCGGCGGTTTGTCCCTCGCTGTCGTCGGCATCCTGCTGGTGACCAAATTCTTCGAAGGGGCGTGGCTTGTCGCGGTGGTGGGCCCGCCGATGTATTACGGACTCATCCGCCTGCACCGTCAGTACGTGGCGGAGGAGAAGCAGCTCGAGACGGGCGCGGTCGAAGCCACCGAAGCGCCGGTGCTCCAACGCCACGTTGTCGTGGTGTTGGTGGATCGGCTCGACATGGCCGCCGCGCGCGCCATCCAGTACGCACGCACGCTCCGCCCCGATGAGGTGCGCGTCGTCCACTTCAACGTCGACGCGGTGGAGACCGAGGAGCTCAAGGAAGAGTGGAGCAGGCTGGGGCTCGCGCACCTGCCGCTCGACATCATGGAATGCCGGGATCGACGTCTCGAGCGGGCCACGCTCGAGTACGTTGCCGATGTCGCCGCCGATGGGCAGACGGAGTGCACCGTCCTGCTTCCGCGGCGAGCCTTCCACTCGCGTCTGCAGCGCCTGCTCCACGATCGCACCGCGGACCGCATCGCCGAAGCGGTCGCGATGGTGGCGCACGTCTCGGCGACCATCGTCCCCTTCAACCTCGAGGCGCAACCGCGAAGACGGTTCCGAGCCGCGACTCCGCGCACCGACGCGCCCCGTCGCAAGCCGCTCGGCAGCTCGGGGGTGGACCGCGAGCTGGCACGACGCGCGAAGGGGACCGTGCCCATCAACACCGTCACGTGGCGTACGCGCGTCCGCGTCGCCGGGCGCATCCGGTCACTGCGTGTGCAGACCGCGAAGGGCACCGCCAACCTCGAGTGTGAGATCACCGACGACACCGGCAATCTGCTGCTCGTCTTCCAGGGACGGCCGAAGATTCCGGGCATCGAGCCGGGAGCGCGGTTGATCGTCTCCGGCATGGTCGGCTCGTGGCGGCGCCGCCTGGCGATCCTCAACCCTGACTACGAGCTGGTCAGCGAGTAAGCGCGTCCAGAGGGGACGAAGCTCGGGAAGCGGCTACTCGTCCTCGCCGGGGAGCGATGTCAGCCAGGGCAGTGCCTCGGCCATCGGGCGCGCCAGCGTCTCGGTATGCCCGCGGTCGAGGTGGCCGGCAGCCTGGAGCGCGAGTGCGGCGCCGAGCGCCGCGGCCTCCGCGTGATGTCCCATCTGGCCGTGCTCGGCCTTCCACGACACGAGCGAGGTGCGTCCCTCGGTGAGATCCAGCACCTCGCGGTGAAGGGAGTCCCAGGCAGTCGTCAGGCCCGCCTCCTCGATGGCATGGAATGCGGCTTTCTCCGCCGCGTGATACGCGTCGAGGTTCGCGAGCCCATGCAGCTCCCAGCCACTCGCGACCCGCTCGATCCCGGTGGGCGAGAGCGTGCGCATGTCGTCGAGCAGCCTCCCGATGCTGCGATCACCTGACTTGTAACCGTAGCCTTCGCTGTCCATGGCCTCCTACTCCGGTGCGCCTGTGAGGGAGTCGCAAGTGAACCACGGTGTTCCACCCGAGCGTGCGCGTCCGATTCGCGCTCAGGCGGCGGTCCACCGCCATGAGTTCATCAGGCTGTTGAACCCGGGAAGCTCGTGCGGAAACGCGGATTGCAGAACCGTGAGGTCGATCTCGAAGGTCCTCCCTGCGTGGTTGATGACCATGTCCTGCGCCTCGTACTCGTTTCCCTGGCTCGGCGCCCTCGTGTTGTCGAACAGCCCGCTCGCGCCGTCGAGCGCGAACGCCGCCGGCTGGGTGAGCAGCGTGACCCCGCCGACGACCGCCTTGAGATACGGCGCGATGCCCGCCTGGGAAAGCGGGGGCGTGACCTCCTGCACCGAGACATAGGCAACCGTGAGCCCGGCGGTTGCACCCAGGTAGTCCCACTGGATCGCCACGAGGTCGGCTCCGGTGAGGCGGTGCGCGGCGAGCAGATCGGCGTCACTGGTCACATCCGTCCAGCCCCTCGGTATGACCGCGGAGAACGTGTGATCTGGAGCCGCGAACGCGGCGCTCGGCGTTGACTGCTGCTCGGTCGCGATGACGCCCATCGCTGGGAAGATCTCGCCCTCCGCGGAAACCGCTCCGCTGGAATCGGCGACGACCCCGGGATCGCCGTCATCGATAGCGGAGATGAGCGTCGCCAGACTGCCGACGAGGTCCGCCAGCGCCTTCTTCAACGCGGTGTCGCCGGAATGAAAGGGCGATGGGACGGCGAGTGAAGCGAGCGACCCGCGAAAACCGTCCATATCGCTGCCGAACTGTTCGAGAGTTTTGAGGCACGTGCTGGATGTGAGACTGACGCTGCACGTGGAGTTGTATGCCGCGACGTCCGGCCCGAGGGTCTCCGGGAGCACGGCGACCGCGGCGAGGTACACCGCGGTCGCGCGGGACGCGTTCGGTGCCGGTGTCGGTGTGGTGGTCGCACGCGCGCTGGGCCGGTCAGTGGCCGTCGCCGCGGGCGCGCCGCCGCACGCAACCGCCCCCGCGATGAGTGGCAGGAGGATTGCGAGACGGGGCTTCACGGCTCGAGCCTAGCACCGCATATCCGCCGGTCCCGGCGGGCCCGGGCAAGGCCCCGCGAGCCGTGTGCCAAGCTAGCGGCATGACCGTACCGCCGACGGATGCGCCGCTCAGCGGAACTGTTGCGCTCGTGACGGGCGCGTCGAGCGGCATCGGGGAAGCGACCGCCGAGGCGCTGGCGGACCTCGGAGCGTCGGTATCGCTCGTCGCACGTCGCTCCGATCGGCTCGAGGGTCTGGCAGCCCGGTTGCGCGCGCAAGGACGCACGGCGCTCGTCATCACCGCCGACATGACCGACGCGGCCCAGGTCCAGTCGGCGGTCGATCAGACCGTGAGCACGCTCGGCCGCCTCGACACCATGGTGAACAACGCAGGCGTGATGTTGCTCGGCCCGGTCATCGGAGCGCCGGTCGATGAATGGCAGCGCATGATCAGCATCAACCTGCTCGGCCTCCTTCATTGCACCGACGCTGCGCTTCCATACCTGCTGCGTGCCGCTGAGGACAGTCCGCGCGGAGTTGCGGACCTCGTGAACATCTCATCGGTCGCAGGCCGCGAAACGCGCAGTGGCAGCGCGGTGTACGAAGCGACCAAGCATGGAGTTGGCGCGTTCAGCGACGCGCTGCGAAAGGAGATCACGACGCGCCACGTGCGCGTATCACTTGTGGAGCCGGGGGCTGTCGAAACCGAGCTGGCGAGCCACAACCGGCCGGAAGTTCAGGCACGCCTCGCCGAGCGCTTCGCAAAGATGGAACGTCTGCGCGCCGACGACATCGCGAGCATCGTCACCTACATCGTGACGCGTCCGCGGCACATGGCGATCAACGAGGTGCTGGTGCGACCGACGGATCAGGAGTAATCGGCAATCCGGCGATCACGGGGCGAGAAGCTGGTCGCGCGAGTCACACATCGAGCGACCACCGGCCCCGGCAGTGGGCGATCCACTGCCGGTTCCGGCTTGGGGGGGAGGCTAGATCGTCGACGCCGAGGTGGTATTCGTGCCAGTCGAGGACACGATTGGTGGCTGCATCACCAACCCATGCAGCAACCCTCGGTGTGGCCTTCGGATAGGCATATCGCCGTCCTGAACCCCCATTGACCACCTTGAGGCCACGCATCCTGCGCCGTGCAGGAGTCGGTTGTCAACCGCTCTGTACGGTATCGGACATAGTTGACGCCATCTACTCATCCTGATGGCGGATTGGTGGTCACCCTGATGGGGGATATACGGCGGCCTCCGATGCCTGTCGGAGCGACATCGAGGCGCATCGTTCCGTTGACCCATGGCCGATCAGCCGCAGCCGGAGCAGTCGATGGGATATCTGGCCGGCACGGTCAAAGTCGTGGGGTTGATCGCGGTCGCGGCGTCGGCGTCGTGGTCATATCGGCCATGCAACGCGCTCCATCCCCGGAACCGATGCGCCGAAGGTCGCAAGGGCGCTGCCGCCGATGGACATCGCGAGTCCGTCAACCGATGGGAACGCCCCGTGTCGGCGTTCGGCTTCAGCGTGTCCGACGATCCGGCGATTCATCGGGTGGTGTTCTTCGGCAGCGTCGACGGTGACGCGCAGACATGGCTGTGGGACGGCAGCCGCTGGAGCCGATCTGTCTCGAGCGTGAGCCCCCCGGCTCGCTTTCATGCGGCGAACGCCTGCGACCCGCCGAACGGCCTCGTGATGCTCTTCGGTGGACGGCTACATCGGGCCGCGTCCGCGGCGCATGGGCGATCGGACGAGGTGGTGCGAGCTCGACGGACCAGGAGTAGGGCCTTCTCCCGGGGAGTGGGCGTTGATGGCGTGGGACGACGCCTCCGGAACGATGGTCCTGGTCACTCCGCCGGCGGGGTCATGGCGGACGGACGTGCACATGCGCGGACTCGGGTGAGGATGCGACCTTCGTCCGCCAGGGTTACCCGTATCGCCGGACGGTAGCGTTGAGACTGTCGCGCGGTCAAGCGAACGCCCAATGCGGACCGACCGCTTGAGGCCAAGCTATGAACTCTAACCACGGCAAAATGCCCATCGCGTGTTCAAGGCTTGACAATAGGCAGGGGAAAAGACCACAGTTCGACCATGCGGGTCAGGCGTCACGGGTGGGTCCCTCACGGACCTGCGTCGAGCCAATCGACAGGACACGTATGACGTCCTTCGCGCCAATGGCGGTCTGACCCAGGCCGAAATTGCTCGCGCGACCGGGTTATCCCCGGCCTCGGTGTCCAACATCGTTCGAGAAATGACGGGGGAAGGCGCAGCGAGCGTGTCGCTGGTCCGCCGCAACGGTCGCCGCGCCTACGAGGTGACGCTCAAGGCTGACGCCGGCCTGGTTGCCGGCGTCGACTTCGGGAATCGCCATATGCGGGTGGCCATCGGCGATCTCAGCAATAACGTCGTTGTCGAGGACTACCAGACCCTCGCATTCGGACACCGCGCCGCGGAGAGCATCCCTCGGTGCGAGGCGACGGTCTGGCGCCTCCTGGAACAGAGCGGCCGCCGGCGCGACGAGCTGATCGGGCTTGCCGTCGGGCTCCCCGGACCGATCGTCCCGGCGACCGGCCGCCTGAGTTCACAGACCATCCTTCCGGGGTGGGCTGACATCGACGTCGCGGCTTCCTTTCGCGACTCGATGAAGGTCCCGGTCTCGGTCGACAACGACGCAACGCTCGGCGCGCTCGCCGAAGGGATGTGGGGGAGCGGCCGCGGGCTGTCGGATTTCGCATACCTGAAGATCTCCACCGGAATCGGGGCCGGTCTGGTGCTCAACGGTCACATCTACCGGGGGGCCGGCGGAACGGCCGGCGAGATCGGCCACACCACCATTGAAGAGAACGGCCCGATGTGCAGATGCGGGAATCGAGGCTGTCTGGAGGTGCTGGCGGGCGCACCGGCGCTGCTCGATCTGCTCCGCCGCAGTCATGGCGACGATCTGACGATCGTCGACGTGCTCCGGCTCAGCGCCACGGGCGACATCGGCTGCCGGCGGGTGATCTCGGATGCGGGACGCCACATCGGAGTTGCCGTCGCGAACCTCTGCAACCTCCTGAGCCTGCAGAGCATCATCGTCGGCGGCGAGCTGGCGCTCGCCGGCGACGTGCTCCTCTCCGCAATACGCGACTCCATGAACCGGCGCGCGGTGTCAACGGCAGCGCAGCACACCGAGGTCACGACGAGCGCACTCGGCGCTCGCGCTGGCGTCCTCGGGGCGCTTGCGCGCGGTCTCCAAGAGAGCGATCGCTACGTGATGTCGCCTGTCGAGATGCACCTCGCCTCGATCGAGGAGCCCGACCTTCGGGCGGCGGCCATCAACCAGTGACTACTGCGAGCGCCATTCGGCGTCCATCGCGATCGAACGGAACGACCACCCAAGGAGGCATGGATGCGGGCACTCATCATCTACTCGTTTGGACACGGCCGGTGCCGGACGTCCCCCTGGCGATGAACGTCATCGGGAGGAGCATCCCCCGTTGGGGTGATTTTTCGTCCGAGGAGTTGACAAACCCCTCTCGCTTGACCAACCATCCGGACGCCGCCTCAGAGACGTTCGGTGGATTGACGTATTCACGACGCCGGTCGCTCGCGGAGCGGGTGGCTTCACAAACTGCCGACTCGTTTTGGAGGGCAATGGTCTAATGCGTGTGCAAGATGGAATCAGGGGCCGGGGGTCCCATGGTCTGTCGAAGGCGAGCCGGCTGACCGTCGTCGGTGCAGCCGCCCTCGTGGCCGCGGCCTGCGGAAGCAGCTCGGGCACCCCGTCGGGATCGGGCGGAGGCACCAACCCCGGTGTCCCGTCGGGTATCACCGTCACCTCGTTCGGCACGGACATCAACGCGACGATGAGCCAGTTCAAGGCCCTGACCGGCTATGCGACCAAGGGTGCGAACTCGCTCCTGATCGGCGTCATCCTCCCGGACACGACATCGTCGACCCGTTGGGTCAACTTCGACGCACCGTATCTGACCGCAGCGCTGGCGGACGCCGGATTCAACCAGCAGCAGTTCCGGATCGACAACGCACAGGGCAGCGACCAGACCGAGCTCAACGATGCAACAGCTGACATCAACCTGGGCGCCAAGGTTCTGATCATGTGCCCCCTCGACGGACCGACCGGAGCGGCCATCGCGCAGCTGGCCGCGGCCAAGCACGTCACGATGATCAGCTACGACCGTGCCACGTTCGTCAAGGGCTTGAAGAACTACTACGTCAGCTTCGATAACGAGAAGGTCGGGGAGCTCATCGGCAACGGCTTCCTCACCTGCGTCACCTCGTGGGGCGTCAAGAGCCCGCAGGTCTTCGTGCTGAACGGCGGCGAAGACACCGACCCGAACGCCATCTCGTTCGCTACCGGCTACAACAAGGTCGTGTGGAGCCAGGCGGCCAAGACCGTTGACGCGGGCGCCACCAACAGCCAGGGTATGACGCTCGTTGGTGAGAACTTCGCACCCGGGTGGTCGAACACCCAGGGCGGCACGATCTTCCAGCAGGAGTTCACCTCTCATCCGTCGATCAACGCCACCATCGAGGCCAACGACGGCCTCGGTAACGCCGTGATCAACGACCTCAAGAACGCCGGCGTGCCCGCGAAGAAGATCCCCGTCACCGGACAGGACGCGACTGCTCAGGGCATGGCGTGGGTCCTCGAGGGTTACCAGTGCGGTTCCGTCTACAAGGCGGTGTACAAGGAGGCCCAGGACGCGGTCGCCATGGCCGACGTCCTCCTCTCCGGCAACACCGTCCCCTCGGGGCTGCTCAACGGCACGACCGTGAGCCCCGCAGATTCCAGCATCACCGATCCGGCGTCGCTCCTCGTGCCGGTCTGGGTCGATGCGACCAACATGGAAACGACCGTGGTCAAGGACGGCTTCGATCCCGCGTCGGCCATCTGCGCGATCGCCGGGGCGGCGGCGTGCACCGCGGCCAATATCTCGTAGTCGATTGACAGGCATTCGCCGGCGAATGCCTGCGAAGTGAGGCAGCCGGGCCGTCCCTCGGGCGGCCCGGCCTCTCTCCCAAACGCAGTCTCTCGTGGTGTGCGACGAGAGGCTGCTCATGGGGTGCCGGAACGACGTGGAGGACAGGCCCGTCGGCGTACGAGCCTCCGAGGACTTCTTGATCGAGGCGACTGAGATGAATCACGACCCCGGGGGAGCGGCGAGCGGGACGTCGGCCGCGGTGGAGCCGCTCCTGAAGTTGCGGGGCATCGACAAGCACTTCGGCCCGGTCCAGGCGCTGTACCAGGTGGACCTGGACCTGCCCGCGGGCCAGGTCACGGGGCTCTGCGGGGACAACGGCGCCGGCAAGTCGGTGCTGACCCGCTGCATCGCCGGTGTGCACCAGGCCGACCACGGGCAGATCTTCTTCGAGGGTCGTCCGATACACATCCGCAACACCCGGGACGCGGCCGGGCTGGGCATCGAGACGGTGTACCAGGACCTTGCGCTGGCCGACAACCTCGACATCGTGCAGAACATGTTCCTGGGCCGGGAGCGGCTCCGGCGCGGCCTGCTCGACGAGGATTCGATGGAGCGTGCGGCCGCGGAGACGTTGAGCAGCCTGCGGGTGACCACGGTGCGCTCGATCCGCCAGCCGGTGGCGTCGCTCTCGGGTGGTCAGCGCCAGTCGGTCGCGGTCGCCAAGGCGGTGATGTGGAACTCCAAGGTGGTGCTTCTCGACGAGCCCACCGCGGCGCTCGGCGTGGTGCAGACCGGGATGGTGCTCAACCTGGTGCGCCGCCTGCGCGACCGCGGTCTGGCGGTGATGGTGATCTCGCACAACCTCAACGATGTCTTCCAGGTGGCCGACCGGATCGCCATCCTCCACCTTGGGCGGATGGTGGCCGAGGGGCCGGCGTCGGGCTTCGACCGCCAGAGCGTGATCGAGTACATGACCACCGGCGGACCCAAGATGCAGGCGCATGCGGCCGCGGTGGGCGTTGCCAGCGCCCCGACCACGGGGGAGCCTGGCCATGCCGAGAACGAGGACCCCATCGTGGCCACCGCGCCCGCCCCGGCGCGGCCCGCTGGCGGATCCTGACCGCTGCCGCGGACGGCGCCGGCCGCCGAGATCCTGATCCCCCGGAGATCATGGCCCAATCCCTGGGCCAGTACCTGCGCGCCTGGCTGGCCAGCGCATCCGCAGCGGCGACAGCGGCGTCCTCCCGGTCCTGGCTCGGACTATCTCGTCGCCGTCGCCTTCGCAATCATCACGCCGGAGAACGCGTACCTGCGCCCGAGCAATCTCGTCTACATCTTCTGGGTCTGAGCACGGTGTACGTCGTGCTTGCCACGGCCGAGATCTCCGTCCTGCTGCTCGGAGAGATCGATCTCTCCATCGGCTCCGTGTCGCACTCCTCGGAGGGACGTGATCGCCTTCAAGCTCGTACAGGTCGCACCCCGTGGGCCCTAACTGGCCCTGGTGGGCTGGCGACCTGGATGACGCTGGTCTGCTGCGGATTCATCGGCGCACTCCAGGGGACGCTCGTCGTCGCGCCTGCGGGATCCCCTCGTTCGTCGTGACCCTTGCCGGCTACCTGCTGTTCCCAGGGCATCGTCATCGTCATCCTGGGCGGTGCTGACGGCACGCTTCACCGTCAGCTCCCCCAGGTGCCCAACCAGAGCGTGATCTTCAACCTGGTGCAGGGAATGATCGACCCGACGGTGGGGTGGGTGGCGCTTGCGGTGCTGGTCGTCGATCGGCGGGCGCGGCGATATGGCTCCGCGGTGAGGCGCGCGTCGCAGGAGCGGACTTGTGGCGCCCCCCGCGGGCCTCGCCGTGATCGCGATGCGCATTGCGTTCATCGCCGCCGGAGGCGCGGCTGTCGTCGCGATCTGCGGGGTCAACCGTGAACCTTGGCCATCTCCGGTGTGCCCGTGGGTGATCCCGATCGTCCTCGTCTATCGTCGGCGTCTGGACGCTGCTCCTGCAGCGCACGCGATTCGGCCGCTATGTGTATGCGATCGGCGGCAACCCCGAGGCAGCTCGCCGCGCCGGCGTGAATCTCGCCTGGGGTGCGCACCGGTGCATTCGCTCTCTGCTCGGCGACCGCCGGGTTCGGCGGGATCCTACTGGGGTCATTCTTCTACGGGCAGTACAGCACCAACGCGGCGGATCCCGGGCAGCTGATCCTGTATTCGGTTGCCGCCGCGGTCATCGGTGGCACCAGTCTCTTCGGCGGGCGTGGGAAGCCGATCCACGCTCTGCTCGGCGGCCTGCTGATCGGCGGCATCGCGTACGGGGTCTCCCTGCTGTCGCTTGGCGTACTCCACACCGCTGACGTACATCCTCTCCGGGGGTCGTGCTGCTCATCGCCGGTGCTCGTTGACGTGTCGTCGCGCCGGGGCGCGCCGAGCGGGAGCGTGTCCCGTGTCTGAGGCGCTGCTGAAGTTGCGGGGGCATCGACAAGCACTTCGGCCCGGTCCAGGCGCTGTACCAGGGTGGACCTGGATCTGCCCGCGGGCCAGGTCACGGGGCTCTGCGGGGACAACGGTGCCGGCAAGTCGGTGCTGACCCGCTGCATCGCCGGTGTGCACCAGGCCGACCACGGGCAGATCTTCTTCGAGGGTCGTCCGATACACATCCGCAACCCCGGACGCGGCCGGGCTGGGCATCGAGACGGTGTACCAGGACCTTGCGCTGGCCGACAACCTCGACATCGTGCAGAACATGTTCCTGGGCCGGGAGCGGCTGCGCCGCGGCCTGCTCGACGAGGATTCGATGGAGCGTGCGGCCGCGGAGACGTTGAGCAGCCTGCGGGTGACCACGGTGCGCTCGATCCGGCAGCCGGTGGCGTCGCTCTCCGGTGGTCAGCGCCAGTCGGTCGCGGTCGCCAAGGCGGTGATGTGGAACTCCAAGGTGGTGCTTCTCGACGAGCCCACCGCGGCGCTCGGCGTGGTGCAGACCGGGATGGTGCTCAACCTGGTGCGCCGCCTGCGCGACCGCGGCCTGGCGGTGATGGTGATCTCGCACAACCTCAACGATGTCTTCCAGGTGGCCGACCGGATCGCGATCCTCCACCTTGGGCGGATGGTGGCCGAGGGGCCGGCCGCGGGCTTCGACCGCCAGAGCGTGATCGAGTACATGACCACCGGGGGGGCGGGCGGGCGTCCCGCTCAAGGCCGCCGCCGCGGGGCGGAGGGGGAGGCGGGCTGATGGCGAAAGTGTCGACGATCCCACCACCGCGCTCACCGGAGCGCCTGAGGTCGGCCCCGGACCTGACCTCGGCGGCCCAGGCCGGCGAGATCGAGATCCCAGTCGGCCTGGTCGCCCAGTCCCTGGGGGGCTACATGCGCGCCGGGCCGGCCCGGCTCCGCAACGGTGACAGCGGCGTCCTCCCGGTGATCCTCGCCATCGTGGATCATCGCCGTGGTGTTTCAGATCGGCAACCGCCACTTCCTCTCGGCG
>CAVQLW010000008.1:0-308288 GCA_963713485.1 Candidatus Dormiibacterota bacterium
CATGATGACGCGCGCGAGCTGTGTACCCCGTCAGCCAGGCGATGAGCGCGAAGAAGCACGCCGCGACGATGGCAGTGACGGCCAGGATCCCGCCGAGGTCGACGGTCTGATAGACGATGGCGCCGGTGGCGGGGTTCAGCACAGGGACATCGACATGCCGGACCAGAAACCCGATGATGAGCAATCCGATAACGGTGACCACCCCGTAGGCGATGCAGACCAGCCGAGCGGCGAGCACCCAGTTCACGCCGGTCGGGGGGGATGGAATCGCATACGTCGGCCCGTTGAAGGCGTATGCCGGCATCGCGCCCGGCACATCCGGGGGCGCCGCCGCAACCTGGTCGATGCGGCGGCCGTCCGGAAGGATCAAGGGCGTGCCGCATCGCTTGCAGGTCATCGACTTTCGAAGTTCCGACCACTTCCAGCACGTTGGGCAGCACACAGTCACGGCCACGCGACATTCTTTTTCATCCGAGACGGCATAGGAGGTCCGTCAGCAGACGGTGCCGTCGTCGTGACGGTGTCGATGCTGTCCGATTGGCCCAGAGGATGGTTTGATCTCAGTGAGCCGCGGGTCAGCCGCCGCAGCCGCAAGTTACCACAGCAACCGCAAGTTGCAGTAGGCGGTCACCTGCTTGGAGCGTATGCGACGAGCCGATCGCCGGCGGCCACGAAGAGGCGACCGTCACCGGCGCTCGGTGACGCGAAGTGCACGCTGCTCGATGGCAGACTGAGGGCCATGGCGGCTGATCCCGTTGCGGGGTCGAGCCCATACAGGCGCGTCCCGCCGAACAGGCCGAGCGTCCAAACAAGACCACCGGCGACGATCGGTGCGGAGGATCCCGATGTCGAATGCCAGACCACGTGAAACGACGTGCTCGAGCCGACGTTCACTGCGACGATGCCGTCCGAGCACGGCACGAAGATCGTGTCACCCGACGCCGCCATCCCCGAGAAGGCGCCGCTTCCGCAGACGGGTGCGCTGGCCAGCTCGCCACCCCCGGGATCCGAGTTGCTCGGGAGGTTCGACTGGCGCAAGAGGTACCCGCGGCCGCTCTTCCCGATCGCGAAGAGCAGGCCGCCGGGGAGCAGGACCGGCCCCACGGATCCGAGATCCAGGTCGGCTTGGTTGAGGGCCGGCCAGGCTTGTGGCGGGCCGGGTGCGAAGAAAGAGATGAGCGCCAACGTCGGTGAGAGCTCGAGCACGCTGTCGCCGTAGTCGAACTGCCCGATGTCCGACGTCGAGCCGTTGCCCGTGGTGACATAGATGTCGCCGCTCGCGTCGACCGCAGCGCCAGATGGCGCCCACATGCCGCCTTCGTTGTCGTTCACCGTGTCGTTCCACTGCGCCAGTTCGACGCCAGCGGTCTCTGACACGGTCTCGATGTAGCCGTGGTATGAGCCGCAATCGCCATCCAGTCCGCCCCAGGTGATCACGACATGACCATCAGAGACGGTGAGTGCGCTGCGCTGCTGCTCGTTGTTCGTGTTCATACTGCGCGGAGTGACGTCGCTCTCGTGTTGCACCGCTCCGGTGAGCGGATCGAGTTTCGCGAGGTGAAATCGATAGGTGCCGCGCGTGTTCTCAACCTCGGCGACCACGAACAGGCTCCCTTCATCGATCACGGGGGTGCCGGTGATGCCGAGCGGCCTGATGTCGCCGCAGGGGAAGCTTGTCGTGCGTGGCGTGCCGATGTGGGTGCGCCAGGCCATCCTGCCTGAGATGGCGTTGAAGTCATAGACCGAGTCATTCTCGGTCGCGACGATCACGTTGTCGCCATCGATCAGCGGCTCCGCGTACACCACGCCGTCGAGAGATGCAGAGAGCCACGCTTGCGCGAGATGCAGGAACGATGGCTCGCGGGTGTCGTCGCCGGTGCGCGCCACGTTCAGGTGGTACGTGTCCCACTGCGACGTCGGCGTGGCAGTCGACGTCGGCTCGGGCGAACGTGTCCGCTCCGGCGGTGTCACCCCTACGCTCGCCTCTCCGCATCCCACGAAAACAAGGGCGCAGACCACCGCGACCGAGAGCAGGAATCGCATGCCTCATGCTAGGCGCCGCGCCCTCGGCCGGCCGCAGCCGCTTACCCTGGCGTCCTCAGCTCAGATGCGCCGTCCCCTTGAGGTGCGCCGCGGCCACCCCCTTCGGCACCACCATCGCCCAAGCATCTTCGATGAGCGCCCGCATCTCCGGTTCGTCGATGGCCGCCAACCGCACCCGGACCCAGTTGTACCGCAGATCCGAGGGCCGAGGCATCAGAAACTTCTGCGGTTCAGACCTGACGAGCGCGTCTCGGAGTTCTTTGGGAAACCCGAACCCCATCAGCGTCTCGTCCTTGGAGAATGCAAGGTAGACGATGCGCCCGACTCGGACCTTGATTCGGCCGCTGACCACCGCCTCGTAACTGCGCGGCAGAGTGAGCGCCAACGCCCGGGCTTCGTCCATCGTCGCCACCGCATGGCGAGGATACGGTCGCTTCCCGGAAACCACAAGCTGGGAGATGTCAACCGCAGCCGAGGCGAGCGGCGCTCAGTGCGGAGAACGCTGGGCCCCCTTCACCCCCAAAGGCAGCCCGAAGACGTGAGTGTGGACAGGGGGATTTCAGTCCTGTTAGGGTGTTGTGCAATTTGGGGGCTATGTGCCCTCTAAGAGATGTACGAGAGGTTGGAGAAGGCATATGCGAGCAACGCTCAGATCCCGGACACTCCGATTGGTGACCGCGGCTGCCATCGCCGCCCTGGGAGGCACTGCGGCGGTGGCCGTTCCCGCGTCAGGCGTGGCTCCCGCTGTCGCATCGATCCGGGTCGTCCCCGATTCGGTGGGCCACATCCTCGGCGGCTCGTTCACCTCGCCGCCAACTACGGCCGACTGTCAGGCCCACTACGGGTTCAACTGCTACGAGCCGTTCCAGCTGCAAAAGGCGTATGACCTGGCCCCGCTGTTCGGCCAGGGCATCACCGGGCACGGGCGGACCATTGTCATCGTCGACGCTTTCGGCTCACCCACCATCCAGTCAGACCTCGCCACATTTGATGCGGCGTTCGGCCTGCCTGCCCCGCCATCGTTCAAGGTCATCCAGCCGGTTGGCGCGGTGCCACCCTGCAGCGCCGATCCGTTCGGAGCGCCTGACTGTGAGAACTGGGGAGTGGAAACCAGCCTCGACGTCGAGTGGTCCCACGTCATGGCGCCCGGGGCCAACATCCTCCTGGTCGAGACCCCCTCGTCCGAGACTGAGGGGGTTCAGGGCTTTCCCGACATCGTCGCCGCAGAGAACTACGTGATCAACCATCACCTGGGCGATGTCATCTCCCAGAGCTTCGGCGCGACGGAGCAGACGTTCCCCAGCGCCCAGTCGCTCCTGGCCCTTCGCAGTTCCTTCATCAACGCGGCATTCAATCGCGTCACGGTGCTCGGCGCGTCTGGCGATGCTGGGGCGACCGACTACGAGTCGGACGCCAGCACCCTCTACCCATACCCAGTCAACTCGTGGCCGTCCTCTGACCCGCTGGTCACCTCCCTGGGCGGAACCCAGCTGAACCTCGACGCCAATGGCAACAAGATCACCCCTGACGTGGTGTGGAACGACTGCTGCGGCGCTGGCGGTGGCGGTCTCTCGTCGGTGTTCTCCCGGCCGTTCTTCCAGGTCGGTGTCCGAGGAGTCGTCGGCAACCAGCGGGGCACGCCGGACATCAGCATGAGCGCGGCGGTGGAGGGTGCCGTGGATTTCTACAACTCGTCCCCTCCATACAGTGCCGGCAACTTCTGGCACATCGTCGGCGGGACCAGTGAAGCGTCGCCGGAGTTCGCCGGCATCGTCGCCCTGGCGGACCAAGCAGCCGGCCGCCGGCTCGGCGACATCAACCCATCCCTATACCTGTTGGGCGCGCTCAGCAAGTACGTTTCCTGGACCGGCATCGTGGACGTCACGAGCGGCAACAACTCCTGGTCTGGTGTCACCGGCTACACCGCCGGCCCAGGGTATGACCTGGCCAGTGGGTGGGGGACCATCGACGCAGCCAAGTTCGTCCACGCCATCGGATTCTTCTAGTCGATTCACCTAGGACCGGGCGGCGTCCGCACCGAGCGTGACGCCGCCCGGCCTACCACTTCGAGCCGTCGCTGTGGCGGAGGGAGAGGGATTCGAACCCCCGGGCCCTTGGCGGGGCCTGCGGTTTTCAAGACCGCTCCGATCAACCGCTCCGGCATCCCTCCGCGCGCCACCAGTGTGCCACCGCGGCCGATTTCGCGGCGGCCGTCAAATCGGGCTACTCCGTGCTCGTCCCCAACGCTTCGAGTTGTTCGGCGTGCTGCTCGAGGTGGCCGACCAGGAACTCCTCGACGATCTCCGAGATCGACATGACCCCGCGGGTCGGATGCAGCCCAACGGCGTCCCACTGCGCCGGCGTCAGCGCGGTCAGAAAGACGCGAAGCTCCGCGATGTCATCGCGGGTATCGCGCCACAACGCCGCCACCGGCTCATGGCGATCGCGCTCGATCGTCCCGATCCGCTCCGGATCACTCTTGGTGCGCCCAAAGCGCACCGGCTCGCGCGATGCCTGCACCTCGACGATCGGCCGCGACTGCGCGATCCAGTAGGGGATGAACTCGGCGAGGTGCGCCCACACCTGCCCTCGATCCCAGCGCTCGCCGGTGGAGGGATCAGCGCCGGTCAGTGCATCGGGCGGCGGCGGCGATTCGGCGAGCGCCGCCAGCCGCGCTTCCACCGTGTCGAGACGCACGAGAGAGCTGTCCGCGACGCTCATCGCAGCGGTCGCAACGGCGCGCCCGCAACCACGCGATTGCGCAGCGTTCCCAACCGGTCGACACTGAGCTCGACGGTGTCGCCGGGCTGCAGCCAGGGATATCGCTCGGAGCCGTGCACCATGGAGAGCTCGAGGATACAGCCGGTCCCGCACGTGCCGGATCCGATCACGTCGCCGGTCTCGACGCGCGTGCCTCGCGACGCGTACGCGAGCATCTCCCCGAAGCTCCAGAAGACGTCGGCGAGCGACGCGCGCGAGTACTGGACACCGTTGACGGAAGCGGTCATCTCGAGGTCGTAGCTGTGCCCACGGCGCGCGTTCTCGAGCTCGTCCGGCGTGACCAGCACCGGTCCGATCGAGGTCGCAAAGTCCTTGCCCTTCACCGGTCCCATGCTGAGCTTCATCTCGCGCCGCTGGATGTCGCGGGCGCTCCAGTCGTTCATCACGCAGTACCCGGCGATGCGTTGCTGCGCTTCGTCGGGGTCGAGGTCCGCGCCGCCCCTGCCGACGACTGCGGCGACCTCCAGCTCGTAGTCCATCTCGGCACATCCCGGCGGCACCGCGACGTCGACATCCGGGCCGCCGATCGCGTACGGACTGCTGAAGTAGAAGACCGG
This sequence comes from Candidatus Dormiibacterota bacterium, assembly GCA_963713485.1. Lineage (GTDB taxonomy): Bacteria > Chloroflexota > Dormibacteria > Aeolococcales > Aeolococcaceae > Palsa-851. Next base: position 5,382 of record CAVQLW010000008.1, read on the forward strand.
GAGCTCGTACCAGTCCGGCTCCATCTCGAGGCCGCGCCGCTGGCGTGCGGTGCGGACGTGCTGCTCGAACGCGTAGAAGTCGCGCACGGTCGGTGGCCGCGGAATCGGCGCCAGCAGCTGCACGGCGTCGAGCTCGTGCACGTCGCGCGGATCGGCTCGCGCGGCCTCCGCAGCAGCGGCGAGACGTTCGCCATCATCGCCGAGCAGGCCCATGAGTGTCGTCCCAGGTGGGCACGCGTGGATGCGTCCGTCGATCACCACGCCGGCGCGCTCGCCCGGGTGGTGCTGCTGCGTGAAGGTCACCCAGCGCATCGCCGCCGTCGCCTCCGGAGGAGCACAGCGAGCGCGCTGGTGCTCGATGAGGATGACCAGCGGCCGCGAACGATGCGAGCCGGCTCACCCCGGCGCCGCTCTGCGCCGCGGCCGTCATGCGGGGCGCAGCGCCAACGCCCCCGGCGAGATACACGGAGGCGGTCATGGTGTCGGAGCCGGCGGCGGCGAGCAGGCGGTGCATCAGCGTCGACGGCGTCGGGCTGGCCGCCGGTGTCGTGACCGCCCGCGGCGTGGCCACGATGCGGCGCGCGGGCAGGATATGCACGGGAGCGCGCGCGGTCCGCTCGATCACGATGGCCATGTCGCCATAGATGGTGAAGGTTCGCGCGAACTCTGCCATCGTCGTGCCGTTGTAGCCGCCCGTCAGCGGGTCGCTGAACTCGAGCGTTCCGGCCGACCTGTTGACGCCCATGAGCACCACGACGTGGCCGGCCTTGGTCCACGGCACGATCCGCCCGTCCCACGCCGTCCATGTTCGCGCCGTCTGCGTCGTGTAGTTCACGGTCGTCCAGACGAGCACGGGGTGCCCGGCTTCCACGGCCGCGTACAGCGCCTGCGGATTCCAGCCGGTGAGCTGCGCGGCGATCGGCACGCCGAAGGATCTCGCGACCCCCGCGACCGTCGGCGCATACGCGCCCCACCCCGGGTAGGTCATCCAGTGCGGGTTGCTGCCCGGCTCCGAGCCCATCACGTGGCCGACGAAGTCCTTGTAGGGGTCGCCCCACTGAGCGGGGAGCCCGTCGGCGCCGAGGACCGGTGCGCGCGTGTCGGTGGGGAAGTGGCCCTGGACGTACTGCTGGGTGGTGTGGACCCCCACCGATGCCAGCGCGATCGTGAGCGACGTCGCCTCGCAGTCAAGCGGCATCTGCATCCGCTGGGTGCCGACCGGAAGCCGGAACATGGCCGCCTCAGCGGGCCCGGCCGTGGCAGCCAGCGCAGCGGTGCCAAGGCCGAGGGCGACGATCACGGCAGCCCCCCGGCGTGCGCAGACCACGCAGCTACTCTACGAGGGGTTCCCGATTGAGTTGGTTGCAAGCCGGACACGACATATACTGGCCGCGGCCTGGGGAGGTGGCTGAGCGGCCGAAAGCGCCCGCCTGCTAAGCGGGTGAGGGATGTTAAGTCCCTCCGGGGGTTCGAATCCCCCCCTTCCCGCCAGGCCGAGGTAGCCGGCCGCTCCGGTTGAACCGGGTACCGATGAGGGCGTAGTCTCCCGAGAACTGGAGCGCCCCCATGCAACCTCCCTGGCAGAAGGCCAATCCCACAAGCGCTTGGCGGACCGAGGTGCGATCGGCCGTGCAACGCCTGCGCAACGAGCTGAATCTGCTCACCCAGGAGCAGCGGGCACACCCGGCTGCCGGGCTTGCCGAGCAGGCTCTGTCGGCCGCCCTGGACGCCGCCAACGCGCCCCGGACCTTGGCGGGTTGGTGGTCGGGAGACCAGGTGGAGCGCGCGTGGCGCGCCGTCAAGGAGGCGAGAGCCGACCTCGTGCTGGTTCAAGACGACGTCGTGGCCCAAGGTCGCATCGTGTCCGTCACCCCGACGCTGCGGACCAGGGCATCAACCGTTGCGACCCCCGCGGCCGCATCGACCCCGATCCAGCAGCACCAGGAGGTGATCGCTGCCAATGCCGCGAGTGACCAGGAGTTCGCGGCGGCCCGCCAGCTTCGCAACGCCCTGTGGATTCTCACCGCCATCCTGGTCGTCTTCGTCGCCATCGCACTGATCCTGGATGTGGATCACCGCTCGATCATCCTGGTCGGTGGGCTTGCCGGCGCCTTTACCGGGATCCTCCCGCTGGCGAGTGCGACCAAACTGCTCACGCCGTATTCGGTCACGCTCGTCCAGGTCCTCATCAAGATCCCAGCCGGGGCGATCGCCGCGCTCCTCGGGGTGTACTTCCTCGCCGGGAGCGTCGGCGCGCTGGCCCCTGCCACCGGAGCGACCGCCTACTTTTACGCAGTGCTGTTCGGCCTTTCCCAACAGGCACTCACAGGCTTGGCTGACAACCAGGTGAAGAAGCTTGCCGCCTGAAGCATCCACGCCGGGGAGCGCCAGATGATCGTGATCCTCACCATCCACGGGATCGGCTTCCAGAACTCTCCGAGCGCGCTCGACGCCGATGATGGATACGCGGACGCTCTGCACGCCGGACTCTGCCAAACCGGCCAGCTGGCCGGCGGGGTGCTCGGCGACGATCCGAATCGTCTCGCTGCACGCGGGCGCGGTCCCGTGTACGTCTCGAGCTCGTTCCCTCCCGACACGAACAACAGCGAGGACGGCCTGAAGCGGCTCGGCACCTGGGCCGGCAACACGGTTGACCCGACCGGCATGCCGCTGGCCCCGGATGGTGCCCGTTTCGCGCACGTGGCGTTGGTGTACTCCCACCTCGAGGAGACGCAGGGTGACCTCGTGGCGACCGCTGCGATGGGGGTGCTGGGCGCGCCGTCACTCACCCACTACGCAACCATCGGCGGCATCGCTCGGCTCGCCTTCGAAGATCTGCGCGTGCTGCACGCACAGCCGGGACCACCCACCCCCAGTCAGCGGCTGCGCGCCAACGCTGCGCAGCATCACGGCTTCTTCAGCACGGTCTTGCACACGCAGGCTCAAGACGACAGTGGCCCGTTGAGCACGCTGCGTCAGGTCCAGGACGACGTTGCCGCGTACGTCGTGCGCAATGAGCACCGCGAACGCGTGCGCGGGTTCATCCGCGATGCCGCGTACCGCATTCTGGCGCGTCCGGACGTCGATGGACTGATCGTCAACGGTCACAGCAACGGCACGGTGATGGGCTTTGATCTGATCGCGGCGATGTCGCCGCCGACGGCAGAGCGCGTTCGCCTGCTCGTCACCGCCGGTTGCCCGTTGCGGAAGTACGTGGATTTCATGGACTGGGGCATCGACGCGCGCAGCTTCTTCTTCATGCCCAAAGGGCGTTGGACCAACTTCTACGACGAGGCTGACCCGGTCGCCGATCCGCTGCAACCTCCGGTGACCTGGAAGCGCGGACAGGACCCGCCGCCGGGAGGTGGGGACGGCCTGTTCACGGTCTACGACCCTCTGAGCGGGGCAAGCGCCAGTGTCGCTGTCGCCGACGTGGTCGTGGACAACGTTGCGGCGCACTCAGGTGGTGGGCTGCCGGCACACAACTACTGGGATAACGAGAGCTTCTGCAAACAGCTCGCGGCGCTCATCGCTGCCAGCTGATCGGGTTCCCGCGGCCGCGTCGAGAGTGGGGCGTCGGCGACTATCCTTCCGCGAATGCACGCTGTCATCAACACGCTGCGTTTCAAGCAATCGGTCGACCCAGCCCTGTTCATGCGCGCTGAGCGCGAGATGGCCGACCAGATGCGCGCCCTCAACGGATTCCAGGGTTTCCGGGTCGTCCAGGTCGCGGATGATCAGGTGGTATTGGTGATCTTCGCTGACGACGCCGAAACCCTGGACCGCATGGCGACCGAGTTGGGCAATACGTGGATGGGCGCGAACGTTGCCCCGTTGCTTGCCGGGCCACCGGAGCGGCGCATCGGCGCGATCATCGGGTCGGTCAGCGTCTAAGTCGGCCTCAGCGCACCTGCGGGGCGTTCAGGAAGAGCTGGAAGGGATCCGTCCAGCCCGCGGCAGCCGCAAGCTCCGTCAGCGTGTCCTGCGCTGCGGAACCCTCGGTCGAGTGCTCCTTGACCATGTGATACGCGATGCGGCCCGCGATGGCGTTGTGGAGCACGAGGTCGGAAGCGATCCGGCGCCTGCCCTCCTGAACGCCCTCGTTGAACGCGGCCGCGTGCTCCTCGAAGCTGTGCAGCCCGGGGGTCACCGCCCAGGGCTCTTTCTCCTCCATCTGCGGCTGCACGTCCGGCAGGCCCATCACCTGCCAGATCATCCCGAAGACGTAGCCGTGCCGCTGCTCGTCCTTGAGCTCCTCCTGGAACGCCTCGATCACCGCGCTGAACAGGTCGTAGAGCATGAGGACGTCACCGACGGGGCCGGCAAACCCCTCGAAGAACGTGAGGAATCTGCTGCCCTCCTCGACGAACCAGCTCGCGAACTCGAGCACGGTATGCGTGCCCTCGCTGATCCAGGTCTTCCACTCGGATTCAGCCTTCTCCGCATCCATCGGGACGTCGGCGGGCACCTGCGGCTCGGGCCCCCCACCGCCCTGCGGCTCCTCGGGGAACATCACCTCCTGGGCGAACCAGTTCGCCCACGAGGCTTCCATGGTCTGGACCGTCGCCATGGTGAGACCCTGGATCTGGAACGTCGCGATCTGGTCGTTCTGATTGACGCTCTGCTCGGCGACCGACACCTCCGCGGGCGCGCCGTTCGGCCAGAGGACGCCGGTCATCGTGCCGGCGTCGGTGACGCCCTTCACCGTGAGCAGCCACCCCTGCCCCGACCGGCGCAGCGAGGGCAGCGAACGCGTCTCCTCGACCGGAGGCGGCGAGCCCGGGGTCGCCACCGCCGTCACGGGTTGCCACTGAGTTCCGTCCCACCACCACTGGCCGTCATCTGAGCGGGGGGCGTCCATCGGAATCACGGTCACGGCTGCTTCCTCCGAACCGATTCGCCGCGCGGCTCAACGCCGGGTGGACAGGATTCTACTGTCGCTGTTCGCAATGTTCGGCGGAGCGGACACAACCTTGCGGGACGTTTCGTGCCGCGACGGGATCGTCTTCCAGCCCGCGTCGCTCACATCTGCTCGTCGAGCACGGCGATCTCGAGCTGCCGAAGGCGCTCGGGGTCGGCGACCAACTCCGCCTCCACGATCCTCCCGCGCCGGATGGTGAGGAGGCCGACACCGAACAGCCGCCCGCCGGGGGCGAGCACCACTCCAACGTTGCCGTTGACGAGCGCCACCTGTGTGAATCGAGCGCGCGACGCATACGCGTTGGCACCCGTCGCAACGGCCGTCGCACCGCGGAGACTGCGTCGCTCCGCCTGGGGCATCGGCGGTCGCGTCGACTCCGGAAGACGACGTCGGGGTCGAGCACGGCGAGCAACGCTTCGAAGTAGCCGGCGCGGGAGGCGGCGAGAAACGCGTCGACCACCTTCCGCTGCCGGGCGAGGTCGGCCTTCGGGCACCACGCCGATCCGCGTACCCTGCGCCGCGCTCGACTTGCAAGCTGGCGCGCCGCAGCGGGTGAACGTCCGACGAGTGGGGCGATCTCGTCAAACGGCACCGCGAACGTGTCGTGCAGGACGAAGGCGAGACGCTCGGCCGGGGTCAGCGTCTCAAGCACCACGAGGAGTGCCAGCCCGACCGAGTCGGCCAGCAGCGCCTCGTGCTCCGGATCGGTACCGTCGTCGTACGCTCGAACGAGCCGCGGCGCCTGAGCCTCAAGCGGCTCCTCCCGCCGCGACTTGCGTGAACGCAGCATGTTCAAGCAGACGCGAGCCACCACCGTCGTCAGCCAACCGCTGAGATTCTCGACGCCGATCGCACCGGAACGGCTGAGCCGCAGCCACGACTCCTGCACCGCATCGTCGGCTTCGCTCAGCGAACCGAGCATCCGGAACGCGACACCCGTCAATCGAGTGCGCTCGGTCTCGAATCGTTCCGCCAGCCACTCGTTCTCGTTCATCGGTCACAAAACCTCGTCGTGAAGTGTCATCCGATTGACCCGCGAAACCGAGCCGGTGTGACAACCTACCGACACCGGCGCCAACCACTCAGGTGAGGAGTTCGCCATGACACCACCACCGATCCTCGTCACCGGCGGCACCGGCATTCTCGGTAGCCTCGTCGTACCGCGCCTGCGCGCCACCGGGCGCGCGGTTCGCGTGATGAGCCGGAAGCCCCGTGACTCCGAGCCCGGCGTCGAGTACGTGGTGGGTGACCTGGTCTCGGGCGACGGCGTCGATGCCGCGGTCGCGGGCGTCGGCACGATCGTCCACCTTGCCGGCACCGCCAAGGGCGACGCCCAGAAGACCGAGCGCCTCGTCCGAGCGGCGAGGGAAGCCGGCGCCCCGCATCTGGTCTACATCTCGGTGGTGGGTGCCGATCGCATCCCGGTCGTCGGTCTCGGCCGCCTGCCGTTCGCGTACTTCGCCTCCAAGCGCGCCGCGGAGCAGGTCGTCATGAACTCCGGGCTGCCATGGACGGCGCTGCGTGCCACCCAGTTCCACGAGCTCATCGAGATCGTGTGCAAGGGGCTCAACAAGCTCCCGGTGGCGCCGATTCCGGCCGGCTTTCGCTTTCAGCCGGTCGACGGCGACGCGGTTGCCGCGAGGCTGGTGGAGCTGGCCCTGGGCGACCCGGCCGGGCAGGTGCCCGACATCGGTGGGCCGCGCGTCTACCGGATGGTCGATCTATTCCGCAGCTATTTGCGAGCAACACATCGGCGGAAGGCGGTCGTCCCCGTCTGGATCCCTGGGAAGACCGCACGCGTGATTCGTACCGGCGCGAACCTGCTCGACGGGACAGCGGGGAGCGGTACGACGTGGGAGGACTGGCTGGCGACGAGAGTCGGCGCACACCGCGTCGCGGCCGCAACGGGCTCATCTCGCGCTCCGCAGACCGGCGACTCCAGGTCGTACTGACCGCGCACGGAGCGTTGACGCGGTGCGGTAGCCGCCGAGGCCGCACGCGGCGACGACCCGCCGCACGGTGCGAGGCTCACGCGCCTCACCGTGCGGCGGTCGTGCCGAAGGCTTGGTCTACCCGACGGCCACGTCGAGGACGCGAGTCCCCCAGTTCTGCTGTCCGTCAGGAGTCTGGCTCGACAGCGGCGGGACGTACTCGGTCGCGAGCCACACGCTGTTGCCCGACGGGTCCATGACCGCCCACGAGTAGTCGCCCCAGCGGGTCGACGTGAGGTTGTACGGGCCCGTCCCGGGGCGGCGATTTGGATCGCTCCGAACGAGGACCCACCGGCGCCGAACGCCGCGTACGACGCGCTGGGGAAGTGGTCCGCGCCGGTCACCGTGAACACCATGGCCGCGTTGCCGGACGGCATCGCCTGCAGCGCCGGGTAGATCACGTTGTTGCCCGCAAGGACGATGTAGCCCTGATGCTGGATCACCGAGGCGCCGATGTGGTTGTGGCTCAGGGTCGGATGGACGCTGAACCATGCCGCCCCGGCGCGCGGCGTCGAGTCATGGGCGATGTTCACAACCGAGGTCAGCTCACCCCAGAGCGAGCCGTTGATGTACTGCGTCTGCTGCATCCGATCGTCGCCGGAGTCGATGGTGCTCGTCGCGCCCTTCTGTGCCGAAGCCGGCGGGAGACCGTACGTCTCCGATGTGATCACCGTGCTTGACAGCACTGGCGAGTGCCCATACTGGAGCGCGGTCCGGTTGGTCATCGCCCAGACGCCGAGCCGGTTGTCGGTGGTTCCGTTGGGGTCGAGCGAGCTCAGGAAGAACTCGGCATTCGGCGTACCGGTGCTGATGGCGGGCTGCACCGACGCCGCGGCATTCCCAGCGATGTTGAGGTCGCTGAAGTGCGCGAAGTGAGTCGGCGCGCCCGCGACGAGGTCCTTCTTCGAGAAGGCATAGACCTGCGCCCCGTTGAACTGCGGTCCGAGGATGGAGAACTCGTTGGTGGTGACGTAGAGGTTGTCCTGGTCCATGCCGAGCGTCGGCTGGTCGCCGAAGCACGGGCAGCCGTTGCCACCGGTGTTGGTCGTGTCGACCTCGTACTGCGTCCAGAGGTTCTCCGGATTGCCCGAGCTGTTCACCGCGATGTCCAGCTGCGACGACTTGCCGTCGACGGCCTCACCGCCACTGAGGAAGAGGATGGTGGCGAACCACGTGTTGGTTGTCGGGTCGTAGTAGCAGCGCGGGTCGCTGGTGAACTGGGTGGATCCCTGGTCGAAGAGATCGTTGACGTTCGTCGGTCCTTCGAGGGTCTTCCCGTTGGTCTTGAAGATCCGGTAGGCCGAGTTCACCGGCTCGAGCACGTAGCCGTTGCCGACGCAGAGGCCCTGGTCGGGCGGCTCGAACTCCTGGTTGAAGTTGGTCTTCCGGCTGTCGTTGCTGCTGGTCCCGTTGAAGTTCGCGAGGAGCGACGATGCCACCGCGGGCGTTGTGCCAGAGACGTTGGGGACCGCCGCCGCTGCGGGTGCGTTGCTTGTCCCGTGAGGCAACGTCCGGGCGCCACGCTGCGAGTGCGCGGCCGTTTGCCCCAGCGCGCCGGCGGTCGGGCCGGTTGTGGGCGCCACGATCCCGACGGTCGCCGGTGCGTACACCTTCACCGTCGATGCGGCGCCGGCCCCGAGCGTCGACGCCGGCACGGCGAGCGCCATGCCGGTCACGCCGATGACCGCTCCGAAAAGAACTCGATGCATGCCGCTCACCCTCATTGCCTGCCACCTCCAATCGCGCCCGCGTCCCGGCGAGCGCGTCATACAGCCCTAATGGCCCGATCGACTATACGCATCGGGGTTACTGGTTCGAAACCCTCCGGACATCCCAATCGCCTCGCCGGCAAAGGGATCCGGCGTTGCCGCCGGATCCCTCACCGGGTCAGAGGTCTACGGGAGCTTGATGCTCCAGAGTCCGCGCCCGTGCGTGGCGGCAAGAAGCGTCTGGCCGTCCGGGTCGAGCCGGAGGTCGTTGATGGAGGAGTTCGGCAGGTTGTTACCGAGCCGCGCCCACGTGGTGCCCGCTCCCTCGCCGGCGTTGGCGAGGAATGCGCCGATGTCAGTGCCGAGCGCGAGCTTGCCACCGGAGAAGACGAGCGCGTCGCTTGGAACGTCGGGAAGGTTCCCCGAGATGTTCGTCCAGGTCGCGCCGCCGTTGTGGGACTCGAACACGTGTCCCACGCCCGCGCCGTTGATCCAGTGCCGGGAGAAGCCGTTGTAGACGACGTAGATGTGCGCGGGGTTGCTGGGATCGACGGTCAGTCCGGCGATGTAGCGGTTGGGCAGGTTCGAGGCGCTGATCGTGTGCCACGTCCCGCCGAAGTTCGTGTCAATGCCTGACGCGAAGGGCGACGACCCACCGGGGTTGCACGGCCCGCACCACGCTGCGTAGATGACGCCATTGTTGTCTGCAATCGCGGTGATCGAGTGGCCGGCACCCGTGTCATGGACGTTGGTCCAGTCGCACGAGGTGGTGTCGCACACGGTGCTCCACGCGGCCGTGTCGGTCCACACGAACTCACCGCCGGTGACCCAGTGGTTGACGTTGTTGACGTCCGTGGCGAGCGGTGCGATGAACCGCGGATTCGGATCGCAGTTGGTGATCGGCGGACCCACCGCGTCGTCGCATGACGGTGTGATGGTGCTGAACGTGCGGCCGCCGTCGGTCGTCAAGTACGGGTTGAGGTCGACGTACTCACCGACCATGTCGTTCGCGTTGTTGGGATTCACGATGACGTCGCCGCCGTCACCGCCGGCAGGCGTCAGCGTCTGGCCGCCGTGCGTCCGCTGCAGCGTGGTCCCGTTGTCCTGGAGGCCGCCCCACTCGGTGAGCCCGGCGCCGAGGAAGCCTGCCTCGGCGTCGTAGTACTGGAGCGTGTGGACGGTCTTGTTGAGGTCGCTCCAGCCGCCGCGCGGTGCGTGGCTCTCGAGGTTGCGCGAGTACACGCCGCCGTCGTTGCCGATGTAGAGCGTGTTGCCGTCGATCGCCACCGCGTGCTGATCGGGATGCGTCGTGAGCGGGCAGGTGCTCGTGGCATCGCAGGCGAAGTCGTAGTTCCAGTACGGGCTGATCGTGGTCCACGTCTGACCGGCGTCGAACGTCTGGTACTGCTCCTCGAGACCGGCGACGACGTGGTTCGGGTTGGTCGGGTCAACGATCAGCGTTTCGTTGTACCAGGCCTGCACACCGGGCTCGTATGTCGACGGGCAGGTGAGGCCCGACCCCGATGCGCAGAGGCTGTCTGCGGTTGCGATCAGGGTCCACGGCCCGGATGGATTGCCGTTCTTCGAGACGAAGATGCCCTGGAGCACGCTCGCATCACCGGCGAGCAGCATGCGACGGCGACTCGATCACCGCATACAGCTTCGAACCGTCGGCGGCGTAAGCGAACGTCGTGCGTCCGATGTCGCTGTCATTGATATCGCCGGTCGGGGTGATCTCGTGGAAGCTCCCCGCCGTGCCGTGGCTCGTCGAGACGTAGAAGCCGTTGTAGGCGGTGTCCGCCGGGGGGTCACCGGCGCCGCGCCAGCCATCAGCGGCAAGCACGACTGCGCCGTTCGTCCCTGGACGAACCACCACGTCCGTGATGAACGAGGTGAGGTACGGATTGTTGGTCGGGTTGGGATCGGGCTTGAGCACGAGCGTCCACGGAGCGGTGAGGTTCGCCGCGCTGCGACGCCAGAGGCCGTTGTTGGTGGCCGCGTACACGTTCCCCTGGCCGTCGAAGACGACCCTGTAGATCGTGTCGCCCACCAGGTCGGTGCCGCCCACGCGCTTGAGAGTCGAGCCGCCCCGCACGAAGCGGTACACACCCTGGCCCGAGTAGGAGTCGGCGTTGGTGTTCGCCTCACCGGTGCCCACCCAGACGGAGTGGTCCGACGGGTTCACGGCCAGCGCGCCGATCGAAAGCGTGCTGAGCTGGTCGTCGATGGGAGCCCAGGTCGTGCCCCCGTTCGTCGACCGCCACACGCCACCGTCGGCGGCACCCATGTAGATGTCCGAGCCGTCGGTCGCGAGCGCGGTGACACGCCCTGACACGTTGGAGAAGCCGGCGCCGGCGTTCGACCAGATCGGATCGTCGAAGCCCTTCGGCTCGGCGTTGTCAGGCGTGGTGGTGATCTGCTTCCAGGCGCCGCCGACCTCCGGGAGCGCCGACGCCTGGGCCTCGGCGGCAGCCAGTGCCTGACCGGAAACCGTCAGTGCCGGAGCGGTGCGCTCGTACGCGTACGAGTTCAACTCATCGGTGCCCTCGACATCGGCGGTGTGGCTGTTTGTCGACGCGACCGACTGGGCGAAGGAGCGAGCGCCGCTACCCGCTGATGGACGTCCGGCCGCCGCCGGCGATGCTGTCGCGGCGGCGAGCCCGATTGCGGCGATCCCGACCGCACTCAGGATGCCGGCACGACTCCGAGTTCCGATGAGCCTGCTCATACGCGCTCTCCTCCCTGGAGTTGCCTCCAGACGATGAACGAATGCTTCCCGCCGACGGCGATCATGACTCGCGTGTACCGGGTTCTGCCTGAAGACGGCCGGGGCTGGCGCGCCGAATCTCGTTCGACGTCCATGCTCGCCGCGCTCGGCCCCGCCATCGCGGCCCCTGGTTACAGGCTTCGAGTCGGCCTTCGCGTCCGTCCGATCACGGTCGACTCGTCCCCGTCCGGCTCGGGGTCTGAGGCCAGCTCGGCCAGCGCATCCATGGCCATCGTCAGCTTCGGCTTCGGGGCGCTGAAGCAGAGCCGGAGGTGGCTCGGGACACCGAACGCGATGCCCGGGGTGAGCAGGACGCGGCGCTCGGTGAGGGCGTCGATCAAACGCAGCGTGTCGGTCCACGGGCTCCGCAGCCACAGGTAGAGGCCGCCCTCGGGCTCGAAGGCGTCGAGGCCGTCTGCGCGGACCCGGTCCATGACGATGTCACGCCGCTCCCGATATGGAGTCGCGTTGATCTCCCAGGAGTCGAGGTGGAGGAGGGCGCGCTGCGCGGTGGCCGGGGCGTTGACGAACCCCAGTGCCCGCAGCGACTGCGCCAGCCCCCGGTGCGTTTCTGCGCCGGCGAGCGACGGATGCAGCACGATGTAGCCGAGCCGCTCGCCCGCGATGCCGAGGTCCTTCGAGAACGAGCGAGCCAGCACGGTGTGCTCGTAGAGCGCGAAGGGCTCCACGCGCCGGTGTGGCGGGTAGGTCAACCTGCGGTACACCTCGTCGATGATCAGCAGCACCCTGCGGTCGTGCCGGCTGTTGTGGGCCTCGAGGATCGCCGCGAGCCCAGACAGCTCTCCGGCATCGAGCACGTGCCCGCTCGGGTTGGACGGCGAATTCAGCAGCACGGCCGCCGTATGCGCCGAAAGTGCGGCGCTGATGCCGTCGAGGTCGAGGCGGAGGTCCGGGCCCGCCGGGACCGGGACGAACCGCGCCGAGGCGGTCTCGCAGTACAGGCGGAACTCCGGGAAGTACGGCGCCACACCGATCACGTCGTCGCCGGGGTCGACAAACGTGCGGATCGCGACGTTGATCGCAGCGGCCGCCCCCGACGTCATCGCGATCGAGTCACTCGTGACACCGGGGAATTCGACGTCCTCAGCGGCGCGCTCGCGCACCTCCGGGTAGCCGAGGTTGGGCATGTACCCGAAGCGTCCCCGGAACCGCTCGCGGCTCGCCGCGGCGAACGCTTCGACGACCGACTCCGGGGCTTCGAGCGGCTGGCCGATCGAGAGATCGGCAACCGTCTGCTCACCGAACTCTGCGCGGAGCCGCTCGCCCTCCATGAACATGCGCCGGATCCACCCGCCGTCCTGGAGCTGCGCCCGGGACCACCGCGAGATGGCCATTACGCTATCGATGTGGTGCCGGTGACCCCACCGGTGTGCCAGCTGAAGGGGTAGTCGCGGTCGAAGATCTGGCGCGCGATGGAGGTCCGGTGCAGGGGGCGGAAGGTGTCGACCATGACCGCCAGCTCATCGGTTTCGCGAGGACGCTCGAGCGATGCCTCCAGCGCGCCGGGCTGCGGCCCGTGCGGGAGCCCGCCGACGTGGTGCGTGAACGAGCCCTGGCTGATCCCGCGCCGCGCCGCGTAGTTGCCTTCGACGTAGTACAGCACCTCATCCGAGTCGAGGTTGCTGTGGTGGTACGGGAGCATGATCGCCTCAGGGTCCCAGTCGAGCTTGCGCGGGACGAATGAGCAGATGACCACGTTCGTCGCCTGAAAGGTCTGATGAATCGGTGGCGGCACGTGGAACCGTCCCGCGCGCGGCTCGAAATCGTGGATGTTGAACGTCACGGGGTAGATGGTCCCGTCCCACCCGACGACGTCCCACGGGTGATGGTCGAGCACATACCGGCTCACGTGATTCGAACGCTTGAGCCAGATCTCCGCCGGTCCCTCGCCGCTCTCGAGAGCGTCCGGTCCGTGGAAGTCGCGCTCGCTATATGGCGCGATCTCGGTGATCTGGCCGTTGCGCGCCCGGTACCGGTCGGGGACGTCGACCAGCCCGGTCACCTCCATGCACAGGATCCTCGTGCCCGTGATGTCATCGAGATCGATGCGGTAGATGGTCCCGCGCGGGATGACGATGTAATCGTGCACCTTGAACGGAAGCCGGCCGAACTGGCTGCGGAGCACGCCGCTGCCCCTGTGCACGAACAGCACCTCATCCGCGGAACCGTTGACGTACAGCACCTGCTGCGCGTGGATCGGAGCGACAAGGCCGATGTGCATGTCGTCGTTGACGAGCAACCAGCGCCTGCCGCTCACCACGTCGCCCTGCGACGGGAGATCGAACCCCTTGAGGTGGGCGTTGGTGTGCACCTGCTCGTGTTCCGGGGTCATGAGGTCGGCGGGGCCCTCGGCGGCGTCCTGCGCGCCCTCGGGCATGTTGCGGTGGTAGATCAGCGACGACGGCCCGCTGAACCCCTCGCGCCCGAACAGCTCCTCGTAGACGAGGTGCCCGTTGCTCGAGAAGCGCATGTGCCGCTTCCGCGGCACCTCGCCGAGTTGCTTGAAGGGTCTCACGCGGCCAGCCTACCGGTTCGCCCTACGCACCCGAAGCACTAGAGGTTGCCGCGCGCAGCTTGCTCGCGCTCGATCGACTCGAAGAGCGCCTTGAAGTTGCCCTTGCCGAAGCCCTTGCAGCCCTTGCGCTGGATCACTTCGAAGAAGAGCGTCGGCCGGTCGCCGACCGGACGGGTGAAGATCTGGAGCAGATAGCCGTCATCGTCGCGATCGATGAGGATGCGCAGCGCGCGGAGACGGTCGAGATCCTCGTCGATGCCGGCCGCGCGATCGCCCAGCGCGTCGTAGTACGCCCCGGGGGTGTCGAGGAACTCGACGCCGCGGTCCTTCATCTGCTGCACGGTGCCGACGATGTCGTCCGTGTGTATGGCGATGTGCTGCACGCCGCTGCCGCGGTAGTAGTCGAGGTACTCCTGGATCTGCGACTTCTTGAGCCCGACGTACGGCTCGTTGATGGGGAAGGTGATCTGCGTGTTGGGGTCGCGGGTCACCTTGGAGCGCAGCGCGCTGTACTGGGTCGCGATGTCCGCCTCGTCGAACTCCTGGAAGACGGCGAACCCGAACACCTCGGAGTAGAAGGAGACCCAGTCGTCCATCTTGCCGGTGTCCACGTTGCCGACCGTGTGGTCGATGAAGCGCAGGCCCACGCCACCGCCGCTGCGCTGGTCGGCACGGTAGCCGGGCCAGAACACCCCGGAGTACTCGTCGCGCTCGACGAACGTGTGGATGGTGTCGCCGAAGGTGGCGATCGAGGCTGAGGTGATCACCCCGTGCTCGTCCTCGGCGCGGGACGGCTCGGCGACGCCTCGGGCGCCGCGCGCGGTGGCCGCCTCGTACGCGGCGGTGGCGTCCTCGACACGGAGCGCGATGGTCCGAACCCCGTCGCCGTGGAGGCGGAGGTGGTCGGCGACAGGACCCTCGGGTTGCAGCGGCGCCGTGAGGACGAGGCGCACCTTGCCCTGCTGGAGCACGTAGCTCGCGCGGTCCCGCACGCCGGTCTCCGGCCCCGCGTACGCGATGACGTCGAAGCCGAACGCGTTGCGGTAGTGATAGGCGGCCTGGCGCGCGTTGCCGACCCACAGCTCCACGTGGTCGGTGCCTTCCAGCACCGGCACGGCGACCTCGGCGACCTGACCCATGTGCGGCTATTGTAGGTACATGAGATCGAGCGGTCGGATCGCGACCGGCCCCGCCGAGACCATGCCGAGCACGTCAGCCCAGGAGGGGGCGGACGGCGTCGACGCGCTCGAGACCGAGTTCCAGCGGCTCGTCGATACCGACCAGCGGATCGAGCCGCGCGACTGGATGCCCGACGGCTACCGGAACACGCTGATCCGCCAGATCGCGCAGCACGCCCACTCCGAGATCATCGGGATGCAGCCCGAGGGCAACTGGATCACGCGCGCCCCGTCACTGCGGCGCAAGGCGATCCTCATGGCCAAGGTGCAGGACGAGGCGGGGCACGGCCTCTATCTGTACTGCGCCGCCGAGACGCTCGGGGTGGACCGCGCGGAGCTGATCGAGCGGCTCCACGCCGGCCGCCAGAAGTACTCGAGCATCTTCAACTACCCCACGCTCACCTGGGCCGACGTCGGCGCGATCGGCTGGCTGGTGGACGGCGCGGCCATCACCAACCAGATCCCGCTGTGCCGGTGCTCCTACGGGCCGTACGCGCGGGCGATGGTGCGCGTCTGCAAGGAGGAGTCGTTCCACCAGCGCCAGGGGTACGAGCTCCTCTTCGCGCTCGCACACGGGACCGATGCGCAGCACGCGATGGCCCAGGATGCGGTGAACCGCTGGTGGTGGCCGTCGATCCTGATGTTCGGGCCACCCGACGAGGAATCGACGCACGGCGCACAGTCGATGGCGTGGGGGATCAAGCGCTTCTCGAACGACGAGCTGCGCCAGCGCTTCGTCGACATGGTCGCCCAGCAGATCGTCCCGCTCGGGCTCACCGCTCCCGATCCCGCGTTGCGCTGGAACGCCGAACGCGGCCACTACGACTTCGGCGAGTGCGACTGGGACGAGCTTCGGCGCGTCGTGAGCGGCGACGGACCGTGCAATCGACAGCGTCTCGCGCATCACATCAAGGCGGACGAGGAGGGCGCGTGGGTGCGCGAAGCCGCGGCCGCCTACGCCGCGAAGCACGCCGCCGAGGCCGCGGCGTGAGCGGCGACGCCCGCCTGCCCCTCTGGGAGGTCTTCGTGCGAAGCCGGCGCGGGCTTTCCCACAACCACGTGGGCAGCCTGCACGCCGCGGACGCGGAGATGGCGCTGCGCAACGCGCGCGACGTGTTCACCCGCCGCATGGAGGGCATCAGCATCTGGGTGGTGCCCTCGACCGCGATCACGGCCTCATCGCCCGACGAGAAGGACGCGTTCTTCGATCCCGCGGGGGACAAGGCATACCGCCACCCGACCTTCTACACGATCCCGAAGGACGTGCAGCAGCTGTGACCACCGTGGCCACCGACGTGGCGGCCGTCTCCACGCTGCGCATGGCCGACGACTGTCTGGTGCTCTCGCACCGGCTCGCGCAATGGTCGTCACGCGCGCCCTCGCTCGAGGACGACGTCGCGCTGACCAACATCGCGCTCGACGAGCTCGGGCAGGCGCGCGCGCTGTACGCGCGGACCGCCGAGCTCGACGGCACCGGTCGCTCGGAGGACGACTACGCCTTCCTTCGCGACGAGCGCGAGTTCGTCAACTGCCTGCTCGTGGAGCAGGAGAACGGCGACTTCGCCACGACGATCGTGCGCCAGCTGCTCTTCACGGCCTACCAGCACGCGCAGTGGCGCGCGCTCGTCGAATCCCCGGACGAGCCGGTGGCAGCGATCGCGGCGAAGGCGATCAAGGAGGCGACCTACCACCGCGACCACGCCGTCGACTGGACACTCCGGCTCGGCGACGGCACTGATGAGAGTCACCGCCGCATGGAGACCGCGCTTGCGGCGCTGTGGCCGTACACGGCGGAGCTCTTCGAGGCGGACGATCTCACCGCGGACCTGGTGGCGATGGGTGTCGCCGCGGACCCGGCACTGCTCCGCAGCGAATGGGAGCCGTTCATTGACGGCGTCCTGCGCGAGGCGACGTTGGCCCGGCCTGAGGTCACGTGGGCACCGGCCGGCGGCAGGCGAGGACTGCATACCGAGTGTTTTGGGTACATGCTGGCTGAGATGCAGCATCTCCATCGCTCCCACCCCGGGGTGTCGTGGTGACCAGGATCGACGCCGTCCGACGCCTTGCCGCGGGCGTGCCCGACCCCGAGTTGCCGGCGCTCACCATCGAGGATCTCGGCATCCTGCGCGACGTACGCGCAGGAGCGACGGGAGGGATCGTGGTCGACATCACGCCGACCTACTCGGGATGCCCGGCGATGGAGGCGATCCGCAAGGACGTGGAGCGAACGGTCCGTGACGGCGGTTTCGACGATGTCAGCGTGCACGTCGTCATGTCGCCGGCGTGGACGACGGACTGGATGAGCGAGGCCGGCCGGCAGAAGCTGCGCGAATACGGCGTCGCGCCGCCCCGAGGTCCGGTTGCGGACGTGCACCTGCTCCAGCTCGCGATCGTGTGCCCGCTGTGTGGCTCGGCACGGACGACCGAGGTGACCCACTTCGGCTCGACGCAGTGCCAGGCGGTGCGTCGCTGCGCGGAGTGTGGCGAGACCTTCCCGCACTTCAAAGAGCACTGACCGCATTGACCGTGTCGGCGCCGGAGGCGCCCGTCGGGCACCGGCGCGCCACCATCCATCCGCTCCGTGTCAAGGCGCTCGAGCGGCTCACCGACGACGCGATCGCCATCGAGTTCGAGGTGCCGGCCGAGCTCGCCGACGACTACCGCTTCGTCCACGGGCAGCACGTGTCGCTCCGGTCGGTCGATGCCGGCGACGACCTCCGGCGCAGCTACTCCATCTGCAGCGCCGCGGGCTCAGGCCGGTTGCGCGTCGCGGTGAAGCGGCTGTCCGGTGGCGTGTTCTCCGCATATGCGCACGATCACCTGAAGGTCGGCGACATCGTTGAGGTGGTGACACCGATCGGCCGCTTCACGACCCCGCTCGACCCGCAGCAGTCGAAGTCCTACGCGATGGTCGCGGCGGGGAGCGGTGTCACGCCGATCCTCTCGATCCTCACCACGATCCTCGAGGTCGAGCCGCTCAGTACGGTCACGTTGATCTACGGCAACCGGACGGTGCAGGACATCATGTTCCTCGAGGAGTTGGAGGGTCTGAAGAATCTCCACCCGGATCGCCTTGCGGTCTATTACGTCCTCTCACGCGAGGAGCAGGAGGTCACGCTCTTCAACGGCCGGATCGATCGCGACCGGCTCGGTGCGTTTCTCGATCAGCTCGTACCACCCGAGCACGTCGACGCGTGGTTCCTGTGCGGGCCCCGCACGATGATCGACATGGCCCGCACGCTGCTCGTCGAGCGGGGCACCGATCCGACACGCGTCCATTCCGAGCTGTTCCACGCGGACGACGCCCCGCGCCACGTGCAGGCGCCCGAGGACGCCGGAACACCGAAGGGCTCAACGGAAGGCGGCACCGAGGTGACGATCGTTCTCGATGGCAGGAGTTCGACCTTCCCGCTCGATCGCGACGGCGACCGGATCCTCGACGCGGCGCTGCGCGTGCGCTCGGACGCGCCGTACGCGTGCAAGGGCGGTGTGTGTGGCACGTGCCGTGCGAAATTGGTGAGTGGCAGCGTGCGGATGGATCAGTGCTATGCGCTGGAGCAGAGCGAGATCGACGCCGGGTTCGTCCTCGCGTGCCAGTCGCACCCGACCTCAGACCGCGTCGTTCTCGACTTCGACCAGTAGCACGCAACATCAGCAGCGGGCCGGCGCAGGCTCGCCGCTCAGGGAAGCCGGGTCGCTATTGGTGCCTGACACGAGGGAGAGCTGTCTCGTAACACCTCGCTTCCTGGACGCGTTTAACCAATGCGCTCAGCGTTCCACGCGCTGTAGGGGGCGTCATGAAGAGTCAAGTTCTCAACAGGGTTCGCCCCGGTCGGCGAATCCCCGAGCTCCTCGCTATCGGAGCCGGCATGGTGGCGGTGCTGGCCACGGCGTGCGGCACCGCGACCCCACGGCCGGGCACTTCGTCGCCGAACGGAGTGATGACCCCATCGCCATCGCCGTCCGCGACGCCCACCGCTCCAGCGACGAGCTTCCAGGCGCTCATCGTCAGGGACTACGGATCGGATGGCTCGGAGGTCGATCTGTACGACTCGGCCACCCAGAAGACCAGCACCATCCCCACCGCGGACTTCGCACCCAACCCGGCTCGGTTCGCCCCCGGCGGCCGCATCTCGTACATGACGTCGGCAGGCCACCTCGTAAGCCAGAACCTGGACGGCAGCGCCCGGCGCGTCGAGGTCGCCATTCCGATCCTGCAGTACGGCTGGGGGCCAGACGGCTCGCTGGCCTATACCGCTGAAACCAACAGCCCCAACGACAACGGCGAGCTGGTCATCCGCCCGGCGCACGGCGCCAGCACCACGGTGGACCTCGGAGGGGGAGTGGGGTACCCGTGGACGGATTGGCAGAGCAAGGTCGAGTTCTCACCCGACGGCACGCTGGTGCTGGCGGTGCAGTTCGGGTACCTCCACCCGGACAGCGCGCGGTCTGCCTTCTCGACGCTCCAGGTCCGCCGGCTCGACGGCAGTCTGGCGTTCGCACGACCAGGTCCGAAGACCGAAGACGAATCGTCAGGCGGGTGCCCCGACGTCTCCATGGCAGCCTGGGGTCCGGATGGCAAGCTGTACTTCTGTGATTCTCGGGGCATCAACGTCGCTGATATGGACACCGGCGCCGATCGCACTCTCCAGGCGGGTGTCAGGTGGTGGGATCCGGACGTTTCTCCAGATGGAACCTACGTTGTTTTCCAGACCGGCACCGTCCGTCACGTGAGCACGGAACCACTTCGGATTCAGAACGGCCCACTCGAACTGCTCGACACCAACACGGGCGAAACGGTGCCGGGCTTCCAGCGAGCCAACGGTAGTCTCGCTCAGTTCGTGAGCCCGACCCGCATCTGGTTCTATGAGTACGGCACCGCCGGTGGGGAGCGTGCCCACGCGGGCACCCCGATCCTCTCCTACGACTTGAGCACCGACACCGAGAGCCAGACCGGGCTGACCGGCTGGCTGACCGACCTCCAGTGACGGGGTAGCCGGAGAGCGGAAGACGACGCCGCTGGGTGCATTGGGGACTGCACGACTGCCCTCTTCACGGCCGGGACCGGTGGCACACGGTGCGTTATTGCCGGATACTGGCGAGAACTGGTGCCGTCTGGGTCGCATTGTCCGTGCCATGTACGAACGGATGTTTGCTACAATGCTGTGTATGGAGGCGTTCGCGATACCGGAGGCGAGAGGCGGGCTGCGTGACGCTGTCGATGCGCTCGTCGATGAGTCCATCGACGGGGTCTCGACCCATGCCCTGGGCGCGGACCTGGTCGACATCCGGCGGGATATGGATCGGCTCGAGGCGGAGTTCGTGCGCCGCCTGCACCGCTTTGACCGCGCCCATGGAGCCCGGGCCGATGGCGGGGTGAGCACGGTGTCCTGGCTGCGCTCGCACTGCGGCATGACCGTGAAGGCGGCCGCCTATCGCGTGCACCTGGCGCGGACGCTCGGCGAACTGCCGGCCACGCTGGACAGCGCCCGGGCCGGGCGCGCCTCCTTCACCAACGTGACCATGATCGCCCACCTCGCCGAGGATGTCGGCGTGGCCCAGGTGGCGCCGCTCGAGCACATCCTGGTGGGCGCCGCGGAGACGCTCGAGCCCGGTGCGATGCGCGTGCTCACCCAGGCCACGCGGCTGCGCCTCGATCCCGACGGCGTGCTCGCGGATGACAACCACGCCCACGAGCGGCGCTGGTTCGAGTGCGAGGAGACGTATGACCACGTGTACGTCCTGCGCGGTGAGCTCGATGCCGAGAGCGGGGCGCTGGTGAAGACCGCGATCGATGCGCTCAGCCACGGCCTGCGTTCCGGCGAACTGCGGTCGGCGTCGCAGCGCCGCGCCGACGCGCTCGTCGAGCTGGCCGCCGCGCAGCTGCGCAGCGGTGAGCATCGCGACGTGCACGGGCAGCGGCCCCATCTCACGCTCACGGTGAGCGCGGCGGCGCTGCGTTCCGGCGCCGATGCCGATGCGCAGCCGGCCGAGCTGCGCGGCGTGGGGCCGATCCACCCCGAAACCGCCCGCCGCATTGCCTGCGACGCGGTGCGGACGGTCGTGACCGTGGCACCGTCAGCGGATGGCTCGGCGTCGGCAGCGGACGGCTCGGCGTCGGTGGGGTGTCGATCGGGGCCGGGGCGATGGGTTCGTGAGTACTCGGGCAACGCCGCTCTCGGTGGGACGGGCCACGCGCACGATCCCGGCCCACATCCGGACGGCGCTGCACCTCCGCGATCACGGCTGCCGCTTCCCGGGGTGCGACGCACCGCCGGCGTGGACCGATGGTCATCACATCATCCACTGGGCGGACGGCGGCCCCACCGAGCTTGAGAACCTGGTCTCCCTGTGCCGGCGCCATCACCGCGCGGTGCACGAGCAGGGGTGGCGCATCCACATCGCTGATGGAAGTGCCGTGGTGGAGCCGCCTCCCTGACAAAGGCGTGACGCATTCACTCAGCGTTGCTGGTCGGCCTCGATGAGCGCTGGTGGGGAAGGACGTCAGTACTCGATGGAAGGCTGCACACAGTTCCTGGCCAGCTGAACGTCGCTCCGGATGGCGAAGCGCTCGTGTTGTCGCCTGACCCTACACGACGGGCGTGAGCCACCTCGCGTAGCGGTCGTCCTCGCCCTTGCACGCGGCGAAGTAGAGGGCCTGGAGCTGCCGTGTTAGCTTCCCGGGCTTGCCGTTGCCGACCGGCCGGCGGTCGATCTCGATGACGGGCGACACTTCCGCGCCCGTCCCGCAGAACAGCACCTCGTCGGCCATGTACAGCTCGCTGCGATCCACCTTGCGTTCGATGACCTCGATGCCGAGCACGTCGTGCGCGAACGTCATCAGCGTGGAGCGCGTGATGCCCTCGACGATGTTCTCCGACACCGGCGGTGTGATGAGAGCGCCGTGGCGGACCAGGAAGATGTTCTCGGCGCTGCCCTCGCACACGCGTCCGTCCTGCGTGAGCAGGATCGCCTCGTCGTACCCGTTGAGGAACGCCTCGGTCTTCGCCAGTGCGCTGTTGATATAGATGCCACTCGCCTTCGAGCGCGCGGGGGCGACGTTGTCGTCAATGCGCCGCCAGCTCGAGACCTGGCAGCGGATTCCCGCCGTCGTGTCGACGTAGGCGCCGAACGGCACCGGCACGATCATGAACGCGTCGCGGAGATTGTGGAAGCGGATGCCGATCTCCTCGTTGGCCTTGTAGCAGAGCGGTCGCACGTAGACGTCGGAGGTGAAGGCGTTGCGGCGCAGCAGCTCGACGGTGATGTCGCCAAGCTCGTCGACACTGTGGGGGAGTCGCATGTGGAGCATCAGCGCGTTGCCGGTCATGCGCGTCCAGTGGTCGGGCATCCTGAACACGTTGATTCGACCCTGCTTCGTGCTCCAGTACGCGCGGATGCCCTCGAAGCAGGCGGTGCCGTAATGGAGCGCGTGGGTGAGGAGCCCGACGTGCACATCGCCGTAGCGGCGGAACTCGCCCTCGAAGTACACCCACGTGTCGGATTGCGCGCGGCGCAGCTCGACCTGCGCGGGCGCTGCGGTGGCCGGAGCGGAGTTCAGTCATCAGTCATGGCCTCTTCTGGAGCCTCGATGAGATCTGCGACGCGTCGCAGGAAGCCGCCGGCGAGGCCGCCGTCGGCGACGCGGTGGTCGAACACGAGTGACAGCTCGACGATCTTGCGGGGCACCACCTGGTTGCTCACCACCCACGGCCGGGTCGTGATCTGCCCCACGCCGAGGATCCCCGCCTCCGGCGGGTTGATGAGCGGGGCGCCGCCGTCGACGCCGAACGCGCCGAAGTTGGAGACGGTGAAGGTGCTGCCACGGAGCTCGGCGGCATCGATGCTGCCGTCGCGCGCGGTCGCCGCGAGACGTTGCAGGTCCGTGGCGATGGCGCTGAGGTCCTTGTCCTGCGCGTCGCGGATCACGGGGACCACCAGGCCTCGTTCGGTCTGCACCGCGACGCCGAGGTGAACGGCGTCGAACGTCACGATCTCGTTGGCCCTGGTGTCGAAATGCGCATTGAGGCGCGGGAAGTCGCCCAGTGCGAGCACAACGAGCCGGAGGATGACGGCGAAGGGTGTGACGTGCGCCTCGGCGTCGGCGTCGAGTTGCGTGCGCAGCTCGACGAGGCGTTCCGCGTCGGCGCTGAGCCACGCCGATGCGGTCGGTGCGTCGTGGTGGGAACGGGTGAGCCGTTCGGCGGCGATGCGGGCAACGCCGCGCAGGGGAGTGCGCGTGCCACCGGCGAGCACGGGCATGTCAGCGCCGGTTGGCGCATGAACGTCCGTCGTCGTGCCCGTGTCGACCGGTCGTGCTGCACCCTCTTGCCTCGCAGCATCGAGGTCGGCCTGGGTGACCATGCCGTCCGGGCCGGTGCCGAAAATCGCTGTCAGGTCGATGCCCAGCTCAGCGGCCCGCCGGCGGACGAGCGGCGATGCCGGAGGCCTGCTCCCCACGGCCGGGCGCGGCGCGCCCTGCACCGGCCGCCGCGTGGTCGTGGCCGCTCGGTGCGTGCGAGGTGAAGCCTCGCTGGTCCCGTAGCCGACCAGCACGTTGCCGGACGGTGCCTCCGACGTCCCCCCGGCGACCTCGATGCTGATCAGCGGGGTGCCGACCGCGATCATGTCGCCCTCCGCGCCGTGCAGCGTTGCGACGCGCCCGGCGAACGGGGTCGGCACCTCGACGATCGCCTTCTCGGTGGATATCTCGGCGATCGGCTGATCGACGTTGACCGTGTCGCCGACGGCGACGAGCCAGCGGGTGATCTCGCCCTCGGTCAACCCCTCGCCGAGGTCGGGCATGAGAAAGTCCCGAAGGCTCGGCATCGATCAGTACTCGAGCAGTCGCGCGACGGCGTCGAGGATCCGGTCGGCAGTGGGGAGGAAGTGCTGCTCGATCTTCGCCGGCGGGTAGGGGACGTCCCAGCCCGTCACTCTGAGCACCGGGGCGGCGAGGTAGCCGAAGGCACGCTCGGTGACCTCGGCCGCGATCTCCGCACCGAAGCCGCCGAACCGCGCGGCCTCGTGCACAACGAGCGCGCGACCGGTCTTGGTCACGCTCTCGGTGAGGGTGTCCATGTCGAGTGGGCTGAGCGTGCGAACGTCGATGACCTCGAGGTCCCATCCGCTCTCAGTGGCGGCCGTCGCCGCGTCCATCGCGGTGGTGACCATCGGCCCGTATGAGATGACCGTGGCGGTCTTCCCGGCACGACGAACGACCGCGCGACCGATGGGGGGCGCCATGACCGGCAGGTCGAGATCCTCCTTGAGCCAGTACCGCCGTTTGGGTTCGAGGAAGATGACCGGGTCCGGGTGCGCGATCGACATGCGCAGGAGCGCGTACGCGTCCGCGGGCGTCCCCGGTGACACGACGGTGAGCCCGGCGGTATGCGCGTAGTAGATCTCGGGGCTCTCCGAATGGTGCTCCACCGCGCCGATCCCGCCGCCGTACGGGACACGCATGACGATCGGGAGCCCGACCCTGCCGCGGGTGCGGTTCCGGTACTTCGCGAGGTGGCTGATCACCTGGTTCAGCGCGGGATACGAGAAGCCGTCGAACTGCATCTCCACGACCGGCCGAAGCCCGTAGATCGCCATGCCGATGGCGGTGCCGATGATCCCGGACTCGGCGACCGGAGTGTCGAAGCAGCGATCGGCGCCCATCTCCGCTTGAAGACCGTCAGTGATGCGGAAGACACCACCGAGCCGTCCGACGTCCTCACCGTAGACGACGACGCTGTCGTCCTCGCGCATCGAGTCGCGCAGGGCGGCGTTGAGGGCGCCCGCCATCGTGAGTTCCATCAGCCTTCCTCGGCCTTGAGCTCCTGCTCGAGCAGCGCGCGCTGCGCCTCGAGCTGCGGCGTGATCGTCGAGTACACGTGGTCGAACATCTCGCGCGGGTCGCCTGCCGGAGCGCCGAACAGCGCGTCACGCATGCGCGCGGCGATCGTCTCGCCCTCGGCGTCGACCTCCGCCACGAACGCGTCCTCGACGACGCCGCCGTCGCGCAGGAAGCCCAGGTAGCGCTCCAGTGGATCGCGCTTGCGCCAGGCCTCGACCTCGTCGTCGCTGCGGTAGCGGCTCGAGTCGTCGGCGGTGGTGTGCGCCTCGATGCGATACGTGAGGGCTTCGATGAGGGACGGCCCGCCGCCGGCACGCGCCCGCTCGACGGCGTGGCGCACGGCGCCGTACACCGAGAGCACGTCGTTGCCGTCGACGCGCATGCCGGGCATGCCGTATCCAGCGGCGCGCACCGCGATCGACGACGCATGCATCTGGTCGCGGATGGGCACGCTGATCGCGTACTGGTTGTTCTGCACGAAGAACACGACCGGCGCGGTGAAGACCGACGCCATGTTCAGCGCTTCGTGCGTGTCACCCTCGCTGGCGGCGCCGTCACCGAAGAAGGTGAGCGCGACGATCGGATCGTGCTTGATCCGGGCGGCCATGGCGAGGCCGACCGCGTGCAGCGACTGTGTGGCGAGCGGCGTGGTCTGCGGCGCGACGCGATACCGCATCGGGTCGAACCCGCAATGCCAGCTCCCCTGGAACAGCGCGAGCGACTCGACGATGTCGACACCGCGCGCGAACGTTCCCACCGTGTCGCGATACGTCGGGAAGAGCCAGTCGTCGGCGTCGAGCGCGAACACCGCCCCGACCTGCGCAGCCTCCTGCCCCAGGCTCGAGGCGAAGACGCCGAGGGCGCCCTGGCGGGTGAGGTTGATCGCCTGGCGGTCGACCCGGCGGCTGGTCGCCATGAGGCGGTAGAGGGTCCGGAGCTGCTCATGGGTGAGGGCGAGATCGTGGGAGATCGGTTCGCCCAGGTCGCCCTCCGCTGCCACGTCCTGCCAGGTGGCGACGACACGCTGCTGGCCCTGCGGCGTCTCGCTCGACAGTGATGCCGCTTCGGTGCTCACGTCCATCGATCCTACCCCTGCGTCGTGCCGGTGCCGAAATCCGGGGTGCGCCGCTCCCGCCGGGCGGACACCCCCTCGGCGGCGTCGGGCCCGGTGAAGCCGAGGAACTCGAGCGCGAGCGAGCTGTCGAAGATGGGGCCGGCGACGCGGAGCCAGCTGTTGAGCGCGAGCTTGGTCCAGCTGATCGCGGTCGGCGATCCGGCCGCGAGTCGCCGGGCCACCTCGAGCGCGCGGCTGTGGACCTCGGCGTCGGGGACGCAGAGCGAGACGAGCCCGATGCGCTCCGCCTCCTCGCCGCTGACCGGCTCGCAGGTGAGGAGGTGGTACTTGGCCTTCGCCATCCCGCAGAGGAGCGGCCAGATGATCGCCGCGTGGTCGCCGGCGGTGACACCGATCCGCGTGTGGCCGTCGATGATGCGCACGGAACGGGCGGCGATCGACACGTCGGCGAGGAGTCCGACGACGAGACCGGCGCCGACGGCAACGCCGTCCATGGCGGAGACGATGGGCCGCCTGCAGTTGATGACGTTGTAGACCAGATCTCGAGCCTCACGGAGCACTCGGGCCCGTGCGTCGAAGTCCCCGATGATCTCCTCGATCAGGCTGAAGTCACCACCCGATGAGAAGGAGCCGCCGGCGCCGCGAATGATCACCGCTCGCGTCTCCGGGTCGGTGTCCACGGCGCGCCACACGTCGGCGAGGTCGCGATGCATCGCGGCGTCGGCGGCGTTGAGACGGCCTTCCGCCTGCATCGTGATGACGAGGATCCCGTCCTCGGGGCGGTCGAACTGGAGGCTCGGGAAGGCCGCGGCGAAGTCCGTCACGCGAGCCTGGTCACCGGCCGGTGAACGAGGGTTTGCGCTTTTCCTGAAACGCCGAGATGCCGTCCTGGTAGTCGTGGGTGCGCGAGGCGCGACCCTGCGCGGCCGCCTCGGCGGCGAGCACATCGGTGAACGTGGGACCGCCGTCGGCGATGGCGCGCACGATCCGTTTGGATTCGAGGAACGCGGCGGTGGGACCACGGGCGATCGACGCCGCAAGCTCGCGCGTCCGGCGGATGAGATCGCCACCGGCGACGCTCCTGTTGACCAGTCCCCAGTCTGCCGCTTCGCGTCCCGAGAGCAGCCGGCCCGTGTAGATGAGCTCGAGCGCGCGGTGCTGGCCCATTCTCGAGACGAATGCGGCATGGGCGCCGCTGTCGAGGACCGCGCCGATGCGCGCAAAGGGCGATCCGATGCGCGCGTCGTCGGCCGCGTAGACGACGTCGCAGGCGAGCGCGAGTCCGAGGCCGGTGCCGAGGCACGCGCCATGCACGGCGGCGATCGTCGGGACGGCGAGTTCCGCCATGCGCTCGATCAGCGGATTGAGCTGATCGCGGAGGATCGCCTCGCCGTCCTCGTGCAGGGGATCCGCGTCGGCGAGGTCGCGGCCGCTGCAGAACGCGCGCCCCTCGCCGCGGACGAGGAGTGCCCGTGCACCACCCGTCGCGACGGTGTCGAGGCTCTCGGCGAGCTCCCTCACCATCGTCCCGTTCATCGCGTTCATCTTCTCGGGGCGGTTGAGCACGAGCTCCGCCACCCCGTCCGCGATCGTCAGGAGGACCGTGTGCTCGCGCTCAGATTCCGGCATATGGAGCTCGCTCTTTGGCGGTGAGGATCTTGAGCTGGCTCGCGCAGACGGTGACGCCGTTCTGGTTGAGCACGTCCCATCGGTACGACACGAGCCCCGATTTGGCGTCGCGATCGGATTTCTCGAGCACCTCGATGTCGAGGTAGATCGTGTCGTTGATCCACGTCGGCGCCGTGTAGCGCAGCCGATCGGTGCCGTAGTTGGCGAGGATCGTGGTCGCATCCGCGGGGACGCCGAGCCCGGTCCCGAGCGCGAAGACCATGATCCCCGGAGCGACGCGCTGGCCGAACATCGAGCGCTCAGCCGCGACCCTGTCGATGTGCGGATAGAACCAGTCGCCGGTCAGCGAGCACCAGTTGACGATGTCGGTCTCGGTGATGGTGCGTCCCCGGGTGCGCTGTGTCTGGCCGACCTCCAGCTCGTCATACGTGCGATAGAGGAGAAACCGATCCACTCACAGGTACCTCGGGCCCGCCGCAACCGGCCGGTCGCTGGGTGGGCTGGCGCAGTCTACGGCCGCCATCACGAGCCCGTCAAACCGGCGATGACCGCGGGTGAACCCTGGATCGCGGTGCGCTGCATGAAGTGCTTGACGGCGCGCATGCCGCCGAGCTCCTCGCCACCACCGGCACGTCCGGGTCCGCCGTGCACGAGCTGCGGCATCGGGGTGCCGTGACCCGTCGAACTCGTCCGCGCAGTCACGGTCGAGGACGAGCAGACGGCCGTGATGCGGTGCGGTCATCGTGACCACGTCGCGGATGAAGTCGGAGTCGTACGACACGATCGAGCCGACGAGGCTGCCGCTGCCACGCGCGGCGATGGCGCCGGCCTCCTCGGCGGTGCGGTAGGGGATGAGGGTGGTCACCGGTCCGAAGGCTTCGATGTCGTGCGGTTCCGAGCGGGCGGCGTCATCGCACAGGAGGACGACCGGCGCCATGAACGCACCACGCTGGGGATCGGCATCGAGCGGATCGACGGACGTCGGATCCCCGTAGACGACGCGCGACGCGCGGGAGAGCGCACCGACGGCGCCGCGCACCTCGTCGCGCTGGTGCAGGCCGACGAGCGCGCCCATGGTGACCGTGTCGTTGCGCGGGTTCCCGACGATCACCTTGTCGAGGCGCGCGCGCAGCGCCGAGATGACGTCGTCGATCGCGCTCGCGGGAACGAGCGCACGGCGGATCGCGGTGCAGCGCTGCCCTGCCTTGGTGGTGATCTCGCGCGCGACCTCCCGGACGTAGAGATCGAATTCCTTCGTCCCAGGGGCCGCGTCGATGCCGAGGATCGAGCAGTTGAGTGAATCGGTCTCGGCGTTGAACCGCGTGGCCCGCTTGGTGACCGCATCAGCGGCGCGCAGCACCGATGCGGTGTGCGCGCTGCCGGTGAAGCTGATGAAGTCCCCGCCGCCGAGGAGGTCCAGCAGGTCGCCGGTTCCACCGCACACCAGCTGCACCGAACCCTCCGGGAGCGCGCCCGACGCGATGATGTCGCGCACCACCGCGGCGGTGAGAAACGCGGTCTGGCTCGCGGGCTTCACGATCGACGGCACGCCCGCCAGCACGGCCGGGGCGAGCTTCTCGAGCATGCCCCACACCGGGAAGTTGAAGGCATTGATCTGCACCGCCACGCCCGGCAGCGGCGTGTAGACGTGGCGCCCGGCGAAGGTGCCGCCCTTGCCGATCGGCTCGACGTCACCGTCGACGAGCAGGTTGCCGTCGGGGAGCTCGCGCCGCGCGCGGCTGCTGAAGACGAAGGCCGTCCCGATGCCGCCCTCGATGTCGCCGGCGCCGTCCCGCCTCGTGGCGCCGGTCGCGAGCGAGAGCTCGTGGTACCTGGCCTTGTTGCCGTCAAGGTAGGTCGCGAGGTCCTTCAGCGCGGCGGCCCTCGTCTGGAAGGTCATGGCCCGCAGGGCGGGGCCGCCGACCCGTCGCGCATGGTCGACCATCGCTCGCGTGTCGAGCCCCGTGCTCGAGATGCGCGCGACCGCATCGCCGGTGGCCGCGTCGACGAGGACGCTCCCCTCGTCGGGTGCCGTGTACCACGCTCCGGCGACGTAGCTGGCGAGCATCTCGGGCATGCGCGGAACTCCTGTGACTGGTGACCGGTCGAGGGTAGCGGTTGAGCCCCGGGCGCCGAGGGTCAGACGATCTCGAGGATGGCTTCGATCTCGACGGCCGCGCCGAGGGGCAGCTCGGCCACGCCGATCGCACTCCTGGCGTGGCGCCCGCGCTCGGGTCCGAAGACCTCCATGACGAGGTCCGACGCGCCGTTGATCACCGCCGGCTGGTTGTTGAATCCGGCCGCGCTGTTCACGTAGCCGGTGATCCGGACGACCGCGACGTCATCGAGCGAGCCGAGCAGGGCACGGGCGCTGCCGAGGACGTCGATGGCCGTCTGGCGCGCGACGGCGTACGCGGTCTCGATGTCGATCGTATCGCCGACCTTCCCCGCAACGACCGCACCATCTCGTTTGCCGATGTGGCCGGAGACGTACACGACGTTCCCCGAGCGGCGGGCGCTGACGTAGTTCGCCACCGGCGGCGTTGCCTCCGGGATCACGATGCCCAGCTCGGTGAGGCGCTCGTCGATGCTCATGTGCGCGTTACTCCGGATCAGTACTCGCTGAGGTAGTCGCAGTTGCCGGCGAACGATTCGGCATCGAACCCGAAGGCGACACGGACCGAGTCGGTGCGTGTGATGTTGTTGCGCCCGAGCATGCGCAGCTGGTCGCGTGTGACCGGCGGCTTCTTGAGCAGCTTCTCCATCATGAACGCGAGCGGCATCATCATCGGCACCGGAACGTGCGCGATCCTGCGGTGCAGGCCGAGGCTCGCCTTGATGGTGAGGATGATGTCCTCGTACGACATCTGATCCGGGCCGCCCAGCTCGTGGACACGCGATGACGGTCCGCGCTCCAACGCGAGCGTGATGCACCGCGTGATGTCGCCGATCGATATCGGCTGGAAGAGCGTGCGCCCGTTGCCGGCGATGGGGATGACCGGGTTGATGCGCATGAGCCTGGTGAGCAGGGTGAAGAAGCCGTCGCCGGGTCCGAAGATGAGGCCCGGTCGGAGCGCGGTGTACGGCACGCCGCTTGCCCGCACCGCCTGCTCGCCGGACCACTTGCTCAGCAGATAGGGGTAGCGAGGGTCGGGATCGGCGCCCAGCGCGCTCTGATGGACGAAGTGGCCGACCTGGGCCTCCTTCGCGGCGGCGACGACTCGCTCCGTGCCCTCGCGGTTCACGCGATCGAAGGTCTGACGGCCGCGCTCGTTGATCACCGCGACGAGATGGACGACGGCGTCGCACCCGGCGAACGTGTCGGCGAGCTTCGGGGAGTCGGTGAGGTCGGTGCGGACGAACGTGACCCGCTCACCCTGGGGACGCCGGTGCGTGCCCCGGGCGACGACCACCACCTCGTGGCCCGCGTTCTTGAGCGCGCGCACCGTGTGGATGCCCACGAACCCGGTTCCCCCGGTCACCGCAACCCGCACGAAGTTCCTCCTGGCTCGGTCCGCTCGCTCTGCCGGAGTCTACGGGGACGGCTGAGTCAGACGCTGGCTTCCGCCATGGGTGCCGTTGCTCAAGATCGTCGAGCGGTAGTACGCCAGCTCGGCGATGAACTCGCGGACGTCATCGAGCGCTCGATGCGCTTCCTTCTTGGCGGGTGCGCCAGCCAACACGTCCGGATACCACCGCCGGCAGAGTTCCTTGAGCGTCGAGACATCGATCGACCGGTAGTGCAGGAAGTCCTCCACCTCGGGCAGTTGTGCGGCCAGAAAGCGTCGATCTGTTCCGATGGAGTTGCCGCACAGCGGAACGGTCCGAGGGCTCGGGATGTGCGCCTGGAGGAACTCGAGCGTCTGCCGGCCGGCGTCGGCAAGCGAAACCTTCGAGGCCTGGATCGCGGCGAGCAGACCAGAGCGTGTGTGCATGGCACGCACCACGTCATCCATCTCCTCCAGCTGGCTCGCGGTGGCGCCCACGACGATGTCGGGTCCCTCAGCGATCGGCTGGAGCTCGTCGTCGGTCAGCAGCGTCGCTATCTCGACGATCACGTGGCGCGCCGGGTCGAGTCCGGTCATCTCGAGGTCCATCCAGGCGAGCACGGGACGATCCTATCGTCTGCCGCGCCGGGCCCTCACGCCGGGTACCATGCTGCTAGTATCGCTATCATGAATTATATGCCTAGCGATATAAGGAGGCGAGGCAATGTACATCGGTGGTGGCGTCCTACTCGTGGTCGTGATTCTCATCGTTCTGTTCGCTGCACACGTCATCTGAGGCCGAGACGGCTGAAGGTCTCATCAGATTGAGGAGATGCATATGTCGACAATTGCCTACGTCGTCATTGCCGTCGTCGTCGTGCTCGCGGTGATCGCGGCGGTGTTGATCGTGTCGCGGCGCCGGTCGGACCGGCTGCAGGGCACATTCGGGCCGGAATACGACAGAACGGTGCGTCAGACCGGGGACCGGCGCCAGGCCGAACGTGAGCTGGCGGGTCGCGTGCAACGACGCAAGCAGTTGATGGTCGTGCCGCTGCCCGAGCCGGCTCGCCAGCAGTACATCCTGCGGTGGCAGCGCGTACAGGCTGCGTTCGTCGATGCTCCCGTCGAGAGCGTGCGTCAGGCCGACGCGCTGGTTTCCCAGGTCATGACGGATCGCGGCTACCCGGTCGCGGAGTTCGAGCAGCGCGCCGACGATGTCAGCGTCGATCATGCACGGGTTGTCGACAACTACCGCAGCGCGCACGCAGTTGCTGTCGCCAGCGACCAGGGTCGAGCGGACACCGAGGCGCTTCGCAATGCGATGACGCAGTACCGCGCCCTCTTCGACGACCTGCTCGGCGGTGGCGCTTCACAGACGACCACCGAAGCTGCGCCGGTCGCGCCGCCACCTGCGCCGCCCGTTTCGCCGGTCGGCTCGACCAGCGATTCGCCACGCTGACCGAGTTCTTCCACCTGTTGCTGCGCACCTGACCCCTTCCAGGCGATCCGCGGCGTGATCGCTGCGCGGTGGTGATCAGCTAGGCTCCCCGCTCATCCACCACGCAGCGATCCCGCGCGGCAGGCGAGCCGTCACCGCGACCCTGGTTGTGCTGTACGCCGCCGCATGGGTCCTGTTCTCGCTGGTGTTGAAGACCACACCATCCGACCTGGATCTCTACTTCTGGCCGTCCGCTGAGACCATCGTCCATGGTCATCCGCTGCTCATCTACAGCGCGTACGGACACGATGTCTATCCCAACGCCAACGGCCCGCTCGGACTCGTCCCCCTGATCCCGGTGGTGGCCCTGGCGAACGCGCTCGGATGGGCGGGCAACATCGGCGCGCGGTCCGCCCTCGCGGGCGCCGTGGTGTCGGTCTTCGTGATGGTGCTCGCGTGTCAGGTGGTCGGCATGGTCGGCCGGGGTCGCGGGGCGGTCGAGCGGCGCCTGATCACCGCATGCACCGTTCTGCTCGCTCCAGCGCTCTGGGTCGGCGTCATCGATTACGGGCACATCGAGCAGCCCGTCGAACTCTGCCTCGTGCTGCTCGGTGCCGGCTGGGCGCTGCGCGGCCGGCCGGCACCCGCGGGCGTGGCCGCCGGCGCAGCGGTGCTCACGCGCACCATCGCCGCCTTCTCGGTGATCCCGTTGGCATTGGTGCCCGTCGCCGTGCGCTCGGCACGCCGTTCCGCGGCCACCGTCGCTGCGTGCGGTGTCACGGTGGTTGCCGGGATCGCGCCCTTTCTGATCGCCGACGGATCGGCGGTCACCCACTCGTTGTTCACCTACCGGGGCACGCTGCCCATCGGCGGTGGGTCATTCTGGTTCGCGGTGCGCGAATCCGGGTTGGCAGGGCTGGCGCAACACGGTGACGTCGTCATCGCCGCGGTGGTGGGGATCGCGCTTGTCGCGGTCACGCTTCGCCGGCACCTCGCTGTGGCGTTCACACCGGCAGGCCTGTTCGGACTCCTCACGGTGACCGCCGCGTGCTTCCCGCTGTTCGCCAAGACGGTCTTCGACTACTACCTGGTGGAGCCGTACGTCTTCAGCGTCGTGTGGTGGCTCGCCCGGCCGGGCGGCGCGTTCAACCGGCGTCTCGTGGTGCCGGTGCTGCTCACCGCCGACGTGCTGCTCTCGAGGTTGGCCGAGGTGGTGTCGACCGGTTGGCTCATCGCCGAGAGCGTCAGCTCCTCGCTGATCCTCGCCGCCGTGATCGCGATGGTGACAGCCGATCTTTGGAGATCACCGCGGCGAGGCGATCCGCCGCGTCCGCGAGACGCCGAAGCGCATCGTCGACAACTCGGCGATCACTGATGCGGCGAGAGAGCGCACCCGCGAAACGATCCTCGGCCTCGTGGCCACGTGCGCGTCAGGCTAGACCTTCCGTCCATCGAGCACGGGGTTCGTCGCGCTGACGTAGTGCAGCCATGGTGGCGCCTCACCGGAGCGTGAATCCACGAACCCCGCGTCCGCGACCACCGGCTCGACGGGCGACACTCGGTGCTGCATCGCGCTGTGCCCGGTGAGCCTGCCGATCACGTGCCAGGCACCGCGCTCCGGCATCTGGAACTCGGCCAGCAGCAACGTCCCACCGGGACGCAGCACGCGGCGCATTTCGCGAACGGCACTCAGTCGAGCTTCCTCCGGAAGGTGGTGGAGCATCAGACTGGACACCACCACGTCGAAAGCGGCATCCGCGAAGGCGAGCAACTCAGCCGATCCCGGCTCGAACCGGCAATTCGCACGATGACTGCTCCTGCGAGTCGCGTAGTCAATCATCTCGGGCGCCGCGTCGACACCGATCGCCGAGCCCTTCGCACCGACCGCCTCGGCCAGCATCCGGACGAAGTAGCCCGGACCGCACCCGACGTCAAGCACGCGATCGCCGGGCTGCACCCGGCTGGCGACGAGCAGCGTGCGGTACGCGCGTCGCCGCAGGCCACCGAAGAGCAGCCCGGTCGTCAGGTCGTAGAACCGCGGGGTACCGATGGTGATCCCGTGGCCGGCGGGATGGGACGACGGACGCGAGTGAAGCAGGTTCATGCGTGGCAGTTTATCAATACACTCTGTCTCTGTCAAGGCGCAATGTCGCTATAGCGAACGTCGTGTATCCTGGGATGGTGCCGAAGCTGTGGGACAAGACCATCGAGGCGCACCGCGCGACGGTGCACGACGCAATCCTCCAGACGACCACCGATCTGGCGGACCAGCACGGAATCCTTGCGGTCACGATGTCGCAGATCGCCGAGGTCACCGGCATCGGACGCGCGACCCTCTACAAGTACTTCCCCGACGTCGAAGCAATCATGCTCGCCTGGCACCAACGGCAGATCGAAGCCCATCTTGCGCATCTCGCCGAGGCTCGCGACCGAGCTGCCGGGGCTCACGACAAGCTCGAGGCAGTGCTCGATGCCTATGCGCTGATCTCCCACGAGTTTCACGGGCATGCGGATGCCGAGTTCGGTGCGTTCCTGCACCACGATCGCCAGGTTGCCGAGGCGCATCAGCAACTTCGCAACATGATCAGGGACCTGCTGATCGAAGGTGCGAAGGCCGGCTCCTTCCGCGATGACGTCGCGCCCGACGAGCTGGCGGCCTACTGCATCCACGCCCTTGGAGCCGCCAGTGGGATGTCGTCCAAGGCGGCTGTTCACCGACTCGTGGCGGTGACTCTGGCCGGGTTGCATCCAGACGCCGCTCGCCCCGGGCGTCCTTCCCCGGCCACGCGTCGTGCGAGGGTCCGCAGGTAGAACGCGGATCACCCCATTTCGCCTGGTCGGGGGCCCGGAGCCGAGGTGGCGGGCCCCAGGACCCGCCACCTCCTACCGGATCAACCCTCGGCCGCTGTGGCGTTCCTCGCCTCCAGGTCACGCACCCACGCGGGCACAGCGGCGGCGCGGGCGGCAGCTCGCCGGCCGCGGATCGCTGTCACCAGCACGACCACCGTCGCGCTGACGAACACGGTCCCCGCGATGAACGCGTGGTCGGCTCCGATGACGAACGCCCGCTGCGCCGCAGCGATCGACTGCAATGCAGCACCACGGGCTGCCGTGCCGAACACCGAGACGAGCACCGCGAGCCCCAGCGCGCCGCCGAGTTGCTGCGTCACGTTGACGAGCCCCGACGCGGCACCGGCATCCTCCTGGCGCACGCCGGCGAGCGATGTCGAGGTCAGCGGCACGAACGCCAGCCCGTTCCCTGCGCCGAACAGCGTGACCGGCACCAGCAACGAGAGGTACGTGCTCGACGCCGACAGCTGCGTGAGCAGCAGCATCCCGATCGTCGACACGGAGAATCCGAACACCATCACCGGTTTGGCGCCGAACCGCTGCACGAGCCCCCGCGCGCTGAGCTGCGACGTGAGGAACAGCGCGACGGTGAAGGGAAGGAAGCCCAGACCGGTCTTGATCGGGCTGTAATGCAGCACCTCCTGCAGGAACTGCGTGAGGAAGAAGAACATGCCGAACATCCCCGCGGTGAGGAACAGACGCGCGACGTAGGAGGCGTTGCGGCTGCGGTCGGCGAAGAGCCGGAGCGGGGTGATCGGCTCCGATGCCCTGCGCTCGAGCACGATGAACGTCGCCAGCAGCACCGCACCGACGACGAACGCTGCCACAGTCAGCGTGTCACCCCACCCGGAGGCGGCAGCACGCACGAACGCGTAGGCGAGCGAGGCGACGCCGATCGTCGAGGTCAGCGCCCCGCGCACGTCGAAGTGGCCGTTGCGGCCGGGTGTCTCGGTGAGCAGACGGCGCGACAGCATGATGACCACGATGCCGATGGGGACGTTGACGAACAGCACCCAGCGCCAGGATGCCCATTGGGTGAGCAGGCCGCCGAGGATCAGGCCGATCGCGCCGCCACCGATCGACACCGCCGTGTACCAACCGATCGCGCGGACGCGCTCCTGGCCATCACGAAACATGGTCATCAGCAGCGCCAGCGCGGACGGCGCCGCGAACGCTCCGCCAACACCCTGGAGAGCGCGCGCCGCGAGCAGCCAGCCACTCCACGGTGCGATGCCGCCGAGAAAGGACGCGGCGGTGAAGATCGAGATGCCGGCGATGAACACCCGGCGACGCCCCAGCAGGTCGCCGGCGCGGGCGCCGAGCAGCAGGAACCCGCCGAAGGCGAGCGTGTAGGCCGTGATGACCCACGAGAGGTTTGCCGGCGAGAGATGGAGTGCGCTGCCGATGTCCGGGAGCGCGATGTTCACGATGGTGGCGTCGAGCACGACCATCAGCTGGACGGCAAGGATGACCCCGAGCACCAGGCCTCTGCGGGCGGGCCGGGCGGTTGCCGCGGGGGGCGGGGCGATGAGTGTTGCGGTGGGTGGCATCAAGGACCTCCATGGCGTAGAATGGGTGAAGCGGACGCTGCCTCCGGATTATACGGAGGGTACCTCCGTTTTGCAAATTAAGGTTTGGTGATCCACTGATGGCCCGTGACGTGGCGGTAGCTCAGAGCGGGGCGATCGATGCCGCGGATTCGACTGCCTCAGATCGCCGGCCCCGCGCCGACGCGCTGCGCAACCGCGATCTGCTGCTGACGGCGGCCGCCGATGCCTTTGCGGCTCGGGGCGCTGACGCGTCCCTCGAGGACATCGCCCGCCAGGCCGGGGTCGGCATCGGCACCCTCTACCGTCACTTCCCCAATCGCGACTCACTCGTCGAGGCGGTGTACCGCCACGAGGTGGACGTCCTGTGCGAGCAGGCGGACCAGCTGCTCGAGGCGATGCCTCCCGATCAGGCGCTCGCCGAGTGGATGCACCTCTTCGTACGCCATGTCGCAACGAAGCGCGGCATGCTCTCCTTGCTCAAGCCGCTGCTCAGCACCAACCCCAACTTCTCCGACCAGACGCGCGGGCGAGCCGCCGCCGCCGCGGCGAAGCTCCTCGAGGCCGGAGTTGCGGCGGGCACCATCCGCCCCGATGTGGACGCAGGAGACCTCCTGCGGGCGGTTGGCGGGATCTGCATGTCGACGGACCAGGATCGTTCGGAGGCCTCCGAACGTCTTGTCGGGCTGCTGTTCGACGGCCTGCGCCATGGCACAGGCGGGGTACCGACAACGCCGCTGTAGGGCGGGGCGGAGGTCCGTCTCAAGGTGCGGTCGGCAGCGGTGACGCGCGGACGCCGAAGAGAACATCGTTGATCACGCCGGCACGCGCCGGTGGTCAGCGGAACACGAAGAGAGCGGGACGCCGGACGCGCCCCGCTCTCGACGGTAGGCTCAACCGCGGTGTGCCGTCAGACCGCGGGCTCCCCCGTTGCCGGATTGAGAATCAGCCGGCTGGCGATTGGATGCGTGAAGTCGAACATGCCGCCCAGACCGCCGGCGAGCGCGTCGAATGACCCGCCGCCGATGCGCGGGAGCGACCAGTTGTTCTCGATGAACCGGAGGATGGACGTCGTGTCCGTGAGCGCGTGGTCGACATGGTTCCTGTGCGCGTACGGCGAGATCACGAGCAGCGGCAGGCGCTGGCCGTAGCCGCAGCGATCCTCGAATCCACGTGCAGCCGTGCCACTGCCGCACTGACCCGTCCCGGTCAACGCGTCCTCAGCGGAGGTCGACGAGTTGACGATCGGCGGCATCACCTGGTCGTACCAGCCGTCCGAGTCGTCGTA
Source organism: Candidatus Dormiibacterota bacterium (assembly GCA_963713485.1). GTDB lineage: Bacteria > Chloroflexota > Dormibacteria > Aeolococcales > Aeolococcaceae > Palsa-851. Next base: position 43,643 of record CAVQLW010000008.1, read on the forward strand.
CGTGATGATGATCGCGGTGGACTTCCAGAACCGCGACTGCTCGATCGCATTGATGGTGTTGACCAGGTAGGTCTGCTCGTCGAGCGGATCCGAGTAGCCGGCGTGTCCATCCTGGTATTTGGGCGCCTTGACGAAGCTCACCGCCGGCAGGTTGCCGTCCGTGAGGCTCTGGTAGAAGTAGCTCAGGTCGTACTGGTGATTCGCCTGCCCGTTGTGACCGACCTCGGCCTCGTTCGCAGGCGGGATGTGGGCGGGGTTGGCCGTGCTGGCGTAGTACTCGAAGGGGTTGTGGTGCGCGCTGTAGTCGGCGACCACCGCGCCGCCGACATTGGTGTGGCTCGCGCCGCACACGACGGTTCCATTGCTCTGGCCGGTGGGCGTGAAGCCGCCCTGGAACCAACCCCATGTGACGTGATCGGCGTCGAGCTCGTTGCCGATGTTGGTACCGGTCATGGCGATGGTCGAGCCCGACGAGCACTCGTCGTACGTCGGGTCGGCGTCACCGTAGTCGGTGCCGTTGTCCGTCACGCCGGAGAGCACCGCCGGCACTGCGCCGTGCGTCTGCCCGGAGACGAGGTTGAGGACGCCCGGCGTCGACGGTCCGAACGTCGTGTCGAAGTCGTTGTCGCTCATCGAGAAGCGCTGCGCGTAGTTCCAGAGCGCGGTCACCGTGTTCCCGTCGTAGTAGTCCATGACGAGCCCGGGAGGCGCGGTGTCCGGCGCCGAGCAGCTCTCGACCTCCGTGTACTCCGGGAACTTGTCCATCAACCCGCCGTCCAGCTGCCTGCTGTTCGGGGGTGTAGTCGTGATCCTGGTCGCAGGTGAGGGCGTTGGCTGCGCCGAGCCGCTGCGGGTTCACGCCGTTGGGATTGGCCGTCAGCAATGCAGGCGTGAGTCCGTTCACCGCCGGCGTCCCGGGCTTTGCCGTGAACGGCTGCCCGTCGGTGTTGGTCGCGTTCGGATAGGTGCCGAAGTAGTGGTCGAAGGAGACGTTCTCCTGAAAGAGCACAACCACGTGCTTGATCGGAGATGTCGTCTTCGCGCTGTTGTTCACGATGGAAGCTGCGCTCACTCCCGTCGCGCCGGCAAGCGATGCGCTCGCGATCGTGGCCGAGCCCACCAACGCAAGCGTGATCAATGGTCGTCTGGTCATGGTTCCTCCTCGTCAGACCCGGGCCGTCGTTTGGAGGAAACGTTGAGACGGGCGCCGTTAAGCCGGTTCTAGGTACTCGGTAACGGATCGTTAAGTTCGTACTAAGGCACCGGGTGAGGGCTTATTGACCGATGAAGAGGCACACGCGTTGGCGCCAGCACGTCCTTGCGCACCGAACATCCGTTCGCTACACTGGCGGTCCCGCCTCGGCGCTCCTGCTCTCCGTCCCAGTCGGCGATGGCTTTACCCCAGTGAGGAGCGATGCCCGATTCCCTGTCCGCCGCTCTGGCGACACTCCGATCCCGCTACGGTCCCCAGGCACTTCGCCGTGGCGGATCGCCGGAGGAAGCCGGCGCGTGGTCCACCACCGTCCCGGTCCTGGACGAGGTGCTCACTCCGGGCGGGATCCCTCGCGGTCGCATCACCCTGCTCGCGGCCGCCGGTCGCGGACCCTCGGGCCGGCTGACGCTGCTGCAGTCACTCGTCGCGCTGGCCAGTCGCTCGCACGACGCCGCCTACGTGGATCTCGCCGGCACCCTCGACCCCGGCTTCCTCGCCGACCTCGGAGCTGACCTCGCCGCCTGCCTGGTGATCTCCCCCGGCCCGGAGCGATGGGAGCGCGGGCTGGTCATGGCTCGCGCTTTGGTGACCTCGGGGATGCCCTGGGTGGGGGTCGCGCTCGGCTGGGACCAGCCCCGGCCGGCGCTCTGGGAGCACGCGCTCGCCGCCCTCGTCGAGGCGGTCGCCAAGCGTGGTGCGATCTGCGTCGTCGCCGTCCCGGCTCCGGTCGCGGCGCCCCTTCGCCACGCCTCGTCGCTCACGCTCGTCTGCGCCTCCGCGGGCTGGCAGCGCGCCAACGGCGACGTGTCCGGCCTCCGGGTCCGGCTCACGACCGGCAAGAGCAAGCTCGGCGCGCCGGGCGCCGAGGCCACGCTGCTGCTCCGCTATCCACGCCCGTATGCCACCGCCGAAGTGCTCGGACTGCCCAGCGTGGTCGTGCCCCGGCTGCAGCCGGCCGTCGCACTAGAGGCGGATATGGGGGGCCTGCGGGGGGCCCGCCCCCCGCATGTGGCGGATACGGGGGGCCTGCGGGGGGCCCGCCCCCCGCATGTGGCGGATACGGGGGGCCTGCGGGGGGCCCGCCCCCCGCATGTGGCGGCTCGAGGTTGAGGTGCGCGTCCTCTGCGCCCGTCACCCTCACCTCGGGCTGATCGCCGCTCTCCGCCGGTATCCCGAGCTGCGCGAGGAACCGGTGATCCTCGGCGGCGCTCCCGAGCTGCGCCTCCCGGTGGTCGCCGCTTCAGCGGCGGCCCAGGCGGCCGGGGTGCGGGTGGGGCAGCCGCTGCGTCAGGCGCAGCAGAGCTGCCCCGCCGCGGTGTTCGTCCCCCTCGATCCCGCCGGGATCGCGCGGCTGCGTGCCGCCGTCTGCGCCGAGCTTCACCGGCTCTCGCCCACGGTGGAAGCCGGCGACGAGGAGGCGTTCGGCGATCTCTCCGGCCGTCACGCCGAGTATCCCGACGAGGCAGCCTGGGCGTCCGCCCTTGCCCGCGGGCTGCGCGGTGTGCTCGACGTGGAGATCACCGTCGGCGTGGCGGGATCACGATTCGTCGCCCGCCTGGCGGCCCGGGCGAGCCATCCCGGCCGGATCCGCCGGGTTCGCACGGGAGAGGAGGCGCTCTTCCTGGCGCCACTGCCGCTCGACGTCCTGCCCGTCGACCCTGCCGTCACCGCCCGTCTTGCGGCATTCGGGCTCGATTGCCTCGGCGCCGTGGCCAGCCTGGCGCCGGCCGATCTGCAACGCCAGTTCGGGCCCGACGGGATCCGGCTGCACCGTCTGGCCCGTGGCGAGGACGGCGCGGGGATCCAGCCGGCGCCCGCGCAGCGATCATGGAGCGAGCGGTTGGTGCTCGACGGTGCCACCGGCGATCTCGAGACCCTGCTTCGTGGCGCACGGCAGTGCGCCGCCGCCCTCGGCGGCCGGCTCACCGCTGAGTCATTCGCTGCCGCGGAGGTGAGCGTGACGTTCGAGCTCGAGGAAGCGGAAGCGATCGCCGTCTCGGGGGTGCCCGCGGCACCGCCGGGCAACGTGGCCGAGCTCTGGACGGCAGCGCTCGGTCTGCTCGGCCGGCTCCAGCCTCGAGCACCGGTGACCGCGGTGCGAGTCGGCGTGGCCGGGCTGGCCCCGGCCGCCGGCCGGCAGGCCGATCTGCTCCGGCCCGGCGACGGCGCCCGGGAGGCGGTGATCGCCACCGCGGAGCGGCTCCGAACCCGCTTCGGCGCTGCGACGGTGCGCCGGCCCAGGCTGGCGCTCGATCCGGGCGATCTTCCCGAGCGGCGGTTCACCTGGGAGGCGCCGGTCGTCGTGGGCTCCGCCGGATGAGCGATCGATGACCGAGCTGCTCGAGGGCGCCGTCGAGGTGCGCACGGACGCGGATGGACGGCCGGTCGCGATCCGGACCGGGCCGGGGTCGGGGTGGGGCCGGGTGGCGGAGGTGGTGAACGCGTGGCGGGTGGAGACCGACTGGTGGCGCACCCCCGTCGGTCGCGACTACGTGCGATGCCTGCTCGCGGACGGTGACTGCGTCGATCTCTACCGGGATCTGGAGACGGGTGTGTGGCATCGGGAACGCCGCTATGACTGAGCCGGGCGCCACCCCCTTCCGGTGGCCGCCGGTCGAGGGGGACCGGCGGCCGGGAAAGGGGAGAAGGCCTGAGGTGGGGGCCGGTGGTACCGGCTGTCGGGGTGGGCTGACCCGACCGATAGTTACACAAAAATGTAGTAGTTGTCAAGCCGGGCGGTCCTGACGGATGCCCCCGTTTGCCGAGCTCGCCGCGCGTTCCCACTACTCCTTTCTGGAGGGAGCAGCCTCACCCCGTCGCATGGTCGAGACCGCCGCCCGGCTGGGGATCGCCGCGCTCGGTCTCTGCGACCGCAACGGCCTGTACGGGGCGGTCGAGCTGATCCAGTCGGCTCAGGAGCATGGAATCCACCCGATCATCGGGACCGAGGTGGAGCTCGCCGGCGGCTCGCGGTTACGCCTCCTGGCACGAAGCCGGACCGGGTACCGCCAGCTCTGCAGAGCGGTGAGCGCCGCGCAGCTCGCCGGGGTGAAGGGCCAGCCCCGCCTGGTGATCGAAGGGATCGATGCGGGTCGTAAGGAGTCGGTGGGGTCGGTGCTCGAGAGGCTCGAGACGGGTCCTGCCGGCGCGGGGACCCCTCCGCCCCAGCTCGGGTCAACTCGCCGGGTCGGCGTCCCCCCGCGCCGTCACCCGTCTCGAGTCGCTCGGCCGACACTTCACCCTCCAATTCGCCCCGCAGCGCTCCGACCCACGGCGGGGCCGTTCCCCGAGGGGTGGCCGGGACTCCCGTCGACGACGTTGCTCGTCGACACCGAACCGGCCCGAGTGGATCCCGCCGCGCTCGACGACTGCATCGCGATCATCGGTGGTCCCCGGAGTGCGGTGATCGACGCCCTCGTACGCGGTGATCGCAGGGAGGCACTCCGTCACGCGCAGCTGCTGCGCGAGTGCTTCGGTCGCGACCGTGCGGCGCTCCTCGTGAGCAATCACCTGCACCCCGCAGACCGATGGCTTGTCGCGGAGTGTGCGGCGATCGCGCGCGCCGCGGACATCCCGCTGGTGGCGAGCGCGACGCCCGACCACGCCACCGGCGACGACAAGCCGCTCCTCGACGTGCTCACCGCGATCCGCCACCGCACCACGCTCGACCAGGCGGCGGCTCACGGACTGCTCCTGCCCAACAGCGAGCATCGCCTCCACACCGAGGCGGAGCTCCGTGTTCTGCTCCCCGATCTTCCCGAGGCGTTCGACAACGCGGCGCGCATCGCCGCGGGTTGCAAGGTGTCGCTCGACTTCAGCGACGTGCGCTTCCCCGGCTATCCCGTGCCGGAGGGGGAGACACCGTTCTCCGTGCTCTACAGCCTCTGTCAGGAGGCGGTGCAGCGCAAGTACCACCCCATGACCAGCACCGTCGCGGCGCGCCTGCAACGCGAGCTCCACGTCATCGAGAAGACGCGACTCGCGGAGTTCTTCCTGATCACCTGGGACATCATGCGGTACGCCCGCGAGCACGGCATCCCGGGGCAGGGACGCGGCAGCGCGGCCAACTCGATCGTCGCGTACCTGCTCGGCATCACGCGCGTCGATCCGGTTGCCCACGACCTGCTCTTCGAGCGATTCCTGCACGAGGACCACCAGGGCACACCCGACATCGACATCGACTTCTCCACCGACCATCGCGAGCAGGTCCTCCAGTACGTGTACGACAAGTACGGCCCCGATCGCACCGGGATGGTCGCCAACGTCGTCACCTTCCGCCCGCGCATGGCGATCCGTCAGGTGGGCGCGGCGATGGGCTTTCCGGAGACGCTCATCGAAAAGCTCGGCACGCACACCGACGGTTGGTACATGGCGGATGTCGAGACCGTGCTTGCCTCAGCCGATGTCGACACAGGGAGGCCGGGTGGTGCGTCTGGTGTTGACACGACGACGGCCGGGTTCGGTGTTGAAACAACGACGGCCGGGTCCTGCCGTCGCGGGGACCCCTCCGTCCCGGCTTCCGTGAACCCGCCGGGCCGGCTGCCCCCCGCGGCGTCACCCGGCCTCGTGGTGCCTGCATCGAAGGATCCGGCCGTCGTCGTGTCAACACCGAACTCACCAGGCGTCGCTGCGTCGACACCGGCTCCGCCCGGTCTCGCCATGTCGAACCGGGCGTGGCGGCAGTTCGTCGACATCCTTCGCCGCATCGAGGGAACCCCGCGGCATCTCAGCATCCACGTCGGGGGAATGCTCGTCACGGGCGAGCCACTCGTCGATGTCGTGCCGGTGGAGCGCGCGACCATGCCGGGACGGGTCGTCGTGCAGTTCGACAAGGACGACGTCGAAGACCTCGGGCTCATCAAGATGGACCTGCTCGGGCTGCGCACGCTGTCGGCGATCGCGGAATGCCTCGACCTCATCGAGCAGACCACCGGCCATCGACCGGATCTCGATGCGCTGCCGCTGGACGACGAACGTGTCTACGACGTGATCTGCAAGGTCGACACCATCGGCCTCTTCCAGATCGAGTCGCGCGCTCAGCAGCAGTCGCTGTGGCAATCGCAGCCACGCTGCTTCAACGACCTCATCGTGCAGGTGGCGATCATCCGCCCCGGCCCCATACAGGGTGACGCGGTCCATCCCTACCTTCGCCGCCGTCAGGGGCTCGAGCCGGTGACCTACCTCCATCCCAAGTTGGAGCCGATCCTGGCGGAAACGCGCGGCGTCATCCTGTACCAGGAGCAGATCCTGCGCATCGTCATGGAGATCGCCGCGTACACCGCCGGCGAGGCGGACCGCTTTCGCCGCGCGATGAACCGGCACCGGTCACGGGTCGAGATGGAAGAGCTCCGCGACGGCTTCATCCGCCGCTGTGTCGACCACGGTCTCGACGAGCCGGTGGCGCAGCAGATCTTCAAGAGCGTCGCAGGATTCGCCGAGTTCGGGTTCTGCAAGTCACACGCCGCGGCGTTTGCTCGCACCGCGTACGAAACGGCGTGGCTCCGTCTCATGTATCCGGCGCACTACACGTGTGCGCTGCTGAATGCACAGCCGATGGGGTTCTATCACCCGTCGGTGCTCGTCGACGACGCCAAGCGGCATGGAGTCCGTGTCCTGCCGGTGGACGTCACGCGCAGCCGCGCCCGTTGTCTCGTCGAAGCCGGTGCTTCGCTCAGTGGTCTGGGAGGGACGGGACACACATTCGCTTGCTCAGACAACCCTCCGCTGCGGAATCGTGCGTCATGGCCTTCGGCCATTGTTCACGCACGATTCCTCCGCTGCGGGAACTCGCCACGAACGTGTGTCCCGTCCCTCCCTTGCGACGCCTGGTGCTCAGGAGTTTGCGATACGGCTTGGCTTTGCTTACGTGCACGGGCTTGGGCCGACGGCTCGTGCGGCTTGCGATGACGCGATTGCGGCTGGGGCGAACACCTCGGTTGCGGATTTCTGGAGGCACACGCTGCTGCCTCGGGTTGCGATGGAGAACCTGATTCGAGTGGGGGCGTTCGACGCCGTGGCGGGTGGCAAGTCACGACGGCAACTGCTGTGGGAGCTCAAGGAGATCGAAGAAGCGCTACCGCCACGTAGGCGGCGGAAAGCACAGGACACAACGGCGGCGGACGAATCCGGCACGTCGAAAACGATCGTCACCGGGCCGCCGCGGGGGAGTGGGGCGATTGATGGGAAGCGGCTGGGGGACGCGCCGCATGAGCCGCGGGATACCGGTGCGGATCCGGTGCCACCGCTGGTGGCACTGCCGGCGGCGGCGCCTGCGCTTCCTGAGATGGATGAGCGGACACGAGTCAATACCGAGTACATGCTCACCGAGGTGAGCACGGGACCGCATCTGGTGTCGTTCATGCGCGAGCGGCTCGATGCCATGGGGTGTGTTCCGCTTGCGAAGGTGCGCGACCTTGCCGACGGCACGAGGATCAGGGTTGCGGGCCTGGTCATCACCCGGCAGGCACCATCGACGGCGCGCGGCTTCCGGTTCTTCACCCTGGCGGACGAGGATGCGCATCTCGATCTCGTCTTCCGCCCGGCCGTGGTGCAGCGCACGCTGGAGGTGAGCCGCCACCCGCTGCTCATGGTCGACGGGAGGCTCCAGGTCGAGCACGGCAGGGTCAACGTCCTGGTGGAGCGAGTGACCGCGCTCACCCCCGACGGCGACCCCATCGCGCACCCTCGAGCGCCATCACGCGACGGCGGATATCCGGGTTCGCACGACTACCGCTGACCGGCCGATCGCAGCGCCGGACCCCGTCGGCATCGCGTGACACATCCGTGACACTCCGGCAGCGGTGTCCTGACATGAAGTGGGCTACATGACTGGCGACATAGGCTGCTCCTATCTCGATTCGTTGATGCCGCGTGCCACGCGGATGGGACTTATGAGCGATCAGACACCTGAGGGAGGCGGCCCGTTCCCCTCGCCCGGCGAGGTCGATGATGTGGCGCACTTCGAAAGTGCCCCCCGTCCCCGCCAGCAGCGCGCGGAGCACAGCGGTCCTCATCTCGCGTTCGAGGCGACGCCACGCACGCCGCTCCCACCCGTGCCCAGCCCGGCGGAGGCTCGCGTCCTCAACGCGGCCGCCTCGGTGGCGCCTGTCGAGCCGCCACCGTCGACGCCTGCCTTCGAGGCGACTCCCCGTACTCCCGAACCTCCCGCGCCAACGCTCGCGGAGGCGCGGGTGCTCAGGGCCGCCGCCTCGGTCGCCCCGGTCGAGACGCCCGCGACGGCACCGCGCTTCGAGCCCGTGCCTGCCGCTGCGCAGCCCCGGCCGTCGTCGGCCGCGGTCGCCGTCCGCTCCGAGATGCCGGGGATGACCGTGGTGACCGGCTCCGGGGGGCCGGGCTGGAACGTCCGCGATCGCGACGAGGACGCTGAGCGGCTGCTTGCGAATGGTCCCCAGCCCCCACCCGCATGGACGCCGAGGACGTCACCTGCAGCGGGGATCGACCGATCCGCGTGGATGGTCCCGACAGCGCCGAAGCCACGGCGACGAATCACGCGGCGCAACGTGGCGGGGAGCCTCCTGTCGGTCATCCTGGTCGCGATCCTGGGCTTCGCGGTCTTCGAGTGGGCGACCGGAGCGGGCCGCGGGCACACGATCACGACGCCGCACACCGTCGGCAGCCTCGCGCCGGTCAGCACGCCGGCGACCGCTGCCGTGACGCAGCAGATGCAGAAGGTGATGCAGGTCTACGGCGCAAGCCGCGTCGTCAGCGGCGTCTACGGCTCCGGCGGCCACCCGACGCTCGTCGTCCTCCTGGCGCAGGGTGCGGGGATCCAGGCCACCGGCGACGAGTTCTTCGACGACTTCAGCACCGGGCTCCAGGGCGACGGCGTCACCGTCGACCGCAAGGCAACGGTCGACACGACCACCGACGGGAGCAACTTCATCTGCTCGCCTGCAACCGGCCCTGCTCCGCTGACCTCCGTCTCGCTGTGTGGGTGGAACGACGGCGACACCATCGGCCTCGTCATGGACGTGAGCGGCCAGTCGGTTTCCGCCACGCTGCGCGAGGCCGAAGCCGCCCGGAGCGCCGGCGAGCACTGACCCGATCGCGGGTCAGTCCAAGGGGATCAGGGGGTCCCCGTGATGGTCAGCATTTTCGTCACCGCCGGCCCGACTCCACCGGTGGTCGTGAAGTAGTAGGTGTGCTCCAACGGGGTTTTCGAGCACGCGAACGGCACCTTGTCGTTCTGCTGGTCGGTGGCCCCGGACGGACCATAGGAATCGTAGAGGCCATCCGGCGTGTCGATCGAGATGGTGATGCCCGTGGCGTTCCGCACCGACCAGGTCATGTGCGGGTAGATCACCGACTGGCCGTTGCAGGCCACCTTGTGCGGCGCTGCGAAGCTCGCGAAAGCAGGGGTGGTTGACACCGCCGTCGGCGCCGGCGTGGGCTTCGGCGTGCTCGGCAGCGGCGTGGCCTGCGGCGTCGGTGATGCGGATGGGCTCGTGGTCACCGCGGCAGTCGGCGCTGCCGTGGACGAGCACGCGGCCATCACGAGCGCCGCGACGGTCACCGGCACCACAACGATCCATCGGGAGAGCACCCGGTTCATGGGCGCGTAGTGTGCCATCCCCGGATCGCGGGTGCAGCACTCCACCGCCGGCGCAACCGCGCCGATCGGGCCGCGACGACTAGCATGCGGTGATGATCACCGAGCGTCGCGTGCCCGACCGTCTCGCCGGGATCAGGGACCGCCGCAGGATCGGCGTGCTGCAGATCCGCGGCGCGATCGGCGGGTCGATGCGCACCGACGACCTCGTGCGGACGATCGGACAGGCTCGCCGCAACACCCGGGTGCGCTCGGTGCTGCTCGAGATCGACTCCCCCGGCGGCGGTGCCACAGCGTCCGAGCAGCTCTACGTCGCGGTCCGGCGCCTCGCCGCCGCCAAGCCGGTGGTCGCCTGGATCAAGGGAACCGGCGCGTCGGGCGCCTACTTCCTCGCCTGCGCGGCGACCCGCGTCCTCGCATTCCCGAGCGCCATTGTCGGGTCGATCGGCGTCATCAGCGTCCGCCCCGTGCTCGTGGATGCGCTGCGCCGTGCCGGCGCGCGCGTGGTGGTCACCAAGACCGGGCAGTTCAAGGACCTCGGGGCTCCGTGGCGCGAACCGACCGAAGCCGACGAGGCCCGCGAGCGCGAGCTCGTCGACGCGATCTTCACGCGGTTCACCGGCGCCGTGCGCACCGCCCGCGGGTACGACGACGAGGCGCTGGCCAGGGTCACCACCGGCGAGGTCTGGCTGGGGACCCAGGCGGTCGACCTGGGTCTCATCGACGGGCTTGCCGATGACGAGGACGCCGCGCTCGACGCCGCCGGGGAGCTGGCGGGGATACCCCATCGCCTGACGGTCCGGCTCGGCGGGCGCCGGACGCTCCTGCAGCGCCTCGGCGTTCCTGGCGCCGGTATGGGACCGCCCGGCGAGCGCTGGCTCATCGAGATGGAGAGCTGGCTCGGGACTCCGCGGCTTCGCGCCTGACAAACGGCGTCCGACGGATCATCGCCGGGAGCGACCGCGGCTGCGGTCGAGGCTGAAGAGCACGACGATCGCAACGAGCAGCAGGACGACGAGCGCTCCGATGATCGCGACGGCCGGGATCCCGCCGCTCGACGTTGACGGCGCGGGCGTGCCTCCGGTCCGGGCGACCGCGGCGAACTCACCCAGCTTGGTCGACTGGGCCTCGAAGGTGTTGCCGCAGCCGGCATTGACCGTGCTCAGCGGTGTCCACGAGGTGCCGTCGAAGCGGTCGATGGTCGGCGCGGGAACCGATGTGGTGCCGCGCAGCACGATGAACACCGGAAGCTGGGCGTTCGGCTGCAGCTCAGCACCGGTCGAGGACAGCACCGAGAATCGGTAGACGTTGCCTTCGATCGTGCCGTTCGGCGGCTTGACCGAGGGCGGCTGCACCGCGGTGATGCTCATCGTCAGCGTCGCGGTGTTGTCGAACGTGCCGGCCTGCATGAGGAGCTGCGCCTGGGGTGGGCTCTCGCCGGTGAAGATCTCCGATGCCGGGAAGCTGCCGTCCGCCGGGAAGGTCTTCGACGCGGGCGCGGGCGCCGGACTTCCGCCGAGGGTTTCGTACGGGTCGGCGACGCAGATGCCGTCGTAGAGCGGCGGCGACCCGGTGGGGAGCACGCGCCAGACGGCGACGAGCGCGGCGACCGCGATGAGCACCACCAGCCACCCGCCACGGCGCGTCACAGCAGCCAGCCTCCTGCGAGGTCCGCGATGACGTGAGCGATCGCCGGCGCGAGCACGCTGCCGCTCACGACACGCAGCCCGCCGAGGAGCAGGCCGGCGGCAAGGTCGAGCGGCAGGGCGCCGACCCCATAGAGCGGGAGGTGGATCAGCGCAAAGAGCAGCGTGGTCGCAACCAGTGCCGGCGCGTCGCCTCCCGCAGCGCGCACCGCATCGAACAGCGCACCTCGCAGTGCCACCTCCTCGGCGACCGCCACGACCGCGACGGTGGGAGTCCAGAGCGCCATCGCGGTATTCGCCGGTGCCAGGTGGATGCCGGGCACGCCGCGCGCCGTGAGCCAGGCCACCACGAGCGCGGCGCCGCCGGCCGCGCCGAGGATGATCGCGGTCCGCCGGGGTCGCGCAGGGCGCCAACCCGTGGCAGCGGCCAGCATTCCCAGCGCGAAAGCGAAGACGAGCGCCGCGGGCAGCGAGGCCGCCGCCTGCGCTCCCCCGATCGCGCTGCGCAGGGCGACCGCCACAGCGACGCCACCGGCGCAGAGTCCCGCGCGGGTCACCATCTGTGCGCGGTGCGCGTCGGTGGGACGCGCGGCCGCGTGGGCCCCCGCCGCCGTCGGGACTACCTCGCCGTTCCGGGCGCGGTGCGAGCGGGCACGACGTCGGGCCGCTCCGGCTGGTCCGCAGCAGCGGCGACGAGCACCGGCTCGATCGCGGCGACGGCCAGGGTCGCCTTCTCGAGCGCCGCCGCATCGAAGCCACCCGGCGCGAATCGCTCGCACACCACGACGGCGACCACCTCGTCGTCGCGGACCGCGGGCAGCAGCATCCGCGATGCCGTCTCGATGTTCGACCGCCGCTGCGCACGGCGCGACGCGGCCTCGGTGATGAGCACCGGCCGCCGGTGCGCGATGACGTGGTCGAGCAGCCCGGCCGGCAGGCTCGAGGACGCGGCGCCGCGGGCCGGGAGCAGATACGCACGATCGGCGCCGACCTCGGCGGCAAGCCTGGCGAGGCCGCCCTGCACCCCCTGGTCGATGGCGATCGCCGTCCAGACCGACGGACTGCGATGGATGTGGGCGCGGTTGACGAGGCCGTTGATGAGCATCGCCACGACCGCCGCGGCGAGGCCCGCGAGCACCGAGGCGAGCCCCGCGTCGACGAGCAACGCGAACACCGCGAACATCACGCACCCGCTCAGCAGGGCGAACTCGAGGTAGTGGCGCGATCCGCCACCGCCGCGTCGCTGGTCGCCGAAGGTGAGGCGCCAGTTCATCACCGTGTTCCAGGCGGCGCTGAGCACGAAGGCGGGCACGAAGGCGACGAACGGGTTGAGACCGGCGATGCCGATCAGGATCGCCAGCACCGGGAGGAAGACGCACAGACCGCTCAGCCCCACCAGGCCGAACTTCCAGAAACGAGCCGATCCCGGGACGTCGAAGAAGAGCGAGCGAAGGTGGCGCAGATACAGGAGCCCCTGGCGCGCGGTCGCCTTGCTCACACCGGTGGTTCGCGGCCCCTGCGTCACCGGGACGTCGACCACCCGCAGCTCGGGAACGCAGACCAGCAGCTCGAGCAGGATCTTGAAGCCCACCGGGCGGAACTCGATCCCGTCGATCAGCGCTCTGCGGCAGAGGAAGTACCCCGAGAGCGGATCGGCGCTCTGACGCGCTTCGCGGAAGAGCACCCTCGCGACCATCGTCGCCCCACGGCTCACCAGCCTGCGCGCGGTGCCGCCGAGACCCTCGTGACTGCCGCCGGGCGCGTAGCGGCTCGCGACGACGAGATCGGCGCCATGCTCCGCCTCGGCGAGGAGCACAGGGATCAGCTCCGGCGGATGCTGCAGGTCCGCGTCCATGACACAGACGTAGCGGCCGCGAGCCATGCGCAGCCCTGCCACGACCGCGGTGCTGAGACCGCCGGCGCGGTCCGCTCCGTGGCGGACCAGGCACCGAATCGACGGGTTCGACTGCGCCAGGTCGAGCAGCACGTCGCTCGTGGTGTCGTCGCTGTCATCGACGAAACAGATCTCGAAGGGCGTGTCGCCGAGTGCCGCCGTGACACGCTCGACCAGCGGTGGGACGTTGCTCGCCTCGTTGCGGGTGGGAATCACCACGCTGACCACGGGGGCGGCCCCGCGCGGCGGTTCGGGAGTCACCGCCCAAGGATAGGCGCGAACCACCCGGCGAGGAACCGATCGTCATCGATCGGAGACGTGACCGATCAGGCGTGATAGACGGGGACCTGCCAGAGCCGGAAGCCGCCGCCGGCCGTCGGTGGGTGTCCGAAAAGCTGGGTGAAGAGCGACGCGATACCCGGGGTGGCGCCGGGGCCCGTGATCACGGTGCCGACGTGCAGCGACTGCAGTGCGGTGATGAGGGCGAGGCGGTCACTCCCCGTCAGCGTCACGGTGGACGTCGCGGTGAGGGTGCGGATGCGACGCTGCATGCCGTCCGCCTCGGGCGCCGCGGGACCGACGGTGTACCCACCGACGATCGAGAACGCGAACCCGGACGTGAGCTGCCAGAACATGGCGTCGGGGTAGTCGTTGCTCGGGTACGGTTCGAACAGCACGACCCCGCCCTGGGCGCCCGCCGCCGGGGCGCTGGACGCGAACAGCGACGGAGCGGTGATCTGGGTGGTGGGCGCCGGCAGCGTCGGCACCAGCGGCAGCAGGATCACCACGGCCACCGCGACGTTGAGGACAACCCGCGTGCGCATCAGCCAGAGTGCGCGGAGGACGAACGCGAAGATGATCGCCGCAGCCAGATCGACGTACACCATGAGCCGGTTCGGCAGGATGTCGTCGAGCACCGGCAGGTGCGCGGGGATCCACCACGGCAGCGGGACGGCGAGCAGAGGATGTCCCTGCAGGTTGATGTGCGGCCCGAGCGACAGCACCGCGACGACGACCGCGACGGTCGCCGCGACGCGGATGACGGGCACACGCCAGCCGCGCACGGTTGCCGCGATGAGCAGCAGGATCAGTGGGATGCCGAGATAGGCATCCCATTCGGACGCGTTGCCGCTGAAGTGCGACGAGACATCGGTGGCCGCCGCCGGCGAGAACAGCTGCACCACCGTCGGCACCACGAAGTTGGCGGGGTCGGTGACGTAGATGTCGGTGCCGTGGATCGCGCCCGAGTTGACGACATGATTGGCACCAAAGAACTGGAACCACACGGGGTAGGCGAGCATGACCGCGGCCGGAAGGGCGGCCCAGCCGAGGCAGCGAAGGACGTACCCAGCGCGCTCGCGAACGTCGTGGCGGTAGGTGATCGCGAGAACGAGGATCACGATGGCCGCGACCATGATCTCGGTGAGCAGCACCTCCTGCGAGATGAAGTACTGCACCGCCGCGAGGAGTGCCGTGAGCAGCCCGAGCGTCAGCGGCCGGTGGCGCCGGCGCACGAGGATCTCGTCGAGGAGCATGAGCGCGAGCGGCGGGGTCACACCTGAGAGCACCAGGTTGACGTGGCCGAGCAGCTGTCCGGTCATGTACGGGGAGAAGCCGTACAGCGCGCCGCCCACCGCCGCGGCGACCACACCCGGGACCCAGCGGCGGATGACGAGGAATGCGAAGAACGACGCGAGCGCCAGGCTCAGCGTCATCACGAGGTTGTACGTGACCATGGCGCCGAACAGCGCGGTGACCGGCCAGAGGACTGCGAGAGGAATCGCGACCGGTTGGTTCCAGAGCAGGTTGATGCCTGTCGGATGGTTCAGCGCCGTGGAGACCAGCGGATTCAAGCCGTGACCGATGGCGAACGGCACCCAGCCGATACCCCACATCGCCGAGATCGGGTCGGGTCCCTCGCCGATGTACGTCGTTGAAGGCGCTCGCCAGACGCTGATGGTGAGGAGGAGCGCGAGCAGCGCGTATGCAGCCGCGACGGTCCCGGCGTTGAACGGCCGGGCGCGCTCGCGTGGGGCCTCGGCGGTTGCTGCCGCCATTCAGAGGCTCGTCGCGGTGAGGACTGCGATGAGGACGAACAGGAGCACCGCGTCGGGGAGCATGGCGAGCGCGAGCGCGACGAACGGCGTGACGTCGAAGACGGCGTGCACCGCGAGCGTCGTGAGGTAGAGGAACCATGCGAGCAGCGGGAGGGTCAGCCACTCGACGACCGACCCGGCCGCGGTCGCCGGTCCGACGGCGGCCTCGACGACCGTCAGCAACGCATAGGCGATCCACGGGACGAAGGTGAAGCCGCTCACGGCGAGATACCGGCGCCAGCGGCCGGCTCGGGAGGAAAGCCCGGCGCCGGCGTCGATGACGAGTGCGGCGGCGACCCAGTACACGAGGAAGAGCGGCGGGAGGAGGAGCGAGACGATCACGCCGTCGGCGCCGCCACGGTCGAGCTGGTTGGCCGCGATCCCGAGCGCGAGCGCCACCACCCCGCTCGCCAGCACGGCCGCGAAGCCGAGCGCCACCCGTGGCGATGCCGCGAGTCCGGCGAAGGTGGTCCTCGGCCGGACCAGGATCCCGATCACCGTCACGGCGCCAACGGTAGACCACGCAAGCGGGTGCGAACCGCTGTGACGATGGTTGCGGGCAAGCACGGCGGCGCGACAATCGGAGCGTGGACGGCCGGCGACGCGTGCTCCTGGTGGCCGGCGTCGCAGTGACGGCGGCGATGCTCGGCGCGTGCTCGGCGACCCCGGGTGCCGGAGGGTCGCCGTCCTCCGCACCCTGCGTCACCAATGCGCAGGCTGTCCGGATCTGGACGGCGATCGACAGCCGGATCAACGCGATCGAGCTCGACCCGAACCACGCGGGGTTGTCCGGCGTGACCACCGGCGCCGCGCTGAACGAGATCGAGACCTACCTGCACGACCAGCTGGTCTCGCAGGGACTCACCGAACGCGAGGTCGACCGTCTCGACGGGATCGTCGTGGTGGAGGGGGGATGCAAGGGGCAGCCGCTGACCCTTCGCGTGACCGAGACGCTGGTGCAGGACGACTATCTGAACACGGGCGGCGCGGTCGACCACCACGATCCCGAGGTGGGCCACACGCTGCACCTGCTGCAGGAATATGAGGAGACGGGCGGGGTCTGGAAGGAGATCGACTTCACCAACCTCGACCAGCCGGTCGCGACCCCGACCCCGAGCCCGCAACTGCTCCGACTCGAGCGGCGCACCCTGCTATACTTGGCTTAGGTCAATCTGACCTAAATCCACAACCCCGGGCGACGGGGACAGGTGGCGGGGTGATCACAGCAACTCGCGACGTGACGACGGGAGGCCGGACCGACCTCCTCGACCGGATCCGCACGCTCCGCAGCGAGCGCAACGCGGTGATCCTCGCGCACAACTACCAGCGGCCCGAGGTCCAGGACATCGCCGACTTCGTCGGCGACTCGCTCGGACTGTCGCAGCAGGCGGCCGCCACGGACGCCTCGGTGATCGTGTTCTGCGGGGTGCACTTCATGGCCGAGACGGCCGCGATCCTCTCGCCCGAGAAGACCGTGCTCCTTCCCGACGTCGAGGCCGGCTGCTCCCTCGCCGCGACCATCGACGCCGCGCAGCTTCGAGCGTGGCGCGCCGAGCACCCGGGCGCGGTG
Source organism: Candidatus Dormiibacterota bacterium (assembly GCA_963713485.1). Taxonomy (GTDB): domain Bacteria; phylum Chloroflexota; class Dormibacteria; order Aeolococcales; family Aeolococcaceae; genus Palsa-851. The sequence continues at coordinate 60,631 of CAVQLW010000008.1, forward strand.
GTCGTGTCGTACGTGAACACGACGGCCGAGGTGAAGGCGCTGTCCGACTACTGCTGCACCTCGTCGAACGCCGAGGCGGTCATCCGCTCCATCCCCGCCGATCAGGAGATCCTGTTCTGCCCGGACATGTTCCTGGGCGCCCACCTCGAGCGGGTCACCGGCCGGAAGATGCACGTCTGGATGGGCGAGTGCCACGTGCATGCCGGGATCGCGCCCGAGCGCCTCGACACCATGCGCCGCGAGCATCCCGACGCCGAGCTGCTCATCCATCCCGAATGCGGGTGCACCTCGTCGACGCTGTACCGGATGTCCTCGGGTGACGTGCCCGGCCCCGCCACGGTCGTGACCTCCACTGAAGGGATGGTCCGGCGGGCCGCCGCATCACCGGCGACCACCTTCATCGTCGCCACCGAGGTCGGCATCCTGCACCGGATGCGGCAGCAGTCCCCGGGCAAGCGATTCCTCGCGGCCTCGGAGGCCGCGGTGTGCCCATATATGAAGAAGATCACCCTCGAGAAGGTCGTTCGCGCGCTTGAACGCATGGCGCCGCGGGTCACCGTCGACCCCGAGATCGCGGCGCAGGCTCGGGGCGCGATCGACCGGATGCTCGCGATCGTCCCGAGCACGGCGTCACCGGTGGCTGCCACCGTCTGACCTGGCAACCGTCCGCGGGGCGGACGCCTATGTCAGCATCCCGTGCCGTGAGCGAACCCCTGGTGCTTGCCATCGATCAGGGGACCTCCGGCACGACCTGCCTGCTCGCATCGTCCGACGGCCGGGTCGCGGCCCGGGCGCACCGCGAGGTGCGGGTCCGGCATCCGCGCGAAGGCTGGGTCGAGCAGGACGCGTCGGAGCTCTGGGGGTCGGTGGTCGCCACCTGCGAGGAGGTGCTGCGCGGTGCGGCAGCGCCGCCGGCCGCGATCGGGCTCACCAACCAGCGCGAGACGCTCGTCGTCTTCGATCGCCGCACCCTCGAGCCGCTTGCGCCTGCGATCGTCTGGCAGTGCCGGCGCAGCGCCGGGATCTGCGCGGAGCACCGCGCTCGCGGCGAGGAGCCCGAGATCCGGCGGCGGACGGGGTTGCTGCTCGACCCGTACTTCACGGCGACCAAGCTCGAGTGGCTCCTGCGAGAGGATCGATCCCTTGCCGAGCGAGCCGCGAGGGGAGAGGTGTGCGCCGGCACCGTCGACACGTGGCTGATCGCGCGGCTCACCGGCGGGCGCGTGATCGCGACCGATCCCGGCAATGCCAGCCGGACGCTGCTCTACGACCTCGCCCGGGGCGCGTTCGACCCGGAGCTCTGCGCGCTCTTCGGCATCCCCATCGCCATCCTCCCCGAGGTTCACCCGAGCGCGGGCCGGATCGGAATGACCGACCCCGACGTATTCCCCGGTGTGAGCCTCCCCGTGAGCGGTGTCGCCGGCGACCAGCAGGCCGCGCTCTTCGGGCAGGCCTGCGTTGAACCCGGCATGTCGAAGAACACCTACGGGACGGGGTCGTTCCTGCTCGTCAACACCGGCGACGCCGTGCCCGACCCGGGCCCGGGGTTGCTGGCGACCGTTGCCTGGCGGATCGGCGGGCGGGACACGTTCGCACTGGAGGGCAGCATCTTCGTCACGGGCGCCGGGCTCACCTGGCTGCGCGACGGCCTCGGACTGATCGATGCGGCCGGCGAGGCGGGTCCGCTCTTCGACTCGGTGCCGGACACGCGGGGGTGCATCTTCGTGCCGGCCCTCGCGGGCCTTGGCGCGCCGTGGTGGGATCCGGAAGCACGAGGAGCGCTGCTCGGCCTCACGGCCGGGGTCACGCGGGCGCACGTCGTCCGAGCCGTCGTGGAGGCGATGGCGTTCCGGACCCGGGACGTCGTCGAGGCGATGGAGCGCGCATCGGGGCGGCCGCTCCAGGAACTCCGGGTGGACGGGGGTGCGAGCGTGATGGACTCGCTCTGCCAGTTCCAGGCCGACCTCCTCGGCGTCACGGTGGCGCGGGCCGCGACCGCCGAGGCAACCGGTCTCGGAGCTGCGATGCTCGCGGCCGTCGGTGAAGGGCTCGTCGACGGGCCGGCTGCGGCGGCAGCCGCCTGGAAGCCGGGCCGTCGTTTCGCGCCGGCGGGCCCGGGACGCCGTCCGGACGCGGCCTACGCCGCCTGGCTCGATGCCGTCGAACGCGTCCGGACCCGTCCACCGGTGGCGCCATGAGGCTTCGAGGGCAAAAAAAGACCGGAGGGGTAAACCTCCGGCCTTTCAGGAAGGGAATGAGTTTCGAACGTGGACAGCCCATCGGCTGCGGCCTTGACGATACTCCGCGGTTCTCAGGATAGCAGTAAAGAAACATCCAAACCTTGTAAAGAGATGTCAGCCGAACCAGTGAATCCCGATCTACCCGGGCCCGTGTCCGACGGCGGTCCGCCGCTGGTTCGGGCCGGCCTGCGGGGGTATCTGGATCTCGGTCGATTTGACGTGCTCGCGGTGATTGCGCTGGTGCTCGTGGCGTTCGTGCTGCGCTTCGCCAGCCCCATCTTCCCCGGGTTCCTGAGCGGGAGCGGGGCGGTCACGGCGCTCGGGGTCGGGTATCCGACGACGTCAGGGCCGGGTGCGGAGTGCACCCCCGTCCCGGTCGGACCACCCGGGGTGGTCGACGGCCAGAAGGTGAGCCACGTCGACGTCAGCGTCTGCGGCTACGTCTTCGACGAGATCTACTTCCCGGTGGACGCGGCGAAGGACCTGCGCCAGCCCGCCGAGTCCTACTTCGACCCCGAGCCGCCGCTCGCGAAGCTGCTGATGGCGCCGCCCATCGCGGTGTTCGGCTTCAACAGCTGGAGCTGGCGGCTCAGCACGACCATCTTCGGGAGCCTCCTCGTCGGGCTGATGTACATGGTCGCGCTGCGTCTGCGCCGCGACCGGTTCTTCGCGATCGTCACGGCGCTCTTCATCTGCGTTGACGGGCTGGCGTTCGTCGAGTCCCGCACCGGTGTGATCGACACCATCGCGATCTTCTTCGTCGCGCTCTTCTATTACGTGTTCCTGCTGCACTGGCAGGCACGAACGCGGGCGCAGTGGCGCACGACGCTCTATGTGATGGCGGGGGTTGCAGGTCTTGCGTTCGGCGCCAAGCTCACCGCGCTCGCGCCGCTCGTCGTCGCGGCCGGGCTCATCGTGGCGAGGGGGCTGTCACCCTATCTCGCGGGTGTGGTGCCGTGGTTGCGCCGCCTCGCGGGACCGGGACGCGCGGAGACGATCATGTGGCGCCACGCGGCAGGCCCTCGCGCGATCCTCCACTACGTCGCGGCAGGGTGCATCGCCCTCGCCATCTTCTGTGCGTGCTTCTCACGGTACGAGACCATCCAGCACCAGGACGTCTATTTCTTCACCGGCTGCGACCCCGCGGTCGCCGGGCTGCCGGGAACACCGAAGACTCTCGACGTCCCGGTCATGCACGTGGCCGGCGTCACGCTGCCCAATCCGGTGCAGGCCATCGACAACATCATCCAGATCAACGCGGCCTCGCTTCGATATCACGCCGAGGAGTGCCACAGCCACCCGTACTCGTCGCTGTGGCTCACGTGGCCGATCATGGAGCACCCGGTGCTGTTCTATGCGTCGTCGGCGCCCAACAACGGGTCGGTGGCGCAGGTCACCGACATGGGCAACCCGGCCATATGGTGGCTCGGGATCCTCGCGTTGCTGTTCTGCGTCTGGCGGATGACCCGCGGTCCGAACTGGTGGCGCCTGCTCGTCGCGCTCATCGGGCTCGGGTCGCTCGTGGCGATGATCATCATCTTCCAGGCCGCGGTTCGCTTCCACGACCCCAGCAAGTTCAACACGTCGTACACGGCCGCGCAGTTCACCGCGCTGTTCCACCAACAACCGTCATCGCAATATGAGATCGCCCGCGTGAACCCGGGGCCGTGGTTCCTCGTCGCGTTCGGCGGGGTGCTGGTGTTCGCCGCGCTGATCGCGCTGTCCGCGGTCATCTCGCGGCGATTCGTCCCGGCGTTCATCGTGCTCGGCTACATCGCGTCGTGGATGATGTGGGTGCCGGGCAATGAACGGCGCGTGCTCTTCTTCTATCACGCGCTCGGCATGCTGCTCTTCACGGCGCTTGCGCTCGCGTATGCGCTGGCCGGCATCCGTGGCGCGCGAGTGCGGATGGGCGGGAGGCAGGTCTCGCTCGCTCCGGTGGCGTACGCGGCGATCGGCGCGGTGCTCGCGGCGTTCATCTTCTTCTATCCGATCTGGACCGCCATGCCACAGAGCTCTGCGGATCAGCAGATGAGGAGCTGGGTCGACATCGGGTGACCGCTCTGCTCGTCATCCTCGATGCCGCGCTGACTCTGGCCGGCGGGGCAACGCTTTCCGGCCTGGTTCGGAGTCAGCTGACGCTCGTCGAGCGCGCGTTGATCGGCGTCGTGAGCGGGCTGCTCGTCGCGACGGCGGTGACGTACGGGCTCGCGCTCGTTGCAGGCCTCAACACCGCGACGGTGCTCGGAGGTCCGCTGCTCACCCTGCTCGTCGGAATCGCATTGTCACGTCTCAGCGCCGACCCGCGGACGACATGGCGCGAGTCGTGGGAGGAGTCGCGCGACCGGTGGGCCGCGCACACGCCGTGGTTCTCGATCGTGGCGCTCGCCGCAGGGAGCGCGGTGGTCATTGCGATCTTCGCCCACACGGTCTACACCGATCCCAACGGGCTCGAGGCCGGGTATCCCACGGTGTGGGCGGACTGGTCGCAGCATCTCTCGACCGCGGCGAGCTTCGCGGTCGGCGGCAACATCCCGCCCACCAACCCGCTCTTCAGCGGCACGACGCTGCTCTACCCGTTCCTCCCGGACTTCCACGCCGCGACGTTGATGACGCTCGGGCTCGAGCCGGGACTCGCGCTTGCCATCCCGGGTGGAGTCCTCGTCGTGGTGATCGCCATGCTCGTCGTCGCGCTGGGACGCCGTCTCGGGCTCGGCACGGGCGCGGGCGTGATCGCAGTGCTCATCTGCTTCATCGGTGGCGGCATCGGGTTCATCGGCGCGTTCTCCGACGCGTGCACGAGCCACGGCTTCACCGCGACACAGTGCACATTGCAGTACGCCGTCACGCATCCCGCCGCCGGTGTGTCGATCATCGGCTGGACGCTCCACGACCTGCCGGGCACGATCGCCGCGCAACCGCGCGCATATGACGGGCTCCCGTCCGACGGCGGGGCGCCGCCACTCCCCAACATGCAGTGGTACACGCCGCTCATGGCCTGGTGGCTGCCTCAGCGCACGATCCTCTTCGGCTTCGCCGCCGCGATCTCCGTGCTGATCCTGGTCCTCGCGGGCTCCGCATCCACGCGGCGAAGCGAGGGTGCGTTCGCGCTTGCCGGCCTGCTGCTGGGTCTGCTCCCGATCGTGCACGTGCAGACCCTGATCGCGCTGCTGGTGCTGCTGTTCGTGCTGCTCTGGCGACGCCGCCGGCGCGAATGGCTCGCGCTGCTCGGCGTCGGCGTTGCGGTGGGCGGTGTGCGCCTCGCACAGCTCGTGCTCTCGCCGCACGGGATGGCGGTCACGCCCTTCGGCTCGAACGCCTACCCGTGGCTCGAGCCCGGGTGGCTCGCGAACCTGGGGACCGCGAGCAACTCGAGCGGGCGGCTCGATCTGAGCTTCGGCAACCTGTTCGTCGGAGCGGCGCAGGCGATCGGCATGGTCGGCACCGCCACCTGGTGGGGTTTCTGGCTCTCCAATCTCGGGATCGCGGTCCCGCTCGGCGGGCTTGTGGTCGTGGCTGCGGCCGCTCGTCGCGCGGGCGGCATGGCGAGCCGCGCCGGGCGCGCCGTGACATCGGCGTTCCCGGTGCCACTGCTCGAGCTTGCCGCCGGCGGACTCGTCATCTTCGCCGCGTGCAACCTGGTGGTGTTCCAGTCATGGAACTGGGACAACACCAAGCTGCTCGTCTACTGGTACCTCGTGATCGCGCTGCTCATCGGCGCCCTCGCAACTCACTGGTGGCGGGGCATCTGGCCGCGAGTTGCCGCGGGCGTGCTCGTGACACCGGTCCTGCTCACCGGGACGCTCGTCGTGCTCCGGCTGCTGCCCTGGACTCCACCACAGGATTCGATCACCGGGCCGTACGCGATCGCCGATGCGCAGGAGGTGCAACTTGCGGCGACGGTCGAGCGCGCGACGCCGAAGGGGAGCGTGTTCCTCACCTTCGGCCGCCCCAACGACCCCGTGCTCGCGATCGCCGGTCGCATCGGCGTGATGGGCTACGGCGGATGGCTGTGGAGCTACGGCATCGATCTCGGGGCCCGCTACGGCGATGTCCGGACGATGTACGCGGGCTGCTCGAACGACGAGGCCACGTGCCCCGTGTTCAGCCTGCTGCGCAAATACGACGTGAGCTACGTGGAGATCGACAACCGTCTCAATGATCCTGGCGCGGTCGACCCTCAGGCCGGGCTCACCTGGTGGGCGGATCAGGGGTTCCCGATCGTGGCGCTCACCGATCACATCATCATCTACGACGTGCGTGGAAGAGCCTGACGTGCCCGTCGTGTCGAACGGGCAAGCCTATCCGTCGATCAGCGCCGTGCTGCCCGCCTTCAACGAGGAGGCGGTGATCGCGGAGACCGTGCAGCGCACGGCCGATGCCCTCACCCGGCTGGGCATCACCGACTTCGAGGTGCTCGTCGTCGACGACGGCAGCTCCGATGAGACCGCCGCGCGCGCGGCGAGCGTCGCCGGCCCCGGGCGGCGCGTGCGCGTGGTGTCGCATCCGCGCAATCGCGGGTACGGCGCGGCGCTGCGGACCGGTTTCGACGCCGCGGCATGCGACGCGGTGTTCCATATGGACAGCGACGGCCAGTTCGACCCGTCGGAGATCTCGCGCCTCCTCGCGCTGTACGGGCCGGACCGGGTCATCTCCGGGTACCGGATCCATCGCAGCGACACCTTCCTCAGGCGCCTGTACCACCGCGCGTTCTTCGGACTGGTGCGGCTGGTCTTCGGGCCGACGGTGCGCGATGTCAACTGCGCGTTCAAGCTGTTTCCGCGCAAGGTGGGGCAGGGGCTCCACGCCGACGGCGCGCTCGTGTGCACCGAGATGCTGGTCCGGGCGCGGCGCAGCGGCTACCACCTCATGAACGTCGGCGTGCACCACTACCCCCGCACGACAGGCCGGGCGACCGGAGCCGACGTGCGGGTCGTCGCACGCGCGTTTCGGGAGCTGTGGCGCCTGCGCACGCACCCCGGTCTGCTCGACGGGCTCGAACCGCCCTCGTGAGCAGCCGTCCGGGGGCGGCATCCTGGCGCACCGTGCTCTCCGCCGTCGCGGCCGCACGGCTGATATGGCTGGGGATCTTCGTCGCGGTGCTCGCCATCGACTTCCCGGCGACGCCGACCCTCACGGGCCTGCACAACCACCTCGTCGCGTGGGATGCGGTGAGCTATCTGTATATCGCGGCACACGGCTACCCGGCGCATCTCGACTATCGCGATGCGTTTCTTCCCGGGTTCCCGATCCTCGTCCGCGGTGTCATGGTGATCATCCGCGACGACGTCGTCGCGTCGTGGCTCGTGAACGCGGTCGCGGAGACGATCGCGCTCTGGTATCTCGCTCGCCTCGTCCTCGCGGAGCGCGATCGGTCCTCGGCGACCTTCGCGGTGTGGTTGCTCGCGCTGGCGCCGACAGCGGTCTTCCTCACGGCGCCCTTCAGCGAGAGCTCCTTCATCGCCGCCGCAGCGGCGAGCCTCTACTACGCGCGCGCCGGACAGTCGCGCAAGGCCGTCATCGCCGGGGTGCTCGCGTGCTCCTTCCGGCTCACCGGGCTCGCGCTCATCCCCGCACTGGCGATCGAGCAGCTCCGGCGCACCGGGTGGAGGCCGCGCGGGGAGCTGTGGCTCGTGCTGCTGCTTCCGCTGCCGCTCGCCCTCTACGCGGGATACATGCAGATCCATATCGGCGACGCCCTCGCCCTGCTCGACGCGGACAAGCTGCCGTCGTTCGGCGAGCAGCTCACCCCACCGTGGTCCGGGTTCGCAGCCACCTGGAACACGCTCATCAGCGCGACCGACGGGGAGACACGCTCGATCTTCGCCCGCGAGGTCGCATACGGGCTGCTCGGGCTGGTGCTGTGCCTCGGCATGTGGGTATCGGCGCGAATCCCCCGATCGCTGGCCTTGTACTGCACCATCGCGTGGTTGATGACCGCTTCACTGCCCTTCTGGCGCTCCCAGCCCCGCTACAGCCTCGCGCTCTTCCCGGCGGTCCTGCTGATCGCCGACCTCACCCAGCGATTCCGCAGAGCACGCCCGATCGTGCTTGCCGCGAGCGCGGTCCTCATGTGCGCGGGAACGTGGGTGTTCGCGCAGGGACGGTGGCTCGGTTGATCGTCGACAGTCACGTCCACGTCCTTCCCGCAGCCATGCGGGACGCGCGCGACCACCTTGCGGCGGTGGATCCGTGGTTCGAGGTCTGCCACCGCGGTGAACGCGCGATCGCGACCGTCGACGAGCTCCTGAGCGCGATGGACGCGACCGGCATCGACCGGTCGGTGTGCTTCGGCTGGCCGTTCGCCGACGCGTCGCTGTGTGCCCAGGTCAACGACGACCTGATCGCGGTGCAGCGGCAGCACGCGGATCGGCTGACGTGCTTCGCGACGGTGAGCCCGGCGCAGCCCGGCGCCGTCGAGGAGGTGCGCCGGTGCGTGGGTGAGGGGTTGCGCGGGGTCGGCGAGCTCAACGCGGACGCGCAGGGATTCGCGCTCGAGTCCGCGGCGATCGATGCGGTGGGCGCCACGTGCGCGGACCTCGACGTGCCGATGCTGCTGCACTGCAGCGAGCCGGTCGGGCATCAGTACCCGGGCAAGGGCACGGCAACCCCGGGTCGCGTCGCCGGTTTCGCGACGCGCCACCCCGCGCTGCGTCTCGTGCTCGCCCATCTCGGCGGTGGGCTTCCGTTCTATGCCCACATGCCGGAGGTCGCCGACCTCTGCCGGAGGTTGTGGTTCGACACCGCCGCCGGCCCGTTCCTCTACGCCCCGTCTGCGTATCGAGCGGTCGCCGATCTCTGTGGCGCGGATCGATTGCTCTTCGGTTCGGACCATCCGCTCCTGCCCGCACGGCGCTACGTCGACGCCTTCGCGCAGGCGGAGCTCACCAGCGCCGAGCGGACGCTCGTGATGGGCGGCAACGCCGTGGACCTCCTCGATCTGTGACAACGCACCCTTCCGTTACGGATCTGTGTCGCCACGTCGGAGGCGGCGTTCAGCGCGTTTGGGACACTGTTCCCCGGGCGGAGTCACCGGCGCCCGCCAGCCGGTCCTTCGCCTCTTTTCGCGACCAGGACCGGGGGCTTCGGCCCCCGTCCGTGGTTGCAGACGCTCCGACGAGGGCACGGGTGGATGGGGACGACGAGACCGGCAGCGCTCCCCGCCGGTTTCGCACACCGGGGCAACCGCCCCGGTGTACTCGCCAAAAGCGGATCATGCCTCCGTCGTTCCGTCGAGGGGTTCTATTCGCTCATTCTTCTGACGAGGTGTCTGTGAGGTGACGGCGCGGCGTCCTGCGAGGGCAGATATGAATACCGACTGCGGCACAGCCGCAGTGTGCGGCGATGTTCACGCCTGACACGCTCGAGATCGTCATGGTCTCGTTCGAGGGACCCGATCAGTACAGCCAGGCCGGCGGCCTCGGGGTTCGCGCGCGCGAGCTCTGCCGCGCGTTCGCGGCGCTCGACTTCCGCACCACGCTCGTCTTCGTCGGCGATCCCGACAAACCGGGGATCGAGGTGGACCAGGGTGTGCAGCTCGTCCGCTGGGGCCAGCAGATCAGCGACCGCTACCGCAACGGTGTCTACGAGGGCGAGCTCGCCAAGATTCGCGACCTCACGGCGACCCTCCCCGACAAGCTCATCGACATCGTCATCAAGCCCGCGGCCGCGGCGGGGCGCACCGTCGCTGTCCTCTGCGAGGAATGGCACACCGCGTGGTTCTGCAAATCGCTGAGCGATCGCCTGCACGCGCTCGGGCTTCGTGGCAATGCGGTGCTCCTCTGGAACGCCAACAACCTCTTCGGCTTCGAGTTCGATCGACTGGCCGGTGCTCGACTTCGTGGCGTCGGTGACCACGGTGAGCAAGTACATGAAGCACCTCATGTGGCCGTACGGGGTCAATCCCGTCGTGATCCCGAACGGCATTCCGGAGGGCGCGCTCGCCCCCGTGGACGGCTCCGCCGCCCGCGCCATACGCGCGGCCGCTGGCACGCCGTGCTTCGCGTTCAAGATCGGCAGGTTCAGCCCGGACAAGCGCTGGAACCAGGCCGTCGCCGCCATCGCGGAGCTTCGCTCGGAGGGGATGCCCGCCCGGATGCTGATCCGCGGCGGCATGGAACCCTACGGCGCCACCGTGCTCGCGTTTGCGAAGGAGCGCGGCCTTGCCGTGACGGACTGGCACGAGCCGGTCGAGGACGCCGGCGGCATCGTCCGGGCGCTCACCGAGACCGACGGAGCGCCGATCGTCCACCTGCGCCGGTTCCTCCCCGACCAGGTCATCACAGAGATCAACGCGGCCGCCACCGCGGTCCTCGCCAACTCCGGTCATGAGCCCTTCGGGCTGGTCGGTCTCGAGGCCATGGCGTCAGGCGGGGTGGCGATGGTGGGGTCGACCGGTGAGGAGTACGCCCGCCCCTACGGGAACGCGGTCGTGGTCGAGACCGACGACCCCGCGGAGATCGCGAGTGCGCTGCGGGGGCTGGTCGAGCAACCCGACCTCGGCAAGCGTCTTCGCTCCGCCGCCCGGCGGGATGCCGCCGACTTCGCGTGGCCGCTCGTCATCGCCGGGCTCCTCGAGCGGCTGCGCTTCATGTGCCTGCACCAGCGGGTGATGCTGCCGGTCGACGGATCTCGGCCCAGAACGTAGGAAACTCCCGCCGCGCCATATGATCTGAAGGGCGGGCCGGCGCCCTGGAGGAGGTTCCCTGTGAAGGCAGTGGTCATGGCGGGAGGTGAAGGGGCGCGACTGCGCCCGCTGACCAGCCGCTTGCCCAAGCCGCTCGTGCCCGTCGTCGGCACGCCCGTCCTCGAGCACATCCTCCGGCTGCTCCGCCTCCACGGCGTCCACCAGGTCGTCGTGACCCTCGCGTACCTCGGCGCCGAGATCCGCAACCGCCTCGGCGACGGTGCCGAGCTCGACATGGAGATCGAGTACGTCGTCGAGGACCGGCCGCTCGGGACCGCGGGGAGCGTGCGCAACGCCGCCCACCTGCTCGACGACACGTTCCTCGTCATCAGCGGTGACGCGCTCACCGATATCGACCTCACCGCCGTGATGCGCGCTCACGAGGAGCGCGGGTCACACGCGACGATCGTGCTGCACTCGGTCCCGAACCCGCTCGAGTACGGCGTGGTGGTCACCGACGACGAGGGCAACATCAAACGATTCCTCGAGAAGCCGTCGTGGGGCGAGGTGTTCAGCGACCACGCCAACACCGGCATCTACGTGATGGAGCCGCAGGTGCTCGACCACGTCAAGCCCGACACCGGAGCCGACTGGTCGCAGGACGTCTTCCCGACGATGCTGCGCCGGCATGAGCCGCTCCACGGCATCGTCGTCGACGACTACTGGTGCGACATCGGATCGATCCAGTCGTACCTGCAGGCGAACTGGGACGCGCTCGACGGCAAGGTGCGCTGCCACATCCCCGGGCGGCGCGAGGGCAACGTCTGGATGGGTGACGGTGTCGAGGTGGGCAGCGGCGTGCAGCTCGACGGTCCGGCGTTCATCGGTGACGAGGTGAAGCTCAAGGCCGGCGCGCATGTGAACGAGCACGCGGTCGTCGACCGGTACAGCGTCATCGACGAGCACACCAAGCTCAGCAACAGCATCGTCTGGCCGCACTCGTACGTCGGCGAGCGCTGCAGGCTCCGGCAGTCGATCGTCTGCCGCAACGTCACGATCAAGAACGACTCCCTGCTGGAGGAGAACTCGGTCATCGCCGACGAGTGCGTGCTCGGCAGGGGATCCCAGATCCGCGCGGGCGTGAAGATCTGGCCGAGCAAGACGGTGGAACCCGGGTCGACCGTGAACGAGTTGGTCATCTGGGCCGGCGAGTGGCGCAGCGGGATGTTCTCGTCGTACGGCCTCGGCGGGCTGATCAACGTCGAGCTGACGCCGGAGTTCTGCGCGCGGCTCGGGGCCGCGTTCGGCGCGACGCTGCCGAAGGGATCCGCGATCGCAGTTGGACGTGACCACGCGCGATCGTCCCGCATGATCAAGCGCGCGATCGTCAGCGGCATCGTGAGCGCCGGCGGTCAGGTCCGCGACATCCGCGAGCTGCCGGTGCCGGTGACCCAGTTCGCGACGCGCGATCTCGAGTGCGCCGGGGGCATCCAGGTCCTCGTCTCGCCGCTCGACCAGCGCAGCGCCGACATCCGCTTCTTCGACAGCGAAGGACTCCAGATCGACAAGCGCGCGGAGCGCAAGCTCGAGAACCTGCTCTTCCGCGAGGACTTCCGCCGCGCCGCGTTCTACGAGATGGGGGACATCGAGTACAGCGAGCCCATCGCGGCGTACGCGGCCCACCTGCTCGAGACGATCAACACGACCGCGATCCGCGAAGCCGGCTTCCGCGTGCTCATCGACTACGACTACAGCGACGCCTCGGCGGTGCTGCCCGCGATCCTCAACGAGCTCGGCGTCACCACGATCCCGCTCAACGCGGGCCTCCGCGAGGGATCCCATCATCGCGCTGTCCCCGAGGAGACGGCGCTCATCAGCACCACCGTGCGCGCCGACGTCGGCTGCATGTTCAGCGCGACGGGCGAACGCATCACCATCATCGACGACGCCGGCGTTGTGCTCGACCCGTACGAATGCCTCGGCGTGCTCGCATCGTGGCTGCTTCGCACCACTCCCGGGACCGTCCTTGCCCCGGCCGCGACGCCGATGTGGATCAGCGGACTGGTGAACGAGGGCGGCGGCACGTTCACCGCGACCCCCGGGGATCCGGCGTCCGTCCTGCGCGCATCGTCCAATCCTGGAACGAGCCTCGCCTCCGACGGCGACGGCGGTTTCGTGTGGCCGGGCCACCTCGGCGCCTTCGATGCGATGTACACGCTCGTGAAGCTGCTCGAGCTGCGAGCGTCCGTCGGCATCCCGCTCAGCGAGGCACGAGCGGCGCTGCCCAAGCTCGCGTACGTGACCGCGACCGAGTTCTGCCCGTGGGAGGTGAAGGGGCGCGTGATGCGGATCCTCCTCGACCGCCACCGCACCGACTCGGTCGACCTCGTCGACGGCATCAAGGTCTACGTCGACGACGGGTTCGTGCTCGTCCGTCCGGATCCAGACGAACCCGCGTATCACGTCGTCGCGAGCGTCGGCGACGCCGAGCGCGGCCGGGCGCTGGTGGACGAGTACCTGGCGGAGGTCCGTGAAGCGCAGAGCACGAACGGCAACCATCCCGCGGTCGAGGCGGCGGCGACCGAGTAGCGCTGCTCAGCGCGCGGTGGGCGCGCTCACCCCACGGTGACGGCGATGAACACGAAGAAGACGCTGCTCGCGGCGATCACGAGCACGTGGAACGCCTCGTGATATCCGAAGACCCCGGGCCAGAGCCGTGGCCGGCGCAACGCGTACACGATCGCTCCCGCTGAGTACAGCGCGGCACCGATGCCGAGCAGCACGAGCCCGCCCGCGTGGACGCGCTCGGCGAGCGCCGGGAGGAAGAAGACGATCGTCCATCCCACGGCGATGTACAGGCCGACCGTCACGCCGCGTGGCATCGGGATGCCCGTGGTGGCGACGATGACGCCGGACCCGGCCAGCACCCAGATCGCGGTGAGCAGGACGGGGGACGGCCAGCCCTGCAGCACGTTGACGACGACCGGCGTGTAGGTGCCGGCGATCGCCACGAAGATCATCGCGTGATCGAGCCGGCGCCAGAACCCGCGCGATCGCGCGGTCAGCGGCCAGCGGTGATACGTGGCACTCACCGCGAAGAGGAGCACGAGCGATGTGCCGTACACGGCAAGGGAGATGCGGCGTGCGGCGTCCCCACCGCTCACCACCACGAGCGTGATCGCACCGGCGATGGCCGGGGGTACCGCTATCGCGTGACTCCATCCGCGCAGCATCGGGCGGGGCGCGGCGACGCTCGTGCTCACCTCACGCCGCCGGAGCGATCGTCCGCGCCTCGGGCTTGCGCTGCAGCCAGCGGGGCGCCCACCAGTTCGCCCTGCCGAGGAGGCGCATCACCGCGGGAACGACGAGCGCGCGCACGAGCGAGGCGTCGGCGATCACGGCGACCGCCATGCCGACCCCGATCGACTTGATGGTGACGATGCTCGCGAGCGCGAACGCGAGGAAGACGCACGCCATGATCGCCGCCGCGCCGGTGACGAGACGTCCGCTGCGCTCGAGACCGTCGGCGACCGCGGTGCGGTTGTCCCCCGTCATGTACCACGCCTCCTGCATGCGCGTGAGCAGGAACACCTCGTAATCCATCGACAGGCCGAAGACGACACAGAAGAGCAGCACCGGGATGGTGGGGTCGAGCGGCCCGGGGGTGAACCCGAGGATCGACGCGAGATGTCCCTGATCGAAGATCCACACCAGTGCCCCGAACGCGGCGCTGAGCGAGAGCGCGTTCATCAGCACCGCTTTGAAGGGAAGCACGAGGGATCGCAGGAGCGCCGCGAGCACGATCACCGTCGTCACGACGACGAACGCGATGGCGAGCGGCGTGTGCCCGATCATGAAGTCGACAAGATCGATGTCGAAGGCGGTGTCGCCGGTGACCAGCACTTTGGCGCCGGGCACGGCCACGTCGGCGCGAATCTGGCGCACGAGTGCGTGCGCTTGATCGCTCGTGACGAAGTACGGATTGGCCACGTCGAGCACGGCGATGCTGGATCCGGTCTGCGTGGTGAGCAGCGTCCTGACCGCGGCGGGCAGCGAGCCCCGGGGAGCCGCGTACAGCGTCTGATACGAATCGAGCGTGTAGGTCGGGTCGACGTTGACGTAGCTGCGGATGCTGTCCACGCCGTGCAGGGTTGCGAGCCTGTTGCTGAGGGCGTACGCGGATGCGACGTTGGACGGGCTGGTGGGGGAGCCGTGGGCGAACTTCATCACCACGACGATGGTGTTCGTACCGACCTGCGGGAACTGCGCGCGCAGGAGGTCCGCCCCCTGGCGGGCCTCAGCGGTGACCGGCAGCTGGGTCACGTCGCTGTTGGCGAGGTTGATGTCGAGAAACGGTGAACCGGCCACCAGCAGGATGCCCACCGTGGGGATGAGCACCAGCCAGGGTCTGCGCATGACCCACGTCGCGAGGCGATGCCACGCGCCCTCGCCGAAGGGCTTCGGCTGCAGGATCGGGATGCGGACGGCGTTGACGCGGCGCCCGAGCATCGCGAGGATCGCGGGGAGCAGCGTCGTCGAATAGAGCACCGAGACGGCAACGACGATCGCGCCGGCGACGCCCATCGATACCAGCGGTGTGCCGGTGTAGAAGAGCAGGCCGGAGAGACCGATCGCGACCGTGAGGCCGCTGAACATGATGGCGCGCCCCGCGGTTGCCATCGTGGTGCCGAGCGCATTCTCGACGGTGTGTCCCGCCGCGAGCTCCTCGCGAAAGCGCGTGACGATGAACAGCGAGTAGTCGATGGCGATGCCGAGGCCGACCAGCGTGACCACGTTGACCGCGTACGTGGACACGTCGATGAGGTGCGCGAGCGCGAGCGCCGCGCCGACGCCGCCGACCACCGCGAAGACGCCGACGCCGAGACAGAGGAGCGCCGCGATCCCGGTGGTGAAGACGATGACGAGGAGGATGAGCGCGAGTGGGAGCGACACGACCTCGGATCTGCGCAGATCGCTCGCCAGGTACGTGTCGAAGTCGTAGGCGAGCGGCACGTCCCCGGTCGCGGTGACGGTGAGCGTGTCGGAGCGAACCTCGCCGCGGATACCGCCGTACTGGGAGCGCGCCTCCGAGAAGTCGATGTGCAGCCCGACCTGAGCGAGCACGCTGTGCTTGTCCGTTGACACCATCAGCGGCGCCTGTGCTGCGGCGACGGTGTACGGCGTGGAGAGCGCGCTCACCCGGGGATCGCTTCGCAGCCGCGCGAGGGCCGCGTTGACCGCGTTCTCGAAGTCCGGCGCGCCGTATGTCGAATGCGGGTCGGTGAGGATCAATGCGAACGACGAGCCGGTCGTCGACGGCAGCTGTGCCGACTCGAGGTTCGCCGCGTGCACCAACTCGACGTTGTAGTCGCTCGCGTTGATCGGCTGGCCGCCGGTGAGCAATCCGATCAACGAAAGGACGAAGCACGCAAGCGAGGCGACGGCCACCGCTTTCCGGTGGCGGTACACGAACCGCCCCCAGCGCCTCACCGTGACACTCCGATGACCACCACAGCCGAGTATATCGACCGGCGGTTCGGACACCGCGTATGCTGCCCTCGTTCGCGATGCAGCTGCACGCTCAACGACCGGCCGGAGAGATCAGCCCGATCTCACATTTCACCGCGGTGGACGGCGAACGCCAGCCGGGTCGCCAGCTCGAGCTGATCCGCGATGCGGCACCCGGATTTCGCGAGTGGTTCCGGGGCACGGGGATGCCGGACTGGATCGGCACCTTCGACCTCGTGACCCTGCCGTATCCCACTCGATTCGGGCTCTTTCGCGCGGCGCTCACCCCCGCGCCGTTTCTCTCGCTCACGCACCGGCTCGTGATCGTTCGCTGGCACGAGCCGGACGGCCGGTCGCGAACCCTGCTCTTCGAGCCCACCGACGTTGATCTCGCTCGGCGCACACCGTATTTCGCGCGGTTGAGCGACTCGACTCCACGCGCCTTCGAGCGCGCGTTCTCACGTCCTCTCGGCGACGTGGTGACGCATCTTCGCAGCGTTGGCATGGAGGCTGGAGACGTCGACTGGATCACGTTCGATCACCTGCACACCCAGGATGTGCGCCGATGGATCGGGACGAGCGAACCCGCTCGCGACCTGTCGCCGAATGAGCCGGTGCCTGCGCTGCTGCCGCACGCGCGGTTGATCGTGCAGCGCGCGGAGCTCGAGTCGCTGACGAGCCTCCACCCGCTGCAGCGGCCCTGGTATCAGCCGGACGCGTACACGAACCTGCACCCCGAACTCGCTGATGGCGATCGACGGGGATGTCCTCATCGGTCCCGGCGTCGCGCTCCTCGCCACACCCGGGCACACGATCGGCAACCAGACCCTCGTCGTCAACACCGAGACGGGGATCTGGGCGAGCAGTGAGAACGTCATCGCCGCCGAGTGTCTGACGCCTGAGCACAGTCGCATTCCCGGCCTGCGCCGGTACACGCAATCCTGGGAGCAGGAGGTGGTCGTGAACGCGAACACGCTCGAGGACACCGCGCGGCAGTACAACTCGTGCGTGCTCGAGAAGTCGATCGTCGACACCTCACCCGCGGATCGTCGCTTCCTGCAGTTTCTGCCGTCGTCAGAGTTGACAGGCAATGCATTGAGCCCGGGTGCGTCACCGACGTTCACGCACTCCGGCATCTTCCATGGAACCCTGTCGCCGTCCCGCCGCGCGGCCGGTTGAAGCATCCGGGCTCAACCGTGTCGCGCGATGATCCCCGCGACGCGTCCACTACGATATCGCGCGTGCCGATCGCACCCTCCCTCGCGCGCCGCGCATGGACGATGTTCGAGCCCATCCACGCGATCGTCTACTTCGCTCCTGAAGCCGTCGATCTCTACAAGGCAGCGGGACTGCGAGGCGGCTGGATGGGGTACTTCGCGTCGCGGTCCGCACCCATGGGGGCGGTGACCGCACCGGTCGTCATCGCCACCTTTCACAGCTTCCGCCCCGCGATGGTGGAGCGGGCCATCCCCGACGCGTGGGAGTACTCGAGCCCGAAGCGCGCACTCGAGGCCCGACTCCAGGTCGCTGACACCGTGCTGCGCCGTCTCTGGGGGAGCCTCGTCGATTCGGCCGAGGTCGCGGAGACAGCGGCGGCGGCGATGGAGGTCGCAGGGAACCTGCGCGGCGACGGACGGCCCATCTATCTCGCGCATGCTGCGCTCGACGTCCCGGATGCGCCACATCTCGCCCTGTGGCACGCGTGCACGCTGTTCCGGGAGCATCGCTTCGACGGGCACGTGGCGGCGCTCACCGCCCACGACATCGATGGCCTCGAGGCGCTGGTCACCGCGGTCGCCTCGAAGCCCGAGCTTGAAGCACCGCTGATGCGCAGCTACCGCGGGTGGACCGAGGAGCGAATGGGAGGACGCCGCGCAGCGACTGCGGCGCCGCGGGATCCTCGACGCCGGCAACGCGCTCACCGACGAGGGGCACGCGGTGCGCTCGTCGGTCGAGGAGATGACCGACCGCCTCGCGGGCGACGTCTGGGACGCGCTCGACGAGTGGCCGCGCGAGCGGCTCTTCGACGCGATGCGCCGTCTGGCCGGCATGCTCGAAGGGACCGGCGGGATCAACTACCCCAACCCGATCGGGGTGCCCCGCCCCGTCTGAGGAGTGCCTCCGGGCGCCGGTCAGAGGGCGGGCAGGCCGATGCAGGCGCGCAGTGCGTTCTCGACCCGTTCCTCGCGCTCATGGCTGCCCATGGTTCCCGTGACGAACGCGATCGCGTAGCCGCCCCGGACGCACGCGCCGCCGTAGCTGCCCCCGGTCCCACCCATCCCGAATCCCTCCTCGTCGATCGCGAACCCGAGCCCCCACGCGTTGTCATGTCCGAACACCGCGTCGACGCCGGAACACTGTGCTGACACGGCCGCGCGGAGCGTGGCCGGGGAGAGCAGCTCGCCGCGCATCAATGCGGCGTAGAAGCCGGCGATGCCGCGCGCGGTCCCGTGGCCGTTGATCGCCGGGATCTCCGCGGCGCGCCATGCGGCGCTGTTCACCACCGACGGGTCGCGGGTCCCCGGCGGATTGCTCGTTGCCTTCCGGTAGAGGGGGTTATCGCTCGGCGGGGCGAGGTCGTCGAAGCAGGTCAGGTCGACCGCGCGCCGCTGCTCATCGGGCGTGAGCCCCACCATGAAGTCGAGGTTGTTCGGCGCGCAGATCTCCTCCCTGAGGAAACGGCCGAGGCTGCGCCCGTCGACACGGCGGACGATCTCGCCGACGAGATGACCGTAGAAGAGCGCCGATTCGCCGTGGGCGGTCCCCGGCGCCCATGCGGGTTGTTGTGCGGCAAGGAGCGCGCACATGCGGTCCCAGTCGAAGAAGGTCTCGGTTCCGGCCTCGGCATCGAGCGCGACGACACCCGCCTGGTGTGACAGCACCTGACGCACGGTCGCCGGCGCGGTGAACTCGGGCCAGTACCGCTGCACGGGTGCATCGATGTCGAGACGGCCACGATCCGCGAGCACGAGGGCACACATCGCCGCGAACGGCTTGGTCACCGAATACGGCTGCACGATGCTGTCGCGCTGCCAGGGGCGGGTGCCGTCAGCCGATGCGGCGCCACCCCAGAGATCCACCACCCACCGGCCCTCGAGCCACACCGCGATAGCTGCGCCGGTGCCGCGCTGTTCCTGCAGCACCGCCGTGAACGCGTCACGAACGGGCTCGAAGCCCGGCGCCACCTCGCCGCGCGCATCCGCCCGTTCTCCGCCGGTGAAGGCCACGTCAGGAGACTGCGGCAGGGGTGCCCTCGCGCTCACGCTCGACCACCGCCGCAAGCGCGCGGATGAACGCGGGTTGCGTGTTGGGCAACTCGATGCGATGCATCGTGACGCCCGCGGCGGTGGCTTCCTCACCCGCCGCGATATCGATGTCGTAAAGGATCTCGAGGTGGTCGGCGAGGAACTGGAGCGGCACCACGAGCACCTCGGTGATCCCTCTGTCACCGAACGCGGGGAAGAGGTCCTTGACGTCCGGGGTGAGCCACTCCTCGGGCGTGTGGCCCGCGCTCTGGTACGCGAACTGCCAGCGTCCGGTGTCGAGATGCAGCCTCGCGGCGACGGCCGCCGCGGTGGCGCGCAGCTGATCGATGTATCCGGGATCGCGATCGACGACCGAGCGAGGGAGGCTGTGCGCGGTGAAGACGATCGGCATGCGGTCCCGAACCTCGGGATCGAGCCTGCCCATGGCTTCGGTGACCCGCTCCGACAGCGCATCGATCCACTCCGGGAGCAGATGCCAGGCGCCGGCGATGTGGATGTCGACATCCGGGTGCGCACCGCTCCAGGTCGCGACGGTCCGCTCGTACCCGGCCAGGATGATCGGTGAGTACTGGGGCGCGAGCACGATCACGACGATCCGGCGGATGCCGTCTGCGGCAAGCAGGTCCAGCGCATCGGGGAGCGACGGCGCTGAGTGCAGCATCCCCACGACGACGCGCGCGCCGGATGCCCCGTCCGCGGTATCGAGGAGGGTCTGCAGCTCGCGTCCCTGCGCCTCGGTGATGTCGATCAGCGGCGAGCGCACGATGAGGTCGTAGCGGCGCCGGAACTCGTCGATGAGGTCAGCCGGGACCTCGCGCCCGCCCCGGACCGACGCGAGGTACGCGGGCACGTCGTCGGCGGTGACCGCCGAGCCGAAGGTGGCGAGGACGACGCCGAGCGGGGCCATGCGCCCAAGGGTAGAGCCCCCGCGGGTCCGGCCGGTCAGGCCCGGGCGGATTCCTCGTGAACGAGTGCCGTCAGGCGCTTGAGGTGGTCGCTCGGCGTCTCCGGGAGCACCCCGTGCCCGAGGTTGAAGATGTGACCCGGCCGGCCGCCGGCGAGCGCCAGGATCTGGCGCGCCTCCCGGGCGACGACGTCGAAGGGGGCGAGCAGCACCCCGGGATCGAGGTTGCCCTGGATGCCGCAGTCGCCGATCCGGGACCACGCCTGGTCGAGCGGGAGGCGCCAGTCGACGCTGACCACGTTGCAGCCGGATCCCGCCATCGCCTCGAGGAGGTGTGACGTGGTCGTCCCGAAGTGGATCGTCGGGACGCCGGTCGCGGCGACCGCCGCGAGGATGCGCCGGCTGTAGGGGAGGACGGACTCCCGGTAGGCGGTCACCGAGAGCGCTCCAGCCCAGGAGTCGAACAGCTGGACCATCTGGGCGCCGGCCTCGACCTGTGCCTGGAGGTAGCTGATCGTCACGTCGGTGAGCGTCGTCATGAGGCGATGCCAGAGATCGGGCTCGCCGTGGAGCATGGCCTTGGTCCGCGAGAACTCCTTGGTGGGCTTGCCCTCGATCATGTACGAGGCGACGGTGAACGGCCCTCCGGCGAAGCCCACCACCGCGATGGAGCCGTCGAGCTGCCGGCGTACCAGGCGGATCGCCTCGAAGAGGTCGGGGGTCGCCTCCCGGGGGTCGACGATGCGCAGCCCGGCGATCTCGGCGCCCGTCCGCACCGGTGCGTGGATGATCGGGCCGATGCCTGGATCGATCGAGAAGGGGACGCCCATCCCGACGAGCGGCAGCATGATGTCGGCGTACATCACCGCCGCGTCGACGCCGAACTCCTCGACCGGCATCAGCGTCACCTGGGCGCACAGCTCCGGCGTGCGCGTGATGGTGAGGATGTCGTGGGTCTCGCGAAGGGCGCGATAGCCCGCCAGGCACCGTCCCGCCTGGCGCATGAACCAGATCGGGGTGCGATCGGCGGGTTCACCGCGAGCGGTCGCGAGCATGCGCTCGGCACCGGTCATGGTCCCGGTGTGGGTTGCGGCCATGAGTTCGAGGGTAGCCGAAGCCGCAGAATGCGCGCGACAATGCGCCTGCCCGACACGCAATGAGAGAGGAGTGTCCATGAACTCGACGATGCAGGACATGCCGCTGAGCATCACCGCGCTCTTCCGGCGAGGCGCAGACGTGTTTCCTGACAGCGAGGTGATCACGTTCGAAGGCGAGCGCGCCCGGCACACGCCATACGCCGTGGTCGCCGAACGGGCGCAACGGCTGGCCGCCGCGCTGCAGACGCTCGGGGTCGGCCCCGGGGATCGGGTCGGCACGTTGTGCTGGAACCATCAGGAGCACATCGAGGCGTACTTCGCGGTGCCGTGCATGGGCGCCGTGCTCCACACACTCAATCTCAGGCTGCCACCGGCTCAGCTCGCGCAGATCATCAACCACGCGCAGGATCGCGTGGTCATCGTCGACAACTCGCTGGCGCCGCTGCTTGCTGCGATCATCGGGCACTGCCCGAGCGTTGAGAAGGTGATCGTCGTCGGGTCAGGCGATGTGTCGGGGCTCGGCGAGACCCTCGCGTACGAGACGCTCATCGCCGGGGCACCCTCGACGTTCGAATGGCCGTCGATCGACGAGCGCAGCGCGGCATCGATGTGCTACACGACGGGGACCACCGGCGACCCGAAGGGCGTGGCGTACAGCCATCGCTCCGTGTATCTGCATTCGTTCGCTGTGTGGGCGAGCTTCCGCATCGACGACACCGAACGGCTGCTCAGCATCGTGCCGATGTTCCACGTCAACGCATGGGGCATTCCATACGCGGGATGGATGGTGGGGGCGGACCTGCTGCTGCCGGGCCGGTTCCTGCACCCCGAGGGATTGTGCGCATTCATCGAGCAGGAGCGGCCGACGTTCACCGGCGGTGTGCCGACGATCCTCACCGGGATCCTCAATCACGTCCGCGCCAACGGAGGCGACGTGTCGAGCATCCGGCGCGCGATCTGCGGCGGATCGGCGGTGCCCGCATCGCTCATCACCGCATACAAGGACGTGCTCAACATCGAGTTGATCCAGGCGTGGGGCATGACCGAGACGAGCCCGATCGGCTCGATCGCCGTTCCTCCCAAGGGAACGCCGGCCGAAGACGAGATGCGATATCGCTCCAAGACGGGGCGCGCGGTGCCGGGCGTCGAGCTGCGCATCGTCGACGACTCCGGCGCGCCGGTCGCCCATGACGGCGTCGCCGTCGGCGAGATCGAGGTGCGCGGGCCGTGGATCACGGGCTCGTACTACAACGCGTCCGCCCCCGAGAAATTCCACGACGGCTGGCTGCGCACCGGAGATGTCGGCAACATCGATTCGCGCGGCTTCGTGCAGATCACCGATCGCTCGAAGGACGTGATCAAGTCCGGGGGCGAGTGGATCTCGTCGGTCGAGCTGGAGACGCTGCTGGTGGGCCATCCCGCCGTGGCCGATGCCGCTGTGGTGGGCGTCGCCGATGAGCGATGGGCCGAGCGGCCGCTCGCGACGGTCGTGCTGAAGCCAGGGGCGTCCGCCACGCCGGAGGAACTTCGCGAGTACCTGGCGACGAAGGTCGCTCGCTGGTGGCTGCCGGAGCGCTGGGCGTTCGTCGATGAGCTGCCCAAGACGAGCGTCGGCAAGCTCGACAAGAAGCTGATCCGCGCCGACTACGCGGAGGGCAAGTATCCGGTGGTGGAGGTGCAGCCGGCGACGCGCTGACGTCTATCCGTGCAGGATGGGCCCGGTGTCCACGGCTTCGAACTCGTCGCCGGGAACCGTCTTGAGCTGATCGAGGTCGTCGTCGTTCCAGCGCGGGTCGGTCGCGCCGCTGATGTACCAGCTGCTGCCGTTGTCGGCGACGATCATGCCGTACGTCTTCAGCGCCTTGAGGATCACGAGTGCCTCACCGTGAAATCCCGCGAGGCTGAACGACGCCTTGAGCCGCAGCCGGAGTCCCATGGGCGGAAGGCTCGGGTTGGGCGAGCCGGCCTCATGCGTTGCGGGGTGGATGAAGCCGTTCTGCGTGTCCTCGACCGTGAAGCGAAGGGCGTGGTAGATGGCGCCCGACTCGACCTCGTTGAACAGCGCGAGCCCGGGCAGGATCGGCAGCCCCGCGGCATCCGCCGACGTCCACGTGTCGGGGCGCAACGCGTTGCTGTTGAGGTTGAACGCGGCGCCTGATTCGCACTCCCAGCCCTTCCCCTGTTGGTGCGCGTCGTACATCTCGTAGAGGTGGCAGTTCCCCGAGTCGAGGACGAGGACGTGGCGATCGCTCCCGGACTCGACAGGAGCGTTGAGCGGCACGGGGTACGGGCCCGGATCGCTCTCATCGCCGTAGGCGTTGAATGGTGATGGGCACGAACGGTTGCGACTTGGGCACGACCACGTAGGGGATGCCGTACGTCGGGTTCGAGCCGAAGTCGGGATGCAGAAACTGCTTTGTCGAATCGATGCTCGCGATATATGCGGCTGAGTTCGGGTCGACCGGCGCGTTCGCGACGCTCTCGTTCCACGGGTTGTTCGACGGGAAGACCTGGCAGCCGCCGATGGTGGTGCGCGCGAGCGACGAGACCGGCGAGTGGGTCGGCGCGGGGGTTCGGTGAATGAGCTTGAGGGTCGCCGCCGCGGTGGCCGGGGGTCGGGACGGCGTCGGCGTGGCGGCGAGCTGATGGAGCGCATCCATCGGTGCGCCCCCGCCGGCGGGCGTCGGAACGGACTGGGCGGCAGGCCCGCTGCAGGCGGTGAGGACGACCAGCGTGGAGGTGCCGACCGTTGCGAGCCACAGGCGTGGCGCGCCTCTTCGAAGCCTGATCATGAGGGCATCATCGCCCGCGTCGGGAGATCGCTCGTGACGACCCGGTCACGACCACGGGCGGCAGGCTCAGCTCCTCCGCATCTTCCCTCAGGTCACGACCCGTTGCCAGAATCAGCGTTGTGAAGGCTCCGAGCTCCGACCTTGCGACCGAGATCGAGGACTACCTCATCCACTGCCGGTCCCAGGGGGTGAAGCCCAGCACCATCAAGCACAGTTACGGGTACTCGCTCCGAGCGGTGCTGCTGCCGTGGTGCCGGGGCGAGGGCATCACCACCGTCGCCGACATCGATCAGTCCATCCTCGAGCGGTTCGCCGCCGACGTGCGCGCCCGAACCACACGCGACGGTGCTCCCCTCGCTGAGAACACGGTCTGGACCTACCACAAGGCTGCCAATCAGCTCCTCAAGTGGTACGCCGACCTGCACGCCACCACCGGCGCGAAGGTGAAGCTGCGCAAGCCGGCGGGCCGCAAGGTGATCACCCTGGAGCGTGACCAGATCGCCCTCCTCGAGCGCACGGCCGACACTGAGCGCGATCGTGTGATCGTCCGACTGCTCGCCGACACCGGGATGCGTCCTGGAGAGTTGGTCTCGATCACGAAGGGGGACCTCCGCCACGACGGTCGCCGGCACTACGTCCGCATCCGGGGCACAACGGGCGAGCGTGATGCACCGATCACGTCGGAGATGCACGCCCGCCTGCGTTCGCTCGCCCATGGTGGCGAGGATGAGCCGGTGTTCGTGGGCCTGCGTCGCGATCGGCGCACCGGAGAACGGGAGCCGCTCACCGTCCCGGGCGTGCGGCAGATGGTCGGGGCGCTGGCGCTGAACGCGGGCATTCGTACCGTCGTCAACCCCTACGTCTTCCGACACAGTGCGTGCCGATGGCTCCTCATGAGCGGCCAGAGCACGATCACCGTGGAGAAGATCCTCGGCCCCGGCAGCGAGGCAATGATCCGCGAGCACTACAACGATCTCGGTCCCGACGACGCGCACGACCGGCTCATGCAGGTGATTCGCGCCGAGCGGTCGTAGCAGCCGGCAGGGCGACTCGCTCACGAAGGACGCGGATCCCGAATCTCAGCAATCAGGCCAAGCGCCGTCGTCGGTCAACCCCGCGAGTGTGGACGGTCGGTCTACCATGTGCCCCTCTCGCCGAGCCTTCCCAAGGCAATGTGGTAGATGATCCAGTACTTCCCTTTGCCGGAGGAAACACTCCAAGCGAGATCAGAATCCCCGCGGGAGTAACTCAACGGTAGAGTGCAACCTTCCCAAGGTTGAAGTTGCGGGTTCGAGCCCCGTCTCCCGCTCACGGAACCAATCCAGTCTGGAATCGGAGCACTTCGATTGCAGCCTGGCCCCGCCAACGCATCATTCGGACCTCTGCACCGCCCTTCGTCCGCGCTGAGGGCGCGGCGCCTCGCTTTGATTCGTGTATGTCACGCCGCCACGGACAAGCAGCAGGCGGCGGCACCCGCACGTATCACGCCTGGAAGGGCATGTTGAGCCGATGCACGAATCCGTCGAGCGCCGACTGGGCGCGTTATGGCGGACGCGGGATCACCGTTTGCGATCGCTGGCGTCGCTTCGAGTACTTCCTCGCCGACATGGGGTCGTGTCCTGACGGCCTCACGCTTGATCGGATCAACAACGAAGGCAATTACGAACCGGGCAACTGCCGTTGGGCGACATGGGAGCAGCAAATGCGCAATCGCCGCTCAAACCGCGGCCAGCGCCATCCCAATGCCAAGCTCACAGCGGACGATGTGGTATCGATCAGACGGATGGCGCGTCACGGCGTCACCTACCGTTCCATTGCATCAGCATTCGGAGTCAGCCACGCAAACGTGGGGTACATCGTGCGAGGGAAGGCGTGGCAGGCACCCATCGGCACTGGCGATCCAGGGCCGGCGCGGCAGGGCGGAGCCTACGATCGCCAAGAGTTCGAGGTTTAGGTACGCGCCGGCGCGCACAGTCGCTCCGGCACGACAAGATCGTGCTTCAAATCGCCGTCAAGCCTCCGCGACTGCTCAAACCCAACCTCGCGGAACTCTATTCGCTGCTGCTTGCGCGCCAAGCGGACCGATCGCTACGCGACCGACGTCTCCGCGACCTGTAGCGCGGCGAGCAACTCCGTCGTCCACTCGCGGACCTGGTCTGCGTCACGCCAGTCACCGGAGTGCTTCACCGCCATCTTGCCGGCGATGAACCCGCGAGCGTCTGGCGTGAGCCGGCCGCCAAATGTGTGATGGCTCCGGACGCCGACTTGAGCGATAAGCGCCTGGACTCCCTTCACCGGTGGGATGTCACGCTCGGCGGCCGAGTTGTCGAGGGGTCCGCTCGAGAAGAAGAAGGTCGGCACCCCGCGCAGTTCGCTCATGTGGCGATTCACGAAATGGCGGGCGTCGCGATGCCAGCGAAACGCGTAGAGCGCGCCTCCCACAACAACGGCGTCATACCCGTCGAGATGCCTCACCGATCGAGGCGGCAGCACGTCAACCGTGACGCCCTGCTCACGCAGGCTATCTCCGACCATCTGAGCCAGCCCTTCCGTACCCCCACGCGTGGAGCCGAAGGTGACGAGAATCCGCATAGCACACCTCATTGAGACACCCTCGATGATCAGGCGCTGCTTGGTCCGCTCCAAGTGCCATCGGTCCCCGGCAGGACAGGACTTTCGCCCATTGCGGATCGCAGCGTTGGCAGCCTGCGCTGCCCGGTGCCCTCGACTAGGAGATCTGGGCGATGAAGCCGTGGGTCACTCCACGGCTCTTCACCGGCTCCGGGCAGAGGTGACGTTCGGCCCTAGCCGGGGCGGAAACCGAGCGCGAGCATCGAGGCGAAGCCATGAGCGCGGCGCGTCAAGGAGGAAGCAGCATGAGAGTAATGAGAGATGTCATCGCGACCCTCCTGGTCGCCGTGACGGCGGTGGTCTACGTTGACGTGGTCGGCGGCTCCAGCGTGGGCTTCATCGCAGACCCACGAGGCGTCGCGTCCCTGGGCCTGGTGCTCGGATTGGTTGCGTGCGCGGTCGCGGGGGAGTCAATCACCGTTTCGAAGCCGGGAACGTGGCGGACGATGGCCGGCGTCCTGGTTGCGGTGCTCGTGGCAAGCGGCCTCCTGGCGGTGGTCACCGCCGGCTGGGCCGTGCTCGCAGTCTTCATGGGAGCGCTCGTCGTGCTCTGGGCAGGGACGACGCTGCACCACCTCATCGGCGCCTCGCCGTCGGTCACGCACCGGACCCACGCGACCCACGCGTAGCGCTGCGCCCGCGGCGCGGGGCATCCCGGCCCTCGGAACCTTCCCGCGAGCCGGGCTCCCTCGATAATCTGCGCTGACGAACCGGGCACCACGGGAGGCGCGAGATGACGGCACCCGACGACCTGCGCACCGTTCAATCTGGTGAGCCGTTCGACCGGGTCCTGGAGCGAGCGCGCGACGTCATTCGTGACCGCGGGCTGACGCTCTTCGCCGAGGTCGACCATGAGCGCAATGCGCGCGAGGTGGGCTTGGAGATGCCGGCGACGCGGGTGCTGATCTTCGGGAGTGGCAAGGCGGGCACGCCATTGATGCTGCGTGCGCCGGACATCGCGCTCGACCTGCCGCTGCGGATCCTTATCCGAGCGCGTGATGACGGAACGGCGGAGCTCGTGTATCGCGATCCCCTCAGCCTCGCTGGAGCCTTCGGTATCGGGGATCTCGCGCCCGCACTCGGAGGTGTGCGGCTGGTCGCCGAGGCGGCAGCCGGCTGACACTGCTCATCGTCAGCGGGAATTTCGCGCGACCGGCTACGAGGACTCCGTGCTGTGCCGCTGAAGCGTTGGCGTCGAGGGGACGAAGTAGTACGCCCCGCTCACCGGACGCGTGTAATAGGTGAGTGCGTCGCGGACGCCGTCAATGACGCCCGCCATGCTGTCGAGCATCGTGACGAGGCGCCGCTGCTCCGCGCTGAATCCGACGAACATCGTGCCGTGTGACGTCACGGTCCCGTAGGGCATGTTGCGCCGGAAGATCTTGCCGAATCGATCCTGGTCGGTGCGACTCACGTGCGAGGTGCTCTGCTTGTCGTCGAGCTCGGCGCTGTCCGCCTTGGTGCGACCGATGATGGCTTCCTGCCGAGCGACCGGGAGCGCGTCCCAGGCGTCCGCGTCGTGTGGCCAGCGCTGCAGCAGCAGCACGGTCCCGCCGGCGTACGGACTCCCCGGAGGGTAGAGAGCGACCTCAGGGGCGCCGACGAGGTCAGGATTCTCCGTCCCGTCGATGAAGCCGGTGAGGTCACGATCGTGCTCGTACGGCCAGCTCGCCGTCTCGGTGGCGAGGGAGGCGACTGGGTGCAGCGCCGCGATGAGGCTCTTCGCGGTGTCGAAAAGAACGTCGTAAGCGCTGCCGGAGAGCCAGACAACGGCGTCGTGCTGGGTCGCCGGCATCACGAAACCCTCGACGCCGACGACGTCGTCGTTGAAGCCCGAGAGGTCCGCAGGAGCTTCGTCGGGCGCGACCCGGCGCCACAGCTCGGGCCGGAACCCGACGACGAGATTCACCCCGCCGATGGTGGTTCTCGGCTCGCGCAGCGACGCGATGGTGCTGATGACGTCCTGCCCGTCCGAGACTTGCAGCGCGTCGAACTCGAGATACGTGTGCGACGCCGTTCCCAGCGCAAAGATGCCGCTCTGCGGGCTCGTCATGCCGGCCCCGTCGCCATCCGAGTGATCTTAGTCACGCGGGGCGGAGTTCGGCCGCACGCGCATTCGCCCAACCTCGAGCGGGCGGGCCCTTGACATATCGTTTGAATTCAAGTAACTTGAGTTTCAAGTATTAGCCCAGGGCACCCTGCCCCAGGAGGACGACATGGCAACCATCACCGTGCAGCATCGGGTTCGCGACTATGACGCCTGGCGTCCCGCGTTCGACGGCCACGCTTCGGTGCGTCGGGAGCACGGCCTCACCAACGAGGCGGTCTATCGCGGCGCGGACGATCCAAATGCGATTCTCGTCGTCATGGACTGCCCCTCACGCGAGGCGGCGCTTGGGTTCATCGGCGATCCATCGCTGAAGACCGTGATGGAGAATGGCGGGGTGATCAGTGAGCCCCATGCCGTCATCGGTGAGACCCTCGTCGCGCAAGCGGTCTGACCGAACGACGGAGCCGGAGCCGCTCCGTCAGGCGCCCCATTTCGAGGCGGAGTTTCCCGGGGCGAGCAGGTCGGCGAGCGAGGTGGCGATCAACCTCGCTCGCTCGTCCTCGCTCGTTCTCGCAGAGATGGATCGGCGAAGGAGAACCGTCGCCGATCTGTCGACGAGCGCGTGGCAGGTGCTCGCGGTGATCGAAGGCGCCGGCGAGCCGCTGCCCCCGAAGGTGATCGCCGAGCGTCTGCTCGTGACGAGCGGCAGCATCACCTCGCTGCTCGACACCCTCGAGCGCAATGGGCTGGTGCGCCGCGAACCGCACCCGCACGATCGACGAAAGCTGCTGGTCGATATCACCGATGCAGCGCGGGAACTCGTTGATCGCATGCTGCCGATCGTGCACGCGACGACGAGCGAGCTGCTTGAAGGCATCGACGAGCCCGCGCGCGAAGAGCTGATACGCGGGCTTGCGCAGATGCGCGCCAACGCCGAGATGATGAGCACGCATCCCGTGCCGAGGGTCACGCTCCGGCGCCGGCCGGTACGGTCTGCATCGAGGGTGAGCAAGGGTCGGTAGCGTCGCGACGAGCCGTCACCGCTCAAAGTCCTCGGCGGGCAGCCGTCGGTCGAGAGCAGGGCCATCGCCGAGCGTATGCTGAGCCTCCCGTTGAAGGCCGCGTCACATCGAGGAGTTGCCTGCAATGCCCACCGTTGTCGCCGGGGATCTCTCTGTCAACTACGAGACCACGGGCACGGGTGAGCCCCTGATCCTCATCCCGTACCTGGCGGCGGACCAGGCCTGCTACGCATTTCAGGTCGGGGACTACGCCAAGCACTTCACGTGCATATCGGTCGACCCTCGCGGCGCCGGTCTCACCGACAAGCCCGCCGGTACGTACTCCACCGAGGTCTTTGCCGACGACATCGCCGCGTTCATGCACGCGATCGGCGTCGAGCGAGCCCACATCATGGGACTCTCCCTCGGCGCTGCGACTGGCATGTGGCTCGCGGCGAAATATCCGGAGAAGGTGCTGAGCCTTTCGCTCCACAGCGCATGGCCGAAGACGGACCCGTTCCTGCGAACCGCGGTGGAAGGCTGGCGGTTGATCGCGAAGGCGCTCGACAGCGTGCCCGAGATGGTGATCCAGGGAATCCTCCCGTGGTGTCTCACGCCCGAGGTCTACGCGGCGAAACCCGAGCTCATCGCATCCCTTGCGGACTTCGTGCGAAGCCGCCCCGTGCAACCGCTCGACGCGTTCATGCGCCAATCGGAGGCGGTGATCAACCACGACGCCCTCGCGCAGCTCGGCCGCATCACCGCGCCGACCCAGATCACGTTCGGCCGCCACGACATGGTCACCTCGACCCGATTCGCCGACCCCCTGAACCACGGGATCCGGGGTTCCGAGGTCGTCGTCTTCGAGGGCTGCGCGCACGCACCGATCTACGAGCACGTGGAGGAGTTCAACCAGCGGACGCTGGCATTCCTCACCGAGCACTCAGGGCAGTAGGGGCAACCTCACCCGCACACTTCGCCGACCACGCGCAGCACGTTGTGCCACGTGAGCTTCGTGAGGTCCTCCCGCGCCCAACCCCGCCGCGACAGTTCGGCGATCAGGTTCGGGTAGCAGCTCACGTCGTCGAGGCCTTCGGGCAGCAGGTCGACGCCGTCGTAGTCACCGCCGAGACCGACGTGGTCGACGCCCGCAACGTCACGCACGTGGTCGACGTGGTCGGCGACATCGGCGACCGTGGTCCGCGGCCGGGGGTCGTGGGTCGCGAATTCGAGGGCGAAGCCGTCACGCGCATCGAGGTCCTGCCAATCAAGACCCTGCGCCGCCATCGCGGCGATCAGACGGTCCGTCCACGCTTTGTACGCCGCGGAGATGAAGGCCGGCACGAAGGTGACCTGACAGACACCGCCGTTCCCGGCGAGGCGTTTGAGCACGTCGTCGGGAACGTCACGTGGGTGGTCCACCAGCGCACGCGCGCCTGAATGACTGAACAGCACCGGTTTCGACGCGACATCCAGGGCCGCGTGCATCGTCGACACCGCGACGTGGGAGAGGTCGACGATCATCCCGATGCGGTTCATCTCCGCGACCACCTCGCGGCCGAAGACGCTGAGCCCGCCGGCACGTTCCGCATCGGTCGCCGAGTCCGCCCAGGCGGTGCTGTTGTTGTGTGTGAGGGTGAGGTAGCGGACCCCGAGCGTGTGCAGCATGCGCAGCACCGCCAGCGACGATCCGATGGAGTGGCCGCCCTCCGCACCGAGGAGCGATGCGATCCGGCCCTCCTCGTGGGCACGCACGCAGTCCGCGGCACTGACGGCGGGCGCGAGGCGGTCCGGGTATCGGGTGACCATCCGGTGCACCAGGTCGATCTGCTCCAGCGTCGTGGCCACCGCCTCGGGCTCGGGGAGCGTCGACGGCACGTACACCGACCAGAACTGCGCCCCGACCCCACCCGCCGCAAGCCTGTCCAGGTCGGTGTGCGTTCGTCCCGCCAGCGATGAGCCCGGGTCCGCCGCGCTCAGGTCACCACCCGAAAGCTTCCGAACCGCCCACGGCAGGTCGTTGTGTCCGTCGAAGACCGGCGCCTCGCCGAGAAGGGCACGCGCCTCGGCCAGCTCGGCCGCGTTGAACTCAGATGGAGCGGACGGCTCATTCACATCCATAGCCTCCCACACACGGCGCTGTTTGTTCCGTCCGGCGCGGCGGATCAGGGCACGTGATGGTGCCGTCGCGATCGCCGTCCCAAAACGTCTTGCACCCTCAGGTACGCCGCACTAGCGTGGAAAACGTCCACCTCAACAAGAAGGGAGGCATGGTCCATGACCGATGTCGATCTGGAACGCGTCCAGGACCGCGGCCGGCGAGCGGGCGGCGACTGGGTCACCTCGATCGCCACAAACGCCGAGATCCAGCAGCTGTCGAGCATCCCACCGCGCCTTGACGGTGCGGACCGGTCGCGAAGTGACGCGATCGTGCCGCTGGTCGACTGGCACGACGCCGCACGATGGCCGACTCTCCATGCGCTCTTGAAGGATCGGGAGCTCGCGCCGGCCGGAGCGGATCCGTGGCTGGCCGGCTTCATCGACGGGGCGCTCGAGGCGATCGGCCACAACAACTGATTCGCGCCGTTGTGACCGTCGTGGCGGCCTCGATTCGCTACTCGGAGTAGTAGCGGCGGCGCGACCGGCGCCGAACAGCGTCCGGCGCGAATGGGATCCCCTGGCGCGTTCCCCGGAGCGCAACCACCCCGTTCTGGGCGAGCAGCGTCACACCGAGCGCCAGCTCGAGCGAGGCATTGCTGACGTTGCCGGCTCCCGCATTCGTCGCGAGGATCCCGATGACCGCCCGCACCGCGATCGAGACCAGCCACAGCGCCACAGTGATGACGCCGCCCTGCCGCCACATCACCCCGTCGCGTTCATAGACGCGCACGAAACAACCACGAAGACCACCGAGGGCGACGGACCCGAGCAGATCGATCGCGACGTACAGGAGTGCAGTGGCACTGAGCAACCCGTTGTCGACGTGTGAGATCGCAGCGATCCCGATCACCACCAGGATCCCCGGGAGGATCACGAGCCGGCGGGCCACCACCGGGCGGGCCACCGTCTGCCGGTACAGGACGAATCCCACGAGGGCGAGGATGAGAACGCCGTTGAGGATCGCCGCAACGTTCACCACGGCGACGACTCTAGGTCAGCGGTCGATACCCTTGAAAGAGCGTCCCGCCGGGACGTGGTGACCGACCCGCGAGATCAGCCGAGCGGTGGCGGATACGGCAGCGATCCGTACATCGGCGTGGGCGGTGGGCTCGGCACCGGTGGCGTCTCGTAGCCACCCGCGTCGAGACGGAACGGCGGGTACTCGTCGCGCATCAGCAACACATACACCAGCACGCGGAAGACCCAGCGGTTCAGCCCCATCACGAAATCGAACATGCCCTTCGGATAGCGCGCTGTGAACAGGACCGCCACGGCGGCGAACAGCGCGAGGATCGCGATCAGACCGCCGAAGTACGCGCCGCCGGCGAGGACCGCAACGATGATGTACTGCGGGATCGCCAGCAGCCACCACTTCACCAGCACGAGACCGCGCGACAGGTGCTCCGGATATGGAACATCGAGCGTTGCCGGATAGTCCGCCTCCACCTCGAAGCTGAACGGTGGATACCGGTCGGTCCCGAGTGCGCTGTACCCGTAGAAACCAACGCGCCACGCCCATCGCAGCACCGAGACATTGAAGTCGAAGACGGCGCGTGGGTAGCGGCCCGTGAAGAGGATCGCGAAGAAGGCGAACACAGTGAGCAGGAACACCGCAACGAACAGGAACCACAGCACGATGTAGTGGGGGATCAACAGCACCCACTTCACGAGCCACAGCCATCGATTGACCGGCTCCTCGAGCCGGCCTTCGACACGGAGCGGATAGCTCAGCGGCGCCACCGACGCACCGGTGACCGGCGGCGGGAGCGGGACTCCCACGGGCGGCGACGGCGGAGCGGGCAGCGGTGCCTGGGCGCGTGAGCTCCGGGTGAGCGAACGGATGCCGAACGTCAGCAGCAGCACCGTGACGATCAGCGCGACGCCGCCACCGATCAGCAGCCCGAGCGCGAGGCCGAAGAGGAACGGGGCGGTCGCGCCCAGCGACACGTCAGCGGTGACACCGGGTGACACGTCGGCGTTCATCAGCACCACCGCCCACTGCCCGGGCGCGACGGTCCAGGTCAGTGTCAGGGTTCCCGTTCCTGTCGTCAGCGCATGCCAGATCGGCTGGGATTGGGGCGTGGCCGGCGCGCCGCCACCGTGCTCAACGTACGACGCACGGAAGGGGAGGAACCGGAGATCGGTCAACTCATCGTATGCGACACCGTTGAGATATCGACGCGCGTTGGCGCGAGATGCGATACCAATGAAGAGGCCGGGCCCTGGGCCGGAAGCGCCGGTCACCGTGATGCGCACCTTGCCGAGCGCGCCTTCGTTGATCGACCAGCCGCGCCCGGCAAGTTCGATGTCGACGTTGGTCGATGCGAGCGCATAACCGGAGCCGGACAGGCGATCGGTCCCGGTCGTCAGGTACCCGGACGCGTCGCGCTGGGTCTGGTTGGCCCACATGAGCACGCTCCCGCCGCCGAGCAGCCCCAGGGTCAACAGACCGAGCAGACAGCCGATGACGACGAGGACGATCCCGCCGACGCGCGAACCGTGCCGGCTCGGCAGGTCCGGGCCGGGAGCCCACTGCGCGGTCATCTCACCCCTCCGCTCTGGCGGTTCATCTCCTTGATGATGTCCTGTTCCGAGATCGGGCGGCGTCCGTAGACGTCCCAGGCATGGAGCAGCACGCCGATTCCCCACCCTCCGAGGACCCAGCCGGGCCAGAAGTACCCGTGCCCGGTCGCGAACCAGATGACCACCAGGCCCAGGTTCACGATGACGTACGTGACCAGGTGCATACCGAAATCACGCCGCGCTGACAGACGTTTGATCGCTGCCGCGCGGGCATCCGCGGGGTCGACGGGCGCGTTGTCCATGTGATGCGTCCTCCTGACCTCAGTATCCGGGCGGCGGCCAGCCGATCCAACAGCACTTGGTCAATCGGAACCAGAGGCGAACGTCACCAACACACCGCTCGCGCCGCGCGTGATGGATCCTCAGCAGCGGGCGGGAGGTCGCGGTCAACTCACTATCATCGCGACCAGTGCCGATCGCAGAGAGGCTCGCGCTGCCCCCGGAGCGCCTTCGCCGCAGGCTCGACCCGGCGCAACTCGGGTTCACGACCACCGAGGAGGTGACGCCGCTCGAAGGGACGGTCGGCCAGCCACGAGCGATCGACGCCCTCGAGTTCGGCCTCAAGATTCGCACGCCGGGCTTCAACGTGTTCGCCACCGGGATCTCGGGTTCAGGCCGCCTGACGACGGTGCTCGACCACGTCAAGCGAGCCGCGGCTGAGCGTCCGGTCCCGCGCGATTGGGTGTACGTGCACAACTTCGCGCAACCCGATCATCCCGTGTCGTTCTCGATGCCGGCAGGGATGGGCCGTGGCCTCGCTCGTGACCTCGAGTTGTTCGTCACGGACTCGCGTCGCGAGATTGCGCGTGCGTTCGACCATGAGGAGTACCAGCAGCGGCGCAGCGCGATCGCCGCGGGCATCGACGAGCAGGCGGCAGCGCTCCGCAAGGAGTTCGAGGGGATGGCGCTGATCGCTGGATTCTCGTTGCAGTTCACCTCGGGCGGGCTCGCGCTCATCCCGATCGTGTCGGGGCACCCGCTCACGCCCCAGGAGGTCGAGGCGCTCTCGCCGGATGAGCGCGAGGCGATCCAGCGTCGTGCCGGCGAGCTGCAGCGCAACCTCGAGGTCGAGCTCCCGCGACTGCACCAGGTCGAGCGTGACGGTATCGAGCGCCTCACGGCGCTCGAGCGTGAGACCGCGCTCGGTGCCGTCGCTCCGCTGCTGCTGGTGCTGCGCGAGAAATATGCCGGTGAGCGCGGGGTGCTCGAGCACCTCGGCGCCATCGAGGCTGACGTGCCCGAGCACCTGGTGGACTTCCGCCGCGACGCGCCACCCCCCGGCACCATGCCGCCCGGCCTTCCGGGTTCCGCCGACGCGTATGAGGATCACACCGTCCGGTATCGAGCCAACGTGATCGTCGACAACACCGGCGCGACGAGCGCGCCGGTCGTCATCGAGCGAAATCCGACGTACTACAACCTGCTCGGACGCGTCGAGTATCGAGCGACCTTCGGCGCGATGGTCACCGACTTCCGGCAGATCCGCGCCGGATCACTGCATCGCGCCAACGGCGGTTTCCTCGTCGTCTATGCGCAGCACCTGCTGGAGCAGCCGTTCGTCTGGGAGGCGATCAAGCGCGCGCTGAGCACCGAGCTCATCGCGGTCGAGAACCTCGCCGAGCAGATCACGCCGATCCCGACGACCTCCTTGCGTCCGCAGGCGATCCCACTGGACGTCAAGGTGGTCTTGATCGGATCACCACGATTGCACCGGGTGCTCAGCGGGGTCGACGACGACTTCCTCGGACTGTTCAAGGTCCAGGCCGACTTCGCGCCGGAGATGCCGTGGGCCGACGACAGCGTTCGCTCGTACGCGGCATTCATCCGGCGCACGGTGGACAGCGCGGGGCTCAAGCACTTCACCGGGGGCGGCGTCGCACGAGTGGTCGAACACGGCGCGCGGCTGCGCGAGGATCAGCACCGGCTGTCGACGCGACTTGCGGAGATCGCCGACATCGTCGCCGAGGCAAGCTACTGGGCGGGAGCGGCGGGCCACGACCTCGTCGACGCCGAGGATGTCGAGCAGGCGATCGCCAAGCGCGCCTACCGATCCAACCTCACCGAGGAACGGCTCCATGCGTTCATCGACGAGCGCGTCATCAGCATCGAGACCGACGGCGAGAAGGTGGGACAGGTCAACGGGCTCAGCGTCATCGAGCTTGGAGGGCACAGCTTCGGGATGCCGACGCGCATCACCGCTTCGGTGTCGGTCGGGCGCGGGAGGCTGGAGAGCATCGAGCGCGAGATCAACGCGTCGGGTCCCATCCACTCCAAGGGCTTCCTGATCCTCTCCGGCTACCTCGCCGAGCAGTACGCGCAGGACCATCCGTTCCCGATGCGCGCGACGATCACCTTCGAGCAGTCGTATGACGAGGTCGAAGGTGACTCCGCGTCCTCGACCGAGCTCTACGCGATCCTCTCCGCGCTGTCGGGGATTCCCATCAACCAGAGCATCGCGGTCACCGGATCGGTCGACCAGCACGGCGTCGTGCAGGCGGTCGGCGGCGTGAACGAGAAGGTGGAGGGCTTCTTCAAGGTGTGTTCGGCGCGCGGGCTCACCGGCCGGCAGGGCGTGATGATCCCCGCAAGCAACGTCGACAACCTGATGCTCGATCATCCGGTGGTGGAGGCGGTTCGGGAGGGGAAGTTCCACGTCTGGGCCGTGAGCTCCATCGACGAGGGGATCGAGCTGCTCACCGGAAGGCCGGCCGGAGCGATCGCCGGTGGCGAGTACCCGCCGGGCAGCGTGCACCGGCTCGTCGGCGAGCGGTGTCGCGTCGCGGCCGAACGGCTGCGAGTCTTCGCGGCGCAGGACGGCGGGATGGGCTGACCAGCCCCAGACAAAGCAGTGACCCACCGGCCGTGAGTCCGATGGGTCACTGCGGGGAGCTGGCCGCTCCGAAGGAGTCGGGTTATGCGGTCTCGGTGCCGAGCGAGGGGACCGGGACGCGGGCCGGCTGCTCCTTGCGCACGGCGACCCGCCAGCTGACGAGCTCGAAGGCGAAGGCGCCGAACACCACCAGGGCGGCGACGCTGAGGCCGATGGCGGCGTAGAGGGCGTACTGGCCGATCTGCCACCAGCCGTAGGAGTTGAGGAGCAGGCCGCGCAGGGTCGAACCCCGGAAGAGGGTCTGGACCTCACCGGCGAGGGTGGCGTTGGTGGGATCAGCTATGGAGGCGGCGCTGACCTGGGAGTAGGTCTGGCCCTTGCCGATCTCGTTGAGATGGACCTTGATGAAGTGGTCGGCGTAGGTCTCGGCCTGGGCGCCGGTGGTGAGGTCCTGGCCGGCGTAGACGCGCATGGCGGCGGCGTCGGCCTTGGGCAGGGAGGTGATGGCGGCGGAGTTGGCGGCGGGGAAGGTGATCTTCTGGGCCGCGAGCTGGGACTGCACCTGGGAGGTGGCGAAGCCGCTCGCCCAGAAGGCGAAGCCGGCGACGAAGCCGAGGATGCCGATCAGACCGATCTGGAGGACGAAGATCCGCCAGCGCATACCTGTGGTCATGGTGGTAACTCCTTGTGGTGTCCGGGTCATCGGACTTGGTAGTCCCATCCTCACCCGGACCCGACGCGCGGCCCAGAGGCAGAAGCCATCAGCTCGGCGGGACCGATGCGACTCCACCCGGGTCCAAGGGCCCATGCGGCAGGCAGCCGTTTGACCCTGCGGCCGTGCGTCAGCGCAGCCTGCGGACCTCGGTCTCGGCGTGCTGGTGCCAGGGGACGAGCCTCATCCGGGCGTCCACCGCGACGCACCCCGTGGGTGTCGCGATGATCGGGTTGAGGTCCATCTCGGCGAGCTGGGGCACCTGGTCAGCGAGCTGTGCGACGCGGAGGAGCACCTCCTCGAGCGCCGCGACGTCGCACGGTGGAGCCCCTCGGTAGCCGGTGAGGAGCGGCGCACCGCGGGTGGCGCGAACCATCTCGTGCGCATCGACGTCGGTCATCGGCAGGATGCGGAAGACCCGGTCACCGAAGAGTTCGACTGCGACGCCGCCGCTGCCGAACATGACCACCGGCCCGAAGAGGGGATCGGAGAGGACCCCGGCGATGACCTCGACCCCGCGCAGCATCGGCTGGACGATCGCCCCCTCCATCACCTCGCCGACCCGCTCCGACATGTCGGTGAACGCCTGCCGGACCTCCTCCGCGGAACCGAGGTCGAGCCGCACGGCACCGACGTCGGACTTGTGCACGAGACGATCGCCGGATCCCTTGAGCGCGACCGGGAACCCGAGCTCCTCAGCGGCCGCGGCGGCCTGATCCGCCGTCTCCACATGCGTCTCGCCGACGGTCGGGATGCCGAATGCCTTGAGCATGCTGACGCAGTCCCCGGGGGTCA
Source organism: Candidatus Dormiibacterota bacterium (assembly GCA_963713485.1). Taxonomy (GTDB): domain Bacteria; phylum Chloroflexota; class Dormibacteria; order Aeolococcales; family Aeolococcaceae; genus Palsa-851. The sequence continues at coordinate 99,826 of CAVQLW010000008.1, forward strand.
GCCACCCACCGTCGGGATGCGTGCTGAGGTACGAGTCCACGACGATGCGAGCTCCCGGCAGGTCGACACCGTGGAAGTCGGGGACGATTCCCTCAGGACGCTGCTTCCACTGCGAGTGCGCCGCGATGCGTCCGAGGGCGCGCACCGCGCGCTCGGGGAACGCATAGCAGGGGATGGGGCGCGTCCCCTCGCGCAGTGACGGAGGAACGACGTCCGTGCCGAGATGCACGAACACGACGGGCCGTTCACCCGCGTCGACGGCCGCCACCTCGCGCGCAACCTCGTCGGAATCGGTGGAGGCCACCTGGGCCATGATGACCACGGCGCCGTCGATGCCCGGCGCGTTCAACGCCGTGTTGAGGGCGGCGCCGAAACGCTTGGGCGTCGCCGCCGCGCCGAGGTCGATGGGATTGCTCACCCCCGCGTTCGGCCCGGCGATGTCGCGCAGCACCTGCTGGGTGGGCTCGTCGAATTGCGGCACGCTGAGCCCGACCGCGGCGCAGGCGTCGGCGGCGAGCACCGCGGCGCCGCCCGCATTGCCGATGATCGCGAGCCGCCGCCCCGCGAGCGCCGGCTGGTCGCCCAGCAGCGCACCGCAGTCGAGCAGCTCCTCGAGCGTGTCGACACGGATGACACCGGCCTGACTGAACAGCGCGTCGACCACGGTGTCGGGGCTGGCCATCGCGGCGGTGTGGGACGCCGCGGCCCGCGACCCCGCGGTGCTGCGGCCTGACTTCACGACGACGATCGGCGTCGTGCGCGAGACGACCGGCGCCACACGGGCGAACGCACGCGGGTTGCCGAAGGACTCGAGGTACAGGAGGATGACCTTCGTCTGACCGTCCTGGTTCCAGTAGCGGAGCAGGTCGTTGCTGCTCACGTCGCACTTGTTCCCCATGCTGACGAAGCTCGAGAGCCCGATCCCCGCCTTCACCGAGTGCTCGAGGACGGCGATCCCGAGAGCACCCGACTGCGACCCGAACGCGATCCTGCCGGCGACGGGAAGCTGCGCGGCGAACGTGGTGTTGAGCCGGGTGTCGGGTGATGTGTTGATGACGCCGAAGCAGTTGGGTCCGACCACGCGCATCCCGCCGCGATGCGCATGCACGACCAGCTCGCGCTGCATGTCGGCGCCCGCCGGGCTCACCTCCGCGAAACCCGACGAGATCACCACGAGCCCGTGCACCCCTTTGCGCGCACATGAGTCCACGGCCTCGAGGCACTGCTCTGCGGGCACGGCGATCACGGCGAGGTCCACCGGGTTGGGGATCGCCTCCACATTCGGATAGCACGGCACCCCACCGATGGAGGCCGCCTTGGGATTGATCGGGTACACGGGCCCCGTGAAGCCCGCCGCGATGAGGTTGCGGACGACGGTGTGTCCGATGTTCAACGGGTCGCGCCCGGCGCCGATGACCGCGACCGAGGTGGGCTCCAGGATTCGCGAGATGCTGTGCACCCCGGCCAGCCCATGCACGCCGCTCGATCGCCGCGATCGACGCCCCGGTCGGCTCGATGTCGAAGGCGAGGTGCACCACGCCGCTCTCGGTCGACTGGCTCGCACGGCGATAGCCGGCGGTCTTGAAGACCTCGAGCATCCGGTGGTTGTCCGCGAGCGTGTCCGCGCAGAAGCGCGTGATGCCGTTGCCGGGCGCGTACGCGGCGAGGTACTCGAGCAGCAGGCTGCCGACGCCGCGTCCCTGCTGGTCGTCGGCCACCGCGAACGCCACTTCGGCGAGATCGCTGATGGCGAGCCGGTCGTAGCGTCCGATCCCGATCATCTCGTCGCGGAGGAAGGCGGCGAAGGCCATGCGGTCGTGGTAGTCGACCGTTGTGAAGCGGGTCACCTCGGCGTCGTTCAGCTCGCGCCTCGGGGAGAAGAAGCGGTTGTAGACGCTCTCCGCGGACTGGTGCGCGAAGAAGGCGCGGTGCGCCGGTGCGTCATCCGGGCGGATCGGGCGAATGTGGACGGTGCTGCCGTCGGCGAGCACTGCGTCGACAGCCCAGGCCGCGGGGTAGTCCGTGGGCAGCGTGTCAGTCATCGATTCCCTGCGCCGTCATCGGCGACCTCCAAGCGCCGGTCGAGGAGCGGCCGGCGGCACAAGTGTCTCGCGACAGCCACTCCCGGTGCGAGAATCGCTTCGATGAGCGATCAAGCGTCGACCCGGCGGCCGATCCGGCTCAGCGTCGAGGACGTGATGACATCGGATGTGGTCACCGTGAGCCTCGACACCCCGTTCAAGCAGGTCGGAGAGCTGATGGCCGAGCACCGGATCAGCGCGGTGCCGGTGGTCGACGCGGACGGCGCCGTGGTCGGGGTCGTCTCCGAGGCCGACCTGATGCTGAAGAGCGAGGCGCCGGAAGGGGAACCCGGGGGGTGGGGCCGGGAATCCCGGGAGCGGCGTGCCAAGACACAGGCGCAGACCGCTGAGCGCCTGATGTCCGCTCCGGCGATCACCGTGGAGCCCGGGTCGCCGCTCGCCGCCGCCGCCCGGTTGATGCGCAAGCAGGGTGTCAAGCGGCTTCCGGTCGTCGACGGCGGCCGGCTGGTCGGCATCCTGAGCCGCGCCGACGTCCTCAAGAGCTACCTCCGCTCCGACGATGCCATTCGCACCGACGTGGTCGAAGGTGTGATCAGGGGCAGCATGTGGATGGATCCGGCGACCATCGAGGTCACCGTCGAGGACGGGCTCGTGACCATGCGGGGCGAGGTCGAGCGCCGCAGCGAGGTCGACATCCTCGGCACGCTCGCGCTCGGCGTCGAGGGTGTGGTCGCCGTGGAGGCGAACCTCACGTACCGCTTCGACGACCGCCACGTGATCGCCCCGAACGAGCACCGCCACAGCGGCGTGTGACCGGGGGCCCGGCGGCGCCGTCTCCGGACTCAGGTCACTACCATGTCGTCGATGACTGACGGGCGGACACGCGTCAACGAGTTGACCCGGGAGGAGGCGATGCACCTGCTCCAGCACCAGTCATACGTCGGCCGCATCGGGTTCGTGTCCGAAGGGCAGGTGCTGGTGCTGCCGGTGAACTACCTGGCCGAGGACGACGCCATCTTCTTCTGCACAGCCGACGGCACCAAGCTCAGCGCGGTCCGGGACGCTGCCACGGTGGCGTTCGAGGTGGACTCGAACCGCCCGCTCTATCACAGCGGGTGGAGCGTCCTCGTCAACGGGACGGCCACGGAGGTCACCGACCCCGACGAGCTGGACCGCCTGCGCAGGGGACCGCTGAAATCGTGGGCGGTGCCGGCGTCCCAGCACTGGGTCCGGATCTCGATCGACACGATCTCAGGGCGACAGATCCCGGAGAGCTGACCATCGTGATGCGGGCGATGGTGCTCGACGCCCCTCGAAGCCCACTCCACGAGGCAACGGTTCCCGATCCCGGAGCCGGGCGCCGGCGAGGTGCTGATCAAGGTCGCCGCGTGCGGGCTGTGCCGCACGGACCTGCACGTCGTGGACGGTGAGCTGACCCGCCCAAAGCTGCCGCTCATCCCCGGGCACCAGGTGGTCGGGGAGATCTCCGAGCTCGGAGCAGGCGTGACCGAGTTCGCGCCCGGCGAACGGGTCGGCGTCCCGTGGCTGGGGTGGACATGCGGCACCTGCGTGTACTGCCGGCGGGGGGAGGAGAACCTCTGCGACCGGGCGCGGTTCACCGGCTACGACATCGACGGTGGCTACGCGGAGTACACCGTCGCGGACGCGAGATTCGCGTTTCGGATCGACCCGTCGTACAGCGACGTCCAGGCCGCGCCGCTCCTCTGCGCCGGCCTGATCGGATACCGCGCCCTGGCCGCGGCGGGCGACGGCACGCGCCTCGGCCTGTACGGCTTCGGCGCCGCGGCGCACATCGTCGCCCAGGTTGCCCGCCATCAGGGACGTCGCGTGTTTGCGCTGACCCGCCCCGGCGACATCGCGAGCCAGGCGTTCGCGAGGGATCTCGGCGTGGCGTGGGCCGGCGACACGAGTCAGCAGCTGCCCGAGGAGCTCGACGCCGCGATCATCTTCGCGCCGGCAGGAGAGCTCGTGCCGCAGGCGCTGGCGGCCGTTGCAAAGGGCGGCACCGTCGTTTGTGCGGGGATCCACATGAGCGACATCCCGTCGTTCCCGTACTCGCTGCTGTGGGGCGAGCGCGTGGTGCGCTCCGTGGCGAACCTCGCGAGGCGTGACGGTCTCGAGTTCCTCGCGCTCGCGCCGCAGATACCGGTGCGCACCACGGTGGAGACGATGCCGCTCGCCGAGGCGAATCAGGCGCTCACCCGGCTGCGTGAAGGGCGTGTGCAGGGGGCGCTGGTGCTGACGATCGCCTGACTCCGCAGCGCTGCAGGAGGCGCCGGACGCGCCTCAGGACGGGATCAGGATGCGGATGGTGGTTCCGTGTCCCGGCTGCGATTCGATGTTGAGCGTTCCGCCGATTGCCAGCGCGCGTTCCGCGAGGTTTCCCAGACCCATGCCGCGGCGAGCCCCGTTCATGTCGAACCCCGAGCCGTCGTCGTCGATCTCGATGACGGCAAACTCGCGCTCGCGACGCACCGAGACCCGGCAGGTCTCCGCCTTCGCGTGGCGGCTGACGTTCGACAACGCTTCGCGAACGATGTGCGCGATCTGCGTCGTCGCATGCGAGAGCGGCTGTTCCAGGGACGGATCGACGTCGACGATCACGGTGATCCCCGCTCGCTCCTCGGTCTCGTGTGCGAGCTGATCCAGGGTGAGGGTCAGGTTGCCGGCGGTGAGCACGCTCGGTCGCAGTCCGAAGATGTAGCTGCGGACGTCGCCGATGACCCGATCGATCTCGGCCACGTACTGCTGGATGCGGTCGGCGAGGCGTGGGTCGCTGAGGAGCCCCGCGGTTCCCTGCAGGCCGATGCCCACGGCGAAGAGCGACTGGATGACGCCGTCGTGCAGGTCGCGCGCGATGCGCTCGTGGTCCTCGATCATCGTGAGACGGGCGAGCTCCGACTGCGCGCGCGCGTACTCGAGCGCCAGGCAGGCCTGCTCCGCGAAGCTCTCCAGGATGGGGACGTCGCTTGCGATGAAGGCCGAGCGCCCCGTGTGGCGGCCCATCGCGAGGACTCCGTGGCCGCCGGTCCGGAGCGCGAGCGGCACGAGGATCATCGGCCCGACGCCCGCGATGCTGACCATCGGTTGCATCAGCCCCGCGCCGGACGCGTCGTCGAGCATCATCGTCGTGCCCGTGCGGATCACGTTGGCCGAGAGCGAGCCGGCGAGCGGTACCTCGAGGTTCACGAACTCGGCCTGGCCCGCGCCGTCGGCCACCAGGATGCGGAGGCCATCCTCCTCGGGAACGCTGATGGTCGCCATGTCGGCGTCGGCAAGCTCGCGGGCGTGGTGGGCCACGAGCTGCAGGACGTCGCGTCCCGGGTCGCCGGCGAGCAGCGTGGTGGTGACCTCCCGAACCGAGTCGAGCCATCGCTCGCGGACTCGGACCTCCTCGTAGAGCTGCGCGTTCGCGATCGCCACGCCGGCCTGTGTGGCGAGGACCAGGAGGGACGCCTCGTCGTCTTCGGTGAACTCGTCCGCGTCCTGCTTGTTGGTGAGGTAGATGTTCCCGAAGACGCGACCATGCGCTCGGATCGGCGCTCCCAGGAAGGACCGCATCGGCGGATGGTTGGGCGGGAAGCCCACCGACCGTGGGTCCAGGGCGATGTCGGCGAGGCGCAGCGGTTCCGGCGTGGTGATGAGCGCCCCGAGGATGCCCTTCCCGGTGGGCAGCTCGCCGATGGCCTCGTGTTCGGCCGTGCTCAGACCGGCGGTGATGAAGTCGGAGAGGTGGACCGAGTTCAGCGGCGAGGACTCCGAGCGCGCCGTACTCAGCGCCGCTGAGCTCGACTGCGATCTCGACGATCCGCTGCAGGAGGGCCGGCAGCGACAGCTCCGATGCCAGCGCAAGCCCGGTCTCCAGCAGGCGCTCCGCTCGGGTTGCGCTCACCGCCATGGCGGTGAATCATACCGGCGGCCATTCGGGCCAGATCAGCGCGTCAGGCGGCTCCCAGGGTTGTGCTCTCGGTCGGCGTGAGCGCCTCGGCAAGGTGCCGGAGGAACGAACGGACGCTTGCCTCCGCGATGCGGTGCATGAGCAACCGGTCGAGCCGCCGTCCGATGGCCCCCAGCGGTGGCTCGTACCGGCCGTGCAGGGTCAGCTGCGTGAGCTCGCTGTCGAGCGCGGTGATCTCGAGGTCGGCGCTGAGGACGGGGAACAACGCCGGGGTGCCCGTCGCCTGCCACGTGATCGGCACCACCGTCACCTCACCGCGTTCCAGCGGATCGCCGACCGTGACCCGGACGGTCTTGGACAGCACGGGGAGTGCCTCCGACGGACCGATTCGCAGGCGCAGCTCCTCACCTTCGCGTGCAGCCGCGCTCGCGAGCGGGGAGAGCCACTCGCCTCGGTTGGCGAGCAGCCGGTCGCGTACCTGGCCCGCTCCGACGGGCACGTATGCGAAGTCGTGCAGCAGCATTGTGTTCGTCACGCCGTCTCTCTCTCGAGCGATGGTCGCGTGGATCCCGCGCTCGGGATAGAGCAAAAAGTCCTCACGTTCCCGGGCCCTTGGACCGAACTGCTCCAAATCGCTGGTAGAGTGCAGGAGTGCAGCCACAAGGGCAGGTCCGCATCCTGCTGTGCGATGACCACGAGCTGGTGAGGCGGGGCCTTCGAAGCATCCTCGACGGAGTCGGCGGGTTGAAGGTCGTCGCCGAGGCTGCCGACGCGGACGCCGCGCTGAAGGCCGTCGAGGCCGACCCTCCCGACGTCGTGATCATGGATGTCAGGCTTCCCGGGAGATCCGGTATCGAGGCGTGCCGGGATATCCGTTCGGCGTTTCCGGATACGCGAGTCCTGATGCTCACCGCGCACTCGGACGACGAGGCGCTCTTCAGCTCGATCATGGCCGGCGCGGCGGGGTTCGTCCTCAAGCAGGTGCGCAGCGCGGACCTGGTGAGCGCGGTCCGCCAGGTGGCGACCGGCGCGTCGCTGCTCGACCCCACCGTCACCGCTCGTGTGCTTGCACGGCTCAGGGGCGAGGGCACCGCCGGCGCCGAGGGGATGTCGGAGCTCACGCCGCAGGAGCGCAAGATCCTCGACCTCGTCGCCGAGGGGATGACCAACCGCCAGATCGCGGAGAAGGTGTTCCTCGCCGAGAAGACCGTCAAGAACTACGTGTCCAACATCCTGATGAAGCTTGGCTTGTCCCGTCGCGCGGAGGCCGCCGCGTACATGGCGCGCCGCCGTTCGAAGGATCGCGACTCGAGCGGCTGGTCCTAGCAGGATCGCGCTGCCGACCACGTCGCCACAGGGCTGAGCCCATTCCCTTCCCACGTCACAACGGGGCGGTCGGACGTGGTTGCTTGCGTATCTCGGCGTAGTGACGGCGCCAGATGAGCCTGTGGATCGGTATCCAGCGTGGGATGTCGCGCAGGCCGGGAATCACCGGGACGAAGATGAGCAGCAGGCTGAGCACCAGCATCACGCCGACCACACCGAGATCCGCGTTGGCTGCCGAGATACCGAGAAAGCCGGTGTCGGAGGTGAACGGCGGGATCTGGTACCACATCGTGTACAGCCAGAGCCACGCCTGCCCGGGGTAGCGCCCGGTCTCGTTCATCATGCCCCACTGGCTGCCGGTGAGCTGCTGGTCCTGGGCGAGGTTGCCGATGTACCCGCCGTCGTCGAGGAAGAGCAGCGCGCGGCTGAAGTCGGTCTGGTAGAAGTGATCGCTCGTCAGCAGGAGGGCGTCGAGAGCGCCGGACCGCGCGAGCGTCAGCATGCGGTCCATCAGCACCGGCACCGGTCCGTAATCGCCGCTCGCCACGTCGACGCTGCCGTCGCTGCCGACCGTGGCGTTGGCAAGCGCGTCGCCGTACTTGGTCAACCAGCTGGTCTGCTGGTCCGCGGTCGCCGAGCTGTATGTCTGCATCGCCGAGGCGAGCTCGGTGTCGCCCGGCGTCGCCTGCGTCAGCGGTTGCAGGACGAAGTCATTCGCCGCGTTGGTCGGGACGTGGACGCCGCCCCATGTCTGCGGATTGAGGAATCCCCAGGTCTGGACCGACCCGGTGCCGTTGTTGTACGGCGGCCCGTAATTCGCGACGTCGCTCGTTCCGGCGAGCTCAGCCTCGGCGGTTGTCACGAAGTCGACGGGATCGGCTTTGGCCCAGCTCTGGATCGTGACGGATGGGACGTCCGGGGATGAGAGCGCCACCGAGAGGACGAGGACGACGACGAGGATGCCGATCGTCGCGATCGACAGCTCCTTGATGAGGTCGTACGGGATCATGCGGACGCCCCGGTAGTACGTCTCCTTGTCGACGCGGCCCCGCCTCATTTCGACGCTCCTGCCGCATCGCCCGCAGGCATGGGGTCGTCGATCGGCCGCACCACGCCGCGGCTGCGCACCTGGATGATGTGGAGCACCACCAGCAGCGTCACCGCGATCGGGAAGAGCATCACGTGCAGTCCGTACTGCTGGCCGAAGTTGAGCGCGTTGAACAAGCCGCCCAGTCCGGTGGAGTTGATCCCGTCCTTCGCGTTGATGGCGATCCACTGCGAGTCGAAGTTCTGCTGGATGAGGTAGCCGGTGAAGGCGGTGACAACGCTCACCAGGAAGATCACGACGCCGACCATCCACGTCGTCGCGCGTCCATCGCGCCACCCCGCGCCCCAGTACTGACCCCAGAGGTGCAGCACCAGGAAGATGAAGAACATCTGGACCGACCAGAAGTGGACGCTGTTGAAGAAGTGACCGACCGCCGAGATGTGCCACCAGGCTGACCCGAAGAAGGCGAGCACCACACCGCTCACCACCACCCAGACCAGGGCCGCGATGCAGATCACGCCGAACGAGTAGACCCACGAGCCGATGTAGGCCGGCTGCTTCGTCGGGAGGAGTTCGGTGAGCGGGAGCGTTTGCTCGACGCGGTTGCGAACCGCGGCGGTCCAGCCCGATTCGTCCGGGGCCTTCGCGGGAGCCGGTGCCGGCCCGGAGGGAGGCCCGCTCATCGCGTCACTCGTCATCGGTGTGTCCCGAGATCCCCTTGTGCCCGGGGAAGGGTGCGAGGAGCGCAACGATGAAGAGCAGGACCATCACGCCGATGAGCACCAGGTTCGGCAGTGAGATGAGGATGAATCCCCAATGGAAGTAGGGGGCCGGCTCGTTCATGCAGCGCTCCTGGGTGGTGTCCGGAACAATGTGCAAGACCGTGCCATCCCAGCCCGAACTCGCCAAGGGGCACGGGACACCGGCGCGAGGTGCCGATCGACCCAAGGGTATGTGACAAACGGCCCTGGTGACCGCCTATCAGGCGAGCAGCTGGCGGACGTCATGGTCGATCTGCAGGTCCTCTCGCGCGCGGATCACCAGCACGGCGATCCGCACATCGGGTGCGCTGATAGACCCGTCCGTTGCCGGCGGCAGCGACCGATCAGGCGGCACCAGGCCGAGGATTCCCAACCGCGCGCAGATGGCGGTGCGAACCTCGGCCGCGTTCTCACCGACGCCGCCGGTGAACACGACGGCGTCGATGCGCGTGAGCGACGCGGCAAGTCCCGCGATCACCGCCGCCGCGCGGTGGACGTACACGTCGCGAGCCAAGGCCGCTGCGGTGTGACCGTCTGCAGCCTCCGTGAGGACCGCTCGCATGTCGGCCGTCCCGGCGAGGCCGAGGATGCCTGAACTCGTGCTCGAGGGCTCGCGACATGTCGCTTGCGCCGATGCCACCCACCGTCTGCAGCCACAGCAGGGCGCCCGGGTCGACGCTGCCGCTGCGAGTTGCCATGACCAGCCCCTCGAGCGGGGTGAACCCCATCGACGTGTCGACGCTGCGCCCGTCTCTGATGGCGGTCACCGACGCTCCCGCACCGAGGTGGGCGACGAGCAGCTGAAGATCCTCGGGTGCTCGCGCGAGCAGCTCCGAGGCCCTCCGCAGCGACCACGCGCACGAGAGCCCGTGGAACCCGTACCGCCTGACCCCATAGCGATCGCGCCACGCGGCGGGGATCGCGTATGTCCTCGCCGCGTCGGGCATCGACGCGTGAAAGCCGGTGTCGAAGCACGCGACGTGGGTGAGGTTCGTCGCTCGCAGCGCGTCGAGCATCCGGAGCGCCGGCGGATCATGCAGGGGCGCGATGGTCGCCGCCGCATCCATCTGCGCCCGCACACGGTCGTCGACGATGACGGCGTCGGTGAGGTGCGGCCCGCCGTGCACGATGCGGTGGCCGGCCGCGCTGACATCCGGGTGCTGCGCGACGAAAGCGAGCATCGAGTCGATCACCGCCTGCTCTGCCGGGTCACCGAGCTCCAGCGAGGCGATGGTCTCCTGGCCGTCCCCGATGACGCTCAGCTTCAGGCTGCTCGAGCCGGCGTTGACCACGAGAACCTGCATCGCTGACGGCTTCAGAAGGGCCAGACCCAGTCGCGGATCTCCGGCATGTCCTCGAGATTGGCTCGCACGTACTGATGGTGCCGCTCGAGCATCGCGTGACAGTGGGCCTCGAGCTCCGCTGCCTTCGGCGACGAGAGATGGAGGCGATCGAGCGCGTGGAGGACGAGGTGGTACCGGCTCATGTCGTTGAGGACGACCATGTCGAACGGCGTCGTCGTGGTTCCCTGCTCCATGAAACCGTGCACGTGAAAGCGCTGATCATCCGGCCGGCCGTGGATGAGCTGGTGCAGCGCGCGGGCGTAGCCGTGGAAGGCGAAGATCACCTCGACGCCGTCGGTGAAGAGCGCGCGGAACGCATCTTCGTCAAGCCCGTGCGGGTGATATCGCGCCGGGACGAGCGCCATCAGGTCGACGACGTTGACGAAGCGCACACGCAATTGGGGGAGCCACTCGCGGAGCAGCGCCGCCGCGGCGAGCGCCTCGAGCGTGGGGATGTCCCCCGAGCACGCGATGACGATGTCGGGCTCGTAGTCGAGCGAGGTGCTCGCCCATTCCCACACCGACGCGCCCTTTGCGCAATGCGCGCGCGCCGCGTCGATGTCGAGATACTGCAGCTCCGGCTGCTTGTCGATGACGATGAGGTTCACGTAGCCGCGGCTGCGCAGGCAGTGATCGGCGACCGACAGCAGGCAGTTCGCGTCGGGCGGGAGGTAGACGCGGACGACGTTTCCGCTCATGGACACCATCGTGTCGATGAGCCCCGGACCCTGGTGGCTGAACCCGTTGTGATCGTTTCTCCAGCAGGTCGACGTGAGCAGGATGTTGAGCGACGCGATGCGCGCGCGCCACTCGAGGTCGCGCGACGCCTCGAGCCACTTGGTGTGCTGGATCGACATCGACGCCGAGACCATCGCGAACGCCTCGTAGCTCGCGAACAGCCCGTGCCGGCCGGTGAGGAGGTAGCCCTCGAGCCACCCCTGGCACAGATGCTCCGAGAGCACCTCCATCACGCGTCCGCTCTGCGTGACGTTGACGTCGTCCGGTCCGGTGGGATCCATGAGGCAGCGGTTCTCCACCTCGAAGACGGCGCCGAGCCGGTTGGAGTTGGTCTCGTCGGGGCAGAAGAGACGGAAGTTCGACGCGGGCGCATTGTCGGTGAACACATCGCGGAGCACCTGTCCCAGCCGGGCCGTCGACTCCGCGCGTGCAACTCCGGGGTGCGCGACGTCGACCGCGTACCCCGCGTAGTCACGGAGCGCGAGGTCGCGCAGCAGGACGCCGCCGTTGGCATGGGGATTCGCGCCCATCCGGCGATCGCCTGCCGGAGCAAGCTCCTGCAGCTCCGGCACCAATCGCCCGCCGGCGTCGAAGAGCGTTTCCGGTTGGTACGAGCGCATCCACATTTCCAACTGCTGCAGATGCGCGGGGTTCTGCTTCGGGTCGCTGATCGGCACCTGATGCGCTCGCCATGTGCCCTCGATGCGCACCCCGTCGACGATCTTCGGCCCCGTCCAACCCTTCGGGGTCCGCAGCACGATGGCGGGCCATCGCGGCCGCTTCGTGACGCCCCTGATCCGGGCGTCATCCTGGATTGCTCGGATACGGGAATGGCAGGTCTCGAGCAGCGCCGCGAAGTCACGATGGACCGATGCCGGGTCATCACCGGCAACCTCATGAACGTCGTAGCCGTGCGCGTGCAGCAGCGCTCGCACGTCACCATCCGGAGCACGACCGAGGACCGTCGGTCCCGAGATCTTGTTCTCGTTGAGATGCAGGATGGGAAGCACCGCGCCGTCCCGGGCGGGGTTGAGGAATCGCACGCCCTTCCATGACCCTTCGAGCGGGCCGGTCTCGGCCTCGCCGTCGCCGACGACGCAGGCGACGAGCAGATCCGGGTTGTCGAACGCGGCGCCGAAGGCATGCACCAGCGCGTATCCCAGCTCCCCGCCTTCATGGATCGATCCCGGCGTCGGCACGCTGACATGGCTCGGAATGCCACCGGGGGTGGAGAACTGGCGTACGAGACGGAGCAGTCCCTCGACGTCCTGCGAGACCTCGGGGTAGACCTCGGAGTACGTTCCCTCGAGATAGACGTTGGCGACGAGGGCGGGCCCACCGTGCCCGGGGCCGGTGACGTAGATGACATTCGCGTCAGTCCGGCGAATCAGCCGGTTGAGCTGCGCGTAGATGAGGCTCAGTCCGGGCGACGTTCCCCAGTGTCCGAGCAGCCTCGGCTTGATGTGCTCCGGTCGCAGAGGCTCGGCGAGCAGCGGGTTCGCGCACAGGTAGATCTGCGCCACCGTGAGGTAGTTCGCGGCGTGCCAGTACCTGACCAGTCCGTCGATCTCGGCGTCGGTGATCGAGGGGGCGGCGGGTGGTGCCTGCACGGTCCTTCTACGATAGGGCTGTGGCCGTCCATGACGCGTTCGGGCTCGCGGTCCTGATCATCGCCGCCGGCGGCGCGATCCTCGCGATCCTCGGCCTGCTCCGTCCGCGGTTCATGCCGGCCGTGAGGATCTACGTCCGGGTGATCGTGGTCGCGGTCGCCATCCAGGTGGTCATCGGCCTCGTCCTCGTCGCGACCGGCAGCCGGCCGCATGAGGTGCTCCACTGGCTGTACGGAGCGGCGACGCTCGTATCCATACCCATCGCGGTGGTCGTCGGGCGGCGGCTCGGCGGTCGCGAGGAGCAGATCTGGCTCGCGGGCGGCGCCGTGCTCACCGTGCTCTTCGCGCTCCGGGCGATCGCCACCGGTTGACCCGGGCGGTCACTCGTCGGCGGGCGGTTGCTCCGCTGGAAGCCCGTATCGGGGCGGCGGCGGTTCGTCCATCGGTTCGGCGACCCACGCGAGCGGGCACCGCCCCGGGGCGGCGTCCGACACGGTGAAGGGGAGCCCGTTCGCGGGCGTGCCGCTCATCGGGACGACACGCAGGCCGGCGCACGGCGGCTGCCCCTCATGGGCGCTCGGGCACATGCCGTTCTCGTCCGGGCCGGTGCACAGCGCGATCTGGTGGCGGGTGACGGGATCGACGAGGCTGAACAGCCGATCGGGTGCTTCCATGGCATCAGCGTGGGGTGGGTCGGGGGGCAGAAACAGTGCCGAAGGTCCCGACGTGGACGCGTCCGACGACCATTGTGAGAGCGGGTGCTCGGATGCCCGCGCGGCGGGCCTCGCCCCATGGGGCCGATCTCCTACATTGAGCGCGTGGACAGCTTTCCCCGGCAGCAGGCCAGGACGCGCCGTTTCAGCCTGGGAGTGCCGCGCAACTTCGTGATTGCGGCGGACGGCAGCCGGGTCGCGTTTCTTCGCACGCGGAGCGGCAGCGATCAATCCACCTGCCTGTGGCAGCTCGATGTCGCGACCGGCAGGACCGACGTGCTCGTCGACCCGGCGGACGTGCTGCGAGAGTCCTCGGAAGCAGTCCCGCCCGAGGAACGCATGCGCCGGGAGCGTTCCCGGGAGCGGGCGGGAGGCATCGTCCGGTACACCGCGGATCGCGCGCTCACGCGGGTTGCGTTCGACCTCGCGGGGCACGTGTACGTCGTGGACATGGCGTCGCGAGCGATCAAGGAGATCCACACCGGCGGCGAAGCCATCGATCCGCGCATCGCGCCGACGGGCACGTCGGTCGCCTACGTGGAACGGGGGGCACTGCACGTGGTCGCGGTGGACGGCGAGGCGGCGCGCACGCTGGTGCAACCGGAGTCATCCGAGGTCACCTACGGGCTTGCGGAGTTCGTCGCCGCCGAGGAGATGGGCAGGCAGCACGGGTACTGGTGGTCGCCCGACGGGCTGCAGCTGCTGGTCGCGCGCGTCGATGTCTCGCGTGTCCAGCGCTGGCACATCGCCGATCCTTCCAACCCGGGCAGCCGCCCCGTCGAGGTGGCGTATCCGCGTGCGGGCACCGACAACGCGGACGTCACCCTGCATGTCGTGCGCCTCGACGGCGCGCGGGTCGAGGTGGGCTGGGACCGCAGTCAATTCGAGTATGTGACGACGGCGAACTGGTCCTCGCACGGTCTGCTCGTCGTCGTGCAGACCCGCGACCAGCGCGCGATGCGCATCCTCGCGGTCGACACCGACACCGGTGCGACGTCGGTGATCCGCGAGGACCATGACGAATCGTGGATCGACATCGTCGGGGGCGTTCCCGAGCGCCTCGCGGACGGCACGCTGATCTGGACCGTCGATCAGGGCGGCGCGAAACGACTCGTCGCCGGCGATGAGGTCGTCACGCTCAGGGACCTCGAGGTGCGTGACGTGCTCGATGTCGACGGCGACGTGGTCCTCTTCACCGCGTCGCTCGAACCGACGGAGATCGGCGTGTACACGTGGTCGCGACCCGCCGGCGTTCGCGCGTTCCCAGGGCCCGGCATCGACGGCGGCGTCGCCGGCGCGCGCCGGCGCGGCGGCACGACCGTGGTGGTCCGGCGCGGGCTCGACTTCGACGGTGCCGTGATCACCGTGCATCAGCACGACCGTGAGGCCGCGCGCATCGAGTTGTTCGCGGAGACGCCGGCGATATCGCTCAACCTGCGGATGACCAGGCTCGGGGCGCGCGAGCTCCGCGCCGCCGTCCTGTTCCCGTCCGGCCATCAGCCGGGGAGCGCGAAGCTCCCTGTCCTCCTTGATCCGTACGGTGGTCCGGGGTTCCAGAAGGTGACAGCGTCGGCCGGCGCGCATCTCACCTCGCAGTGGTTTGCCGACCAGGGCTTCGCCGTGCTCGTGGCCGACGGCAGGGGAACGCCCGGACGGGGGCCGGAATGGGCGCGCACGGTGCGTGGCGATGTCGCGACCGCCGTGCTCGAGGATCAGGTCGATGCGCTCCACGCCGCCGCGGCCGAGTGGCCCGACCTCGACCTCTCACGGGTCGCGATCCGCGGCTGGTCGTACGGTGGATACCTGGCGGCGCTCGCGGTGCTGCGGAGGCCCGACGTGTTCCACGTCGCGAGCGCGGGCGCGGCGCCGGCTGACTGGCTCCTGTACGACACGCATTACACCGAGCGATACCTCGGGCATCCTGACCAGGAGCCGGCGAACTACGCGGGGATGTCCCTGCTGGTGGATGCCGCGCGGCTCGAGCGGCCGCTGATGCTCATCCACGGCATGAGCGATGACAACGTGGTGGTGGCGCACATGCTGCGGTTCTCGGGCGCGCTGCTCGCCGCGGGTCGCGAGCACACGGTGCTGCCGATCACCGGCGCGACGCACATGGCCAACGATGACGCCGTCGCGGAGAACCTCCTGCTCATCGAGCTGGCCTTCATCAGGCGCGCGCTCGGGATCGAGCCTCAGGCGACAGCGCGCCGGTAGGTTCGCGTCGCCCACCAGAGGGTGAGCCCGGCGAGTCCGATCATCACCGCGAAGCCGAGCACGACCGTCGCGGAGATGATCGTTCCCTGCGAGAGATCGCGAGACGCCTCGACCGCGTAGTACAGCGGGTTCACATGGGCGAGGCCCTGCATCCACAGGGGCGCGATCGAGAGCGGGAGCAGGATGCCGGCGAGCAATGTGAGCGGCAGCTGAAGGCCGGTGACCACGGCCGCGAGGCTCCCGATCTGCCGGAGGATGATGCCGAGCGCGTTCGACCATGCGGACGTGATGACGGTGAGCATGCTCAGCAGGACGACGAGGACCGCGATGCCACCCCACTGCGGGTGGAATCCAAACGGGATCGCCACCGCGATGACCACGAGGGCCGGGATCACGAACATCGCGACGTCGCGGAGCACCGTGCCCATCAGCAGCGCGAACCGGCTCGTCGGGGTCACGCGCAAGCGCTCGATGACGCCGGTGTCGACCTCCCAGATGATGCCCCAGCCGGCGCCCATCCCCGCGCCGAACGCCATGAGCACGAGGATGCCCGGCACGAACACGTCGAGCACGCTCCCACTGCGAAAGTCGGGTCCCCCGGCGAACTTCTGGAGCAGGGGCGCGAACAGCGCGAGGTACAGCAGCGGCGTGCTCAACCCGACGAAGACCCACGTCGGCTGGCGCACGGTTTCGACCAGCTTGCGCTTCCAGAGCAGCCCGATCTCGCGAAGCAGCGTCATGCCGCCACCTCCGCGCTCGCAGCGCCCGCCGCGGTATCGCGCAGGGACCGCCCGGTCTGCTTGAGGAACACGTCGTCGAGGGACGGTTCCGCGACGGAGACCGAGTTGAGCAGCACGCCGGCCGCCCGCAGGCGATCGAAGACGAGCGGCAGCGCCAGCGCTCCGTCCGTGACGTAGAGGCGGATCGTCTCGCCCTCCAGACGAGCCTCGGTGACGAACGGCTCGCCCGCCAGATCCTGGCGGAGGTCCTCGATGGGCTGACCGTCGGATCTCAGCCGGCGTTCATCCGTCCCCTGGGGCCTCGAGCGCCAACGCCCGACCGCCGCTGTCGCGGCGGTTGACTCGCTAATTCACCAGGCGTAGAGTTCAACAGTCAATGAATTAGGAGGCGCGGCCGTGTGGGCGATGATCGTCAAGGAGTTCCGTCAACTCAAGCGCGACCGGCGAACCCTCGCGCTGCTGGTCGTGCTCCCGGTGCTGCTGCTGGTGGTCTTCGGCTACGCGGCGCGCTTCGATGTCTCGAGCATCCCCACCGTCGTGGTGGGTCCGGAGGCGGCAGCCGTCGCCGGTCATCTCCACGCTCCCTTCGACGTCGTCGACGTCGACGCGACAGCCGGCCGGTCGCTCGCCGAGAGCCGGCTGCAGGACGGGAGCGTCGCGGTCGCCGTCGTGACGGGCTCTGGCCGGGTCATCGCGCTCATGGACGGGACGCAGCTGTTCGCGGTGCAGGCCGCCCAGGCCGCCATCGCGCACAGCGCGCAGGCCGCGGCCGCCGGCGGGGCGGCGATCCCGCCGGTGAGCGTGCAGATCCTCTACAACCCGAACCTTTCGACGTCGTGGATCATGATCCCGGGCCTGAACGGTCTGATCCTGCTGTTCATCGGCACGCTCATCACGAGCCTCGGCATCGTGCGCGAGCGGCAGGCCGGCACCATCGAGCAGCTCGCGGTGATGCCGTTCCGGCCGTGGGACGTGATCCTCGGAAAGATCGTCCCGTATCTGCTGCTCGCATCGCTCGACCTCATCGCGATCGTGGTGATCGGCATGCTGCTCTTCGGAGTTCCGTTCGTCGGCAACGTCGCGACGTTCGCGATCGGCGCGCTGCTGTTTCTGCTGGTGACACTCGGCATGGGGGTGCTGGTATCGACCGTGTCGCAGAACCAGGGCCAGTCGATACAGCTCGCGATCATGTTCGTGGTGCCGCAGATCCTGTTGTCAGGATTGATCTTTCCGGTGTCGTCGATGGCGAGCGGCGTGCAGTGGATCGCGTACATCCTCCCGCTCAAGTACTTCATCGAGATCAGTCGCGGCGTGATGCTCAAGGCATCCCCGATCGGCGACATCTGGGTGCAGCTCCTCGTCCTTGCGGGGATGGCCGTCATCGTGCTCGGGCTGGCCATGCTGCGGTTCCGCCGCGACCTCGCGCCGAGCGCCCGGCATGCTCGTGCACCCGCGGTGACCACGGAGGCCGTGCCGTCATGACCTGGGGGCTCGAGGATGCGAGCGTGGCGTTCGGCGCCAGGGTCGCGCTCGATCACGTGACGCTGCGCGTGGAGCCTTCGACGGTCGCCATCGTCGTCGGCGGCGACGGAGCCGGCAAGTCGACGCTGTTGCGAGCGCTGGTCGGCCTCGTGCGGCTCACCACCGGTGTCGCGCGCCGGCCGGCGAAGACCGACATCGGGTACGTGCCTGCCACCGCCGGGCTCTACGTGGATCTCACGGTCGACGAGAATCTCGCGTTCTCGGGCGGCGCGTACGGGTTGCGGGGCGCCGAGCTGTCCCGGCGATCGACGCAGCTGCTCGAACGCATCGGGCTCGGCAACGCGCGGTCGCGACTCGGCGGGCAGCTGTCCGGGGGCATGCAGCGCAAGCTCGCGGTCGGGATGGCGCTCCTGCACCGCCCACCGATGCTCGTGCTCGACGAGCCAACCACCGGCGTCGACCCCGTGAGCCGCGCCGAGCTGTGGCGCCTCATCTCGGGTGCCGCGGCCGAGGGAACCGCGGTCGTCGCCGCAACCACGTACGTCGACGAGGCGCACCGAGCCGCGACGGTCGTGCTGCTCGAGCAGGGACGGCCCATCGCCGTCGGCTCACCGTCCGAGATCACCGCCGGTGTGCCCGGCGCCCTCGGTGTCGTCCGGTCGGCGGCGCAACCCACGGGGCTGTCCTGGCGCTGGGGTGCGACATGGCGCGTGTGGGCGCCATCGCGCGACCTGCCCGCCGGGGCCGAACCGCTGCGGCCTGGCTTCGACGATGCGGTGATGATCGCCGCACTCGCCGACGTGGCGAAGGAAGGAACGAGTCGATGACCGCGCTCGCCGAAAGCCGGCGCGTCACGATGCGTTTCGGCTCGTTCACCGCGGTGGACTCGGTGGACATCGCCGTCAATGGCGGCGAGGTCGTCGGGCTCCTCGGTGCGAACGGCGCCGGCAAGACAACGCTCATCCGGTTGCTGCTCGGACTCGTGCGGCCATCGCAGGGGGAGGCGCTGCTCTTCGACGCGCCCCCGTCGATGGCCACGCGCCGCCGGCTCGGGTACGTACCCCAGACGCTCGGTCTCTATGACGACATGACCGTCCGAGAGAACTGGAGGTTCACGGCCGCCGCCTTCGGCTCCACGCACGCGTCGCTGCCGCCGGCCATTCGCGACGCGAGTGACGACCTGGTCGGGACGCTGCCGCTCGGACTGCAGCGACGGGTTGCATTCGCCGTGGCGTTCTCGCACGAGCCGGAGCTGCTCGTGCTCGACGAGCCGACATCAGGCGTCGGGCCGCTCAGCCGCGCCCGCCTGTGGCAGGACATCCGCGACAGCGCCGAACACGGCACCGGCGTGCTGGTGACGACCCACAACATGGAGGAGGCGGCGCAGTGCGACCGGCTCGTCGTCATGGCCGGTGGGCGTGTCGTCGCCGAGGGCACCGTCACCGAGGTCATCGCCGGTCGCGAGGTGGTGCAGGTCCAGTGCCCCGCCTGGCAGCGGGCGTTCGAGGTGCTCGACGCGCAGGGCCTCATCGTGCAGGTGCAGGGCGACACGCTCCGCGTCCCCGGTTCGCAGCGCGACGTGCGCGAACTGCTCGCGCGTCACGGCATCGAGGGAGCGATCAGCACCGTGCCGGCGAATCTCGAGGAGGCGTTCGTGAGCATCGTCTCCGCCGGAGGCTCGCGATGAGTCGCACCGGCCGCCGCCCCGGCGCGCCGGAGACCCGCCAGGACATCCTCGTTGCGGCGCGGCGCTCGTTCGGCGCTCGCGGTTACGACGCGACGTCACTGCGCAGCATCGCCAAGCGGTGCGATGTCGACCCCGCGTTGCTCGTGCACTACTTCGGCACCAAGGAGGGTCTCTTCATCGCCGCGCTGGAGCGCACCCTTCGTCCGAACCATGTGTTTGACGGGTTGGACGAGTTGAGCACCCCCGAGGCGGCCGAGACGATCGTCCGCCGTTACCTGCGCATGCTGGACGACGAGCAGACGCGCGACATGGTCTTGAGCCTCGTGCGCTCGGCGGTGTCGAGCGAGCGCGCGGCTGGGATGCTGCGCGAGTTCCTGGCGCAGGAGATGCTCACGTCACTCGGCTCGCTCATCGACCGGCCCGACCGTCAGCTGCGAGCGTCGCTGGTGGTGGCGCAGCTGATCGGCATCGCGATGCTGCGCCATGTGGTGAAGGCCGGCCCGGTGGTCGGCGCCACGAACGACGACCTCGTAGCGCGGGTCGCTCCGGTGATCGAGGGGTACCTTCGCTGACGGACCGTCGGTGTGGCGAAACGGGGGACGGTGCCTCAGGCGATCGCGTCGCGCGGCTCGTTCCGTACCGTGCCCCCGAGCACCGCGAGCTTCACCCGGTCACGCCCGTCGCGCTTGGCCTGATACATCGCGATGTCGGCGGCGCGCACCAGGTCGTCGAGCCGCCAACCCTGATCGGGGAAGCTCGCGATGCCGATCGACGCGGTGACACTGTCGACGCCGGAGCACGCCGCGGGGATCGGGACGTTGCGCAGCGCGCGTTGCAGGTCATCGGCGACGCGGGCCGCTCCGGCAGCGTCCGAATCGCGCAGCACGAGGACGAACTCCTCGCCGCCGAGGCGCACGGCGGCGTCGCCCACGCGCGTGATCCGGCGCAGCTCGGATGCGACGCGCTGCAGCACCGCGTCGCCGGCCTCGTGGCCGCCGCTGTCGTTGATGGTCTTGAAGTGATCGAGGTCGACCAGCACGATGCTCAGCGGTGTGCCGCGGCGGCGGCATTCGCCGATCTCGAGCTCGCCCGACTCGCGCAACCACCGGCTGTTGAACAGACCAGTCAATCCGTCGGTCATGGCGCGCCGGGCAAGCTCCTCATAGAGCTGCGCGTTGTGCCATGCCATCGCCGCGGTGTGACCGAAGAGGGTCGCGGTCTCGAGGTCCTCGTCCGTGAACCGGTTGAGGCCCATGCGCCGGCAGTTGAGCATGCCCAGCTTGTGATCTCCGGCCATGAGCGGGATGAGCAGCAACGACTCGTGCTCGAACGGCGTGTTGGGCACCGCAGCCGCCGCGGGGTGCGCGCCGGCGTTGCCGAGGTTCTGCGGCGTGCCGAGCGCGAATGCCCAGCCGTTGACACCGACGGAGAGGGAGAACACGTCCGCCATGATCTCGGCGGCCTGCCTCCCTGTCGCGAACGCCGCGACGAACCGGTGGTTGTTGTGGTCCGCCTCATAGATCGAGAGGTCGTCGACCGGCACCACGCGCTGCAACTGCTCGGCGATCACCGAGAGGATGCGCTGCGGATCGTGCTCGGCTTGAAGAGCGAGCGCGGCGCGGCTGAGCGCGTGGGGAAGGCTGTCGCGAGTCGGCATCGGCGCGTGCACCCGGCGTCGTGGCGGTGCGTGACTGGGCGCCGCCGGGTCGACGGTCGCCGGGAAGCTCTCGACGCGGCGTGACGCGAACCACGACGGCTGCACGACGACGGCGTTGAGGACGGCGGGATCACCGAGGATCACGGGTTCGCCGAGCACGTTGCCCTGTCCGAACTGCACGCCGAGATCCATCAGGCTGCGCAGGTCCGCCTCGGTCTCGATGCCCTCCGCGATGATGCGAGCGTTGATGTGCGTGCCGAACGACAGGAGCGAGACGACGAGCGCACGCCGCGAATCGCTGGAGTGCACCCCGCGGATGAGATCGCGGTCGATCTTGATGAAATCAGGCCGCACCTCGGCGATGACGAGCATGCTGGCATGGCCCGCGCCGGCGTCGTCGATGGCGATGCGGAAGCCGCGGGCTCGCACGTCCGCAACGACGCGACGCAGCCGCGCGACGTTGGGAACCGGAACATGCTCGCTGACCTCGAGCACCACGTGCTCGGGAGCGACCCCCGCCTCCACGGCGAGCTGATGCAGCCGTTGTGCGGCGTTCGGTTGGACCAGCGTGGGCAGGGTCACGTTCAGGAACAGGGTCGCCGGGAGGGTGTGAACGCTTGCTGCGAGGCCTGCACGGATGCACGCCTCGTCGAGCTCCTTCTCCATGTCGCGACCGGCGGCGTCGAAGAGCGCTTCCGGAAGCTGGGGCCCCGTCCCCGGGTTGATCCTGCAGAGGGACTCGTAACCGAGGGTGACGCCGTCGAGCAGCCGGATGATCGGCTGCATCGCGGGACGGATGCCTCCCGACTCGATGAGCCCGCGGATCAGCTCGGGCGCCGTCGAGGGGGCTGCGGCACGGGCGGGTTCCGCCTCCTGTGCGGGCCCGAGGCGGCGCCACGCGGGGCCCAGCTGCGCCGCGACCACCTGGAGAAAGGCGAGTGCGTCGCCCGTCCGCCCGTGCGCGCGCCAGGTGAGCAGCAACGCGAGCAGCTCGTCCCCTCGCTCGACCGGGACCGCCGTGAACGGACCGGGGCCGATCTCGCGACGCAACGCCACGCGATCGGCTCTCGAAAGGTGCGTCACGAGGCTCGTCAGGGAGGCGGAGAGGTCGCCGCCCGTCGCCGGTGAACGGCGGGTGGCCGCCGCGTGGACGCATGGGATCGCGTTGGTGCGGAGCGTGAGGCTGCTGAGCGGCCGGCCGAGGATCGTCTCGACTCGGGCGAGCGACTCGGCCTCGACAGGGTCGGAAAGGAGTCGCACCCGGTCACCCTCGAGCTCCGCGAGCAGACTTCGAAAGCCGAGGTCGCGGAGGCACGCTCCCGTCAGGACGAGTAGATCGTCCCTCGAACTCGGCTCGTGCGAGGCTGCGGCTGAACGCTGCGAGGGTGCGCAGCGCCCGCCGTACCGAATAGTGCTGCATCGTTTCCTGGGGCATCCCAACGCAGGATCGACGGCGCGCGCTGCAGGACCGATGACGAGCATGTCGCAGGCCGAAATCAATGGAGGCTGAGGCTGTCCGATCGGTGATGTGCGAACGCCGCCGGCCATTGCGACGGCGCACGTCATCACCTCGTGACCACTTGGGCGGGCGCCGCGTCGCAGGGTCTTAAGACAATGGGTCCACGTCAAAGGGGACACCGTCTCGAGGAGGTTTCAATGGGCAGGCTCACTCGCTGGATCAGGCTGGGGGCGGTGATCATCGCCGCCAGTCTGTCGCTGGGGACAGCGACGGTCGCGGCATCGGCATCGACGGCGCCAAGCACGCCGCAGCCGATGCTCCATGTGCATTAGGACCAGACCCGGATGACGAGGCGCCGCTGAACCGCGATCGCCTCAGGGGTGGAGCGGCAGGAGTTGTGGACGCCGGAGACGAACCGTCGGCGCGGCGTCCCACTCCTCCGCCGGCAGGGATCGACCATCGCCGCCGGCGCGTGCCGGCGAGCTGTGACATGTGGGCCGCGACTCCGCAGCAGGTCGCCGATGAGACTGATTTGTCGGCTGCTCGGTGCGAAGGTGTGACGCGACAGCAGGAAGAGCGTGCCGGCCGGAGATCGAACGTGGGGGTAGCTTGAAAGCCGTGGTCATGGGAAGCGCGCCGTCGTACCGCGCCAGCGACGCAGCGCGCCCGGGTGTGGCGCTCCAGCCGGTGATCGACATCATCGATCACGTCGATCTTGGATACGAGGCGCTCCCGCGTCCCGCTGAGACCGGCGCCGACGATGCGATCGTCGGCGCGGCGCTGGCGCTCGCGCAGCACACAGGGCCGGCGTTGCTGCTCGTGCCGCTGCACGACAGAGCGTTCTCGGGCGCCGGCGTCGACCTCACCGCGGACGCCCGCCGGGCCGGGGTGAACCCTGGAGAGGTTGCCTGGATCGTGCGCACCGAGTCCGGCCGGGCTCTCGACGACGGCGCGATCGCGAGACTTCGCCGGCTCCGTGAGGCGGGGTTCCTGCTCGCTGTCGACGCGGTCACTCCCGCGCTCGACCGTCGGTTCATCGCCGACCTGCGGCCGGACTTCGTGTTCCTCGACCCGGGACTGCCGAGACGCGTCATCGATGACGACGTCGCCAAGGCGGAGCTCGCCGCGACCGTGGTCTTCGTGGCACGCCTCGACGGACGCATCGTCGCCCGCGGAGTCGACAGCAAGACCACCGCGGCCGCCGTGGCGGAGCTCGGTGTGCAGTACGGGGTCGGGCCGCACCTGGCGCGGCCCCTCGTCGTCGATCCTGGCCTCGCCGAACCCGGCGATGAGCTGGTGACGAGCGCCTCGTTCCAGCGCCGCGAGGTGCGCATCTTCCGCGAGCGCGGTGACACGCTGCGCGCGCCGATCGAGCTCACGACGCTTGCCGCTCCGGGTGTGACGAACCTCGACGACCGAACCTTCGCGCGCTTCCTGGTCGAGACCGCGCGCACCCTCCAGGCGGAGCACGACCCCGACCGCATCCTCAAGATCGCCGCGACGCGGCTGAACGAGGTGGCCGCCGCCGACCGTCTCGCCATCTTCGAAGCCGACTGGGAGCATCACCGCTTCCGTCCGCGCGTGCTCGCCGGCGAAGGCACCGAGGGCCTCACGAGCGGTGAGATCTCGCTGAGCGAGGGCATCACCGGCTGGGCGTTCGCGCGCGCCCAACCGTACCGCTGCGCCGACACGGACTCGCACCCCGCGGCGGCGACGATCCCGGGGACGCGGCGCGAGCCGGAGTCGATGCTCGCGATACCGCTGATCGCCGGCGATCAGCGCCTCGGCGTCATCGATATCTGGCGCAACGGGCTTGATCGGTTCAGTGAGGAGGATCTCGAGCGCTGCGCGCTGCTGGGCTTCGTCACCTCTGCCGCGCTCAGCAACGCGCAGATGTACATCGAGCTCGAGCGCCGCGCGCTCACCGACGCGCTCACCGGGCTGTTCAACATTCGCTGGTGGCGCGACATGGCGCCGCGGGTGATGTCACAGAGCCTCCGAACCGGTGCGGGTGTCGGCATCCTGCTCATGGACCTCGACCACTTCAAGGAGATCAACGACACCGCGGGTCACGCCGTCGGCGACTCGGTCCTCCGAGCGGTCGCGCGGGCGCTGCGCCGGGTGGTCCGCGACAGCGACTACGCCGTGCGCTACGGCGGTGAGGAGTTCCTCGTCGTCCTGACCAACTCGAACGTCGACGGGGCGATGCGTGTCGCGCAGGCGCTGCACGAGGCGGTGTCCGAGCTGCGCGCGCCGACCTCCGCGCCGACGCGCGTCACGGCATCGATCGGTGTCGCGGTCTTCCCCGATCACGGCCAGGAGCTGGACGACGTCGTGCTGGCCGCGGACCAGGCGATGTACCAGGCCAAGCGTGACGGTCGCGATCGGATCTCGATTGCGCCGGATCCGCGCGGCTGACGCGCGCGAGGCCACCGAACCGTCCCGTCCAGGAAACGTCGCGTGTCGCGCGGAGGACCACGGACCTTCGCGACCGCGTTGCCGCCGCTCAGTGTCCCGCGGCGGCCCGCTTTCCGACGTTCGTATGTGAGGCCGCCAGGTAGCCGACCAGCACGATGATCATCACCGTCAGCACCCCGGCGATCTTCCCATCGCCAAGTCCCAGACCGCCCAGGTACGGCTTCCCCATCCAGTCGGCGAACGAGGCTCCGAGCGGCCGGGTCATGACATAGGCAAACCAGAAGCCGAAGATGGGATTGAGACCGAAGCGCCAGTACCCGAGGCCCGGCATCAGAAAGAGGACGGCGAACACCAGGAACGAGGCGAAATACCCGAGGTGGAGCGTGGCGGCGGTCATGTCGCCTGCCGCCGTGCCGAGGGCGAACGTCGCGATGACCGTGGCCCAGTAGAAGAGCTCGCGTCGCCCCGGATAGATGGTGTGGATGGAGAGGGTCCGCTCGCTGGAGTACCACAGGACGAACACGACTGCGAGTGCCACGGAGAAGGCGACAGTGGTCGCCACGTAGGGAATGTGCAGTTCGACGTGCAGGACGTCGGCCGCCATCGTTCCGAACACCGCGACCATGACAACAGCGAACCAGTACGTCCAGGCATCGTATCGGCGCGCCCGCAATTGCAACACGAGGGCGACGGCCAGTCCGACACAGCCGAGCAGCACAGCAACATACGGATTGATCTGGAACACGAGGTAGTCGGAGGTCGCCTCACCCATCGCCGTCGAGAGCAGCTTCACCACCCAGAAGAGCAGGGTGATCTCGGGGACCTTGAGGATCCCTGCTCCGGAGCGTGTCATCAGCCACGAGAGGTGGCGGGAGGCCGGTCGAAATTGCTCGGCCATGGCGGTCGGCAGACTACCACCCACCCGGTTCAGACGCCGGGAAACATCGCCCGCAGCGTCTCGAGACCGATGCCCTGCGACGCCACGCTCGCCGGGGTGTGTGCGGCGTCGAGCCTGCCGTAGACGAGGCGTATCCATGCTTCCGCGGGCAGCCGCACGACGGCGGTGGCGGGCGGATCACCGGCCGCTGTGGGCGCGACGGACACCGCATCGTCGGCCGACAGACGGAAGGTGCGGTCCGGATCGGTGGTGATAATCGTCGTCTCGCTGGGGCCGTGAGCCGCCTTCCCGGTGTAGGTCACGATGAGGTCGAGCCCGTCGATCATCTCCGCGGCCGCGTCGGCGCTGAGCGTCGCGGCGGGATCGCCCATCACCACGATGTCCCACGTGTGGATGGCATGCTCGCTGAGCCGGATCCGGAGCAACCGGTCGGCGTCAGCGGGCGTCCCGAAGAGCGACATCTGGAGTCCCTCGAGCTGATCCGAGGGGATGGTGTCGACACGCTGCAGGAACATCGTGTCGGTGCTGATGACTCTTCTCGGCCTGATCCTCGGGCGTCATCGCGTCCCAGACGGCCCAGATCCCCTCGACCTCGGACTGGTTCGGCGGCTCCGTGCCGGCGAGGCCCGCATCGAGACGCAGCCCCATGACCTGGACACCGCTCCCCAGGTGGGACATCACCTGCGCGATGGTCCACTCGCTGCAGTACGAGGGGCCGGAGAGCTGCTCGCGAGTCATCCCGCGCGTCGCGTTGTCAAGCCGGCGGTGCGACGCCCAGAGGGCGGCCGTGAGCTCGGGGACGCGGCTCATCTCAACGTTCTCCCACCGGAACCGGAGTGCTCTCCGTCGGCGTCGACGGCGGTGCTGCCGGCACCACGGGCTCACCCTCCCGCCAGAGACTCGAAGGCCACCAGTTGCGGCGGCCAAGGATCACCACGAGCGCGGGCACGAGGATCGTGCGCACCACGAACGTATCCATGACCACGCCGAAGGCCACGCCGTACCCGATCTGCTGGATCTGCGATCCTCCCGATGCTCCGCCGCCGGCGAACGCCAGGACCGCGAAGGTGCCGCCGAGGATCAGCCCCGCCGTGGTCACCGTCGTGCCCGTGGCGCCGATGGCACGCCGGACCGCCTCGCGGGTCGTGTCATGGTGCGACTCCTCGCGGATGCGCGTCATGACGAGGACGTTGTAGTCGGATCCGAGCGCCATCAGGAAGACGAACATGAGGAACGGTAAGACGAAGTTGATGCCGTCCTGGCCGCCGAAGTGCACGAAGATCAACGCGGTGAGACCGAGCGCCGCCAGGTATGAGAGCAGGACGCTGGTCACGAGATAGAGTGGCGCGACCAGGCTGCGCATGACGATGGCGAGCAGGATGGCGATGAGGATCGCGACCACCGGGATGATGTGCCAGAGGTCGGACGACGAGAGCTGATCGACGTCGTACGCGAACGGCTGGATGCCGAAGACACCGCTCGCCTGCGCGCCCACACCCGAACCGATGGTGGTGGCGAGATCGCGCACCCTCGGGATGTCGTTGATGGGCAGCGCACCGCCGTGAGGCTCGACAGCGATGAACTGGACCGTGCGTCCGTCGCTGCTCACGAATCGTGCGAGTGCCTCAGCTGCCTGCGCGTTGCCGCCGGCATGGATCGCGACCAGCTGCGCGGGCGTCAGCGCCTGGCCGGAGAACGTCAGCGGGCCCTCCACAGCGGCGAATCCCCCGTTGCGCACGAGCGTTCCCTCAATCGTCTGCAGGTCGTCCGCGTGCGTCCAGATCGAGGCCGGGAACTTGAAGAGAAACTCGGTCGCATTCAGGTTGGCGCTGCCGTAATGCTCGGTGACGAGCTTGTCACCGGCGGCGGAGTCGGTGCCCGACGGCGCGGACTGGTCGGCGAAACCGGCAGTGGTGGTCCCGATCTGTCCGAGTGCGATCGCTCCGAAGATGATGGCGCCGACGACCGCGACCGGGAGCGGGCGGCGCACCACCGAGGCGGCGATCCGCCCGTAGACGTTCGCGCGCGGATTCTCGACCATGCGCGCGCGTGACGGCCAGAAGACGGCACGTCCGAAGATCGCGAGCAGCGCGGGCAGCAGCGTCAGCCCTGCCATCAGCATCAGCGCGATCCCGATCGCCAGGGCAGGCCCGAGGCTCTGGTAGAAGTTGAACTGCGCGATGATCAACGACATCAGCGCGGCGATGACGATGAGCGCGCTGAATGTGATCGAACTCGCCGACGGTGGCCACCGCTCGTCGAACCGCATCCTTCGGTTCGAGCCCGCGCCGCAACTCCTCTCGTGTCCGGAAGACGAGGAACAGTCCGTAGTCGGTCCCCGCTCCGAGGACGAGGACGATGAGGATGAACTGCGTGATGGCCGACACCTGCACGCCGAGGTGGGTCGCCCCCGCGATCACCGGGCTCGCCAGTGCAAGCACGAGCGCTGCGGGGAGCAGCGTCACGAGCGGCGCCAGCAGTGCTCGGAATGCGATGAGCAGCAGGACGATGATGAAGAGCACCGAGAACCGCTGGATGTCGTTCTGCGACGTCTTCGACTGGCTCTGCTGATCGACGAAGCCGGGGATCGTCCCCGTGAGGTGAAACTGCAGTCCCGAGGCGTCGCTCGGGAACGTCGCGCGGATGGCGGCGACGAGCGCGATGGCGTTGCTGCCGGCGCTGAACGGCGGGAGCGTGGTGACCACCTGCGCCTGCTCGGCGTGTTTGTCGGGTGAGAGCCCGAAGTCCTGAACTCGGAGGACCTCCGAGAGGCCGCCGATCCTGGCTTCGATCGTGTTGATCTGCTGGATGTCGGAGGCGGTGAGCGGGGCTCCCTCGCGCGCCGCGACGAGTGTCGCGACGCCGTGCTTCGAATCCTGGAACGGTTGCGCCAGGGTCTCGGCCTGCACCGACGGCGAGTTGGCAGGCAGGAAGCTGCTCTGCGAATCCTTGGCGACGTCGGAGAGGCCGGGAAAGGCCTTGACGGAGAAGATCGTGATGACGACCCACGCGATCAGGATCGGCCAGCGGAACCGGACCGAGAAGACCCCGATCAAACGGAAGGCGTGGGTGGAGACGGGCTCGCGGTCTTGCATCGGTCCGATACTACATGCCCTGAAGCATTTGGCCGACTCTTAGTCGCGCGGGATGCCCTCTCCGCGTCCACGCGTCGACTCGACCGCGATGATGGTCACTGCGACGGCAACGAGCCCGAATACCCAAGCGATGGCAGCCGTGCCGAGAGCGTCGGACTCACGACGTTCCACCTCGCGCAACGAACGTCCGGCGAGCACCGCGCCCCCGTGGTACGGCACCACGACCGCAGCGATGCGCACCCCGGGTGTCGGCTCCCAGGTCACACGGTCGTCACCGCTCTGGCGTGCCGCTGCGAGTACCCCTTCGGGCAGTCGCGGCGTCGCTCCGTCGAGTGTCGCCGACGAGGCGATCACACGGTCCTGCGCGTCGTAGACGATCACAAAGGGCGCGAGGGACGAGGCGATGTCGACGGTGGCGCGTGGGACGGTGGCATCGGCCGCGGCCCCGGCGGCCAGGCGCGCCGCGGCATCCTCGGCCATCTGGATCTGGGGGTCATTCGCCGACTGGCGGATCACCTGTTGCATCTCGAGGAAGACCAGGCCACAGAGCCCGGTGATCGCGACTGCAAACGGCAACCAGCGCCGGAGCGAGAGCATCAGGACCGCGTGCATCGGTGAAGGAGCAACGGCGCTCGCTCCGTCGTGGTTTCAGGTGCTGTCGGCGCGGGCCAGCGCGGAGTTCTTCACCATGATCACCGCGAACCCGTCGTCATAGACCTTCGTCCACTGCGGATCGACCTCGAGGGCTAGGACCGCGGGCGCACCCGGAACGTCGATGACGTAGTCGATGTCGTGCTCCGCGAAGATCTGCTGCCAGTCCGGGTTCCCGAGCTCGACATCGCTCACCTGCTCCATGATCGAGTTGCCGAGCATGGTCGCCTCGCCGAACGAGAACACGCGCCGGTTCGGATCCGGATAGAAGCGATAGATGAGGTAGCCACCCCAGCCGTACTGGTTGAACATGTGCGTCCCCACGTTGGGGTGCGCCGCCAGCCAGTCGGCGGCGCCGACCGGGAAGTTCGCCGCCGTCGCCTTCGTCTGGTTTGACAGCGTCGAGTGCACGAAGATGCCTGTCCCCGCCACCGCCACCACCAACACGGCTACGGCGCCCGCAAGGAGTGCTCGCCCTCTCGGGGCGATCCACTCGGCAACGCGGTGCGAGAGCGACATCCGCTCCCAGCCCGCCGAGAACGACCAGATGAGGATCGGCAGTTCCGCCGCGATGAACAATGCCGAGTGGCGCACCGCCGACAGCGCCGCGATGGACACGACGACGGTGAGGCAGACCTCCCAGAGGGATGGACGGCGGACCGCGAACGCGACCGGGACAAGCAGCAGCATCGCCTCGAACCCTCGCTCCTCGAGCACATGGAAGTTGGGGGACTGCCATTCGGCGATGAAGCTCTGCTGCACGCCGGAGAACTGGGGCTGGATCACGTAGGTGTAGAGATGGATACCGTGTGGATTGATCACGGCCGCGACGACGCAGCCCACGAGCACGAGCACCAGGTTGCGCGTGCGGCGCATGTGCAGATCGACGTCGAACTCGACGCATCCAGTGGACCGCTTCCACGAACGCCGCGACTCCGACGGGGACCAGCCCGAAGAGGAAACCGCCGTGCAGGTTTGCCCACGCCACCATGACGAGCGGCAGCCAGTAGACCGCGCGAGACCGTCCGCGCAGGTACCGGTCGAGCCACAGCAGCTCGAGGCAGGAGAAGGCGAAGGTGATCATCTGCGGACGCGGACCCCAGACCGCGGCACCTGCGAGACCGGCGATCCCCACAAGGATCGCGGCGATGACCGGGTTGGACATCTCGAGCTTGACGCGCCGCCAGATCAGCGCCAACCCGACGAGCGTCAAGGCGCCGAACGCGAGCGACACGAGCGTCAGGCCGCCGACCTTGTACACGAGGTAGGCAAGGATCTCGGTGGTGTACTCAGGGTCGATCCACTGCTTGCCCGCGACGGTGAACGTGAAGATGTCCTGCGAGATGAGCTGGTGGTGGTCGACCATCCACTGCCCCGTCACGAGGTGCCAGAAGATGTCGGGATCGCCGCCTCTGCGCACGATCACGCACAGGATCACGACGAAGGCCGCGACAACGATGAGCTGACCTGGTGTGATGCGTCGGAGTCGGCTGGCGACGGCGGCGGACATCAGGCGGAAGGTTACCCAGTGCCGGGTCTCGGCGGTCACCGGGCACGCGACGGTCACCGGCTCGGTGTCACAAAGGTCCGGGCGGCGGTGCATACCTGATGTGGTCGACTCCCGCGCCCTCGAAGCCATCACCGTACGCGTCATGACGGGTGTCTCTCGTCCCATCGCGCCCTCGACCGGGATGCCGACCGGGTTCGACCGCCTCTTCGTCGAGGAGTACCCGAGGATCGCTGGGATCGCGCGGCGGGTGCTCTCTGACCCGGCGGCGGCCGAGGACGTCGCCCAGGAGGTGTTCCTCGATCTCCACCGGCGCTTCGGCGACGACCCCGGTGCCAACGCCCCAGCCTGGCTGCGGGCCGCCGCGGTGCACACCGCGCTCAACACGATCCGGGCCGGTCACCGGCGCACCGCACGCGAGCTGCGATACGCCGAAGGCGGCGAGACGGGCGGCGACCCACAGGCCGCCCTGGAGGCCGCGGAGACGGCCCGGATGCTGCGAGCGGCGCTCGCGCGGATCCCCCGCCGCCACGCCGCCGTGCTCGCCCTCCGCTACAGCGGGCTCAGCTATGCGGAGATGGCGTCGGCATTGGGAATCGGGATCAACACGGTGGGAACACGGCTGCGGCGCGCGGAGACGCGGCTGCGCAAGGAGGTGGGGGATGCATCCCTCTGACGGCACCCTGCGGCGCTGGCTCGACGAGCCGGTCGCCATCGACGCGGCACCGCGGCTGCACATCGCGGCGTGCCCCCGCTGCGCCGACCGGCTCGCGCGAATGGGGGCGACCGCATCGCGCGCGGCAGCGCTGTTCGCGGGCACGGATCCGGCCATCGACGTCGAGGCTGCGCGCAGCCGGCTGGCACGCACCGAGTTGGCGGCTGCGGCTCAGCCGCCGCGTCCGCGCAGCGGCCGCGCACCCGCCCCGGCGCGGGCGAGCGCCGTGCGAGTGAGGCGGGTCATGGTGGGGGTGGCCATTGCAGCGACGGCGAGCGTCGTCCTTGTTGTCACCGGCGCGTCCCAGGATTTCCTGAGCCTCTTCCAGCCCAAGCAGCTCACACCGGTTCCGGTGACGTTCGCCGACATCCGATCCCTCGCGGGTCTCACGAGCTACGGCCATGTCAACAGTGGCGGCTCCCTGCAGGTGCAGGCCGAGACGAGCGCGGCCGCCGCCGGAGCGTCAGCGGGCATCGCTGCACCAGGGGTCGGCCGGCTGCCGTCCGGGGTGCCCGCAACGCCGCGTTTCGCCGTCGTGTCGGGTGGTGTCGTGTCCTTCACGTTCGACGCGGCGCTCGCGCGGGCCGCCGCGGCGCGCGCGGGCGGCGATCTGCCACCGATGCCCAGGGGTCTCGACGGCAGCACGCTGACCGTGTCGATCGCCCCGGCGGTCGTGGTCGCGTACGGCTTCGACCCGGCCTCGCTGTACCAGGGCGGTGGCCTGCCGGCCGGCGGCGAGGCGTTCGTCGTCGTCGCATCGCACATCCCGACCGTCTCGACGACGGGTGTGACGATCCGGCAGCTCGAGAACTATCTGCTCTCCGTTCCCGGGATCCCGGCGGAGGTCGCGTCCGAGCTTCGCGCGCTCGGCAACCCGGAGCAGACCCTGCCCGTGCCCATCCCGATCGACCTCGCGAACGCGTCGAAGGTCAGCATCAATGGAGCGCCGGGCCTGC
This sequence comes from Candidatus Dormiibacterota bacterium, assembly GCA_963713485.1. GTDB lineage: Bacteria > Chloroflexota > Dormibacteria > Aeolococcales > Aeolococcaceae > Palsa-851. The sequence continues at coordinate 132,805 of CAVQLW010000008.1, forward strand.
TCATCGGCGACTCGACCCAGCTCGGCAGCGTCGTGGTCTGGACGCACAATGGAGTCGTGGATGCGGTCGCGGGCACGCTGAGCTCCAGCGAAGCGCTCGGGGTCGCGCGTTCAGTGCATTGACGCCCTCCGCTGCCACCGAGGTCGGTCCCCGTGCTGACGAGCCGGCGGTCCGGACCGTGGAGCTCACCAAGCACTACGGATCAGCGGTCGCGCTCTCGGGTCTGACCATGGTGGTGCCGCGCGGCGAGGTGTTCGGATTCCTCGGTCCGAACGGGAGCGGCAAGACCACCGCAGTCAAGCTGCTCCTCGGCCTCACCCGGCCGACCGGTGGAGAAGCGTGGGTGCTGGGGCGTCGCGCCGGCGACCGCGAGACGCGGAGCCGTGTCGGGTACCTCCCCGAGCTGTTTCGCTATCAGGGGTGGCTGAGCGCCCGCGAGGTCCTGGCGCTGCACTGCAGGCTTGCCGGCATCACCCGCGCCGAATGGCCGAGCCAGATCGGCGACGCGCTGTCGACCGTCGGGCTGAGCGGGCACGGCGACGCCAAGGTGGAGACGTTCTCCAAGGGCATGCAGCAACGCCTCGGTCTCGGTGTCGCGCTCCTCGGCGACCCAGAGCTGGTCGTCCTCGACGAGCCGACGTCAGCCCTTGACCCGGTGGGCCGGGCTGATACGCGGACGATCATCCGGCGCCTCCGCGAGCGCGGGTCGGCTGTGTTCCTCAACTCGCATCTGCTCGGCGAGGTGGAGCAGGTATGCGACCGGGTCGCGGTGGTGTCCGGTGGACGCGTGCTCGCGACGGGTCGCCTCGACGAGCTGCTGGGAACCGGGGGCGTGCGCCTGCGCCTGACCGGCATCAATGGGGCCGCGCATGCGGCGATGGCGCGGCGCGGGACGGTGACGGAGCTCGACGGATGGATCACCGTCGCCGGTCTGGCCGCCGACGCCGTTCCAGATCTGGTCACCGAGCTCGTGGCCAGCGGAGCGAGGGTGTACGCGGTTGAGCCACTCCACCAGACGCTCGAGGAGCGGTTCCTCTCACTGCTGCAGGCCGAGGAGGCGCGATGGCAGCACTGACCATCGCGCGGCTGACGATTCGCGAGGCGGCTCGACGGAAGCTGCTGCTCGCGCTCGCGATCCTGACCGTCATCGTCATCGGTCTGACCGGGTGGGGCTTCCAGCATCTGGCGACCCTGACCCAGCCCGACGGGACGCCGCTTCCGGCGAGCGAGCTGCGGCTGGCGACGTCCCAGGTGCTGGTGCTCGTCGAGTTCATGTTCAGTGGCGTCCTTGCACTCAGTGCTGTCGTGGTGACGTCGCCGGCCATCTCGAGCGAGGTGGAGTCGGGGGTTGCGCTGGCGATGCTCGCGCGGCCGGTCAGCCGCTACCAGGTGGTGCTGGGCAAATGGCTCGGGCTCGCCGCGTTGATCGTGGTGTACGTCGGCTCCGCGACCGCACTCGAGCTGTTCGCGGTGAACCTCACCACCGGGTATGTGCCGCCCGGGCCCGTGCCGCTCGCCCTGTATCTCATGGGCGAAGGTGTCGTGGTCATGTCCCTGGCGCTGCTGCTCAGCACGATGCTGTCCGGGATGACCGCCGGGGTGATCGCGCTCGTCCTGTTCTTCCTCGCGTGGATCGGCGGCATCGCTGGCGCGATCGGCCAGGTCTTCGGGAACGCCGCGATCACCAATGCGGGGACCGTGAGCCAGCTCCTGCTCCCGACCGACGGATTGTGGCGCGGCTCGGTGTACGAGCTCGAGCCGGTCCTCTATCGAGACGTGCTCGGCGCGACCACCGAGCGAGCCGGCAACCCGTTCTTCGTGCAGTCGCCACCATCCACCGCGTTCCTGGTCTGGAGCGCGTGCTGGGTGCTGCTCATCGTGACGTTCGCCGTGTGGAGCTTCCGCCGCCGCGAGGTCTGAGTGCCCCGCTGTTCCCATCCGGTACACGGCCGCTGCTCAGGATGTGCACAGGCTATTGACATGCCTGGTACGCGAGTCAGATAGTCCGTTTCGCTCGATTGAGCGCAATTGCCTTCGCTGTAGCGAGGAGGGCTGTCCATGGCAGGAAGTCGACGGATGGACGGGGGTCAGGAGGGGGTAAGCCGGATCCTCGGACGATGGCGGAGCAGACGCTCACGGCTGATCGTCGCAGGGATGACAGTGGGAATGAGCGCGGTGCTGCTCGGCGTCGGACCCGTCCCGGTCGCACAGGCGAAGGTGGGCTCGATCGCACCCGCCAAGACCGGTGAGCTCGACTGCAATGGCGACAGTCCGGCGCAGAAGTCGATCCGAGCAATGAACTGCACCGACATCAAGGGCATCCTCGGCGTCGACAACGCCAACACCTGGGGTGGCAAGTTCTACGACAACGGCGTCTACATCGGACACGACGAGCCTGATGCGACGTTCGTGTCGTCAAGCCCTAACTCGGGGAACAACGTGACGTGGACCGAGACTCTCGGTGCGGATCCGAGCGCGGCACCGACCGACAAGACACCCGGGTCCGACGTCTCGCACTACTTCCAGCTGACGCCGGCGCCCTGGCTCTCGATGGCCATCTGTGACGGGAACTCGTACCCACTGCTGCCATGCACACCGGGGTCGGACGCGAACGCCCCAGCTTGCCCCAATGCGTCCAACTGCAATCCGAACACCTACCCGGGCGCCGGGTCCGCGTTCCTTGAGATGCAGTTCTACCCGCCGGGCAATCCGCCGTGGGTGGACAGCGAGAGCTGCGACGACACGCACTGGTGCGCAGCGCTCACGATCGATAGCCTCGAGTGCACCTACGGGTTCGCACAGTGCAACGCGAATTGCGAGGAGCCCGTCAATTTCGCGTGGATCCAGACCAACGGTGTTCCAACGGGGGCTCCCGCTCCGCAGGACGCCACCATCGCGACGGACATACCCAACGCGCACACCCTCCTGATGAACCCGGGAGACAAGGTCGTCACCCACATCTTCGATGCGCCGGCCCCCGGTGGAGGTGACGCGCTGAAGGTGGTGATCAACGACCTGACGACCCACAAGACCGGATGGATGCAGGCGTCGGCGGCGAACGGATTCGCGAACACCTCGATCGTCGACTGCTCTGGAACGCCGTTCAACTTCGAGCCGGAGTACAACACCGCCAAGGTGGGCAACATCATCCCGTGGGCCGCCCTTGCGACCAACATCAGCACCGAGTTCGAGACCGGACACTGGGAGTCCTGCAACAAGCTGACTGACCCGATCACCAATCCGTTCGACCCGTCGGATACGGGTGGTACGTACAACGGATGCGAGGGACCGTACGAGTTCGCTGGTGGTGCGGAAGGAGCGGAATCCGGCGACGCCCTCTGCTACTACAAGGGGGACACCCATCCCGGCTATGACGGCGCCGGCACGTCAACCGCGCCCGCCGAGGCGACCGGGTGCCAGGACAACGTCTTCCAGAACGGTGACCTCGATTTCGATGGAAGCCCCTACTGGACCGAGTGGCCAACCGGGACGACGCCGGGTCTCTACCCATCGAGCTTCGTGGAATCGATGCCGACGACGCATGGTCATCAGTACTCCAGATTCTTCTTCCAGACCGACGTCGCGTTGAGTGAATCGAGTTGCACGTCGACCACGTTGAGTGGCTGCACCGTGCCGCCCGCGGGGCCCGGCAAGTTCTACCCGTACTGGAGCGAGTCGCACGTCGGTGGAGCGTGCGTTTTCGAGTTCGGCAATGTCTCGTCGGGGGTCAACGACTTCGGGAAAGATGCCCAATACGGGACCAACCGGTTCATGACGCTTGGGTATCCGGAGTTCGAAGGTCCGCTGCACAGCACCTCGTGTGCTGCGTCGGGTTAGCGATCTCATCTGACTGATGCGCTGCACCCTGCCGGCTGGGCAACCGCTCAGCCGGCAGGACAGTGCTCGGCACTCACACGATGCAGGGGGATGCGCCGATGCCACCGCGGCGATCCGCACGATCACCGATGACGGCCGCGTTGCGCCGGATGTTTTGGGTTCACGATCGCGCGCGCGCCCGGGGTGTGCCGGTCGACGACGTTCTCGAGGAGTTGGAACAGCGTGCGAGCGCGCATCGATCGATCTCGCGGCGGCGATTCCTGGCAGGAGCCGCGGCGGTGGGTGCGGGCGTCGCGCTCGGTCCAGCAGCGCGAGTCATGGCGTCGATCGCGCCCGTGGGTTCGGTGCGGCAACCGCGCATCGTCATCGTCGGTGCGGGGCTGGCAGGGCTGCGCTGCAGCCATCTGTTGTGGACGCGCCACGGACTGCGATCGACCCTCTTTGAGGGGCACAACGGTCGCATCGGCGGGCGGTGCTGGTCGCTGCGCGACTACTTCTCCAACGGTCTGATCACCGAGCACGGTGGCGCGTTCATCGACTCCGACCAGTACGCGGCGCTCGATCTCGCCGCCGAGCTCGGGCTCACGCTCGAGGACTACAACGGCGGCGAGCTGATCGGTCTTCCCGAGGTGTACTGGTTCGACGGCGGCTACTACACGTACGCGGAGGCGAGCGCGGACTGGGAGGCGTTCGGTTTCGCGGCCTTCCACGCCGCGGTGAAGGAGTCGAACACCGACGCGGGCCTCGCCCGGCTCGACCGGTTGTCAGCGCCCGAGTGGCTCGACGAGACGCCGATCGGCAGCTCGTCGCGCTTCGGGCGGCTCATGCTCGCCAACACGGTGTCGGAGAACGGGGGCGACCCGGGCGAGCAGTCGGCACTCGACCTGATCGGCCTCACCGGCGTCAACCCGCGCAGCTCGCTCGACCCGCTGCCGGGGTACGACGAGAAGTGGCACATCGTCGGCGGCAACGATCAGCTCGTCCACGGGATGGCGGCGCAGCTCCCCGATGACACCCTGCACATGGGGCACCGGCTCGTGGCGCTGCGCGAGCGCAGCGACGGGTCGCACACCTTGACCTTCGACGTCGATGGGCGGGCCGTCGACGTGGCCGCGGACTACGTGGTGCTCGCCCTGCCGTTCACGACCCTTCGCGACGTCGACCTGACCCAGTCCGGCTTCACCGCGGCGAAGTTGCGCGTGATCGACACCTTCGGGATGGGCTCCAACGCGAAGATCCACATCGAGGTGGCGGAGAAGACGTGGGCGCGCCAGGGATTCAACGGCGTCGCGTACACCGACTGGCACAGCTTCGACGTGTGCTGGGACGACTCCGTGCCGCTCGGTCCGGACGGCGCACCGGCGCTGCTCCTGGCATTCCCCGGCGCGAGCACCGGCCGCGACGTCCTCACCGGCGCGGCGCATGGCCCGTCGCCGGCGCGGGATGTCAACTGGTTCCTCGATCGGATCGATCCCATCTTCCCGGGTACGCGAGCGGCGTTCACGGGCGCCGCATACGAAGACCACTGGGCGCGGGACCCCTGGGTGAAGGGCGCGTACTCCTTCTACAAGGTCGGCCAGTACGCGACGTACGGACCGATCGCCGCGGCTACGCAGGGCCGCGTCCATTTCGCCGGCGAGCACACGTCGATCAACAACCAGGGATTCCTCGACGGCGCCGTGGAAACCGGGGCGCGCGCGGCTCGGGAGATCGTCGCGCAGCTCTGAGCTTCGTTCAGGCGCCCTGCGCAGCCGCCGCCGAGCGGCGCCGGGCTCGGTACGCCCGTGCCTTCTCTCGCGAGCCGCAGCTGCGCATCGAGCACCAGGCGCCGCTGCCGTTCTTGGAGTGGTCGTAGTACGCCCAGCGGCAGCTGCTGCTCCGGCAGACCTTGAAACGGGCCCACGTGCTCATGAGGGTCGCCTCGACGATCGCCGTCGAGACCATCCCCAGGAAGCGGTCCACACCGCCGCAGTCCACGGCGAGCGTTGCGCCGCTCGTCGAGAGCACCGGACGCAGCGGCGCGTGGCTGAGCAGCTTCTCCAGTCTCACAGCGACCGCCGGATCCACGTTCTCTCCTGTGTGTGCCTCGAGGAGATCGCGGAGCGTTTCGCGCGTCGCAACGAGCCTCCGGAGATCCGACGCCGAGACCGGGAGGACGATCCCGGCCTTCGCCTGCAGCCAGGCCGACGCGAGGGTCTCAGTGCCCAGCTCGTCCACACCGTCGGGCAGCTCGACGCTGTTGATGAACTCCTGGAGCAGTGCCAGGCTGCCGGGCGCCGGAGCTTTCGACTCTGGCTCCGCCGGCTCGTCATGAGGCGGGTCTTGCTCGTTCATCGTCACCAGTATACCCATTTGACAAGTGATGGTCGATACGGTATCGTAGTCACCAGTGAACCACGTTGGATGGTGATGTTCGGAGGCAATGTCATGTACGGTCTCGCTCTCGTCGAGATGGCCCAGGTGGCCGAGCAGGAGCACATGCGGGAAGCCACGATGGCACGGGCCCGCGCGCAGGCGCGCCGCGAGCGGCGTCTGGTTCGTGGCCCGGGCCGGGCGGTCCGCGCCTGGACCGCGTTCTGGGCGCCCCGCAACGTCGTGCTCGATTTCCGGCCCTGCGGCCCCGACTCCCTCTCGGCCGACCTTCCCGCCGGCGCCGACTGCTAGGCGGGAAGGCCCTGGCCGGGCCGGTCGAGGACGTTCGCCGCGATGCGCTCGGCGATGCCGCTCGCCATGGCCCGGCCGGCGAGGCTGTGCGGCTTCCGGCGGGCCTGGTCCCGGAAGCAGCGGACGAACTCAGCGCCGAGGCCCAGGCGGGGGTACGCGCTGACGATCCCTTCACGAAAGTCGGAGGGCCACCACTCGGGGTGGCGGCCCGAGATGTCCAGTCCGGTGGCGAGCTCGAGCAGGTGACCCTCAGGATCGAATGAGGGGTCGACCTCGTCCCACATGTGGCGGACGATGATCTCCGCCACGCGAGCCCGCCGCTCGACGGGCCAGCCGGCCCCGGCGCCGAAGACCCAGGCGACGTGGCCGCCTGCCTCCTCGAAGGGAACCGTGTGGCTGTCGAACTCCGGGGCCAGCCCGATGTCGTGGAGCATCGCCGACACGTAGAGCAGCTCTGCGTCGAAGCCGATGTCGTGCCGCGTGCCGTACGACACCGCCCACACGTATGACCTCACGCAGTGGTTCACCAGCGCCGGTGAGCAATAGCCGGCCGAGACCTCTGCCGCCGCTCGCGCAACCGGCGTCTCCGGCAGCGTGATGCCCATGCTCACGGTGATCAGGCCCAGAGCATGCGCGTGAACCTTGATGAGAACTCGTCGACGTCGACGTTCGGCCAGGTTCCCGGCGGGAAGAGTCCGCGTTCGAGGTACTGCCACGCGGCGGTGCGGTTGGCGCAGGCGGGCATGTCCGGCTTGAATGCCGGTCTCGCCGAGCGTTTGGGATTGCTGCCGGTGTTCTCCGGTTCGCTCGACCAGAGCACCGATCGGTTCACGAGCGTGGGGTCGGCGCCGACGGCAGAGCAATACGCGCCCGCGAATGAACCGTTGATGGGGTTCTGGTAGAACCCGGCGACGAACCCGGATCCGCCGAAGGCGGCGGCATACGCGGCGACGTACGTCGCGGAGATCGGATCGCTTGTTTCGACATCGCGGAAGATCGCGACGCCCCTGGTGACCCCGAGCGCCTTCGCCTGGGCGATCGCCTGCTGCGCGTCAGCCGCTCCCGAGGTGAACGAGCGATTGGGGTCGTCGATGAGCAGGATCGACACGTTGTTGGCCTGGATGTACTGCGCCTCGGCGCTCGACAGCTCGCTGCTGTAGATGAGATACCGGCCCACGAACCGAGGATTGCCGAGGTCGGTCTTCGTCTGCGCGAGGATGTTGCCGGTCTGCACGTTGGAGACGGTGTCGATCCCCCACGGCGAGCCCGTCGTGGCGACCGCGCTCACATGCGCGTCGCTCGATGCGTGCGCAGCCTGCGCCACGACCAGCGATGCGACCGTCGACGCGACGAGACCGAAGGTCGACATGCGCGCAGCACGCTGAGCCATACGACGCCCTCCTGTGATCCGCCCATGACAGGACGACCGGCGTGTTCAACGGGGGCGTCATGCTAACAGGCGATCCCCGGTTACGATCCCATCGTGTCGCGACCGGACCCACGCATCGGGCTTCGAGCGGCGACGGTCGCCGACGTCGACGAGATCGCGCGGCTGCACCTCGCCAGCTGGATGTCGGCCTACCACGGCATCGTCCCGGATGCCTTCCTGCAAGGCGTGACTTTGCAGAGCCGCCTCGTCCGGTGGGCGCGCGCATTCTCAGCGGAGGAGTCCCCGGACACCGAGACGATCGTCGCCGTCGACGGTCCCGCGATCCTCGGCATCTGCAGCTTCGGCCCGCGCCGGCAGCCTCCGTCGTCGACGACCGGCGAGATCTACGCGCTCCACGTCCTCCCGGCTTTGCGTCGTGGCGGACTCGGGGCGATGTTGCTGGATGCGGCCGGACGTCGCCTCGTCGAGCTCGGGTTCAGATGGGCGTTCCTCTGGGTGCTCCGGGAGAACGCGAATGCCCGCCGCTTCTACGAGGCGCGCGGATGGTCCCTTGCCGGCGAGGAGTGGGTCGAGGAGCGCGACGGGTACTCGATCCCGGAGGTCGGGTACTCGATCGATCTGTCCAGCTGACCGAGGTCGACGTTGACAAGCCTCGAGTCCGGCGCTATTGTATCAATGTACTGATACATCGATACGTAGCGACGAAGGATGGTGGCCCGACATGATCGACACCGTACGGTTGACTGGAGCCGGCTGGATCATGCTCGGGCTTGGGGCGGTACTCGGCGTCGCCGGACTGCTCGTGTCGCTCAGGACCCCATCCGAGGTGCGGCTGATCGGCTGGGCGCGACGATATCAACTCGAGCTCACTCCCGCGAATCGACCCGTGATCGCCGGATACGTGCGGGTGACCCGGGTGTCACAGATCGCCGGAGCGACCGCGGGATGGCTGTCGTCGCCGCTCTACGTCGGCATTTCCGGACGTCCCTTTCTCCTCGGTGACAGCTGGGTGGCACTCGCACTCGGCGGGTACCTGTTGGGTGCCGTGATCGCGGAGTTGCTCGTTACGCGGGCGCACCTCGCTCCGCCAGGAATTCGGTTTGCGGCGCTCACCCCGCGTGTGCTGTCCGACTACATTCCCGCGGCGACGTCATGGTCACTGCGAATCCTTCCAGTCGTGACGGTGGCTCTTGCCGCGGCGTACGCGGCCATCCCGAAGGATCGCGCCCGCACCGTCGATGGGGGGCTGATCGTGGTTGGGGCGGCGTCAATCCTCGTGGTTGCGTTCGCCGTGGCAGTCGAGTGGATCCTCCGTCGAATCGTCGCGCGTCCCCAGCCGGTCGTCGCTGCGGATCTGATCGCCGCGGACGACGCCATCCGGACCAGTTCCATCCACACCGTGTCGGCAGCGGCGATTGCACTGCTGCTCCTGAGCGCCGGGTGGATGCTGGTGTCGGCCGGCACCGTGTCATCGCCCGGCGCGCTGGGCCAGGGCCTGCTGTGGGCCGGGCTCGTCACCGACGTCGCCGCGCTCGCGACGTGGGCTGTGCTCGCACACCCAAGGAGCTGGCGGGTCCACCACAGTGCATCCTTCGGCGGGGCGCGATGATCCTGCAGGTCGATCCTGATTCTCCGGTGCCGCCGTATGAGCAGATTCGGATCCAGCTGGCCACGATGATCGCGACCGGGATCCTGCCGGCGGGTCAGCGCCTTCCAACCATTCGGCAGCTTGCCACGGACCTTGGGCTTGCCGGCGGAACGGTGGCACGTGCATACCGAGAACTGGAGCAGGCGTCTCTCGTCATGTCGCGAGGGCGGCACGGAAGCTTCGTTGCAGAGCGACGGTCAGCCCCGACGCCGGAACGCGAGCAAGCCCTCATTGCAGCGGCGAGGGTCTTCGCAGCGCAGGCGGCGAGGGCGGGTGTGGATCCTCGCCGCATGCTCGATGTGGCGCTCGAACCCTTCTGATCGAATCCTGAACCCGCGGTCAGCTTCGGCTGGCCGCGCCTCGCTCGGTGAGCGAGATTCGGCATCACCCGAAGCGTCAGTCGGCTGCCATGATCACGTGCCATGACCGACACGTCAGCCTTCCTTCCCGCAGCGCTGGATGCCAATCAGAGCGGCCGCCTCAGCGATGACCAGCGCAAGCAGTGGCGTGGCGTCTCGCGAGGAACCCGCAAGGGTGAGCTGAGCTTCGCCCTCCTCCTCGTTGTCATCGGCGCTCTGGTTGCGTTTGCGCCCGGGCCGGCGAAGTACGCGACCGTCAAGCCCATCATCGGGGCGGTGTGCGTCGTGATCGCGGCCATCCTGGTGCTGCGGTCGGTGACCGGCACCGACTCGGTGACCGAGGACGTGCGCGCCGGGCGGGTCGAGTCCGTTGATGGAGCGATCACGAAGGCGCACATCACCTCGCACGGCCGCCAATCCAGCATCACCACCTATTACTTCGACGTCGCCGGCAAGCGTATGGAGGTCGGCAAGGCTGCGTACGACGCGGCACCGGATGCCGGATACGTGCGCGTGTTCTACATGCCGCGGAGTCGCCGCGTGGTGAACTTCGAACGCCTCCCCGACCCGGTGGTGCCGGACATCTCCGCGGTGACGCCACAGCAGATGATGCATGGACTCGCGGCGAGCTTCCTGAACCACGACGAGAACGCGAGGGCCGAGGCTCGAGCACAGATCGCGGCAATGGGGAATCAATTCCAGGCGCACATGGCCCAGGCGGCCGTACCGCCGCCGGCCGATCAGCGTGATCCTCGCCCGCTCGCGCAGGCCATTCTCGGCTCGTGGAGCAGCCGATTCATGACAGTGACGTTCGCCGCCGACGGCACGGCGACGACGACAATGGCCGGGGGACGGCAGCAAACAGGACAGTGGTCCGTGGACGACCAGGGTCATCTTCATGCAGGCATGGGCGGTCAGGACACCGTCGGCGATGCGTGGATCGTCGGGAACACGCTCACCGTCTCGACGGGAGCGATGGGACTGACCTTCGAGCGTCAGGGTGGCTGAGGTGAGCGGGACGGCGGCGGCTCCGATGCCTGCCGTGTTCCTCGGGCACGGCAGCCCGATGAACGCGCTGGAGCACAACCGGTACACCTCGGCGTGGGCGGCGTTCGGCGAGTCCGTGCCGCGTCCACGCGCCATCCTCGTTATCTCGGCGCACTGGTACATCGGCTCGACGGCGGTGACCGCCATGCCGACGCCGCGCACCATCCACGACTTCTTCGGGTTTCCGCAGGAGCTCTTCGACTTCCAGTACCCGGCGCCGGGTTCGACGGCCTTCGCCGAAGAGGTGGCCGACATCGTGAAGCCCGTCTGGGTGGGGCTCGACCACGACAGCTGGGGCATCGATCACGGCACCTGGTCGGTGCTCGCGCATGCCTTTCCCAAGGCTGACATCCCGGTTGTGCAGCTGTCGATCAACGCCGCCAAACCCTTCGACTACCACGTGGATCTCGGCGCCAGGCTCGCGCCGTTACGCGACGCGGGGGTGCTGCTGGTGAGCAGCGGTAACGTCGTGCACAACCTCGGCGGCATGGACTTCCGCAATCCCGACGGTGGGTTCGACTGGGCGAAGCGCTTCAACGAGGCAGTGCGCGCGCAGGTGCAGGAGGCGCCGGCAGAGGTGCTCACGGTGGACGCTCGCCCGGAGTTCCGTCTCGCGGTGCCGACACCGGACCATTTCCTGCCGCTCCTGTACATCGCCGGCGCGGCCGGCGTCAGTGGTCGCACGCTCGACGTGCTCGTCGACGGATACACGTATGGGTCGCTCTCCATGACGTCCTACACGCTCGATGCCACATGTCCCGAGGAGCAGGGCGTCGACGCTCCCGCCGCCGAGTTCCCCGATCCCGCGGTGTTCCCACCCGACGAGACCAACGTCTGAGATCCGGCCTTCGTGGAGTACCGGTCGCGATCACCTGATCGGACCGCAGGAGCTTCAGCCAGGGGTGCAGAGGTCGACGTGCTTCGCGGTGAGAATGTGATCGACGGCGTTCACCATGCGACCCCGGTCGATGGTGCCGGTGTCCACGGCGGCGACAAGTGCGGCGACCGTCGCGCTCGTCACCGACGCCACCTGTGACGCCGCGGCGGTGAACAACACCATGTCCGCGCCCGCGGCCACCGCCGCCACCACCGCTTTGGGCACCGAGTACCCGATGTCGGCGAGCGCTCCCGCGGAGAGCGAGTCGGTGATGACGAGACCCTGGAAGCCGAGCTGGTCGCGGAGCACGCCGGTGATGAGGTTCGGGGCGATGCTCGCCGGCAGCGTCGTCAGACCGGGGACCACGGCGTTGGCGATCATCACCGCCGGGGTTCCCGCGCCGATCGCGTCCTGAAACGGCACGAGTCCGGCGTGCTGGAGCGTCGTCCAGGGCAGCGTTGACGCCGGGCCGTCGTCGGTGTTGCCGGTGGCCTCGCCGAGGCCGGGGAAGTGTTTGACCACCGGCACGATGCCGCCGGCCTCGAGACCGGCCATGAACGCCGTTCCGTCGGCGGCCGCAGTCGCCGCGTTGAGGCTGAATGAACGGGTCCCGTCGGGATCACGGTTGTTCGGCCCCTGACCGGCGTCCAGGTCGAGCACGGGCGCGAGATCCATGGTCACGCCGGCCGCCTTCATGCGCTTCGCGGCGGTGGCAGCGAGTTGCCTGATCTGATCAGCGGTCATGGTCGCCCCCATCTCGCGCGCCGATGGGATCGATCCGACCAGGTTCGCCATGCGCTGCACCACACCGCCTTCCTCATCGGTCATCACGAACGGCGCGATGCCATCGGGTGCGGCGGCGGCGAGCCGCTGCAGGCTCGTGCCCAGATCCGCCGGCGCGGTGGACCCGAAGAGGATCACGCCGCCCGCTCCCGCCGCGACCTCGGCGGCGACCGAGGCGACGTCGCTCTCGCTCACCGGGACGACGACGATCTGTTCGGCGAGTCTGGTCACGCTCCATGTCCCGAGCACGCCGGTGTTCGAGCACGTGGTGGGCGTCGGGGTCGGCGCGGCGGATGCCGTCGCCGACGGCGTGAGCGACGCGCTCGGCGATGGGCTCGGCGACGTGCCGGGCAGCGCGCATCCGGTCACCGTCGAGACCACGACGGCCACCCCGAGCACTCCAAGTGCTGCGCTCCGCATGCCGGTGATACGGGGCCCGCACCGGAAAGGGAACGGTTCGTGCCGGGTGCGCTCCCCGGCAGCCTCGCTTACGGCGCCGAGAGCGAGGGTGACGGGGTGTGGGAGCCGGCGCCCTCGCCGGAGATCTCGCGGAGGGTGCGGCCGCTGGCGCGGATGACGGCCCAGGTGGCGAGCAGGACGAGCACGGCGGCGAGGAGCACGATCCCGATCGCGAGGGTGGGGACGTTGATGAGCTTGAGCCCGGAGACGAGCAGGACGGCGGCGAGGGCGCCGCGCAGGAAGGCGGTGGGAGCGTAGGAGGAGACGGCGGCGCCGGCGAGGACGCCGGGGATGCTGCCGATCAGGATGGAGGCGGTGAGGCCGAACTTGAAGTCACCGAAGAGGATGTGGGCGAGGGCGGCGGCGCCGACCATGGGGATGGCCTGGGCGAGGTCGGTGCCGACCATCTGGGAGCCGCGCAGGCGAGGGTAGAGGAAGAGGAGCAGGACGATGACCAGGGTGCCCGAGCCGACCGAGGTGATGCCCACGATGAAGCCGATCGAGGCGCCGATGGCGAGGGTGGGGAGGCGCTTGACGCGGAGCGGCTCGTCCCCGCCCTGGGCCGGGGCGTTGCGATGGTCGAGGTACATCTTGAGGAGCAGGGCGGCGACGGCGAGGAGGAGGACGGAGCCGAGGGCGACGCTGATCACGGCCTCGACCCGCGAGGCGCTGCCGATGGAGCGGACGAAGACGACGCCGAGGAAGGCGGCGGGGACCGAGGCGATGGCGAGCCAGGCGGCGAGGTTCCAGCGGACCGTGCCGCGGCCGGCGTGGACGGCGGCGCCGACCGGTTTCATGATCAGCGAGGCGACCAGGTCGCTGGAGACGGCGGCGAGGGGTTGGATGCCGAAGATGAGCACGAGGATGGGGGTCATCAAGGCGCCACCCCCCATGCCGGTGAGGCCGACGGCGAAGCCGACGATCAGCCCGGCCAGCGCGACAAACAGATCGATATGCACCCCTGAAAGTCCCCCCAACTACCCGCTGCGTTTGACGCCCTTGCACTACTTTGGGGGATGCAGCCTCCCCGCGTCAAGCGCGCGTGCTCGCCACATTCTGACGGGATCGACCCGGCCGCCGCGTTGCCGCCGAGCCGTCCGCATTCCCTAGGCTTGACCGCCGATGCCCCCGCCGCCTGCTGACGACCACGTGATCGACACCGCGTCCCGGAAGGCCGCGCAGCGCGGGATACGCAACCGCGCGCTGACGATCGGCATGAGCGTCGTGCCGTTCGGGCTGTCGTTCGGCGCCGTCTCCGTCGAGACGCATCTGAGCCTCCTCCAGGTGTGCCTGCTGTCCCTGGTGCTCTTCTCCGGGGCCTCGCAGTTCGCGCTGGTGAGCGTCATCAGCGGCGGAGGCTCGTACCTCTCCGCGGTGGGGACGGCACTGCTGCTCGGAGCGCGCAACGGCCTCTATGGCGTGCGCATCAACGCGCTGTTCCATCCGAGAGGATGGCGCCGCCTGCTGATGGCCGAGACCACCATCGACGAGAGCACGGCGATGGCGGTGTCCGAAGCAACGTCGGGATTTGCGCTGCGCGCGTTCTGGACGACGGCGCTGTCGGTGTACGTGCTGTGGAATATCTCGACCATCATCGGAGCGCTCGTCGGCAACGCGCTTGGATCCCCGGCAACCGCGGGGCTCGATGCGGCAGGTCCGGCTGCGTTCACCGCATTGCTCGCGCCCCGCCTGAGCAGTCCTGCGATGCGGTCCGTGGCCCTCACATCAGGCGCGATCGCGCTCGCGACCGTCTCCTTCGTGCCCGTCGGAGCGCCCATCCTGATCGGCGGTTTGAGCGCCGTCGCGCTGCTGCTCGTGATCGACCGATGAGGCTCTGGCTCGCGGTGATCATCGCGTCGTTGGGGTGCGCGGGGTTGAAGCTCAGCGGCTATGTCGTGCCGTCGCGATTCGTCGAGTCACGGGTTGCGCGGCGGTTGCTCGAGGCGCTCCCGGTGACCCTGCTCAGCGCGTTGATCGCTGTTTCGAGCTTCGCGACGGGCAATCATCTGGTGCTCGACTCACGGGCCGCGGGACTGGCGATCGCGCTCATCCTCGTCGCGGTGCGAGCGCCGTTCCTTGTCGTGGTCGTAGCCGCGTGTGCCGACCGCGGCGGGCGTGCACGCGCTGCATCCGTAGACCATTCCAGGCCCGCTGACGAGCGAGATGGTCAGGCGGTGCCGACCTCGCTGAGCTCCAGGAGGTGCCCGTCGGGGTCGCGGAAGAAACAGCGCACCTCATAGCCGTGGTCGACCGGGGGCGTCAGGAAGACGGCGCCTCTCGACTGCAGCAAGGCGTAGACCGCATGACAATCGGCGACGCGAAACGTCATCTCACTGCTGACGCGGTCGGGGTCGTCCGGCGGCGCGAACGTGACGGTCGGCTTGTCTGCGGTGGGACCGCCTCCGGTGACGAGGAGCAGCCACGTGCCGGCGAGTCGGAAGACGGCGCTCGTGCCGCCGTATTCGCGCACCAGTTCGGCACCGACGACATCGCGATAGAAGGCGGTTGAACGTTCGATGTCGGTAACGACGAGCAGGCGAGTGAGCTCAGAGTGTGCGGGGAATTCCAACGATCAAATGCCTCCAGGATCTCGGCGCGTGGCGCCGCGGTTACGAAAGATTGACCGGTGACCAGTCGACGCCGCCGTCCACAGTCCGCCACAACGTCGTTGCCGAGCTGGACTGATTCTCGCCGATCACATAGCCGACGTTCGAGTCCGTGAACCCAACCCACAAGGCATCGGCGAACTGCGGGAGCACTCGATACGACACACCGGCGTTGGTCGTCACTTGGAGCGCCGATCCACCAGTCCCGACGAACGCGTGCCGAGCTGTCAGTGCGGCAACCATCGCACCGTTCCAGAACTGCCCACCGGTGCCACCCGCGCTGGAGTAGCTCACACCGCCGTTGATCGAGATCCACGGATTGCCGGCCATACCGGTAGCGCAGAACGCCCAGATCACCGAGTTGGTGACAGGGTCGAAGCTGCCGCCGAGGTCGGGCTCGCATGGCATCGAGCCGCGTACCCAGAGATCGCCGTCGTCTCGGGAGGTCCATTCCAGACCCGAGCTGCGATTGAAGTACATAACCCAGACCGTGTCGCCGTGAACCCCGATAACGGGGCGACCTGTTGGTGCACCCGGAGGGGAGATCACCGACCATGCGTCGGTGTGCGCCTGCGACCGCATGATTCGATACGCGCATGGAGTGCCCGATGCCCCACAGTCCTCGAGCGTCGCGTACACGTAGCCATTCGCTCCTGGCTCGAGCTGATCCACCGTCATCCCCAGGTTGATCGCGCGCCAATGCGCACCACCATCATGAGTGGCCCACAACTGGTCACCAAAAAGCCAGCCGTCGCTGGCATTGGCGAAGCGCACGTCGAATACTCGTGGCAGCCCAGGCGTCAATGGGTTGCCGTACAGAAAGACCAAGGGCGGCGCCGGAACGGCCTGAAACGTCTTGCCTCCGTTGACGGTGTGGAGGATCACCGGAGGGCACGCGCCGATGCACCCGTCGATACCCACAAGCCAGAAGTCAGTGTCGCTGATGGCTGTCAGGTGCTCGGGTTGGAATCCGACCGGAAGGGGCGCTGTTGGAGACGGCGTTGGTGGTGCGGCGGTAGGCTGCGCAGTCGGCGATGTCGTGACTGCGGGGGTCGGCGGCGCAATTCTCGGCGCGCACGCGGCAAGCCCAAGACCCGCGATGGCCGCGATGATCGCGATCCCCTCGCGGTGGGCCATGAGGCTGCCTCCGACTGCTCCGGCGTGAACCGCACGCCCGTGCCTCTTTTGGAACGCTCCCGCTCTTGGAGCGGTTACGAGGGTGCGGGGGATCGAAGGCGGAGCGACATCCAGAAGGCCGGCCCGAACTGCGTCACCGCATCATCGCCGCGCACGAAGCCGAGCTTGTTGTAGAAAACCACGGCCGTCGGGTTGGCGATCACGTCGAGGCGGATGACACCGATCGGCCTCAACCGCGCGACCACATCGTCGATGAGCGCACGGCCGATCCCCTTGCCCATCAGGTCGGGCTCGACGAAGAGGCCGTCGAGCTCGCACGATGTGCCCCGGACGGGCAAGACCACCGAAAAGCCACCGACGCGCTGCTCCACCATCGCCACCCGGACGCGACGATCGACAACATCAGCGGCAGGCAGCTGCACGACCTCCGGATGCGCGGCAAGATCCTCCCGGTAGTCCGGGGCGACCAGCGACGCGCGCATCTGCAGCGCCTCGAGTGCCGGAATCTCGTGCAGCTCCGCGTCGCGGATGGTGATGCTCAGAGGCATGGTCGCCACCGTATCAGCCGGCGTCGCGAGACGTCCGGCGTACCAGCGCAGCGCCGGCGTCACATCATTGCGGCGTGACGCCTGAAGCGTGGCGACGGACGATGTCGCGAGTGGGCGCTCCCCGAATCGATCCTGGCAGCGGCGCCGGAGTCGCCATGGGGATTCCCGATCGAGCTGTTCCGCTCGCGGATGGAGCGCGCCGCTCCCGGCACGCCCACCTTCTCCAGTCGCCGCGCGCGCGACGCACTGCCCCTTGGCGGCACCGTGCTCGACGTCGGGGTCGGCGCGGGCGCGGCCTCCCTGCCGCTGTATCCGCGATGCGGGCTGATCATCGGAGTGGATTCGTCGGCAGACTCGCTCTCCGAGTTTCGACGGCAGGCCCGGCGGATCGGCGCGCCGGTCAAGACGGTGCGAGGGGAGTGGCCGGCGCTCGCGAGACGAACGCCGACGGTCGACGTGGTCGTGTGCAATCACGTCGCCTACAACGTGGCCGACCTCGAGCCCTTCGTGATCGCGTTGTCGTCGCACGCGCGGCGGCGCGTCGTCATGGAGCTGACCGCCCGTCACCCGACGGCCTGGATGGCCGACCTCTGGTTGCGCTTCCATGACCTCGATCGCCCGATCAGGCCGGACGCGAACGATGCGGCCTCGCTGCTGCGCGGACTCGGCCTCACCGTCCATCGCCACAGTGAGGTGCAGGCGCGCCGGCACGGGGGATTCGCACGCCGCGAGGATGCGGTGGCGTGGATCCGGCGCCGGCTCTGCCTCGACGCGTCGCGCGACGCTGAGGTGGCCGACGCTCTTGGGGACCGGCTTCGACAGGATGGCGGGTTCTGGTCGGTGTCGGGCGGGAACGAGCCCGTGGTGACGCTCTGGTGGGACGTGCCCACGAGCGCGGGTTGATCATTCCGCGGTTGGCCGTCACGCCGCGGCCGGAGTAGGGTGAATCCGTGAGCGCCCGATCCGCCGAGGAGCCGCACGCGCACTCGATCAGCGCGGACGCGGACCAGCGACCACTGGTTGTCGCCCTGTGCCTCATCGCGGCGTTCATCGGCGGCGAGGTGGTCGTGGCGATCATCGCGAGGTCGCTCGCGCTGCTCTCCGACGCCGGCCACATGCTCACCGACGTGGCAGCCCTCGGCATGTCGCTGGTGGCGCTCCGGCTGGCCCAGCGTCCACCGAAGGGTGGGCTGACGTTCGGCCTCAAACGGGCCGAGGTGCTCGCCGCGCTGATCAGCGGGGCAACCCTGCTCGCCCTGGCAGCGGTGCTTGTCTTCGAGGCGGTGCGCCGGCTCGCGACACCGCCGACGGTGCAGGGCGCGGCCGTCATCGCGACGGCGGCCGCCGGCATCGTCGTCAACCTCGCGGTCACGAGGCAGCTCGCGCGCGCCGGCCGCCGCAGCCTCAACATCGAGGCCAGCTTCCGGCACATCCTCACCGATCTCTACGCATTGATCGGGACGCTGATCGCGGGCGTGGTCATCGTCACCACGGGGTACGAGCGTGCGGATGCGATCGCCTCGATCATCGTTGCCGGACTGATGGTCTATGCCGGGGTCCGCCTCCTCGGCCGGGCCGGACGCGTGTTGCTCGAGGCCGCCCCCGCCGATCTCGACCCGGAACAGATCGGCGGCGCGCTTGCCGCCCACCCGCACGTGGTCAACGTCCACGACCTGCACGTCTGGGAGCTCACCTCGGGGTTCCCGTCGCTGTCAGCGCACGTGCTCGTCCATCCCCGGGACGACTGTCACGCCATCAGGCTCGAGCTCGAGCGTTTCCTCGAAGACAGGTTCCACATCGAGCACACGACGCTCCAGGTCGACCATGCGCCCGCCGAGTTCCTCACGGTGGAGCGCCTCGTGCCGGAACGTGCCCGGCGCGCCGACTAGCCGCCCGGGATCAGCCCTCGCTCGCCGCCTGAGCGCACGCGGCACAGACGCCGAGGACCGCGAAGTGATACGGGCGCAGCTCGAAGCCGAGCCGGCGCTTCGCTCCCCGGGCCATCGCCTCGAAGAGATCCGCCGGTGCCTCCATCGTCGCGCCGCACACCTCGCAGACGAGGTGGCCGTGTGCTTCGGTGGCGAGGTGGTAGGTCGCCGCGCCGTGCCCGAGGTGGGTGTGCACCACCACGCCGAGGCGTTCGAGCTCCTCCAGGTTCCGGTACACCGTCGACGCGTGCACATCGGGGGCGAGCTCCCGGACCACGGCGAGCAGCTCCTCAGCGGTCGGGTGGTGGGCGCCCTGGACGAGCGCGGTGAGGACCAGGCGCCGGGCGGTGGTCACTCTCGAGCCGCCCTCCCGCAGCTGGGCCACCAGCTCCTCGACCGTATTCGTCGCCATTCGCTCAGGATACCCAGCCTCGATCGCTCCCGCCCGGACGAAGCAGATGGCTCCTGGACGCTATTGCGTGCTGGTCGCGTTTTGCTAAGCTCGAGGCCGCCCGAGGTTGAGAGACATGAGGAGGAAGCTCATGGCAGCGACCGCGTCCCGCCTGGCCCGGATTCGCGGCTCGTTGACACCCCGCGAGTGGAGCCGCGTCGGCGGCATGGTCGGGTTCATCGTCGGCCTCTACGTCGTCGGCTGGGGCGTCTTCATCCTGGCGATCCTGCCGCAGCACTCCAAGCTCCTCGGCATCGGCGTGGCCGTCACCGCGTACACGCTCGGTCTGCGTCACGCCTTTGACGCCGACCACATCTCGGCGATCGACAACACGACGCGGAAGCTGATGAGCGAAGGCAAACGGCCGCTGTCGGTGGGATTCTGGTTCTCGCTCGGACACTCGTCCGTGGTGTTCGCGCTGGGGATCGGGCTCACGTTCGCGGCGCGGGCGATCATCGGCCAGGTCAGCAACGCCAACTCGACCGTCTCGACGTTCGGCGGCATCATCGGCACCGCCGTCTCGGGAACGTTCCTCTACCTGATCGCGATCCTCAACCTGATCATCCTCGTGGGGATCGTGAAGGTCTTCCTCGAGATGCGCAGGGGCCGCTACAACGACGAGGAGCTCGAGCAGCAGCTCAATGCGCGTGGGCTGATGAACCGTTTCTTCGGCAGGCTGATGCGGTCGATTCGCAGCCCCTGGCAGATGTATCCGGTGGGGATCCTGTTCGGCCTCGGCTTCGACACCGCCACCGAGGTTGCGCTGCTCGCCGCGACGGCCGGCGCGGCGACGGCGGGGCTTCCCTGGTATGCGGTGTTGAGCCTGCCGATCCTGTTCGCCGCCGGCATGGCGACGCTCGATACGCTCGACGGCTCGTTCATGAACTTCGCCTACGGCTGGGCGTTCTCGAAGCCGGTTCGCAAGGTCTACTACAACATCACGATCACCGGGCTGTCGGTCGCGGTGGCGATGCTCATCGGCACCATCGAGGTCTTCGGGTTGCTCGCCGCCGAGCTCAACCTCTCGGGCGGCTTCTGGACGTTCATGGCCGGCTTCAACATCAACGAGGCCGGGTTCATCATCGTCGGGCTGTTCGTCGTGACCTGGACCGCGGCACTCGCGATCTGGCGTTTCGGCCGTATCGAACAGCGATGGGAGCGTGCTGCCGCGCGACAAAGAATCACGTAGCCCGGCGCCCGCGGGTTACTCAGTGGCGATGGCGCGGAGTATGTCGACGCGCGCGGCGCGGAAGGTGGGGATGATCGCGGCGAGGACCCCGAAGACTCCGGCGGCGACCGCGTAGAGGATGAGGTTGCCGCCGGGCACCGCGATCTCGTTGACACCGAGATCGTGCAGCGACCCGGCCACCACCACACCGAGGCCGAGCCCGACCGTCAGCCCGAGCACCGCGCCGAGGAGCGAGATGATCACCGACTCCCAGCGCACCATCGAGCGTGTCTGCGAGCGCGTCATGCCCAGCGCGCGCAGCACCCCGATCTCGCGGGTGCGTTCGAGGACGCTCAGGGCCAGCGTGTTGGCGATCCCGAGCACCGCGATGATGATCGCGAACGCGAGGAGCGTGGTCACGAGATTGAGGAAGCTGTCGAGGGACGCACCGACGAACGTCCGGTACTCGGACCGGCTCATCGCCTTCAGCAGCGGGAACGCCTTCACGGACTGGTGCAGCGCAGCCTCAGCCTGGCTCTGCGTGACCCCGCCGGCAGCGTTGGCGAGGATGATGTCGTCGCGTTCGTCGGGCACATTGGGTTGCATCGTCGCCAGCGAGACGATGTAACCGCTGACAAGCGCATTGGAGGTGTAGATGCCCCCGACGCGGATCGTGACGTTCGATCCCTGCGGGAAGTCGAAATGCACCATCTGACCGACGTGCACGTTCGCCGCCGTCGCCTCGGTGGAATCGACGACGGCGGTGTCGGTGGTGGCGATGGTCGACGCGTTGCCGGACACCATGCTCAACGAGAGCACGCTCGACAGGTTGGAGGGATCGATGCCGGAGATGCTCTGCGAACTCCCCCCGATGAGCACCGACGTCGTGCGAACCTCGGTCACGTCGGTCAGCGCGGGGTTCTGCCGCAACGCCTGCGCCGCATCGGTGTTGAAGTCAGGTCCCTCCGCGAACACGATGAAATCGGCGCGGAACGCGCCTTCGATCGCGTCGTTGGTCGACACGCGCACGGAGTCGGTGAGCACCGCCACGCATGTCACCAGCGCGAGCCCGATCATCAGCGCAGCCGCGGTGAGCGCGGTGCGCCGCGGGTTGCGTCGCGCGTTCTCGCCGGCCAGCAGCCCCGAGGCGCCGCGAAGGTGGCGCACCGGCCAGCCCAGCACTGTCGCGACCGGCCGCACGAGCAGTGGCGCCAGCAGGGCGACGCCGAGGAATACGAGCAGGAACCCCGCGCCGATGAGCTGCAGGGTGGCGCCGGTCGATGCGAAGAGGCCGACGGTGAGTGCGATGCACCCGAGTACGAACATGACGATGCCGACCGCGATGCGCCGGCGCGGCAATGCCTGCGTCTCGGGCAGCGCCTGCGCGAGCGCCTCAACGGGGGCGATCCGGGTCGCGCGCCGTGCGGGGAACGTCGCCGCGATCACGGTGACGACCGTCCCGACCAGCACCGCGATGATGAAGGTGCGCGGGAGCAGCGTCACGCTGCTCGTCGCGGCGGACCCGAACACCGACAGCAGGAGCTTGGCGATGAGGATGCCGACGACGAACCCCAGGATCGATGCGACAAGTCCGGTCACGGCCGCCTCGATGAGGACCGACGTCATGACCTGCGCCCGGGTCGCGCCCAGGGCGCGTAGCAGGGCGAGCTCACGAGTTCGCTGCGCGACGAGGATGTTGAACGTGTTGATGATCAGGAAGCAGCCGACGAACAGCGAGATGAATGCGAAGACGAGCAGCGGCGTGCCGATGAAGGTGCTGATCGTCGAACTCGGTGCTCTGCTCCGCGGCGGCCGCAGCCGCCTGTCCGGTCTCCGCCTCGGCGTAGCTCGGCAGCGCTCGCGCGATCCGCTCGCGCAGTGCGATGTCGGTGACACCGCTCTGCGCGCTGACGAGGATGCTGTCGTATTTGTTCTGGCCCTCGAGCACGCGCTCGGCGGTCGCTTCGGTGAAGAGCGCGATGGTGGCGCCGGCCAGGTTGTTCGAGCTCCCGTACCCGGCGATCCCGGTGATCGTGAAGTGCTCCTCGACGCCGCCCTGAAACACGATCGGGAGCGACTGTCCGACGACGAGGTGGTTCTTGGACGCGGTACCGGCGTCAACGACCACGTCGTCAGGGCCTTCCGGGGCGTGGCCGCTGCGGAGTCGATACGGTGAGATGCCGCTGTCGGTGATCCAGTTCGCGCCGAACGTCGGCGGACCGTTGCCACCGATCGGCTTGCCGTTGTCACCGATGAGCGTCGCTCCCTCGCGAAAGAGGTTGCCGACGGCATCCTTCACGCCGGGGACGGCGCGGACCGTCGCGAGCAGCGACGTGGGCACCGGGTGGTTCGCGCTCCCGCCGATGCCCCCGGACTGTCCCGCGATCGGACGTCCGTGGACGGTCACCGCGACGCCTTCGTTCGCCGTCGCGAAGATGTTCGTGAACGTCGCGTTGATGGTGTCGGTGAGGATGAACGTGCCGGCGACGAAAGACACCCCGAGGATGACCGCAACCGTCGTGAGCGCAAGCCGGAGCTTGTGGCTCAGCAGGCTCCGCAGGCTCACTCCAACCACGTCTCAGCGCCTCGCGATGCGGTCAGTCACCGAGATGGCGCATGACACCGAGGATGCTGTCAGCGGTCGGGTCATGCATCTCGCTGACCGCCCGGCCGTCGGCGAGGAACACGACGCGATCCGCGTGCGACGCCGCGATCGGGTCGTGAGTGACCATGATGATCGTCTGTCCGAGCTCCGACACCGCATGCCTGAGGAAGCCGAGGAGGTCGCTGCTCGAACGGGAGTCGAGGTTCCCGGTCGGCTCGTCGGCGAAGATGATCTCGGGCCGGCTGGCCAGCGCTCGCGCCGCCGCGACACGCTGCTGCTGCCCTCCGGACAGCTCGTTGGGACGGTGCTTGAGACGGTCGCCAAGCCCCGTGATGCGAATGACCTCGGCGAGCGCCTCCGGGTCGGCCTTGCGGCCGGCGATCGTGAGCGGCAGCACGATGTTGTCCTGCGCGGAGAGTGTCGGCACGAGGTTGAACGACTGGAAGATGAACCCGACCCTCGAACGGCGCAGCATCGTGAGCTGCCGGTCGCTGAGCGCGCCCAGCTCGCTCTCGCCGATGTGCACCGTTCCCGACGTGAGCCGGTCGAGGCCCGCGAGGCAGTGGAGCAGGGTCGATTTCCCTGAGCCGGACGGACCCATGATCGCGCTGAAGTGGCCCTTCGCGAACGCGACGGAGATGCCGTCGAGGGCACGCACCATCGCGTCACCCTTGCCGTACACCTTGACCGCGTCCGTGGTGCGCGCCGCCACCGGCAACGTCTCCGCAAGAGGCGCCGGCGCGGTCGTCGCGTCGGCCGTCAAACCGCGAGCATGCCCGGAACGGGGCCGGCCGAGGTGCGCTGTGCCATCGGCTCCCAGGGTAGACGAACGGGACGTTGACGCCGTCGTAGCGCCCCTGCGGTCTCCGAGGAGTGCCGGATCCGGCTGAACCTCACTGCGCGGGGGCGCTTGGTAGAGTGGATCGGTGACCGCTGCCGAACTCCCCATCGGCGAGCGAAAGGCGCAAGCCGTCGAGGAGATGTTCGACCGGATCGCGCCACGCTACGACCTCGTCAACCGCCTCATGACCCTCGGTCTTGATACGGGGTGGCGCCGCCGAGCGGTGCATGCGTTGCACCTCGACCCCGGTGCGTGCGTCGTGGACCTCGGGTGCGGCACCGGCGACCTCTGCCGGGCGCTCGAGCGAGCGGGACACGTCGCCGTCGGTGTTGATGTCGCTGCCGGGATGCTCGCGAGGGCTCATACGTCGGCTCCGCTCGTGCGGGCGGATGCACTCCACCTTCCGCTGCGCGACGCCTCGATCGACGGCGCGATCAGTGGCTTCGCACTCCGCAACGTCGTCGACATCCAGGACTGCTTTCGCGAGGCCGCGCGGGTGATCCGCCCGGGCGGCCGCGCCGTCTTCCTGGAGGTGTCCGAACCGAGGAGCGCCGTGCTGCGCGGGCTGCACGCCGCGTACTTCCGCAAGGTCGTCCCGATGATCGGCGGCCTCCTCTCAGACCGGCGGGCCTACCGGTACCTGCCGGCGTCCACCGCGTACCTGCCCCCGGCGCCGGAGCTCGTGCGCCTGCTCGGTGACGCGGGATTCGCGCGCTGCCACCGTGTGCAGCTGGGCGCGGGCGCTGCTCAGCTCCTCATCGGGACGCGGCGATGAGCGCCGTCGGCACGCGTCCCGAGACCGGCAGCGCCACGCCCTTCGACCGCTACGACGGCCGCGACGGCGTCGTGCTGCAGCACGGTGATTCGTGGGTGACTGCGCCGGCGGGATCGTCGCTGGTGCCGGTCCCGGCGGGCGCCGACCAGGTCCGCCGTGCCGCGGTGCTCGCGCTCACCGCGCTTGGCGGCCTCGGTGGGAGAGGGGTGGCGGTCGGGGCGCTCCCGTACGACGGCTCCTGCGATGCGGTGCTCAGGATTCCGCAGCCTGCGAGCGAGGCCGCGACCGGGTCCCGGAGGCTCGGCGAAGCGTGGCAGGTCACGGAGCTCCGTCCCGACCCGCTGCCGGTGGCGTACGAAGCCGCCGTCGAGAGCGCGCTTGCGGCCATCGAGGCCGGCGAGATCGAGAAGGTCGTCCTCGCGCGACGGCTCGTGGTCGAGACCGATGCGCCGATCGACGCCGGCATCGTCGCCCGACGGCTCAGCACCGCCGAACCCGGAAGCGTCGTGTACCTGGTCGCGCTGCCCGACGGCGTGACAACGCTCGTGGGCGCCTCTCCGGAGCTGCTGCTCCGCCGCGAGGGTCACTCGGTTGCCAGCGATCCGCTGGCAGGCACCGCGCGTCGAAGCGGCGACCCGGGGCGGGACCGGGAGGTTGCCCGTCAGCTGCTCGCGACGGTCAAGGAGCAGCGCGAGCATCGCCTCGCTTCGGCGGCGGTGGCCGACGCCCTGTCGCCCTTCTGCGCCGACCTGCACGTCGACGCCGAGCCATCGCTGCAGGCCACGGCGACGCTCTGGCATCTGCGAACCGCGATCCGCGGCACACTCAAACCCGATCCTCCGGATGCGCTCACGATCGCGGCCGCCCTGCACCCGAACCCCGCGATCTGCGGGACGCCGCAGGCCGCCGCCGCTTCGCTGATCGAGCGGCTCGAGGGATTCGAGCGCCGCTACTTCGCCGGCATGGTCGGGTGGGTCGACGCCCACGGCGACGGGGAGTGGTCGCTGACGCTTCGCTGTGCCGAGATCACCGGATCCACCGCGATCCTCACCGCGGGTGCCGGCATCGTTGCCGGGTCCGACCCCGCGGCCGAGGACCTCGAGACGGAGGCGAAGTTCGGTCCGGTGCTGCGCGCGCTCGGCGTCGATCCGGCCGAAAGCTAGGCGCGGCTCACCCGGCCAGGGCGGCGGTGACCGTCCGCGACACCTCGGCGCGAAGCTCGGCGGAGCGCGACCGATCGATCCGCACTCTCACCATCTGGACCCCGCCTGCGGATCGCGCCTCACGGATCGCCGGGATGAGCACCCCGGCGTGGTCGACCGTCCGGACGCCGGCACCCGCGGCACGGGCCAGCGCCTCGAGGTCGAGCCCATGCGGGGTCCCGAAGAGCGTCTCGAACTGATCGTGGGGGAGCGACGCCTGCGGGAGCAGCGAGAAGATGCCGCCCCCGTCGTTGTCGACGACCACGAGCACGGCGCGCTCGCAGCGCCGTGAGCCCCAGAGCAGCCCGGCGGCATCGTGGAGCACGGCGAGGTCACCGAGCAGGGCGAACGTCGGTCCGCTGACCGCCGCGATACCGAAGGCGGTCGACACACTGCCGTCGATCCCGCTCGCGCCGCGGTTGGCGAGGACTCGAACGCCGTCGCGCGGTGCCATGAACTGGTCGAGGTCGCGAACCGGCATGCTCGAGCCCGCGAACAGCACGCCGCCCTCGGGCACCGCCGCCGCGACATCGCGAGCAACACGGCCCTCGAACGGCGTATCCCAGGAGTCGAGCAGCGCGTCGACGGCAGTGCGAACCGCGCGGTCGGCATCGGTCCAGGCGCCGATCCACCCGGGGCTCGTGGCAGGCATCGAGGACCGCACGGATCGGAGCGCGTCGACGGCGTCTGCGGGGTCGGCGTCAAGGGTCATGGTCGCCCGGCGGTCAGGATCGGCGACGATCCGATCAGGGTCGACGATGAGCAGCCGGTCGGCGGCGCGGACCAGCTCCTGGACACCACGGGACGTCGGGGCGGCGCCGAACTGCAGGATCAGATCGGCCCGGTGCTCACCGCGGAACCCGGCGTCGGCGGCGAGCAGCGCGCCTGCAGCGAGGGGTCCGGTGCGACCGGACGATGTGGCGACCCGGACGCCCGAGACGGGCTCGGCGAGGAGCGGCCAGCCCCGTTCGGCACAGAGGTCGACCAGCCCGGCAGGTGGACGCCGGAGGCGTCCGGCCACCACGGCGATGCGGTGGCCGGTCCTCACCTCGCGAGCGAACGCGGCCGCGTGATCCGCTCGTGGCGGCACGGTGGGGTCGAGGCCGGGGTCGGGGCGCGCCGGGGCGGCGCCGTCCTCGGCGGCGCCCGCCGGCAGCAGGGGCTCGCGGAACGGCAGGTTCAGATGCACCGGCCCGCGGGGGGCTGCCGAGCGCCCTCGCGATCGCCCGGGCGCCCGCCGATGCCCAGTGCACTCGAGCAGCCGGTCCCGCCACCGGCACGCCCGTGTCGAAGAACCACCGCACGAACCCACCGAAGAGGTGCTGCTGATCGATGGTCTGGTTGGCGCCCACGCCGTGCAGCTCCGGCGGACGGTCGGCGGTCAGCACGATGATCGGGATCCGCGACATGGAGGCCTCGATCACCGCGGGGAAATGGTTCGCGGCGGCGGTCCCGGACGTGCAGAACATCGCGACCGGCGCACCCGAGGCGGCCGCGATACCGAGGCCGAAGTACGCCGACGAGCGCTCGTCGACGTGCACGTGGAGCCGGATGCCGGGGTGCCGCGCCGCGGCGAGCGCGATCGGCGTCGATCGTGAACCCGGGGTCATGCAGACATGTGCGACGCCGCCGCGCACCAGCTCGTCGAGCAGCGCCGTGACGCACGCCAGCGCCACGTCACCCTCGCCGGGTTCGCTCATGCGGTCGCCAGCAGATCCGCGGACACGTCGGGCCGGCAGGGCGTGAGCCAGCCGTCGACGGGGACGAGCGGCTCGGTGACGACATCCGACGCGAGCAGCGATGCGGTGCCCGCGCCGTGCGCAAAGGGCGCGTCGGGGAGCGCGGCGGCAAGGGCCACCACCGCGGCCAGACCCACCGATGTCTCGAGCGCGCTCGAGGCGATGGCGGGCACACCGGCGGCCTCGGCCGCACGGAGCGCCTCGCGCACCCCACCGATGCGCTGTGGCTTGAGCACGATCGCGTCGGCCGCCTCGAGCTGGTGCAACCGCTGCGCATCGGCGGTGGTTCTGACGCACGCCTCCGCGGCCACCGGCATCCCCGCACGGCCGCGGAGCGACCGCCAGATCCTCCAGCGTCGCGACGGGATCCTCGACGAGCTCGATGTCGTAGACGCGGAGCCGGGTCAGCATGCGCAGCGCCTCATCGATCCCCCATGCGCCGTTGGCGTCGAGACGGATCAGCACGCGGGGTCCGCACGCCGCCCGAACGGCGGCGACCCTGTCGACCGAATCCTCGTCGCCGACCTTGACCTTGATGGTCATACAGCCCGACGCCAACGCCAGCTCTGCGGCGATGTCCGGTGCAAGACGAGGGATCATCGCGTTCACCGCGACACGCTCGCGCACGGCGTCGGGGAACGGGAGCATCGCGGCCTCGAGCGCCGAACGCTCCGCCGCCTCGCGCTCGGCATCACTCCAGCTTGCGAGCGGTGAGCACTCACCCCAGCCTGCCGGCCCCTCGACGAGATACCCGCTGCGTCGCGTCACGCCCAGCACGGGGTGGAGCAGATCGACGCTGAACGCGACCCGTCTCATGACGCGAGCAGCGCCCCGGCGAGCACGACCCCGAAGACGAGCTCCAATCGCGTGAGGCCCACGAGCGTGGGGATGAGCGCGCGGCCGGTCGCGCTCCACGCGGTGCGCAGCGGGATCACCGCGAGCGGGACGGTCACCAGCGTCAGCGCCGCCAGCGCCGGAAGCCCGTGAAACAGGGCGCCCGAGCGATGGCAGCGCGAGTGCGATGACGACGGTCGCGATGAGCAGCACACGGCTTCGCTGCGGCGCCGAGACGCACCGCGAGGGTGCGCTTGCCGGCGGCGGCATCGGTCGGGATGTCGCGCAGGTTGTTGGCCATGAGCAGTGCGCATGCGAGGAGCCCGACCGGCGCCGCGAGCCACAGCACCGTCGCATCGAGCCGCTGCTGCTGCACGTATGCGGTGCCGCATGTGGCAACGAGTCCGAAGAACGCGAACACGGAGACCTCGCCGAGCCCGGCTGCCGCGTACGGCCGCGGCCCTCCCGAGTACAGGAGCAGCGCGAGCACCGCGGCGGCGCCGGCGACGATCAGCCACAGCGTGGTCAGCAGCGACAGCACGAGGCCTGCAACCGCCGCGATGCACACCATGACGACCGCCGCGGTGGCGACCGCACGGGCGGGTGCGAGGCCCGAGGCGACGAGCCGGCGCGGGCCCATCCGCGCCGCGGTGTCCACGCCGCCGACCCCGTCGAAGTAATCGTTGGCGTAGTTGACCGCGATCTGCAGTGCGACCGCCACCACCAATGCCAGCAGGGAGCGCGGAATGGAGATCGCGTGCCGCCCGGCCCACGACGCCCCGACGAGCACCGGCACGATCGCTGCGACGAGGGTTCGCGGCCGGGCCCCGATCCACCAGACCGTGAGCGGTCCCGGTGCGGGTGCCGCCTCGGCGATCACGGACGGCGTGGAAACTTCGCGAAATCGGGCTTGCGCTTCTCCACGTACGCGTTGCGGCCCTCCTGCGCCTCCTCGCTCATGTAGAAGAGGAGCGTCGCGTCGCCGGCGAGCTGCTGCACTCCCGCGAGGCCGTCGCTGTCGGCGTTGAAGCCCGCCTTGATCAAGCGCAGCGCGAGCGGGCTCATCTCGAGCATCCGCCGGCAGACGGCAACGGTCTCCTCCTCGAGCCGGTCGAGCGGCACGACCCGATTCACCAGCCCCCAGCGCTCCGCCGTGGCTGCGTCGTACTGCTCGCAGAGGAACCAGATCTCCTTGGCCCGCTTGAGCCCGATGGTTCGCGCGAGCAGGCCGGAGCCATAGCCGGCGTCGAACGAGCCGACCTTCGGTCCGGTCTGGCCGAAGCGGGCGTTGTCGGCGGCGATGGTGAGGTCGCAGACCAGGTGGAGGACGTGACCGCCGCCGATGGCGTACCCGGCCACCATCGCCACGACCGGCTTCGGCAGGCGGCGGATCTGCACCTGGAGGTCGAGCACGTTGAGACGCCCGATCCCGGCGGGGTCGCGGTAGCCGTCGTCGCCGCGAATGCGCTGATCGCCGCCCGAGCAGAACGCATCGTTGCCGGCACCGGTGAGGATGATGGCGCCGATTTCCGGGTCGTCGCGGGCGAGCTCGAAGGCGCGCTGCAGCTCGAAGAGGGTGGTCGGCCGGAAGGCGTTGCGGACCTCGGGCCGGTTGATCGTGAGTTTCGCGATGCCGCCCGATGTCTCGTATCGGATGTCTTCCCACTCGCCGGTCGCGGCCCAGTCCACGATGTGCATCCACCTCAGGCTGATGTCGAACGAATGAGCTTGCAAGCGCATTCGCAAGCACGCTCGATGGTAGTCCGCCGGGGTGGGCCCGGGCGGCCGGGGTACGCTCGCGCAATGCCGTCCTCCGCGCCGCGTCGAGGGTTTCGCTCGGGTGACCTCGTCGCCGTCGTACTGGCTCCCGGCCGGGCGTGGGTGCCGATCCTTCGTGCGGCGCGAGATGCGGGTGCGGCGGTCCTGCCGGTCGATGTGCGCTTGTCGCCGGCGGAGCACAGGGCGCTGCTCGCGATGGCGCGGCCGACGGTGATCGTGGACGAGGACGGTGTTCACCCAGCCCGCGGGGTCGCCATCGATCCCGCGATCGCGCTCGTCATCGCGACCTCGGGCACCGCCGGCCGTCCCCGCCTCGCCGAGCTTGCAGGCGATGCCGTCGAGGCCGCGGTTCGAGCATCCGCGGCCGTGCTCGGGGCGGGCGAGGAGGACCGATGGCTCTCCTGCCTGCCGCTCGCCCACATCGGCGGCCTGCTCGTCGTCTACCGGCATCTGTTGCTCGGCGCACCGCTGACCTTCCGCAGCCGCGTCACTCCGCGCGTGATGGCGGACCTGTCCGATGTCGCGCTTCACCTCGATGGTGCCGACCCAGCTCACCCGCCTGCTCGACGCCGGCGCCGATCTGCGCATGCTCCGCGCGATCCTCGTCGGCGGCTCGCGGCTGGAGCCGGTACTCGAACGCCGGGCCGCGGCCGCCGGGGCCCGGGTGATCCCGACCTACGGGATGACCGAGACCTGCGGCGGCGTGGTCTACGCCGGCCGGCCGCTCCCGGGCGTCGAGGTGCGCGCCTCGCCGTCGGGCGAGCTGCTCGTGCGCGGGCCGACGCTGATGCGGGGCTATCGCCTCGATGAGGAAGCGACGTCGGCCGCGTTCGACAGCGACGGCTGGTTGCGCACCGGTGACGGCGGAGAGGTCGCGTCTGACGGTGCGGTGCACGTATCGGGCCGGCTCGCGGAGGTCATCGTGAGCGGCGGCGAGAAGATCTGGCCCGCGGACGTCGAAGCGGCGCTCGCCGATCATCCGGCGGTTGCCGCGGTGGTGGTTTCGGGCGCTCCCGACCGGGAGTGGGGTCAGCGCGTCGTCGCTCGCGTGATTGCGCGAAAGCCTGAGGCGCCGCCGTCCCTCGAGTCCCTGCGTGAGCACGCCGCGCGGACCGTCGCGCGCCACAAGCTGCCGCGCGAGGTGGTCATCGTCGACCATCTCGACACGCACGACTCTCGGCAAGATCCGCCGGCGCTGACAAACCGCTTCGTTTGCTAACTCACCCCATGTACAGCCGTCGAGTGAGATGAGCTTCGCCTGCGCCAGTACTCGCCTTCTGGAGAGACGTCTGATTTGGGCACAGCTGGCGAAGGGCGCCGCATTGCATCCGGTTCCTTGTACTCATCCCGGGACTGTTGTTCGGCCGCTGGTTGATCGTCTCGGATCTCGTTCGCTCATTGGTCACAATCCCACCCTCCTCTCGGCCCCGGCCGGCGGCACACGAGGCGTTATTGCCGGAACTGGCGAGAACATGTCTCGGGACGGCACGGCTTCATGCCAGAGCGAACAGATGTTTGGTACAATATGGCAATGAACGCGTTGGCCATGCCGGTTGCGAGCGACCGTCTCGATGACGCTGTCGATGCGCTCGTCAACGAGTCCATCGATGGTGCCTCGACCCATGCTCTCGGCGCGGACCTCGTCGACATCCGGCGGGACATGGATCGGCTCGAGGCGGAGTTCGTGCGCCGTCTGCACCGCTTTGATCGCGCCCATGGAGCCCGGGCCGATGGCGGGGTGAGCACGGTGTCCTGGCTGCGCTCGCACTGCGGCATGACCGTGAAGGCGGCCGCCTATCGCGTCCACCTGGCGCGGACGCTCGGCGAGCTGCCGGCCACGCTGGACAGCGCCCGGGCCGGGCGCGCCTCCTTCACCAACGTGACCATGATCGCCCACCTCGCCGAGGATGTCGGCGTGGCCCAGGTGGCGCCGCTCGAGCACATCCTGGTGGGCGCCGCGGAGACGCTCGAGCCGGGTGCGATGCGCGTGCTCACCCAGGCCACCCGGCTGCGCCTCGACCCCGACGGCGTGCTCGCGGATGACAACCACGCCCACGAGCGGCGCTGGTTCGAGTGCGAGGAGACGTATGACCACGTGTACGTCCTCCGCGGTGAGCTCGATGCCGAGAGCGGGGCGCTGGTGAAGACCGCGATCGATGCGCTCAGCCACGGCCTGCGTTCCGGCGAACTGCGGTCGGCGTCGCAGCGCCGCGCCGACGCGCTGGTCGAGCTGGCCACCGCGCAGCTGCGCAGCGGTGAGCATCGCGATGTGCACGGGCAGCGGCCGCATCTCACGCTCACAGTCAGCTCGGCGGCGCTGCGTTCCGGCGCCGATGCCGATGCGCAGCCGGCCGAGCTGCGCGGCGTGGGGCCGATCCACCCCGAGACCGCCCGCCGCATTGCCTGCGACGCGGCGCGGACGGTCGTGACCGTGCCCGCGCGGATGGCGGCGTCGGCAGCGGACGGCTCGGCGTCAGCGGGTGTCGATCGGGATCGGGGCGATGGGTTCGTGAGCACTCGGGCAACGCCGCTCTCGGTGGGACGGGCCACGCGCACGATCCCGGCCCACATCCGCACGGCGCTGCATCTCCGCGATCACGGCTGCCGCTTCCCGGGGTGCGACGCACCGCCGGCGTGGACCGATGGTCATCACATCATTCACTGGGCGGACGGCGGCCCTACCGAGCTCGAGAACCTGGTCTCCCTGTGCCGGCGGCATCACCGCGCGGTGCACGAGCAGGGGTGGCGCATCCACATCGCTGACGGCAATGCCGTCGTGGAGCCGCCACCGTGAGAAAGGCGTGACGCATTCACTCAGCGTTGCGCGCGCGTCCGTTCCAGGGCCGTTGTACAACGATGCACGAGGTTGCTCAGGAGGCTCGGACCGCATAGCGTGGCCCGACGGCGTCGTTATCGGCGCGTTCGACAAGGCCGTCGTGGACGAGCTTGTCGAGGTGGGCCTGCACGGTCCACGCGGCAAGCTTGTGAACCTCGACGGGATACCCGGCGTAGAGCTGCGGCACGAGGTCCATTGGCGTGAAGGACGCGCGGGAGCGCGCGGCATTGAGGACCTGTGCCTCGCGCTCCACCCGGTGCGCGATGTACTCGTCGATGAGCGCGCATCGCATCGTCGACCCGCTCGCCGTGTCCGGGGAAGATCGTCGACGGCTGCAGGTCGCGCACGCGCTGCAACGATGCCATGTAGTCGGACATGTCGCCCTCGCCGGGATGGATCACCGTGGTCGTGCCCTGGAGGATGTGATCGCCGGTGTACAGCGCGCCCGACGCCGCGTCGAAGAAGCAGAGGTGGTCGCCCGTATGCCCGGGCGTGTGGACCGCGACGATCGTGACGTCATCGGCGCGCACCACGTCGCCGTCGATCATGGGCAGCGCATGCTCGTGACCCGCCACCACGTCGAACGCGTGCACCGTCGCGCCGGTGTGCGCCGCGAGTCGCGACGCGAGTGGCCGGTGGTCGGGATGCGAGTGGGTGAGCACGATGTCGGCGATGCGCGCGCCCCGCGCTGTTGCGGCGTCGAGGATCGCGGCGAGATGCGCGTCGTCATTCGGGCCCGGGTCGATGCAGACGAGCGTCGTGGCGCCTCCGACCAGGTAGGTGTTGGTGCCACGTCCGGTGAGAGGCGACGGGTTCTGCGCGAGCACGCGCGTGGTCCGTTCGCTCATGGCTCGTGCTCGAGTGCCATCCACCCGGCGATGATCTCCGGGGTGATCGTCGTCACCTCGATCGGGTGTGCGCCGAGTGTTTCGAGGATCGCCGCGACCGATCCGAGGCGGGCGAACTGGTGGCACATCACCCGGGTCGGCGGCATGATGGCGGGGAACTCGAGCTCGAGCATCGCCTCCGGCCGGTGCCAGCCGCCCTCGACCGCCTCGCCCGCGTGCACGCGCACGTCCTCGCCGGCGGCGACGCGAAGGGCGAAGAAGCGGGCATCGAAGCGTCGCGGCTCGCGCGCCGGTGTGATGAACCGGCCGATGTAGACGAGACGTTCCGGCGCCGCCACGAGGCCGTGCTCGGCCAGGATCGTGCTGAATTCGGCTCCCGCGAGGAGGCGGGCTCGCGCCGCGTCGATCCGCGCGGCGATGCCGTCGTCGGCGCTGCCCGGTGCGGCGCCGCCGATCAGGATGCCCACCTCCTCGAGCACCTCGCGGACCCCGGCCACGGTGTACGCGGCATCGCCGGCGCCATCCGCGGCATCGAGGGCTCCACCCGGGAAGACGAAGGCGCCGGCGGCGAAGCTGCTCCGGCCCGGGCGGCGGAGCATGCAGACCTCGACACCGCCGTCGGCATCGCGGAGCAGCGCGACGGTGCTGGCGGGGATCGGCGCCGCGGCGGCGGAGTCACTCATCCTTGCGCATGGTATGAACAACGCGGTGCCGACCACGCCTCGCCTGCCGCTCCCTATCGACGCCGAAGCTGCGAATGCCGGTCGCCCGGCATGGGGCTGAGTTCGCCGGTGTCGAGATATCGCCGGGCAGCGCTCGGCGCGGCGTTCGGATACACACCCGGAGAGCAGCCCCAGGATTCCGGTGGATGGCTGAAGCTCAACAGCAATGAATCGCCGCTGCCACCGTCCTCGCGGGTCGCGGCAGCGGTCGCTGAGGCTGCCGCTGACCTGACGCGCTATCCCGACCCGCATGCCGAACCGCTCCGGTCGGCGCTCGCCCGGCATCACGGCATGGCCCCGGATCAGGTGTTCGTCGCAAACGGCGCCGACCAGGTGCTCGACTGCTGCTATCGCGCGTTCGCGTCACCCGGCGATCCGGTGGTGCGAACCGAGCCGAGCTACTCGCTCCTCCCGGTGCTTGCCACGCTCTTCTCCGCGAACGACGTCGCGCTTCCGGTCGGGCCAGGTGGCGCGTTGCCGGCGGAGTTCGGCGCTCGACCCGCGGTGCTCCGCATCGTGGTGAACCCGAACTCGCCGACCGGGCACTGGATCGAACCATCCGTCCTGGAAGCGAGCCTGCACGCCGCGTCCGGCATCGTCGCGATCGACGAGGCGTACTGCGACTTCGCCCCCGCGTCGTGCATCCCGCTGCTCGCCGGGCATCCATCGTGGCTCGTCATCCGGACGCTGTCGAAATCGCATGCGCTCGCCGGTCTCCGCGTCGGCTATGCGCTCGGTGATCGTGAGGTGATCGCCGATCTCAACAGCGTGAAGAACTCGTACCCCGTCGATCGTTGCGCCATCGCGGGCGCCGTGGCGGCACTCGAGGACAGCGACCATCACGCGCTCATCGTGAACACTGTGCGTGAGGAGCGCGCTCGCATCAGCGACGTGCTGTCGGACCTCGACTGGTCCGTCGAGCCGTCGGCGGCGAACTTCGTCTTCGCTCGGCCTCCGCGCGGGATCGCCGCAGCCGATGTCGCGGAACGCCTCCGTGGTGAGCGGATCCTGGTGCGTCACTTCGCGGCCTCAGGCCTGGATGATCGGCTTCGGATCTCCATCGGCGACCGCGCTGCGACCGACCGCCTGCTCGGGGCGATCGCGAAGGATCGGAGACTCACGATGACGTCGCATCTCGAGGTCGCGTTCGAGCTTGCGGACATCGCCGACCGGATCACGCTGGAACGCTTTCGTGCCACGGACCTGCGCGTCGACACGAAGTCGGACAGCACACCGGTGACCGATGCGGACCGCTCCACCGAGGAGGCGCTCCGTGAGGCGCTGCACCGTCTTCGTCCGGAGCAGGCGATCGTCGGTGAGGAGTTCGGTGGCGACGCGGACGCCGAGTGGCGCTGGATGCTCGATCCGATCGACGGCACCATCAACTACGCGAACGGCGTGCCGGTCTGGGCGACGCTGATCGCGCTGATGCGTGGCGATCGCTCCGTGTGCGGCGTGGTGTCGGCGCCGGCGCTGCACCGGCGCTGGTGGGCCGCGACGGGCCAGGGTGCGTTCTCCCATGACGGCCGACGGCTGCACGTGTCACGGACCGCGACGCTCGAGGAGGCGTACGTCTCCTGCACCGACGTTCGCGATTTCGCGACACGGCGAGGAGAGCCCGGATTCCGCAGGGTGCTCGAGCGGGCGCGCGTGATACGGGCTTTCGGCGATTTCTGGTCGCACATGATGGTGGCGGAGGGGGTGGTCGACGTCGCCGTCGAGGCGTGGGTCAATCCATGGGATGTCGCGGCAACCCAGGTCATCGTCACCGAGGCCGGCGGGCGCTTCAGCGACTTCGACGGTGCGATGCGCATCAACTCCGGGAACGTGATCACGACCAACGGACTGCTGCACGACGAGATGGTCGCGCTGATGCGCGAGGTCGAAGAAAGCTGACCGGCACGTAGAATCCGCCCATGACAGCCCTCGACGTGCTGCCGCCGGGGGCGGGCGCACGCGGCCGAGCAGATGGATTCGCGGACAGCCTGGTCGGCCCCGCCGCGAGCCGGCGCCTGCTCGCCGATCGGATCATCGAGACGTTCGAATCGTGGGGATACGGCTTCATCGTGACCCCACTCATCGAGCCGCTCGACACCATCGCGGCCGGCGTCGGTGAAGCGCAGCAGTCGCAACTCTTCCGCTTCATGGACGCCGACGGCGCCCTGCTCGCGCTCGTTGGCGAACGGACCGTGAGTGTCGCGCGCGTGGTGGCGACGCAGCTCCACGACGGCCCGTTCCCCTTGCGCCTCTGCTACGCGGGGCCGGTGCTGCGCAACCAGGCCCTCAACACCGGGCGCCGGCGCGAGACCCTGCAGGCAGGATGCGAGCTGATCGGCGCCGGGGGGCTCGCGGCGGATGCCGAGTGCATCGCGCTCGCGGCGGCCGCACTCGAGCGCGGCGGCGTGCAGCACGTGCAGGTCGATGTCGGCCATGCGGCGTTCATTCCGGCATTGCTTGAATCCGCGGGGCTCGACGGTCCGGCGCGAGACGAGGTGCTCGCCGCACTTGCGCGGCGTGACCTCGTCGCGGTGGAGTCCGCGCTCGAGGGCACCGACGCGGCCGACGCCGAGCGCCGCCTGCTGCTTGCATTTCCGACGCTGCGTGGCGGCCGGGACATCCTCGACACCGCTGGGAGCGGCCTCCGCGGGGAGGCTCCGCGCCGTGCGCTGCACGAGCTCGCACAGCTGTGGGACCTGCTCGACGCACACGGGATCACCGACCGCGTGCATCTCGATCTCGGCGCGGTGCGCGACTGGGACTACTACACCGGCCCGACATTCGAGGTGTTCAGCGTCGACTCGGGATTCGCTCTCGGCGCGGGAGGGCGCTACAACTCGCTGCTGTCGCGCTTCGGGACCGATGTGGCAGCGACGGGGTTCGTCCTCCACATCGATCGCTGCCACGACAGCATCAGCCGCAGGGATGGACACGCGGCGCCGCCCCATGTCCTGCGGATCAGCTGGGACACCGGCACCGAGGGTGCCGCCCTCGAGGCAGCGCGCCGCCTGCGCGAGCGTGGCGTGTCATGCGCGTGCGATCTCGAGGGCGGTGGCGACGGCGATGTTCGCGTGAGCGCGGCCGGGGCACGGTGGTCGGCGGAGGGGCGCGAGCTGCAGGGATCCGTCGATGCGGCGGTGGATGCGTTCACGGGGCGCGGTCGATGACCGGGTTGCGCATCGCGCTGCCGGGCGGCACGCTGCTCAGCGGTGCGGTCGATCTCCTCAATGCCGCCGGTGTTGCGCGGCTCGACGCCACGCGTTTCGACGGCGACCTCAGCGTCGAGGATGGCGACGCCATCTACGTCAAGGTGCGGCCGACCGACGTCCCGGTGTACGTCGAGATGGGCGCCTGCGACTGCGGCATCGTCGGCAAGGACGTGCTCTGGGAGAGCACGCGCGAGTGCTACGAGCTGGCGGACCTCGGCTTCGGCCTGTGCCGCCTTGTGCTTGCGGCGCCTCGCGACTCCGCCATCGTCCAGGGGTACTGGCCTGCGTCGCTGCGCGTCGCGACCAAGTACCCGGCGTCCGCGCGGCGCTTCTTCGCCGCGCGATCGCTCAACGTCTCGATCATCAGGCTCCACGGCTCGGTCGAGCTGGCACCCGCGACGGGGCTTGCAGATTGCGTGCTCGACATCACGGCAACCGGCAGGACGCTGGCCGCGAACGATCTTGTCGAGGTGGCGGAGGCGGGGACGTCGACAGCGCGCCTGATCGCCAACCACGCTGCGCTCAAGACGCGCAACGAGGTACTCGGGGCGTTCGCGGCGTCGCTGCGGCGCGCGGCGGCTGCCCGGCGCACCCAGGGCGCCGCATGAGCATCCGGCTCGCGCGCATGGACGCGGAGCAGTTCCGCGCCGTCACTCGCGAGCGCGAGCTCGAGGGATTCGGCGGACCCGTCCTCGATGCGGCGACCGCGCAGCGCCTCGGCGACGTCTTCGGCCGGACCGTCACGCCGCGCGAAGGCGTGCGCGAGATCATCGCCGACGTGCGCGCACGCGGCGACGCCGCCCTCCGCGAGTGGACGCGCCGAATCGACGGCATCGACGTCGAGTTCCCACACGTCGAGGCCGGCTCGCTGGCTCGCGCGTGGGACGAGCTCGACCACGCGGTACGCAACGCGCTGACGGCAGCGGCGCAACGCCTGCGCGAGTTCCACGCGCTGCAGGTCGACGTCCTCGATCGCGGCGCGGGAGGCGCATGGCTGCACCCGGTTCCGCTCAGTCGTGCCGGCTGCTACGTGCCCGGTGGCCGCGCCGCCTACCCGAGCACCGTGCTCATGTCGGTGATCCCCGCGCAGGTCGCGGGCGTCGAGCGGATCGCCGTCACGAGCCCGCCGTCGCCGTCCGGCGGCGTGCATCCCCTCGTGGCAGCGGCGGCGCACCTGCTCGGCGTCACCGAGGTGATCGCCGCCGGCGGGGCGCAGGCGATCGCCGCACTCGCGTACGGCACCGAGACGATCGATCGGGTCGACAAGGTGGTGGGGCCGGGCAACGCCTTCGTCACCCTCGCCAAGCACGAGGTGTTCGGGGACGTCGGGATCGACCAGCTGGCGGGACCGAGCGAGATTCTCGTCATCGCGTCGGCGGGCGCCGAACCGGACCTGGTCGTCGCCGACCTCGTGTCGCAGCTCGAGCACGATCCACTGGCGTGGGCGGTGTGCCTGACGGACGACGCAGCGCTCGCGCGGTCGATCGAGTCGCAGTTTGCGGACGTCGCGGCTGCGGCCGCCCGCAGCGAGATCATCGGCATGGCAGCGGGGCGGCACGCGGCGATCGTCCAGTGTGCGTCACTGGACGAGGGTCTTGCTCTGGCGGCACGCTTCGCACCCGAGCACCTTTCGCTCCAGGGCGGTGCGGCCGAGCACCTGCGCGACCGGGTGAAGAACGCGGGCGCGGTCTTCGTCGGACCGATGTCGCCGGTGAGCATCGGCGATTACGTCGCGGGTCCCAATCACACGCTGCCGACGCAGGGTGCCGCCCGCTATCGGGGGCCGCTCTCGGTGATGGATTTCGTCCGGTGGCCCAGCGTGGTCGACCTGTCGGAGGCTGAGTTCGACGCACTGGCACCCGTCGCGATGACCCTGGCCGAGGCCGAGGGTCTGCATGCACACGAGGCGGCGATCACGGCACGCATGCGCGTGCGCGAGCGAGCATGAGCAAGGGCATCCGCTCGGCAACGAAACGGCGCGACACACGCGAGACGCGGATCAGCGCGGACGTGGTCGTCGACGGCGCCGGCGTCGCGACGATCGATCTGCCACTGCCGTTCTTCCGGCACATGATCGAGGCCTTCACGAAGTACAGCGGCATGAACGTGACCCTGGTCGGCGCCGGGGACATCGAGGTCGACGCGCACCACCTCGTCGAGGACGTCGGACTGGTGCTCGGCGCGGCAGTGAGCGACGCGCTCGGCGATCGCGACGGCATCCGGCGCTTCGGGGAGGCACATGCACCGCTCGACGAGTCGCTCGTGCGCTGCGTCGTCGACTACGGGCGCCGGCCCAACGTCGTGTATGGCATGGAGCAGCTGCACGGTCGCATCAACGACTTCGACGTCGAGATCCTCGGCGAGTTCGTGAAAGGGTACGCGCAGTCCGCGGGCGCGACCATCCACATGGACTGCATCCGCGGTGAGAACCTCCATCACATCGCGGAGGCGGCCTTCAAGGCATTGGGT
Organism: Candidatus Dormiibacterota bacterium; assembly: GCA_963713485.1. Classification (GTDB taxonomy): domain Bacteria; phylum Chloroflexota; class Dormibacteria; order Aeolococcales; family Aeolococcaceae; genus Palsa-851. The sequence goes on from CAVQLW010000008.1 coordinate 173,563, forward strand.
CTTGCGAGTCGCGAGGCGTTCCGTGTGATCGGTGGAGGGGTGCCGTCGACAAAGGGGACGCTGTGATCCCCGCCATCGGCGTGTGTGACTACGGCGTCGGCAACGTGCGCAGCGTCGAGCGAGCGCTCCAGGTGGCCGGAGCGCAACCGGTGATCAGCAGCGACCCGCGCACGATCGCGCGTTGCGACGGCGTTGTGCTCCCCGGGGTGGGCGCGTTCGCAATCGCCGCGCGCGCATTGCGCGATACCGGGCTTGGTGACGCGGTGTGCGGGCTTGCTCGCGCCGGCACCCCGGTGCTCGGTGTGTGCCTTGGACATCAACTGCTCTTCGAGCGGAGCGAGGAGGGGGAGGGTGGCGAAGGGCTCGGGCTCCTGCCTGGACGCGTGGTGCGGTTGACGCCGCACGGGGATCTCAAGGTGCCGCACATCGGATGGAACACCGTCACCGTGCTGCGTTCCTCAGTGCTGCTCGAGGGCGTCGAGTCCGGCGTCCACATGTATTTCGTGCATTCATATGCGGCGCTGCCCGACGCCGGGGACACGGTCGCCGTCACCGACTATGGTGGCCGCATCGTCGCGGCGGCGGAGCGCGGCGCCGTGATGGGCACACAGTTTCATCCGGAGAAGAGCGGCGCCGCCGGTCTGCGCGTCTACGCCAACTTTGCCGCCTTGTGTGCGGCGCGCGTCCCGGCACGCCGGGCTGGTTGATGCCGTGGACGTCATCCCCGCCGTCGACGTGCAGGGTGGCCGGTGTGTGCGCCTGCAGCGTGGCGAGCACGACCGATCGACCGTGTATGCAGCCGATCCAGCCGCACGTGCGCGCACCTTCATCCGTGAGGGTGCGACGCGCCTCCATGTCGTCGACCTCGACGCCGCCCGAGGCCTCCCTTTGCAGGACAGCATCGACGCCGTCGAGCGCGTCGTGCGAGTCTGTGTCGAGGCGGGATGCGCAGTGCAGGTCGGCGGCGGGGTTCGCGATGTCGACGCTGCGATGCACTGGCTCGACGCCGGCGCGTCGCTGGTCGTGCTCGGCAGCATCGCCGCGCGCGAACCGGATCGCGCCGAGGAGATCTGTGCGGCCACCAACGGCAGGGTGCTGCTCGGCCTCGACGTCCGCGCCGGCGTCGCTCGTGTGCAGGGGTGGACCGAGGACGGTCTCGCCGCAACCGAGCTGCTGCGCCTGTGGCGGCTGTGGAACACCGCCGGGCTCGTGTACACCGACACGACAAGGGACGGATTGATGACCGGTCCCAATCTCGACGGCCTGCAGGTCTGTCGGGACCTGTACGGCGGACCGGTGATCCTCTCAGGCGGTATCAGCGGACTGGAGGACATCACAGCGTGTGCCGCGGCCGGCGCGACCGGTGTGGTGATCGGCAGGGCGCTGTACGAAGGCCGCGTCGATCTCGCGAGCGCGCTCGGCATCGGCGAGGCGATCGCCTGATGGCACTGGCGAAGCGGGTCATCCCCTGCCTCGACGTGACGGCGGGACGCGTCGTGAAGGGCATCGCCTTCGTGGACCTGCGCGATGCTGGTGACCCCGCGGAGCTCGCCGCCCGCTATGACCAGGACGAGGCGGACGAGGTCGTGTTCCTGGACATCACCGCATCGAGCGACGCTCGCGACATCCTGCTCGACGCGGTTCGGAGGACCGCGGACCGGGTGTTCATCCCGCTCACGGTCGGCGGCGGCGTCCGGACTGTCGCGGACATCGATGCGCTGCTGCGCGCCGGCGCGGACAAGGTGTCACTGAACACCGCGGCACTCGATCGACCGGCCCTCATCGAGGAGGCCGCGGACCGCTTCGGGTGCCAGTGCGTCGTGGTCGCCGTCAACTCCAAGCGCATCGATGGCGGGCACCGCGTGCACTCCCACGGGGGCCGCGTCGACACGGGGCGCGATGCCATCGACTGGGCGCGCGAAGCGGCTGAACGCGGCGCGGGCGAGATTCTGCTCACGTCGATGGATCGAGATGGCACCGGGTCCGGATACGACCTCGAGCTGACCGCCGCCGTGGTGAGTGCGGTGCCGGTGCCGGTGATCGCGAGCGGCGGCGCCGGCAGCCCCGAGCATCTCCGCAGCGTGCTCACCGAGACTGGCGCGTCCGCCGCGCTGGCAGCGTCGATCTTCCATTTCGACGCCCACCCCGTCCCTGAGACGAAGCGCTACCTCCGCGACCACGGCGTCGAGGTCCGCCTGTGAGCGAGCCGGTGGCGCCTCGATTCGGGGACGACGGCCTGGTCACGGCCGTGGTGCAGGACGCGAAGTCCTCCGAGGTGCTGATGGTCGCGCACATGAACCGGGCCGCCTGGGACGCGACGCTCCGCAACCGCCGGGCGACCTTCTTCAGCCGATCCCGGCAACGGCTGTGGGAGAAGGGGGAGACGAGCGGCAACACCATGCTCGTTCGCGAGATCCGGATCGACTGCGACGGTGACGCCGTGCTCCTGCGCGTGGACGCCACCGGGCCGGCGTGCCACACCGGCGAGCGCTCCTGCTTCTTCACCCCGGCTGAACCGGAGCCAGACGCCTGACGCTTATCCCGCTGGCACCTTGGCTCACGCCGGGTCCAGGTCGGCGACCGCCTCATCCTGCCGGGCTGGCGGCTCCCCCAAACCACCCTCCTGGCGGTCGGCGAGAGCAATGCACCACTGGTTAGTGCACCACTCTTTAGTGCAGCACCATTCGGTATACCACCTTTCGGTGGTTGAATGTTAGGATTGCGCTATGCCTGCCCCAAGTGCTCGGAATCCGTATCACTTCGGCTCGCCGGCGGAGATAGATCACTTTTGTGACCGCGAAGTGGAGCTCCAGACGCTGCAGGCGCTCATGCTCAACGGCCAAAACGCGATCCTGATAGCCCCGCGACGCTTCGGGAAGACGTCTTTGCTCAATCTCGTGGTCGAACGGGTGCGCGCAGATGGGGGACGGACCGGACGCGTCAATCTCATGCGCTGTTCTACCGAGCAGGAGATCGCCGAGGAACTGATGCGCGGTGTGCTTCACGGCCCGGCGGGCTGGCTGCGCGGAAACCTCGCCGCGCTCACGCAAAAGTTCAGTCGCTTCCGCCTGGCGCCGACCTTCAACATTGAGAACGGTGAGGTGAAAAGCATCCAACTGGTCGGGGCGAGCGCCGCCACGAACTGGCGAGATGTGATCTCCGAAGCCATCCGACTACTCAAGGACCTCGGCGATGATCGCCACCCCGTGTCCCTCGTCATCGACGAGTACCAGCGCGGTGTCGAGATCAGCGAATCCCTCCCATCTATGACCAAGGCGCTCATCGACGATTTGCCGGATGTGAGCCTCGTCCTAGCTGGATCGAAACGACACCTCATGGAACAGATATCGAACGATCCAGAACGCAGTCCGCTCTACAACATTGGGCAGAAGATATATCTCCCCCAAATACCTCGCTCCGACTTCATCGAGTATCTCGTCCAGCGCGCATTGGAATCAGGGAAAACCCTGGCTGCAGATGTGGCCGGTCGCATCTTTGATATTGCGAACGGTGTGCCGAACGACGTGCAACTCCTCGCTTTCTTCAGTTGGGAGGTCCCCGGCACAGTGATCGATGCGGCCGCTGTTGACTCGGCGACGACGCAGGCGGTTGATTCGCAGAAGGAGGAGTTTCGGTATATCTTCGAGCACCTCTCCAGAAGCCAACAACGCCTTCTGAAGCTCGTGGCTCGCGGTGGCGTCACAAATATCCAGGGAACCGAAACCATCCGAGCACTCGGTACCTCTCAATCCGGGGCAGGCAAGGCTCGAGACCATCTACAGCAGCAAGAGTTGATCGTGCGCCGCGACTCGACATGGATCCTCTCAAGCGGCTTTTTTCAAGCGTGGCTGACAACGGAGGAGGAATAAGGGCTCCGGCAATTTGAGCGGTGGCGAGACGCCTGCGGTATCCGGCGCCAACCCGGCGGCGAGCTGCGAAGCGCCTCCCGCGCAGATCGCCAGGAAGGCCTCGCGATGTCCATTTCGTCGAGGAGGGCTGCATGTTCGGTCTGGCCGTCTAAACGAGACTGAGTTTCATGTAGACTCCGGTCTCAATGAAGTGCCGGCAGCGGATCCTCGCGGGCCTCGGGGCGCTGGTCCTCCTCGTCATCGCCTCTGGGTGTGGCGCCGCGCAGCACACTGAGGGCGGCGGCCGGCTCGTCGTGGTGGCGGCTGAGAACACCTGGGGCAGCATCGCCGCGCAACTCGGCGGTGACCACGTGTCCGTCACCAGCATCGTGAGCGACCCCAACGCCGACCCCCACGAATACGAGAGCAGCCCCGCGGATGCCCGGCTGCTCGCATCGGCGAACTACGTCATCGTGAACGGCGCCGGCTACGACAGCTGGGCGGATCAGCTGCTTGCCGCACAGCCGGAATCAGCACGGAAGGTGCTGAACGTCGCGAACCTGGTCGGCAAGCGCGCCGGGGACAACCCGCACTTCTGGTACGACCCCACGTACGTCGACGCGGTGATCGACCGGATCACGTCGGACTACAAGGCGCTCGACCCTGCGCAGGCCTCGTACTTCGCCGCGCAGCACGACGCGTTCGAGCAGCTGCTCGCACCGTACAAACAGCACCTCGCCTACATCCAGCAGCATTTCTCGGGCGTCCCGATCGCGGCGACCGAGAGCATCTTCGCGTACATGGCGGAGTACGTTCACCTCGACCTGATCACCCCGCCCGCGTTCATGGACGCGGTCGCTGAAGGAAACGACCCCCCCGCCTCGACGGTCGTCACCTTCACGAGCCAGATTCACGCGAAGGCGTTCGACGTTCTGGTGTTCAACGTGCAGACGGTCACCCCGCTCACGACGGGGCTCAAGGAGCAGGCTGCCGCTCAGGACATTCCCGTGATCGGCGTGTCGGAGACCATCCAGCCGCCGATCGCCACGTTCGAAGAGTGGATGGACGGGCAGTTGGATGCGCTCATCAACGGGCTCAACGCCAAGGCTCTCGGCACGTAGCGTGATCGCCCAAACTCCGAGGGTGCAATCGCCCCCAGGGCTCCGCGGAGGCGCGGCAACGCCCGTCATCCTCGCGACGGACCTTGCCGCCGGATACCCCGGCCACCAGGTGTGGAGCGGAGCGAACTTCTCGATCGCCCAGGACGAGTTCGTCGCGGTCCTCGGGCCCAACGGCGCCGGCAAGTCGACGCTTCTCAAGATGCTGCTCGGCCTGCTGCCGCCGCTTTCGGGCACGCTCGATGTCCTGGGAGCGACCCCTCGTCGCGGGAGCCCCGATATCGGGTACGTCCCCCAGGGCCGGACCCTCGACGCCGGCGCGGCGGTTCGCGGCACAGACCTGGTCGGCTTCGGCATCGACGGGCACCATTGGGGGTTCAGGTCACCGATTCGTTCCGGGACCGAACACGCAGCGACCGTGGCCGCGGCGATCGAAGCGGTGGGAGCATCGAGCTACGCGTCGCGTCGCATCAGCGAGATGTCCGGAGGCGAGCGCCAGCGACTGCTCCTGGCCCAGGCGCTTGTCAGCGGGCCGAAGCTGCTGCTCCTTGACGAGCCCCTCGCCAATCTCGACGTGCGCAACGAGGCCGCGATGGTCGAGGTGATTGCCGATGTCGCTCGCGTGCGAGGAACCGCGGTGATGCTCGTCGCGCACGATCTGAATCCACTTCGGGGAGTGATCGACCGCGTGTGCTACGTGGCCGGAGGGGGTATCGCGACGGGCACGCCCGACGAGGTCGTCACCGGGCCCGTGCTGTCGGGCCTGTACGGCGCTCCTGTCGAGGTGCTGACCGACAGTCGAGGCAGACGGTTCGTTGTCGGGCTCGACCAGGAGGCCGCGCATCCCCACGGAGCCAGGGACTGAACCGTGTTCAGCTGGAATCTCTTCTCCGATGTGAGCCAGATGCTCTCGTACCAATTCATGGTCAGCGCGTTCGAGGTCGGCGGCGTGGTGTCCGTGGTTGCGGGTGTCGTCGGGTACTTCGTCATCCTCCGGCGCACCGCGTTCTCGGCGCATGCGCTGTCGCACATCGGGTTCGCGGGGGCTGCGGGAGCCGCCGTCATCGGCCAATTGCCGATCGTCGGCCTGGTGGCCTCGTGCGTCGCGGCGGGCGGTGTGATCGGAGCACTCGGTCAGCGCCTGCGCGACCGCGACACCGTGATCGGGATCGTCCTGGCATTCGCGCTCGGCCTCGGCGCGCTCTTCCTCAAGCTGTACAACGGCGGCGACGCCGGCCTCGCCGTCTCGATCCTCTTCGGCGAGATCCTCGGGGTGACTCAGAACCAGGTCGGTCTCACCCTCGTGATCGGGCTGGTCACGCTCGTCCTGATCGCGCTGATGTATCGGCCGCTGCTCTTCGCGTCGGTGGACGAGGATGTCGCGCAGGCTCGCGGCGTCCCGGTTCGGGCACTGTCGATCGCCTTCGTGATGACCGTCGGGCTCGCGGTGGCGGTGTCGGTGCAGGTGGTCGGTGTGCTGCTCATCTTCACCCTGGTGGTCACCCCCGCGGCGATCGCCGAGCGTGTGTGCCGGAGCCCCCTCCAAGCGCTGGTGGTCGGGGTGCTCATCGCGCTCGCCTCGACTTGGATCGGGCTGTTCATCGCGTACTTCACGCCGTATCCCGTGAGCTTCTTCATCACCGCGATCTCGTTTGCGGCCTATCTCGCCGTGCGCATGTCCCAGTCCGTCCTCGCCCGCCGCCATCGTGCCCGGGCCGGGAGCCTGGCGCGGGACGGTGCGCTCGCTCGAGGCGCCGGAGGCTAAGATCCCCGGGTGGTGCAGGACCCCGGCGCTGCGCGCTCCCGCCCCCTGGGGCTGATCGGCGCGCTGCTCCTCCCGGTGCTGGCCGGCGCGTGCGCGACCGTCGCCGCCGCGGGTCCGGTGCCCCTGAAGATCGGCGCGATCTTCCCGCTGTCGGGCAGCACCGCACCGGACTCGACCGACGAGTATCTCGGCGTCACGCTCGCCGCGCAGATGGTCAATGCCGCAGGCGGCGTCGCCGGGCATCGGATCACCCTCGACCTGCGCGACGTCGAGGACCAGACCCAGGTTCCGGCCGCGGTCGCGAGCTTGCACGCTGATGGAGTTCCTGCCGTGATTGGCGCATACTCGTCGCAGCTGTCGATTCCGGCGGCGGCGGCGGTGTCGGCGGACGGCATGGTGTACTGGGAGACGGGCGCCGTCGCCGATCGGGTGACGGGCCAGGGATCGCCGCTGGTCTTCCGCGTCGGTGTCGACGGCGCCGAGTTGGGCAGCAACTCTGGGAAGTTCATCGTCACGCAGCTCGTGCCGCGGCTCGGGATCCCGCCGGCCAGGGTCCGTGTGTACTTCGTGACGGCGGACGACGAGTACGGCCATTCGGTCGCCGACGCCACACGCGGCGCCGTCGCTGCCGGCGGGCTGCGGGTGATGGGGGAGTCCGTCTACAACCCGTACACGCCCGACTGGACCCCGGTGATGCGCGCGATCGCTGCGGCGAAGCCGGACATCCTCGTGCTCTCGTCGCACATCCAGGACGGGATCGCGTTCCGCCGCGCGTTCCTCGCCGCCGGGCTCGATGTGAAGGTGTTCATGGGCACGACCATGGCGCAATGTGATCAGGACTTCGGCAACGTTCTCGGCTCCGGCGCGGTCGGGGTGTTTGCGTCGGATCGCCCCCAGGGGGACTTCAATCCGAACGCGCTCGATCCGCAGGCTCGCGCGCTCTACAACCGTTTCGCCGCGCTCTGGAAGCAGCGGACCGGTGCCGCGCCGGACGAGGAGGGGATCGCCGGATTCAGCGCAGCGTGGGTGCTGTTCGCGGACGTGCTGGGGCGCGCCGGTTCCAACTCGGCGGATGACATCGCGGCGGCCGCGCGGGCGCTCGACCTCCCCGATGGGAGCCTGCCCAACGGCGGCGGCGTGCTCTTCTCGTCAGCGCCAGGCCAGCTGGGGCAGAACGTGCGGGCCGCGGCCGTGATCTGGCAGTGGCAGGCGCCGCGGGTCAGCGTGGTGGTCTGGCCGCCTGTCTACGCCACCGGCCAGGTCAAGATGACGCTGCCGCCGGCGTGATTGGAAGCCGCCCGATCGAGGCATAGTCGATCCATGGAAACTGCAACGTTCGGCGCTGGATGCTTCTGGGGTGTGGAATCGGTCTTCGAGCAGGTCGACGGGGTCACCGCGACCAAGGTCGGCTACACGGGCGGATTCACCGAAGCACCGACCTACGAGGACGTGTGCTCGCACCGGACCGGTCATGCCGAGGCGGTCGAGGTGACGTTCGATCCGGCGCGGGTCAGCTACGACACGCTCCTCGACATCTTCTGGAAGAATCACGACCCGACCCAGCTCAACCGCCAGGGCGCCGATGTCGGCACCAACTACCGGTCGGTGATCTTCTTCCACTCACCCGAGCAGGAAGCCGCCGCGATCGCGTCCAAGGCTCGCCTCGAGCAGTCGGGCCAGTTCCGCCGGCCCATCGTGACCGAGATCGTCCCTGCGGCGAAGTTCTGGGACGCCGAGGAATACCACCAGAAGTACTTCTCCCGGCGAGGGATGGCTGCTACCTGTCACCTCTAGGCTCGCACTGCATCCTCAGCGCACTGCCTTCTTCACCAGCGCCGTGATCTTCGCCTCTTCGGTGGCGGTCAATTTGCTGAGCGCGTACTGAATCGGCCACATGGCGCCGTCGTCGATCTTCGCCTTGTCGCTGAAGCCGAGCGTCTGATATCTGACTTTGAACTTCCCGGCGTTCTGGAAGTAGCAGATGACATTGCCGTCCTTGGTGTAGGCGGGCATTCCGTACCAGGTTTTCGGTGCAAGGTGCGGTGCCGCGGCAGTGATCAGCTTGTGAACCTTCTTCGCGATCGCCCGATCCGGCTCCTGCATCCTGGCGATCGCCGCGAGCAGTTGAGATTCGCCGTCCGCCTTGGCTGCCTCCGCCTTCAGCTCCCGAACACGCTCGCGCGCCGCGGCCTTCTCCTCGGCGCTGAATCCCTTTGATGCCGTGGCGTTCGCGGTGGTGCGCCTAGCAGGCTTTTGCGTGCTTTTGGTCGTCGTTTTGGTTGGGGCCATCCCTTCGCGCTCCGATCCAAGGTTGACGAGAACGCATTGAGTGTATGGACCCGGACAAGTCCGTGCAACCACGTGCGGACGGCGAAGACCCCTGCGAGATCACTCGCGCATTCCCCGGATCACCGGGGACGTTACCCTATCGCCGCTTCACTTGACCGCGGCATCGTCGCGCAGCACGGCGAGAACTGACACGCCGTAGCGTTCAAGCTTCGCCGGGCCGATTCCGGAAATCGTGGCGAGCGCAGTGATCGAGGGTGGATCGCGGCGAGCAATCTCCGCAAGCGTGCGGTCGTGAAAGACAACGTACGGCGGGAGGTCAGCGGTGCGCGCCGTCTCGAGGCGCCAGCGTCGCAGGGCTTCGAAGCGCACCATTGCCTCGGCGCTCATGTCGTCGTCGAGCACGTCGGTCCGCGAAGTCTTGCGTTTGCTGTTGCCTCGCATGGCGGCTGGAGGCGTCGCACGGACGTCGACCTCCAGCGTTCGCTCGCCACGGAGCACCGCGTGCCCCACCAGCGTGATCCCGAGCGTGGGTTTTTCACCGTGGCCGCGACTGACACCGCCCAGTTCGATGAGCCGCTCGAGAAGATCCCGCACACGCTCCTGATCCCAGCTGTGCAGCGCACCGAACGACGGCAGCTCGGTGACCCACGGTCGCGACGACGTCCAGGCATCGGCCGTGCCGCGGAGGATGGACGCGATGCGGACACCGCCCAGGTGGTGGTCGAACCGCGCAACACAGGCGAGCGCTGCGGCCACATCCTGCGGCTCGACCGCCGCAAACTGAGCCGGGTTCGCGTCGAGGCAGTTGTCGCACGCGTGGCAGGTCCGCGCCACGCCCTCCTCGCCGAAGTAGTCGGCGATGCGCGCGTGCCGGCACCCGCGCGACGCCGCGTACTCCATGACCTGGTTGACGCGCGCATAGGCGTTCGCCTTGAGCAGCGCCTGCTCCTCGAAGTCGACGGGCGGGCCGGTCAGGCGGCGGATGCTCCCGTCATCCTGGATCACCTCGGCTCGGCGCAGGAGGTCGAGTGCCGCGCGCGCGGGGTTGGCCGCGACGCCGCGCCGCTCCCAGTCGTCGATCGAGTCGGATCCCTCGCGGAGCAGCTCCCGGTACACGGCTCGCACAACGTCGCGTTCCGGGTATGCCTGCTCGATGAAGAACTCCTGGAGCTGCCGGTCCGCCGCGCTGTACAGCAATGTGCACTCGGACGGCTCGCCGTCGCGGCCGGCCCGTCCCGCCTGCTGGTAGTACTCCTCGAGGCTTCCCGGAAAGTCGTGATGGATGACCCGGCGGATGTCGGGGAAATCGACGCCCATCCCGAACGCGGACGTCGCGACGATCGCCTGCAACCGGCCGGCGCCGAAGTCCTCATGCGCCGTCTGCCGCGCGTCCCCGTCGAGGGCGCCGTGATAGGCGGCCACCGCGACCCCCGCGCCGGAGAGCAGTTCGGTGACGGCCTCGGTGGTGCGCCTGCTGCCGCAGTAGATGAGCGCGCGGCCGCCGCCCGGGCGGACCAGACGGAGCAGCGCATCCCGTTTGTCAGACAGGCCCCTGCACCGGACGACAGACATCGTCAGGTTGTTGCGTACGAATCCGGTGACGCGCTCGACTGGCACACGGAGGCCGAGGCTCGACGCGATGTCCTGCCGGACACGGGGCGTGGCGGTCGCCGTGAAGGCGCCGACCGGCGGACGGCCGCAGGCGGCGATCGCCTCGCCGAGGCGGCGATAGTCGGGGCGAAAGTCATGGCCCCAGCTCGAGATGCAGTGCGCCTCGTCGACCACGAACCGATCGACCGGCAGCCCGCCGAGGCTGTCCAGGAACCCCGGTGCGCCGATCCGTTCGGGTGCCAGGTACAGGAAGCGCAGCTCGCCCGCCGCGGCGGCGCGCAACGCGTCGGCGCGGGTCGCGGCACTCACCTGGCTGTGCAGGCACGCGGCGGCGATCCCCAGCGCGTTGAGCCGTGCGACCTGATCGACCATCAGCGCGATCAGCGGCGAGACGACGATCGTCAGCGTCTGGCTGACAATCCCCGGTACCCAGTACGCGATGCTCTTGCCGGACCCTGTCGGTGCGACGAACAGGACGTCTCTGCGTGCCTCCGCCGCGGCGACCACCTCCGCCTGTCCCGGACGGAACTCGGCGAACCCGAAGGTCCGCTCGAGAACCTCGCGAGCCCGCGGCGAAGGGTCGCTCGGGATGTCAGCCCTGCTGCTTGTCGAGCTTGAGCGCGCAGGAGTTCATGCAGTAGCGCTGCCCGGTCGGCTCCGGGCCGTCGGGGAAGACGTGCCCGAGGTGACCGCCGCACTTCGCGCAGCGAATCTCGGTCCTCGGGATGATCATGCTCCAGTCGCGATGCTCCTCCACCGCATCGTCGCTCATGGGTGCGTAGAAGCTCGGCCACCCGGTGCCGGAGTCGAACTTCGTGTCGGAGCTGAACAGCTCGGCGCCGCAGCCGGCACACCGGTAGATGCCGGCGGCATCGACATGCACGTACTGGCCCGTGAACGCGCGCTCGGTGCTCGCTTTGCGCAGGACCGCGTACTGCTCGGGTGTCAGTCGCGCGCGCCACTCTTCGTCGGTGAGGGTGATCTTCTCGTCCATCGTCCTCATTCTCTACCCCGATTCACGTGCTTCGACGCGTACAACGCGGCGGCGGCGGCGTGGCTCTCCGCCACATGACGGCGCAGCGACGCCGGGGCGAGCACCTCGACGTTGGCGCCCCAGCGCATGAGCCACGGTCGCATCTCGACCTCGCTGGCGACCTCGAGCCTGACCTCGACACCGCCGGTGGGCAGGTCGGTCCGCTGCGTGCCGGCCGGCCACTGGGTCTCATCGACCCACTGTCGCGCGTCGGGAGCGAAGCGCAGCCGCACCCGGTCGCCACCCGGACCCTGCCAGATCGCCCACGACGCGCCGAGGGTCGCATCGATGTCGAAGTCATCGGGGACCGTGAACGATCCGGGCAGGAGGCGCGCGGACCGGATGCGGTCGAGCCGGAACGAGCGCACCTCGGCAGACACCGAGTCGTGGGCGAAGACGTAGATGTGCCGCCCCTCCGCGGTGGGCTGGATGAAATAGGGGCGCAGGTCGCGGCGGGTCTCCCTGCCGTGTGCGTCGATGTAGTGGACCTCGACCTCGCGATGCGTCACGAAGCCATCGATCATCGTGCGCTCGATGGCGAGCCGCTCGGTCGCGGGTGGGCGTCGCTCGGCCGCGGCAAGGGTGCGGCGCAGGTACTCACTCACGGTCGGGACGCGGAGCGCCCGGGAGAGATGCGCGAGCGCGCCGACGAGCGCCGGATCCTGCTCGGTCTGCAGCTGCTGCAGGAGCCTGACCGCGACCAGCAGCAGCGTCGCCTGGTAATGGTCCAGCTGCAGCGGAGGCAGGCGGCTGCGCTCACCGATGCGCCACCGGCCGTTCAACTCCTCGACATCGATGCCGGCGCTGTCGCGCAGCGTTGCGACGTAGCGCTGGATGGTGCGCGGGTTCACCTCGAGCTCGTCGGCAAGCTGGCGCGTCGTGAGTCCGACCTCGGTCTCGCACAGCCGGGCGAAGAGCTTGATGACACGAAGCTGCTTCTCGCCCTTCTCGTACACGGCCGCCACCGGTCGAGCCTAGCTCCTCGTGTCGCCGTCGAGGTCGCGCGTGAAGCCCTGGAGGAGGACTCCGTCCGGGGTTCGCGCCTCGGCGGTGGGGGTGAAGCCGAGCTCGAAGTACAGGCGGCGCGCCGCGGTCATCGCGGTCGACGTCTCGAGGGTCATGCGGGTCTTGCCCTGGTCCCGCGCGATATCCATGCAGGCGACGACGAGGCGTCGCGCGATCCCGAGCCCGCGATGCTCGGGCGCGACGCCGAGCATCCGCAGATGGGCCTCGTCCGGGTCGAGGGGATCCGTGGAATCGGGGTTGATGCGCCCCTCGAGCTCGATCGTCGCCGAGCCGGCGATCACGCCGTGCCGCAGCGCGACCAGCACCGTCGTCCGCGAGGACCGGCCGGCGACGTCGGCGATCCGCGTCAGGTACTCGTGCCACAGGGGCGACTTCCCAGGAGAGAACTCCTGGAAGGCGAGGGCGGTGACCGCTCCAGCGGCGTCGTATTCGGCGGGTTGGACCGGCCGGATCTCGAGATCGTCAGGCATTGCCTGCCACCCTACGCGACAGCCACCTGTCGCCGGTGTCGCGCACGCTCGCGTCATGCAGGTCACCCGCGGCACCGATCCGGTGGATGCGTTCCCGGCCGGCAACGAGACGTACCTCAGCCGCGCCGAGGCACTCGTGCGTGCCCGCGCGGATCTCTTCGCCGTCAACCTGGTCCGGGTGCGCCGTGCGAAGACACACGAGACGTCGCGGCGTGCCCGCCGGGGACGGCCCGCCCGTGCGGCGAGCACGCAGCTCAGGTTGCCCCTGCCACCACGGCTATGCTGAGCAGATGCCCACACCGCTGCTGAAGGACCGGCTGATCCAGACGCTGGAGGCGGCGCGCATCCGCGAGCAGACATTGCTCTCGGTGTGCGATGACGCACCGTCCCCGGTGGCGGGTCAGTGGACTGCGAAAGACAACGTCGCCCACCTCAACGAGTGGCGGGAGTACGCGACGCGGACCATCGCGGCGGTGCGTCTCGGTCAGCCGATCGTCGAGCCGCCCGACGCGGGCGACCTCGATGCTCGCAACGAGGTCATCTACCAGACGCACCGCGGCGACCCCGCTGCGCGGGTGATCACCGCGGTGGACGCGACATACACCGGGCTCATCGATGCCATCGCCGCCTGCAGCGAGGAGGACCTGCTGCGCGACCGTCCCGGCGACGCGGGCCCGCTGTGGCGAATCGTCCCTGGCAACGGCCACACCCACGTGTCGCAGCACCTCTCGTACTACTACGCGGAGCACGGCGATCCAGCCGCTGCTGAGGACGCAGCGGTGTGGGCGCACACCCTCGAGGTCGACCTGTTTCCCGACCCGGTCGAGCGGGCCGCTGCCGACTACAACCTGGCGTGCTATTACGGGCGGACTGACCGCGCAGCGATGGCAGTGCCGCTCCTCGCGAGCGCGTTGACCAACCGGCCCGACCTGCGGACCTGGGCCGCGGAGGATCCCGACCTCGACCCGATTCGCGAGCAGCCCGAGGTCCGCGCTCTCCTCAACGGCTGACGCAAACAGCGATCAGCTGCGGCGCGTGAGCTATACCGGCCTCGACGCGCGACTTAGCGTCGCGCCGGCACCAGGTTCTTGGACTTGCAGATGGGACAGCGTCGGTCTTCGCCTCCCACTGCAGCCACACCGATGACGAAACCGACCACGACCCCGATGGCAAGGCCCGGGCGGATGTCAACCGACGCCAGAATGCTGAATCCGACGCCCATGAAACCGCCGAGGACGACCAGGAGAACGATCGCCACGGTGATCAAGATCTGGCCACCCTTCCACGGGTGCACATTCCGCCGGCATTCGACGCACCACTGATCCTCTGGGTCCAATGCGTCTGCCGGTGGTCCGCTGCTTGTCACGGGGTACGACCTCCCCGCAATCCCCTCCCGAATTCGTGATCGCAATGATGCCGGTCTCAGAGAGCCGGTGCAAGCGCAGATCCGCCCGGATCATGCATATCGACGAGGTCTAGCGGCGGTCGACGAACAGTGCCTGCAGGGAGTGACCGATCGCACCGCGCTCGTCGTAGAGGCGGCTGTGCGCCAGCCCGATGCCGCGCGTGTCGACATCGGTGGTCGCGTCGAGGCACACCCATTCCGTCGCGGGGTGGCGGTGGAGATACACCGTCAGGTCCGTGTTGATGAACACGAACTCTCCCCAGGGCAGCGCTGCGCCGACGCCGTTGCCGAAGTCGGCTGCCGCGAGCGTCCGCTGCAACGGGGTCGGCACTTCACCGTCCACCAGCGGCATCGCAAGGCGCAGCCACACGGTCGCCGGCCCCTGCTCGAAGAACGTGCCGTTCGCGTAGCGCATCACGACACCGGTGCGGTGAAACGCGGGCTCATCACTTTCAGGCACGTGCGGCGTCGACTCCGCCGGACCGTCGAACGGAGGCGGCTCGACGCTGATGGCCCCGAGGTCGATGTCGTGTGTGCGCATCCGCCACGCGCTCGCGCGGCACACCTCGTTGTGGCCGTCGCTGAGTGACGCGCTCAACAACTGCACCCGGCGCCCGTTGCGCTCCACGCGCGCGGAGACCTCCAGCGGTTGCAACGGCACGGGGCGGAGGATCTCGACGGTGGTGCGGACGATCGCCATCGGCGTGTCCGCCGGCAGCAGCTCCATGGCGCGGCCGATGAGCGCGGCCGGGGCGCCACCGTGCTGCGCCGCCGCATCCCACGGCCCGCGGGTGTGCTCGCTGGGAACGAACCGTCCCCCGTCGGGAGTGAACAGCGCGTCGGGCATCAGCGCATGGTGCCGGAAGTCGGGCCGCGAGCGAAGCGTCGGCGGAGTGTCGCCTGCTACGCTCCCTCGACGTGGCGGTCAAGCGCACGACGATAGCGGCGCGCGGCATGCGCTTCGATGCGCTCGTCGCCGGCCCGGCCGGTGGCGAGCTGGTGCTGCTCCTGCACGGGTTTCCGCAGACCGCGTCGTGCTGGCACCACGCATTGACGTCGCTCGGCGACGCGGGATACCGAGCGGTGGCTCCCAGCCAGCGTGGGTACTCGGAAGGCGCTCGCCCCGAAGGCGCCGCCGCATACCGGGTGAGCGAGCTCTGCGACGACGTGCTCGCCATCGCGTCGACCCTCGGGAGGACGCGGTTCCACCTCGCCGGCCACGACTGGGGCGGCACCGTGGCCTGGTCACTGGCGGGCGAGCATCCCGAGACGGTGGTCACGCTCACCGCTGTCTCGACCCCGCACAGCGCCGCGCTTCGCCAGGCGCTCAAGGGTCCCCGGCAGCAGCTCCAGATGGCATACATCCCGATCCTCCGGCTCCCGCGGATCGCCGAGACGCTGTTCGACGCCGGGGGTGGCGTCGTCGCGGAGTCCCTGCTCACCGCGACCGGTCTCAGCCCTGAGCACGCACATCGCGACGTCGCCGAGCTTCGGAAGCTCGGCTCGACCGGCGCCCTCAACTGGTACCGCGCGCTCGGCACCGAGCGCGTGCATTCGCGTTCCGTGGCCATGCCGGTGCTGCACATCTGGGGCGACCGCGACCCGGCGTTCACCCGTCAGGCGACGGAGCTGACCGCGGAGCATTGCACCGGCGACTACCACCTCCTCGAGTTGGAAGGCGGATCCCACTGGATCCCCGACGAGCACTGGGGCGACGTCGCTGACCTCGTGCTCGAGCACCTCGCCGCCAGTCCCATTCGTCACCGGCGCCTGAGCTCCGGACCCATGGCGGCGATCGAGATCACCGGGACCGCGCAACGGCGCTCCTGGGATTCCGCCGGGCTCCCCGGATGTCGAGCGTGTGC
This sequence comes from Candidatus Dormiibacterota bacterium, assembly GCA_963713485.1. Lineage (GTDB taxonomy): Bacteria > Chloroflexota > Dormibacteria > Aeolococcales > Aeolococcaceae > Palsa-851. The sequence goes on from CAVQLW010000008.1 coordinate 189,993, forward strand.
GGCCTGGGTTGTGGTCGGTGCCGGTGCCGCTGCCCAAGAACCCACTTCGGTACGTCCTCGTCTACCTGCTCGAGCTTGACGGCGGCCTTGCGGTGATCGACACGGGATGGAGCACCGAGGAGGCGTGGGACGCGCTCGTCGCGGGCATGGGCATCGCCGGGTACGCGCCGTCGGATGTCAAGGCGGTGCTCATCACCCACATCCATCCCGATCACTACGGGCTGGCCGGCCGGTTGCGCGAGGCCTCCGGTGCATGGGTTGCGCTGCACCCTGCGGATGCGGCGCTGATCCCGGCGCGATACGGCATCGACGTTCCCACCCTGCTTGCCAACATGAGCGCACTGCTGATCGACGCCGGCGTCCCCGAGGACATGCGCGACGAGCTGACCGGCGCCTCGATGGGCATCCGCGAATTCGTCGCCGCGGCCGAGCCCGACGTGCTGCTCGAGGATCGCGCTCCGGTACCGCTGCCGGGCTGGGACCTGATCACACTGCACACCCCGGGACACTCGCCCGGGCACGTCTGCTTTCACGATCGCGAACGGCGGCTGCTCTTCAGCGGCGACCACGTGCTGCCGAGGATCAGCCCCAGCGTCGCCGTTCACGTCCAGCAGCCCGACAATCCGCTGGCCGACTTTCTCGACGCGCTCGCTCGCGTCCGCGACATAGATATCGACGAGGTGCTGCCTGCCCACGAATGGCGGTTCCGCGGCCTCGCCCCTCGAGTCGACGAGCTGCTCGAGCATCACCGCCGGCGGCTCGACGAGACGGAGGCGGCGATCATCGCCTCGCCGGGCATCACCTGCTGGGAGACGACGCTGCGCCTGCGCTGGTCGCGGGACTGGTCCGAGATCCACGGGTTCATGCGGCGGGCGGCGGTGGGCGAGACCCTCGCCCACCTCGTCCTCCTCGAGCGGTCAGGCCGGGTGCGCTCGTCAGGTGAGCAGCCCGTGCGGTGGCACCCACTCGCGCAGGGAGATCGAGCCGCCGGCTGATCCCTCGGCGATCAGCGGAGCGGAACCACCTCCTGCGAGCGGGGACCCGTCCACACCACGGCCACGGCGCCCGCGACGACCGCCATCGCGAGCAGCAGCAGCGAGGTCGCGGGGAGCCCATGGCCGGCCGAGAGCACCAGCGAGGGGATGGACACGCCGAGCGCCGTCCCGAAACCGCGGGACATGTTCAGCAACCCTCCGGCCGCCCCCGCGCGGGTGGCGGGCGCGGCGGTCATCGTCGACGCGTTGTTCGCCGGGATGAACAGCCCCATCCCGGCGCCGGCGACGGCGAGTCCGGCGAGGGTCACACCCGGATGGGATGGCGCCGCCGCGAGCAGCGCCATCCCTCCTGCGACGACGGCCATGCCGGCGCCCGCCGGGATGCGCGGCCCGAACCGATCACGGATCAGGCCGCCGACGGGCGCCACGATCGCGAGCGCCAACGGCAGGGCGCTGAGCTCGAGCCCCGCCGCCGCGGTGCCGGCGTGCCGTGTGGTCTCGAGGAAGAAGGGGACCGCGACAAGGCACCCGAACAGGACGATGTACGAGAGCAGTGCCGCCCCGAGACCGGCGAGGAAGGCAGGGAGGCGGACCAGCACACCATCGACGATCGAGCCGGGGACACGATGGTGACGGCGAACCGCCGCCGCGATGAGCATCAGTCCGAGGACTGCGAGCGCGACCTCGACCCAGATCGGGATACCAGGCTCTGCCGCAAGTGAGAGTGCCGCCAGGACCACGGAGGGGATCGCCGCGAGCAGCAGGGTGCCGGTCGGATCGAGGCGGCTCTCGGGGTCGAGATGCGTGCTCCGCGGGAGGAACAGCCACCCGAGGACAAGTCCGACCACGCCGATCGGCACGTTGACCAGGAAGATGAGCCGCCACCCGCCCAGCGCGGCAAGCGCCCCGCCGAGGACCGGTCCGACGCTGAGACCGACCGCCTGCGCCGCGCCCTGCACACCGAGGCCGGTGCCGAGCCGCGCCGGTGGGAGCACGTCGCGGATGAGCGCGTATGAATTGGCCTGGAGCATCACCGCACCGAGCGCCTGCACGAAGCGCGCAGCCACCAGCACGCCGAGCGACGGAGCGAGCCCGCAGGCCGCCGATCCGATGACGAAGATGCCGAAGCCGTAGGTGTACAGCAGCTTGCGACCGATGCGATCGGCGATCTTGCCGACGGCAGCGACGCTGCCGGCGAGCACCAGCACGTAGATGAGCACGACCCACTCGACAGCAGCGATCGAGGCGTGCAGGTTGGATCGCAAGACGGGCAGCGCGGTTGCGACGATGCTCGCATCGAGCTGGCCCATGAATGCGCCGACGCACACGGTCCCCACCGCCAACCACGGAGCCACTCGCAAGGATCGGATTCGCGCCGGGCGCCTCGGTTCGGTGAGCAGCCGAGATGTGGGTCGCTGGGGGGCCTCAGGATCTGCCATCGGCTCCCTCGCCATCGCTTCGCATCGGTTCCCGTTCGGCCGGCATCCCCCACATCATCAGGCAGGCGGCGCGACGGCTCACCGACCTGGTGGTGAATGTCGCTGCCCGGTGACGGAACGATGGTCTCCCAGATCGGTCGGCTCCCTCCCTCGATACTGGGACGACGCACCTGTCCACGCGCCCGGGAGGTCGCACCCGTTGACCCAGCAGCGCATCCTGCTCGCAGATGACGAACCGCGCCTGCTGCACGTCGTCGGGCTGTACCTCACCATGGAGGGATTCGAGGTGAAGGAGGCCCAGGACGGTGCGGAGGCGCTGTCCATGCTCGAGGCGGAGCCGTTCGACCTCGCCATCCTCGACGTGATGATGCCGGGCATCGACGGCATCGAGGTGTGCAGGCAGATTCGCGCGCAACCTCAGACGCAGTCGATGCCGGTGCTCGTGTTCACGTCGCTGTCCGCGGACGCGGACGTCGAGCGGGCGCGCATGGCCGGCGCGAACCATCTGATCACCAAACCGTTCAGCCTCCCGGGCCTCGGCGCGGTGGTGCGTTCGTGCTTCGAGGATGCGCCCGCAGCGGCGCAGGGTCCGGCCGCGAAGGTCAGCTGATCGCGCGGCTGAACCGGCGTGCCCCGACGAGCACACCGACCACGGCGAGCGCGGCCATGATCGCGAGCCCCTTGAAGACGTCGGGGTCGGCGCCGTGTCCGTTGAACACGTCGCGCGCCGCGGTCACCGCATAGGAGAGCGGATTCGCCTGCGCGATGTGCTGCAGCCACTGCGGAGCGAGCTGCAACGGCAGCAGCACGCCGCTGAGCAGGAGCAGCGGGAGCGACAGCGTGAAGATGAGCGGCGCATATGAGTCCTCGCTCTTCAGCGCGAGCGCGGCCGCGTAGGCGAGCGACGCCATGCCGAGGCCGATCAGCGCCACCAATCCGAGCATGACGAACACGCCCGACACCGTCGGCTGCAGTCCGAACGGGATCGCGAGCCCGAGGAGGATCAGCGACTGGACGACGAGCGTGACGATGTCGCGCAACGCGCGGCCGAGGAGCAGCGCGAATCGGCTCACCGGCGTGACCCGGAATCGCTCGATGACTCCGGCACGAAGCTCGGCGATGAGCCCGAATCCGACGCCGCTCGCGCCGAACAACCCGAGCTGGATCAACAGCCCTGGCACGAACACGTTGTACGCGCCGCCCGATGGGAATCCCGGCGTCTGGGTGAGCGACTTGAGCAGCGGTGCGAACAGCACGAGGTACAGCACCGGCTGGAGCACGCCGATGATGACCCAGGCCGGGTTGCGCAGGAACACCATGAGATAGCGCTGGAACATGAGCCACGTGTCCTTGAGCAGCTTCATCGTCGTTCCTCCTATGCCGCGTCGCGCAGGGAGCGCCCGGTCTGACGCAGGAACACGTCGTCGAGGCTCGGGCGGGTGAGTGACAGTGACGCGAGCGCGATGCCCGCGGCGTCGAGGGTGCGCAGCACCTGGGGCATCGCCGTCTCCCCGCGGTCGACGTAGAGGCGGACGGTGCCGTCCGCAGCGCTCGCCTCGCGGACGAACGGCTCACCGCGCAGCAGCTCGAGTGCCCGCTCCCCGGCGTTGTCGGTGCCGACGACGATCACATCGCCGGCAACCTGACGCTTCAATTCGTCGGGCGTGCCGTTCGCGACGATCCTGCCGTGGTCGATGATGGCGATGCGATCGCAGAGCGCATCGGCCTCCTCGAGGTAGTGCGTCGTGAGGAAGACCGTGGTGCCGCTGTCGCGAAGCTTGCGCACCTCGTCCCACATCCGCGCGCGGCTCTGCGGGTCGAGCCCGGTGGTCGGCTCGTCGAGGAACAGCAGCTGGGGGAGGTGCATGAGCCCGACGCCGACATCGAGGCGGCGCCGCTGCCCACCCGAGTAGCTCTTGGTCGCCCGGTCCGCGCAGTCGCTGAGCTCGAGCGCCTCGATCAGCACTGCCGCGCGTTCCGCGGCCCTCGCCTTGCTCATGCCGTAGAGGCGGCCCTGGATGACCAGCTCGGTGCGGCCGGGCACCTCGGGAGCGCTGCTGCCCTCCTGGCTGACGTAGCCGATCTGGTAGCGAACCTTCGAGGCCTCGTGCCGAAGGTTGAAGCCGGCGACCGTCGCATCGCCGCTCGTGAGCGGCAGCAGCGTTGAAAGCATTCGCAGCGTCGTCGTCTTGCCCGCGCCGTTGGGGCCGAGGAATCCGAAGATCTCGCCCTTCCTGACGCTGAGGTCGACGCCGGCGACCGCTTCGACGTCGCCTCTGCGCGACTTGAACGTGCGTCGCAGGTTGTGGGTCTCGATCATCAGGTGGCCTCCGAAGCGGTGGGTGGTGAATGCGGGGTATGTGCCGGATGCGTGATCGCACCGCCGGTGTGACCGGCGTGATGCCTGCGGCGCCGCTCCGAGTCAGCGGCGTGCATCGCCTCGAAATGGGCGCGAAGCAGCTCCTCGTTCCAGACGAGGGCGCCCGTCTCCATGTCGCTGATCAGCGAACGCACCCATCCGAGCTCGGCGGCGGCGAGCGCCATCGCGTGCTCGAGCTCGAGGAGCACGAGCCGGGGCAGGCCGAGATCGTCCTGGGCGAGCTTCAGCGACACGTCCAGCGCGACGAGCCGGGCCTGAAGGCTCACGACCCGCATCGCGAGAGCGGCCTCCGCGCGCTCCTGGGTGATGTAGCCGAGGAGACCGACCGCGATGTTGAAGGCCGGGTGCTCGTCGACCGGCGACGCGAGCAGGTCGGCGAGCCAGTTCTCGAGCTCGTCCCGGCCCTCCGCGGTGATCCGGTACACGGTCCGCTCCGGACGCCTGCCCTCGCGACTCGTCTCGAGCTGCTCGATGTAGCCGAGCCCCTCGAGCTCCTCGATGGCCCGGTAGAGCGCGCGGGTCTTGCCCACCGCGTACCCCTTGTGGCGGTCGATGAGGAGGCGCTGGATCTCGTAGGGGTGGCAGGGCTGCTCGCTGAGGAGGCCGAGCGTGGTGAGCGCCACCATGTCCTTGGGTCGAGTGCGCGTTTCCATATTGCGTTTCGCACTATAGCATCGCGCACCGCGATAGGGGTCAATCCTCGGGGTGACGAGCGACCTCGTGATGCTCCTGGAGGTACTCGCGGATCGCGATGAGCGCCGCGATGCCGTCGCCCACCGCCGACCCGAGCTGCTTCGTCGACCCACCCCGAACGTCACCGGCGACGAACACCCCGGGGATCGAGGTGCGGAAACCGCCCTTGTCGTCGACGAACCCACGGGGGTCGAGATCGATGCTGCCACGGAGAAACGCGGTGTTGGGGTCGAGCCCGATGAAGACGAACGCGGCCCGGGGGTGCACCGTCTGCTCCTCGCCGGTGGCGCGATCCCGAACGCGCACCGCCTCGAGGCGGCCCTTCCCGATGAGCTCGACCACCTCGGTGTTGCGGTGGATCACGAACCGGGCGTCGTGGGCGACCTTGTCCTGCAGGAGCCGCGACGCGGTGAGCTCCGGCTCGCGTTGCACGATGCGGATGCGCTTGGCGAATCGGGTGAGGAACAGCCCTTCCTCGAGCGCGGAGTTGCCCCCACCGATGACGAGGAGCTCGTCGGCCCCACGGTAGAACGGGCCGTCGCAGGTCGCACAGAAATGCACGCCCGCACCGATGAGATCGTCCTCACCGGGAACGCCGAGGCGCCGGTACGACGATCCGGTGGCCACCAGGGCGGCGTGCGCCTCGATCTCCTGGCCGCTCGCCAGGCGCAGGCACACGTCCCCGGCCTCCGACCCCTCGACGGTGACGCTCTCGACGCTCACGGCGCTCAGCAGCTCGACCTCGTAGCGACGCGCCTGGGCGATGAATCGCTCGGCCAGATCAGCCCCGCCGACGCCGTCGGGGAACCCCGGGTAGTTGTCGATGCGCTCGGTCACGCCGGCCTGGCCGCCGAGCCCGCTGCGCTCGACGACCACCGCGTCGATGCCCTCTCGCGCCGCGTAGATCGCCGCCGCGAGCCCGGCGGGGCCGCCGCCGATGATCGCGAGGTCGTAGCAGGCGCGCTTGGCCTCGAGGGTGAGACCGAGCTTGCGCGCCAGGTCCTCATTGGTGGGCTCGACGAGGACGTCGCTGCCGTCGAGGACGATCGTCGGGATCGACCTCCCGCCCTTCTGGAGCTCCTCGACGTGCCGCAGCCCCTCGGCGTCCTGGTCGATGTCGACCCAGTCGTACGGGATGCGCTGCTCGGCGAGGAATTTCTTGGCGCGCTTGCAGTCCGGACACCACGGCGCGCCGTAGACCGTGATCTGCGTCACGAGGTGAGCTGCTTCAGGTCGCCGCCGATGCCGGCGGTGGTGCCGACGAACCGGCCTGCGATGTTGCCGTGCGCGTCGATGACGACCACCGTCGGGGGCGCGATGACGTTGTACTCGGAGACGATCACCTCGTCGGCGTCGTTGACGCTGGGATAGACGACATGCAGGTCCCGTTCGTACGCGGCGCCGTCGACGTTGTCGTCGCGGACATCGACGCCGAGGAAGATCACGCCCTTCGGCGCCCACTGCGTCTCGAGGGTGTTGAGCGCCGGCTGCTCCGCCCGGCACGGGCCGCACCACGACCCCCAGAAATCAAGCACCACGACATGACCTCGGGTGCTCGACCAGTCGAACGCCGTCCCCGTCAATGTCGCCGCGCTGATCGGCGTTGCCCGTTGTGCGGAGCCGGCGCCGGGATTGGGGACCTGGGAGAGATCCTGCTGCAGGCCGCAGGACGACAGCACGAGCACGGTCCCGGCGGTCACCGCGGCGGCCAGGAGCGCGCGAAGGGTGCGCCTCATGGGGTGACGGCCAGATCCTCGAGGACGCTCCGTCCCAGGTTCTGGTCACCTTCGACAACAACACGAGTGCGCGCCTCGGGGTCGTCGGAGCGACCGCAGGCGAGCACCGTCAGCGTCGGCAGATCGAGACGCAGCGTCGCCGCCGGCGATGCGGGGACGGACATCCCCGACCGTCCGCGCTCGCCGTCGAAGACGATTGCGCGCTGCGCGCCACCTGCACCGGTGACGTCGAAGACGATCGCGGTTCCCGCGGCAGGCGCGACGCGGTCCTGGATACGGTTACCGGCGCCCATCAACATGCGCTCCCGGCTGTGGGCCGCTGCAACACCGCCGAGACCGCCCGGCTGCCCGAGGGCTCGCCGCATATCCTGCTCGTGCGACCAGACGTCGAACACCCGGATGGCGAGCAGGGACCGCACCTTGGAGTCACCGAAGAATCCACGTCCCATCCCGTCGAGCTGCGCATCCTCGAGGCTGTCGAGCTGCGCGAGCCGCGCCGCGGTCACCTCGCGATACTCGGCGAGCAGCTCCGCGAGCGGGACGCTGCGACGGGCGTCCACACCGATCTCCATGAACTCCCCGGGCTGGTTGCGGATGTAGGGAAGTCCTTCAGGCACGGTGTGGGCGGGCCGCGGACGGCCGACGAGGAGGCTCTCGAGGTCGGTGATGTGCGCCACGTGGTCACGCACCGACCAGCCGGGGCAGCCGGTCACGCGCAGCGCGCTCTGGCCGTCGAGGCCCGCCGCCAGTGCGTCGACGTCGGCGAAGACCTCCGCGTACGCCGCCTTGAAGCCGGCCGCGGTGGCGATGTTCCCACTCTCCATGGCCATGCAGCCTAGCGCGTCGCCACAATCGGTCGCGATGCCACCTCGTGCCCCGAGCGGCCGGTCCGTCGCCATGACCGCCGTGAACTCCTCGGGTTTCCCCGCTCCCGCCGGTATGTACGCGGTGCCGGTGGTGCTCGCCCCCCTTTCGGGACGGCTGCACGTTCTGCTCGTGCAGCGAGGCGAAGCGCCGTTCGCCGGAACCTGGGTGCTCCCGGGCGGCTTCATGAGCCCGAGCGAACGCCCTGAGGAGACCGCGCAGCGGAAGCTCACCGAGAAGACCGGGGTCGGTGCGGTGTACCTGGAGCAGCTCGAGACGTACGCCGACCCCGACCGCGACCCCCGTGGCTGGATTCCGACGGTCGCGTACCTCGCCCTCATCGACGCCGCGGTGCTCCGCGCCGACAAGTCGAGCGCGCGATGGGAGCCGGTCGACGCGCTGCCGCCGCTCGGCTTCGACCACGCGCGCATCGTCGTGGACGCGGTTGATCGACTCCGCGGCAAGCTCTGGTGGTCGAACATCGCGGTGGGTCTCCTGCCTGAGCGGTTCACGATGCCCCAGGCGCGGCGCGTCTTCGAGGCGATCAGCGGCGTGACGTACGAGCCGTCGAACTTCCGCAGGGAGCTGGAGCAGTCGGGACTCGTGCGGGCGACCGGCACGCTCGCCAAGGGCGGGCCGGGACGGCCCGCCGCGCTGTACGAGTTCGTGGAACGGCGCCCGGCGTGGAGCCTCCGGCGGTCACGCCCTCCGGCGATGCTGCGGCGCCGAGCCTGACCGCACCCGACGACGCTCTCCACTCAAACGCGCGCGCATCGTGCACGATTGCCCGCGACCGGGCGCGCACCCGCATGCGCCCGCCTCGAGGAGGCTTCGCATGACCGATCAGCCACTGCCGTCGATCCCCAAGGTTGAAGAGCTCTTCAAGCACGTGCCGCACCCGCGCATCGCGCAGCGCAAGAACGAGAAGCCGGCGAAGACCAACGACGAACGAGTCGGCATGAACGGCAAGGTCGCCCTGATCATCACCGGCGTCGTTGGGACGATGTGGGCCGCCTACGTCTTCGCGCTCATCGCGCTGATCTCCCTGCCCTCAGCGATCAGCAGCGGGAACGTCACGATCCTCGTCGCGTGGATCAGCTCGAACTTCATTCAGTTGGTCTTGCTGCCCATCATCATCGTGGGCCAGAACATCCAGGGAAAGGCAGCAGACAAGCGCTCAGAGCAGACATACAAGGACGCCGAGGCGATCCTCAGCGAGTGCCTGCAGTTGCAGCAACACCTCCAGGCGCAGGACAAGGTCCTCGACGACGTCGTGGATCAGGTGCGGGCGCACCGCGAGGCGCTGCGCCGTCTCGAGCAGCGGCAAGGACCGGCGACCGCCTGACGCCCGCGGCAGCAGCCGCGAGTCTCGTCTGAGGCATCGTGCGCCCGGTGGGTGCGCGGCGCATTTACCCTCGCAGCGTGCGCTCGTCATCCACGTGCATCCGCAACGGTGCGGTGGCGTGACGAGGCTCACCTGCGCCCTCGGACCCGACTCGGCGGGCACGCTGCTTGCGGTGCTGCTGCGCGGTGCGCGACACCGCGTGGACGCCGCGATCTACGAGGTCGGCCCGTCATATCGGTGGGAGTTGGTCCGTGCCGCGCGTCGCGGCGTGCGGGTACGGCTCGTCGTGGACGCGCACATGTCCGACGGCAACGCGGCGACGGCGCGCGAGTTGCGGGCTGCGGGCGGGGAATGCCGCGTCGCCGGCGTTGGCGCCGACACCGCGCACGGCAAGCTGCTCATCGTCGACAACACGGTCGCGGTGGGTACCGGGAACCTGATCTGGCGCGATGCACCGCGCGATCGCCACCTGCGGTTTCCGCCCGACTCGCCACCGCTGACGGGAACGCGCGAATGGTGGGTCAGTGCGTCGGCATCCCGTGCCCCGCACGGCGCTGCTCGCCGCGTGTTCGATGCGCACTGGGCGATCGCCACGCCGCCTCCGGAACGCTGGTCCGCCGCACCGGATGCGCGGGCCCCCGATGTCGGGGCGCCGATGCCACAGGTGGCACCGCTCCGGCGCAGGCTCGCGTCACGACGCCTGCTGCTCGTCGCTGGCGGCGCTGCAGTGGGCGCGGTGCTGCAGGCGATGGTGAGCGAGGGCACGACAGACGCCTCTTCGTGACCGTTCCCTACGCACATGCGGCGACGCCCGGAGTTCGCCGCCTGCTCGACCTCATGGAGGACGCGCGCGGTCGCGGCGTCGAGTGCGGGCTGCTGCTCGGAGACAGCCCCGAGCCGCGAGACGCGGCGCGCCTTCGGGCGCGATCGTTCGAGATCCGGCGGATGGATCCGGAGCGCGCCACGTCGGGACACGCCAAGGGAGTGGTCGCCGACGCCGTCGCCCTGGTCTCGTCCGCGAACTGGAGCTCGGCGGGCCTTGGCGGCAACTGGGAGGTGGCCCTCCGCGTCGCGGACCGCCGCGTGGCCGGGTACTACGCCGCGGCCTGGCGGCGCGATTGGGACAGGGGGCTGGGGATCGACGTTTGATGCTTCCGAGCCCCGGCTATGCTCGCCTCATGCCTGAGGAGCAGCCCGCGCCCGCCGATCCGGCCGAGCCGGCGTCCCCGACCGGGCAGCTGACGTTGCCGGCGGTCCCGCTCCGGGACAACGTGGTGTTCCCGTCGCAGCTGGCGCCGCTTGCTGCCGGCCGGCCGCGCTCGGTCGCAGCGCTCGAAGCGGCCGTCAACGCCGATGGGCGAGTGGTCCTGGCGATCCAGCGTGACGCGGCCCGCGATGAGGCGTCGCTCGACGACGTGCACACCATCGCCGTCATCGCGCATGTCGGCGCCTTCCGGCGGCTGCCCGGCGGCGGTGCGCACGCGCTGGTCGAGGGGAAGGAGCGCGTTCGCATCGACGCCTTCGATGCGTCGGGTGACGCCTGGATCGCGACGGTCACCCCGGTGGCGATCGACGTTCCGGAAGGAACCGAGGTCGACGCGCTTGCAGGGTCCGTGCGAACGCTGTTCGCCGACTATGTCAACGCCGGGGCGCAGGTCGGCGCTGACACGGCGGTGGCGATGGCGCGGGCCGCGCAGCCCGAGTTGATCGCGGACATCGCCAGCACCTGTCCCGATTTCGGGTTCGACGACCGCGTCGCGCTGCTCCAGGAAACCGACCCCGTCGCGCGTCTGCGCACGCTGATCCCGCTGCTTGCACGCGAGGGTGAAGTCGCCCAGCTGCGCAGCAAGATCCACGAGGACGTCCAGAAGACGATCAACAACTCGCAGCGCGAGCACATCCTTCGCGAGCAGCTGCGCGCGATCCGCAAGGAGCTCGTCGAGCTCGAGGACGCAGGCGAGGACGACGAGGACCTCAGCGCCCGAGTCGAGAAGGCCGGCATGCCGGACAACGTGAAGCAGCGCGTGCTCAAGGAGGTGCACCGCCTCGAGCAGATCCCCAGCGCCTCACCCGAGATGGGCATGGTGCGCACCTGGGTCGACTGGCTGCTCGACCTGCCGTGGGCCGACCCTCCGGCCGAGACCCTCGACATCGAACGCGCCGCCGCGATCCTCGACGAGGACCACTACGGCCTGACGAAGGTGAAGGACCGCATCCTCGAATGGCTGGCCGTTCGCGAGCGTATCCGACTGAAGTTTCAGGCGGAGTCTGAGCGCGCGGGTCCTGTCGACGCGGGGACCCCTCGCCGTTCTGCGGTCGGGTCTCCTGTGTCGTCCGATCTTGGGGCTGACATCTCGCCGCCCGCCCTCCGACCGGCGCTGCCCCCCGCGTCGCCACCCGCTCCTGATTCGCCCGAACAGCCGGAGCCGCCGCTCACTCGTGAGAAGCGCCGTACGCTCCAGACACCCATACTGTGTTTTGTCGGGCCGCCTGGCGTTGGCAAGACATCGCTCGGACGATCGATTGCTCGTGCATTGGATCGGAAGTTCGTGCGGATGTCCCTGGGTGGCATCCGGGATGAGGCCGAGATTCGCGGGCACCGGCGCACGTACATCGGGGCGTTGCCCGGCAGGATCATCCAGTCGATGCGCACGGCGGGCACGCGCAACGCGGTGATCATGCTCGACGAGATCGACAAGGTGGGCGCGGACTTTCGCGGCGATCCGTCCGCAGCGTTGCTCGAGGTCCTCGATCCGGAGCAGAACTGGGAGTTCAGCGACCACTACCTCGAGGTCCCGTACGACCTCTCGCAGATCCTGTTCATCACGACCGCCAACATCGCCGAGACGATCAGCCCGCCGCTGCGTGATCGCATGGAGATCATCCGGATCACCGGGTACACCGAGCAGGAGAAGGTGCAGATCGCCGAGCGTCACCTCGTGCCTCGACAGCTCGACCAGCACTCGCTCGACACTGACGAGCTGCAGATTCCGCGCGAGACGGTGATCGCGATGCTGCACGGCTACACCCGGGAAGCGGGTGTCCGCCAGCTCGATCGCACCATCGCAGAGGTGGCGCGCAAGGTGCCGCGCAAGCTCGCCGCCGGAGTGATGCCGCCGGTGATCATCACGCCCGATGACCTCAATGATCTGCTCGGACCGCGCCGGCACGACTACGGCGAGGCGCAGGAACAGGACGAGGTGGGCGCTGTGACCGGCGTCGTCGTCAGCGAGGTCGGCGGCGACATCGTCACCGTCGAGGCGCTCGCCATCGAGACGAAGCCCGACCTCGTGCTCACGGGCCAGCTCGGCAGCGTGATGGAGGAATCCGCGCGCGCCGCGCTGTCGTGGGCGAAGGTGCACGCCGTCGAGTACGGAGCACCCCGTGATTTCTTCGACACTCATGCGATCCACGTGCACGTACCGGCCGGAGCAATCCCCAAGGACGGCCCGTCGGCGGGCGTGACGATGACGACCGCGATGGTCTCCGTCGCAACAGGACGCCGCGTGCGCCGCGATCTCGCCATGACCGGCGAGGTGACGTTGCGGGGCAAGGTGCTTCCCATCGGCGGGGTGAAGGACAAGCTGCTCGCCGCGCACCGGTCCGGCTTGAAGACGTTCATCCTCCCCGCCAAGAACGTGCGCGACCTGTACGAGGTCGACAAGGAGATCCTCGACGCCATCGAGGTCGTGCCGGTGGAGAACGTCGGTGAGGTGCTCGATCGCGCGCTCGTCGAGTTCGATTCCCCACGCCGCGAACGTCGCACCGCCGGATTCGTCCTGCCGATCTCGAGCTCGGACGTCATCGGACCGATCAACGCCCGCCGCGCGTAACCTTCAGCCCGTGAGCGACACGCTGCGGGATCTCGTCGAGCTGGCAATCGTGGTCGATCCGACGTTCGACCAGAATTGCTACGTGCTGCACCGGCGCGACACCGAAGACGTGCTGATCGTCGATCCGGGGCTACAGCATCCCCGAACGCTCGCGTTGCTCGAGCAGCGCGGGCTCCACTGCGATCGCATCCTGCTCACGCACGGCCACCCTGACCATGTGAACGGCGTGCCCGCCGTCAAGGCTGCGCATGGTTGCGCCGCCGCGATCCATCCGGATGACCGCGAGCAGCTCGAGGCGGTACGCCATCTGCCGGGCGTTCCGTTCGACCTGCCGGAGATCGTGTGTGAGGAGGATCTGCACGACGGGGAGGTGCTGCGCTGGCACGATCTCGACATCGAGGTGGTGCACACTCCGGGGCACACCCGTGGCTCGGTGTGCTTCCGCGTCGGCCCCGATCTGCTCTCAGGGGACACGCTGTTCCATCGTGGCGTCGGTCGTTGCGACCTGCCTGGTGGCTCGTGGCCCGCGCTCATCTTCTCGATCGAACATCGCATCTACACGCTCCCTCCCGAGACCGTGGTGTATCCGGGGCACGGCCAGAAGACCGTGGTGGATGAGGAGATGCGGAACAACCCGTTTGTGGTGCACCCGCGCTACCGCTGATCTCGGAACCCTGTGCTACGGTTCCCGGCGTGCGGGAGGTCAGCATGAGCAGCGCGACACGCGCAGCGGCCGTCGCGATCGCGGGCATATGTATCGCCGCGTGCGGAGGTGCGGGCACGAGCTCGCCGGGGACGTCCCCATCCACCGGAGGTGCGAGCAACTCGGCACCGTCCTCTTCGCCGAGCTCCGGGACCGCTGCAGCTGCTGCCATGGCGCTCACGGTCGCGGATCTCCCGAGCGGTGGGCCGACGCTCGCCCAGATCAGCGATGGTGAGATGAACAGCATCGCCAATACCGATCAACGCGGATTCGCCAACACCGACAACACGTATCGCATCGAGGACGACGTGGTCATCGACGCCTCGTCGCAGGCCGCGACGGCCGACTACACGCAGCTGCGCGACGCCGCCAAGAATCAGGTGGTGACGCTGACGAGCTCGTCGACGCTCTCGGGCCTCGGATCACAGGCGGATGAGTACATCGGTGAGACGACGAACGGATACAGCGAGGTCGGCATCACCTTCCAGGACGGTGCCGTCATCGCGGTCCTGTTGATCGTCAACTCGAGCGGCACCGTCGACACGACGTTCGCCGAGGCGATCGCCGGTGTGCAGGACCAGAAGATCGCCGCTGCGAGCTGAGCTCAGTCCGCGCGCCCGAGCAGCGTCAGCAGCTCGTGCAGGATGGCGCCGGTGACGCCCCAGATGATTCGCCCCTGCGCCTCGTAGAAGTGCACCTGGCGTCGCAGCCCGTCACGTTCGAGCTCGCGCACCTCGTGCGGCGCCACCAGCAGTTCCGCGATGTCGATGCGAAACCACTCTGCGATCTCGACGGCATCGACGCGCAACCGCGACGGCGCGCGCTCGATCCCGACCACCGGTGTCAGCCAGCGCTGCGACACCGCGGTGTTGAACGGCGAGAGCACACCGATGACCTCGACGTCCCCGGGTTCGACGCCGACTTCCTCGCTCGCCTCGCGCAGGGCCGTCGCCACGACGTCGGCGTCGGCGGGCTCGACGCTGCCACCGGGAAACGCGATCTGGCCGGGATGCTGACGGAGTTCGGTGGACCGCAGCACGAAGAGCAGCGGGACGCCGGGTGCCGTCGGGTCGCAGAGCAGCAGGACCGATGCGGGCCGCAGTCCCGGCGGCGCAGCCGGCAACGAGGAGTTGGGCATGTGCACCGCCGCGCGCAGACGGTCGATGACCGACCCGGTCACACCGCGACCCGCCGCCCAGCGGCACTCACCGTCGTACGCTTGCGTCGATGGGCAACGACACCACTGCTGAGACGAAGCCACGGCGGCGCTGCGCGCGCTGCGGTGGTGAGCTTCGATTCTCCCACCGTGAGTACGCGGGGAAAGGTACCGCTGCCGCCGTGCTGCGCTGCGCGTCGTGTGGCGACGTCGTTCGTGACGCGGCACGCGCGGCGCCAGAGGCGACGCAGCGCCACAGGTCCAGGAATCATCGCGACCTCGAGGCCGGCCCCCCTGCGAATCCGGTGCTCGATCCGAGCATCGCCGCGCGCCTTCTCGAATCCACGCGCAACTCGACCTGAGTCATCCCGTCGCGGCAACCGTGCTGGATGCGGGAGCAAACCGTTCGAACCAGTGGACGATGGCTGCATTCACCGCGTCGCGGTCGACGTCCACGGACACCGCGTGCCCGCTGCGCGGAAGCATGAGCAGGCGGACGTCCTCGCTGGCGATGAGGCGACGGGCGATCTCGTGCGCGCAGCGTGGATCGATCGAACGGTCGCGTTCCCCATGGATGACCAGCACCGGTGCCCGCACCTGGGGCAGACCGTCGCGGACCACTGCACAGAGACGGCGGAGCTCGTCGATGCTGCGCGTCGGGCGGAGACCGTAGCTGTACAGCTCCTCGACGGCGCCGGGGTGCCAGAGGTCGACGTCGTCGCCTGCGCGGTGCCACCGGACGACTCGCTTGATGAGCGGGAGCAGCGGGGGCAGCGGCCCGCTGAGCCAGATCGGCGCGGCGAGGCTCGCGACCGCTCGGACGCGAAGGTCACGCTCGGCGAGGTTCAGGGCGAGCGCGCCACCCATCGACTGACCGGCGACCACGACATCGGGACACTCGCGCGCGAGGTCGTCGAAGGCGGCGCCGATGCACTCCGCCCAATCCTGCCAACGGGTTCGCTCGAGCTCGTGCGGGGTCGTGCCGTGGCCGGGCAGCACGGGCGCATAGCACCGAAAACCCTGCGCGGCAAGCGTCTCGCCGAGCAGGCGCAGCTCCGGCGGCGTGCCGGCGAACCCGTGGATGAGCAGGGCGGCCCTCGATCCTTCGCCGAGGCGCCACGGCCGCACAGCCTCCGGGTCGAACGGTTCGAGGGTGCGCGCGGTCATCGCTCCGAGTATATGGATCGTCCTCGTCCCGCTCGGTGATACCGTCGCCCGATGGACGAGGAGGTGATGCGCCAGGCCCTCGAAGCGGTCGTCGCCAGCCGCGGGCTCGACGCCGCGACCGCGCGCGCCGTGATGGACACGATCATGGAGGGCGGGGCGTCGCCGGCTCAGGTGGGGGCGCTGGTCGCGGCACTTCGTACGAAGGGCGAGACGGTCGACGAGCTGGCGGGAATGGTCGAGTCCATGCGCGCACACGCCACCCGGGTGCCGCTTCCCGTGGACGCCGTGGACACCTGCGGCACCGGCGGGGACGGGGCCCTGACGTTCAACATCTCCACCGCCGCCGCCCTCGTGGCCGCCGGCTCCGGCTGCCCCGTGGCCAAGCACGGCAACCGCGCCGCATCGTCGCGCTGCGGCAGCGCCGACGTTTTCGAAGCGCTCGGTGTGGCGATCTCGCTTCCGCCCGACGGCGTGCGACGCTGTGTCGAGGAGGTGGGGATCGGCTTCCTCTACGCACCGGATTACCATCCCGCGCTTCGCCACGTCGCTCCGGTGCGGCGTGAGCTCGGCTTCCGGACCGTGTTCAACGTGCTCGGCCCGCTCGCCAACCCGGCGGGAGTACGCCATCAGGCGGTCGGCGTGTCGAACGCGCGTCTCGCCCCGATGATGGCCGAGGTGCTGCATCGCTTGGGGCACGTCCATGCGCTTGTGTTCACCGGACCCGACGGGATCGACGAGCTCGGGGTCTCCGGGCCCGCGCACTGCTACGAGGTGACGGGTGAGGGCGTGCGCGAATCGATGATCGATCCGCGTGACGTCGGCCTCGACGTCGCGCCGCTCGATGCGGTCCGTGGCGGTGACGCCGAGGCCAACGCGGCGATCATCCTTTCGGTGCTGGAGGGTGAGGTCGGACCGCGGCGTGACGTCGTGCTGATCAACACCGCCGCCGTGCTGGTCGCCGCCGACCGCGTCCCCTCACTGCGCGACGGCATCGCGGTCGCCGCTGACTTCGATCAACTCCGGCGCGGCCGTCCGGTCGCTCGAGAATCTCGTCCGAGTGTCCAACCTGGCCGCCGCGTGAGCCGTGCGTCCGTGCTGCTCCGGTTGCAGCAGGTCGACGATCGCATCGCATCCCTTCGTTCCGAGATCAACACCGTGGATGCGTCAATCCGCGGGGATCCCGAGCTCGACCGCTTCCGTGTGGCGGAGGCATCGGCACGGGACGCGCATCGCGCGAACACCGTGCGCGCCGAGTCCGCCGAGCGGGAGGCTGCGACGCTCCAGGCTCGCACACGTGAGCTTGACCGGCGTCTGTACGGCGGGTCGGTGCGCAATCCCGCCGAGCTGATGGAGATGCAGCGCGAGCTCGAGGCGCTCCGAGGGCGTCTGTCAACGGCGGAGGATGACCTGCTGGAGCGCATGGAGCAGGTCGACGCGGCGCTTGCGGGTGTCCAGAGTGCTGCTGCGGACGTTGCCGCGCGTGAAACCCATCGCAGCAGCGTGATGCAGCCACTCCGTGCTCGGCATGCATCGCTCGCCGCGGAGCTCGACTCCGCGAACAGCGAACGCGATGCGTTGCGCGCGGAAGCGGAGCCGGGTGACCTGTCGCTCTACGAGCGCATCGCGTCGCACCGGCGTCCGGCGGTCACGGGCCTCGTCGACAACTCGTGCGGGGGGTGCCATCTCCCGGTGTCGAACGAGGAGCGCCGCGCCGTGCGCACGGGCTCCGGTCTCACGCAATGCGCGAATTGCGACAGAATCCTGGCGCCATGAGTGGCACCGTGATCGCGTACACCGATGGCGCGTGCTCCGGGAATCCCGGCGTGGGGGCGTGGGCATACCGTCTGGAATGGCCGGACGGGTTCATCGATGAGGCCGCGGGTGGCGACCTCGCCACCACCAACAATCGCGAGGAGCTGAAGGCGGTCCGCGAGGCGCTGCACCGAGTCCGGCAGCGCATCGGCGAGGATCCCTCGTGGCGCATCGTGGTCCGCACCGACAGCCTCGGGGTCATCAACTGGCTCACGCGAGCGTGGAAGCGGACGAAGAACCTCGACCTCTACCCGTCGATCGATCCGCTGATCGACGCGAGGGTGCGCTTCGAGCACGTTCGCGGTCACAGCGGCATTCCCGGCAACGAGCGCGTCGACAGCCTCGCGGTGGAGGAGACGCAGCGGATGCTCGCGGCGCGAGCCGGCGGATCGAGTGTCCGATGACCTACTCCATCGTTGCGCGCGACGCGGTGACCGGGGAGCTCGGTGTGGCCGTCCAGTCGCACTGGTTCTCGGTCGGCACGGTGGTGACCTGGGCTGATCCGGGTGTCGGCGCGGTGGCCACGCAATCGTTCGCGGAGCCCGCCTACGGACCGCGTGGCCTTGCGCTGATGCGCGATGGCACCGATCCCGATTCTGCGCTGGCTGCGCTGGTGAGCGCCGATGCCGAGCGCGAACGCCGTCAGGTCGCGTTCGTCGACGCGCGCGGGCGGGTCGCCGTGCACACCGGCCGGCAATGTATCGAAGCCGCCGGCCACGCCACGGGGGATGGCGTCTCCGTGCAGGCGAACATGATGCGAGGTCCTGGCGTGTGGCCAGCGATGCTCCAGGCATACGAGGCGGCGAGCGGCGATCTCGCCGATCGGTTGCTCGCGGCGCTCGAGGCTGCGGAGGCAGCCGGTGGCGACGTGCGCGGCCGCCAGTCCGCGGCGATGATCGCTCGAGGCGTACCAGCAGGCACGCTCGCGTCTTGCGGGCAACGACGAAGCCGCCTTCTGGTCGGCGATCCTGCTGGCTGACGCGGGGCGCGTCGACGAGGCGAAGTCGATGTTCGAGGACATCGCGTCGCGCGAGCCGGGATGGCGCGACCTGCTCCGGCGGCTTCCCGCGGCCGGGATGCTGAAGCACGGCGACGTCACCGTCTCCAGCCTCCTGGGCTCGTGAGGGAAGTGCAAGCCGGCCGATAAGCCGGGTTCTGTCCCCGTCCGCGCGGCAGACGGGGGACGGTCATCCATCTGGGACGCCGGTTGCCCGGCGCCTCGAGCGGCCCACCTGAGACACGAGGAGCGAGCAACTCCTGAGCGCCGAAGCGCTCGGTCTCTGTTCGGCCTTGCTCCGGGCGGGGTTTACCTGGCCGGCCGGTCACCCGGCCGCCGGTGGGCTCTTGCCCCACCATTTCACCGTTGCCCCGGACGAATCCGGGGCTGTGTCTTTTCTGTGGCACTCTCCTTCGGGTCACCCCGACTGGGCGTTACCCAGCGCCCTGCTCTGCGGAGCCCGGACTTTCCTCGAGCGTGTTACCGCCCGCGACCGTCTGGCCGGCTTGCTCGACGAGTCTATCCTCTGTCGCTGCGGATCACAGGAAACAGGAGGCACGGGCACGTGGATCGACGTCTGATCTTGCACGCCGGCGGCGACATCAGTTCGGCAGTGCCCGACATGCTCGAGCACTTTCGGGGGTCACATCGAGCGGTGATGATCCCGTACGCGGTGAGCGACCACGATCGAGTCACCGACCGGGTACGCGACCTGCTGAGCGCGATCGGCGCCGGCCTCACCGGGCTCCACACCGTCGCCGACCCCGCCGCTGCGATCAAGGACGCGGACGCGATCATCGTGAGCGGCGGCAACACGTTTCGGCTCGTGAGCGCGCTGCATCGTCTGGCGTTGATCGAACCCGTGCGCGAGGCGATCACGCGTGGCGTCCCGTATTTCGGCGCGAGCGCGGGAGCGAACGTCGCATGCCCGTCGCTGCGCACGACGAACGACATGCCGATCGTGCAGCCGCCGAGCTTCGCCGCATTCGACCTCGTGCCCTTCCAGATCAATCCCCACTACATCGACCCGCCACCACCGGAGGCGCGAGTGGGTGAGACACGCGAGGAGCGTCTCCGGGAGTTCCTCGAGGAGAACGACGTCGCCGTCGTGGCGCTGCGGGAGCAGAGCTGGCTCGCCGTCACGGGCACGGCGGTGGCCTTGCGAGGCACCGGCGGGGCGGTCCTGTTCCGCCGCGGCGCGGACCCGGAGCAGCTCCAGGGCGGGGCCGATCTCTCCTTCCTGCTCGACGAGACGCCCCACTTCGACGCCTGAAGGTCGCCGCAAGCGACTCAAGCGTACATTTGTTTGCGTTGACGCCTCACCACACACCTGTTAGGGTTCGGCGCGCTGGTGGAGAAAAGTGGTGAGTAGTGGGGAATCGAGGTGTCGACGGTGGTGACGGAGCAAACGCAGAGCGAAGTTCAGGTTACCCCTGAGTTCTGCGGAACGTATCGCCATCACATCGACGAGAAAGGCCGGGTGGCCATCCCCGCCCAGCTCCGCCGCTTTCTCCCAGAAGGGAGCGTCGTCGCCCCCGGTCCCGAGGCTCGTCTCATGATCTGGCCGCCGGCCGCCTGGGCGATGCAGAAGGAGCTCTTCCGGCGCACCGCCGAGACCCCCGCACAGGAACGGCGCTTCCTGCGCAAGCTCACCGGCAACAGCTACCTGTTCGAGGTCGACGCCCAGGGGAGGCTGCTCCTCTCCGCACGGCAGCGAGCCTTCGCCGGGATCACCGACACCGTCGTGTTCGTCGGGCTCGGCGACGGCGTCGAGATCACCGCCGACGAGGTCTGGCAGTCCGAGCAGCCCGAGCTCGAACTCGGATGAGTTCACCCAGGTCTGGGACCTGGTCCACCAGCGCGGAACGTCCGCCTCACCGTCGCCGGCGTGAGCGCCCCAGACGGATTCGACTCGACATATGACCATCCCCTTGCCGATCGTGGCCGACATGGAGATGTTGGACGACGCCACGCCCGGTGTCCCGGCGCCTGACGGCGCGGGCCACCGGCCGGTCCTTCTCACACCCCTCATAGAGAGCCTGCAGCCCCGGCCGGGGCAGATCGCCGTCGACGCCACGCTCGGCGCCGGCGGGGTCACGGCCGCGCTCCTCGAGCGCGTCTCCCCAGGCGGCCGCGTGATCGCGATCGACCGCGATCAGCGCGCGGTCGAGGCGGGACGTCTTCGCTTCAGCGGACGCGGCGACGCGATCCGGATCACCCAGGGTGACTTCGCCGACCTCGAGGCGATCGTCCACGCGAACGGCGTGGTCGCCGCGGATGTCGTCGTCTTCGACCTCGGGATCTCCTCGATCCAGCTCGACGACCCGGCCAGAGGTTTCAGCTTCCGCCTCGACGGTCCGCTCGACATGCGGATGAATCCGAGCACCGGCACGACGGCCGCGCAGCTGCTCGATTCGCTGACCGTCGACGAGCTGGCGTCGCTGATCCGCGACTACGGTGACGAGCGCTTCGCCCGGCCGATCGCGAATCGGATCGCCAGGTCCAGGGAGCTCACGCCGCTCACCACCACGACGCAGCTTCGCGAGCTCGTCGAGCAGGTGGTGCCGCGGCGGTTCTGGCCGAAGCGGATTCACCCGGCGACGCGCACCTTTCAGGCGCTTCGCATCGCCGTGAACCACGAGCTCGAAAGCCTCGAGCGAGGTCTGCAGGCAGCAATCAGCATCCTCCGGCCCGGTGGGCGTCTTGGGGTCATCTCCTTCCACTCCCTCGAGGACACCATTGTCAAGAACGCACTCCACGTCGCAGCACAGAACTGTGTATGTCCGCCCCAACAGCCCCACTGCACCTGCGTCCACCGGGCCACCCTTTTTCTTCTCACCCGAAAGGTGATCCGACCGGATTCGGCCGAACTGGCCTCCAATCCGAGATCGCGCTCCGCTCGCCTGCGGGTGGCTGAGAAGCTCGCGCCGCAAGGCTGATCAACTCTTTCGAATCTCACCGTCCCCCCAGGGGGAAGCCGTGCTCGACGCGGCTTCCCCCGCCAACCTCCGCCGCTCCCGGCACCGTCGGTGCCCTCCTTCGTCCAACTCAACGCCTCACCACTGGAGACCAGGGCAGTGCCCCATCTGCACCCGGCGCACGGCGCCGACCGTTCCGCCACCCCGGCATCCGGTGGCGTCGACGACGTCCCGTTCGAGCCGGCGGTGCGCCGGTTTCGCATCCGGCGCGGCGGGCCGCGCACGCCGCTGCCGCTGCTACCTGTGATCGCGATCGCCGCCGGCATCGGCATCGCGTACGTGAATCAGACAGCGCATGTCACCACCGCGACCTACCAGGCAACACGCCTCGCGGCGGAGCAGCAGCAGCTGGTCGCGCAGGCGGGGCAGCTCAACGACGAGCTCGCGCGGCTCCAGTCGTCGGAGCGGATCATCGCCGCGGCGCAGCACCTCGGCATGCACCCGGCAACACGCTGGGCGAGGGTGGAGGCCGGTCCGTCGCAGGTGATCACATCGCCGAGTGATCAGCTGACGGCGACCCAGAGCTCGAGCAGCCTGGAGCAGCTGGTCGCCGGCCTCGCCGGGGCCTTCGGCGGCGACACGTCCGGTCGATGAACACGCGCCGTCGTTCCCCCCGGACGGCGGGATCCTACGGCGTGCGCGTGCTGGCCGACGCTCCCGACGTCAGGCGGCGCGGCCTCTGGCTCGTGCTGGCGTTCCTGGCGATGGCCACCGCCGTCTTCGGGCGTCTCATCCAGATCCAGGTGATCGAAGGGAAGGCGCTCGCCTCCCAGGCGGCGTCGACGCACACGACCTCGATCACGCTGCACGCGACGCGCGGGATCATCCTCGACCGCAACGGACGGGTTCTCGTGAGCAATGTCCAGGTCTTCGACGTGTTCGCCGACCCGGCGCTCATCAGCGCCGGCGATCGCGACTCGGTTGCGGGGATGCTGGCGCCGATCCTCCAGGTGAGCTCGGCCCAGGTGCTCCGCGCGATCGAGCAGAACAATCAATTCGACTACCTTGCGAAGGACGTCTCGCAGGACGTCAACGACAAGCTCCAGGCGCTCCGGATCAGCGGCATCGGCACGGTGCCGTCGGAGGAAAGCCTCTACGATCCGTCGCCCGTCCCGGGAGACTCATTCGCCGCCAACCTGCTCGGTTTCGTGAATGCGGACGGCACCGGGCAGTACGGGCTCGAGGGCTACTACAACTCGATCCTCTCGGGGACCAACGGGCGCGAATCGACGCTCACCGACGTGAACGGCAACGCGATCGTCCTCGGGCGGCAGCAGAAGGTACCTGCCAAGAATGGCGATAACCTGGAGCTGGCGCTCGATTCGCAGGTCCAGTATGACGCGGAGATCGCCATCGCCGACGGCGTCAACTCGACGAAGGCGACGTCGGGGACGCTGATGGTGATGGACACGAAGACCGGAGCGATCCGGGCGTGGGCACAGTACCCGTCGTACAACGCCGACGCCTTCGGCTCCGCCGACGTGGCGGACTTCCGCGATCTCGCGGTCTCGCAGCCGTACGAACCCGGATCCGTCATGAAGGTCGTGACGTTTGCCGGAGGCCTCAACAACAGGGCATTCACGCCGGCCACCGTCATCGACGAACGCCAGCAGCGGATCGACGGGTTCCTCATCCACGACTGGGACGGCCATTCCCACGGCAAGGTCACCATGCAGTTCGTTCTCGACAACTCCCTCAACAACGGCGCCATCGAAGCCCAGCGGATGGAGGGGGCCAGCGCGTTCTACTCGAACCTGCTCGCGTTCGGGATCGGCGCCCCGACCGGCATCGACCTGGCCGGTGAGGTCAACGATCCCCTGCCGCCGCAGTCCAAGTGGAACGAGTTGAGGTACGCGACGGCCTCGTTCGGCCAGGGCCTCGTCGCCACTCCGGTGGAGATGCTCGCCGCGATCAACGCGGTTGCGAACGGTGGGGTGTGGGTGCAGCCGCACGCCGTCGACGCGATCGTCAACCCCAACACCGGCACCACGACACCGTTCACGCCCGTCACGCGGCGGGTGATGTCGGCGACGTCCGCGGCAACGCTCGAGCACATGATGGTCGGCGTGGTCAACGACCCGCACGGTGAGGGCTTCAAGGCGAAGATCCCCGGATACAGCATGGAGATCGCCGGCAAGACCGGGACCGCCCAGGTCGCGCTGCCCGACGGGAAGGGCTACGGGTCCAACGTCGTGGCATCCTTCGTCGGATTCATGCCTGCCACGAACCCCCAGTTCACGATGATGGTGATCCTCAACGAGCCCCAGACCCCGCTCGCCATCCGGTTCGGATCGCTGCTCGCGGCACCGATCTGGAAGCAGATGGCCGAGATGATGATCGACGAGTGGCGGATCGAGCCGTGAGGCAGGCGATCGTCGTCGGTGTGATCGCGTTCGCGGTCGGGGTCGTCCTGTACCCGGCGTTCATCGGCCTGCTGGTGCGCTCCGGCGCGCGTCAGCACGTCGCCTCCTACAGCCCCGCCACCCACCGCGCGAAGGAAGGCACGCCGACCCTGGGCGGAGCGCTCTTCTGCCTGGTGGCCATCGTGGCCTGGCTTGCCGTCGACCGCTCGCGAGCGGGGTTCCTCGTCGTCTTCGCGCTCGCGGCCGGGGCGATCGCCGGCGGTCTCGACGACGTCGTCAACATCCACGACATCGCCCGGATGGGGCTCTCGGTGTGGCAGAAGCTCGGCCTCCAGGCGGTCATCGGCGTGCTGGTCGGCGTCGGCCTCACGATCGCCGGCTTCACGCACCAGTTCTTCCCGGGCCTCGGAGCGCCGAATCTCGGTTGGGGGCTCGCGGTGGTCGCGGCGCTCGCGGTCGTCGCGAGCAGCAACGCCGTCAACCTCACCGACGGCGTGGACGGGCTTGCCGCGTCATGCATGGCGCTCGTGCTCGTCGGGATCGCGATCATCGCGGTCACGCGTGACGACCTGCCGGTGGCGATCATCGCTGCCGCGCTCGCGGGCGCCGTCGTGGCGTTCCTCGTCTTCAACTGGTTCCCTGCACGGGTTTTCATGGGCGATGCCGGGTCGCTCGCCCTCGGATGTGCGCTCGTGGCGCTCACCGCGGAGCTCCACCTGATCTGGCTGCTCCCGGTGATCGGCATCGTCTTCGTGGTCGAGGCGGCGAGCGTCGTCATCAACGTGACCGCCATCCGCCGCTTCGGCCGGCGCGTTCTGCGGGCGAGCCCCATCCATCATCACTTCGAAGAGCTCGGCCTTCGCGAACAGCAACTCGTCGCGTGCTTCGCCGCGGCCGCCGCGCTCGGCACGGCGGTGACGGTGCTGTTCGCTCGAGTTGCCGGCATGGCGTCGTGACGGATCGCCCGGTCGTGGTGATCGGCGCGGGACGGAGCGGCTTCGCGTGTGCGGCAACGCTCGCGCGAGAGGGCCACCACGTGGTGCTCGTCGATCGCGCCGACACGCCCGCGATACGGGAGCGCGCGGCGATGCTCCCGGGGTCGGTCGAGGTTCGTCTCGGCGGCTACCCCGTCGACGTCGCCGTGAACGCGCTCATGGTGTGCCCGAGTCCGGGGGTGCCCTGGGACGCTCCGGAGCTCGAGGCGGCGCGTGCCCGCGGCGTCCCGGTGCGCAGCGAGATGGACCTCGTCTTCGAGCGCTGCCGGGCTCGGATCTGCGGCATCACCGGCACCAACGGCAAGACCACCACGACGGCGCTCGTCGCCGCCATCCTCGAGCGAGCAGGGGAGCGCGTGCACCTGGGCGGCAACATCGGGGTGCCGATGCTCGACCGGCTCGACGCCGTGGCGGCCGCCGACTGGGTGGTGCTCGAGCTCTCGTCCTTCCAGATCGAGTCGGTGCGGGAGCCGCGATGCGCCATCGCCTGTGTGCTCAACGTGACCCCCGACCATCTCGACCGCCACGGCGACTTCGCGGCGTACGCCGAGACGAAGCGGCGGCTCGTGCGCTTCGCGCTCGACGACGCCGTGCTCGGATTCGACGACCCGGTCACGCGGGAGATGGCGAGCGTCGCGCATTCGCGTGTGCGGTATTTCGGCCTCCAACCCGGCATCGACGACGGCGCGACCCGGCAGGGCGGCGACGTCGTCAGCGTCGAGGCGGGCGTGCCGGCACCCGTGCTCCCCGTCGCGGACATCCCGCTCTTCGGGGAGCACAACCTCGAGAACGTGCTCGCGGCGGTGGCGGTCGCCCGTGCGGCCGGGGTCGACGGCTCACCCATCGCCGGCGCGGTGCGCGACTTCCGCCCGGTGGCGCATCGCCTCCAGACGGTTCGGGACGACGGCGGCGTCCTCTGGGTCAACGACAGCAAGGCGACCAACGTCGACGCCGCCGTCGCCGCGCTCCGCTCCTTTCCGGGACGCACCATCGTGTGGATCGGAGGCGGCAAGGGCGCGGGCACCTCGATCGATCCGCTCGCCGACGAGGTCGTGCGCCATGCGCGCTACGCCGTCCTCAACGGGGCGAGCGCCATGGAGCTCGACACCGCGCTCGCCGAGCGAGGGTTCGCCGCCCGGACGGTCGTGGCGACGCTCGGCGATGCGGTGATCGCCGCGGCGGGGGTCGCGCATGCGGGCGACGTGGTGCTCCTCGCTCCCGGATACAAGAGCTTCGACCAGTTCCGTGACTTCGAGGAACGCGGTGATGTCTTCGCCGAGGCGGTACGGCGGCTCGCCTCGCACCCGGTGAGCAACGCCTGATGGCCGCAGGCGCGGGCAGGCTCACCGGGCTCGCCGGCCGCTGGCGTGGCAGCGGTCGTGTCGCCGGGGCCTTCGCCGCCGCTGATCGCGTCGCCGCGGCGGCAGGGGTCGACGGCTGGCTGATGATCATCGTGGTCGGGCTCGTCGGGTTCGGTCTCGTGATGGTCTACAGCGCGTCCGAGGCCCTCGGCTACCTCTGGTACAACGACCCGAACTACTTCTTCGCCCATCAGCTGATCGGCGCCGTGATGGGAGGCATCGGGCTGGTGGTCGCCGCCCGCTTCGACTACCACCGCCTGTCGAGGCTTGCCCGCCCGGTCATGTTCCTCATGCTCGTGCTCCTCGTCGTCGTGCTCGTCCCGCACGTCGGGGCCCAGCACTTCGGGGCGCAACGGTGGTTCCAGGTCGGGCCGCTCTCCGTCCAGCCTTCCGCGATCGCGGTCGGCGTGGCGGTGGTCTTCTTCGCCCGCTGGCTCACCGACCGCGAGGGTTCGGTCCGGAGCCTTCGTGGGGTTCGCGACTACCTCATCGTGCTCGGGATCCTCCTCGCGCTCGTTCTCGCCGAGCGTGACCTCGGCAGCTCGATCGTCATCGCCACGACCGCGCTGATCCTCCTGGCACTCGCCGGCGCGCGAAAGCGGCACCTCGTCCTCATCGTCCTGATGTTTGGCGGGGCCGGCGTCGCGCTGGTCGGGCTGGTCTCCTATCGCGCCGATCGCCTCGCGCACTTCCTCAACCCGTGCGCGGACGCCCTCGGATCCGGATTCCAGAACTGCCAGGCGCTCTACGCCTTCGGATCCGGTGGGATCTTCGGCGTCGGCCTCGGCAACTCGGTCCAGAAGTACGAGTGGCTGCCCGAGGCGCACACCGACTTCATCTTCGCGATCATCGGCGAGGAGCTGGGGCTGATCGGAACTGTCGCGGTGCTCGGCGCGTTTCTCTTCCTGGCGTGGCGCGGTGTGCGCGCCTCGCTGCGCGCGCCGGACCGATTCGGCGCCCTGCTCGCGGGAGGCATCACATCGTGGATCTGCATGCAGGCGTTCATCAACGTGAGCGCCGTCACCGGGGTCATCCCCACGACGGGCATCCCGCTCCCCTTCATCAGCTACGGTGGCACCTCGCTGGCGACCTCACTCGTGGGCATGGGCATCCTGCTCAACATCTCCGCCCAGGGCCGCCGGCAGGGAGCGACGAATCGTGCGCACGTTGATCGCCGGGGGAGGTACTGGGGGCCACCTGACCCCGGCACTGGCGGTCGCACTGGCGCTGCGAGACGCACGACCTGACGCCGAGGTGGCCGTTGTCGGCCGCCGTGACGGCGTCGCCGAGCGCCTGGTGGTCGCGGCGGGCCTTCCACTCGAGACGCTGGACGTGAGCGGCGTGCACGCGGGCACCCCGGGCGGCATGGCGCGAGCGGCGAGCCAGCTGACCCGGGCCACCCTGGAGGCGCGACGCCTGCTCCGGAGGATGCGGCCCGACGTCGTGGTGGGCTCGGGCGGGTATGTCTCGGTGCCGGTGGTCGTCGCCGCGCTCGCGCAGCGGATCCCCGTGGTCCTGCTCGAGCAGAACGCTGTGCCGGGCAGGGCGACCCGCCTGCTCGCCCGGCGGGCGCGAGTCGTCGCGACGTCCTTCGCTGAGACGGCGCGCTACCTGCCGCATGCGCGCGTGGTCCACACCGGGAACCCGATCCGCGCCGAGGTTCGGGCCGTGACCCCACGGCCGATCGGCGACCGCCTCCGTTCGATCCTCGTGACCGGGGGGTCGCAGGGTGCGCGCAGGATCAACCGAGCGGTGACGGGGTCGATGGTGCAGCTCCTCAGCGATGACCCGGAGCTCCGGATCGTGCACCAGTGCGGCAGCCTCGATCGCGCGGTGGTCGCCGCCGCCGCCGCGGCGCTGCCTGCCGCGCTCGCCGCTCGATACACGGAGAGTGACTTCTTCGACGATATGGCGGTTCGCATGGCGGCGAGCGATCTCGTGGTCATGCGTGCCGGTGGATCGTCGATCGCCGAGTGCTCCGCTCTCGGCCGCCCGATGATCGTGGTCCCGTACCCGCACGCGGGCGGCCACCAGCGGCACAACGCGACGCCGTACGTCGATGCGGGGGCGGCGATGGTGATCGATGACGCCGAGTGCACACCGGCGCGGCTCGGCGCCGAGATCAATGCGCTGATCGCCGATCCCCCGCGGTGGCGGCGGATGGCCGCGGCGAGCGCCGCGCTCGGGCTCCCGGACGCGACCGACTCGGTGGTGCGGCTCATCGTCGAGGCGGCGGGATCGGGGCGGCGGAGCAGAGCGGCGTGACCAGGCACGTCCACGTGCTCGGCATCTGCGGATACGCGACCTTCGGCGCCGCGACGCTGGCGCTGGACCGCGGGGACCGAGTCACCGGCTCGGACGACCATGCGTACCCGCCGATGAGCGACGCGGTCACGGCGGCCGGGATCCAGTGGGAGAACCGGAGCGACCCGGCGAATCTCGACCGCTGGGGGGTGCCGGATCTGGTGGTCGTCGGCAACCAGACGCGCCCGTCGAACCCCGAGCTTGCCGCGGTGCGCGAGCGTGGCCTGCAGTGCGTGAGCGAGATCGAGTTCTACGTCAGCCTCGCCGGCGACCGCACCCGCCTCGCGGTCTGCGGCACGCACGGCAAGACCACCACGTCGGCGCTGCTCGTTCACATCCTCGAGCGAGCCGGCCTCGACCCCGGCTTCCGGCTGGGCTCCACGTCGCTCGACCTCGGCGGCACCTCGCGGCTCGGCACCGGGCCGTTCGTCTTCGAGGGTGACGAGTACACGTCGGCACCCTGGGATCGCCGTCCGAAGTTCCTCCACACGATGCCGCATGCCGCGTGCGTCACCCGTCTCGAGCTGGACCACCCCGATGTCTACGCGGATCTCGACGCCTATCGCGAGCCGTTCATCGAGCTTGCGTCGACGATGCCCGCAACCGGCGTGCTCGCACTCTGCGCCGACGACGCCGAGTGTCTCGCGCTCCGAGCGTCTGCCAGTTGCGTTGCAGTCACCTATGGCACGAATTCCGAGAGCGACTGGCACATCCTCGATGCGCATGAGCACGACGGGCTGCAGCGCTTCACGGTGGACCGCGCCGGAGCCGCCTCGCTCGACGTCCGCCTCACGTTTCCCGGGATTCACAACGCCCAGAACGCGTGCGCGGCGCTCATCCTCGCGGAGCACGTCGGTGTCGCCGCCGGCGTCGCCGCCGCATCGTGCGCCGACTTTCGCGGGCCTGCGCGCCGCTTCGAGATCCTCGGCGACGTCGCCGGGGTGACCGTCGTCGACGACTATGCGCACCACCCGACCGAGGTGGCGGCCGCGATCGACGCCGCCCGACAGCGGTATCAGGGACGCCGGCTGATCGCGATCCACACCCCGCACACGTACTCGCGCGTGAGCCGGCTCCTCGAGGACTACCGCACGAGCTTCACCGGCGCCGACGTCGTGATCGTCGGTCCGATCGAGGAGGCGCGCGAGCGCGGGATGCCGAAGATCGTGTCCAGCGATGACGTGGCGGCACGGGTCGGCGCCGGCGCGGTGGTGCACGTCGTCGCGTCGAGCGACGAGGCGCTCGACCTGGTCACCCGGATGACCCTTCCCGACGACGTCGTGCTCGTGCTCTCCCTCGGCGGCTTTGACAAGCTCGCACCGCGGTTGCGGAGCGCGCTGGAGGCACAGGGTGTCCGGCGGTGAGTGGCTCGACGCGGAGCCGGGCGTGCGCCGCGATGAGCCCCTCGTACGCCACAGCCAGTTCGGCGTGGGGGGCCCGGCACGGTGGTTCACCACCACGCACGACACGGGCGCGCTCGGCCGTCTGCTCGCGCGCTGCCACGATTCGGGGGTCGCGGTGACCATGCTCGGTGCGGGGAGCAACACGCTCATCGGCGACGGTGGCATCGACGGGCTGGTGATCCGCCACGACGACCGGACGC
This sequence comes from Candidatus Dormiibacterota bacterium, assembly GCA_963713485.1. GTDB lineage: Bacteria > Chloroflexota > Dormibacteria > Aeolococcales > Aeolococcaceae > Palsa-851. The sequence goes on from CAVQLW010000008.1 coordinate 220,717, forward strand.
TGCGGATCGTCGACGACGAGACGGTCGAGCTCGGTGGAGGCTGCATGATGCCGCGCGTTGCGCTCGACTGCGCCTCGCGGGGCATCGCCGGCCTCGAGTTCGGCATCGGCGTCCCCGGCACCTGCGGCGCGAGCGTATACGGCAACGCAGGCGCGTTCGGCACCGAGATGGCCGACGTGCTCATCGACTGCACCTCGCTCGACCCGGCCGGCCGTCCCCTGACGCTCAACGCGGCCGAGTGCGGTTTCGCCTACCGCCAATCACGCTTCAAGAGCGATCTCCGCGACCATGTCGTGGTGAGCGCCAGGCTGCGCGTGCATCGCGAGGATGCCGCGGCCGTTCGCGCGCGCACCGATGCGATCCAGGCACAGCGCAAGGCATCGCAGCCGTATGGCATCCGGAGCCTCGGCAGCGTCTTCAAGAACCCGCCGGGCGACAAGGCGGGCCGCCTCGTCGAGGCAGCCGGGCTCAAGGGACGCCGGCTCGGTGGCGCGCAGATCTCTCCGAAGCACGCCAACTTCATCGTCAATGTCGATCACGCGACCGCCGCGGACGTGCTCGCTCTTGTCGCGACCGCGCATGACGAGGTGCGCGCCAGGTTCGGCATCGATCTGGAGCGCGAGATCATCGTGATCGGGGAGCAGGAGCCGCGTGCAGCGGAACAGCCGATCGGGAACGGTGCGCGATGACGGAACCGATCAACGTCGGCGTGTTCTTCGGTGGGCGGTCGGTGGAGCACGAGGTCTCGGTGATCACCGCGCAGCAGGCGATCGCGGCGATGCCCGCGGGCCGGATGACCGCCGTGCCGATCTACATCGCGAAGTCAGGCGCCTGGTACACGGGCGCACCGCTTCTCGAGCTCGAGCGCTATCGCGACATCGACCGCCTGATCGCCGAGTCCACCCGCGTCACGATGCATCCGGAGCCCGGCCGGGGTGGCGAGCTGATCGAGGCCGGCTCACGGCGCGGCCTGCTCGGCGGTGCGCCGCGCACGGCGGCGCGCTTCGATGTCGCGCTCCCGCTCATCCACGGCTCGAACGGCGAGGACGGCACGCTGCAGGGTCTCCTCGAGCTCGCCGGCGTCGCCTACTGCGGGTGCGGCGTCGCGGCCGCGGCGGTGAGCATGGACAAGCGTCTCGCCCGAACGACGCTGCGCGGCGCCGGTGTCCCGGTGCTCGATGACGCCGCCGTGTCACGCGCTCGGTGGCGCGACTCGGCCGAGGCGATGTGCGTGGAGCTCGAGGCGCATCCCGGGTATCCGATGTACGTGAAACCGCGCAATCTCGGCTCGAGCATCGGCGTGGTGCACGTGGTCGATCGCCGGCAGCTGCTTGACGCGCTCGATCTCGCATTCCGGTACGACGCGGACGTCCTCGCCGAGCCCGCGCTCGAAGGGATCGTCGAGATCAACTGCTCGGTGCTCGGCGCCGGTGACGACGTGCGCGTGTCGGTCTGCGAGCAGCCGGTGAGCAGCGGCACCCTGAGCTACGCCGACAAATACCTGAGCGGTGGCAAGGGGAAATCTGGAGCGAAAGCGCCCGCCGACGGGTATGAAGAGCGCGCAGCGGCTCATCCCGGCGCCCATCCCGGAGGGGCTCGCCGCGCGCATCCAGGACGCGGCGGGCACGGCCTTCCGCTCCATCGGCGCGGCCGGGGTGACGCGCGTGGATTTCCTGGTCAACGTGGAACGGGAATCGTTTGTCGTCAACGAGCTCAACACGGTGCCCGGCTCACTCGCCTTCTATCTCTGGGAGGCGTCCGGGCTGGCCTTCCCGGACCTGCTGCTCCATCTCGTCGACCTTGGCATGGCGCGGCACCGCGAGCGGCAGGAGACGACCTTCTCCATCGACACGTGGCTGCTCACCGGAAAGCCGGCCTGACGGCGGCCGGCCCCGCGATGCCGCCGATATGAGCGAGCCTGTCGTGGAGGTCCCGCCCGCACACGTCGAGCTCCATGGCGCCGGACGGCCACTGCTGCTGCTGCACGGATGGGGTGTCAGCGGAGCGCTCTTCGCGCCGGTCCTCGACTGCCTGCAGTCTGGGCGATCGCTCATCGTCCCGGACCTCCCCGGCTTCGGCGGCACTGCGGCGCCTGACGCGCCGTGGTCGGTGCACGAGTACGCGGCGTGGTGTTTCGCGCTGCTCGGACGTCTCGGGGTCGAGCAATGCGATCTCATCGGTCACTCCAACGGCGGGCGCATCGGGATCGTGATGGCCACCTCGCACCCGGAGCGGATCAGGCGGATGGTGCTGACCGGCAGCGCCGGCATCCGCCCGCGCCGAACGGTTCGCGACACGGCACGCGTCCGCTCGTACAAGGCGCTGCGTGCGGTGGAGCGTTCCGCGGCGCTGCCCGGCGCGCTGCGTCGGGCCGCCGGACGGCGTGCCGACATGCGCGGGTCCGCCGACTATCGCGCAGCATCGGGGACGATGCGTGGCACGCTCGTCCGTCTCGTCAACGAGGACCTCCGGTCGCTGCTGCCTGAGCTGCGCATGCCGACGCTGCTGATCTGGGGTGAGCAGGACTCCGAAACGCCACTCGCCGACGGCCGTCTGATGGAACGCCTGATACCGGACGCCGGGCTCGTCGTGTTCGAGGGCTCGAGTCATTACGCATACCTCGAGCAGCCCGGCCGCTTCTGCCGCATCGTCGACGTCTTCCTCGGCGGTGACGCGACCGGACCGGCATCGTGAGCCCGCTCCTCGGTCCGCTCGTCGCGCTCGCCGCGGTGGTGTGGCTGATCCTCGTGGCGCGCATCGTGCTCGTGGCGGCGCGCATGTTCCAGATCGAGGAGTACGAGTCGATCCGCTTCCTGCGCTGGGGGCTGAGCAGGGAGTGGCTCGCCCATCGCACGGTGTGGCTCGGGCTCGCCGTTGCAGTGGTCGCCTTCAGCGTGGCCGCGGTATTCCCCACGGCGCGACCCGTGGCGATCGCGGTGGCGTGGCTCGCTTCGGCCGCGGCGGCACAGGTGACCTGGCGATGGACAGCTGCGAAGCGACCGCTCGTGATGACGGCGCGGATGCGCCGCCTGCTGGTCGCCGGAGGATTCCTCGCGGTGATCCTCGCCGCCGGCCTCGCGCTCGGGATCGTCGCGCTGCACCCGGTGGTGTCGGTCGTGCTCGTGCTCATCGCCGCCGGCCTCGTGACCTCGCTGAGCGAGATCCTCCTCGTTGCAGCCAACGTTGTCACGAAGCCAGCCGAGGCCCGGATCCGCCGTCACTACCTCACGCTCGCACGACGCCGCCTCGCGGTGGTCGATCCCCTCGTCGTGGCGGTGGTGGGCAGCTTCGGCAAGACGAGCACCAAGCACATCCTCGCGCAGCTCCTGCAGCCGAGCGTCACGGCGCTGCCGACACGCAAGAGCTTCAACACGCTCATGGGTGTGAGCCGCGTGATCAACGAGGACCTCAAGCCGGAGCACAGGGTCTTCGTCGTCGAGATGGACGCCTACGCGCAGGGTGAGATCGCCGCCATGAGCGACCTCGTGCGGCCGCGAGTCGCGATCACGACCGCCGTCGGCCCGCAGCACATGGAGCGCTTCGGCACGCTGGATCGCATCGCCGGCGCGATGTACGAGGTCGTCGAAGCGCTCCCCGACGACGGCGCCTGGATCGTGTACACCGGCGACGAGGCGGGCGCCGCGCTGGCCCGGCGCGGAGCCGGCGGCCACCGCCGCCTCATCCGGTACGCGATCGCGGATGACGCAGACGGCGTCGACGCGGACGTCGTCGCGTCGGCGGTGCGCATCGATTCCAGCGGGTGCGCGTTCCGATGGCGGTGGGCGGCGGAAGGCCTGGATCGCGCGGTGACGGTGCCGCTGCTCGGCCGCCATCAGGTGGCCAACGCCAGCGCCGCGCTCGCCGCGGTGCACGTCCTTGGGTACTCGATCGACGCTGCCGTCGTCGCGGCGGCGTCGCTCGCGCCGGTCGAACATCGCCTGGAGCTGATGGCGACCGCCGGCCCGCTGACCGTGATCGACGACTCATACAACGCGAATCCGGTCGGCGTGCACAACGGTCTCGAGGTGCTCGCGGCGATGACCGGTGGGGCGAAGTTCCTGGTGACACCGGGGCTCGTCGAGCTCGGCAGTGTCGAGGACGAGGAGAACCACCGCTACGGCGCCCACGCCGCGAAGGTCTGCGCCCACGTCATCGTGATGTCGGCGAGGACCAGCGCCGCGCTCTGCGCCGGCCTCCGTGACGGCGGCATGGGCGACGACCGGATCCATGTCGTCGACACGCTCGACGAAGCGACCGCGGTGCTGCAGGTGTGCGCACGCCCCGGTGACGTCGTCCTGTTCGCCAACGACCTGCCGGACACATACCGCCCCGCAGCCCGGGGGACCCGGGCCAGGCCGGTCACGCCGGCATCGCCTGGGGGATAATCGAGCGGGCCGCGTGCGGCCGCGACGTTCCACCACACATCTCAGCCTGCGTCCATGCACCGTCCCTCCCGTACTGATCGTCCCTCGTGAGCAGCGACATGCTCGACGAGGAGGCGCGCCATGTCGCCCTCGTCCGCGCGCAGGCGGCGCTCATCGCCGATGCGTCGCGTCCGGTTCGACGGCTGGCGGTCCCCCCCGGCGTGCGCCTCAATCCGTCGCAGCGCAAGCGACGCCACGGGCGCGGGGTCAAGGCCCCGCCGGCGCCTCCCTCGGCGAGGCGACGGACGTCATGGCGGCGCCGGCTGGTTGCCATCACGGCACTCGCGGTGCAGGTGACCCTGCTCGGGCTGGCGCTGACGCTCCCCACCTTCCAGGTGCGTTCGGTGACGGTGACCGGGACCCATCTGCTCACCACGGGGGCGGTGGTCGCCGCCGCCGAGGTCCCCGAGGAGAGCATCTTCACGGTCAACGGCCAGGCGATCCAGAGCCGCGTGCTCGCCCTGCCGTGGGTCGCGAACGCCGTGGTCAGCATGCAGCTCCCGGCGACCGTCCGCATCTCGATCGTCGAACGGGCCCCGATGCTGCGCATCCGTCGCGACGGCACCGACACCCTGGTCGCATCGGATGGCGCAACCCTCCCGGGCAGCGACGCGACACCCGCGGCGCGGCGCGGCATCCCGGTCCTCATCGATGACCGCGCCGGTTCTCCCCAGGCGCTCGACCCGCGGCTCGTGCAGCTGCTCGGGACGATCGCCCAGCGCTTTCCCACGGTCTTCGGATGCTCGGTCGCCGCGTACCTGTGGGGAGCCGACGACGTGGTCAGCCTCTGGACGAGTGCGGGGTGGCGCGTCGTCCTGGGACACCTCGACACCGAGGACGCCCTCGCGGCACTGCCCTCGCAGATCGAGACGCTCGCCGCGCTCAAAGGCCGCCTCGACTTCGTGAAGCCGTCGTTCGGGTACATCGACGTCGAGGCCGCCGCCGACCCGGTGAGCGGAGGGCAGCCCGGGCTTCCCGCCGAAGTGCTCGCCGCGCTGCTCCCGACCGCCCCCGCGGTACAGCCGGCGCCGGCCGCCTCAGCGGTGCCGCCGCCGACGCCACAACCCACGCCGACGCCCACCACCTCGCCGTCGCCTGGGGCCAGCCCGACGCCCGCCGCGGTGGTCGTCAGCCCGTCGCCGTCGCCGACACCATCACCGCCGCCCTGACGAACCGCGTGCCTCGCAGCGAGGGCCAATCGGCGTCGTGACACGACGCGGAGCGAGTGGCGGCCTCGTGCCCACGGTGAAAACGCATACTTGCCCGACTCGGTAGGATCGGCATCCTCGCCAAAGGCCCTCCGAGCGTCCCGGATGGAGGTTTGGCATGCCGAAACTGGTCATGACTCACGCTGTGGCCGACATCGACCGCTGGCTCAAGGGCAAGGACGAGCGTGCCGCGGCAATCGGCACGGTCGGCACCAACGTGACGGACCACGTCGCGGCCGATGGGAGCAATATGGTCGCGATCACCGCCGACGTCCAGGACGTGGAGAGCGCGCAGGCGATGGTGAACTCGCCCTCGCCCGAAACGGTTGCCTTGATGCAGAGCCACGGCGTCCTCCCCCCGGTGACCACCTACATCGAGCGGTAGCCCGCTCCATCGCCATCCCCCTGGCGGCTCGAAGCAGGACTTAGCGCACTCGATCCCAGGGCCGCGCGGCACGCAGCGCGGAGAGGATGGCGCGCGTCGCCGGCGAGCGGTTCATCGTGAAGAAGTGGATGCCCGGGGCGCCGCCGGCCAGGAGTTCGGCGCACTGCAGCGTCGCCCACGCCACACCCAGCTGCAGGACGGCGTCGGGATCGTCCTGACGCGAGTGCAGCGCCTCGAGCAGGGCATCGGGGATCGTCGCGCCGATCTTCAACGTGAACCGCTTGATCTGGCTCACATTGGTCACCGGCATGATGCCGGGGATGATCGGCACGGTGATGCCGGCGGCGCGCGCCCGCGCGACGAATTCGAAGTACGGGCGGTTGTCGAAGAACAGGTTGGTGATGAGGTAGCTCGCGCCCGCATCGGCCTTGCGCTTCGCTGAGCGCACGTCCTCCTGAGCGTCCGCCGACTCGGGATGCTTCTCCGGGTAGCACGCGCTGCCGACGCAGAAGCGGTACCTGGACGCGATCAGCTCGATGAGATCGCTGCCGTGCGCCAGGCCTCCCTCGGTGGCGACGAACCGTTCGACGCCGTCGGGTGGATCCCCGCGGAGCGCGAGCACGTTGTCGATCCCCGAGTCGCGGAGCCGGTCGAGGATCTCGCAGAGGTCGCCGACCGTCGCCTCGACGCAGGTGAGGTGGGCCACCGGTTCGATGTCGAGCTCGCGCCGGATGCGCGTGACAAGCTCGACGGTCCGCGCGCGCACCGATCCGCCGGCGCCGTACGTGACCGATACGAAGGTCGGCTCGAGCTCGCGCAGATGCGAGAGCGTCTCGAAGAGCTGACGCACGCCGTCGTCGGTCTTCGGGGGGAAGAACTCGAACGAGAACACGGGCTGCTGCCGGCCTTCGAGCACGGTGTCGAGACGCATAGCGCACCCATGCTACGGTCCGCCAATGCTTGCGGTGTATGCGGCGGCGGTGGGCGGCGACGACGCGCTCGCGAACCTCGCCGTGGGCGAGCTGCCCGCGCCGCAGCCCCGCCCCGGGTGGGCGCTCGTCAAGGTGGGTGCCGCGTCCCTCAACCACCACGACATCTGGACGCTGCGCGGGGTGTCGTCGGCGCCGGTGACCCCGCCGCAGATCCTCGGCTGCGACGCGGCCGGCGAGGTCGCCGGGTACGGTGGCGATCCCCCCGCGGGTGCGCCCCCGGTGGGAACCCGCGTGGTTGTCTACCCGATCTCGACGTGCGGGCACTGCCTGGCGTGCCTCAGCGACGACCCGCTCGGGTGCCGCTCCTTCCGGATGCTGAGCGAACCGCCCCTCGCGGGCGGGTTCGCCGAGTACGTCGAGATCCCCGCAGCGAACCTCGTCGCGATTCCCGACCAGGTGAGCTTCGCCGACGCCGCGTGCCTGCCGACCGCATACCTCACCGCCTACCGCGCCCTCTTCACCCGCGCCAACCTCCGCCCGGGGATGAGCGTGCTCGTCCAGGGGGCGAGCGGCGGCGTGGCGACCGCGTGCATCCTGCTGTGCCGCCTCGCGGGGGTCACTGTGTACGCGACCTCGAGGGACGAGGCCAAGCGAACCTTTGCCGTCGACCTCGGCGCCGAGGCGGCGTTCCCCGTCGAGCGCGAGACTGCCCGTGCCGTCATCGGCGCCACCGGCGGGCTCGGCGTGGACGCGGTGATCGACACGGTCGGCGAGCCGACATGGGACCTGAGCCTGCGCGCCGTGCGTCCCGGCGGCATGGTGGTCGTGCCGGGGTCGACCGGTGGGCCGAACCCACCCGCGCAGCTCAACCGCATCTTCTTTCGCAGCATCACTGTGGCCGGGAGCACGATGGGCACGCGTGGCGAGCTGCGCCGGCTCGTCGATCTCTGCGCCACCGGGGCGCTCCGCCCGCTGATCGGCTCCACGCATCGCCTCGACGACGCGCGCGCCGCCTTCGGCGAGATGGTGCGTGGGGAGCTGCGCGGAAAGATCGTGCTCGAGACACCCTAGGGGTGTCGAGCAGCTCGGCAGGGGAGCAAGCTGCTCTCGAGCGGTTGCTTGATCAGTCATCCCGGCGGGATGTGTAGACGCCAAACCCGGCCGGTGCTACGGTTGCGCAGCCTCGCCGGCCCCGTGGGACCGCGGCGTACAGGGTCTCGTCGTCCAGGTGCAGTGGCGAGGCCCTGTTCTCGTGTGTGGGCCCCGAGCGAGCGGGCGTCGCGGGCCCCGGACCGCCCTTATCGAGAAGGGCCGGCCCGGCACGTCCGGTCTCTTAGGGACAACCAACATGTTGTGGCATACTGGGCCCGCGAACCCAGCATCTTGCGGTTTTGCGCCGAAAACCCCTTGAACGGCGCACCCGCGACGGCTACACTCGGAGACCGACACAGTGACACGTCCTCGCCGCGTCTTTGCACTCGATCTCGGAACCACCAAGGTTTGCTGTGCCGTAGCCGACCTTGAGAGCACCGGTCTCCGTGTCTTGGGCGTCGGCATGGTCGCCTCCAGGGGGGTCCGCAAGGGAGCGGTGGTGGAGATCGACCGGGCGGCCGAGGCGGTCGCCGAGGCGGTCGACATGGCCGAGCAGATGTCAGGAGTGCCCATCGACTCGGCCGTGGTCGGCATCGCCGGCGGGCACATCACGTCGCAGAACAGCCGCGGCGTCGTCGCGGTCGCGGCCGGCCATCGTGAGGTTCGCGACCAGGACGTGCACCGCGCCATCGACGCCGCACGTGCGGTGAGCGTCCCGTCGGAGCGGCGCATCGTGCACGTCCTGCCACAGCAGTTCACCATCGACGGTCAGGAAGGCGTGCGCGATGCGATCGGAATGGCCGGCATCCGCCTCGAGGTCGACGCGCACATCATCACGGGCGCGAACACAGCGATACAGAACGTCGTCAAGGTCGTGCACAAGGCCGGCCTCAACGTCGACGACATGGTGCTGCAGATCCTCGCCTCCGCCGAGGCCGTCGTCACCGAGGATGAGATCGAGCGCGGCGTCGTGGTCGTCGATGTCGGTGGTGGCACCAGCGATATCGCCGTGTTCGCGCGCGGCAGCATCGTGCACACGAGCGTCATCCCGGTCGGCGGCAACCACGTCACCGCAGACCTCGCTGTCGGTCTCCGCTGTGACCTCGAGACGGCCGAGACCGTGAAGCGCAACTTCGGTCACTGCCTGCAGTTGACGCTGCCTGCGGACGCCGAGGTGACCCTTACACCGATGGGCTACGACGAGCCGGTCGGTGTCCCGCAGCGATATCTCGCGGAGATCATCGGACCACGCGCACGCGAGATGGCGTCGCTGATCGCCAACGAGGTCGAGCGGGCCGGGCCGCTCGGCATGTTCCCCGCCGGCATCGTCATCACGGGCGGGGGAGCCCTGCTCCGCGGGTTCGCCGAGGTGGTGCAGCAGCAGACCAACCTCCCCGCGCGCGTCGCCGCGCCACAGGGGCTGCACGGCATGAACGACGAGATCCGCGGACCCAGCCACGCCACCGTGGTCGGCCTGCTGCGCTGGGGAGCACGGAGCAACCTCGGACGCAAACCGGCGCGCTCCAGCCCGAAGGGCCCGGAGGGCACCGCCGCCACCGGAGCCAAGTTCTCGAGGTGGTTCCGTGAGCTCTTTTGACCATCTGCGCACCCATGGACTCGATCAACCGGGTGATGCGATCACCCGCCGGCCGTCATCGCCACATTCGCCCCCAATCCGAGAAACGCCCAGGCAACGCGAGGAGATAGCCATGCCAGACCTCGACCGGACACTCGAAGGCAACGCCCGCATCCGCGTCGTGGGGGTCGGCGGCGGCGGCAGCAATGCCGTGAATCGCATGATCCGGAGCAACCTCAAGGGTGTTGAGTTCATCGCGATCAACACCGACCACCAGGCGCTCACGGCCTCCTCGGCGCACCTCAAGCTTCGCATCGGGGGCAAGCTCACGCGGGGGCTCGGGGCAGGCGGGGATCCAGCAAAGGGCAGGGAGGCTGCGGAGGAATCGCGCGACGAGCTGACCAAGGCGCTTGCCGACAGCGACATGGTGTTCATCACCGCGGGCATGGGCGGTGGTACGGGCACCGGCGCCGCGCCGATCATCGCAGAGATCGCCAAGGAGTCCGGGGCGCTGACGATCGGCGTCGTCACCAAGCCGTTCCGTTTCGAGGGGCTGCGCCGCCAGAAGTCCGCTGAGGAAGGCATCGCGAACCTGCAGGGGCGCGTCGACACCCTGATCACGATCCCCAACGAGCGGCTGATGCAGGTGGTGGACAAGAAGACGCCGATCGGCGACGCGTTCAAGGTTGCGGATGACGTGCTTCGCCAGGGCGTGCAGGGCATCAGCGACCTCATCGTCTTCCCGGGCCTCATCAACCTCGATTTCGCCGACGTCAAGACGATCATGCAAGGCCAGGGGCAGGCGCTCATGGGGATCGGGTTCGGCAGCGGGGACACCCGCGCCGCCGACGCGGCGAAGGACGCGGTGGCGAGCCCACTCCTCGAGACCACCATCGCCGGCGCGAAGGGCATCCTGCTCAACGTCACTGGCGGTCCGGACCTCACGCTCTACGAGGTGAACGAGGCGGCGCAGCTGGTCAGCGAGTCGGCCGACCCCGACGCGCAGATCATCTTCGGCACCGTCATCGACGAGCACATGAAGGGCGAGGTGAAGATCACCGTCATCGCGACCGGGTTCACCGGACAGATCGACGTCATCGGCACCCTCAGCTACGAGCCGTCGGCTCGCCCGGTGGTGACCGAGCAGCGTGCGCCCGCGTTCAACGTGGGAGGACGCCCGGCCGGCCCATACAACGTGGACGACCTGGACATTCCGGCGTTTCTCAGGGACCGTCGATAGCGGCCGATCCGGCCGACCCGGGGCTGAGCCCATGAAGTGCCCGTTCTGTGGTGAGACGGACATCAAGGTCGTCGATTCGCGGGATTCGGAGACCGGCGAGGCGATACGGCGGCGCCGTGAATGCCTGGCGTGCAGCAAGCGATTCACGACGTACGAGCGCGTCGAGGTGCCGCCGCTCTACGTCGTCAAGAAGGACGGACGGCGCGAGGAGTTCAGCAGGTCCAAGCTGCTCTCGGGGCTCGTGATGGCGGCGAAGAAGACACGGCTCGCGCCCGCGACGCTCGAGATGATGGTCGCGGAGATCGAGAACACGCTGCGAAGCCAGAACGTGTCCGAGGTCCCGAGCCGCGAGCTCGGTGGCATGGTGATGTCGCGCCTCCGCGAGCTCGACGAGATCGCGTACATCCGCTTCGCGTCGGTGTACCGGTCGTTCAAGGACGCGCAGGAGATGCGCGCCACCATCGAGGACGTGCTCGCGCATCCCCCCGGCACCCGCCCGGACACCGCCCGGAGGCAGCGCAAGCGTCGCGACACCAGCGGACGCGAGCTTCCACTCGACCTGGGCAAGTGAAATGGCGGCTGGGATGGAGGCATCGGTAGCCGGGCGGCTCGAGCGCGTGCGCGCGCGGATGACCACCGCCGCCGAGCGGTCCGGCCGGGACCCCGCCGGGGTGCAGCTCGTCGCGGTGACCAAGGGCACGCCGGCGAGCAGGGTCGATGAGGCGATCGCCGCGGGTGCGACCGATGTCGGCGAGAACCGCGTCCAGGAGGCTGAGGAGAAGCAGCGGGCGGTCACCCGCGCGGCCCGATGGCATCTCATCGGGCACCTGCAGACCAACAAGGCCGGGCGTGCCGCGCAGCTGTTCGACGTCGTCCACTCGGTCGACAGCAGGCGTGTGGCCGAGGTGCTCGGCGCCCATCGGCCGGCGGGGCGCGAACCGCTGAGGGTGCTCGTCGAGGTCGAGCTGACCGGGCTGCCGACGCGACACGGCGTCGCCGAGGCCGATGTCGAAGGCCTGGTGCACGAGCTCGTCAACGTCCCGTCGATGCACCTCATGGGACTGATGACCATCGCCCCGCAGGTGGAGGACCCGGAGGGTGCGCGCCCGTATTTCACGCGACTTCGCCGCCTGCGCGACCACATGGAGCACGTCTCCGGATGGGCGTTGCCGGAGCTCAGCATGGGCATGAGCGACGACTTCGAGGTCGCGATCGAGGAGGGCGCGACGATGGTTCGCGTCGGTCGCGCGATCTTCGCCGAACCCGCCGGCTGACAGCGTGAGCGTGTCCGAGCCCGAACGGTCTGCCGGTATCCTTGGCTGATGCCCAGGTACTCAGCGGTCAGCGCGCGCGCGGGTTTCCCCGACGCGGAGCTCGAGATCCTCGACCTCTGGCAGCGCACCCGGGTCTTCGAGCGCAGCCTCGAGATGCGGCGTGCTGCGCCGCCGTACGTGTTCTACGAGGGGCCGCCGACTGCGAACGGACTTCCCGGCCTGCACCACGTGCTCGCCCGTTCATACAAGGACGTCTTCGCCCGGTACAAGCAGATGACGGGGTTCTCGGTGGAGCGCAAGGCGGGGTGGGACACGCACGGTCTCCCGGTCGAGCTCGAGGTCGAGCGCGCGCTGAAGATCAGCGGCAAGAAGCAGATCGAGGAATACGGCATCGCCGAGTTCAACGCGCGATGCAAGACATCGGTGAACGAGTACATCGGCGAGTGGCGCGAGATGAGCGAGCGTCTGGGGTTCTGGCTCGACTTCGACCATCCGTACCGAACCTACGACGGGACGTACATCGAGTTGGTGTGGTGGAGCCTGAAGGAGCTGTGGGAGGACGACCTGCTCTACCAGGGCTACAAGGTGACGCCGTACTGCCCGCGCTGCCAGACGACGCTCTCATCCCACGAGTTGAGCCAGGGCTACCGCGAGGACACCCCCGACCCGTCCGTCTACGTGAAGTTTCGCCTCAACGACTCGGACGGCACGACGTTCCTGCTCGCATGGACCACGACGCCGTGGACGCTGCCCGGCAACGTCGCGCTCGCCGTCCATCCGGGGAAGACCTACGTGCGCGTCGCGCAGGGCGACGAGTCGTACATCCTCGCGAAGCAGCGGCTCGAGGTGCTCGAGGGAGACTACGAGATCCTCGACGAGATGCACGGCTCGGACCTCGTCGACCGCACGTACGAGCCGCTGTTCACCGACATGCTGCCGGAGGGGCTCGCCTTCGTGGTGCTCGACGCACCGGAGCTGGTGAGCATGGATGAGGGCACCGGCATCGTGCACACCGCGGCCGCATACGGCGTCGCGGACCTCGAGCTCTGCCAGCGGAAGGGAGTCACGGTGCGGCACGTCGTCGGACTTGACGGACGGTTCCTCGACGGGATGACCCGGTATCGGGGCATGTTCGTGAAGGACGCCGACTCGAAGATCATCGAGGATCTCCGCGAGCAGGGCAATCTCTATCGGGCGGAGCGGATCCTGCACACCTACCCGTTCTGCTGGCGTTGTGACACGCCGCTGCTGTACTACGCGGTGACCTCGTGGTTCATCCGCACCACAGCGGTCAAGGACCGGCTCATCACGCACAACCGGAGCGTGCACTGGCAGCCGGCACACATCCGCGACGGTCGCATGGGCAACTGGCTGGAGAGCCTCATCGACTGGAACCTGTCGCGGAGCCGCTATTGGGGAACGCCCCTGCCGATCTGGGTGTGCGAGGAGTGCGACCAGCGCGTGTGCGTGGGAAGCGCCGCGGAGATCGGTCTCACCGCCGCCGACGACCTGCACCGTCCGTTCATCGACGACGTGACCCTGCCGTGCACCGCGTGCAAGGGTGTGATGCGGCGCGTCCCGGACGTCATCGACTGCTGGTACGACTCCGGCGCCATGCCCTTCGCCCAGAAGCACTATCCGTTCGAGAACAAGGAGCGGTTCGAGTCCACGCACCCGGCCGACTTCATCTGCGAGGGCGTGGACCAGACCCGCGGCTGGTTCTTCTCGCTGCTTGCCGAGTCCGTGCTGCTGTTCGACTCGCCCGCGTACAAGAACTGCGTGGTGGTGGGGACGCTCCTCGACCGCCAGGGCAAGAAGATGTCGAAGTCGCGAAAGAACGTCATCGAGCCGAGCTCGATCTTCGACCAGTTCGGCGCGGATGCCGCGCGCTGGTATTTCTACGCCCAGGGCGTGGAGAACGCCGAGCTGCGCGTGAGCCCGGCGTCATTCCAGGACGTCGTCCGCCTGTTCATGCTGACGCTCTGGAACGTGTACTCGTTCTTCGTGACATACGCGCTGACCGAGGACTACGACCCCGCGACCGCGGCGCCCGCCGTCCTCGAACGCCCTGTCCTCGACCGCTGGTGCCTGTCCCGCCTGGCGGAGACGGTCGACGCGGTTCGCGAGGCGATGGAGCGGTACGACGCGTCGGATGCGTGCAAGGTCGTCGAGGCATTCGTCGAGGACCTGTCGAAGTGGTACGTGCGCCGATCCCGCCGCAGGTTCTGGAAGAGCACCGGGACCGGTGAGGACACGCAGGCCGCGTTTGCGACGCTGTACACGGTGCTGGTCACGCTCTGCGGTCTCGTGGCCCCGTTCATGCCCTTCATCGCCGAGCGGATGTATCGCAATCTCACCGGTTTCAACGGCGACCCGCCGCTGACGCCGGGCGTGCCCGAACTCGGTGCACCTCACCGACTACCCGAAGGTTGCGGGCGCGTGGCGTGACCCGGACGTGCTCGTCGAGATGAGCCGCCTGCGACGGCTCGTCGAGGACGGTCTCGCCGCCCGGACCACCGCCGGGGTGAGGGTTCGCCAGCCGCTGGCGACGGCGACGATCGCGAGCGCTCCACTGTCCCCTGAGCTCGAGGCGATCTTCGCCGAGGAGCTCAATGTGAAGAACGTGCGGTACGCCGACCCGGCCGGCGGGCATGCCGCTGTCGTGCTCGACACGACGATCACCGACGAGCTCCGGCTCGAGTGGCTCGCACGTGAGATCAGCCGCAAGGTCAACGAGCTGCGCAAGCAGGCGGGTCTTCGAGTGGAGGACCGCATCACGCTGATGTTCGACGCCGACGGTGATCTGCGCCGCGCGGTCGACGCGCACCGTGACTGGCTCGAGGCGGAGACACTCGCCGTGGGGTTCGAGGCGCAGCGCGGGGAGGCGCTTGCGCAATGGGACGGTGACCTCGGAGGCGCCAGATGCTGGCTGGGAGTCAGGCGGTAGCCGTCGCGCGCAGCGTCTCGCGGCGTCGGATCTACGCGGTGATGCTGAGCACCGCGGCGATCGTCGCCGCGCTCGACCACGTGACCAAGTGGCTGATCAGCTCACGGCTCGCGAACGGCGAGCAGATCTGGCCGAACGCCATCGTGTCCATCGACCACGTGGAGAACAGCGGCGCCGCATTCAGCGTGCTCCCGCAGCTGCACTGGCTCTATCTCGCGGTGGCGCTCGTGGTGAGCGGGTACATCGTGTTCGCGGGGTGGCGGTACGGAACGACGTGGTACCGGCAGGTCCTCATCGGGATGATTCTCGGTGGCGCGCTCTCCAACGGGGTCGACCGCCTGGTGCAGGGCTACGTGGTCGACTTCATCGACGTGCACTGGTGGCCGGTGTTCAACGTCGCGGACAGCTGCATCGTGGTCGCGATCGTGGTGCTGCTCGTCCTCTCGTTCTTCCCCGCACGAAAGCCGTCGTGAGCCCCGCCGGAACCGCGGAGGCGCAGCCCCGCCTCGACGTGTGGCTCGCCGAGCATCGCCACATCACGCGCCACGCGGCTCGGACCATGATCGACGCGGAACTCGTCACCGTCGACGGACGTCCCGGCCGTCCCGGCCAGCGCGTGCGCGACACCGCCGAGGTCGCCCTGACGGCCGCGGTCGCGACGTCCGACCAACCGAGAGCTGCCGACCTCCCGCGCGTGCCCGCACCGGACCTTTCGATCGTCCACGAGGACGAGTGGCTCGCCGTGGTGGACAAGCCGTCGGGCTTGGTCGTGCACCCCGCGCCGGGCCATCCCACCGGCACGCTCGCCGACGCGCTCAAAGCGCGCGGGACGACCTGGTCGTTGCTCGGCGGTCATGAGCGTGCCGGGATCGTGCATCGCCTCGACCGCGACACGAGCGGGTTGCTCGTGGTCGCCAAGACCGAGGCGGCGCACCGCAGCCTCGCCAGGCAGCTGAGCGATCGCACGCTCGGCCGCACGTACTGGGCGCTCGTGGAGGGCGGCTTTCGCGAGGAGACCGGGACGATCGACGCGCCGATCGCCCGACATCCTCGCGACCGCAAGCGAATGGCGATCGTCGATGGCGGTCGCGAGGCGATCACGGACTTCCGTGTCGTGGAACGGCTCGGCGGCTCGACGGTGCTCGAGGTGACACTGCGCACCGGGCGCACCCACCAGATCCGCGTGCATCTCGCCTCGATCGGGCACCCCGTCGTCGGCGACGCGGTCTACGGGCATCCCGATCCCGCGCTCGGTCGTCCGGCGCTCCACGCGATGCGACTACGGTTCCGGCACCCGCAGGACGGCGCCGAGCGGACGTTTGTCGCACCCGTTCCCGACGAGCTGCTCGCCGCCGCCGAGCGCCGTCGGCCTCGGTCGTGAGCGCGCGTGGCAGGCTCATCGTGCTGACCGGCCCGAGCGGGGTCGGCAAGGACACCGTGATCCGCGAGCTCATGGATCTCGACCCGGCGATCGGATACTGCGTCTCGTACACGACTCGCGCGCCGCGTCCCGGCGAGGTTGACGGCGTCGCGTACTGGTTCGTCGACGAACCGACCTTCCGGGCGATGGTCGACCGCGGCGAGTTCTTCGAGTGGTCGACCGTCTACGGCGACCTCAAGGGACGATCGTTCGACAGCGTCAACCACGCCATCGCATCGGGACGGGACACCGTGGTCAAGATCGACGTCCAGGGTGCCGCCAAGATTCGTGAGCGGATCGGCGACGACGCCACGTACGTCTTCCTGCTGCCACCGAGCGAGGAGGCCCTCGAGCACCGACTCGTCGCCCGGGGCACCGAGGATGCCGCGAGCCTCGCCGCACGGCGGGAGCGGGTCTCCGCGGAGCTGGCCCTCAAGGACACGTACGATCACCTGATCGTGAACGACGACGCGCGCCGCGCCGCCCGGGAGATCCTCGAGATCATCCGGTCCGATCGGGCCAGGCCGGCGGGAGGGGCGGCATGACGCTCGCACTCGACGGCCGCCGGGTGCTCGTGGGCGTGGGCGGCAGCGTCGCCGCATACAAGGCGTGCCAGGTGGTCACCGAGCTTCGCCGGGCCGGCGCGGATGTGCGCGTTGCGATGACCGAGGCGGCGGCGCGGTTTGTGACTCCGACCCTGCTCCGCGCGCTGAGCGGGCATCCCGTGGCCTCGAGCATGTGGGACGGCGATGCGGCGGACGCCGGGCACGGGATGAGCCACATCGAGCTGGCGTCCTGGTGTGAGCTCCACGTGGTCGTCGCCGCATCCGCGGACCTCATCGCACGGCTCGCGCTCGGGCTGGCGCCCGATCCCGTCACCGCGACGGCACTCGCGTCGCGCGCCCCGATGATCGTCGCACCCGCGATGGAGGCGGCGATGTGGGAGCACCCGGCGACGCAGGCCAACGCGGCGACGCTGACCGCCCGCGGCGTCCGCATCATCGGACCCGTGCACGGGCGTCTTGCGAGCGGGCACGAGAGCACCGGCCGCATGGTCGAGCCTGACCAGATCGTCGCCACGGTGAGGGAGATCCTTGGCGCCGGGGCCTGACCCCAAGATCGCCGGTCTTCGCTTCGTGGTCACCGCAGGTGGTACCCGGGAACCGATCGACGCGGTGCGCTTCATCGGCAACCGATCGAGCGGCAAGATGGGCAACGAGATCGCGCTCGCCGCGATCCGTCAGGGCGCAACGGTCACGTTGATCACGGCAGCCCCGCCGCCGCCGCCACAGCCGGGGCTCGACGTCGTGCGGGTGGAGACCGCCGATGAGATGTACCAGGCGGTGCGAGGCACGCTCCCGGGGTCGCGCGTGCTCGTCATGGCCGCCGCAGTCGCCGACTGGCGTCCGCGTGAGGTGGCGCCGGGAAAGCTCAAGAAGGGCTCGCCGACGTTCCACCTCGATCTGGTGCCGACCGTGGACATCCTGCGCGCGCTTCGCGAGGATCCAGCGGCCGCCGGTGTCCTTCGTGTCGGCTTCGCCGCAGAGACCGAGCACCTCGTGGAACACGCGCGCACCAAGCTCATCGAGAAGCAACTCGACCTCATCGTCGTCAACGATGTGTCGAAGCCCGGCATCGGGATGGGCGCGGATGAGAACGAGGTCACCGTCATCGACAGCGACGGCGAAGCTCTGGAGATCGGCCGCGCATCGAAGTCGATCGTGGCCGATGCCATCGTGCGCGTGATCGCGAAGCACCTGCCGTGACGTACGCGTCGGTCGTCCCGGAGACGCGGTCGCTCCTTCCTCGCGACGCGTACACGTACTCGATCCCCGATGACCTCGACGAGCTCGTGCTCCCGGGGATGCGCGTCGAGATCCCGTTCGGCAAGCGGTCGATCCTCGGGTACGTCGTCGAGCGATCGGAGCACAGCGACCACGCCGACGTGCGCGCGATCGACAGCATCATCGATGAGCCGCCGCTGATCCTCAGCCACCACCTCGACCTTGCGCGCCAGGTCGCCGACCGATACTGCGCGCCACTCGGGGAGGTGCTGCGGGCGATGCTGCCCAAGGGTGTGCGCACCCGCCCGTCGCGACGATCAGGTCCCCGGTCCATGTCGCGCGCGGTCGCGGAGGCCGGCGCCGCCGGCCCGCCTGTACCGCCACCGGTGCTCAACGACGCCCAGCGTGCTGCTGTGGCTCCGCTGCTCGATGCGATCGCCGCGCGCGTGCACCGTCGCGTGCTCCTGCATGGTGTGACCGGGAGCGGCAAGACCGAGGTTTATCTCGCGGCCATCGACGGCGCCATCGCCGCGGGCCGCGGCGCGATCGTGCTGGTTCCGGAGATCGCGCTCACGCCGCAGATGATCCGTCGGTTCACCGCTCGTTTCCCGGGACGCATCGCGGTCATCCACTCAGCCCTCACCGATGCCGAGCGCGCCGTCGAGTGGCGGCAGATCCGGAGCGGCGCGCACGCCGTGGTGATCGGGTCGCGGAGCGCCGTCTTCGCCCCGGTCGCCGATCTGGGGATCGTGGTCATCGACGAGGAGGACGCCCCCGCGTACAAGCAGGATCGCGTCCCTCGGTACCACGCGGTCGACGTCGCGTTGATGCTCGGCGCGCTCTGCAACGCACCGGTGGTGATGGGGAGCGCGACGCCGCGCGTCGAGAGCTTCTTCCGCGCGCACACCGGTGACTTCGAGCTGGCGACGCTTCCCGAGCGCGTGAGCGGTCGCCCGCTGCCACCGATCGAGGTCGTCGACCTCCGCGACGAGCTGCGCGCCGGCAACACCGGTGCGCTGTCGATGCGCCTCGACCAGGCGATGCAGTCGTGTCACGAGGACGGCGGCCAGTCGATCCTCTTCCTCAACCGGCGGGGCACGTCGACGGTGGTGCTGTGCCGCGCCTGCGGGGAGGCGCTGACCTGCAGGAACTGCAGCGTCTCGCTCGTGCACCACGTCGACCGCGCCAGCTGCGACTGCCACTACTGCGGGCTCTCGACGCCGCTGCCCGCCGCGTGCCCGTCATGCGGCTCGCGGGCGATCCGCGCGCTGGGCATGGGCACGGAGCGCCTCGAGCGCGACGTGCACGAACGGTTTCCCGCGCTGCGCCTGATCCGCATGGATCGCGACACGACCCGGTCGCGCGACGCGTACTTCGACATCTACGACCGCTTCCGGCGCCACGAGGCCGACTGCCTCATCGGCACCCAGATGGTGGCGAAGGGATGGGACCTTGGCAACGTGCGCCTCGTCGGCATCGTCAACGCCGACACCTCGCTGCACTTCCCCGACTACCGCAGCGGCGAGCTGACCTTCTCACTGCTCACGCAGGTCGCGGGAAGAGCGGGACGCGGCAACGAGCCCGCGCGAGTGGTCCTGCAGACGTACAGCCCGGGACACTACGCGGTGCGCCACGCGACGACACACGACTACCTCGGGTTCGCGCGCGACGAGATCCGGGTGCGGAAGGCGCTGCGTTTTCCACCGTATGCGCGGCTCTGCGTGTGCACCTTCACGCACCGTGACGACACCGAGGCCGAGGCCGAGGCTCGCCGGGAGGCCGAACGGGTGTCTGGTACACTCGGTTCAAGTGCCGGGCTCGACGTCCTCGGTCCGACACCGGCGTTCCTGCACCGGCTGCGCGGTGAATACCGCTGGCAGATGACCATCCGCGGCATCGACATCGAGAGGGCGTTTCCCCATCTTCCCAAGGCACGGGGTTGGAGCATCGACGTCGACCCCGGTCCGTGAACGGAGACACACAGCGTGGCAATCCTCCCCATCGTCCTCACGTCGGATCACAACGACGTTCTCACCACCAAGGCAACCCGGGTGCCGCGCGTCGATGACGCGATCCGCCGGCTGATGGACGACATGGTCGAGACCATGTTCGAGGCCAACGGCGTGGGCCTCGCCGCACCCCAGGTGGGCGTGCCGCTGCGAGTCATCGTCCTCCGTGTCGACAACCAGATCTACCAGGTCGCCAACCCCGAGATGGTCCGCTGTGAGGGCGACCAGACCGGTCTCGAGGGCTGCCTCTCGGTCCCGGGATGGGTGGGTGAGGTGACCAGGTGCCAGCGGGTGGTGGCCAAGGGCATCAACCGCCACGGCAAGGAGATCCGGATCAAGGGTGACGGGTTGCTGGCCCGCGCCATCCAGCACGAGATCGATCATCTCGACGGCATCCTCTTCACCAGCAGGGTGAACGAGGGGACGCTGCGCGAGGTCGAACCCGCGAAGGAGGCTGAGGAGCCCGGCGTCGTCAGCGCTGTGTGAGGCTCATCTTCTGTGGCACCGCGCCGTTCGCGGTGCCGGCGCTGGAAGCATGCGCCGAGCGGCACGACGTCGCCGCGGTCGTCACCAGGGCTGACCGGCCCGGCAGCCGGGGGAGACCGGCGCCACGCCCGGTCGCCGACAGTGCTCGGGCACGAGGCATCGACGTCCTCACGCCGCCGAAGATCCGTGCGCCCGAGGCGGTCGCCGAGCTGCTCGATCGGCACCCGGATTGCCTGGTCGTCGCGGCGTACGGACAGATCCTGCCCGCCGAGCTGATCGACGCCCCTGCGTACGGCTCGGTCAACGTGCACGCATCGCTGCTGCCTCGCTGGCGCGGCGCCTCGCCGGTGGCGCACGCCATCCTCGCCGGCGACGAGGAGACGGGCGTCTCGATCATGCGTGTGGAGGTAGGCCTCGACACCGGGCCCGTCTACGCGCAGGCGCGGCTCGCGATGGGGCCGGACGCGACGACTCCGGCGCTGACGGAACGGCTGGCGGAGCTCGGCGCCGTTCAGCTCCTCGAGGTGCTCAGCGCGCTCGAGCGGGGCGAGGCGCAGGCCCGCCCCCAGCCCGAGATCGGGGTCACCTACGCTCCGCGGCTCGAGCGCGACGACGGGCGCGTCGCATGGGCGGCTCGCAGCGCCCGCGAGATCGATCGCATGGTCCGGGCGCTGCAGCCATGGCCGGGCGTTCTCGCGCCGCTGGCCGGCGCCGACGTCCAGATCGTCGCCGGGGCGGTCGCGACCGGCGTGGGCGACGGCGAACCGGGGAGCGTGATCGGGCATGAGGGTGAGTTGGTCGTGATCGCCACCATGGACGGCGGATATCGCCTTGATCTGGTCACCCCACCGGGCAGGCGGGTGATGACCCCCGCCGCATTCCTGCGTGGCCGCCGCGCGGGAGAGGGTGCTGCGCGATGAGCGCGGCACGACGGCCCGGCGACAACCTGCTCGCGCGCAATCGCCGTGCCCACTATGAGTTCAGCATCGTCGAGACCCTCGAGGCCGGCATCGAGCTCACCGGGACCGAGGTCAAGTCGCTGCGGACCGGCCGTGTCCAGCTGCGCGACGGGTACGTCCGCATCGAGGGCGGGCAGGCCTGGCTGATGCAGGTGAACATCTCCGGCTACCAGCAGGGCAACCGGCACAACCCTGAGCCCGAGCGCCGCCGGCGCCTGCTCCTCCACAAACGCGAGATCGAGTACCTCGACGGACGTGTCCGCACGCAGGGGCTGACCATCGTCCCGCTCCGCCTCTACCTGGTTCGCAACCGCGTCAAGGTCGAGATCGGCCTCGCCCGGGGCAAGAAGCTCTGGGACAAGCGCCAGGACGTCGCCAAGCGGGACGCGCAGCGCGACATGGAGCGCGCGATCCGGCGCTGACCATCGAGCGGGGTCAGCCGGCGGCCGCGCGCACCTCGGGTTCGGGCAACGCCGCCTGCGACGCCTCCGTGGGGCGGTTCGCCTTGATGTTGGGGACCACCTGCGCCGCGAGCCCGTCGATGCGCTGGCGCAGCTCACGCAGTCCCGTGCCCTTCGTGGCGCTGATGGCGAGCGCCGACACGCCGGCGATGTCGCCGAGCCGCAACCGCGCGGCGCGCACCTCCGATGCGGTGAGCCGGTCGCACTTGCTCAGCGCGAGGATGATCGGCTGGTCGCACTCCATGGAGCGGAGGGTCTCGAGCACAGTGGCGAGCTGCTGCTCGGCGTCCGGGTGCGAGGCGTCGACGACCACGCACAGCATGTGCGCCTGACGCACCTCCTCGAGGGTCGCGGCAAACGCCTCGACGAGTTCCGTCGGCAGCTTCTGGATGAATCCGACGGTGTCGGTGAGGATCACCAGCTTCCCGGAGGGAAGCTCGAGACGCCGCGAGGTCGGGTCGAGGGTGGCGAAGAGCAGGTCGTCGGCGAGGACCTCGCTGTGGGTGAGCACGTTGAGCAGCGTCGACTTCCCGGCGTTGGTGTACCCGACGAGCGCGCAGGACGCGAGGGGCACGTCGGTGCGCGCGGTGCGCCGCGTCTGGCGCTGGCGCTCGATCACGACGAGGCGCTCACGGAGGCGCTTGAGGCGCTGCCGGATCAACCGGCGGTCGACCTCGATCTGCTTCTCACCCGGGCCACCGCGGAGCCCGACGCCGCCGCGCTGGCGTTCGAGGTGCGACCAGCCTCCCGCGAGGCGCGGCAGCAGGTGCTCGAGCTGGGCCATCTCGACCTGGACGCGTCCCTCGGCGGTGGTCGCCCGGCGCGCGAAGATCGCGAGGATGACCTCGGTGCGATCGAGCACCGGGACGTCCCACGCCTCCTGCAGGTTGCGCTGCTGGCGCGGGGTCAGCTGATCGTTGCAGAGCACCGCCGGGCTGCCGAGCTCGGCCAGGTGCGCGCTGAAGGCCTCGACGACCCCCGAACGGAAGAACGTGGCGGGATGGGGTTCGCGGAGTGAGATCGAGACTCCGCTCGATCACCTCGGTGCCGAGGGTGCGGGCGAGCTCCTCGAGCTCGTCCAGTTCGATGTCGCGCTGCTCGCGTTCGTCGCGCCGGGTCGCGGTGCCCACGACGACCACCCGCTTCAGCTGCGCGCCCACGCCGGGGTCGGCGCCGGACGGCGCGTCGAAGTGCGGCAACTAGCGGCTCGACACGATGAC
The DNA here is from genome assembly GCA_963713485.1 of Candidatus Dormiibacterota bacterium. Classification (GTDB taxonomy): domain Bacteria; phylum Chloroflexota; class Dormibacteria; order Aeolococcales; family Aeolococcaceae; genus Palsa-851. The sequence continues at coordinate 244,134 of CAVQLW010000008.1, forward strand.
GAGCGCGACCGGCAGCGCGACGGCGGGCAGAGCCTGGGACATCGGGATCAGCCTACCAATCGCGTCCGATCCGTGCAGGAGACGGGTTCATCGCGTCGTGATGGTCAGGCGGGACGCTCGGCCGCTGCCGGGATCATGACGAGCATCAACACTGCGGCCGCAATTGCGAGGGCGGCCGACAGCACGATGGTGAATGTCACCGACACGCCGAGGAGCGTTCCTGCGATGGCGGAGCCGATCGGGACTCCGGAGAAGTTGAGGCTCATCGACACCGCGAACGCGCGGCCGTACCAGGCCCTCGCCGTCCGGCGCTGGCGCAGGGAGAACATCGAGATGTTCGAGAGGCCGTCCGACGCACCGACGATCGCGACCCCGAGCCCGATCACCGCGATGGACGGAGCGAGCAACGCGAGCACGGCCAGTCCCATGATCGCGCTCGTGGCGGCCATCATCTGGCGTTCGCGCCCCTCGGTCCGCACACGTCCGGCGATGAGCGCCGAGGGAATGCCGATCGCCCCTTCGATGGCGAGCAGCGTTCCGACGAGGGCGGCGTTGCCGTGCAGCCGGAAGACCACGACCGGCAGCGCGACGATGACCATGCCCCATCCGATGTTGAGGATCGAGATCGAGATCGCGATCCATCGCAGGGTCCGGTTCCTCACGACGTAGCGGAGACCACGCCACGCCTCCGTGAGGATGCGTTGCGAGACCTGTGCGGTGCGCGCCGGTTCTGTGACCCCCTGCAGCGCGACCGCGCCGATGACATAGGCGACCGCCGCGCCGGCGAGCGCGGCCTCGCTGCCAAAGGTCGCGATCAGGGTGCCGGCGAGCCCCGGGCCGAGGATGGCGGAGATCCCGAAGATGGTGCTGTCGGCGGCGTTGCCACGGTCCCAGAGGTCGCGGGGGATGATCAGCGGGTACAGCGACCGGGCGCCGGCGTTGCTGAGCGTGCTCGTGAGCGATCCGAAGCCGAGCAGCGTGAGCAGCCCCCACACCGGGAGGTGGTTGGTGGCGGCGAGAGTCACGATCGTGGTGAGGCACGTAGCCGCCACGGTGAAATCGATGCGCATGAGGCGCTTGCGACCGTGACGGTCGAGGAGCGCCCCCGCGATGGGACTCACCGCCAACCCCGGGAAGATGAGCACGAAGATGCTGATGCCCGCGACGCTCGGGGAGTGGTACCGCTCCAGGGTGAACAGGACGATGCCGACGGTCCACATCTGCGACGCCGTTCTGGTGAGCAGCGAGCTCACCAGCAGCGGCAGCAGCCCGCGAACACCCAGCAGCCGCCGGTACGTCGCGGGCTCGGGGGATGCCCGCCCTGCTGCGGGACGGTCGATGTCAGCGGATGGTCGTTGCATCACGTGCACGCGTGCGCATCCGCGCTCGCGCGCGTCCCATGACCATCGTCCTAGCCTACCAACCGCTCTCCGAATGCGGTCCTCGCATCACGCGTGTGCTCGACGATCCACGGAACCGGGTATCATGAAACGGCACGCTGATCTCGGATCGCTGCGTTCCCATGGGGGCGTACTGGTTTCGACGGGGTCGTGGGTCGTGCGAATGCGGGCCGAGCCCCGGGCTCGTAAAACCGGGAAAAATATACGTGCGAATAACGCACCTCTCGCCCTCGCTGCGTAAGTAGCAGAGACGAAAAAAGCTCAGGCTTCGGCCTGACGTCGACCGGTTCCTCGGCTGTGGGGGCCGGATCCGACGTTAATGAAAGCGGTCTTGCCGCCCGGTGGCGCCTCGGCGCCGGGCGGGACATTCACCGAGGCTGGCCGGATCCGAGCCTGGTCCCAGGGCGCGGATCTGGTGAGAACAAAACCGGGACTACGCTCGTAGATGTCGCATGGAACGCGGCTTCGGACCCGGGTTCGATCCCCGGCGCCTCCACCACACACTGAATACGGAACAAGGGTCGAGCCGGCGTTTGACCCACGGCGCCGAGGGAGCCGACTACCGTCGGTCGTGCCGCTCGTAGGTCACGTGAAACATCGCGACGCTCATCGGCATCGATCCCTGAGGATCTTTGCTGTAGACGTTTGATGGGGGCGTAACATCGATGTTGGACGTTGCATCGTCCTCAGTCGCCACGGTGTAGCCATGAGCTTTGAGCCGAGCGGCGTCGTCCTGGTACTCGGCCGGGGTCCAGTACTTCCGTCGCACTGTGTCGGGATAGGCGCGCCGCATTGCCCACTGGTTAAGTTCGCGCTTATGGCGCCAGTCTCGAAGAACGCGTCCCAAGGTCACGTCAAGTGCTCCCGTTCCAGAGTCTCCGCCGCCGAGCGGATCTCTGATTGCTCGGCCACCAGGTTCACGGTCGGTCCAGCCGGGTGGTCGTGGTTGAACGACCTGATGCTCACCCGGAAACCGCCGGCCTCGAGGCGGCCCACGATGGTGTCGACCGGGAGCCAGAACGAACGTTGTGAGAGCCCGCTCAATGGATCCTGGGCGCCGTACTCCTGATACCAGTGGCCGGCGATCCCCTCGTTCTCGGCGTCGATCCGGCTCTCGTCGGCGAAGTGCGTCGAAAGGTACACGCGATCGGTGACCTGATTCAGGCTGTCGAGGAGCAACCAGGGGCGGGGGAGGTGGTACAGCAGGCCGCTGCACAACACCGCGTCGAAATGTCCCAAATCAGCGAGCCGCAACACCTCGATGTTGCCGATTCGAAATTCGGCGTTGTCGATCTTCAGCAGACGCTGCACGAAGCGAGCCTTGTCGATGTTGCTCTGCCTGCCTTCGATCCCGAGGATCGTGGCATTCGGAAGCCGTCGGGCCAGCTCGAATGTCTGACCGCCCTCGAGGCTCCCCAGGTCGAGGACCGTGCGAGCGTCTGCAAACGTCGAGCAGAACTCGATGACGCGGTCGTCATCCTCGAAGGAGACGCTGCCCCCGTACGTGCGCCCGTCGATCGAGAAGCGCGTGATCCAGGGCCTGCGGCGTTTGAACGCCGCGGCGAGAAAGATCTCGCGCGGGCTCGCCAATCGTCTGCTCACGGGCAGCGAGAGTACCAGCGTGGCCGGGCGATTCTCGACAACCGTCTACACTCGAAGCCCCGCGCGGCGAGGTCCGACGGGGCGACCGGAGGCGATGCATGAGATACCAGGTCCGCGAACGAATCCTTCGCATCGGTGAGGACAACGACATCCTCAACGAGGCCGGCCAGCCCGTCTACCAGGTCGACGGCAAGGTGCTGAGCCTGCGCGGCCTGATGCTCGTCAACGACATGTCCGGCAACGAGGTCGCGACGGTGAGCCGCAAGCTCGTTGCCCTCCTCGCCACCTACGAGATCACCCTCGCGGGAGGTGGAAGCGCTGAGGTGCACCAGCGCTTCGCGAGTCCCCTGCACCCCAAGTGGACGATCGCTGAGGCCGGCGGTGCCGAGATGGAGATGACCGGCAACTTCCTGGGCCACGATTTCTCCTTCACCGCGGACGGCCAGACGGTCGCGACGGTCTCGAAGGCATGGATCAGCCTGGCCGACGCGTACGGTGTCGACATCGCCGGCGGACAGAACGACCTCCTGATCCTCTGCAGCGTGCTCGCGCTCGAAGCGGAGCAGGACCGAAGCCGCCACAATCGCTGATACCCCGCCGGTGACAACGAGAGAACATCCGTTCGGTGAGGGTGCTAGGATCTGATGTCCCGATGAGCGACATGAACGGCTTTCATCCCGCGGTCAGGGCATGGTTCGAGCAGCGCTTCCCGGAGGGGCCGACGCCGGCCCAGTCCGAGGGCTGGCCCCAGATCGCGGCCGGGAACGACACGCTCATCGCGGCCCCGACGGGTTCCGGCAAGACGCTCGCCGGCTTCCTCGTGTGCATCGACGCGCTGTACCGCGCTGCCGAGCGTGGCCAGGCCGTCGAGGACGTCACGCAGGTCGTGTACGTATCGCCGTTGAAGGCACTCGCGGTCGACGTGCAGCAGAACCTCGAAACACCGCTGCGCGAGATCGCCGAGATCGGCAGGGCGATGGGGATGACGCTGCCGACGCTCCGCGCGGAGGTGCGAACCGGGGACACGACGCCGTCGATGCGCGCAGCGATGATCAAGCGGCCGCCGAACTTCATGGTGACCACCCCCGAGTCGCTGTATCTCCTGGTGACGGCGCAGCGCAGCCGGGCGGCGCTCAGCGCCGTCACCACGATCATCGTCGACGAGATTCACGCCGTCGCCCGCGACAAGCGCGGGTCACATCTTGCGATCTCGCTCGAGCGCCTCGAGCGGCTCTGTACGCGGCGCCCGGTCCGCATCGGATTGTCGGCGACGCAGCGTCCGATCGAGACTGTCGCCAGGCTGCTGGTCGGCGCGGGGGAGGGGCGCAGCCGCGCCGACGGAAGCCCGCGCTGCGCCATCGTCGACGTCGGCCATCGTCGCGCCCTCGACATCGGCATCGAACTGCCGTCCGGTGAGCTCGAGGCGGTGGCGTCGCGCGAGCAGCTGGGTGAGGTGCTCGACGCCATCGCAGCACACGTCCGCGCGCATCGCACGACGCTCGTGTTCGTCAACACGCGGCGCATGGCCGAGCGCGTCGCGCATCTGCTCGCGGAGCGGCTTGGTGACGACGCCGTCGCCGCACACCACGGCAGCCTGTCGCGAGAGCGCCGCCTGCGAGTCGAGTCACAGCTCCGCGCCGGCGAGCTGCGCGCGCTGGTCGCGACGGCATCGCTCGAGCTGGGGATCGACATCGGACCGATCGAGATGGTCTGCCAGATCGCCTCGCCGCGCAGCATCGCGACGTTCCTGCAGCGCGTCGGCCGCTCGGGGCACAGCCGCGGTGGGACGCCGAAGGGCCGTCTGTATCCGATGACCCGCGACGAGCTCGTCGAGTGCACGGCGCTGCTCGCAGGTGTGCGAAGTGGCGCGCTCGACGCGGTGCACCCTCCTGTGTTGCCCCTCGACATCCTCGCGCAGCAGATCGTGGCCGAGTGCGCCGCGGAGAGCTGGAAGGAGGACGACCTCTTCGAGTTGATGCGCCGGGCGGCGCCGTTCGTGGACCTCACACGCGAGGACTTCGATCGCATCGTCGAGCTCGTCGCCGACGGCATCCCCACCGGCCGCGGCCGGGTTGCCGCATATCTCCATCGCGATCGCATCAACGGCGAAGTGCGTGCGCGGCGCGGTGCGCGCCTCGCAGCGCTCACGTCCGGTGGTGCGATTCCGGAGACGGGTGACTACCGCGTCATCGCCGAGCCCGACGACACGTTCATCGGCACGGTCAACGAGGACTGGGCGATCGAATCGTCGGCGGGCGACATCTTCCTCCTCGGCAGCACCTCGTGGAAGATCCGCCGCGTCGTCGCCGGGACGGTGCGTGTGGTGGATGCGCACGGCGCCCCGCCGTCGGTGCCGTTCTGGCTCGGCGAAGCGCCCGCCCGCACCGAGGAGCTCTCGCGCGAGGTGTCCGAGCTGCGGAGCGGGGTCGACGCGCTGCTGGCGGAGGGCGGCGCCGACGAGGCGATCACCTGGGTGGAGCAGCGCACCGGCGTCGACAACGACGTCGCCACGATGGTGGTCCAGTACCTGGCAGCGGGTCGCACCGCGCTCGGTGTCGTGCCCACGCTCGAGCACATCGTCCTCGAACGCTTCTTCGACGACAGCGGCGGGATGCAGCTCGTGGTGCACGCGCCGTTCGGCGGCAGGGTGAACCGCGCGCTCGGACTGGCGTTGCGGAAACGCTTCTGCGCAACGTTCGACTTCGAGCTGCAGGCAGCCGCGAGCGACGATTGCGTGCTGCTGTCGCTCGGCCCGCAGCACAGCTTCCCGCTGGAGGACATCCCGAAGTTCCTCTCCTCCAATACGGTGGAGGAGGTGCTCCGCAAGGCCGCCATCTTCGCGCCGATGTGGGCGGTGCGCTGGCGCTGGAACCTCAACCGGGCGCTGACGGTGCTGCGCTTCAAAGGCGGCCGGAAGCATCCGGCGCCGATACAGCGACTCGAGTCCGACGACATCATGGCGGCGATCTTCCCGCAGCTCGTCGCATGTCAGAACGAGAATCCGACCGGACCGGTCGAGCCGCCCGATCACCCGCTGGTCAACCAGACGATGTACGACTGCCTGCACGAGGTGATGGACGTCGACTCGCTGCGCGAGCTCGTCGTGCGCCTCGAGCAGGGAGTCGTGACGATCACGTACAAGGACACGATCGAGCCCTCGCCGCTTGCGCACGAGATCGTGAACGGACGGCCGTACACGTTCCTCGACGACGCGCCGCTCGAGGAGCGGCGGAGTCGCGCGATCACCCTGCGGCGCGGACTTCCCGTTGAGGCGCGCGACCTCGCGGCGCTCGACCCGGATGCCATTGCGCGGGTGCGCGGCGAGGCCGGTCCCGAACCACGGGATCACGACGAGCTGCACGACCTGCTCGTGTCGCTCGTGGTGACTCACCCGGTGGAGTCATGGCGAGCCTGGTTCGACGAGCTTGTCGAGCGCGGCAGGGCGCTGACGGTCTCCAACGGCGCGGACTCCTTCTGGTGTGCGGCCGAACGCGTGCCTGCCATCGCCGTGCTGTGGCCGCATGCGACGCTCGAGCCTCCCGCGCGCGCACTGCCCCCAGCACTGTCGGCGGTGCCTCCCGAGCACGATGCCGTCGCGACAGCGATCCTCCGCGGGCATCTCGAAGTGAGCGGGCCGCTCCGCGCGAGCGATCTGACGCAGATCACCGGCCTCGGCGCAACGGAGATCGCCGTCGGTCTCGCGATGCTCGAGGGTGAGGGCTTCGCGATTCGCGGTCATTTCGATCCGGGCGTCGATGATGAGCAGTGGTGCGCGCGCCGTCTGCTCGCGCGCATTCACAGCTACACGCAGCAGCGCCTCCGCCAGGAGATCGAGCCGGTCAGCCCCCAGGACTTCATGCGCTTCCTTCTGCGCTGGCAGCGCACCGCCCCGGGAACGCAAAGGGAGGGGCGCGCGGGGGTCGCCGCCACCATTGCGCAGCTGCAGGGCTTTGAGATCCCTGCCGCGGTGTGGGAGGAGTCGGTGCTGCCCAGCCGCGTCAGCGGATATCGCAGCGCCTGGCTCGACGAGCTGTGCATGTCGGGCGAGGTGGCGTGGGCTCGCCTCCGTGTCCGCGACGATGTCGATCCTGCGACGTCCCAGCGGAGCAGCGCGACCGCATCGCGCGCCACCCCGGTGACGCTCGTGATGCGCTCGGATCTGCCGTGGCTGCTGCAGTCGGTCCGTGGTGACGCGCAACCACTCGAGCCCGGGTCCGGCGCGACGCTCGACGTGCTCGCGGCGCTGCGCGAGCATGGCGCGCTCTTCACGAGCGATATCGTCACGCTCACTCGCAGGCTTCCCAGCGAGGTGGAGACCGCGCTCTGGGACGGCGTCGCGCGCGGTCTTCTCACCGCGGACGGCTTCAGCGCCGTGCGGCGCCTGCTGGTGAGCCGCCGGCTCGGTCGCTCACGTCCGAATCATCGCGGGCTGCGTCACGGGGTGAGCGGATACTCGTCGGGCGAGGGACGCTGGTCGCTCGTTCCTCGTGTGTTGGATGCACCCGATCGAGACGCCCTCGCCGAGGCGGTCGCCGAGCAACTGCTGGTGCGGTGGGGAGTCGTGTTCCGTGACGTCGTCGCGCGGGAGACGATCGCCCTGCCGTGGCGCGATGTCGTCTGGGCGCTGCGGCGCATGGAGGCGCGCGGCACCGCGCGCGGTGGACGTTTCGTGACGGGGTTCGCGGGCGAGCAGTACGCGCTGGCCGAGGCGGTGGACCAGCTGCGCGCGGTGCGGCGCCGGGAGCGCTCCTCCGAGGTGGTTCGCGTTTCCGCGACCGACCCGCTGAACCTCGCGGGCATCGTGCTGCCGGGGCCGCGCATCACGTCGGTGCGGACGAACAACGTCGTGTTCGAGGACGGGTTGCCGGCCGCCAGTGCCACCACCGCGTTCTCGCCGACCGCGGTGCGCTGAGGCGCTGACGCGCTCAGCCCACGCGTGTGACCGGTTCGAACATCAGCATGGCGGGCGTCGGCTCCGGCTTCGCGTCCGCGAGCGGCCAGAGGATCGTGAATCGGCTTCCCTTATGGCGATCGCTGTGGACCTTCACCGTCGCATCGTGCGCTTCGCAGAGGCGCCGCACGAGCGAGAGACCCATGCCCAGGCCGCCGAAGCGTCGGGTGCGGCTGTTGTCCTCCTGGTAGAAGCGATCGAACAGCCGCGGGATGGCCTCCGGGCTGATGCCGACGCCGTCATCCACCACCTCGATGCGGCAGGATCCCGCTCCCTTCTCGCGTCGCGCGCTCACGGTCACGTGACCGGCCTCGGGCGTGAACTTGACCGCATTGTCGATGAGGGCGCGGAGCACCTGGCGGAACCGGAACGGGTCCGCGTTCACCGCGGGCGCGCCGCGCACATCGATCGTCAGCTCGACGGGAAGCCCGTCCTTGAAATGGCGCCGCACGTCGTTCGCCGCATCGTTGATCGCCTCGGCAACGTCGACCGACGACTTGCGCAGGTCGATGGTGTCGGAGTTCACCAGCGCGAAGTCGACGATGTTCTCGACGGTCTCTGCGAGCAGCCGTACAGCGATGTCGACGTCGCGCACGATCTCGAGGCGGGTCGCCTCGTCCCACTTGTCCCACGCGACGTTGAGCAGCTCGATCTGTCCCTGAATGGCGAGCACCGGCGTGCGCAGCTCGTGCTGCGCGGTGTTGAGGAAGTCGCTCTTCATCTGGTTGAGCTCGCTGAGGCGACGCACGGCCTCCCGCTCCTGCTCGAGGGTCCGTGTGTTCTCGATGGCCACGGCAGCGTTGTTCGCCAGCGTGATGAGCGCGCTCTCGTCGCCCTCGGCGACGGGCGCATCCGACGCGACGACGAGGACCGCCGTGAGCGCGCCCTGGAAGAGCATCGGAACGGCGATCGCAGGTCGCTCGCCCAGCTCGAGCCGCACAGCTCGTCCCTGGGTGAGCTCGTCGACGGGCATCTCGTCGACAAAGCCGGTCATCTCGGGCCCGCGTGTGCGCACGGCGACGAAGTCGGCGCCATTCCTCGCGTAGAGCGATGCGCTCGCCGACCCACCGGCGATGGCGCCCGCAGCGCCGAGGACCGCGTCCTGGAGTTCCTCGATGCCGCCCGTTGTGGCCGTGAGGGCGCGCGACACCTCCTGCAGGTGGCTCACAGACTCGTCGATGTGCTTGATGTAGCCGGCGATCTGCTCGCGCATCCGGTTCACCCCGGCGGCGAGCCGTCCGAGCTCATCCTTCGACGTGACGGGGATGTCGCTCGTGTAGTCACCGGCGGCGATCCGCTCGACGCCGCGTTCGAGTCGCGCGACGGGCCGGCGCACGAAGCGGTCGACGAAGAGCAGCACGAGGATGCACACGAAGATGAGCGCGGTGAACGCGATCTGCGCGATCGTTCCCTCGTCCTGTGCGGTCCCCGCGGCGAAGATCGAGACCGGTACCTCAACGCCGACGTAACCCGCGATCTGATCGCCGCCCGGTGCCGCGAGCGGGACAAAGCTCCCCGCGACGGTCCCGACCCCAGCGATGTCGTAGATCGCGTGCGCGGCGATCTGCCCGGTCCCGCGGGTGCGATGCGCCGCAAGCTGCTGCGCGATGCTCGATGGTGCGGTTGCCGCCACGGCCGTGTTCGCCTTCCCAGCGAAGCGGATCACCTTGGCACCGGATTGGACACTGAGAAACACGGGCGTGTAGCCGACCACCGGGCCGAAGCGCGCGAACTGCGTCGGCAGCGATGCGCTGTACACGACCACGCCAAGCGGTGCGTAGGAACCCGCCTGCACGTTGAAGACCGGGACGGCGACGTCGAGTGCGGGCACGCCTCCGGCGAGCATCTCCACCCCCTCGACTCCCGACGGGCACTGCGAGGTGAGGTTCTTGCTCGCCGCGATGATCGTTCCCGGCTGCTGGCACGCGGCGGTGGATGCGATGGCGAGAGCATCGCCCACCGAAGCGAGGCTGCCGGTGACGTGCGGTTCGACGCGCTGCTCACAGGTCTGGGTGGCGGGGTGCGTGGTCGCACCGCTCGCCGCAGGCGTGTCGCACTCGCTCGTGTACACGACGTTGCCGTGGCTGTCGAGGATCACCACGGCGAGGCCGGGGAGGTCGACGACCCGCTTCTGGGTGAACTCGTCGGCGACCAGCGTGGCGGGGTCGGTACCGCTGAGCGCGAGCTGCAGGGAGGTGAGCGACGCGACGTCGGTCGCCGCGAACTGCGCCTGCGGCTGGATCACCCGGCTGATCAGCTGCCCGGCGACACCGGCGCGGTTGTCCGCATTGGAAAGCGCGCCCGCATTGGTCTGCTGGGAGCGGCTCACCAGGAGGAACCCGCTGACGCCCGCGATGACCAGGGCGGTGAAGATGATCCCGCCCGCGAGCAGGCGTCCGGCCAGGCTCGTTCGCAGGCCGAACCTGCGGACGATGAAGCGATCGCCCGACCCGCGCACGCGCATGGATCGAGCCTATGGGCCTATGCCGCCTGCCGAGTTGGGTGAGCGCTCGCAGTCCGGAAACGGGGACGTGACGAACGATCTCGAGCTGGACCGCGATCGGGCGTTCCCCGAGGCCCCTCGAACCGTACGCTTATGCCATGGCGTTTGGCCGCTCCCGCTCCTCCGACCGCGCAGCAGCCGATCCCGAGCGGCGGGGCCTGGGCGCCTTCCTCAAGCGTTGGACCATCCCGATCATCGGCGCGATCACGCCGGCGGCCCTGATCGTGGTCAACATCTCGATCTTCATCGAGAAGAACCTCGACAAGTTCCGTCTGGCGATCGCGATCCTCGCCTTCGTGAGCGGGCTGATGCTGAACTCCTGGGCCGGGCTGAACATCTACCGCATGCTCCAGCGGCGGCGGCCGGACCATGCGCTGGTCCATGAGCGCAACCAGGAGGTCGTGCTCGTGGTCGGCATGGCAGTGATCATCGGCGCCGCGTTCCTCACGGCGCTCTTCTGCTACCTCGGGCTCTCGAACAAGGCAGACCTTCCCAACGGCCTCACCTTCTTCACGGGGGTCCTTGCCGCCGCGGTACCGATCCTCCTCCGGGCGGCCTTCCATCGCGGCGTCCCTCGGGGGAGGGATCGCGGACAGTCGCAGATCACGACCGTCACGGGGTTGCCTCCGGGCACGCCGCCATCGCCACCGTCAACCTCATCGGTGCATCAGAGCTTCCCGAGGCGGTAGGGACCGGCGGCGCGAGGAGCAGCCAGGGGAGGCCGCCCCGAAACGGCTACGCTCCGTCGAAGCCCTGCCCAACCCGTGGAACGCACATCGATCGCGAAGATCCTGCCGCCGGCGCGTCCGTCGGGGTTTCTCGCGCGTCCGGCGCTCTCGGACCGGATCGCAACTGTGCTCGAGCGCCGGCTCACCGTTATCGTCGCCGAGGCCGGCTTCGGGAAGTCGACGCTCCTCGCATCGTGGTGGGACGCGGCTCCGTGTACCTGGTACACCGCTGATCCGAGCGATCGCGACCTGCCCTCGCTCGCGAGGAGCTTGAGCGAGGCGCTCCGGCTCCGCGTTCCCGATCTCCCGGCCGAGCTCGGCCTGTCGGACGTGATGAGCGGCCCCGAACTGGAGCAGCTGTCCCACGCCGACGCGCTGGCGGCCCGGATCGCCGAAGCGCTTCAAGAGCAACTCAGCACGTCACTGGTGCTGATCATCGACGATGTCCACGAGCTCGCGGTATCGAGGCCGTCGAACCGGTTGATCGAGGCGCTGTGCCGCCACGCTCCGCAGCAGTTCCACCTCGTCCTCGCGGGGCGGCAGGCGCCGGCGTTCCGGATCGAGCGGCTCCGCGGGCGCGGGCAGTTGCTCGAGATCACCGCGGACCAGCTCGCGTTCAGCGTCGACGAGATCGCCGAGCTGCTCGCGAGGCAGTTGGGCGCCGACGCGGCGAGCCTGGCACCCACGCTCCACAGCGTCGCCGGAGGATGGCCGGCCGCGGTGATCCTCGCCATCGAGGCCCTCCGGGAGTCGGCCCCCGACACGTGGCCCGAGGTGCTCGGCCGCCTCGATCGCCCGGACGCGCCGGTGTTCTCGTACCTCGCCGAGGAGGTGTTCGCGCACCGGCCTGCTCGGGTGCGCGACCTCATCCGGAGAGTTGCGCTCCTCGGGGAGTTCACACCCGAGCTCTGCGAGGCGGTCGGTGCGACCGGTGCCCGCGCGACCATCAAGGACCTCGCCGGCAGAGGATTGTTCATCGAGCGGCGTCAGGACGGCTCGTCGACACTTCGCCCGCTCATTCGCGAGTTCGCGCTGGAGCATCTCCCGCTTCCCGAAGCTTCGGTGCGCGAGGTCACGGCCGCGGCGGCGGCATGGTACGTGGAGACAGGCCGCGTCGCCGAAGCGGTCGCGCTCGAGCTCCGTGGCGGGGATCCCGAACGCCTCGCCGGCGTCCTGGCCGGCCACGGCGAGGCGCTCGTCGCCGAGGGGCACGTTGCGCTCGCGATCGAGGCCTGCAGGGCCGTGCCCGCGGATCGGCGCAGTGCCGAGATCGACCAGCTCGAAGGCGAGGCGCGGCAGGTGCAGGGAGATTGGTCGGGAGCTCTCGCATGCTTCGAGCGGGCGGCGGGGAGCGCCACGACGCTCGGCGCGGGCCTGGCATGGCGGATGGGCGTCATCCACTACATGCGGGGCGATCTGGGGGCGGCGCTGGCGCTGTACGAGCACGGGCTCGCCGATGCGCACGCCGACCCACGTGACCGCGCCCTGCTGCTGGCGTGGGCCGCGACCGCGCACTGGCTGCGCGGTGACGTCGATCAGTGCCGCCCGCTGGCCGCGCGCGCGTTCGAGGTCGCCACGGCGTGCGCCGACGGCCGTGCGCTGGCGGCCGCGCACACCATCCTGGCGATGCTCGCGGCCCTTGACGGCGACCGCCGGGATAACGACGCCCACTATCTCCTTGCGCTGCGGGCCGCGGAGGAGGCGAACGACGTGCTGCAGATCGTCCGCATCCGCACCAACCGGGCCTCGCACTTCATCGAGGAGGGGTCATACGACGAGGGACTCAAGGAGCTCGAGGTCGCCATCCGGCTCGCAGAGCTGACCTCGTTCACCAGCTTCCTGGCGCTGAGCCTCAGCAACCGGGGCGACGCCCGCCTTCGACTGGGTCGCCTCGACGAGGCGCTCAGTGACTACGAGGCGTCGCGCGACAAGTGCCGCGAGATCGAATCGAACATTCTTGCGTACCCGCTCACCGGGATCGCCGACGTCCATCGGGTTCGCGGCAACCTCGCGCAGGCGCGTGCCGACTATGAGGAAGCCGTCATGGTGTCGGAGTCGTCCGGTGACATCCAGGGTCTCACCCCCGCGCTGTCCGGACTCGCGCGGGTCCTCGCCGGTGACGACCCCGAGCGGGCCCGCCGCGACGCGGCGCGCGCAGTCGCATGCGGCACCGGACTGTTCTACGCGACCGCGTTGCTCGCATCGGGCTGGGTCGCCGCTGTCACCGGCGACGGAGCCGCCGCCGCGAAGTTCGCTGCCGACGCAGCCTCCGTCGCCCAGGCGCGGCGGGACCGCTCGAGCCTCGCGGAAGCGCTTGCCCTCGCCACGCTCAGCGCGGACGAGCCGCGCCGCAACATCGACGGGCTTCGCGAGGCGCTCGAGATCTGGCGCGACCTCGGAGACCCGCTCCATGAGGCGCAGGCGCAACTCGCCCTTGCACGCATCGACCCGGGTCCTGGCGCCGTGGTGCGCCGGCGCGAGGCCGAGCGCCGGTTGGAGGCGCTCGGTGTCCGGACACACCTGGGCGGCAACGTCGCAGCCGGCATCCTCGCAATGGTCGCCCGGGTCGATCCCATCGAGGTCCGCATCACATCGCTCGGCGGGTTCTCGGTGCTGCGGCAAGGTCACCTGGTGCAGGTCTCGGAGTGGCAGTCGAAGCGCGCGCGGGAACTCCTCAAGCTGCTCGTGGCCCGTCGCGGACGGCCGACGCCGAGGACGGTGCTCATGGAGGCCCTCTGGCCCGGTGAGGATCCGGACGCGCTGGGCAACCGGTTGTCGGTCGCGCTCACCACCATTCGCACGGTCCTCGACCCCGAGCATCGTTTCCCGGCCGAGCATTTCATCCGGTCGGACAAGGATTCCGTCGCGCTCAACCTCGACGCCGTCGACGCGGACGTCGAGCACTTCCTCGGCGGTGCGGAGGAAGGACTCGCGCACCTGCGCAGCGGCGACGTGACGCAGGCGCTCGCAGTGCTCGAGGCGTCCGAGGTCACCTATCGGGGCGACTTCCTCGAGGAGAACCCGTACGACGACTGGGCGGCACCGGTTCGTGAAGCGGCGCGAGCGACCTACATCGCCGTCGCGCGTGCTCTCGCGGCCGCCGCCGCATCGCGCGTGGAGCCCGATGTCGCGGTCCGCTACCTGCTGCGTGTCCTCGAGATCGACCGATACGACGAGGATGCGAATCTCGGCCTCGTCAATGCCCTCGCCGCCGCCGGTCGCTATGGCGAGGCGCACCGCCACTATCTCAACTACCGCCGTGCGATGGACGAGCTCGGCGTCGAACCGGCGCCGTTCCCCGCGACCGGTCCGGCCGGAGCCGCCAGGCGCGTCCCCGCCTCGCGTTCGAGCGCGCCTTAAGGCAACACTAAGGGCGGCCCATAGGCTCTCCCGGCATGGAGACATTCATGGTCCGGGTCTGGAAGCCTGGCGGCGACGAGCGCTCCGAGGGGTTGCGGGGAACGGCGGTACATCTCAGCTCAGGGCAGAGCCTGACATTCAGCGAGGCGGACACACTCGTCCGATTCCTGGAGGAGCCGGCAGCGGTAACCGACGCAGCGTCGCCACCGGACGCCACCAATGGCGATGCACTATGAGCGTGGGAGGCATGGTCGTCACTGACGTTTGCCGCAGTGGAGGAGATGGATCATGAGAACGCCGAAAGCAATCTGGCCCGCCATCGGTGCGGCGCTGAGCGTGGCGCTCGCTGCATGCAGCGCGAGTGTGACGACCACACCGCCGCCCAGCGGGGCCGGCGGGTCCGGCAGCACCCCATCGAGCAGCGGGGGAGGAGGCGGAGGTGGCGGCGGTCAAACCGCGAAGCTCACCGTGCAGGTGAACTTCACCGGCACCGACACCGTCCAGGGGTCGTTCACCACGGATGACTGGCAGATCTACTCCTGCACGGACTTCGCGAAGAGCTCCTTCGCGTGGAATATCGGTGTGGGTCCACAGGAAGGAGCGCCGACGTCCGTGAGCGGCAAGCTGGTCAATTTCCTGCTCAGCGTGCCGACCGGCAGCTTCCACGGTCCGGGGTCGTACACGGATGTCATGCCCGCGGGGGTCACGGTGGAGAGCGACAATTTCTCCGGCTCCGCTTCGACGATGACGATCAACAGCGATGGAACGGGGAACGCCTCCTTCACCAATCTGTCGGGGTCGGGCGATGTCTCGGGGCAGTCGGAGTCGGGGACGGTGACGTGGACGTGCGGGTGAGGTGATGAGCGTTATCGCAAGTGACCATGACAAAGGAGAGGTCTGATGAAGCGAGCTATCGTGATGTTGACAACGGGGTTGGCTGCCACGCTCGTCGTGGCATGCGGCTCTTCGACGAACACACCCACCGCAACGGCATCCAGCAGCGCCCCGGTGGCGACACCGACTGCGCCTCCGGCCACGGCTGCGGCGACACCGACACCGACGGCGGCGGCAACGGCGGCCCAGGTGGCGGGAAGCTGGTCGGGGCAGTACAGCGGTCCGTTCAACGGCACGTTCACGCTCACCTGGAACCAGACGGGGGCGAACGTGAACGGCACGATCATGCTCTCGTCGCCCGCTGACACCCTGAACATCAGCGGGACCCTGGAAGGCAATGCCATCGCCTTCGGCGCCGTCGGCGTCGTTGCGTACACGGGAGTGGTCAACGGCAACAGCATGGCCGGGTCATACATCGACAAGGCGAACAACCAGACGGGCACCTGGAGCGCGACCAAGAGCTGACGCACGTTTGGATCGCCGTTCTGGGCAACCGGCGACGTTGGAGCGCACCAGCATCGCCGGGGCCCCGGCGATCCTCGCCAGAGCCCGCCGGTCTGGTTAGACCTCTTTGAACTCGGCGTCCACGACGTCGTCGGCGCCGCCACCGCCACCGGAGCCCGTTTCCGGGGCGCCGCCGTCGCCGTTGCCCTCGTGCGGGCCGCCCGCACCGGGCTGCGGCTGCTGGGACTGGGCGTACACCGCCTCGCCGATCTTCTGGATCGACGCGGCGAGGTCGTCGTGTGCGCGCTTGATGGCATCCGAGTCGTTAGTGGCAATGGCGTCACGTACCGCCTTGACCTTGCCCTCGATGTCCGTGCGCAAATCCGCGGGCACCTTGTCGCCTGCGTCCTTCAGCGCCTTCTCGGCCTGGTAGGCGAGCTGATCGGCACGGTTCCTGGTCTCGACCGACTCCGCGCGCTTGCGGTCCTCGTCGGCGTGGACCTCGGCCTCCTTCACCATGCGCTCGACCTCGTCCTTCTGCAGGGTGGTCGATCCGGTGATGGTGACCTTGTTCTCCTTGCCCGTCCCGCGATCCTTGGCGCTGACGTTGAGGATGCCGTTCGCGTCGATGTCGAAACCGACCTCGATCTGCGGCATCCCGCGCGGCGCGGGCGCGATGCCGTCGAGCGTGAACGTGCCGAGGATCCGGTTGTCCCGCGCCATCGGGCGCTCGCCCTGGAGCACCACGATCTCCACCGACGGCTGCCCGTCGGATGCCGTCGAGAACACCTGATTCTTGGCGGTCGGGATCGTCGTGTTGCGCTCGATGAGCTTGGTGTTCACCTCGCCCTCGGTCATGATGCCGAGCGACAGTGGCGTGACGTCGAGGAGGAGCACGTCCTTGACCTCGCCCTTCAGCACGCCTGCCTGGATGGCGGCGCCGACCGCGACGACCTCATCGGGGTTCACGCCGCGATGCGGGTCTTTGTCGGTGAAGCTCTTGACGAGCTCCTGGATGATCGGCATGCGCGTCGATCCACCGACCAGGATCACCTCGTCGAGGTCGTGCGCGTTCATGCCTGCGTCTCTCAGCGCGGCTTCGAACGGCCCGCGGCACCGCGACGTCAGGTCGTCGGTGAGCTGCTCGAACTTGCTGCGCGAGAGCGTGATCGCAAGATGCTTCGGCCCTGACGCGTCGGCCGTGATGAACGGAAGGTTCACCTCGGTCTCCTGCCGCTGGGACAGCTCGATCTTCGCCTTCTCGGACGCCTCGGTGAGCCGCTGCAGCGCCTGGCGATCCGAGCGCAGATCGATGCCCTGGTCACGCTTGAACTCATCAGCAAGCCAGTCGACGATGCGGCGGTCGTAGTCGTCGCCACCGAGGTGGGTGTCGCCGTTGGTCGACTTGACCTCGAACACACCCTCGCCGACCTCGAGGATCGACACGTCAAACGTCCCGCCGCCGAGGTCGAAGACGAGGATCTTCTCGTTCTCCTTCTTCTCGAGCCCGTACGCGAGCGCGGCCGCGGTGGGCTCGTTGATGATGCGGAGCACGTTGAGCCCGGCGATCTGCCCGGCATTCTTCGTCGCCTGACGCTGGGCGTCGTTGAAGTACGCGGGAACGGTGATGACCGCGTCGGTCACCTTCTCGCCGAGGTATGCCTCGGCGTCGGTCTTGAGCTTCTGCAGGATCATCGCGGAGATCTGTTCCGGCGTGTGACTCTCGCCGCTCACCTCCACCTCGGCGCGGCCGTCCTTGCCGGCCACGACCTTGTACGGGACCTGCTTCGCCTCGTTGCTGACCTCGCTGAGCAGCCGGCCCATGAAGCGCTTGATCGAGTACACGGTGTTCTCGGGATTGACTGCAGCCTGGCGGCGAGCCAGCTGCCCGACCAGGCGCTCGCCGGTACGCGTGAACGCAACCACCGACGGGGTGGTGCGGCCACCCTCGGCGTTGGCGATGACGACAGGCTCGCCGCCCTCCATCACTGCCACCACGCTGTTGGTGGTGCCGAGATCGATGCCGACGGTCTTTGCCATTTGGGGTCCTCCGGGACTGGGGTATCAGGGGTTCGATTGCGCCCCACAGGCGCACTTCATCGAATACCGCGCGCCACCGTCATGCTAAACGTAACGCGATGGATGAACCTCAAACGCTCGAAGCGCAGCTGCAGGATCTGAGGCACCGGGCGGACGAGGACTTCCTCCACCCTGAGACGGTCCGGGAGCCGGGGCGCCACCAGCTCGACCTCCCCGAGCTGGGACTTCGGGTCAGCGTGACCCGGTCCCGCTATCCCAACCGCCCCGACGGTGTCGATCAGTACGCGGTCACCATGTCCCGCCCCGATCTCGACCGGCGCCCGGGGGAGGATGAGGTCGTCATGGTGCTGGCCTCGGCGTTCGGCGACGCGTCGAGGCAGGCGGTCGAGCGATCGGCTGTCACTGCGCGGGTGCGCATGTTCCGGGTGCCGGCGCCGCCCGACGCGCGGTAGCGCCTCGCGGGCGACGACCCCGGCCGGCTCAGCTCGGCTCCGGATCGGCCTCCCGGTAGCCGTCGGCGCCGATCAGCCGGACGAACCTGCAGGGTCCGAGCAACTCGGTCTGCCAGTGCCCGTTGACGATGCGCAGCCGCGTGAGCTCCTCGCCGCGCGGGCTGTCGGCGATCGGAACCACCAGGCGCCCGCCTTCGACGAGCTGTCGCGCCAGGGCGAGCGGGAGCCGTGGCGCGGCCGCCCCCACCGCGATCGCGTCGAATGGCGCCAGTTCCGGGACACCGAGCGACCCGTCGCCGGTGTGCACCTCGACGTCGAATCCCAGGCGCTGCAATCGCTCGGCCGCGGTATCTGCAAGTGACGCGATCCGCTCGATGCTCACGACGTGGGCGCCGCATGCGGCCATCACCGCCGCCTGGTACCCGGATCCGGTGCCCACGTCGAGCGCCGTCTGGCCTTCACCGAGCTCGAGTGCCTCCACCACCACGGCCACCATGAGCGGCTGGCTGATGGTCTGTCCCGGCGCGTCGATCGCGAGGGCACGATCGTCGTAGGCTCGCTCCCGATCACCCTCGAGGACGAACTCCTCGCGCGGCACCCGGGCCATCGCGTCGAGCACCGGTCGCGACCGGATGCCGTGCTCGATGAGCAGCGCCATCATGCGATCGTGAGCCGACGTGGCCGTCAGCTCCGCGGCGTCAGGTCGAGGTCGGGCGGCGGGGCATCAGGGAGCTTCCAGACGATCCACTCCTTCTCCCAGCGCCGGTGGAGGTCGTTCGCGGCGTCGACGGCCTCGTGGTAGTGACGCTCGAAGGTCTCGAAGTCCCTGGCATCGAGCGCCGCCATCAGGGGGTCGAGGTCGTCCTCGAGCCACTCCTCGATGTCGTTCCTGTACTTCGGCCGGGTGACCTCGCAGATCCGGAGCAGCTTGCGCAGCTCCTTGAGCTGCCACGTGGCGAGCGGCCAGTTGCCGGCGCGCGCGGCGTAGAAGGCCTTCCAGAAACGGGCTCCGATCTCGGGCATCAGCCGGGCCAGGCCGGGCTGGAGCGCGGTGAGCTCCTCGATCTCGAGCCGATCGGGATTCCGTGGCTGCGCTTCGACGTCGGTCATCCCAGAATGAGTGTAGTCAACCTCGTCCAATCGGGAACCCAGGCGCAGCCGGCTGCGTCCCATGGCTGTGAGTGATGAAGTAGCACGCCGCAACTGGCGGCGACCCCTGACCGGCGTTGCTGTCGTGGCGGTGATCGGAGCCGGCCTCGGCGCCTACCTCGGAATCCGGGTGGCGCAGGGCGCCGGGTCGGCTCCCGCCGCCGGGCAGCCGCCCGCACGCACAGAGGCCGCGATGGCCTACGACGCCGCTGACGGCACCCTCGTCCTCTTCGGCGGGGAGGGGAGATCAGGCAGCGTCGGCGACACCTGGACGTGGGACGGATCCGCCTGGACCCAGGCCCACCCGTCGACCTCGCCACCCCCGCTTGCCGGCGCGAAGATGGCCTACGACCCGGTGAGCCACGATCTCGTGCTCACCGGCGGTGCACGGATCCAGGGATCCCCCTTTGATGGCGGTGTTGCCTGCTCGTCGGTGGGATCGTCAGGCGCCGCGTCCGGCTCCGGATCCGGGTCATCGGGCTCCACGTCGACGGGGACGGCGACCTTCATCCCTCCGTCGAAAGCGATCCCAGCGATCGCACCGGTGCCAACCAGCACCAGTGGCACGGCCACGGCCGGCAGCAACGCCACCGGCATCGCTGACTGCAGCGTGACCGACATGCAGAACACGGCGACGTGGCTGTGGAACGGCAGCGACTGGAGCGAGGCCGCCGGAACGAGCCCGGCGGTTGGCTACGGCGACTGGAGCATCGCCACGGATCCCGTGACCGGACATGTCCTGCTCCTCGCTCCGCAGCAGTTCATCGCCGAGCCGGGCGTGGCCGCGCCGACACCCGAGATCGCATGCCCGGTGCAGGTCAACGGCAATCTGCACGTCGTCGAGCCTGGATGCCCGTTCTACCCGGCGCCCGAGCCCACCTGGACGTGGAACGGCCACGCATGGACTGCCTTGAAGGCTCCGGCGGGCGGCCGGTCGCTGCCGTTCGGGGCGCTCGGAACCAATGTGGTCGCCGACCCGGTCACGGGCAAGCTGGCCGTGTTCACGAGTGACCTCGTGGCAGTCCCCGTCACCTGCGGGCCTGACGCATGCACGCCGGGCAGCAACGCCTCCACGAGCGCCGACTGCTGCAGCGGCACGGTCAGCGTCTGGGACGGCACCGGCTGGAAGCAGGCGTCGGCGTTCAAGAACGGACCGCTGATGACTTCAGCCGGGACCCTGGTGGGCGATCCGACGGCTCACGGAGACCTGTACCTGACGGCCGACGGGCAGACATGGCTCTGGACCGGCGTCTGGACCAGGGAGCATCCCTCCCGGACCCCCATGGATCTCACCGGGGGCGTCGCCGCGTACGACGCGAACTCCGGTGAGGTTGTGCTCTTCGGAGGAATCGGCCTCAGCGCGCGCGCTCACGGCCTCTATGACCAGACGTGGACGTGGGACGCCACCACCTGGACCCAGCGCGGTGGGAGCGCCTCGGCGGCGGTGAACATCCCCATCCCGTCGCCCGTGAGCATTCCGCCGTATTCGCCGTCGTGCTCGATGCCGCCGGTGGTCAAGTCCGCTCCCGAGCCGGCGATCGCGTGTCCGATGATCCCGGCGGGCGTCTCGGGTGCATCGGGTTCGGGTTCGCCGGGTTCGTCGGGCGCATCCGCCGCCTCGGGGAGTCCTGTCGCCGGTTAGGACCCTGAGGGCCGTCGCTTCCCGAGCGGCGACAATGGCGGCCATGGACGCGGTCGACGACATCCGGATCGAAACCCTCGAGGATCACGACGACGCCGAGATCAAGGCGATGCTCGTGGATCTGGCGCTCGTCGAGCAGCGCCACTTCGATCACCCGTCGGAGACCGCCGAACAGCTCACCGAGCGTCTGCGGCCGGCGCCGCACTTCACCGGGGACAACCACATCCTGGTGGCGCGCACGGCGGATGGGCGGGCCGTCGGCATGTGCTGGATCGTGCTGTTCGACCCCGGCACCGGCCTCGAGGCAGAGCTCGCCGAGCTCTACGTCCGCCCTGAAGGACGTGGGCAGGGAATCGCGAATCGCCTTGTGGCCGAGGCGATGAACGTGTTCCGGAGCCGCGCGGTCACCTTTGCCTGTGTATGGACTCGAGGTGACAACGACGCCGCGCTCGCCGCCTACCGAGCCGGCGGTTTCAGCCCCACCGAGCAGACGGTGCTCACCTGGCTTCCGCTCGACTGAGTCGGGAGGTCGGGATAATAGCCGCGCCATGACTCTCTCGCGCGCCGACGTCGATCACGTCGCCACCCTCGCCCGGCTCGGCCTCAGCGATGCCGAGAAGACACGTCTGCTCGGTGAGCTCGAAAAGATCCTCGAGCACATCGCCCGCCTGCAGCAGGTCGACACATCGATGCTCGCGGAAACCGCTCAGGTCGGCGACCTCGTCAACGTGATGCGCGATGACGAGACGGTGCCACCGATCGGCGCCGTCGCTGCGCTTCGCAACGCGCCGATCGCGGACGGCAGCCATTTCATCGTCGGAGCCATTCAGAGCAGTGAGCTTGACGGGTAGCTCCATCACCGAGCTTGCGGCTGCGCTTCGGGACGGCCGCACCACGCCGCGTGCGCTGCTCGCGGATGCGCTCGCGCACCTCGAGCACGCTGACGCGGAGTTGCATGCGTACCTGTCGGTGACACGCGACCTGGCGGAAGCGCAGGCGGACGCCGCGGCCACCACCCTTCGTGAGCATCCCGCCAGCGCCTCGCCGCTGTGCGGAATCCCCATGGCGCTCAAGGACGTGCTCTGCGTCGACGGCGTCGAGACCACCGCATCGTCGAAGATCCTGCGGGGATTCAGGCCGCCGTATACCGGAACGGCCGTGCAGCAACTCTTCGATGCCGGCGCCGTCTGCATCGGCAAGACCAACTGCGACGAGTTCGCGATGGGCTCGTCCACCGAGAACTCGGCGTTCGGACCGGTGGGCAATCCATGGGACGTGGAACGGGTTCCGGGCGGGAGCAGCGGGGGGAGCGCCGCGACCGTCGCAGCGGGCACGGTTCCCTACTCGCTCGGCAGCGACACCGGTGGCTCGATCCGTCAGCCCGCGGCGCTCTCCGGTGTGGTCGGTTTCAAGCCGACGTACGGGCGCGTTTCGCGGTACGGCCTCATCGCCTTCGCGTCGTCACTCGACCAGATCGGTCCGTTCACGCGGACCGTCGAGGACTGCGCGCTGGTGTACTCAGCGATCGCAGGGCCGGATCCACGTGACAGCACATGCGATGCGCGGCCGATGGACGACCCGCTCGCGGCGCTGCGTGACGGCGTCTCCGGCATGCGTCTCGGCATCCCTCGCGAGTATCTCGGCGAGGGGACGGAACCCGGCGTGCGCGCGGCTGTCGAACAGGCCTTCGCGGTCCTCGAAGGACTTGGGGCCACGCTCAGCGAGGTGTCGCTGCCGAGCACCGACGTCGCGCTCAGCGTCTACTACGTGATCGCACCGGCAGAGTGCTCGTCGAACCTCGCACGGTATGACGGCGTTCGATTCGGGCAGCGCGTCGAACGGCCGTCACTGACGGACATGTACCTCCAGACGCGCGACGCCGGGTTCGGTCCCGAGGTCAAGCGACGCGTGATGCTCGGCACGTACGCCCTGTCGAGCGGGTACTACGACGCCTACTACCGTCAGGCGCAAAAGGTGCGGACGCTCGTCGGGCAGGAGTTCGACGCCGTCTTCGAGCAGGTCGACGCGCTCATCTGCCCCACGTCACCGAGCGTCGCATTCCCGATGGGGTCGCGCGACGATCCACTCTCGATGTACATGTGCGACGTCGTCACACTGCCCGCAAACCTTGCGGGCGTCCCCGGAATCTCGGTGCCGTGCGGTTTCGTCGACGGCCTCCCGGTGGGGCTGCAGGTCATCGCACCACGCTTCGAGGATTCGCGGGTCTTCCGCGTCGCGCACGCCTACGAGCAGGCGACCGACTGGCACACCGCGCGTTCGCCATACGCGACGGAGCCCGCATGACCGGGTACGAGGTCGTGATCGGGCTCGAGGTCCACGCGCAGCTGCTCACGCGCAGCAAGATGTTCTGCGCCTGCCCCGCCGACTACATGGGCGCCGCGCCGAACGAGAACACCTGCCCGGTGTGCCTTGGACTCCCGGGCGTGCTGCCGACCATCAACCGGCAGGCGGTCGACTTCACCGTGCGCACCGCGCTCGCGCTGCACTGCGACATACCTGACTTCACGAAGTTCGATCGCAAGAACTACTTCTATCCGGACCTGCCCAAGGGGTACCAGATCTCGCAGTACGACCTGCCGATGTCTCGTGACGGGTATCTCGAGTTCCCCGTGAACGGCGAGACCGTGCGATGCGGCGTCACGCGGGTGCACCTCGAGGAGGACACGGGGACGATGCACCACGCCGGCGACGTGCTCCAGAGCGCCACCTCGTCGCTCATCGACCTCAACCGGTGCGGCGTGCCCCTCATGGAGATCGTCGGCGAGCCGGACCTGCGCAGCCCGGAGGCGGCGCGCGAGTATCTGGTGCGCCTGCGCCAGATCCTCACGTACATCGGCGTCAACGACGGGAACCTCGAGCAGGGATCGTTCCGATGCGATGCCAACATCTCGCTGCGTCCCCACGGCGCGACCGAGCTCGGCGTCAAGGTCGAGGTGAAGAACATGAACTCCTTCCGGGCGGTGCATCGCGCGCTCAACTCCGAGATCGAGCGGCAGTCTGCGGTGCTCGACGCAGGGGGCACCCTGGTGCAGGAGACGCGCGGCTGGGTGGAAACGCAGGGCCGGACCGTGTCGCAGCGGAGCAAGGAGCAGGCTCACGACTATCGATACTTCCCGGAGCCCGACCTGCCCCCACTGCGTCTCGATGCGCAGTTCGTCGAGCGCGTGCGCGCCACCCTCCCAGAGCTCCCCGAGGCTCGGGCGTTGCGATTCCAGAGCCAGTACGGCCTCACCGCGTACGACGCGGCGGTGCTGACGGACACCCGTGAGAGTGCGGACTGCTTCGAGGCGCTCGTCGGCGCCGGTGTTCCAGCCAAGCTTGCCGCGAACTGGCAGAGCGGTGACGTCGCGGCGCTCGCCAACGAGCACAAGATCCCGCTGCAGCGCAGTGGTCTCGGCGTTGACGGTCTTGCGACGCTGCTCCGCCTCGTCGACAGCGGCGCCGTCAACGGCCCGACGGCGAAGGACCTGCTCGCCGAGCTCTACGTGCGAGGCGGCGATCCCGAGGCTGTGGTGCGTGAGCGTGGGCTCGGCCAGGTCAGCGACACGGCCGCGTTGAGCGCGCTGGTCGATGCGGCGATCGCGGCACATCCCGGTGCGGCGGCGGACTTTCGCGCCGGCAAACAGCAGGCGCTCGGCCAGTTGATGCGCGCGGTCAAGGATGCGACCGGCGGCAAGGCCGACATGCCGCTGGTGAACCGTCTCCTGCGCGAGCGGCTCTCGGGGCAGTAGCGCAGGTGCGCCTCGGGCGCATGGTCCACGGCGGACTGTGCCTCGCCCACGACGAACAGGGGGCGACCGTGCTCGTCGAAGGCGGCATCCCCGGCGAGGAGGTCGACGTCTCGATCCGCTACCGGAAGGGCGCGACGTCGTTTGCCGAGGTGGTGCGCGTTCTCGAGCCGTCGCCCCATCGTGTGACGCCACCGTGCCCGTACGTGCCCGCGTGCGGTGGGTGTCAGCTGCAGCACATGTCGTACGCGCACCAGGTGGACCTGAAACGCGACATCGTGCTGGACGCGCTGCATCGCCAGCGGATCGAGCATCCAGCGGTCCGCGTGCACGGTGCCGGCGACCCATGGCGGTATCGATGGCGCG
The DNA here is from genome assembly GCA_963713485.1 of Candidatus Dormiibacterota bacterium. Lineage (GTDB taxonomy): Bacteria > Chloroflexota > Dormibacteria > Aeolococcales > Aeolococcaceae > Palsa-851. The sequence goes on from CAVQLW010000008.1 coordinate 269,414, forward strand.
GCGAGTTCCACGTCATCGCCGGCAAGGACGGGCGGCCGCCGGCGCTCGGGTTCAATCGCGCCAGGAGCTGGCGGCCCATCGCTGTCGACGACTGCCTCATCCACCATCCGCGCATCACCACGGCGCTGCCGGCGCTGCGCGAGCTCATCGCGTCGAGCGCGACACCGGAGTTGAGCACGCTCCATCTCACCGCCGGGGAGGCCGGCCAGGAGCTGTTGCTGCGCGCAAAGCCGCCCCGCGGTCTCGCGGCAGGTTCGATCGAGGATGGGCTCGACCTCCCGGATGGCGGCCGGCTCAGCACCACGTCGACGACGCTGCACTGGCGGGGCCTGACGTTCCGGGTCACGCCGGATGCGTTCATCCAGGTGAACTGGGCGCAGATGGACGTGCTCTACCAGTGCGTGGTCGATGGGCTCGGTGGCCATGCCGGGCTCCGAATCGTCGACGCGTACGCCGGCATCGGAGTCCTCGCGTGTCATCTGGCCGCCGAAGCAGCCGAGGTGGTGTGCATCGAGAGCAATCGGGGCGCGGCGCGACTGGGCGTGCTCAACACGCGGGTGAACGACGTGAGTGATCGCGTGCGCTACCACGTGGCGCCGGTCGAGGACGCGTTGCCGCAGGTCGGATCCGCCGCGCCGATCGACCGCGTGATCCTCGATCCGCCTCGAGCAGGCTGCGCCGGGCGGGTGACCGGATGGCTTGCGCTCGCCGGCCCGGAGCGTGTGGTGTACGTCTCCTGCGACCCTGCGACGCTCGCCCGCGACCTCCACGTGCTCGTCGCGTCGGGACCGTACAGAGTCGATGCGATCGACGTCGTCGACATGTTTCCGCAGACGTACCACGTGGAGAGCGTGGTCACGCTCACGAGGGGCTGAGCGGTACCCTCAGGGGCCACGGCGGCGGGTCGCGGCGGAGTGATAGCGTACGTCTGTTCGTGATCAGCCGACCGCAGCCAGGAGGCAGATTGGAGGAGGCAACCGCGACCGGCGAGGAGATCGACACCGGGGGATTCGTCCACCTTCACACGCATAGCGAGTTCTCGCTGCTCGACGGCGCCGCGCGCATCGCCGAGCTGGTTGACACGGCGAAGGCCATGGGCCAACCCGCGCTCGCGATCACCGATCACGGGGTGCTCTACGGCGCGGTCGACTTCTTCGCCACCGCCCGCGCGGCAAAGATCAACCCGGTGCTCGGTTGCGAGATGTACATGGCGCCCCGCTCGCGGCACGATCGCGAGGGCCGTGCGGACCGCGATCCCAATCACCTCATCCTGCTCGCGCGCAACGACATCGGGTATCGCAATCTCATCAAGCTCGTGAGCACGGCGCACCTCGAGGGCCACTACTACAAGCCGCGCATCGATCGCGAGCTGCTCGCGGAGCACGCCGAGGGTCTGATCTGCCTTTCCGCGTGCCTGGGCGGCGAGCTGCCCCAGGCGATCCTTCGCGGCGATCTCGCCGCTGCGGAGTCGGTCGCGCGCCAGCACGCCGAGATGTTCGGGCCCGACGGCTACTTTCTCGAGCTGCAGAACCACGGGATCCCGGAGGAGGAGACCGTGCGCACCGGCCTGGTGGAGATTGCCCGGCGCACCGGACTCCCGCTTGTCGCGACCAACGACTCGCACTACATCCGTCCTGAGGATGCCGAGGCCCACGACATCCTGCTCTGTTTGCAGACCGGTGCACGGCGCGAGGACGAGAAGCGCTTCAAATTCTCCGGACCTGAGTACTACCTCGCCACCACCGCTCAGATGCGCGACCGCTTCGCGGCATACGGGGAGGCGGTCAGCAACTCGGTGGCCATCGCCGCGCGCTGCAATGTCGAGATCCCGTTGGGGCGCAACCTGCTGCCGACGTACCAGCCGATCCCTGAAGGTCTCGACGCCGACACCTACCTCCGTCAGCTGTGCGCGGCGGGAGTGCGCGAACGCTACGGCGACGCCGTCAACGACGAGGTCCGCGAACGCCTCGAGATGGAGCTCGACGTCATCCGCGAGACGGGGTTCTCCGCGTACTTTCTCATCGTCTGGGACCTCATCAGGGCCGCGCGGTGCGACGGCGTCCGGGTGGGGCCGGGCAGAGGCAGCGCGGCGGGGTCGCTGGTGAGCTACGTGCTCCACATCACCGACATCGAGCCGCTGCGCTACGGGCTCATCTTCGAGCGCTTCCTCAACCGCGAACGCGTGCAGATGCCGGACATCGACATCGACTTCGACGACCGCGGTCGCGACCGAGTGCTCGCGTACGTGCAGGACAAATACGGGCGCGATCGAGTCGCGCAGATCATCACGTTCGGCACCATGGCCGCGCGGGCCGCGATCCGCGACGTCGGCCGCGTGCTCAACGTGCCGCTGCCCGACGTGGACCGCCTCGCGAAGCTGGTGCCGCAGGTGGTGAACATCACCCTGGAGACGGCGCTCAGCAGCAGCCGGGACCTCCGTGATCTCTACGAGCACGAGGAGTGGGCGCGGCACATCATCGACAACGCCCGCCGGCTCGAGGGGATCTGCCGCAATGCGTCGACGCACGCGGCGGGGGTGGTGATCGGCTCGGAGCCCCTCGCCAACATCGTGCCGCTGCAGCGGTCGACCGCGGGTGATGGCACGGCGGTGACCCAGTACGACATGAACGGCGTCTCGCAGATCGGATTGCTCAAGATCGATCTGCTCGGACTGTCCAACCTCACCGTCATCGCGGATGCGGTCGAGCTGGTGCGCGGGTCACCGCGGGATCGACATCGACATCGACCTCATCCCACTCGACGATGCGAAGACGTATGAGCTGCTCGGCAAGGCAGACACGCACGGCATCTTCCAGCTCGAGGCGACGTTCGCCAAGCGGATCCTCATCGACATGCAACCGAAGACGCTCGAGGACATGGGCGTTGCGGTGGCGCTCAACCGGCCGGGTCCGATCGAGGGTGGCGCCACGGACATGTGGATGCGCCGCAAGCGCGGTGAGGAGCCGGTCACGTACATGATCCCCGAGCTGGAGCCGATCCTCGCTCCCACGTACGGCGCGATCGTCTACCAGGACCAGGTGATGAAGATCGCGTCGGCCGTGGCCGGGTTCACGCTCGGCGAAGCCGACATCCTTCGCGCTGCGATGGGCAAGAAGGACAAGGTGAAGATGGCCAAGCAGCGCGAGCAGTTCCTGAGCGGCGCTGCAGAGCGCGGGGTCGCGGCGGATGCGGCCCTGCAGCTGTTCGAGCTCATCGCGCTGTTCGCCGGCTATGGGTTCAACGGCGCGCACAGCATCTCCTACGGGCTGATCGCATACCAGACCGCGTACCTCAAGGCGAACTACCCGCGCGAGTACATGTGCGCGCTGCTGAACAGCCGCGCGGACAACTTCGACAAGCTGAAGCAGTCGATCCTCGACACACACGCTCGAGGGCTGGTCGTCCGGCCGCCCGACATCAACCGGAGCGCGTCCGCGTTCAGTCTCGGCGACGCCGAGGCAGGCGAGATTCTGTACGGCCTGCGGCACATCAAGAACGTCGGAGAGCGTGTGGCGGCGGCGATCGTCGCGGAACGGGAGGCGGCGGGGCCGTTCACGTCGCTCTTCGATCTGTGCCTGCGGGTTTCGAGCCGGGACCTCAACCGGCGCGTGGTCGAGGCGCTGATACGCAGCGGTGCCTGTGACGCCCTCGGGGAGCGGGGCGCGATGCTTGCCGTCCTCGATCGCGCCATCGATCGCGCGGCCGCAATCCGGCGTGAGCGCGAATCCGGTCAGACGTCGCTGTTCGGTGATGCCGTTGTCCTCATCGAGCCGGCGCCGCCCCCTGTGGAGGACTTCGACAGCGGGGCTGGGGGGGCGTTCGCCATCGCAGCGGACGAGCGGCTTCGCTGGGAGCGGGAGTTCCTCGGCATGTATCTGAGCGATCACCCGCTGCGGCGGATCGCGGGTGAGCTGCAACAGCGGGTCGACACCACGATCAACGAGCTCGGTGCCCACCTCGACGGCCTCATCGTGCAGGTGGGTGGCGCGATCCGCGATATACGCACCTTCGTCCCGCGGCGGAGCACGACCGGCCAGCGTATGGCCGCGCTGCAGATCGAGGACCTCACCGGCAGCGTCGAGGTGGTGGTGTTCGCGCGTGTGTTCGAGGAGTGCGCGGATGCGCTGCGTCCCGACGCGGTGGTGGTTGTGCGGGGCAAGGTGGAGGCGGGGCGCACGTCGAACGGCACGACCCCCGCAGCCGCTGATGACGAGGACCGCGTGGATCTCGAACCGCCACAGATCCTCGCCGAGGCGGTGTACGCATATGACGATCCACGCCTTGCGACGTGGCGACGCGACAGCATCGTGCACGTGAACGTGAGCGCGGCGCAGATGGGCCTCCTTGGTGGCCTCCGTCATGCATTCGAGGAGCACCAGGGCGATTGCCCCGTCGTCCTCCACGTGGACTCGGGGACGAGTGTCGACGAGGTCACCCTCGCGGTTGACTTCGCCGTTGATCCTGGACCGGCACTCGAGCGCGCGGTCGAGCGACTGGTGGGTGAGAGCTCGTATCGGGTGGAGATGCGCCGCGTGCGCGCCCCCGAGCGAGAGCGAGCGTCTGCCCGGCGCTGACCTTCCGGCGCCGAGCGCGCTGCGGGTGCAGGCTGCTCAGACCGCGCTCGTCAGGTACCCGAACAGGATCCTCGCGACGATCACCAGCGCGATGTAGACGATGAGCGCTGCGACGGCTGGGACGTCGATCCCCGAGGTCACCCGTCCTCGATGCAGTGCGCTAAATGGACCGACGAGGGGGGTGGTCACCGTGCGGACCATCTGCACCAGCGGATGCCACGGATCGGCGTGGAAAAGTGCCAGCAGGATGCGGATGAAGACGAAGACGGCGATGGCGATGATGATGTCGATCACCACCTGCCCGATGAGGCTCACGATGTTCGCCGCGAAGTCGATGCCGCCACCGAAGCCCTGCACCACCGCCTGGAGAATCCCCGCCACGAAGTAGATGACGACGATCGCGAGGATGGGCGAGAAGTCGATGCCGCTGAAGGTCGGCAGAATGCGGCGAAAGGGTGCAAGGATCGGATCCACGATGATGCGCAGCCAGTGCACAAGCGGGTGCCACGGGCTGAGGCCGATCCACGACACGGCGATGCGGACGATGATCAAGACGTTCAAGACGATCGCCACGAAGCCGATGATGTTGGAGAGCACCAGGGCCGTCACCGAACCGTCGCGCGCTCCTGCAGGGTTGGTGGGTCGTCACGCTTGCCCTTCTCGGGGCTCGGACGTGTCCGTCGCCAGATGAGGTAGAGCGCCGGCACCGCGATCACGAGCATCGCGATCGACGTCCACTGCGCCTCCCGCAAGCCGAGCGGTCCCGGCGGCTCACTCTTGCGGAACTCGAAGAGGATCAACTGGCTCACCGCATACAGCCCGACGTATGTGATGGCGAGCACGCCGGCACGGACGTTGCGCCGCAGGATGAGCAGCAGGATGAGCCCGATGAGGATCGTGCCCAACGCCTCGTACGCGGCGGCGGGCTGATATGCGATGCATTGCGACGGCGTGCAGAGGTTGAAACCGGACTGCAGGATCGCGTCGGGATTCGTGTAGGCGGTGGCCCACGGCAACGTGCTCTGCGTGCCGAGGATGTCGCCGTTGATGATGTTGCCGATGCGCCCGATAGGCTGACCGACGACGGCGAAGAGCACGCCTCCGTCGAGCGCGATCCACGGGTTGTAGCCGTAACGCCAGGCGCAGATGGCGAGGGTGGCGAAGCCCACCATGATTGCCCCGAAGAACGCCATGCCGCCTTGCCAGAACGCGATGATGTTGATCGGGTGGAGGAGGTAGTTCTGGACCAGGTTCGGCTGCTGGACGACGTAGTAGAGGCGGCCGCCGATCAGCCCGAAGATGATCGTCCAGACCGTGATCTTCTCGGCGATGGTCTTGGGGATGCCGCGACGCGTCGCGTACGGCAACACTCCGAACTGGTAGCCGGCCAGGAACGCGACCGCGTACATGACCCCGTACCAGTGGATCGGGATCGGCCCGATCTGGAGGACCGGGTTGATCCCGATCCTGATGATGCCGAGCGCACCGGGGCTATCGAACACGGCTGCCATCATGGGGGCTGCCGGACGCCGCATGCACCTCCAGCACGCGATAGCCGCCCCTTGAACGGACGCGCTCGACGCGGTGCCCGAGGCCGGCGAGCCAAACGGCCAGCGAGTCCGCGCCGAGATGGCGTTGCACGACCAGGGTTGCGGTCGCGTGAGGCTCGAGCCGTCCGATCCAGTGGACGAGGAGTTCGTGAAGCGCCTCCTTGCCCAACCGCACCGGCGGGTTGGAGTACATGCCGGCAATGCTGATGCCGTCCGGAACCGCGTCGGGCTCGACGGTCACGACGTTCGTCGCGCCGGCTCGTACGGCATTGCGGGCGCAGAGATCGAGGGCGCGGCGATTCACGTCGACGGCCCAGATGGTGGCATCGGGGCGGCGGAGTGCCAGCGTGATGGCGATCGGACCGTACCCGCACCCCACGTCCACGAGGTCGCCGGGCGGTGGGGGCGCGATGGTTTGCAGCAGCAGATCGGTACCGAAATCGATATGACCGTGCGCGAACACTCCGCGATCCGTTTCGAGCTCGAGGGTGAGGTCGGGGAGGGTGAGGCGCGCCGTCCTGGGGTGTGAGGGGACTCGAGGTTCGGCCGAGAAGTAGTGATCCTGGGTCACGGTCGCAGGGTAGTAGGCTGCGGCCCGATGAGGAGCGCGGACGTTGCGGTCGTCGGCCTCGGTGCAGCAGGCGCAGCGACGCTGTACCAACTGGCGCGGCGTGGCGTTGACGCGATCGGGATCGACAGCCACTCGCCTCCCCATGTGTTGGGGTCGACCCACGGCGACACGCGGATCACCCGTGAGGCGATCGGGGAGGGGGAGTGCTACACGCCGCTGGTGCGGCGGTCCCATGCGATCTGGCGCGAACTCGAATCGGAGACCGGGGAGGACCTGCTCACGCAGTGTGGCGGGCTGATCATCGAGGAACCAGGGGGCGGCGCTGCGGGACATCACCGCCACGAGTTCCTGGCTCGGACCGTTGCGTGCGCAACGCGGTACGGGGTCCCTCACGAGCGTCTCAACGCGTCGGAGGTCACCACGAGATTCCCGCAGTTTCGCCTCACGGGCGATGAGGCTGCGTACTTCGAGCCGGGGGCCGGATTCGTGCGGCCGGAACGCTGTGTGGCGGCGCAGCTCACGTTGGCCGAACGGCTCGGCGCGGAGGTGCATCGCAATGAGCGTGTCGTGTCGCTCGAACCCGAGGCGGGCGGTGCGCTCCGGCTGAGAACGGACCTCGATGAGTACGTTGTGGGGCGCGTCGTGCTCGCGGTCGGCGCGTGGGTTAACGACTTTCTGGAACCGCGGCATCGACCGTTGTTCACCGTGTACCGGCAGGTACTCGCCTGGTTCGCCGTCGACCCGATGGCGCCGGATCACTCCCCGGGCAGCATGCCGGTGTTCATCTGGGGTCTTCGCGACGGGAGCTCGTTCTACGGGTTTCCCGTCGTGGACGATGCCGGCGACATCAAGGCTGCAACCGAGCAGCTCGACGTGGCCACGAGTGCCGCCGCGGCCGGCCTGAACGTCGATCCCGCAGAGACACGTGCACTGTACGAAGGCTTGATCGGGGCCCACCTGCCCGGCGTCACCGGGCGCTGCGTGCGCTCGGTCCGCTGCCTCTACACGGTGACTCCGGACGCCGACTTCGTGGTCGACGATCACCCCGACCTGCCCGGAGTCGTGCTCGTCTCGCCGTGCTCAGGGCACGGCTTCAAGCACTCGGCCGGCCTCGGCGAGGCAATCGCCCAGGTTGTGACCACCGGGACGAGTGATGTCGAGCTCTCGCCGTTCCGGATGGGCCGTTTCGCGCGGCCGCTCGCCGCGAGCTAAGCGGGCGGAGGAGCTGGCAGCCGCGGGTTGGCCTTGACCGCGGTGCCGTAGGCACAGATCTCGGTCCAGGTACCGCCCATCTCGGATGTGTCAAAGCGCATCGCGACGATGGCGTTCCCACCCTTGGCCTGAGCCTCGGCCACCATTCGCTCGATGACCTCCTGACGGCTCTGCGCGAGGTTCTGTGTCATTCCTTTGAGCTCGCCGCCCATGAGCGATTTGAGACCCGCGCCGAACTGCGAGCCGATGTTGCGCGAGCGGACGGTGAGGCCGAACACCTCGCCGAGCACCTCGGTGATCTCGTACCCGGGCAGGTCGTTGGCGGTGCTGATCAGCACGTAAAAGTCCTCCGTGAATCGGATCCAACCGGGGAAAGCGGTCACCCCTTGTGATACCCCAGACCAAGCGCTTTCAGGCACCGGACCGCGGGCTCGAGGTGACCTTCAGGACGCTCGGCTCTTCGAACCGGCCGGCTGCCAGAGGATGCGAAGCTGCCCCCGTTGTGACCACGCCGCTCGTCCTCGTGCACAGCCCGCTGGTGGGGCCGGAGAGCTGGGAGGTCGTGGCCGCGAGCCTGAGCCGGCGCGGCGAGAGCGCGGCCCTGGTCGACCTGACCAACGCCCTGGGGAGTGGCCCTCCGTACTGGCCTCATGAGGTGGAGGCGATCGCCGCGGCGGTCACGGGCCCGGCGATCCTCGTCGGCCACAGCCGTGCCGGCCCCCTGCTTCCGGTTGCGGCAGGGGTGACCAGCCGAGTGGAGGGCTGTGTGTACGTCGACGCCAGGCTCCCCGAGCCCGGCATGAGCTGGTTTGCCACGGCTCCTTCTGAGTTGGCCGCGCAGTTGAGGACGATGGCCCATGACGGATGGCTCCCCCCGTGGTCGGACTGGTGGGGTCCGGACGAACTGGCCCGCCTGCTACCCGATCCAGTGGTGAGAGCTCGTTTCGTCAGGGGGTGCCCGCGGCTGCCGCTGGCGTTCTTCGAAGAGGTCCTCCCCGAGGTGCCCGGATGGCGGGACAAGCCGTCCGCGTATCTCCGGCTCAGCGAGGACTATCGGGAGACGTGTGACGAGGCACGACGGCTTGGCTGGCCAGTGGTCGAGCTGGCCAGCCACCACCTCGGCCTGATCACCGACCCGGAGACCGTCACCGGCGCCATCCTGGAACTGGCGGGTCAGCTCCTGCCGAAGGGTTGATGCCGTGAACCCCAGAGCAACCCCCGATATGTCCACCGTCGTACCGACGCCGTCCCGTCCGTCCGCGACACTACTGAGGCGCGGCTCTGGCCTTGGCGGGTTCGAGTGAGGGGTTGGCACCCACGGCGAGGTATGGCGAGTGAGCGGAATCGCGATCGTCGGGTTTGGGCCCGGCACGGTCACTGAGGAGCCAATCGGAGTTCTCTGCACGGGGTGCGGGCAACCCGTCGGTCCGGGACAGCGCGGCTACCTGTTGAGGAGCCAGGGGCTCATCGACGAGGCGTGGCACCGCAGCTGTTCACGAGACCCCGGCGCGCGCACCGCCGACTTCGCCTGGCCGCGGCAGCAGCCCGACCAGGAAGCTGCACTCACCGGACGCAGCTCGTCTGGCGCGGTGAGGCCACTGCTCCGTACGTAACCCCGGGGCGCGCTTGGACTCAGCGCGGGCCGAGCGCATCGCGCTCACTCAGGGAATGTTCAGCGTCCCACCCTGTGCGAGCTCGTTCAGTGCCGCGCAGGCCTCCAGCCCGTGGACCTGCGCAGCGTCATCCACCACCTTCCAGGACAGCCCACCATGGGTACCGCTGCAGACGGGGCCGTCGCCGATGACGGTGTTCGACACCGGATGCCAGTTGCGATCACTGCCCTGCCAGTCATTGCACATCGTGCTCGCGCCTGCGCCGTCGAAGCTCACCCGGACGTCGCTCGTGCCATATGCGACCGTGCAACGCGTCGGCGCGTTCACGCCGACGCTCGCCGCGTTGTCGAACAGCACGACGAGGACGAACACCACGCCGCAACTCAGCATTCCGGCCACGGTCAACCAGATCACCTTCCGCGAGCGGAGCCACGGTCGAACTCGTCTGCGCGTCCATGTGCCGGAATGTACCGCGCGCCAGGCGAGGCGCGGTCCCCCGGCTCGCACGCACGAAGACGGCCGCTCCGAAGCGCTCGGAGGCGGCCGTCTGACGGGAGGAGTGATGGCGGGCGCAACTCGCCTGCGGGTCGCATGCCCCTCAGGCGGGCTGCGACCCGCGATCCTGTCGGGTCCCACGCAGCCGTCGATGGAGGTGGATGCGATCGAGGTTGGGCAGGACGGTCATGGCAGTCGCAACGGCTGCCGATGTGCCAAGCGCGAGACCGAGGTTGCGGATGATTGTGGCCGTGGTCATGGTCGTCTCCGGTGGGCGGTTGCTATCGACATGCCCAACATTGACGAGCGCGCGTCGGAGACTCCTGCAAGTGCACTGTGAAGTCCCTGGGAAAGCCAGACCCAAGCGTGCCGGAGCTTCGTGAACCCCGCTCGCTTCCGTGATCGGTTCCGAGGCTCGTGACCATATCCGTAGGCCGGCGCCGGCGTTGCATCTATGGTGAATCCACACTCCCCGAAGGAAGGCATCGCTCATGACCCGCCATCGCCCCCTCACCCTGATCGCCCTGGGAGTGTCCGCCGTCGCCGGTCTTCAGTTGTCAGATGCGGTCATCGTATGGTCTTGCCGGGGCAGGCCGCGATGGTGAACGTGCCACTCGCAACGGTGGTGTCACCGTTCGTCTCGGCGTAGGTGTCGGTGCCGGGTGCGAGATCCGTCTGAGTGTAAGTGGTGGACGTAATGGCGAACGCCCCGGTGTCTTCGAGGTTCAGGTAATCGCCAACGGTCAGTCCGCTGAGCGTCACCGTACCCGTGCCGTTGGGTCCGACCTCATAGCTTGAGCACGTAGTTGTCACGGTGACCACGCCGCACGCAACGACGGTGAAGGGGAACCATCCGTTTTCATTTGGCCCTTCATCGGTCGGGCTGGTGAACGAGTGATTGCCCACGGTGTATGGCCCGCTAGTGAACGGGTTGCTCGTCACGTCCACGACGTTGCCGTCAACCGTAATGTAGTCAGGCACAACCGGCTCGGTCTGTCCGTACCCGGCTGTCCAAGTAACGATCAGGCTCCCACCCTGACCAGCACCCGGGGACCCGCATGTGGTAGTCCACCCGGCTCCGGTTCCGCAAGGCTGATAGCCGCAGGGACCCTCAGTCGGGCTTGGTGACGCGCTCGGCGTGGCGCTCGGGCTAGGCGACGGGTTTTCCGAAGGTGCGGGCGTTGAGATCGGTATCGCGGTGGGCGTTGCGCTGGGAATCGTCGCTACTGTCGCCCCGACAGTCAGCGCGAGAGTTGGGGAAACAGTCGGCGCGACTGTCGAGCCACATGCCGCGAGGCCAAGGGCGGCGATCGCAGAGCCGATGACGGTGGTGACTTTCATTTTCTGCCTCTATCCATTCAACGCGAACACGTCATCCGCCGTTACGTCCTTGAGGTGAAGTGCGTCGAGGCGAGACAGGCATCCGTGTCTGCGGGCGGATCATTGCCTGCTCCCGGGTGAGCTTCACCCGCGAGCTTGGTGTCAGCGGCGAATGGGGACGAGATTGGGGACGCGAATCATCAATCCCTTATTGCTGCAACGCATTCCGAGTGCCGGGAGAGGGAGTTCGAACCCTCACGAGGTTGCCCTCGGCGGTTTTTGAGACCGCTGCGTCTACCATTCCGCCACCCCGGCCTGGATGACAGCGTACCGGCTCCTCGGACCCACCGGCACGACCGGTCTGCGACGCCACTCGGGAACACAAAGCCCGTCCCGCGCGTACCCTCAGATGCATGGACGACGAGGCGCTCCTCGAGCGGGCACGCCGCGGAGACCGCGACGCCTTTGCAGCAATTGTCACCCGTCACCAGGACGAGCTCTACACGATGGCCCTCCGGATCCTCGGAACACCCGCCGACGCCGCCGACGTCGTCCAGGAAACCTTCCTGCGCGCCTACGTGAGGATCCCCATCCTCCGCGGCCAGACCATCCGCGCGTGGCTGTTCCGCGTCGCCATCAACTGCAGTCACGACGTCCAGCGGCGGTCGGTGCGCCGCCCGGCCGACCCGCTCGAGGACGAGCGGGGCAACATCGTCGAGCTGCCCGACCCGGCGCTCGGTCCTGAGGCGACGGCGCTCTCTCGCGAGCGCCTCACCGCCGTCCGTGACGCGCTCCTGACCCTCCAACCCGATTTCCGCGCGGTGGTCGTGCTTCGGGACGTCAACGAGCTGAGCTACGAGGAGATGTCCGCGGCACTCCGGATCCCCATCGGGACGGTCAAATCGAGGCTCAATCGAGCGCGCTCGATGCTCGCGAAAGCCCTGCGCGGCACCGCCGCCTTCCCGGGCTTTGCGGAGGAGAACGCATGAGCCCCCGGCGTCACGTCGACGACCTCTTCTCCGCCGCGTATGAGAACGATCTGTCCCCGATCGACGATGCCCGCTTCCACTCCCACCTGCAGTCGTGCGCGCCCTGCGCCACAGCGTTCGCGGAGTTCACGGCGAGCGTCGAGGCTCTGCGCGAGCTGCCGCCGGCGCGAATGCCTCATGCGGTCCACCTCCCCTCGACGCCGCCGGTTGCGGAACGTGCGCCTCGCGAGCGCATCAACCTCCGCTGGCTCAACCTCGGGCTGCTCCGCCGGTTCCCCGCCACCGCCGCAGCTGCTGCGGTGGCCGCCGTGTTGGTGATCATCGCCGTGACCCACGGGACGGGCACCGGCACGACGAACGGCATCGGGAGCAATCCAGCGTTGGGCAGCGGCTCGAACGCCCACGCCCCCGGGCCGGTCGCCGAGACGGCATCCTGCTCCCAGCCGGTCGTCAGGGTCACCGGCTCCGCGCTGCCCGACAGCTTCTCCGCGCGGCAGCAGGTGAGCGTTCCGTCCCAACCCGGGGTGCGCCTGGTGCTCGCCACGTCCAGCCTCGATGTTGCCGCCGGCCGCCCCGTCGACGTCTACGCACAGTTGGTGGTGCCGGCCTCCTCCCTTGCGGCGCCCGGGGCGGCGTCGGGTACCGGCTCGACACTCGCGTTCCGTCCCTGCGTGACCATCGGGGTCGAGGGCACGAGCGTCGCGCTCGTTCCCGCCACGTACGGGGCGAGCGTCCCGGTCGGCGTTCCCCAACCGGCGAACGGCGACACGACCGGCCCCGCAGCGGCCGGCTCGCCCGGAGGCTCAGAGCTGTTCACCTTCGACATCCCGAGCGGGCTCGCGCCGGGCACGCTGCTTCACCTGACAGCCACCGTCCCGGCGGGCTACGAGGGCTACGGGAGCCCGGAGCTCACGGCGACGCTGACGCTCACGACCCACTGACGCTGTTCAATGGCGGGGCCACGCCGCCTCTCATGTCTATGCGGGGATCTCATCTAGACTGAGACCCGATGCACCGCCGCCTGGTGTGCCTGGCCGTGGCGCTGCTTGTCTCCGGCTGCAGCTTCGCGGGGATCGGCCGGCCACCCAATTACTCATACGTCGTGATCACGGCGGGTGGTGTCGGCCTGCGCACCGGTGCCCAGAACGTCCCGCCCACTCTCGATCTGCGCCTGCATGCGACCGGCGCCCCGCTGCAGGGGAGCGACGTGACGGCAACGCTGGACAGCCACAACCTGACGCTCAGCACCCAGGGCAATGATCTCCTCGCGTCGGTGAAGGCGCTCCCGCTCGCCTCCGAACACAAGCTGTCGGTCGCGGTGGCGGGGCTGAGCACCCAGTACATCACGTTCACCGTCATCCCTCCAACCGCCGCAATGCTCGCCGCCCACATCGATCCGTCGAGCGGTCTTGTCGTCGACGCCGTCTTCGATGACGCCCCTGATCAGTCCGCGGTGACCGCGTCGCTCCCCGGCGCCACCGTGACGTGGGTCGACGGCACCCACGCTCGCGTCACATGGCACGGCAAGCCACCGGCCTCGATCACCCTGCCGGCAAGCATCCCGACCGACGGGGACGCCCACCTCGATCCGGGGATCACCCTGGCGCTCGGCGGCATTCCGCGCAACACCGTGCGCAGGGTGACCGTCCCACCGGCGCCGGCCGTCAGCTCCATCAAGGTCGACGCGTTCGTGATCAACACGGCCGAGTTCGAACAGCTCGTTCGCGTTCCACCTCGGGGCGGTGTCGGAGATGAGCCCCACCGGCTGGACCGCTCAGGCGGACGGCTCCATCCTCGGCACGCCCGATCAGTCGGCGGCCAACCGCGCGGCGGCGGCGAGCATCCCCATCTGGCCGTCACTCGCCAACGACCCTGCCAATCCCGGGGCGACCAACCGGCTCCTCAACAATCCCAAGGCAACCGCGGAGCTCATCGGCGAGATGACCGCGGCGATCCGCTACGACGGCTACTCCGGCGTCAACCTCGACTTCGAGGGGATGCTCGCCGCTGACAAGGCGCCCTTCACCACCTTCGTACAGCAGCTTGCGACGGCGGTCCACGCTCGTGGGGCCAAGCTCATCGTCGACGTCGTTCCGCACACCTTCGCTGGGACCAATCAGTTCTCGGCGGCGTACGACATCGCCGCGATCGGCAAGGCGGCGGATCTCGTCGACCTCATGGCGTATGACCAGCACGGCGACGGCGGGACGCCGGGCCCGGTCGCGGGGCTCGACTGGGACACGGCGATCCTCGAGGCGACGCTGCCCGACCTGAACCCGGCGGACACGCTGCTCGGGATCCCCCTCTACGGACGCGAGTGGGGAAGCATCGGCGGCGCGTCGTCCTACAGCAACGTGCTGTACAACGCGCTGTCGGTGCCCGGCGCACGGGTCGACTACGACTTCACCGCACAGACCCCGTTCATCGTGTCACCCAACGGGTCGCTCGTCAGCTATTTCGACGACGCGAACAGCCTGGCGCGAAAGATCGCGCTGGTGCAGAGCTTTCACCTCGCCGGTATCGCCGCGTGGCGGCTCGGCTTCGAGGATCCGGGGTTCTGGTCGCTGTTCCGCGGCTGACCTGACGCCAGGACCCGGTGCCGACCTAGCTCTCGGAGGCTCCGGTGCCGAGATCGGGAAGGTTGAGCGTGTTGACCCAGTCGCGGATCTTGGCGAGCCGCTCCTCGCTCTCCGGGTCGGCCTCGGTCAGCTCCCCGTCCTTGTCCGCCTCGGGCAGGACACCCGCCTTGTCGAGGACCTCGTCGGCGACGAAGATGCCGGCCCCCACCCGGACGGCCACCGCGATCGCGTCGGACGGGCGCGAGTCGATCTCGAGGCGGCGGCCGTCGATCTGGGCGAGGATGCGCGCGTAGAACACCTCGTTGCTCAGTGACGTGACGACGATCCGCTCCACGGTGACGTCGACCGCGCTCAGGAGGTTGGCGAGCAGGTCGTGCGTGATCGGCCGCTCGGGGGTGATCCCGGTGATCTTCAACGCGATGGCGTTCGCCTCGTTGATCCCGATCCAGATGGGAAGGTAGCGGTCGGCCGACTTCTCCTTGAGGATCACCACGTGCTGGCCGGTCGGCATGTGCACCCTGATGCTGTCGACGGTCATCTCCACCAGGTCGGCCATGGGCCGATCATAACCCCGGGAGTCGCCGCCGAGGACATGCTCGTCGCGCCGCTACCATGGTTCGCTGTGGCTCGCGAGACGCTGTTGCTGGTGGATGGGCACAACCTCGTCTACCGGGCGTTCTTTGCGATGCCGGCGCTGAGCAACAGCCGGGGCGAGATGACCAACGCCGCGTACGGCTTCACCTCGATGCTGTTCAAGGCGCTCAACGACACGACGCCCACCTTCGCGGTGGCGGCGTTCGATCCGCCCGGCCCGACCTTCCGCCACGAGAAGTTCCCGGAGTACAAGGCGCAGCGCCTGCGGGCGCCGGACGAGCTGCGCAAGCAGTTCCCATGGGCGCGCGAGGTGGTGGATGTGCTCGGCATCCCGATCGTCGAGATCCCGACCTACGAAGCGGACGATGTCATCGGCACGCTTGCGCGCAAGGCCGAGGCCGCCGGGCTCGACGTGATCATTCTCACCGGCGACCTCGACGTGCTCCAGCTCGTCACCGACCACGTGCGCGTCTTCGCGAGCAGACGTGGTATCAGCGACATCATCATCTACGACCTCGACAAGGTTCGCGAGCGGTACGGGTTTGAGCCACCGCTCGTCGTCGATTTCAAGGCGCTGCAAGGGGATCCGAGCGACAACATCCCCGGTGTCCCGGGCATCGGCGAGAAGACCGCGATGTCGCTCGTGCAACAGTACGGACCGCTGGAGCGTGTCCTCGAGGCGGTGCCCTCGATGCCGCCGGGACGGGTGCGGCGCGCGCTCGAGGACAACGAGGAGCAGGCGCGATTGAGCAAGTGGACCGCGACGATCTGCACCGATGTCGACGTCGATCTTCCGCTCGAGCCTGCTCGGCTGTTCCACTACGACGAGGCGGCGGTGCGGGTGCTGTTCGACCGCCTCGAGTTCCGAAGCCTCCTCACCCGTCTGCCCGGTCGAACCGATGACGTGGACTCGGCGCCGTCCGCGGGCACGGCGGAATCCGCGGCCAACATCGCGGCGGAGGCGCCGAGCACCGAGGTCGTCGTGGTCGTCGACGCGCATCAGGCCGGCGACGCGGAGCAGCGCATTCGCGCGGCTGGATCGGTGGCGGTGCGCACGGTGGTGGACGGCAACCCGCGCACCGGCGACATCATCGGCGTCGCGCTCGCCCCGGCCGGTGATGACGTGGCGTACTACGTGCCGGTGTGGCACGCGGGGCTCGAGCGCAATGCCGATCCTGCCGCGGTCGCGGTCGTGGAGCGGATCCTCGCGGATGCCTCAGTGGCGAAGCGCGGGTACGACCTCAAGCGCGAGCTGCTCGCCTGGCGGCGGCGCAACGTGGTGATCCGGGGATTGCGGTTCGATGCGCTGCTCGCCGCGTACCTCACCAACAACCGGCTCAAGGTCCCGACGCTGCCGGTGCTCGCGCACGATCTGTGTGCGCTCCGCGTCGAGCCCGAGGAGTCGCTGCTCGGCACCGGACGTTTCAAGCGCGGCATCGCCGACGTCCCCGTCGACGAGGCGGCGCCCTACTACGGCACCTGGATCGGGCTGATCGATCCGGTCGGGGCGGCACTGGAGAAGGAGATGGAGCGCGCCGGCGCTCGCCGCCTCCACGACGACCTCGAGCTGCCGTTGGTGCCGATTCTCGCCTCGATGGAGGTCGAAGGCATCGCCGTCGACTGCGATCTGCTCGGTGCGATCAGCGCGGAGATGCACGCCCGGATTGCGGAGATCGAGCGCGAGGTGCAGGACGCCGCCGGCTACACGTTCAACCCCGGGAGCACGCAGCAGCTCGCGCGGTTCCTCTACGACGATCTCGGGCTCGCCAGCGGTCGCAAGACGAAGACGGGCCGCAGCACCGACGCCGACACGCTCGAGGCGCTGCGAGGCGAGCATCCGGTCGTCGACCTCATCCTCGAATGGCGCCAGCTCACGAAGTTGAAGAGCACCTACGTGGACGCGTTGCCGCTGCTCTGCACCGCGGACTCGCGCGTGCACACATCGTTCAATCAGGCGGTGGCCACCACGGGCAGGCTGTCGTCGTCGGACCCCAACCTGCAGAACATCCCCGTGCGCACGCAGTGGGGGCAGCGCATCCGCCGAGCCTTCCACGCCGACACGGGGCAGCGACTCGTGAGTGCCGACTACTCGCAGGTTGAGTTGCGCGTTCTCGCGCACGTGACCGGTGAGCAGGATCTGATCGCGGCCTTCCAGCGCGGCGAGGACATCCACCGGCGCACCGCCGCCGAGGTCTACGCCGTCGCCCCCGAGGCGGTCACGCCCGACATGCGTCGCATCGCCAAGGTGGTCAACTTCGGCGTGGTGTATGGGCTGAGCGACTTCGGCCTCGCGCGGGACACGGGGATGAGCCGCGAGGATGCGCACACCTTCATCGACGCCTATTTCCGGAACTTCCCCGCGGTGACCGTGTATCTCGAGCAGGTCCGCAACCACGCACGCGAGTACGGGTGGGTGGAGACGTTCAACGGGCGGCGCCGGTACATCGCCGACATCCGCGCCGCCAACCGGCAGCTCCGCTTCGCGGCCGAGCGGATGGCGGTGAACATGCCGATCCAGGGCGGCGCGGCCGACATCATGAAGCTGGCGATGATCCTCGTCGACACCGCGCTCCGCGAGTCGGGGCTGCGCAGCCGGATGCTGCTCCAGGTGCACGACGAGCTGCTCCTCGAGGCGCCGGAAGACGAGGTCGACGCGCTGATCCCGCTGCTGCGGGAGCGCATGGGAGCGGCCGCGGCGCTCCAGGTCCCGTTGGATGTTGACGTCAAGGTCGGCGACAACTGGGGAGACATGACGCCCGTCGCGAGGAGCTGAGGTGCCCGAACTTCCCGAGGTGGAGACGGTCGCGCGCGACCTGCGTGGCGCCGTGACCGGACGGCGCATCGACGGGGTCAGCGTGACCCGCCCGGACATCGTCCGCATGCCCGAGGGCACCGTGCTTCCCGCGCTCCTCACCGGCCAGCGCGTCGAGGCCGTGGAGCGGCAGGGGAAGTACCTCCTGCTCGGCCTGGATTCCGGGGACGATCTCATGGTCCACCTCGGGATGACCGGCCACCTCCTCGTCTGCGATGCGGGCCTCCCGGTCGCCAAGCACACGCACATCCGCGCCACGCTCGACGACGGCCGGGAGCTGCGTTTCGACGATGCGCGCCGGTTCGGACGGATCGCCTATGGGTCGCGTGACGCGCTGACGGCAGCCGGCGTTCTGCCACGCCTGGGCGTCGAACCGCTCTCTGACGCCTTCTCGCAGGAGCGCCTCGACGCGGTGCTGCGCCGCACCACCCGCACGGTCAAAGCGGCGCTGCTCGACCAGCGCGGCGTCGCCGGTCTCGGCAACATCTACATCGACGAGGCGTGCCACCTGGCGGGTGTGCGCCCGACGAAGCGTTGTCATCGCCTCACAAGACGTGAGCGCGCGGCGCTGCTCGACGCGATCCGCGTGGTGCTCAGCGCCGCGGTCGCCAACCGCGGCAGCAGCGTCGACGACTACCGCGACGTCTGGAACAGCCGCGGCAGCAACCAGGAGCGGCTCCAGGTGTACGGACGGGGTGGCCAGCCGTGCTTTCGCTGTGGGGCGACGCTTCGCCGCACGGTCACGGCGGGGCGGACCACCGTGTACTGCGCGCACTGCCAGCCATGACGCGCGTCACGATGGTGAGCTACGACGACGACCCGCCGCTCGGTGGGCAGGGTGTCGTCGTGCACGGAATGCGCGAGGCGCTGGAACGGCGAGGCGTGCGCGTCAACACGATCTCGGGTCGCGGCGAGCACGCCATCGCCGTCGCGCGCCGCACGGGCAGGGCGCCGCTGGACCTTTCGCTGCAGCTGAACCGCTATCCACGGATCCTGATGCGCGCGTCACCTGACGTGATCCACGCGCACGGTGGCCCGGGCGGTGTGCTGCTGTGGAAGCCACTCGCCGTGCCGCTCGTGTACACCGCGCACCACACGTACCGGCAGGCTCACGGGCGCGGTTCCGTGAAGCGCCTGCTCGCGGGCCTCGAAGCCCGCGGCTACCGGCGTGCCGCGATGGTCCTGCCGGTGTCCCGGTCGACGGCGAACTCGCTGCTGGAGATGGGCATTCCCGCCGCGCGCATCGAGGTGGTTCCGAACGGGGTGGACGTCGTCGATGAGCCCGGCGTCGAGCACGAGGACGGGCGCCTGCTGTTCGTCGGCCGTCTCGAGCGCGAGAAGGGCGTGCTCGCTGCGCTGGAGGTGTTCGCGTCGCTCGCGGGCGCGAGGTCCGATGTGCGCGGCGTGGTGGTGGGTGGTGGCAGTCTCGAGCAGGACGTTCGTCGCGCCGCTGCCTCGAGCGGCGGAAGGATCGAGTACCTGGGCACGCTCGATCGCACGGCGCTGCATCGCGAGTACGCGCGCGCGGCGCTCGTCGTCATGCCGTCGAAGTTCGAGGGGCTCGGCATGGTCGCGGTCGAGGCGCAGTCCGCGGGGACGCCGGTGGTCGGCTACGACGTCGACGGGTTGCGCGACGCGGTGAGTGGCGGCGGGGTGCTGGTGCCGGCCGGTGATATCGCAGCACTCCGCGCGGCAGTCGCAGCACTGCTCGATGATCCTGCCCGGCGCGCGGAGGCCGGGCAGCGCGCTCGCGAAACGGCGGGCGCGGGGCGCTCGTGGGACGACGTCGCGGCGCGTCTCGAGGAGATCTACGCGGCCGTCGTCGGCGTCGGAAGGCCGAACGTCGCGCCCGCGTAGACTGAGCGAATGCCCACGCTCGAGTTGACCGCGCCCTTCGAACCCGCGGGAGACCAGCCCGCCGCCATCAGGGCGCTGGAACGCGGGCTCCGCGAGGGGCAGCGCGAGCAGATCCTCCTCGGCGTGACCGGTTCGGGCAAGACGTTCACCATCGCCAACGTCATCGCCGCGCAGCAGCGGCCCACGCTGGTGCTGTCGCCGAACAAGACACTCGCGGCGCAGCTCTGGGCCGAGTTCCGCGAGTTCTTCCCCAAGAACGCCGTGGAGTACTTCGTCTCCTACTACGACTTCTATCAACCGGAGGCGTACATCCCGCGCACCGATACGTACATCGAGAAGGACTCGTCGCGCAACGACGAGATCGACCGCCTGCGCAACAGCGCGACGCGGGCCCTGCTGACCCGGCGCGACGTCGTCGTGGTCGCCTCCATCTCCTGCATCTACGGCATCGGCTCGCCGGAGAACTATCTCGGCGAGTCGATCACCGTGAAGCGCGGCGAGTCGGTCCGCCGCGACATCCTGCTGCGCAAGCTCTCCGACCTGCAGTACTCCCGCAACGACATGGACTTCGGGCGCTCGCGGTTTCGCGTGCGGGGCGACGTCGTCGACGTGCAGCCCGCGTACGAGGAGATCGCGACCCGGGTGGAGTTCCTGGGCGACACCGTCGAGACGATCAAGGATTTCGACCCGCTCACCGGCGAGATCCTCACGATGCGCGACGAGCTCACGGTGTTCCCCGCATCCCACTACGTGACGCCGCAGGAGCAGATGGAGAAGGCGCTCGTCACCATCGAGGCGGAGCTGGAGGAACGGGTGACCTACCTCGAGCAGCGCGGGCGGCTCCTCGAGGCGCAACGCCTGCGGCAGCGCACCAACTTCGACATGGAGATGATGCGCGAGACCGGCACGTGCGCGGGGATCGAGAACTACTCCCGTCACCTCAGCGCGCGTTCCGAGGGGCAGCGACCCTTCTGCCTGCTCGACTTTCTCCCCGACGATGCGCTGATCATCGTCGATGAATCGCACGTGGCCGTCCCCCAGATCGACGGCATGAACAAGGGCGACCGCGCCCGCAAGATCCCCCTGGTGGAATACGGCTTCCGCCTGCCGTCGGCGCTCGACAACCGCCCCCTCACCTTCGCCGAATGGGACTCGATGATCGGGCAGATCATCTACGTCAGCGCCACGCCGGGCCCGTACGAGGAGGGCCGCGCCACGCAGGTGGTGGAGCAGATCATCAGGCCGACCGGCCTCGTCGATCCGACCATCGAGGTGAAGGAATCGCACGGGCAGATCGACGATCTCATCGCGCAGATGCGCCGCCGGATCGAACGGCACGAGCGCTGCCTGATCACGACGCTGACGAAGAAGATGGCGGAGGACCTCACCGACTATCTCCGTGAGGCGGGGATCAAAGTGCGGTACCTGCACAGCGACATCGACACGCTCGAGCGGGTCGAGATCATCCGCGACCTCCGTCTCGGCGTCTTCGACGTGCTGGTCGGGATCAACCTGCTGCGCGAGGGCCTCGACCTGCCGGAGGTGTCGTTCATCGGCATCCTCGACGCCGACAAGGAGGGCTACCTTCGCGGGTATCGCTCGCTCATCCAGACCATCGGACGTGCCGCGCGCAACGTCTTCGGACACGTCGTCATGTATGCGGACCATACGTCGGACGCCATGGAGCGGGCGATTGCCGAGACCGACCGCCGCCGCGCCATCCAGGTTGCGCACAACGTCGAGCACGACATCACGCCGCTCTCGATCGTCAAGGCCGTCTACCAGATGGAGTCGCACCGGGATCAGCAGTCGCTGCGTGCCGCCGCGTTCCAGGAGGCGTCCGGGTTGCCACCCGACGAGGTCCTGCGCCTCGCGAAGGACGTCGAGAAGGAGATGCTGCGGGCCGCTCGCGACCTGGAGTTCGAGCGCGCCGCGGAGCTGCGCGATCGCCTCGTCGAGCTGCGCCGCCGGCTCGAGGGCAAGGACGACCCGGAGCCGGTCGGGGCGCAACAGTCGCCGCGTGGGAGGTACCGACCGTCGCGTTCGCGATGAGGGTTGCCGCCGGCCGCCAGACCAGCGCTTGGGTAGACGCGAACATACTCGGTTGACATAGAGCACATCTGTTCGGTACCATGCGCACCCACATGGCCACCGAGCTCCAGCGCTCCGCCCCTCGCGCGCACTTCGTCTGTTCCGCATGCGGTGCTGAGGCGCCGAAGTGGGAGGGCCGCTGCCCGGCGTGCGACGCCTGGAACAGCCTCAGCGAGGGCGTCGTCAGCCTCGTGGGACGCGGCTCCGCACGCGTGGCAGCCGCGGAGACCACGTCGTTGGACGTCGTGATGGCCGTGGCCGCCAGGACTCACGCCACCGGCTCGTCCGAGGTCGACCGGGTGCTCGGGGGCGGGATCGTGCCCGGCAGCGTCGTCCTCCTCGGCGGAGATCCTGGGATCGGCAAGTCCACGCTGGCACTGCAGGTGGCGCATCACACCGGCGGTGCGGCCGCTCCGGCTCTGTACTGCGCGGGCGAGGAGTCGCTCGAGCAGCTCGCGCTCCGCGCGCGGCGGCTCGGCTGCACCGGCGACAGGGTCCGGCTCCTCGTCGAGTCGGACGTCGACACCGTGATCGCCACCATCGATGCGGAGCGCCCGGCGCTGGCGGTGATCGACTCCGTGCAGACGCTCCGGGATGCCGCCACGCCGGGCCCGCCCGGCAGCGTCGCTCAGGTTCGGGCTGCGGTGCTCCGCATGAGTGAGGTGGCCAAGTCAACCGGGGTTCCCGTGTTGCTGGTCGGGCACGTCACCAAGGAAGGTGCGATCGCGGGGCCCCGCACGCTCGAGCACATGGTCGACGTCGTGCTGTTCCTCGAGGGCGAGCGGCTCGGCGAGCACCGGATGCTCCGCGGCATCAAGAACCGGTTCGGCGCCACCGGGGAGGTCGGGCTCCTCACGATGGAACGCGACGGCATGCACGACCTCGCCGCGGGTGGCCGCGGCATGCTCGACGCCGCCTCACTCGGCGCCTCGGGAAGCGTCGTCACGGTCACGTGCGACGGGCTGCGGCCCATGGCCGTCGAGGTGCAGGCGCTGGCGGCCGCTTCGCCGTTCGAGTTCCCGCGACGGACCGCCTCGGGGTTCGAGCTCAACCGGCTCCACCTCATGCTCGCCGTGCTGGGCAAACGGGCGGGGGTCGCGCTCCAGAAGCTCGACGTGTTCGTCAACGTCGCCGGCGGGATCCGCCTCGCCGACCCGGGCACGGACCTCGCTGTGGCGCTCGCGGTGGCCGGGTCCGTCTCCAACCGGGCGGTCTCACGCCATTGCGCCGTGCTCGGGGAGCTCGGGCTCGGTGGCGAGGTCCGCCGCGTCCTGCGGACGGAGGCGCGGCTCGCCGAAGCGGCGGCCGTCGGCATGGAGGCCGCGGTGATCCCGGAGAGCTTCCGCGGCACCGTGCCCGGCGGGCTTCGATGTCACCGCGTTGCGAACCTCAGTCAGGCGCTTGCGCTGCTCGGGTGACCGTCGTGTCGCGCCGCCTGCCGGCGCGATGATCCTGTGGTTCAATCGATCGGATGCACGGGCACGCCCAGCGCTCCATCCAGAGAGCACGGACCCTCTCGCGGATCATCGGGGCCGGCCTCGGGTTCGTCTTCGGTGTGCTGTACGCCGTGTTCATCCTTTCCGAGTCCCAGAGCACCCTGACCCAGAGCACGAGCGTGGCCGGCGCGACCCTGCTCGCGGCCGGTGCCGCCGGGGCCGCATCGCTCGCGCTCGCCGCGCCGCTCCTCACCGTCGAGCCGTACCTCTGGCTCGAGCGGACGCTCGATGAGGCGCCGGCGAGCCAGATCGTCGGTGCCGCGATCGGGCTGGTGGCCGCGCTGCTCATCGCCGCGCTGGTCGCGGTCCTGCTCAATCCGCTCCCGTGGGGGCTCGGCGTCGTGGTCTCGCTGAGCGTGGCGAGCGCGCTCGTGTACGTGGGGGTGCGGGCCGGCAGTCGCCGTCGCGACGCACTGGCAGCGTTCTTCGGACGCGCGCCCGCGATGGACCTCGACTCGGACGGACCGGCCCCGCTCGACGGACAACCCGTCGTGGTCGATACGAGCGTCCTCATCGACGGTCGCATCGTCGACGTCGCGGCGACCGGGTTCGTCCCGGGACGTCTGCTCATCCCCGGGTTCGTCCTCGAGGAGCTGCAGCGGGTCGCGGATTCCGCGGACCCGTTCAGGCGGCAGAAGGGCCGCCGCGGGCTCGGCGTGGTCGATGCGCTCCAGAAGGGCGAGGACGTCATCGTCGAGCTCGTGGACCTGGACTTCCCCGGCACGCCCGAGGTGGACGCGCGCCTCGTCAAGCTCGCGCGAGCGCGCCACGCCGCGCTGATGACCCAGGACTACAACCTCAACCGGCTGGCGCAGATCGAGGGCGTGCGCGTGCTCAACCTCAACGATCTCGCCAATGCGGTCAAGCCGATCGTCGCGGCCGGTGAGAGCATGGCGATCACGATCGTCAAGGAGGGCAAGGAGCCCCGCCAGGGCGTCGGCTACTTCGAGGACGGCACCATGGTCGTCGTGGAGAACGGGCAGAGCCACGTCGATGAGACCGTCACGGTCACGGTGAACACGGTGCTCCAGACCACGGCGGGCCGGATGATCTTCGCCACGCTCGCCTCGGATGAGGCTCCGAAGCCGAAGGTGCTTCGGGCGGCCGCAGCCAAGGTCGCTCAGCGCTGACCAGCGCGCTCATCGTGCCCGCCTTCGGGCGCGGGGTGCGAACCGGGGAGGACAAGTTGTGGGCGGTGGCCTGCGGCCGTCCGGTCTTCGAGATCACGCTCGAGGCCGTTGCCGCCGCCGCCTGCTTCGACCTCATCGTCGTCGCCGCGCCGGAGGCTCGCTGGGCGGCGATCCGAGCCATCTCCGTGGCGCACGGGCTCGAGGACGTCGTGCTGCTCGAAGGCGGCGCGCGACGGCAGGACAGCGTCGCCGCGGCGCTCGAACGGTGCGATGGCCACGAGTGGGTCGCGGTGCACGACGCGGCGCGTCCCCTCACCCCCCCGGCACTCTTCCGAAGCGTGCTCGAGGCGGCTCGCGCTGAGGGAGCGGCGATCGCCGGGGTACCCTGCGTGGACACCATGAAGCACGTGAAGGACGGCACCGTCGTCGCCACGCTCGACCGCTCGTCGCTGGTCGCGGCGCAGACCCCGCAGGCATTCGCAACGGATGTCCTGCGCAGGGCGCATGCACACGCCGCCGAGCACGGTATCGATGCTGCGGACGACGCCGCGCTGGTCGAGGCGATCGGTCAGCGCGTCGCCGTCGTGCCCGGTGATCCGCGCAACTTCAAGGTGACCGTTCCCCAGGATCTCGTGGTGCTGCGGGCCCTGCTCGAGCACGATCGATGACGGTCCGCATCGGCCACGGCATCGATGCGCACCGGTTCGTCCCGGGGCGGCCGCTCATGCTCGGCTGCGTGCACATCCACTACGGCCGCGGACTCCTCGGACATTCCGACGGCGACGCGGTCGTGCACGCGCTCGTCGACGCGATCCTCGGCGCGTCGGGTCACGGAGACATGGGGAAGCACTTCCCGTCGAGCGACCCGCGCTGGAAGGACACGTCGGGCGCCGAGTTCCTCCGGATCGTCGCAGCCAAGCTGCACGACGAGGGGTGGACGATCACGAGCGGTCACGTGGTCGCGGTCGCCGAGGAGCCTCGACTCGGGTCGCACCTCGAGTCGATGTCAGCACACATCTCCGAGGCGCTGGGTCTGCCGAAGGGAACGATCGCGGTCGGCGCGACCACCACGGACGGTATGGGATTCTCCGGGCGGGGAGAGGGGATCGCGGCGTCGGCGACGGTGCTCCTCGAGCGGCGATGACTCTGCAGCTGCACGACACGATGAGCCGGGAGCTTGTCGATGTGGAGCCGCTGCAACCCGGGCACGTACGCATGTACACGTGCGGACCGACCGTGTGGAATCGCGTGCACATCGGCAACTTCCGGACCTTCATCTTCGAGGACGTGTTGCGGCGCTGGCTCGACCGCCGGTTCGACCGTGTCACCCATGTGATGAACCTCACCGATGTCGACGATCGCATCATCAAGAACGCTGCCGACCACGGCAACACCCTGGACGCCGAGACTGCGCAGTGGATCGCGGCGTTCGAGGAGGACCGCGACACCCTCGGCATCCGGCCCGCGCACCACTACCCCCGGGCGACCGCGTACATCGACGAGATGGTCGATCTCGTCGAACGCCTGGAGCGGACAGGGTCCGCGTATCAGACCGACGGGAGCTTCTACTTTCACATCGCCGCGTTCCCGGCGTACGGACGGCTCAGCGGAGCGAGCTCGGAGGGTCTCGTCGCCGGCGCGAGCGGCAGGATCGACGCGGACGACTACACGAAGGAAGACGTGCGCGACTTCGCGCTCTGGAAGGCCGTGGGCCCGGACGAGATCGGCTGGGACTCGCGCATCGGGCGCGGGCGTCCCGGATGGCACATCGAGTGCTCGGCGATGAGCATGGCGCTGCTCGGCGAGAGCTTCGACATCCACTGCGGCGGCGTTGACAACATCTTCCCGCATCACGAGAACGAGATCGCGCAGTCCGAGGCTGCCACGGGGCAGCGGTTCGTGCGCATCTGGTGCCACAGCCAGCACCTCCGCGTCAGCGGCGAGAAGATGGCAAAGCGCCTCGGGAACTTCGCGACGGTGCGCGAGGTGCTCGACGAGGGCGCGAGCGCCGCTGCGCTCCGCTATCTGCTCGCGGCACGCACCCACTACCGCAAGCCGCTCGACTACTCCGAGGAGCTGCTCGCGAGCAGCAGCGAGGCGGTGCAACGCCTGGTCGCGTTCCAGACCCGCGTCGTCGAGCTGCGCACGGTCGACGACGAGAGCGATCGCGATGAGGAGGTGCTCACCTCGGTGCGCGGGATGCGCGTCGGATTCGGCGAGGCGATGGACGACGACCTCAACCTGCCCGAGGCGATGGGCATCGTCTTCTCCGGCCTGCGTGACGTGAATCGCCTGCTCGACACCGGCCCTGTCACCGGCGAGACGCAACGCACGTTGCAGCATCTGCTCGAGGAGGTCGACAGCGTGCTCGGCGTGCTCGCCCTGGTGGCACGTGATCACGACGCGACGCTCGATCCCGAGGCGCAGCGCCTCCTCGACGCTCGCGCCGCCGCGCGCAGCGCGCGCGACTTCGCGCTGTCCGATCAACTCCGCGAACGGCTTGCCGAGCTCGGCGTCGAGGTGGAGGACACGCCCCAGGGCCAGCGCTGGAAACGGGTCACGCCGCGACACGGGTGACGGCGTGGACATCCTCTACGGCCGCAACCCGGTGCTCGAGGCACTTCGCGCCGGTCGGAGCGCGCGGAAGATCGTGATCGCCGCTGCCGTCCGTCCGGAAGCGCGGCTGACCGAGATCCTCGAGCAGGCGCGCTCCCGAGACATCGCGGTGGAGGAGGTGCCGCGCCAGCGCCTCGACGACATCGCGCACACCGAGCACCACCAGGGTGTCGCCGGGTACTTCCACACGCGTCCGGCGCTCACGCTCCACGATCTGCTCGACCATGCACGCTCGCCCGCGCTCCTGGTCGTCCTCGACGGCATCCAGGACCCGCAGAACATGGGGGCGATCGCGCGCAGCGCGGAGGCGTGCGGTGCTGACGGCATCGTGGTGCCACGGCACCATGCCGCGCCGCTGACCGCTGCTGCCGCAAAGGCATCGGCGGGGGCGACGGAGTATCTGCCGGTCGTCACCGTGCCGAACCTCGCCCACGCCCTGGATGTCATCGGCGATGCGGGGCTCTGGCGCGTCGGCCTCGCCGGCGACGCCGGCACCCGCTACGACGCTGCGGAACTCACCGGCCCGACAGCGATCGTGGTCGGGGCGGAGGGCGCGGGGATGCGGCGCCTCACCCGCGAGCACTGCGACGTGCTCGTGTCGATTCCGATGATGGGGCACGTCGAGTCCCTCAACGCGGGCGCTGCCGCGGCGGTGCTGCTCTTCGAGGTGCAGCGGCAGCGCGGGTTTGCGCGACGGTGACGGCGCGAGGGCCGATTCCATGCGTTCGCTGATCGTCGACGGATACAACGTGATTCACGCGTGGCCCGCGCTCAATGACACGCTGCGCTCGCGCGGGCTCGAGGACGCGCGCCAGCACCTCGTCAACGCGCTGGGCGAATACGCGGCGCAGACGGGAGTCGCCGTGACGGTGGTCTTCGACGCCAAGGGCCGGCCGGGTTCCATCCCGTCGACGCAACAGCAGGACGGCGTCACCGTGCTCTACGGATCGAAGCAGGCGTCCGCCGATCACGTCATCGAGCGCGCCGCATATCAGGCGGCGCAGCGCGGCGAGGGGGCCGACGTCGTCGTGGCGACCGACGACCGCCTCGAGCGCGATGTCGTCGGGGCCATGGGCGTCGCGACCATGGGCGCGCGAGCCCTCGAGGCCGAGGTGACGCGCGTCGCCGGAACGGTGCACACCGAGACGCGGCGGATGCGCGAGGAGAGCCGGCGCACCTCACGCGTCGAGGACGGCCTCGATCCCGAGGTGCGCCGCCGCCTCGAACGCATCCGGCGCGGCGAGGATCGGTAGCCTCCCGCATGCAGCAGACGGAGTCGCTGCGTGCCAACAGCGTTCGCTACATCGGCGCCACCGCGAGCGCTGTGGGGATCCAGGCGCCCACCGCGGGTGTGACGTTCCTTCCGGCGCTCATGGCGGCGATCGTCGGTGAGGCGGGGCCGCTCGCGTTCCTGCTCGCACTGGTGGCGATGCTGTTCGTGGCGTACGCGTTCATCATCCTCGCCGCGGATTTCGCCTCGGCGGGATCGGTCTACGCGTTCAACGGCCGGGCGCTCGGCTCGGGCTACGGCTTCATCTCGGCGTGGATGCTGCTCGGCGTGTACATCGCGTACTCGTCGTCGATCTATGCGAGCAACGCCAACTTCGTCGAGAGCCTCGCCGGATCGGCCGGCGTGTCGGTCGCGTGGCCCGTCTTCGCGCTCTGCTTCTGGGCGATCGCCTTGGTCCTCGCATACCGGCGGATCTCCGTCTCGACGCTCGTGATCTTCATGCTCGAAGGAGTCGCGATCGTCCTCGTGGCCGTGGTCGCGGTGGCGGTCATCGCACACGGGGGATTCCGCGGCCACGGGGTCTCGGCGGCGCCGTTCAGCACCGGCAACGTTCCACTCGCGACCATCGGCCTCGGGATCATCTTCGCGTTCACGGGGTTCTCCGGATTCGAGGTCTCGGCGACACTCGGCGAGGAGACGCGGCGGGCGCGACGGGTCATCCCGGTCTCGATGTTCGCGGCGCTGCTCGTCTCCGGCGGGATCTACGTGGTGCTGGCATGGGTGGAGACCATCGCGTACCCGAGCGCGGGCGCCCTCGCCGGACAGTCGGTGCCGCTCGTCGACATCGCGAGCCGCTACGTGTCGCCGTCGATGGGCAGGCTCATCAACGTCGCGGCGCTGATCAGCGGACTCGGCGCGCAGCTCGCGACCGTCAACGGCGCGAACCGTCTCCTGTACGCGCTCGCCCGTGACGGCTTCGGGCCACGGTGGCTCGGCACCGTGCATCGCCGCCAGGGCTCCCCGGTCGGAGCGCTCACGGCCGTCGGCGCGGTGAGCATCGTCGCCGTGGTCCCATTCATGCTCAACGGGACGACGCCGATCGACGCCTTCTTCTACCTCGCGACGTACGGCGCCGACCTGATCATCGTCACGTATCTGCTCACCGCGACCGCGGCACTCGTGTGGTCGATACAGCGGGGCCGGCCGAGCGTCCGGCGCGTCGCCGGACTGGTTGCGGCCATCGCGGTCATGGCGTATGTCATCAAGGGCACCGTGTATCCGATTCCCGCGGCGCCGTTCAATCTCTGCATCTATGCGGCCGGTGTGACCATCCTGATCGGCGCGTGCCTCCTGCTCCGTCCCCGGCTGCGCTCGACGCTGTCGCGTTCGCCGATCTTCTCGACCGCATCCGCAGACTGAATCGCGAGATGACAGCGGCGCCGCTGACGCTGATGACCCTGCGCGATCGGATCGAGATCGCGGTCGCCGCGCATCACGACGACGAGTGCGTCGTCCTTCCCGACGCGCGGCTCAGCTATGGCGAGGTCGACCGCCTCGCCAATGCCACTGCGCAGGCATTGCTCGAGCGCGATGTCCGTGAGGGCGACGTTGTCATGACGCTGTGCCACAACGGCGTGGCGATCGTTGCCACGTGGTTTGCGTGCATCAAGCTCGGAGCGGTCTTCGCGCCGCTGAACGCATCGCTGCGCGGCGACCCGCTCGCTCATGTGATGGAGCATGCCGCGGGACGGGTGCTGATCTGCGACGGTTCGCTCGCGAGCACCGCGATGATCGCCGCCTCCGCTGGCACGACGGTGCGCCACACGCTCGCGGCGGGCGGGCAACCGCCCGCGGGGAGCGAGAGCTTCGAGCGAGCCATCGGCGCGGCGGACTCGCAGCCGCCGCCGGCAACTCCCGTGGACCCCGCGGCGCCCGCACGGCTCATGTTCACCTCCGGCACGACGGGCGAGTCCAAGGGTGTCCTGTGGAGCCGTCACGCCGAGACGCTGCACGCGGTCCACTACGGCGACGAGCTGGTGCGCACCGCTCCGGGCGAGACGGTGTACACGTGCCTGCCGCTCTTCCATGTCACGGCGCAGGGAACCCTCCTTGGCGCCATGCTGCGCGGCGGCCGCGTCGTCGTCGAACGTCGCTTCGAGCCGCTGCGCTTCTGGGCGCGGACACGTGCGGAGCACGCGGTGTTCTTTCCGTACGTCGGGACGATCATCAGCACGCTCATGGCCCGCGCCCCGCGGCGTGACGACATCGACAACCCGGTCCGCCGGGCCATGGGCAGCGCGACGCCGGCCGGGCTGTGGCGGGATTTCGAGCGCCGGTTCGGCATCACCCTCGAGGATGTGTGGGGTCAGACCGAGACCGCTTCGTGCTGGACCCATGCGGGCCCGGGCGGTCCCGTGCCGGGCACCGTCGGGATACCGACCGATCGATTCGCGGCTCGAATCGTTCGCGAGGGGGGTGCCGAAGCATCAGAGGGCGCGCCCGGCGAGCTGTGGATCCGCGCCGCCGAGCCGCACGTCATCTTCGAGGGGTATGCCGGCGACGCCGGCGGGCGAGACGGCGCCGGGCAGGATGGCTGGTACCGGACGGGCGACCTGCTGTCGCGCGGACCTGGCGGCCTGATGACCTTCCACGGGCGGCTCCGCGAGACGATCCGCCGCCGCGGCGAGACCATCCCTCCGGCGGAGATCGAGGCCGTCGCCCTGCAGCATCCGTCGATCGTCGAGGCGGCTGCGGTGGCAGTCGCGGCGGACGATGGCGTCGAGGATGAGATCCTGCTCTGCGTGGTGACGCGACCTCCGGCTCCGACGCTCCCGAGCCTGCACGCCTTTCTCGAGGCGCGCCTTCCCCGGTTCATGGTGCCGCGCTTCATCCGGACCTCGGCGGCGCTGCCGAAGACGGCGACCACCCGGATCCGGCGCGTTGAAGTGCAGGCCGGCGGCCGTGCCGGTGCCTGGGACGCACGCCCCGGGCGGGGACACCGTGGCTGAGCCGGGGCAGCACCGCATCGTCGTCACCGGGTTGGGCGCCGTGTCGCCGGTGGGGAACAGCGCGCCCGACAGCTGGGCGTCGATCCGCGCCGGGCGGGGGGGCATCACCCGGATCACCCATTTCGACCCGGGCATTCTCCCCGTGCGGATCGCGGGCGAGGTGAAGGGGTTCGATGCGGTGGCGCGCTTCGGTGCCAAGGAGGCTCGCCGCGGCACGCCGCACGTCCTCTACGCGATGGCGGCTGCCCGTGAGGCCGTCGCGGATGCGCGTCTCGACATCGCGACGCTGTCACCCGAGGTGGGAGTCCTCATCGCATCGGGCATCGGCGGGCTCGAGGTCCTCGAGCAGGCAACTCGAACGCTCGACAACCAGGGGGCCCGCCGCGTCTCGCCCTTCGCCGCGGCGATGGCACTCGTCGACATGGCGCCGGGGATGGTCGCGATCGACCTCGGCGCCCGCGGCCCGAACATGGCGGTTGTGAGCGCGTGCGCGTCGGGAGCGGACGCGATCGGCCAGGCCGCCAACTGGATCAGGCAGGGTGACGCGGTAGCAGTGCTCGCCGGTGGCACCGAGGCGGGCATCACCTCAACGGGCATCGCGATGTTCGCCGCCGCCCGCGCGCTCTCCACGCGCAACGACGACCCGGAGCACGCGTCGCGCCCCTTCGATCGTGATCGGGACGGCTTCGTCGCGGCCGAGGGGT
This sequence comes from Candidatus Dormiibacterota bacterium, assembly GCA_963713485.1. Lineage (GTDB taxonomy): Bacteria > Chloroflexota > Dormibacteria > Aeolococcales > Aeolococcaceae > Palsa-851. Next base: position 301,856 of record CAVQLW010000008.1, read on the forward strand.
CCGCGGTGCTGGTGCTCGAGGAGCGCGAGCACGCGATCGCGAGAGGGGCCGCGATCCACGCCGAGCTGCTCGGATACGGCGCGTCATCGGACGCGTACCACATCACGGCACCGGATCCGAGCGGTGCCGGCGCGGTGCGCTCGATGCGGCGGGCCCTCGAGCGCGCCGGCGCGCAGACACAGGACATCGGGTACATCAACGCCCACGGCACGGGGACGCCGCTCAACGACGCCGCGGAGACGCGCGCGATCAAGGAGGTGTTCGGCGATCACGCGTACTCGGTGCCGGTGTCGTCGTCGAAGTCGATGACGGGACACATGCTCGGCGCCGCCGGCGTCTTCGAATCGATCGTGACCATCCTCGCGATGCGCGACGGCTTCCTGCCGCCGACGGTGAATCTCGAGTACCCCGATCCGGAGTGCGACCTCGACTACATCCCCAACGTCGGTCGCGCCGCGAATGTCCGGCTCGCGATGACGACGTCGTTCGGATTTGGTGGGCACAACTCGTGCCTGGTGTTCGCCGGGGTGCCGGCTTCGGCGTGAGCGACGCCTTCGATCTTGCCGTCATCGGTGGCGGCACGGCGGGGCTCGCGGCCGCGCAGACGGCTGCGCACCGGCGGCGGCGCGTCCTGCTCATCAGCGACGGTCCGCTCGGCGGCGAATGCACGTGGAACGGGTGCGTGCCGTCGAAGGCGCTCATCGAGGCGGCCGCCGTCCATCACACGGTTGCGAACGCGGGCCGGTTCGGCATCCGCGCCGGCGAGGTGCGCGTGGACTTCCCGGCGGTGATGGACCGCGTCCACGACGTCATCGATCGGATCGCGCGATACGAGGACGCCGCCCATCTCGAGGCGGCGGGAATCGTCGTGCGCCATGGGCGGGCGCGGTTTGTCGACGCGCGCACGCTGGAGGTCGGCGACGAGCGCTTCAGCGCGCAGCGCGTTGTCGTGTGCACCGGCAGCCGTCCGGCCATCCCATCGATCGAGGGTCTCGAGGGCGTGCCATATCTCACGAACGAGAGCGTGTTCGAGTTGCGCGTGCAGCCGCGACGGCTGCTCGTCGTGGGGGCCGGCGCCGTCGGTCTCGAGCTCGCGCAGGCGTTCAGCAGGCTCGGCACCGTGGTGGAGGTGGTCGATGTGGATGCCACCTTCCTGCCCCGCGAGGATCCTGAGGTCGCAGGCGTGCTGCGCGGGATCCTCGAGTTGGAGGGAATCCGCCTGCACCTCGGGGTGCAGCCGTCGCGTGTGGAGCACGGCGACGGCGCCATCGTGCTGCATGTTCGTGACGCCGCGGGCGAGCGCTCGCTGAGCGTGGATCAGGTCCTCGTTGCCAGCGGAAGGACGGCGAACATCGACCGCCTGGGACTCGAGACGATCGGCGTCCGGACGACGCCGCAGGGCATCGACGTGGACTCGCACCTCCGCACGTCGGTCGCCGGGGTGTTCGCGGCCGGCGATGTCACGGGCATCCTGCCGTTCACGCACGTGGCGGCCTATCAGGGCCGGCTCGCGGCCGGCAACGCGATCGGTCGCGGGCAATCAGCCTCGTACCGAGTGGTGCCGCGAGTGATCTTCACCGACCCGGAGCTGGCGCACGTCGGACTCACCGAAGCGGAAGCGCGCCGCGCGCACGGAGGTGGGGTGCGCGTGGCGACGCTGCCGTTCACCGCGGTGGACCGGGCGGTGATCACCGGGAGGACACGCGGGCTGATCAAGGTCGTCACGGCGTCACGGCCGGTGGTTGGTCACGCCGGAGGCGGCACGATCGTCGGCGCGCACATCGTCGGGCCGGGCGCAGGCGAGCTGATTCACGAGTTCGTCGTCGGGATGCAGCTCCATGCGTTCAGCGGCCGGCTGGCACAGGCGATCCACGCGTACCCATCCATGTCTGTGGGCGTGCAGCAGGCGGTCGCCGGTCTGTTCGACGCCGGACGGGCCGCCGCCGGGGAGCTGCGCGGGGACATCGATGACGTGCCGGATCTCGTCAGGCGCACACCCAGCTCCGAGGGCGAGCGCGGCGTCAGTTAGGGCTGACCACCACCCGGTCCAGGGCCTGCTTGATGAGCGCGTAACACTCGCACGACACCGCCTCCAGGCCCTCCCGATCGACGATCGTGACGCGGCCCCGGTGGTACTTGATGAGGCCGGCGGCCTGGAGGAGGCCGGCCGACAACGTCACGGTGGCCCGGCGGGATCCGAGCATCTGTCCGAGGAACTCGTGAGTGATTGGGAAGGTGTCCGTGCCGACGCGGTCGTGGCTCATCAGCAACCAGCGGCTGAGGCGCTCTTCGTTGGAATGCAGGCGATTGCAGGCCGCCGCCTGGGAGATCTGTCCGAACAGCGCCTGGATGTACCGCTGCACCAGGCTGCGGAAGCCATCGAGGCGCTCGAACTCCGTTGCGAAGGCTCGGGCGTCCATTCGAAGTGACCGGCCGCCGACCTGCGAGATGGCGCGCACCGCGAGCGATCCGCCGGCGACGAGCGGCACGCCGACGATGCCCTCGTTCCCGATCGTCGCCACCTCGACGATGTTGCCGTCGGCGAGGGGGGTGACCAACGAGATGACGCCGTCGAGGGGGAAGTACACCGACTCGATCGGCTGCCCCGGGTCGAAAAGGACGGTCTTGACGATGAGATGCGCAGGCCGAAGCTGGCTCATCAATACGGTGCGTTCCGCGACCGGGAGCGAATCGAGCAGATGGTTCGCTGCCGGTGCGGAGTGACTGGCGTCCTGCTCCATCGGGCGGATCCGAGAATACCGCAGCGGTTCTCTCGTAGACAACTCCGTACCCATGGGAGAATCGGGAGCCGGCCGATGTAGCTCAGGGGTAGAGCAACCGCCTTGTAAGCGGTTGGCCGGGAGTTCGAATCTCCCCATCGGCTCCACAAGTCCGCGGGTCCTCGAGGGTCATCGCCCATACTCCGGGCTAGGCCCACCGTCCCTGTGAGTGAGAACGTGACCGAGACGCCACCGACCGAGGAACAGCCCAAGCCGACGCGCGGTCCCATCCGTCGTCTCGAGGACGCCGTGCACGAGCGCCTGCTCGCCGCGCGCGTCGCTGCCGAGGAGTCGGCCGGGTACGGCTCGGTCACCGCCGCCGTGGAGGTTGCCGAGACCGCGGTGAACCCGGAGCACGAGCTCGAGGTGGGCGAAGGCGCCGAGGAGGGGACGGCCGCGGCCCCCGATCCACCCAGGGAGTAGGGATCCCGCCCATGTGGTGGGACGAGCGGACGCCCGGCGGCCGCGCTCGCTCGATCGTGTTCCTGGGCCATCCGGGGCCATCGCTGCTGGTCACCGCGGTGTTCGTGGCGCTCGCGGGTCTGGCCGGCCGGGCCGTGCCCGATGCCACTCGGATCGCTCAGCTGGTTGGGATCATGCTGCCGATCCAGCTGTGCATCGGCGCCGTCAATGACGTCGTCGATCTCCCCGAGGATGCGCTCGCGAAGCCGTACAAACCGATCGTGGCCGGGACCGTCTCGCGATCCACCGCCGCGTGGGTGGGAGCTGCGCTGGGCGTCATCGGCCTCGGGGTCGCCGCGACCGTGAACCTCGCGACGCTGCTGCTCGGGAGCGCGGCGCTCGCGGCTGGGCTCGCCTACGACCTCGGACTCCGCCGGACGATCCTCTCGTGGGTGCCGTGGTGGGGAGGGATGGCCGTCCTGCCGCTCGCGGCGTACGCCTCAGCAGGCGCCATCCCGTCGCGGCTCTTCGTGCTGGTGCCGCTGGCGGCACTGGTGGCGCTGGGCCTTCATCTCGCGAACGCACTCCCGGATATCGATGCCGATCGCGCTGCGGGCGTGCGCAGCCTCCCGGTGGTGATCGGAGGGATCAGGGCGAGGCGGGCCGGTCCGGTGGCGCTGGCGCTGGCCGGGGTGATCGCCTGGGCGGCGGCGGTCCCGTTTGGTCAGGCTGGATTCGTGCTGCTGGCTGGGACCGTCGCGCTGGGCGTGGGTGTCGTGATCGTCCTCGCCACGCGGGCGCGGCGCCCATTCCCGACCCTCGCCGTGGCCACCGCGGTGTTCGCGGTCGCCTGGCTGGCGTCGCTCCCGGTCGCCTGATCTGGACGGACGCCTTGGTACCATCGCCCGGCGTGCCCAAGTAGCTCAGTGGTAGAGCAACGCCTTGGTAAGGCGTAGGCCGTGAGTTCAATCCTCACCTTGGGCTCCAGCCGCCGGCGTGGGACGCGGTAACTTGCGGATATGCGAGTCCTGATGGTTGAGGACGACATCACCTTGGCCAGCGAGGTGAGTCGCGCCTTGGTGGAGTACGGAATCGGCGTGCATCATGTCCAGACGGGGGGTGATGCTGTGGTCGCGGCGACGACCGCCGCGTTTGATGTGGTCATCATCGACGCGATGCTGCCGTCCGACATGGATGGATTCGCCGTCTGCCGGGAGTTGCGGCATCGCAAGATCGCGTCGGGGATGATGATGCTCACGGCGCGCGACGCGGTGAGTGACCGCGTCAAGGGACTTGAAGCCGGAGCTGACGACTACCTCGTCAAGCCGTTCGCATTCCAGGAGCTGCTCGCGCGAATCCGAGCACTCGCGCGGCGCAACCTCCCGGATCGCGCCGCCGTGCTCCGCGCCGGAAACCTTGCAATCGACACACGCGCTCACCTCGTGACCGTCGCGGGCCGGCCGCTGCAGGTCACGAGCAAGGAACACGCCATTCTGGAGCTGTTCGTACATCATCCTGGCCAGCTGCTGAGCGCGGCGCAGGTGCACGACCACACGTGGAGCTATGACTATTCGCCACGTTCGAACCTCGTCCAGGTGTACGTCGCACGGCTCCGGAGAAAGCTCGAGGACGCCGGCGCCGACATCACGATCGTGACCGCGCGGGGGAGCGGATACCGGCTCGAACCCATCCCATCCGGTGGGTAACGTGACGGCGACGGTGCGACCAGCGCCCAGGCCGGCGCGCCGTCTTCGGCGATGGGCGCGTCAATTCCTCAGCCGCCCGCAGCAGCTCACCACGCGAGGACCGATCACCGCCGTCTTCATCATCTGCATCGTCGGTCTCGCCCTCGTGTTGATCGGAGAAACCGCTGTCCTCCCGGGCGTGACGCTCGGCAGCTACGCGCTCCTGGCAGTGCTCCTGGGTACGTGGACGCTCCCGACCCGGTGGGCGAACGCCGTCGTCGCAACCGCGGTGGCCGTGATCATCGCAGCGGCAGCGTACGGGACGGTGGACCGCGTCACCGGCGGATTCCAACTGGCGGCGGTCGTCATTGTCGCGGTGGTCGGACGTCTTGCGGTGATTGCGCTGCAGCGCTCGGAGCATCGGCGCATCGAGCTTCACCGGCAGCTCCTGACGGTTGAGCGGCAGCGCGCCGATGAGGCGTCCGTTCAGCTTGCGGAGAAGGACCAGTTGAGCGGCGAACTTCGAGAAGCGCTCAATGTCCTGAGCGAACAGGCCGATGAGCTGCGCCGGCTCAACTCACGGCTCGTGGAGTTCACCGCGGATGCGGCGCACGAGCTCCGCGCGCCGCTCGCGATCATGCGCACGGTTGCCGATCGCGCGCTCAACCGCCCGCGAGCCGCGGGCGAGTACCGCGAGAGTTCTGGCTGCGCTGCAACGCGAGGTGATCCGTCTGAGCGATCTGGCCGACGCACTCTTGCTGCTCGCGCGAGCGGACGAGGGTCAACTGATACCCCAGGTGGGAGCCGTGGACGTTGCTGACTTCCTCGGGGATGTGGCCGCTCGATGGCAGACCCTTGTCGAGGCGCGCGGTCTCGCCCTTGATCTGGATCTTCCCGAGACTGGGTCGGCACGGGCGGACCCCGTGCTGATCGCGCGGCTGTTCGACAACCTCCTCGACAACGCATGCAGGTACACACCGCCCGGTGGCTCGATCACGCTCGAGGCGCACTCGGATCCTGAGGGCTGGCACCTGAGCGTATCGAACACCGGGCTCGGCGATCGATCCCGAGCTCAGAGACAGTATCTTCGAGCGCTTCAAGCGGGGCGATCCCGCTCGCACTCGAGAGACCGGAGGTGCCGGGCTGGGACTGGCACTGTGCCAGACGATCGCTCGGTTGCACGGCGGTGCGGTGCGGCTCGAGCAGCCGGCCCCCGAGGTGACACGGTTCACCCTCGACCTTCCCTGAGCGGCCGCCTTTCGTTACATGCATTTAAGGTGCCTTTCAGGTTGGGCTCCGAGAATGTTGTTCGGCACCTTCGATAGAGCGCCGATTCGCTTCGGAGCCGGCCGGCCGTGGCCGGTGGCAATGAACGATCGGGGTACAGAGAGCAATGGGGGAGCGCGAAATCGAACCACGGGCTCGTGTCGGACGAGTCGGCCGCCGTATCCGGCCTCTCAGGAAGCTATTCTCCCCAAGCGGGTGGCAGGCGCCACCCGCTCCCTCCCCCCGGTGTGCCGGTGCCGTCCGACGAAACGTCGCCGTCCTCGTTGCGGTGGTGGTGCG